>CAVUGF010000032.1:0-136393 GCA_963740975.1 uncultured Alphaproteobacteria bacterium | reverse complement strand
TTGTTCCTGCTGGGCGGCATATTGGGCAACATCGTTTGCCTTTTTGCCCTAAGCAGGTTCGAAAGCGGCTCTGGCGGCAATTGGTTTTTGAACGGCCTTGCTTTCGCGCAATATTTCCTCATCGTGCTGACGGCCGCTCCGCACAGGCTGGAAGGGTCCACCGGCTCCGATGGTTGGCACCTTCTGAACTTGTGGCGTTCTCCTAAAGGCTCAGGCAACCGGCCTTATTACGAAGCCCTTCTTGCCGCCTGCGGCGGAGAGCTGACGCATCGCACGGGGGCTTGCGCATATAGGACGCGGCTGGCGTACCATCTTTCCAATGCGGAGGCTTGGCGCTCTTCGGGAGACATGCAGCGTTCGATTGCTGCGCTGGAGCGGGAGCTGAGCCGGTCCGGCTTTGCACCGGAGGAAGAATTGCTTGTGCTCGACACGCTCATTACCCGGGCACTGCTGGCTGGCGGTCAAGCCAATCCCGGAAAGCTTGAGCAATGGTCGCAAAGAGCCTTCGAGCTTGGCGGCCACTTGTCCACGGTGCGGGGCAGCCGCGGCGCCTGCCTTTGCGAGCTTGGCCGGTATGCCGAGGCGAGGCCCTTGCTGGAGGAGACGCTTGCCTCCGCTGAGCCGGAATCGTTCGATGCCCTTATCACGAAGGTCTATCTGGCATTGACCATGTTCGGGCTTAAGGAGCAGGCTTTGGCCTTCCGCTCAATTGAGGAGATCAGGGCGGAATACGATCCCAGTTCTCATCCGTTTGTGATGGATATCATTGCGAAAGCCGAAGCGAAAATCGCTTCCGCCTGCAGGCTTGATGCCGACCGAGCGGCCTAAGATTTCTCCGGAGAGTTCCCTTCAGTTCTGGAGCTGGCGCGCGCTGAGCTTCGCCTGAGCGCCGCCGGCGATCAGGCTCACTCGTGAGTGAGCCGGTAGCCCAGGAAGCGCTGCGAATCGATAGGATCCATCCCGAGCCGCTGCCGCAGCCGCTTGCGTAGCTTGCTGATATGGCTTTCGATCACGTTCTCGTCGATGCCATCGTCGAACAGGCCGTAGACGAAGTTGAAAATTTGCGACTTCGTAACCCGGCGGCCCTTGTTGGACATCAAATATTCGAGAATACGGCGCTCGCGGCGCGGCAGAGGCAGCGGCAGGCCGTCGATTTCAGGGTCGCGGCCATCCGAAAAAACCCGGATGCGGCCTGAAAGCGAGGCGGGGGTTTCGGTTTGGTGGCGGCGGCTGATCGCTTTGATGCGGGCGAGGATCTCGCGCACATGCACGGGCTTGCGCACCACGTCGTCAACGCCGGCGGCGAACAACTCCAGCGTGTCGGTCAGCGACTTCGTGTCGTTCATCGCGATGACCGCGGCCGCCGTGCGCGACTTGATCTTGATGGGGATATCCTCGCGGTTCTGGAAATCGCCCAAAAGAAATGCTTCCACGGCGTCTATGTCGGGCTCGGGCGCGGTATTCACCCACTGCCGGAAATCCTGCGGTGCAAGGCCCGTGGCGGACACACCTTCACGGCAGAACCAGGAGGTATAGCCGTTTAGGACGGTTTCGCGGTCGTCAACGATCACAATCATTAGTAGCCCCGAGTCGCGGATAAAACTTTCAACAAAACCTAATGCTCGCTTCCGGCCATAGCAACCCATGATTGTATGAAGTGGTAGGACAACCGTTAACGGGGCTGCGCTATTCCTCCGGTTGTGGCAAGAATGACGCGCCTTGCGGATGCGGCGGCGCCGGCACTAAGTATGTGCATCTGGTTCGAACGGAGGTTGGTTGCATGCGGCGGGTTGGAAGAGTGGGAGCTGGTGCGCTTTTTCTAGCGGGAGCGTTTCTGATTGCTTGGGGACAGACGGCGGACGCTGCTGAATGCGTGGGCAGGTCCGACGAGCCGCTGGTTGGCTTGCTGCAGCCGCCGCCATGCGAAACCTGCGAGGAAACGAAGGCTGAGCTGGACGAGCTGGAGGCGCTTGAGAAGGCGCGCACGCCGGAGCAGGCGGAGAACGTGGCACGGGATGCGGAGCGGTCGCTGCCGCGCTTCCTGGAGGGGGGCGGTATCGCTTTCGACGCGGAGGCGCTCAAGGCTTGCGAGGACTTTTTTTTGAAGCGCCGGAAACATGAGACGGCCATGCTGGAGGCGGCGAAGTCCACCTTCTGCCGGCCCCGTCCTTATGCAACCTCCGGTAACGCCCTGCATCCGGTTGATCGGGCGAAGCCGGGCGATAGCTTCTCCTATCCTTCGGGGCATTCCACCTATGGCGCGACCACCGGCTTCCTGCTCGCGGCGATGATGCCGGAGAGGAAGGCCGCGATTTACGCCCGCATCAACGATTACGCCCATAGCCGCATGGTGGCCGGCGTGCATTTCCGCAGCGACGTGGAGGCAGGCAAGCTCTACGGCACAGCCGTTGCCGCTGCGCTGTTCGCCACACCCGGCTTCCAGGCTGAGTTCGATGAGGCGAAGGCTTGCGTGCGCAAAGCAGCCGGGCTGCCATAGAGGCCGCCCCGTAAGCTCGTGAGCGGTTACATGGGCTTCGGAGCACGAGCCGGATGGACGCAAGTTCAACGAAGGCCAGGACTATGTCCTAAGCTTTCAACACGTTACTAGTACACCTTCATATCCTCGGGAAATGCTGTAAGCGCCCGCGGCAAACGGGTTAGGATTTCCCGCGGGGTGTACTAGTCGCTCCGGCCGACGTGTATGTGTGGCAAGTTGTTATAGCCATACGGATCGCTGGGGGGCGCTGTTCTAACCTTGGGCCGCTCTTTCGGTTTCTTTGCCTTATGCACCGGGGGCGCTTTAGGTTTCTTCGCAATCTTCTTCTTCGCAGCGGGCGCTTGCTTAGGCTGGGAGACCTGTGGTTGCAAGACCGTGGTGGACACCGGCTTCGCAACCTCGGTTTCGGCCTTCGTCCACGTCCGCTCGAAACAAGGCGTCACGCTAAGATTGCAGCCGGCCACCACAAGCGTGGTGCTACCGGTCAGATGCACCGTGCCGTAATATACAGCGCCATCGAGCGAATTGTAGGCCGAGCCGCTCCACTGAAAGCGGGCGGTTTCTCTAGCATGGCGCCAGATTTCTATGCCCACGATAGGCCGGTCGCGTAACGCTGGGTCGGGGTTATGGATATCCTTGCGTTTGGGATCGGCCACCCACACGACCTTGGCGCAGATGGCGCCGTCGCAGGGGTAAATCTGGATGAGCGAGCCATTATCCGGATGCCGCCAGATGCCGTAGACGTCCTGCGCGCTCAGCGCGGAGGCGGGGCCTGCGCCTAGAAATGCGGTCACGCCGATGGCCGCCTGTAAAGTAGAAAATCGCATAAAAGCCCCCGAATTTCTATACGTTAGGCACCTCAAGGTATAACCCTAGTACACATATACAAGGCATTTTGTGGCATTGGCTTGGCGGAACGGGGGCACAATATAGCCAACGTCAAGACTTTGTATCTTGCCGCGGGGCGATTCTTGTTGGCGGCCCCGTAAATCAACAACCGGAGGTAGCCTTCGTGCTCCCGAAACAGTAAGCGGAAGTGACGAAGAAAGCAGTTCTCTAAGCTAAGATTTTTACTTTTCTAGCATTTAGTGCATTGAAATTGCGGGGAATAGCCGCAAAAGCGCCCCCGAAAAGTACCCATGTAAAGGTACAGCTATCTATTGATAATACACGAGAAGATGTGCATGCAGCAGCCATGTACGTCGAGACCGTCCCCAACCGGAACTCTCCGCCCGCCGATCCTGCTTCGCGAGAGCTATCGGGACGGCGAAGGCATCCGCAAGCGCACGCTGCTCAATCTCATCGCCTGGCCGGCCGAACACGTTGAAGGCCTGCGCGGTCGTCTTGAAGGGCGGCGTCGTCGTTCCCGCCGGCCAGGAGGCGCTGACGGTCGAGCGCTCGCTGCCCGCACGGACACGTCGCCGCTGTGCTGGGCGCGGTCCGCGCATCGGCCTCGACCGGTTGCTCGGCCCCGAGCACGCCGTGAGCCCAATCGGCCGCGCGATCTGATCATGGCGATGATCGTCAGTCGCATCATCGCGCCCGCCTCCAAGCTCGCCACCGCCAAAGCGCTCGATCCGGCTACGGCCGCTTCCAGCCTCGGCGTCGAACTGTCCTTGAGCGATGTGGACGAGAGCGAGCTCTACGCCGCGCTGGATTGGTTGCATGAGCGCCAGGGCGCGATCGAGAGCTGCGCTCGCCAAGCGCCATCTGAAAGGCGGGACGCTGGTGCTCTATGACGTCTCGTCGAGCTATGTCGAAGGCCGTTGCTGTCGGCTGGCCAAGCGCGGCTACAACCGCGACGGCAAGAAGGGCAAGGCGCAGATCGTCTACGGGCTGCTGTGCGCCGCCGACGGCTGTCCCGTCGCGATCGAGGTGTTCGAGGGCAATACCGGCGATCCCAAAACGGTGGCCGATCAGATCGCCAAACTGAAGCAGCGGTTCGCGCCTCGACCATGTCGTGCTGGTCGGCGATCGCGGCATGATCACCCAGGCGCGCATCGACGAGGATCTTGCGCCCGCCGGGCTTGATTGGATCACCGCGCTGCGCGCGCCCGCGCTGCAAGGGCTGGTCGGCGGGCAAGCGCTCACTCATCGAGCACATTAACGCCGCGGTGACAGCTATCCAGGCGGCAGGTCAGCCGGTGATTTCCATCGACACGAAGAAGAAGGAACTGATTGGCACTTTTAAAAATGGCGGCAGCGATTATCGCGAGGAAGGCTGCCCCGACAAGGTGAACGTGCATGATTTCGTCGACAAGGACCTTGGGAAGGTCGCGCCTTATGGCATTTACGATGTCACCGCGAATGTGGGTTGCGTCAGTCTCTGGCATCAGCAATGACACCGCTCAGTTCGCGGTCAATTCGATCCGCTGCTGGCTGGATGTGATGGGCCGCGAGCGCTATCCGGACATGAACCAGTTGATGATCACGGCGGATGGCGGCGGCTCGAACGGTTCACGCGTGCGCCTGTTCAAGATCGAACTTCAAAAGCTGGCTGACGAAACCGGCCTGAGGCTTCAGGTTTGCCATTATCCGCCAGGAACCTCGAAATGGAACAAGATCGAGCACCGTCTGTTTTGCCACATCACCCAGACCTGGCGGGGCAAACCCTTGACCAGCAGGGAAACCGTGGTCGAACTGATTGCCTCCACCACGACCAAGACCGGCCTGACGGTGAGATGCGAGCTTGATACACGCGACTACCCGAAGGGGATCAAGGTCAGTGACGCGGAGATGACGACCCTCAATATCAAGGGCGACACATTCCATCCCGAATGGAACTATACGATCTCACCGAGAGTGACCGGCCTGAAGCGGTAGTCTTTGGGCGTCGCCTAAACAATGGGTGCCCACCTGGAAGCCTCAGCAGCCGCATCACTCCGCCACCTGTCAAACTATCCCGCGAGCGCAGCACCGCTCTTCCACGGCAATCTCCTCGATATCGAGTTGGACGACCCCAGCGATACTGCCTTCGGAAAACAGCTCCGAAAGCCGCGCTGGCGCGCGTTTGGCCGGGGCGAACAGAATTGCCATTACCCCAGAACCACCACGGCACCTTCCCCCTGAGCCTGCCAAAGCAGCTCATGCCCCATCCTGCGACATTTGTGCAGTTCCAAGTGTCAGCCAGCTGACACCCCCAAGCCAGAACTAGCGCTAGCTTCAAAGGCGAAAGTGGAAGTGCGGCTCTAGCGAAAGGACCTTGTTTGATGCTGGACCATCTCCCAATCGCGCCGTTGATGGCATCTCAGGAAGCGCTCGCCTGGGCGGGGGCGGCCATCCTCCTTCTCGGCGAAATCGCAGCACTTCTAAGCCTGCCCAATCTCATATGGACGTTCGTGTTCTCGACGATTGCCGAAGCCGGCTACGTCCTCATCGGGCTTGGCCTCGGCGGGGCCGCCGGCGACACCGGGGCCTATATGCACCTCGGCTATCAGGCGGCGATGCGCGGCCTCGTGCTTATGGCCGGCTGGTATCTCATCCACCGCACCCGTTCGGCGAACCTGAACGATCTGGCGGGGAGCGGCGAACGCATGCCTCTTGGCGCTACACTCTTCGGCTTCGGCGTATTTTCGATAATGGGTCTGTCGCCGTTTAAGGGCTCGTTCTCCAAGTTCATAATTCTTTATGCTGCCATCGAGCGGGGATACTGGCTTATAGCGATTGCCGGTACGTTGGCGACGATCATTGCTGCGGTCTATTACATGCTGGTCATCCAGCGGGTTTGCCTGGAGCGTTCGGAGCGGCAAATTACGCTGGCGCCCGCGCCGCTGCTTGCCATGCCGCTCGCCTATATACTGACGGCGCTGACGGTTTTAATCAGCCTGTGGCCGGCGCCGTTCGTGGATTACGCTGCGATGCTTGCCGGGTTTGCAGGTGCGCAGGGCGTGCCCCAATTCGAAACGCCATGGGCGCTGCCCGTCCTGGTACCCTACCTCGGCGGTTTCGCGGTCTTTGCTCTCGGCCGGGTATCGGCACGCTTGCGCGATGTGAGCGCGATACTGCTAGCAATTGCTACTGTTGCTGTCGTGGTACTCGATGCCAGCCTCGATCCAACCTCGAAGTTGTTCGCGATCCTGTTTTCGGGCATCGCCGGCCTGATGATCGTCTATTCGAACGGCTACATCGGGCGCGCCGAAACCGCCAACCGCTATTACTTCTTCGCCTTCCTGATGACTGGCTCGCTGATCGGCCTCACCACGGCGCATGAATTCGGCAATTTCTACGTCTTCTGGGAACTGATGACCTGGACCTCCTACTTCCTGGTCGTCCACGAGCAGACCCCGAAGGCACTGCGTGCCGGCCTCGTCTACTTCCTGATGTGCGCGGCGGGCGCCTATGTGATGCACTTCGGCATCCTCCTGGTGCACGCGCAGACCGGCTCGTTCGAGTTCGCAACGCTTGCCGCCAAGGCCGGCACGATCCCGCCGCTGGTTGGCACGGTCATGGCCGCCTGCTTCTTCATCGGCTTCGCCGTGAAGATGGGCCTCGTGCCGCTGCAAAGCTGGCTGCCGCTCGCCCACCCGGAAGCGCCGTCGTCCATTTCCGGCCCGCTGTCGGGCATCCTCACCAAGGCCGGGCTCTTCGGCATGGTCAAGGTGCTCTATGTGGTGTTCGGTGCGAGCGCGCTCACCCGCTTCGCGGTGGAAGGCGTGGACGTGAGCACCGTGCTGATGGTGCTGGGCTGCCTGACGCTGATCTATGGCGAGATCCGCGCGCTGTTCGAGCGTGAGCTGAAGCGCATGCTGGCATTCTCGACGCTGGCGCAGATCGGCGAAATCACCGCGATCCTCGCCATCGGCACGGCGCTGGCCAACGATGCCTCGCTCCTGCATCTCACCAACCACGCGGTGATGAAGACCCTCCTCTTCTATGCGGGCGGCGCCTTCCTCCTGCGGGCTGGCGGGAAACGCATCGAGGATCTGGCCGGCCTTGGCCGCGTGATGCCCCTGACCGCCGGCATGTATGCGCTGGCAAGCTTCGCGATCATGGGCCTGCCGCCGTTCTCGGGCTTCGTCTCGAAGTTCCTGATGATCTACGCCGCGGCTGCGACCGATCACGTGTGGGTCGCAGCACTCCTCCTGCTGGGCGGAATAATCGGTGTGATCTACTACACGCGTGTCGTCAGCTTCCTCTTCTACTACCCCTATAAGGGTGAGGCGGGCGTGCGCGAGGCTCCGGCGATGATGCTCGTGGCCATGGGCGTGCTCGCGGCGGCGATCCTCTTCGGCGGCTTCGCGCCCGGCTACCAGCTCAGCCTTATCGTCCCGGTTGGCGATCTCTCTGCGGTGCATACCGCCCTGCGGAACCTGCCGCTCCCCGGCCTCGTCACCGACTGGCCCATCGGCGCAAGCATAGCGATGGCGGGCGCGGTGGCGGTGCTCATGGTTGGCCGCGTGTCCGTGGCCTGGTCTGGTGGCCTCGCGGTTCTAGTGTCGCTCGCGGCGCTAGGCGGCGTGATCTTCGAAGCCCCGCGCTACGACCTGCTCTCCTTCTGCTTCGCGGTGCTGATCGCGGGCGTTGGCGCGCTCAACATGCTGCACTCCACCGCCTATCTCGCGCACAACCACCGCCAAGGCCGGTTCTTCGCGGCGTTTACCGTGATGATCGCAGGCCTCCTCGGCATGACGCAGGCGAAAGACATCTTCAGCTTCTTCGCCTTCTGGGAGCTGATGAGTTCGTGGGCGTTGTGGATGGCGATTGCCCATGAGGAAACCGCGGCCGCCCGCCGGGAAGCCTTCAAATACTTCATCTTCAACACTGTTGGCGCGAGCTTCCTGTTCCTCGGCCTGACCCTGGTCGCGGCTCAGACCGGCACGTTCGAACTTGCCAAGGTTGGCGCGGCGCTCATGCAGCTTTCGCCCGCGAGCATCGCACCTGCCATCGTGCTGATCTTCCTTGGGCTGGTGATGAAAGCCGCCATGCTGCCCGTGCGCATCGACTACCAGATGCACCCGGCGCTGGCTCCAACCCCGATCTCCGGCTACATCTCGGCCGTGCTCCTGAAGAGCGGCCCGTGGGGCGTGTTGAAGCTGTTCGTCCTGTTCGGCGGCGCGGCGCTCTTCGACAAGCTCGGCGGGCAGGTGGTGTCCGGCCAGCCGCTGATCCTCTACGTGATCTCCATCATCGCCGGCGTCACCATCCTCTATGCCGGCGCGATGGCGGCCATCCAGAACGGCATCAAGCTGCTGCTCATCTACTCGACGGTGTGCCAGCTCGGCTACGTGCTCCTCGGCGTTTCGCTCGGAACCTCGCTCGGCGTGGCCGGCGGCCTGATGCACTTCGCAAACCATATGTTCCTCAAGGACACGCTGTTCCTCGTGGCCGGTGCGGTGATGGTTGCGAACCATGCCAACATGCTCGACGAACTGGGCGGGCTTGGCCGGCGCATGCCCATCACCTTCGGCATCTTCCTGTTCGCGGGGCTCTCGCTGTCCGGCATCCCGCCGCTGAACGGGTTCTCGTCGAAGTGGCTCATCTTCATGGCGGCCTTCCAGTCCGGCCACTGGGTGCTGGGCGTGGTCGCGATGATCGGAAGCCTGTTGACCTTGGCAGCCGTGATGAAGTTCGCGCATGCGGCCTTCATGGGCACCCCTACGCCCAAAGCGCTCGCCGCCAAGGAAGCGCCGCTCGCCATGCTCATTCCAATGGGTGTGCTGACAGCGGCCAGCGTGGCGGTTGGCCTGTTCCCCGGATTGCTACTCGTTCCCATCGCGGCAATCCAGGCGCAGCTCGGCCTTGAGCCAGTCGCCGCCACGCTCACCGGCCCGCTCCCCGGCCTCGAAGGCTGGAGCCCGGCGCTTCTTACCGTGCTGACGCTGATCCTCGCCACCGTGCTCCTGCCCTGGCTCAGGCTCGGCCACCGCGCAGGTATCGTCCGCACGGGCGTGCATCTCTGCGGCGTAACCGATGTCGCGGCCGATGCTGTGCGGGCCAGTACGGCCGGTTTTTACGAAACACCCGATGCCGTCATCCGGCGTGCCCTGTTCGCAGGCCCACGCACCGGCGAAGGCGAAAAGGCCTGAGGGAGGACATCATGACAAACTCATACGCCATCCTTATCGCGGTACTCCTCTTCCCCGGCGGGCTCTTCGCCCTGACGCTCGGGCTGGCGCTCAAAGGCGCCGACCGCCGCGTTGCCGCCCGGCTCCAGGGCCGGGTGGGGCCGCCGCTCGCCCAGCCGTTCTTCGATATCGTGAAGCTCGGCTTCAAGCGCACCATGGTTCCGGATACGGCCTGCGAAACGGTGTTCCTCGCCGCTCCGCTGGTTGGCACCGTCTCCATGCTGCTCGCCGTCGCGATGATCCCCATCTCGGGCATCTACAACACCCCCGATCCGCAATTCGGAAACCTGCTGGTCCTGCTTTATCTGCTGGCCATCCCAGGCGTTGCCCTCATGGTCGCGGGCTCGGCCTCCGGCTCGCCTTACGGCGCAATCGGTTTCTCCCGCGAAATGGCTATGATGATCGCCTATGAAGGCCCCATCGTGCTGGTCGTCACCGCGGTGGCGCTGCGTACCGGCCTCGCCGAAGGACATTGGCCAACCTTCTCGCTGGCCGGGATCGTTCATTATCAGCAAATGCACGGCGCTTTCATCCTCGACCCCGTGATGTGGCCCGCCGCCGCCGCCTTCGCCTTTTTCTATCCCGCCAATCTCGGCATCGTCCCCTTCGACATCCCGGAAGCCGAGACCGAAGTGCTGGAAGGCCCGCTGCTTGAATACTCCGGCCCCGCCCTTGCGCTCTTCAAGGTCATGTCGGCGCTGAAAGCGGTCGTGGTCCTGAGCCTTGGCATCGCGCTGTTCATGCCGTTGCCGCTGACCGGCATCGCAGGCCTCGCCGGCTGGGCGGCTCAACTGCTCGTGCTGGTCCTGGTTGGCGTAACCGCCGTGCGCGTCGGCAGGGGCCGCATGCGCATCGATCAGGCCTTCGTCTTCTTCCTCAAATGGCCGCTGCTGCTCGCAATCGTGAGCCTCGTAGTCGCCGCCTACTTCACCGCGGGAGGTGTATTATGACCATCCTCGCAAGGCTGAAGAACATAGCCGCGCGCTCCCCCTGGCTCTACCGCATCAACGCCGGCTCCTGCAACGGCTGCGACGTCGAGCTTGCCACCACAGCGCTTATCCCGCGCTACGATGTCGAGCGCCTCGGCTGCCAATATTGCGGCAGCCCGCGCCATGCGGACATCGTGCTGATCACCGGCCCGCTCACCAAGCATGTGCTTGACGCCGTGAAGCGCATCTACGCAGAAATTCCGGACCCGAAAGTAACCGTCGCGGTTGGCGTCTGCCCGATCTCCGGCGGTATCTTCCGCGAAAGTTACGCCGTCTGCGCGCCCATCGACCAATATTTTCCGGTCGATGTGAACGTCCCCGGCTGCCCGCCGCGCCCGCCCGCGATCATCGAGGGAGTGGCCAAGGCCATCGAAATCTGGCGCCAGCGGCTGTGAGGAGTATGCCATGAACTTTCTAGCTCTCTTCGTCCGCAATCTGAGGCAGGGTCCCTACACGGAACCCTTCCCCTTCGGCCCGCCCTCGCCAACGCCCAAGCGGCTGCGCGGCCGCATCGCCTTCGATGCGGCGAGCTGCGAAGGCTGCCTGCTTTGCGAGAAGCTCTGCCCCTCCGGCGCGATCAAGTTCACCCGGACGCCCGAAGGCATGACCTTCGATTGCTGGCACTCGACCTGCGTATTCTGCGGCACCTGCGAGTTCTATTGCCCGACCAAGGCGATCCATCAGACCAACGATTGGCACCTGGCGCATTTCCAATCGGAGAAATTCGGCATGACCGACCACGGGCTGATCCCGAACCTGGTCTGCGCGGACTGCGGCGGCAAGGGCCTCAACACAGTGCCAAACACCGCCAAGGTCAGGCCCCCGCTCTCGGCGGAGGAGGTGGTGCAATTGCGGGCGCGCTGCCCGAAATGCCGCAACAAGTTCCTTAAGAACAGGGGGAAGAAACCATGACCCGCCTGCCCCAAGACTTAGACGCAAGGCTCGGCGCCGCCGCCCCCTCGGGGATCGAGTACTCCTCCACAGCCACGCAGCATGGCGTCGTTTCCGCGTGGTGCGGCCTAGCGAAAAGCGAAGAACTGGTACCCGTCGCCAAGGTTCTGCTCGAACTCGGCGCACGCCTCTCGATGCTGTCCGCGCGTCAACTGCCAGCCCCTGAAGAAGAGGAAGAGGAGGAAGAAGAAGCCGCGGAGGGTGAGGCTCAAGCCGCCAAGCCTGAAAAAGTACCCCCCAAGACCTTCGGTGGTACGCCTCTGGACGGCACATCCTACGAGATCGACTACCACTTCGATATCGGCGGTGACACGCTGACGATGATCGCCTACGTGCCCGCCGGCGGCTCTATCGCCTCGCTCACCCAATACTTCCGTCCAGCCGACTGGCCCGAGCGCGAGATCATGGAGATGTACTCCATCGTCATTCCAGACCATCCCGATCCGCGCCGCCTGTTCATCGATCCAGCCATCGACACAGCAGTGCTGGAGCGGCTGATCCCATACTCGGTGCTGGTCAACGCCTCTAGCACCAAGGCGCTTTGGGACAAGGTTCTAAGTATGAAAGGGGGCGCATCATGACCACGGACATTTCCAGAAGCAGCAAAATCCCCGTCGGCCCGGTTCATGTCGCGCTCGAAGAACCGATGTATTTCCGCGTCGACATCGATGGCGAAACCGTTCGCGGCGTCGACATCAACGCGGGTCATGTCCATCGCGGCATCGAATACCTGTGCACCAAGCGCACGGTCTATCAAAACGTCGTGCTGACGGAGCGCATCTGCTCGCTTTGCTCCAACAGCCATCCGGAAACCTTCTGCATGGCCGCCGAGCAAATCGCGGGGCTCGAAATCCCCGAGCGGGCGGCGTACCTGCGCGTAATCTCGGCCGAGGTCAAGCGCATCGCCTCGCACCTCTTTAACGTGGGCATCCTGGCGCATCTCACCGGATACGACACCCTGTTCATGCACGCGATGCAGGTACGCGAAATCGTGCAGGACCTGAAGGAGACGGTGTTTGGCAACCGCATGGATCTCGCGGCGCTGTGCATCGGCGGGGTGCGCTACGATCTCGACGCCGAGACGACGGCGTATTTTACGGCCGCCCTCGATAAGCTGACGCCCGAGGTTGCCAGTCTCGCCAAAACCTTCCGCAACAACGGCTCGATCCTGCGGCGCACCAAAGGTGTCGGTGTGCTGACCCGCGAGGAGGGGCTAGCCTGCGGCGTGGTAGGGCCGGTCGCCCGCGCATCGGGTATCGATTACGACGTGCGGGTCGTGGCGCCTTATGCGGCCTATGACCGTTTGAATGTGCCCGTGCCGGTGCTGCCTGATGGCGATGTGTGGTCGCGGGCGATGATCCGGCTCACCGAAGTCGGCCAAGCCATCCAGCTTATCCGCGATTGCCTGCGCGATTTGCCGGAAGGCCCCACGCATCTTAACGACCGGCCCGACATCCCCGAGGGGCGGGCGATCGCCAAATGCGAGGCCCCGCGCGGCGAGTTGATCTACTTCGTCAAGACCAGCGGAGCCGACGAGCCCGAGCGTGTGCGCTGGCGCGTGCCGAGCTTCCCGAACTGGGACGCGCTCCGCTTCATGTTCAAGGGCGCCAAGCTCGCCGACATCGCCATAATCGTGAACAGCATCGATCCCTGCGTCTCCTGCACGGAGCGCTGAAACCGAAAGCGCAGGGCCGCCCAGCGCGGCCTGCGGCAAGAACTGAAAGGAGCCCAATCATGGCATACACAATCAACATGGAAACCTGCACGTCCTGTGGCGCGTGCGAAGGCGAGTGCCCGAACAAGGCGATCACGCACAAGGGCAAGATTTTCAAAATCGATCCCAAGAAATGCAAGGAATGCGAGGGCAGCTTCGATAGCCCGCAATGCGTCGAGGTTTGCCAGTCGGGCAGCTGCATGAAGCTGGAGTCGTGAGGGGGTTGTGCGGCCGCGGCCCCAGCCAGGCTGATGCGCTTGGCCTGACCCGCGCAGGAGGAGGTTCGAACCATGGATGTCTATGAAGAACTGGTACGCGAAAGGAGTGAAGGGCGCGCTTGCGCTTTGGCGACCATCGTCAACGCCGTGGGGTCGATCCCTTCCTACCAGACCGCGAAAATGCTGGTGCGCGAGGACGGAACCATCGTTGGCACCATCGGCGGAGGTGCCGCCGAAGCCGCGGTGATCGCCGAGGCCAAGGAGGTTCTCACATCCGGCGTATCGAGGATGGTGACCTACGACCTGCACGAAAATCCCCGCATGGATATCGGCATGGTCTGCGGCGGCAGCCTTAACGTCTATGTCGAGGCAATCCAGCCGCCACGCGTCGCCTATCTCTTCGGGGCGGGGCACGTCAACGCCCTTACCGCGAAGGCAGCCAGACTGGCCGGCTTCGAGGTCGAAGTGATCGACGACAGGCCCGAATTCGCCAGCAAGGAGCGTTTCCCCGACGCGCGGACCCTCCACACAGGGGATATGAAAGCAGCCTTGGCTGGCCTTAAACCGAATAGCCGCGCGCTCATCTTCATCGCGACGCGCGGCCATGCGCTCGATGCTGACGCACTGCGCTGGGCCGTAGCCACGCCCGCCGCCTATATAGGCATGATCGGTTCCAGGCGGAAAGTGCAGTTCGTCTGCAACAAGCTCAAGCTCGATGGAGTAAGCGACGAGCAGTTCGCGCGCGTCAACGCCCCCGTCGGGCTGAATATCGGTGCGACAACGCCCGAGGAAATCGCCATCGCCGTTGCCGCCGAAATGATTGCCTGCGTCCGCAATGCGGAGGCGGCCCGTCCGCTCATGCGCAGTATGCGCGATGTGGCGGAAGCAACCGGCCGGAAGATCTCGCAATCGAAGGAAAGTAAGCGCACCGCGGCCTGAGCCGCGATGCGCGCATGAGTGGGGAAACCAAGCAGCTCTGCATCATGTCGTGGTACTTTTTGGAAGAGAGAGCAAAATGAAACGGACTCTGATAAACGTGAACGGAGTCGACCGTTGGGTCGTCGCCGAAAAGAACGCAAGTCTTGCGAACGTCTTGCGCGAGCAAATGCTGCTCACAGGCTGCAAGGTCTGCTGCGAGGACGGCCAGTGCGGATCGTGCACCGTGCTCGTCGACGGCAAGCCGAACCGCTCGTGCCAGCAGCCCATGGAGAAGCTGGCCCCGGATGCCAAGATCGTCACCATCGAAGGCATCGGCACGCCCGGGAACCTGCATCCGCTGCAAATCGCCTGGATGGCGCATGGCGGCGCACAATGCGGCATCTGCACGCCTGGCTTCATCATGTCAGCGAAGTCGCTGCTCGACACCAACAAGTCGCCGACGCGGGAGCAGGTGCGCGGCTGGTTCAATCGCAACCGCAACCTCTGCCGCTGCACGGGCTATAAACCGCTGACCGACGCCGTGATGGACGCGGCGGCGATGATGCGCGGCGAGAAGACCGCTGACCAGGTACTGGCCAAGCCCAAGGCGGACGGCTCGATCCTCGGCACGAAATATCAGCGTCCGTCGGCTCTGGCCAAGGTCACGGGCACCTGGGACTTCGGCGCCGACATTGCGCTGCGGATGCCGGAGAATACGCTGCGCCTGGCACTTGTGCAGGCGAAGGTCTCCCATGCTATCATCAAGAGCATCGACGGGAGCGAAGCCGAGCAGATGCCCGGCGTCGTGCAGGTCATCACCTGGCGGGATGTGAAGGGCAAGAACGCCATTACCGGCCTCATCACCTTCCCGACCAACAAGGGCGATGGCTGGGACCGGCCGATCCTTTGCAAGGAGAAGATTTTCCAATTCGGTGACGCGATCGCCATCGTCGCCGCCGACACAGAGGAGCATGCCCGCGCCGCGGCCGAAAAGGTCAAGGTCGAGCTGGAAGTCCTGCCGGCCTATATGTCGGGCTTCGCAGCACTTGCCCCCGATGCGATGGAAATCCATCCCGGCACGCCGAATGCCTACTACGAGCAAGGCGTGGTGAAGGGCGCGGAGACCAAGCCGCTCATCGACGGCGCCAAGGCGGTGGTGGACATCACGACCTACTGCAGCCGCCAGCCGCATTTGCATCTGGAGCCGGATTGCGGCGTCGCCTATATCGACGACGACGGCGTACTCACCATCCAGTCGAAGAGCATCGGCGTGCATCTGCATCACGCTATGATCTGCCCTGGCCTCGGCGTTCCGCCCGAGAAGCTGCGGCTGATCCAGAACGCGGCGGGCGGCACGTTCGGCTACAAGTTCTCGCCGACCATGGAAGCACTGCTCGGCGTGGCGGCGCTGGCCACGGGCAAACCCGTGTCGCTGGTCTATAACCAGTTCCAGAACATCACCTACACGGGCAAACGCTCGCCTGGTAACGTCAACATCAAGCTGGCTTGCGACGAGAAAGGCAAGCTTACGGCGATGGAAACTGACTGGTGGATCGATCATGGCCCGTATTCGGAGTTCGGCGATCTTCTGACAGTCCGACAGGCGCAGTTCATCGGCGCTGGCTACCACCTGGAAAACATCCGGGGTCATGGCCGGACCGTTGCCACGAACCACGCCTGGGGATCGGCCTTCCGCGCCTATGGCTCGCCGCAATCGTTCCTGGCGTCGGAAATCGCCATCGACATGCTGGCGGAGAAGATGGGCGAGGACCCGTTCGAGTTCCGTTACAAGAACCTCTATAACGAAAACTCGACCACGCCCACCGGCCAGAAGCCGGACGTGCTGGTACTCGCCAAGCTCTTCGACATGATCCGGCCGAAATACCAGGAGGCCAAGAAGCGTTGCGCCCAACTGTCCACGCCAGAGAAAAAGCGCGGCGTGGGCCTCTCGCTTGGCATCTATGGCTGCGGCCTCGACGGCCCCGATAGCTCCGAGGCCCGCGTCGAGATGACCCCGGAAGGCGTGACGGTCTACAATTCGTGGGAAGACCACGGCCAGGGCGCCGATCTGGGCACTTTGACCATGGCGCACGAGGTGCTGCGTCACGCCGGCTTCAAGCCCACCGACATCAAGCTGGTGATGAACGATACCACCCTGCCGAACTCAGGTCCGGCCGGCGGCAGCCGCTCCAACGTGTTCGCCGGAAACGCTACCCGGATCGCGGCGGAGATGCTGTTGAACGCCATGAAGAAGCCGGACGGCAAGTACCGCACCCATGCCGAGATGGTCGCCGGGAACATTCCTCTTGTCTACGATGGCAAATGGGCCGCGGCGGATTGCACGGCGTGCAGCTCGGAGACGGGCCAAGGCAATCCGTTCCCGGTGTATATGTACGAGGTGTTCATGCCCGAGGTTGAGGTCGATATGGAGTCCGGCGAGGCCAAGGTGGTGAAGTTTACCACGGCGGTGGACGTCGGCACCATCATCAACCGCGCCACGGTGGACGGCCAGGTCTATGGCGGTCTCGCGCAGGGCATCGGCCTTGCCCTGACCGAAGACTTCGACGATCTGGAGTTGCACACGACCTTGCGCGATTGCGGCATCCCGTATCCGAAGGACATTCCCGACGATATGGAGATCCTCTATCTCGAAACACCGCGCGGGGACGGGCCATTCGGCGCGGCGGGCATCGGCGAAGCGCCGCTGACGGCACCGCACCCGGCCATCCTCAACGCCATCTACAATGCCTGCGGCGTGCGCATCTTCAAAGTGCCGGCGCTGGCAGAGGTCATCAAGAAGGAACTTGATGCCAAGCAGGCGCAGGCTCCGTCGCCGGCAGGGCAAGGCTCACCCTCGCAGGAGCCCGCCACCGCGAAAGCAGAGGAGCATCACCGCCGCTGGCCGCTGTCTCTGTTCTAGGAGCGGTCCGCTACACAATGGGCTGCGCGTTTAGCGCAGCCCTCATACCAACTGTCGCTGAGGGGTGAGGCATAGTCATAGAGCGTCCCCCCTCACCCTGTCCCTTGCATGTTGGAGGCGGGCCCGAATCGCTTTGGTGATGAGGGCGCCGCAAGAGGGATGGCCATCCCTCTTGCGGCGGGCGGGCGGGACCGTCAGTCCCATAAGCTTTTGGCTTGCGGGAGAGCTTGGTCCGTCCGCCCCGGCTCGTGTTCTGAACAGATGATTGGGGAGCAAGTCCCGCATGCAAGGCAAGATAACATCCGTACGAGCCGATGAAGCAGTTTACGTGGGCATCGACGTCTGTAAAGCGTGGCTCGACGTTTATCTGCACCCAACTGGCCAGAGTTTCCGCGTTCCCAACAGCAAAGAGGGTATCCGGCGCCTGCGCAAGGAACTGGCGGGCTCCAAGGTGGCGCTTGTCATTGTGGAGGCGACCGGCAAGCTGCACCGGCTTGTGCACCGCGCACTCAGCCAGGCGGGCTATCTGGTTGCCGCCGTCAATCCCCAGCGCCCGCGCGAGTTCGCCAAGTCGATCGGGCAGCTTGCCAAGACTGACGGGATCGATGCGCGGATTCTGGCGCTTTTTGGCGCCGCCACCGGCCCTAGGACCACACCCGTTCCGGCCAAGACGGCGGCGGAGCTTCAGGAGCTGGTCTTGGCCAGGCAAGCCGTCAAGGCCGATGAAACCGCACTCAAGAACCGGCACGGCACCGCTAAAAGCGCGCTTCTGAAGCGGCTTCTCAAACGTCAGCTCGCTGCTTGCGAGCGGGCGGCGGCAGACCTTGACGCGGCCATCGCGGCGCTGATCGAAGGCAATTCTGTCCTCGAAAAGCCGGTACGAAATTCTTCTGTCCATTAAAGGCGTCGGGCCGGCCGTTGCGGCAACCCTCGTGGCCTGCCTGCCCGAGCTTGGGCTCATTTCTGCCGCCAAAGCCACGGTGCTTGTGGGCGTCGCCCCCCTCAACGACGATTCCGCGGATCGCCAGGGCCTGCGCCGCATCCAGGGCGGCCGTGCCCATGTCAGGACCGCGCTTTACATGGCGGCACTTTCCGCCGCCCGCTGCAACCCGGACCTGAAAGCCTTCTACGCCGGGCTGCGCGCCAGAGGCAAACAGGCCAAGCTCGCCTTGACCGCAGTCATGCGCAAACTCGTCATCCTGGCCAGCGCCCTCATCCGCGAAAACAGGACATGGACCGAAAAACATGCTTGACCTCAAACACAGATGCTCTCCCATGGGGAGAGGGACAGGGCAAGGGGTAATGCACGCGGTGCGGATCACCAATTCCGGCTACCAGGAGCACCAGAAATGGACGGCCAGCGCGTCAAGGAGTGGGAAGCCCGCTGCATCGAAGAGCAGCCGCCGGCCTGCACAACGGCCTGCCCGCTTCGCGTTGACGTCCGGGGCATGCTGGAGAAGATGAAGACCGGCGACTTCGCCGGGGCATGCGCCCTATACGCCCGCGTGATCCCTTTCCCCGCCATCCTCAGCCGGATTTGCGATCACCCTTGCGAGGCGGCTTGCCGCAGAGCTGAAGCCGGTGGAGCGATCCGCATCGCGGCCCTGGAAAGGGCCTGTATTGAGAACGCCTACGCTAGCATCCGCCGCGCGCCCCAATCCAATCGGAAGGCGAAGCGCGTTGCCGTTGTGGGCGCGGGACTCGCGGGGCTGACCGCGGCGTTCGACCTCGCCATGAAAGGTCAAGCCGTAACCGTTTTCGAAGCCGGCGCGCGTCCGCTTGAGCGGCTACTTCGCGATTACGGCGCCGTTCTACAGCCTTCCGCGATAGATGCGGACATCGCCGCATTGACGAAGCTCGGCGTCACAATCCACTGCGGGACGCGCGTCACCGGCAACGGCCCGTCCGGCCTCGACACGTTGATCGCCAGCTACGACGCTGTGCTGCTCGCGCTAGGCCCCAACCCAGCGCCTGAATTTGGCTCTACGCTTGGCCGGACGCCCGCGGGGTACGTTGAAATCGACCCCGCCACCCGCGGCACCAGCCATCCGAAAGTGTTCGGCGGCGGTTTCCATGGAGGCCCGGGCGTGCCCTATTCGCCCATAAGCTCGGCCCATGACGGCCGGCGCGCCGCGGCCTCGATCGACCGGCTTCTGCAAGGGGCCTCGCTTACGGCAAGCCGCGCCGATGAAGCGACCGGCTCCTGCCTGTTCGTCAACACCGCCGCGCATGCGCCCGTCCCGCCAGTCGAGGCCGCCGCGCCGGAACGCGCCTACAGCCCATCCGAGGCGATGGCCGAAGCCGCGCGCTGTTTCCCATGCCGGTGTCTCGAATGCGTCAAGGCGTGCGAATACCTCAAGCATTTCAGCTCGTACCCCAAGCGCTACGTCCGCGACATCTATAACAACATCAGCATCGTGATGGGGAACCGCAAGACCAACCGCATGATCGATAGCTGCACCTTGTGCGGCCTTTGCGAAGCGATTTGTCCGAATGACCTCAGCATGGGCGAGGTCTGCCTCGAAGCGCGCCGGACCATGGTTGAGAGCGGCCATATGCCCGCCTCCCATCACGATTTCGCCTTGCGCGACATGACGCACAGCCGCTCGGACGCGGCTGCATTCGCGCGCCACGAGCCGGGCCGCACGGCCAGCGCAATGGCGTTCTTCCCCGGCTGCCAGCTATCGGCCTCGTCGCCCTGGCACGTCGAACGCATTTACGCGCATCTGAGGGCCAAGATCCCCGGCGGCGTTGGCCTTATGATCGACTGCTGCGGCGCGCCCGCGCATTGGAGCGGCAGGCGGAGCCTGCATGACGAAGTGAAGGCGGGGGTGCGCGAGAAATGGGAAAGCCTTGGGCGTCCCGAGATCGTCACGGCCTGCTCAACCTGCCTCAAGATGCTTGGCGATTTCCACCCGGAGATGAAGGCGCGCTCGCTTTGGACGGTGATTACCGAAACCGGCTGGCCCGATGGTCCGAGGCCGCAAATCGCGGGCCCCTTCGCCATCCACGATCCATGCACAGCGCGGCATGCGGTGGAGGTGCAGCGCGCGGTGCGCGGCCTCGCGGCCGGCCTTGGCGCTAGCGTGCGCGAGCTCAGCGGCGCGGAGCTGACCACATGTTGCGGCTTCGGCGGGCTTGCGTCCTTTGCCAATCCCGAGGTTACGGGTAAGATAGTGGACCGGCGCATCGGCGAGAGCACGGACGATTATCTGACGTATTGCGCGATGTGCCGGGATAATTTCGCCCGCCGCGGCAAGCGCTCCGTGCATTTGCTGGACCTGGTTTTTCCTGCACCCGGAGCCGCCGATCCAGCCGCGCGGCCTGATCCAGGTTTCTCCCGGCGCCGGGATAACCGGGTTCGGCTTAAGGTGAGATTGCTGCGCGAATTATGGGGAGAGAACATGAGCGATCCCGTTCCCGAAATAGATTTGATCGTGCCCGAGGATGTGCGCGCGGAGATGGAGCGCAAGCTGATCCTTGTCGAGGATGTGGCCCGCGCCATCGCCCAGGCCGAGGCGACCGGCAAAAAGCTTAAGAACAAGGCGACTGGACATCTGATTGCGACGCACCGTGCTGGCGAGTTCACCTGCTGGGCCGAATACGAGGTGACGCCCGCCGGCATCGTGCTCCACCGGGCCTATGGCCATCGCATGCAAGTGGAGGCAAAGCTTTGAGCGCCCCGGCTAATACACTCGCACCGCGGGATGCCGCGGACCTTGTTTGCGCCGCCTGTAACGTGGCCTTGGATATGGGCAAGGTCGAGGCAACCTATCTCGGCCAGCGTTTCCCGGTTGAACTGCCGCGCTGTCCATCCTGCGGGTTCGTCTATGTCTCCGAAGAGCTTGCGCTTGGCAAGATGCTGAAGGTCGAGCAGGCGCTGGAGGACAAATGACTTGCTCGCAAGCCGGACATACGGAGGGGCTTTACGGCTGCGGATTCATCCGGGACGCCGAGGGCGCGCCGCTGCGTCCTGGCGGGCTGGCGCTCACGGAAACGCTCCTGGATTTTGCGGGCTTCCGGCCTGGCGACACCGTGGCCGACATCGGTTGCGGCCTGGGGGCATCCATCAGACTGATGAACCGCCGCGGCATCGAGGCCATCGGCGTCGACCGGTTGGTTCTGGGAGCCGCGAGCACAGGCGGGGTTGCGCCCAAATTCGTTGCCGCGGATGGCGCCCGGCTGCCGTTTGCCAGCGGAAGCCTCGACGGCATTCTCTCCGAATGCAGCCTGTCGGCGATGCCCGATCACCAGCAAGCGCTTGGCGAATGGTTCCGCGTGCTCCGGCGCGGCGGGCGGCTCGCGGTGAGCGACGTCTACGCCCGCGTCAGCGCTGACGGGTACACGGGGCAGCTGAAGACGCAGGCGGCGCTGCTTCACGCTGCCGTGGCCGCCGGATTCCACATCGAGGGGTTCGGGGACCGCTCGGGCGTGCTGAAGAGCTGGGCGGCGCAGTTCATTTTCAAATACGGCTCGCTCGACGCGCTGTGGGGCGGCGCTAGCGAGCTTGACGCCGGGACCGCCCGTAAGGCCATGCCTGGCTACT
This sequence comes from uncultured Alphaproteobacteria bacterium, assembly GCA_963740975.1. GTDB lineage: Bacteria > Pseudomonadota > Alphaproteobacteria > Rhizobiales > Rhodomicrobiaceae > Rhodomicrobium. The sequence goes on along the minus strand of CAVUGF010000032.1, from coordinate 114,576 downwards.
ACCTGATGATCGCGCTCAAGCCGGGCGGGAAACCGCCGTTAGGGGGATAACCATGGCCGACGAATCCTTCCGGATCGCCGAGTTGCTTCTTGATGGCTATACATGCGGGCATATTCTCGTGAAACTGGCGCTTGAGGCGCAGGGACGCGACAATCCCGATCTCGTGCGCGCCATGTCGGGCCTCGCCCTCGGCATGGGCCAGGGCTTCAACTGCGGCTCGCTCACGGGCGGCTGCTGCGTTCTCGGGCTTTACTGCGGCCGGAGCGATGAAAACCAGCCTGGACACCCGCGCTTCGACATCATGCTCGAAGAATTCTCGGGCTGGTTCGACAGCGAAATGAGGGAGAAATTCGGCGGGAGCGATTGCGAACAGATCATCCATTTCGACCCGGCCCTCAAGCAGGAGCGCTGCCCTGGCATCATTCTCGATTGCTGGCTGAAGGCCAATGAGATCCTCGCCAAGCACAAGGTGGACGTCGAGCAGCCGGCGCAAACCGCCTGGGAGGAAGACTAGACCATGGCGCTCCCTGCAAAAGGCGATCCCGCGGATGCCGTGGCCGCGATTGTGCTGGCTGCCGGCTTCTCGTCGCGCATGGGCGTCTTCAAGCCGCTGCTGGCCTTCGGCGAGCGGACCGTTACCGGCCATGCAGCGGCGGTCCTGCGCGAGGCCGGGGTGCGGCATATCCATGTGGTAACGGGCTGCCAGGCGGAGCTGCTGGCGCTGGAACTGGCGGCTCTTGAAGTAACGCCCGTACACAACGAGAAGTTTGCGGAAGGAATGTTCACGAGCGTGCGGGCGGGGGTTGCGTCCCTGCCGGCCGGAATAGAAGGTTTCCTGCTTTTGCCAGTGGACGTGCCGCTGATCCGTGCCTCCACGGTTCGCCGCGTGCTGGATAACGCCGCTGCGACGCGTGCGCCCATAGTACACCCAGTTTTTCGCGGCGAGCGGGGGCATCCGCCATTCATCGGCCGCGCGCTTTTCGGCGAAATCCTTGAGAGCGATGGGGAAGGCGGATTGCGGGCTATCCTCGCCCGGCACGAGCGCGAAGCGGCCAGCGTTGCCGTCTTCGACCGGGGATGCCTGATGGACATGGACCGCCCCGACGACTACCGCCGGCTCGTGGCGGCGTTGGCACACAATCGGGTGCCCGATGCGGAGGAATGCGAAGCCATCCTCGATGTGGCGGCGGCGCCCGAACCCGTCCGGGGGCATTGCCGCGCGGTTGCCGCGCTCGCAGCGCGCCTCGCCCGCCAATTGAACGAAGCGGGCGTGCCGCTTGACGTACATTTGGTGCGAGCGGCGGCGCTGGTCCACGACATCGCCAAAGGGCTTCCGGATCACGCCGAAGCAGGAGCGGCACTGGTACGCGAATTCGGTTTTCCAGGCGTCGGGGACGTGGTTGCCCGGCACATGAGCATAGACTTCGATGGCCGAATCGATGAGAGCGCCGTGGTCTATCTTGCCGACAAGCTTATTCAGGGAGAGGCGCTCGTCCGGCTGGAGACGCGCTTCGCTCCGGCGCTTGAGCGCTTTGCCGGCGATGCCGGGGCGCTTGCCGCCGCTGGGCAGCGATACGCCGATGCGGAAGCGATCCTGAGCGCGGTCGAAATCCTGGATCGGCCCGCTGGAATCGCAAACCGGCCGGGCACCTCTTACGAAAATGGGAGTTCTTGCATGACCTGCTGCGACCGCCATCTGCATCTTGGCATGACCGAGAGCGTATGCCCAGTATGTCTTGCCACGATTCCCGCCGAGCGGTGCGCCGAAGGCGAAACGGTCTACCTGAAAAAGACATGCCCGGAGCACGGTACCACCTCGACGCCAGTCTGGCGCGGGCTCGACTCTTATCTGCGCTGGGGGCAAGCCCCGCGGAACTTTTCCCAGCCGCCGGTCTGTGCGACGGAGGTGAAGCGCGGCTGCCCCCACGATTGCGGCCTGTGCCCGGATCACCTGCAGCAAAGCTGCTGCGTGTTGCTTGAGGTGACCTCCCGCTGCGATCTTGCCTGCCCGGTGTGCTACGCCTCCGCCAGCCGGCATGGCGCCGATGCCAGCCTGGCCGAAATCGGCGGCTGGCTCGATACGCTCGCGGAGTCGGGCGGGCGCGTTCACATCCAGCTTTCGGGCGGCGAGCCTACGGTTCGCGACGATCTGCCCGAAATCGTTGCGCTGATCCGCTCCCGGGGTTTTGACTTCGTGCAACTGAACTCCAACGGCGTGCGCATTGCGCGTGAGCCCGATTACCTCGCCGCGCTTGCTAAGGCCGGGCTCGACTGCGTTTTCCTGCAGTTCGACGGTGTCACGGACGATGTCTACCAGCGTCTGCGCGGCGCAAAGCTCATGCGACTGAAGACGCATGCCATCCGAAATTGCGGGGAGGCCGGGATAGGCGTTGTGCTGACGCCCACGCTCGTTCCAGGCGTGAATGTGGACCAGATCGGCGCTATCGTGGATTTCGCCATTGCAGAGACGCCCGCCGTCCGCGCCGTGCACTTCCAGCCGGTGAGCTATTTCGGGCGTTGCCTGACATCGCCAGATGACGCTTCCCGCATCACTTTGCCTGAGGTTATGGAGGCGCTGATAGCCTATAGCGGCGGAATGATCCGGCTCGACGATTTTCATCCCGGCGCCGCCGAGAACCCCTATTGCTCATTCAGCGGACGCTTCGTCATCGGTGAGGGTGGCCGGCTGCGGGCAACAGGCGAAGAGCCGCAGTCCTGTTGCGGGGGCCCTGCCAAACAGGAGAGCACAGCATGCTGCGGCTCCGCCCGGCCTAGCTTGGAGGTGGCTCGCGAACGGCGTTATGTGGCCGGCCAGTGGACGCGCCCTGACCGGCATATCCAGGATCCGGCCGGGCTCGATGCTTTCGACGCCTTCCTGGCTTCGAGAACCGGCACGCTTGGCCTTTCGGGCATGGCGTTTCAGGATGCCTGGACGCTGGACATTGAACGCCTGCGTCAATGCCACGTCCATATTGTCGCCCCAGACCGGCGCATTATCCCGTTCTGCGCCTACAATCTCACGGACTGCGCCGGCGGCGCGCTGTACCGGTCCCAAGTCTCTACCGGCAGTGAAGAGACATGACCATTCCAACCCTCGACGCCTGGGTGGCCGCGCGAGCTGGCTTGCCCACACCGCTGACGCGTGAGGCACTGGACGCCTGGCAGCTTGTGCGTCTCCGTGAGACGATCGCCTACGTCAGCGGCGCCAGCCCATTCTACCGCTCGCGCTTCGATTGGCTGGATGTCGAGATACGCGGGCTCAAGGATGTGGCGCGGCTACCCTTCACGGAGCAGGCAAATCTCATCCGCAGCGATCCGCCGCTTTTGGCGTTGTCGCAGAGCGCCATCGCGCGCGCCGTGACGCTCGCCACCTCCGGCACGAGCGGGCCGCCGAAACGCCTTCATTTCACGGCGGAAAACCTGGAAGCGACCGTCGATTTCTTCCATCACGGCATGGCCATGCTTACGCGGCCGGGCGACCGTGCGGCAATCGTCTTTCCGGCAGGCCGGCCCGGCGGCATTAGCGATGGGCTTGCAACCGCTCTCCGCCGCCTCGGCGCCGAGCCGCTGCTTGCGCCCCATTTCTCCGGCCCGGAGAACCTCGTTGCATGGCTGCGAGCCGAAAAGCCCGATGTCATCGCCGGGCCGCCTGTGCCGCTGCTCGCCGCCTCCCGCCTCGCCCTGAGCGATGGGGGGCCGCCGCTGCGGGTCCGCGCCATGCTCTTGAGTTCCGATTACGTGGCGGGGAGCCTTGCGCGCGCAATTACGGCGGCCTGCGGCGCGGAAATCTTCGAGCACTGGGGCATGACGGAAACGGGCTACGGCGGAGCCGTCGATTGCGCGTACCACATCGGCTGCCATCTGCGCGAAAACGAGCTTTTCGCTGAGGTGGTTGCTCCTGAGACGGGCGAACCGCTGCCGCCCGGCGCCCTGGGCGAGCTGGTCATTTCTACGCTGCGAGAGCGTGCTGTGCCGCTGCTGCGCTATCGCACCGGCGATCTTGTCCGGCTGATCGAGGAGCCGTGCCCATGCGGTTCCGTGCTGCGACGGCTTGGCGGCTTCGCGGGGCGGGTTGGCGAGGGCGTGACGCTGCCCGGAGGCGGAGTGCTGACGCTGCCGATCCTCGACGAGGCGATATTCGCAATCGAGGGCGTCACCGATTTCGGGGCCACGGTTCGGAAGGGAGCGCCCGCGACGCTCCGGCTTTCCATCGCTGCCCCAGCGGCCCTGCGCCTACCCGCCGTGCTCGATGCCGTCCACGCAAGCCTTGCCGGCGCGCCAGTCACAGGCGACGGGCTTCGTAGTGGGGCACTGTGTGTTAAGGTAGCGCTCCGCGATGCCATTGTCTTCGTGCATGGCGGTAAGCGGCAATTGCAAATATCGGAGAGCGCGCCATGCGCACCGTGCTGCTGATCCGCCACGGCGCGGTCGCCGGGGATGCCGCGCACCGTTTCATTGGCCACACCGATCTGCCGATGAGCGCGCAGGGCGAAGCCCAGATTCGCAGGCTTGCCCCCCGCCTCGGGGATCGCATGACGCCGGATGTCTTCTATTGCAGCGATCTCGTCCGCTCGCGGCGAACCGCGGAGCTGCTAGCGGGTGGACGCGCAATCCCGCTCCGGATTCAGCCTGAGCTGCGCGAGATCAACCTTGGCGCGTGGGAGGGGCTATCCCGGCGTGATGTCGCGGAGCAACAGCCCGTGGAGTACGAGCGGCGCGGGCGCGACATCGAAAATTTCCGGCCGCCAGGGGGAGAGAGTTTCGCGGACCTCGCGATGCGCGTGCTCGGCTTTTGGCAGAGCCTCACTGCGGGAACGGCGGAAGGCACGATTGCCATCGCTGCGCATGCCGGAGTAAACCGCGCGATCCTCTGCCATGTACTCGGCATGCCGCTGCGCAATCTTTTCCGGATCGCCCAGCGCCCCGGCTGCCTGAACGTCATCGAGTGGGACCGGCATGGCCCAACCGTGCATCTCCTCGGTGCAACCGGTATTTGACCGGCAGCGCTTAGTCTGGCGGGTTTCCTTTCGCGCGTGCCAAGCGAATTCAATAGGGCGAGCCGCGCGAAAATCTGTAGAATGCGGTGGCTTGGACTAAGTAAACTAATGATAGCCGACAGCGGCTCCGCTTAAGGCCGGTGTATCTAATTTAGCGGAAATTGTATTGGCTGACTGCTGACGACTATAAGTTTAGCAAATTTGTCCCGCCCCCTGAAAATGAAAATATCCGGGCGCGGCGAGTTGTGCCCAAGCCAACGCAAGGGCGAGGCGGAGGCGGTACATCCTCCGCCGTCAAAGCTGGGTAAGGAGTTGGGAGCGGCGATGGTAAGGCATCGGGTTCGGGAGTTGGCGATTGCGGCGCGGCGCCGGTTCTTGAATGAAGGCGCACTCCCAGGAGCGGAGATTCCCCTCTCCATTCTGCGATCGTGGCAGCGCAGTGCGGGGCTGGGCCTCGACATGGAGGCCAAACCCGACATATGCGTTCTGACTGATCGGGAATTGCGCGAGCTGCAAGAGCGTAACGAGATGCTGGTGCGAGCTGCGCGCGGGGAGCTGGAGGAGCTGTTTAGCGACGCCAACACGACTGGCGGCATTGTCATCCTGACGGACCCGCAAGGGGTGGTTCTTTACTCTCTTGGCAGCAGCAGATTTGCCGGCGAGGCCGCGGGCGTGGCATTGCGGCCCGGCGCGGCGTGGGGCGAAGGAGCGGCCGGCACCAATGCCATCGGAACGGCGCTCGCCGAGCAGCACGCGATCTCGGTGTCCGGCGGCGAGCATTTCTTTGAAACGCATCGCATTCTCAGTTGTTCGGCCGCGCCTCTCTTCGACCCGTGCGGCAATGTCGCCGGCATATTCAATCTGACGCAGCCTTCCGATGTGCCGCAGACCCATACGCTTGCGCTCGTGAACCGCGCCGTGGAGCAGATCGAGAACCGCATGTTCCAAGACCGGTTCCGCAGGCACGAACAGATGCACTTCCACTCCGATCCCTATCTGATCGGCAGCTCGCACGAAGGCATGCTCGCTTTCGATGGATGCCGCATCGCTGAAGCCGACCGCAAGGGCGTTACCCTTTTGGGCCACGGCCGGCCGCTATTGGGGGCGAACTTCGATGAATTGTTTACCCTTGAGCAGGGCAGCGTAAGCAGCAATGCGGCGTCCGACGACTGCGTCCTGCGGACGAAAGAAGGCAAAACTCTTTTCGCCCGCATGCGCCCGCAGGGCCGCGTGCATTCAGGCTGGTCGCCTGCGCAGGCTCTCGCCGCCGGCTCGGCATGCGAGTTCGCAGGAAACCGGGGACGAATTGCCGCTGCGGCAGATTGTTGGCCAGATCTTGAGCGGGCCTTTGGCACGCCAGCTTGATGTGCGGCGCGTGAAGACGGGCCAGCTTATATACGGGGCGGGCGAGGAAAAGCTGCGGCGCAGGGCCTGCTGATGGTTCGCAGCGGGCGGGCTCGGTGCTTCGCGTCGTGTGAAGGGAAAGAGCTGACGCTGTTCACACTCGATGCGGGCGACGCCATGCCGTTGCACGAAAGCTCGATGTTCGAGGTCAAGAAGGACGGCGAGATCGTCATCATCAGCGGGAAGGCGTTCCGGAATCTGGCGCGGCAACACCCCGATCTAGCGCTTTCTACAATGCCGGCCATCGACCGTATGCTGCAGAAATCGGCACAAATGATCGAGGACATGGTGTTCAGGGGTGTAAAATACCGCGTCATTCGCGCGCTGTGCGAAGCCGCGGACCGCGATGGCCGGCAGAGCGGCCAGGGCATCGTCCTTGATAAGCCGCCCAGTGCCGAGGAATTCGCCATGCAGATCGGAGCAACCCGTCAGTCCGTCTCCACGGTCATCGCAGGTTTAATTCGCGATGGCATCGTCCGGCGTCTCGACGCTTCGGCAATCGCGATTTCCGATCCCGGCAGGCTCAAGCGCGAACTCGATCGAACTGCCCCGCAGGACTGAACCGTACGGGAGATCCCCCGGCTTTGCCGGAGAGGCCTCAATAGTTTGACGTTTCCTGCAGTCCACCGCGACTTTTCCATTCGTGAGCCACCACGCACACGAAAGGTCAGATCGCGATGGACGAGTTTGAGAGTTTAAGTCACACGAAGTGGGACTGCAAATATCACGTTGTCTTCATTTCGAAATACCGCCGCAAGGTGCTTTACGGGCAGTTGCGGGAGCATTTGGGCGAGGTTTTCCGCAAGCTTGCAGCACAGAAGCGAGAGCCGGATCGAAGAGGGTCATTTGATGGTGGATCACGTGCATATGATGCTCTCAACCCCGCCGAAATATGCCGTCTCGCAGGTGATCGGATACATCAAAGGCAAGAGCGCCATCCATTTGGCGCGCGTATATGGCGAACGGCGGCGCAATTATGTGGGGCAGCATTTCTGGGCTTGAGGCTACTTCGTCTCGACCGTAGGGCGGGACAAGGCAGTGATCCGGGAGTACATCAAGAGTCAGGAGAAGGAGGATCAAAGGCTGGAGCAGCTGAACCTCTGGCGTTGATCGGCCGCTTTGCGGCTCAAGCCATCCGGGGCCGCGTCAGCGTCCCGCTTTCAGCCGCTTTGAGCGGCCCAAACAATTAAAGCCCCCGGCTTTGCCGGGGGATATTTACTCCAGCAGAGGCGCCGATGCGGCCGGACCGGCTTAAATGTCCAGCGCCTCGGGCTCGGCGAACGCGGCACGCTCCTGAATGAAGCGGAAGCGCGCCTCGGGCTTGTTGCCCATGAGCTGCTCGACGATGTCCGCCGCCGCCGCCTCGTCGGCCTCTAGGTCCAGGCCGTTCAAGTCGCCGCTGCGGCCGGCGATTTCCACCCGCAAGAGCGTACGCTTGCTCGGGGCCATTGTAGTTTCCTTGAGCTGGGCGGGCATCATCTCGCCCAAGCCTTTGAAGCGGCTCACTTCGAGCTTGCCGCGGCCATTGAATACATTGGCCTTCAGCTCGGCCAGATGTGCGTCGTCGCGTGCGTAAGCGGTCTTGCCGCCCTGGCTCAGCCGGTATAGCGGCGGCACGGCGAGATGGAGATGTCCGTTGCGGATCAGCTCAGGCATCTGCCGGTAGAAGAAGGTGATGAGCAGCGAAGCAATGTGCGCGCCGTCCACGTCGGCGTCGGTCATGATGATGACCCGGTCGTAGCGCAGCTCCTTATCTTTGTAGTGCTTGCCCACGCCACAGCCCAGCGCCAGGGTGAGATCGGCCAGGAGCTGGTTTTGCGCGAGCTTGTCGCGGGAAGCGCTGGCGACGTTGAGGATTTTTCCGCGCAGGGGCAGAATGGCCTGCGTGGCGCGGTCGCGCGCCTGCTTGGCGGAGCCGCCCGCCGAGTCGCCCTCCACAATAAAAATTTCGGTATCGTCCTTGGCGTTCTTCGAGCAGTCCGCAAGCTTGCCGGGCAGGCGCAGCTTGCGCGTGGCGCTCTTGCGCTGGGTCTCCTTCTCGCGCTTCTTGCGCAGGCGATCCTCGGCGCGCTCGATCACAAACTCCATGAGGCCGTTGGCCTGCTGCGGCGAGGCCGTAAGCCAGTGATCGAAGGCGTCCTTTATCGTGTTCTCGACGATGCGGGCGCCTCGGCGGAGGAGAGCTTGTCCTTCGTCTGGCCCTGGAACTCCGGCTCGCTGATGAACACGGAGAGCATGACGGCGGACGACGACGAGAATATCGTCGGCGGTGAGTCGGCGCCGCGCGCTTGTTGTTCGTCAGCTCGCCATAGGTGCGCAGCGATTTGAGCAGCGCCGCGCGCAGGCCTTGCTCGTGTGTGCCGCCATCGGGCGTCGGGATGGTGTTGCAGTAGGACTGGATGAAGCCGTCCTCGTCCGCGAGCCAGGCGATGGCCCACTCGACGCTGCCATGCCCGCCTAGCTTCTGAACCTGGCCGGCGAACAGGTCTTTGGCGTGACTGGCGTCGGCCCTCGATGCGCGCGGCCAGGAAGTCCTTCAGGCCGCCGGGGAAATGGAACACGGCCTTTTCAGGCACGTCGTGTTGCCGCCAGCAGCTCCGGCGCGCAGGTCCAGCGGATTTCCACCCCGCCGAACAGATAGGCCTTGGCGCGGGCCATCTTGAAGATGCGGCCCGGCCTGAAGTGCGCGCGCTCCCTGAAAATCTCCGGGTCGGGCCGGAAACGGACGGTGGTGCCGCGCCGGTTGCGGACGGCGCCGAGGTCCTCAAGCCCGCCCTGCGGCGTGCCGCTGGCGAAGGTCTGCCGGTAAAGCCGCCGCCGCGCGCGACCTCGACTTCGAGCATGCTCCGACAGCGCGTTGACGACCGAGACGCCGACGCCATGCAGGCCGCCGCTGGTCGAGTAGACGTTGCGAGTTGAACTTGCCGCCGGAATGCAGCGTGGTCATGATGACTTCGAGCGCCGATTTGCCGGGGAATTTCGGGTGCGGGTCGACCGGGATGCCGCGGCCGTTGTCGGTCACGGTCACAGCGGCCGTCGGCCTGTAGCACGACGTCGATGCAGCTCGCATGGCCCGCCACGGCTTCGTCCATGGCGTTGTCGATGCACCTCGGCGAAGAGGTGGTGCAGCGCCTTCTCGTCCGTGCCGCCGATATACATGCCGGGGCGGCGGCGAACGGGCTCCAGCCCCTCCAGCACCTCGATATCGGCCGCGGTGTAGCTCTCGCCCGGCTTCTGCACGGGCAGGCGGGTGACGTTGCCCTTGGGCGCATCGCTTGGCGCGCCGCCGAAAAGGTCGCGTGTCGTGGCCGTGCTCTGCTTGCTCATGCCTAATCCTGCCGTTGGCTGCGGGGACGCCCACGCAAATCTCTAACCGGACGCGGAGGGTACAGGTTGCAAGCCTTGCCCGGTTTGGCAAGGCCCTGGAGGTTGCTGCCCACTTTTTCCGCGCCTTGGGGCCGGGAGATGCAGCCTTTGGGGCACAACCGGAGAAGTGGGGGAGGGCGGGGCGGACACAATGAAGAATAGCAGACGGGAGGAGCGATATTGAGGCGGCCACTGCCGGGCCGCGCTGGGCCGTGGCGCCGGAGCGGATCGCCGGGCGGCCGGGCCTGGAGCCCTGTGTCACGGCGGCCTCTGAAGCGGTGGAATCCTGTTGGCGGGGGGTTGCTTTCATCGGGGTGTCATGGGGCGGACGTAGCGTCCGGGTGTGAAAGGTTAAGCGCGGCCGGGGCGTTTCATTGGGCGCCATCTTAATACGATGCGCTTTTCTAAAAGTTTAATGGGTTGGGGTAATTTGTAGTGCGTTGATATTACGGTGATATGTTTGAGCTTGGCCGCGGCGCGTACTGCGCGCCGCGGTTAATTCTCAAGTTGCTATTATAATTAACCGGGCCGCGCGTGCGGCGAATTCTTGGGAAAATCTCAAGAAAATGCCGGAAAAGCGCGCCCAAAGGCGGCGTTGCAGGGGTAGTTTACCTTACTTGCATTTACCATCACGCGCCAGGCTAGGCGGTTTCACCGTTTCTTAACGGAACGCCGGCAGGGCATTTGCGCTGCCGGGTGCCTGGACGCCGCGCCTATTCCGGCTTGGGGCAGATGCCGGCATTGCTCTGCGACGCCGGGGCAGCTTCGCGCAGCGCGGGGCTTTGAAAGAGCCGCTCATACGCCGCGTTCTTTCCGGCCTCCATCGGACCGGCCAAAAGGTTCCCAAGCAGCGCGCCGATGATGGCCCAGTACAGATTGCTTCGCCAGTTGCAGGTGGGCGTTGCCGAAGTGAGATCAGAGTTGTGCATAGAAGACCTCCATAAGTGAGGCCTCCTAATAATCCCGAATTTTCATCGCCTTCACCCTGGCAGCTTTCGCGAAAAGCGCCGTTCCTTCGCCTTCCTTCCGCGATGACACTGGCGGCGATGGAAGGCGATAGACGCGAAAAGATGGCGTTAAAAAGCGATAGAGTTCCGTTGCGGCAGGCATGCGTTTGGAACAAAATGTCTAACAACTCATATTGGGGTGCAGCGAATGGCAGGGCAAAACAAGGCGGCAAAACCGCGCTGGGATACCGGACGCGGGTTTATAATAAACTGCCGGGAGCAAAAGCTGCAGTTTTTCTATGCAGGCGTGACCGGAGTGGTCAAGTGTATCCATCAGTTTCCCTTTAGTAACCGGAAAGGGATGGCTGAGGCCATTGAACTCGGCGATGCTCAGCTTGAAGGAGCAAAGGATAACCGCGACAGGTTGAGCCTTGCTGCCTTGGAGGCGCTGGCCGGATACTTTGGCTTCGATCACACATGGACCGAGTTCCGAAACGGCACCAATGAAGAATTTGCCCGGAGATACAACGCCGAAAACCAGTTTCGGCCGAAGGTGCGCCGTTTGGAAGAGCAGGAGCACCGCAGCGATGTTCTTCTTACGAAGGGGCCGGAACGCGCCCAGGTTCCAAGCAAAATTCCGGGGCTGGCCTCGATCCTTGGGATCGTGGCTCGATACGGCCGGGGGCGCGCGGATTTCGGTTTCGAGGTCTCTTGCGGCGCTCCTCCCCTCATCGGCGACTACCGGGCCGCAATCAAGCGCGGGTATGTCCAGGTGGATTGCGGAAAAGCGCTTCTTTTGCGCGAAAGCCGGAAAGGGTTCGGAGAGCCCTATGAGGTGCGAACCGGGCAATGCAGTTGGCAAGTCGGCTGGGACGCGGCCACTTTGAATGTTCCGCGCTGGTGGGTCGAAGCGGTTGGGTGTGCAAGCATAGGGGATTTCGAAGTCCCGCCCGATTTCGCAACCGTGGAAGCTCTATCGCCGGGCGACCTCGTGGGCTTCAGTTTCTGCGTCTGGCGGAAGGACTACGACCTTCAGGCCTCCGAAGGTGTGCCGCCACTCGACAATGAGGAAATAGCGGTTGTGGACAAGAGCGGTAACGAGATCGTTTTGAACGCAGAGGAACTCTCCCGCCTCAAGCAACGGATCATCGCCGTGATCGGCAAGGAGGCGTTGCCCGATGACGGGAGCGGGCTTGCGGTCCTTGCCACGCATGAAATCGAGTTCATCGCGAGCCCGCAATAATGTCCAGCTTGTACGCATCGCCGCTGCAAATGACTTCCGATCCGGCTCACGCGAAGAAACTCGCACGCGCACGGGCAGTTGCGGCTGCCGGGACGGAGGATTTCGCGAGTTTGATCCAGATCGCCGGGCTAGATCCAAAGCGTTCGCTACGTTTTGAGAACTGGTCCGGCGTCGATTTCTCCGGCTGCGATCTGCGCGGCTTCGACTTCACGGCCGCGCGGCTGAACGGCTGCCGCTTTGCCGGCGCGCTCATCGCCGGCGCGCGCTTCGATCAGGCCGAGATCGATGGCGCCGATTTGCGCGCGGCGAAGGATTGGGCGGCCTACCAGCGAAGCTGGGCGAAGGCGCCGCAGCCGGTGCGCAGCGATCATCTGCCGCCCGGCGCGGTGTTCCAGGACGCGCCCTTCGCGCCGGAGATGGTGGCGGTGCCGCCAGGGCGGTTCTGGATGGGTTCCAAGGACGGCGAAGGGGACAAAGACGAGCATCCCCGGCATGAGGTAACGGTCCCGCGCGCCATCGCGGTTGGGCGCTATCCGGTGACGTTCGAGGAGTGGGATTTCGCGCAGGCTGACGCGGAATGGGCGGAGATAACGGGCATAAAGCCGCGCAAGCCGGAGGATCAAGGCCGGGGGCGGGATTGCAGGCCTGTCATAGGCGTCTCCTGGGGGGAAGTGCAGGCCTATTTGAAATGGCTTTCCCGAAAAACCGGCCAACGCTGGCGGCTGTTGAGCGAGGCGGAATGGGAATATGCCTGCCGGGCCGGAAGCGAGGCGGCTTATTGTTTCGGCGATGACGAGGCGGAGCTTGGCGATTACGCTTGGTATGATGCCAACTCGAAAAGCCGTCCACATTCCGTGGGTCGAAAGAAGTCGAACAAGTTCGGTCTCTACGATATGCACGGAAATGTCTGGGAATGGTGCGAAGATGTCTGGCACGATAGCTATGCGGGTAAGCCTGAAGATCTGAAAGAAACTGGTGGCGCCTGGACAACCGGAGATAGTCGCCGGCGGGTGCTTCGCGGCGGTTCCTGGATCGGCGATCCTCACAGCTGCCGCTCCGCCGACCGCCGCAGGATCCACGCGGACTTCCGTGTCGACGATATCGGCTTCCGTCTTGCCCGGACCTTAAACTATTAACTTTTACACTTTTACCCTATTCAGGACGCTCGGGGGTAGCCATGCGCGCTGAGCGAAGCAGACCCGCCGGAGGCGGGCCGGTTCCTACGCAGCCTTTCTCGATGGCACTGCTTTACGCTAGAGCGCGCTGACGCACTCCGGGTCTTGCGCGATAATGAGCAGATACGCACGCACCCCGCCCAGCGGCCGGCACCGGCCCTGTTCCCACTGCCTGATCTGGTGGAGCGTGAAGCCGAAGCGCGCGGCGAACTCTTCCTGAGATGCACCGAGCTTGCCCCGGATTGCGCGCACATCGATTTCGGAGGGGATGTGGAGCTTGGCGGGCTTGGCTTCCCCGCGCGCAACGGCCAGGGCTTCCTTCAAGCCTTCCTCGATCTTCTCGAACGCGCTCTTCCGCGCCATTATGCACCTCTCCTTCCCACAGGCCTTGCCTTCCCCCAATATTTTAGCACAATTGCCTTGGCAAGCTGGCGTGGCGCGTTTTTTTGTGCGTGCATTTGTTTCGTCTATACGATATTGTATATACAGGAGTGGGTATTGCGTTGGGCCTGGGACCCGGCGAAGGCCGAGGCGAATTTGAGGAAGCACAAGGTCTCTTTCGAGCTGGCCGTCCGAGTATTCGGCGATCCCTTCAGCATCACCGTACCGGACCCCAGCCTTGAGGAAGAACGCTGGCGAACCATCGGCAAGCCTAGCCCGGATTTCCCGGTGCTGCTGTTCGTGGTTCACACGTGGCCGGACGATGACGAGGAAAACCCAGTTGGGCATATCGTTAGCGCTCGCAGAGCCGAACCGCATGAGAGAAGGCAGTATGAAGAAGGGTAATCCCGCGCCGCTGAGCGCGAAAGAGCAGGCGGAACTTGAGGCCCTGGCGGTCATGCCGGACACCGGGATCGATACCGGCGATATTCCGCCCCAGACGGATTGGACTGGCGCGGTGCGGGGCGCGTTCTACCGTCCCATCAAGAAGCCGGTTTCGCTGCGGCTGGATGCCGATATCGTCGATTGGTTTCAACGGCAGGGGACGGGCTACCAGACCCGCATCAACGCCGTGCTGCGCGACTATGTCGAGCGTCACCAGAAGCGCCATGGCTGAGGCAAGCGCTCCTTTGCTGCCGGACTATTCCGCCAGCCGCACGCCCATCCGCCGCGTAACCGTCTGGAACCCCAGCGCCTCGTAGAACGCGATTGCTCCGGCGTTGAACTCATGCACGCCAAGCTCCACCGCGCTGGCGCCCCGGCTCTCGGCGAACCGGAGCACCTCGCGCATGAGCGCGCGCCCAACGCCGTGGCGGCGGGCATGCCGGGCGACGCCCAGATTCGCGACTTCGGCGATCAGGCGCGGAGGCTGCATGGGCGGAGCGGGCGTGTCGCGCACATGGACGGTGACGAGCCCGATCAGATGCGGAAAGGCGGAGTCCTCCGCCACCAGAATGTTGGAATCCGCCCCCGCGATCAGTCCCTCGATTTCCTCGAAGGCGCGCGCCGGGCCTTGGCGCGCGGCGAAAAGGTCCGGCCGCCCGCGCCGGTGGAACTCGTCAAACTCGTCGAACAGCTTGGCCAGCCGATTGAAATCGCTCACGGCCGCGGGCCGGATATTGAAGCCGAATAAATCCACGAAAGGTCTCCGTTGCTGGCCGCCTGAGCCGGAGACTCTAATCCCGAAAAAAGGAACGCCGCCGGCAAAGGCGGCGATGTCCGTTGGGTATGACGGTTCGCCGCGCCTATGGGAAGAGCGGCCAATAAAAGCTGCGCGATGGTGCGAGAGCGGTCATGCGCGCACCATAGGCGCGGCGCGGGCGGCGGTCAATTTCGAAGTCGCGGCGGCGGCCGGCAAAAACTCAGTTGTCATGGCCGGGCTTGACCGGGCCATCCACGAAACATCCTATAAATCCAGTGTGGCGCTGGATGGCCGGGTCGAGCCCGGCCATGACAATGGAGGGCGTAGCCGATCTCTTTGCGTGCTATTTAAGATAAATTTAGCCAAGAATCCTCATCGTGCTTCCGCGTCAAATAATCTACCTTGCACCCCCACGGTGACTTGCCCTATAAATCCGTACAGTCGCAGAAAAGCATGCGGACGGCCAAACGGACGGCCGGACACCGCGCTCCGCAGCAGCGGACGCAACTGCGGCGATCCCAACAATTCTTAAAAAAGCTTGCGAGGTGCCATGACGGGCGATCTCGAAATCTTGGGCACGCGTCCGCGCGGCCGCCCAACCCTTTACGATGCCGCCCATTGCGAGCGCGTGCTTGCGCTGGCGGGGGAAGGTTGCAGCAAGGCGGAAATCGCGGCGGCGCTATGCGTGAGCCGCAAGACGCTCGAAACCTGGGGTGCTGCTCACCCTGAGTTCCGCGAGGCCATGCGCCGCGCCAAGGACCTGGAATTAGCCTGGTGGCTCAAGGCCGGCCGCCAGGGTCAGTTTGAAAAGAATTGGAACGCGGCAAGCTGGGCGATGCAGATGCGCACCCGCTTCGGAAAGCGGTTCGAGGCCCGCGTTCCAACCCAACAACCGCCCAGCCCCGCGAAGGATAGCCTGAATGCAAAACGCACCCGTGAGGACATGGAGCGCAAGCTATCTCGCATCGCTGACGCAGGGGCTGCGGCGGAACTTCCTTGCGAGCCTGACGGCGCGGGAGCTTGAGAGCCTCACCTGCGACTGGCGGTTCTGGGCGAGGCCGGAGCAGCGCCCCCCGGCAAGCGATTGGCATACATGGGTGATTTTGGCCGGCCGCGGTGCTGGCAAGACGAGGTGCGGTGCGGAGTGGGTGCGCGGATGCGTTTGCGGACCCACTCCGCTGGGCCGGGGCATCTATGGGCGCCTCGCGCTGGTGGCGGAGACGGCGGCGGATGCGCGCGACGTGATCGTGGAGGCGGCTGGCCTGCTCGCGATCCATCCGCCAGACTTCCGCCCCAAATTCGAGCGCTCCAAGCGGCGGCTGACCTGGCCCAATGGCGCGGTGGCGATGCTCTATAACGCGACCGAGCCGGACCAACTGCGCGGGCCGCAGCACGAGGCCGCCTGGTGCGACGAACTGGCCAAGTGGCGCTACGCCCGGGAGACCTGGGACATGCTGCAATTCGGCCTGCGGCTCGGCGAGCGCCCGCGCCAGGTTGTCACCACCACGCCGCGCCCGGTCCCGCTGATCCGCGAGTTCGTGGCGCGGGAAGGGCAGGGGGTGGCGGTGACGCGCGGCAGCACCTTCGACAACCGCGCCAACCTCGCCCCCGGCTTCTTCAAGAGCATCGTGAAGCGCTACGAGGGCACGCGGCTCGGCCGCCAGGAGCTGAACGCCGAGATTCTGGACGATATTCCCGGCGCGCTGTGGACGCGGGCGATGCTCGATGCCGCGCGCGTGGCCCCGGCCGCGCTGCCCCAGATGCAGCGCATCGTGATCGGCGTCGATCCAGCCGCCAAGGCTTCCAAGGGCGGGGACAAAACCTCGGAGACCGGCATCGTGGTCGCGGGGCTCGGCGAAGACGGGCGCGGCTATGTGCTCGACGATCTGTCCTGCCGCCTGTCGCCCGCCGGCTGGGCGCGCAAAGTCGCCGCCGCCTTCGACAGGTTCAGCGCGGACGCCATCGTGGTGGAGATCAACCAGGGCGGCGCGATGGTGGAGACGGTGCTGCGCTCGGAGCGGCCCGGCCTGCCGCTGCGCCAGGTGCGCGCCAGCCGTGGCAAGACCGTGCGCGCCGAGCCCATCGCCGCACTCTACGAGCAGGGCCGCGTGGGCCATGCCGGCGCTTTCCCCGCGCTGGAGGACCAGATGGTGCAGTTCACGCCCTTCGGCATCGAGGGCGACGGCGCCGCCGACAGGGTGGACGCAATGGTGTGGGCGCTGTCGGACTTGTTCCCGCGCATGGTCAAACCGCAAGCGGATGTGTCCTGGGAGGACGAGCGCGGCGGCAAAGGGAGCTGGCTGCTTTGACCTGCGGCGGCGCGTTATCCGTCTTGGCGAGGTAGCGGCCTGGTACGCACGCGGCCGGGCTCAACGATAGCCAGCCGCCCCTCGCACTCACCCGCAATGCTTGCGATTTGCTCAACGGCGTAGCTTTCGCGTGCGCCGGGAGGAAGCGCGTAGAGCATAAGAATAATGACGCCGGCTGCGGGTTGGCGATGCCGCACCGCAAGCTCGCCAAAGCCGCGGTCGTCGGTAATCAAGACCCGCCCAGCTGTTGCGGCCAAAGCAAGCGCCCTGTCGTCGCTGTCGCCTTGGCAAATGTCTTTCGCGTCCACCACGTCGAAGCCGCGCGAGCGCAATCCCTCGACAATAAGCGCGGCCACGCATTCGTCAGCGAAAAATATCGGCATGACCGTCTACTCCGCGGCGAGCACCCCTTCCTCGGCGAGGTAATCCGCTGCATAGGCCTGCGCGGCGCGAATATCCTCCTCGGTCAGGTGCGGATAATTGCGCAGGATGTGCTCGACGCTGTCGCCTGCGGCGACGCAACGCAAAATATGCTCGACAGTGATCCGTGTTCCAGCAATGACGGGTTTGCCCATCATGACCTTGGGGTCGCGTTTGATACGGGGATGCGGCATCGTTTGACAGCCCGTTTGTCTGGTTCGTTTTCATCTTAGCATAGGTCGGGCGGCACCGGAATGCTGCTCATGATCTGGTTCGAAGCCCTCACCGCCACCGGGGTAAGACCGTGCGCGCCAAGCCCATCGCCGCACTCTACGAGCAGGACCGCGTGGCCCATGCCGGCGCGTTCCCCGCGCTGGAGGACCAGATGGTGGAGTTCACGCCCTGCGGCATCGAAGGCGACGGCGCCGCCGGCCGCACCGACGCGCTGGTGTGGGCGCTGTCCGACCTATTTCCGCGCATGGTGAAGCCGCAACAGGATGTGACGTGGGATGAAGGTGTGGGCGGCAGGGGGAGTTGGTTGCGTTAAAAAAATTGGCACAATTTAAATTGTATTAAAAGTCTTTATCTAAGACTACGGATAATTCAGCTTACGGGGACGACAATGCCATCAAGAAGACGCGGAAACAGGCTCGCTGAGTGGGAAGTGGGGCTGATAAAGGCTATGCTCGCAGGTGAGACTTTCAACGACCAGGACATCCTGGCCTATTTCACGCGGCCGACGCGATCAATCAACCACCGCTGCATATCGGAAATAAGAACGGGCCGAAAGCATCGAGCTATCAAGGAAGCCTCCAAGGAGGAGCTGGATGATTTTTTGATTGCCTGGCCCAATTTGGACCCGGAGTCTGGCTTGAGCCTTCTTGGCGATGAATTGCTAATCAAAGCACGTGAAGCGATGATTGCCGCAGTTCACACATTCAACTCAGCAGGACTGTATTTTCGAGCGGAATTGTTTATTGTTACTACCGTGATAGCCTGGACCTATCTATTGCACGCTTACTTCAAGCGAGAAGGCGTCGATTACAGGTATAAGAAGGGTGGTGGCGTTGAAGCAACAAAGGCAGGGGCGGAGAAATACTGGGAGCTTGGCCAATGCATCAAAGTGAATAAGTGTCCATTGGATAATGGCTGTAAGAATAATTTAGAATTCCTGTTGGAACTGCGCCATGAAATTGAGCATAGATCAACGAGCCGTATCGATGATGCTTTGGGAGCAAAGCTGCAAGCATGCTGTCTCAACTTTAATAAATATATAAAGCAGTTGTTTGGGGCGCAGTATGGCCTTGAGAGGCGGCTTCCAATCGCGCTGCAATTCGTGGCGTTCAGCTCTGACCAACGCGCCATACTAAAAAAAGCGCAGGACGTGCCGAGACATATTCAGACTATGATCGCTGAGTTTAATTCTAAGCTTTCTGCCGAGGAGCAGAACGACCCCAGTTTTGCTTACAGGGTGGCGATGATACAAAAGACTGCCAATCACGCAGCTACCGCAGATGAAGCCATACTGCTTATCGATGCCAGTTCAGCGGAAGGCAAGGAAATTAACCGAGTTCTGCTCAAGGAGGTGGAAAAAAAGAAGTACCTTCCCAGTGAAATCGTACAAATAATGATTTTAGAAGGGTATCGCAGTTTCAATCTGAGCAAGCATGCTGAATTCTGGAAAGAACAGAATGCAAAGTTACCATCGAAGCACTTTGGCGTACAGATTGCAAAAACATGGTACTGGTATGAGTCCTGGCTTGAAGAAGTCCGAAAGCATTGTGCACTGAATAAGGATAGGTACAATTTTCTTACCACCGCAGTATGTTCGTAGAAGCCATGGCCTCCGTTCATCTTAGCTGGAGGAGCGCCATTGGGTGTCACGGTTCAACGGTAACTGTCCGCTCGATCCGTAGGCCAAACAGGGCCTTATTTCGGGGGTGACGTATCAGGTTTTGGCGGCGCTGGCTGAATGATAAGCTTGTTGCCTTCTTTCCGAATAATAACGTCTTCACTCTTAAGGACAAATTCGTTTGGTATACAAACATATTGGCCCTCAGCATCTCGGAGAAGTTTCACGCGCCGTTTCATTCGGTCGTCTCCCCATTTTAAATGCTAAGTTTAATATAGGTAAGAATGTGAGCATCATTCAAGACTGAGTTTGCCAAACTCCGCATTCCTCCGGCAAAAGCGCGCCCACAGTGGGCGCGCAAGTGAGGTTCCCTTGCCCAAAATCGACATCGTACAAGAGGCGCAAGAGCGCCTCGAAGCCGCGTGGGTCTAGGATCGCGAGAACCGCGAGGACGCGTTCATGGACCTGAAATTCCTCGCGGGCGACCAATGGCCCAGCGAGATCCGCCAGCAGCGCGAGGCGCAGAGCCGCCCGTGCCTGACCATCAACCGCCTGCCGCAATTCGTGCATCAGGTGGCCAACTCCGTGCGCGTCAATCCGCCGGCCATCAAGGCGATCCCGGCGGAGGCTGAGGCCACGGCCGAACTCGCGGATATCTACACCGGGCTCATGCGGCAAATCCAATACCGCTCGAACGCCACTAACGTGTTCGCCAACGCGGTCTATTACGCGGTCGCCTGCGGCATCGGCCATTTCCGCCTCGTCACCGATTACGCGGACGGCAACGGCTTCGACCAGGAGATCCTGATCAAGCGCATCCAGCATCCGCTGTCGGTGTTCTGGGCGCCGGGCTCGGTCGAGCCGGACCGCTCGGACGCGGACTATTGCCTTGTCTCCGAGATGATCGGGCGCAAGGAGTTCCAGAAGCGCTTCCCGGACGCGGCCATGACGGATTTCGTGGCGCCGTCCGATCTCAACGCCGAAAGCGGCCTGTTCTGGGCCAACCGCGACGCCGTGCGCGTCTGCGAATACTGGGTGAAGCGCCCGGTCACGCGTACCATCGCGCGCCTGGCAACCGGCGAGACCGTCGATATCACGGATGTCGACCTGTCATCCGCCCAGCCCTTATTCCCGCTTCCGCCGTCATTCCCGCGAATGCGGGAATCCATGGTGAAACGAACGCGGTGCCCAGTTCAGCCAAGGGCCGGCGCCTGGCTGACCAGATCGTCGCAACCCGCAAGGTCCGCTCGCACAAGATCGAGCAGTATCTCCTGAGCGGCGAGGAGGTGCTGCAAGGCCCGAACCAGTGGGCAGGGCGCTACATCCCGATTTTCCCTGTGATCGGCTCGGAAACCGCACTTGAAACCAAGGTGATCCGCAGCGGCCTCATCCGCTTCAGCCGGGATTCGCAGCAGCTCTACAATTTCTGGCGCTCGGCGGCGGCCGAGTCCATCGCGCTGGCCCCGCGCGCCCCGTTCCTGGCCACGCCCGCGATGATCGCCAAGTTCAAAGGGCAGTGGGACACGCAGAACACCATCTCGCGGCCCTACCTGCTCTACGAGCCCGACCCGGACGCTCCCGGCGGCCGGCCGATGCGCGAGCCTCCGCCCGATATTCCGGCCGCGCTGGTGAACGAAAGCGGCCAGGCCGCCGATGAGATAAAGGCCACAACCGGCATCTACGACGCGGCGCTGGGTGCGCAATCGAACGAGATTTCGGGCATCGCCATCCGCGCGCGCGCAAGTCAGGGCGATATCTCCGCGCTGCATTATCAGGACAACCTGATGGCCACGCTGAACCATCTGGGCCGGGTGCTGATCGACCTGATCCCCAACATCTACGACAGCGAGCGCACCGTGCGCATCTTGCAGGAGGACGACACACATCGGCCCGTGCGCATCAACGTGCCGGTGCTGGGCGCCAATGGCAAGCCCATGCTCATCAACGACCTGAACCAGGGCACCTACGATGTGCGGGTGAAGATCGGTCCATCCTACGCCACCAGGCGCGCGGAGGCGGCGGACGCCATGCTGCAATTCATCCAGGCCGTGCCGCAGGCGGCAGGCGTCGCGGGCGACCTCGTGGCGCGGAACATGGATTGGCCGGGCGCGGACGAGATCGCGGACCGGCTCAAGCGCATGCTGCCGCCGCAAGTGACCGGCGAAGCGCCGCCGTTCGGCGTGCAGATCGCGCAAGCTCAGCAGCAGGCTTACCAGGAGGCGCTGGCGCAGGCGAATTTGAGCCACGTGCAAGGCCTTGCCTTGAAGTCGCAGGCCGAGGCGGCGCGGGCACATGCCCAGGCGCAGGATGCTGCCGCGCGCAGCGTGTCCACGGTCGCGGACACAGTGTACGGCGCACCGCACGGCCCGATGCAATCCGCCATGCAGGAAGCCGCGCTGCGCGAGCGCCAGGCCAGCGCAGCCAAGGCCGAGGCCGAGTTGCAGGGCAAGATCCTCGACAATGAGGCGAAACGCGCACGGACGCAGGAGCCCTCGCCCTACAAGTTCTGAGCGGGCGCCTTCCGCACCAGCCCGGTCCGCCCCGCCAAGTAACGAAGCGCAAGCGCTGAAGGGAGCGAGCAGATGAGGAACAGAGCGGCATCGAACCAGCGCCCATCCGAAATGTGCTCCTGAACGGCGGATGCGGCCGCCAGGGACGCGGTGGCCAGGAGAACCGTCTCCGTCCAGGACATCCAGCCCGTGAAGCCAACGCGGAACGTCACATAAAGGGCGGATATGGCGGCGGGCGCCCACGCTACGGCATAGGAGATCGCGGAAGAAAGCGCGAGAAAGCCCAGCGCCGTCAGGACTAGGTCCCAAAGTCCGTGGGAAGGCTCATGAGACTGCCCGGCGATGCTCAGGACCATGCTGATTACGAGCATAAAAATGGCGAAAACCGCTCCGCCCAGGGGCGGACCCAGGAAAAACGTCGGCAAGCCGGCCAGAAGGCCGCGTCTGGCCTGGGTGTTGGAGCTTCCGTTCTGCATACGCGCGGGATAAGCCTGGAGCGGCCGGGCTGTTTGGCCTGCTCATGAAAATGAGAAATCGTCCTTCGGGCGATCGTATGCTCAACGCCCTGTCACCGGCAAGCAATCTGCGTCGAAAAGCATGGAAGAGGCCGGCGCCCGGCCTGCCGGCGCGGGGCAGCGTGTCTTGCCCATGAATATTCGTGGCGCACGTCCTGCGGGCGGTAGCCTGTGGGCTAAATCGCTCGTGGCTCCGGCCTTGTGGTGGAGCTTGCTGCGGTGAAAGCGTTTTGGGCGGACGCACCCTAAGCGGCCGCATTCGCGCCAGGTTTTTGCGAAGCCGCAAGGGTCCACTCGCCGGAACGCGCCCTTTCGCCGGTGCCATTGGCGGTTGCATTTTTGTCCGCGGCTTGGCTGGGTGCTGGAGCGCTGGCGGCAAACTCGGTGTACGCGGCGGCTAGCGTGGCTATGACCGCAGCCGCCGGCGGCGGGGTAGTGAAGTTTGCCGCATCCGTTACCGAAAGCCCGAGAAGCGCGTTCGAAAACTGAATGCCGATTTGCGCGGCCCCCAGCGTCTCGCTTCTGCCCGGGTTTGCAGCGCTTGCCGGTGCGGGCGGTGACACGCTTGTTTGGTCTTCAGATGGCACTTCTCTACTCATGGCCGCGGTTGTTAGCAAGGGAGCGTCGGCTATAGCCGGGGTTGGAGTGAAGGAGGCCCCTGTACCGGCGGATATCATCGGCGCCCCCAATCATCACGGACCCCTGACCGGCAGGGGCTAGGGTGGGCGTTGGATGAGCCCATCTTGACGGCGGACATTGAAACCGGCTCTAGCCGCAACCATACCGCTTGCGAATTAAGCAGACGCTCACACCGCGCCCGCAGTTTGCGGCCGGAACGGAACCCGGCGTTAACCGCGTGCAGGGCTCCCGCTCTCCCGGGCAGCCGGCAGCCGCGCTTCTCATTGCAACCAGCAGCTAGGAAAGACCATGACGGCACAAGACGGCACCCCGTCCGTGGACGATGACGCATTGGCGTCCGCGGACCAGACACATCCGGGTCAAAGCGAAGACGATGCTGGCTCCCCCGGCGCTCCGGGGCAGGCGGCGGCAGGACGCGAAGGCCGCATCCGTGAGCTGATCCATCGAAAGCAGGTGGCGGATGCCGTGGCGGCGCGAAGTGCCGCGGAAGCGGCGGCGTTGCGCAACGGCTCGCAGGCTCCGGGCCGCCCGCAGGATTACCGGGCGCCCGAGGATTACACCCGCGCCATCGCGGAGCAGGCGGCACGGGAGGTGGGCGCGGGCCTCATGGCGCGCCAGGCGGCGCAAGCTCAGGAGGTCGCGGCCAGGGCGGCCCAGGAGGCTTGGTCCGAGACGGCGGCCGGATTCCGCCAGCGGGTACCCGATTTCGATGCCGTGGCCCTCAACCCCAATCTCAGCATTTCGCCGGTCATGGCCGACGCCATCCGCGAGTCTGGCCGCGCTGGCGAGATTGCGTACTACCTCGGCAAGAACCCGGCCGAAGCCACGCGGATTGCCGCCCTGCCGCCGGTATCGCAGGCGACAGCGATCGCGAGGCTGGAAGGGCGCCTCGGCGCGAACGCCGTTTCCACGAGCCGCGCGCCGGAACCGGTAAGCACGCTCTCCGGGCGCAGCGGCGGCGGCGGCAAGACGCTCGAAGATATGGACTTCGAGGAATACCGCCGCACCCGCGGATTTTAGGAACCTTCAGCCTTTCAAAAGTCCCCCTCACCCTGTCCCTTGCATGTTGGAGGCGGGCCCAAATCGCTTTGGTGATGAGGGCGCCGCAAGAGGGATGGCCATCCCTCTTGCGGCGGGCGGGCGGGACCGTCAGTCCCATAAGCTTTTGGCTTGCGGGAGAGCTTGGTCCGTCCGCCCCGGCTCGTGTTCTGAACAGATGATTGGGGAGCAAGTCCCGCATGCAAGGCAAGATAACATCCGTACGAGCCGATGAAGCAGTTTACGTGGGCATCGACGTCTGTAAAGCGTGGCTCGACGTTTATCTGCACCCAACTGGCCAGAGTTTCCGCGTTCCCAACAGCAAAGAGGGTATCCGGCGCCTGCGCAAGGAACTGGCAGGCTCCAAGGTGGCGCTTGTCATTGTGGAGGCGACCGGCAAGCTGCACCGGCTTGTGCACCGCGCACTCAGCCAGGCGGGCTATCTGGTTGCCGCCGTCAATCCCCAGCGCCCGCGCGAGTTCGCCAAGTCGATCGGGCAGCTTGCCAAGACTGACGGGATCGATGCGCGGATTCTGGCGCTTTTTGGCGCCGCCACCGGCCCTAGGACCACACCCGTTCCGGCCAAGACGGCGGCGGAGCTTCAGGAGCTGGTCTTGGCCAGGCAAGCCGTCAAGGCCGATGAAACCGCACTCAAGAACCGGCACGGCACCGCTAAAAGCGCGCTTCTGAAGCGGCTTCTCAAACGTCAGCTCGCTGCTTGCGAGCGGGCGGCGGCAGACCTTGACGCGGCCATCGCGGCGCTGATCGAAGGCGATTCTGTCCTGAAAAGCCGGTACGAAATTCTTCTGTCCATTAAAGGCGTCGGGCCGGCCGTTGCGGCAACCCTCGTGGCCTGCCTGCCCGAGCTTGGGCTCATTTCTGCCGCCAAAGCCACGGTGCTTGTGGGCGTCGCCCCCCTCAACGACGATTCCGCGGATCGCCAGGGCCTGCGCCGCATCCAGGGCGGCCGTGCCCATGTCAGGACCGCGCTTTACATGGCGGCACTTTCCGCCGCCCGCTGCAACCCGGACCTGAAAGCCTTCTACGCCGGGCTGCGCGCCAGAGGCAAACAGGCCAAGCTCGCCTTGACCGCAGTCATGCGCAAACTCGTCATCCTGGCCAGCGCCCTCATCCGCGAAAACAGGACATGGACCGAAAAACATGCTTGACCTCAAACACAGATGCTCTCCCCACGGGGAGAGGGAACGCCCTCACAATGGCTGCGGCCTGTCTCCCTCTCCCAGCCGTATCCGCTTGCGGATACGGCCACTCTAAGATGCAATCTCGCCGAGGCGAGATTGCGGGGAGAAGGACAGGATGAGGGGGGCTTCAGACCCTTACAAACCAAGGAGACCCAATTCCCCATGGCCTCAACCCTGCTGACCCCAAGCATCATCGCCAAGGAAGGCCTGATGCAGCTCGACAACAACCTTGTCGCCGCGAAGATGGTCTACCGCGCCTACGAACCTGAGTTCGGCGAGACCAAGATGGGCGACACGCTGACCATTCGCAGGCCGGTCAAATATGCCGTGCGCACGGGCTCCGTGGCGCAGATGCAGGATGCCGCCGAAGGCAAGGTGCAGATCAAGATCGATACCCAGCGCGGCGTGGACCTGCGGTTCCCGACCAAGGACTTGACGCTCAGCATCGACCGCTTCGCGGAGCGCTATCTGAAGCATCCGATGATCGCGCTGGCCAACCAGGTCGATCTCGATATCCTGTCGATGTACAAATACGTCTGGAACTGGGTTGGCACGCCCGGCCAAACGCTTTCCGGCTATAAGTCCTTCGTCAAGGGCGCGCAGCGGCTCGACGAGATGTCCGTGCCCGCACCTCGCGCAGCCTGCCTTTCGCCCCAGGACTTCTACGGGATGGCGTCGAGCTTCACCGGCCTCTATGTGCCCGAGGTCGCCAAGACCGCGCTGGAGAAGTCGAAGCTGCCCATGGTCGGCAACTGCGACTGCTATTCGTCGCAGAACGTCATCAACTACGCCGTGGGCTCCTATGCCGGAACGCCGGTGATCTCGGCCACGGCGTCGGCGAACGGCGTCACGAACACGGGCGTGACCACCTATCTCGCCTCGATGAACACCAACCAGACCGCGATCCTCGTGGATGGCCTGACCGCCGGCGCAACGCTCAACGAGGGCGACGTCTTCACCATTGCCGGTGTCTATGCCGTCAATCCGGTGACGAAGCAGGCGCTGCCGTACCTGCAGCAATTCGTGGTAAGCGCCCCCGTGACGGCGGCAGGCACGGCGGACGCTGTCACGATAGCGCCGGCCATCATCGTTTCCGGCCAGTATCAGACCGTAAGCGCCGCGCCCGCGCAAAATGCGGCGCTGACCTTCCTGGGCACGGCCGGGGACAGCTATCCGCAGAACCTAGTCTTCCATGAGAACGCCTTCGCGCTTTGCATGGTGCCGATGGAGCTGCCCGAGGGCGCCATCAAGAAGGCGCGGCAGAGCTACAAGGGCCTCTCGATCCGCGTGATCTGCGACTACGACATCATCAACGATGTCAATATGTGGCGCCTCGACATCCTGTACGGCGTCAAGCCGATCTACCCGCACCTCGCCACCCGCCTTTCTGGCGCAGCGAGCTGAGTTAAGGCGTCCCTTCTCCCCTCCGTATGCGCTAGCGGATGCGGACACTTAGAGGTGGCTCGGAAAACTCGAACAGGAGATAAGTGGAATTTCTGCCTGACAGCGGCGAGGATGCCGCGAACAGGAGCGAACATGAGCAAGACGACCACGCCGGAACCACACCCCGGCCTTCAAGGCGAAAGTGGCCTTGGCCGCGATCAAGGGCGAGAAGACGCTGGCCGAACTGGCGCAGCAATTCGACGTGCACCCGAATCAGATCACGCCCTGGCGAAGCGCAGCTTCTGGAAGGCGCAGCCGGGGTCTTCGGCGGCGACAGCAGAACGGAAGCGCGCCGCCAGCGATCGATTTGAAGGCGCTGCACGCCAAGATCGGAGAGCTGACGCTGGAGAACGATTTTTTAGTCCGGCGCGCTCAGCAAGGCGGGACTGCTGAGCGCAAAACGATGATCGACCGTGAGCACGCTCTGCCGGTCGCGCAGCAGGCGAAGGCCCTCGGCATCAGCCGCGGCAGCGTCTATTATCTGCCGCGACCGGTTCCCGCCGCCGATCTGGCGCTCATGCGGCGGATCGACGAATTGCACCTGGACTACCCGTTCGCGGGCAGCCGGATGATGCGCGACTTTCTGCGCTCGCGAGGGCTTCGAGGTCGGTCGCCTCACGTCGCGACGCTGATGAAGCGGATGGGGATCGAGGCGATCTATCGGCGGCCGAACACGTCGAAGCCGGCGCCGGGACACAAGATCTACCCGTATCTGCTGCGCAGCTGCGATCGACGCGGCCGAACCAGGTCTGGGCGATGGACATCACGTATATCCCGATGGCGCGCGGCTTCGTCTATCTCGCGGCCGTGGTCGACTGGTTCAGCCGCCGGGTGCTGGCCTGGCGGGTGTCGATCACGATGGACGCGGCGTTCTGCATCGAGGCTCTGGAGGAGGCTCTGGCGAAATACGGCAAGCCCGAGATCTTCAACACCGATCAAGGCAGCCAGTTCACCAGCGTGGCCTTCACGGACTTCTGCAGAAGCACGGGATCGCCATCAGCATGGACGGCAAGGGCGCATGGCGCGACAACGTCTTCGTCGAACGGCTCTGGCGGACCGTCAAATACGAGGAGGTCTATCTTCGGCCTACGCCAGCGTGCCGGAGGCAAGGGCTTCGCTCGGTCGATACATCAACTTCTACAACGCCGCCGCACCCCATTCCAGCCTTGACCGCAGACGCCGGACGAGGCCTACTTCGGAGCACCGCCGCCGCCAATCCGCTTGGCGGCCTGACCCCCGGCAGCGTCCACTTATCGAAGCGGAAATTCTGTCCGACGACCGGGGCCACCTCCTAAGCGGCAAGCCCGCCAAGGCGAGCTTGCCGGGAGAAGGACAGAATGAGGGGGCCTCGCAACAAGCGCAGAGCTTGCTGAAGACACCCTCACCCCAGCCCTCTTCCCGATGGGAGAGGGAGTCCCCCACTTTCGAAGGAATCCCCCATGCCCGTAAAGCAGCTTTCCGACGGCAATTCCGACGGTACGGTGCTCGGCCAAAGCCCGAGCGATCTCATCTCGTTCTACAACGTGACGCCCGTCGCCCAGCGTTCCGGCGCGGCACAGGCAACGGTGCCCGCCACGGCCCCCACCAACAGCACTCCCTATGGCTTCAGCGAGGCCCAGGCGCAGGCGATCGTCACGCTTCTGAACGAAATCAGGGCCACGCTCGTAAGCGTAGGGCTGATGAAAGGGCAGTGATGGCCGCGGACACACGCCTCTGGATGTACAGGGCGGGTGAGGCGCGGCTGTTCGAGCATCCCGGTCATGTGCCGGGCGCAAGGCTGGCAGCGCTTTCCCGCACCGGCGGGCAGCGGCGAGGCGGCAGCCAAAACGCCGCGCGTGAGCCTGCCGGAGCCCGGCCTTGGCCGGGAGTTGACCGATGAGGAGAAGCTAGGCCGCATGTCGCGGCGGCGTCTCATACAGGTCGCAGCCGATTGCGGCATCCGCTTCGATTCCGGCTGGACCAAGGCCCAGCTCAAACATGCGATCATCGAGGTCCTGAATGACAACGGCCCGTGACATCATTGCCGGTGCATATTACGGCTAGGCCTGCTTCCGCTCGGCGCCGATCTCGATCCGGACCGTGCGGCGGCGGGCCTCAGCGCCTACAACGATATGCTGGATGCCTGGGCGGCGGACGGCATTTTCCCGGGCGGCCCGTCCCGCCAGCCGCCGGGACAGACAGCGTCGTTTTGTCCGGCGACCTCGGCGATGGCGGCTTTCCGCCTTATGGCCCGAGCGATGCCTCCACGCCGCCCAATCCGGCGCCGCTATCCCCGAGCTTGAACGCTAGTTTCCCGTTCCCCGCATCGTTCGTGGAGGGTGCAAAAGCTCTGCTGGCGGTCGAGCTTGCGTCCGCGAGCGGGATGGAGCCGCTGCCCTCGACGCAAAAGCGGGCGCGGACGGCCTACGCGGCGATGCTCGCCTATTACGTGGTCTCGCCGCGCGCAGGCCAGGACACAGGCCTCGCCTGGATGCCGAGCCTCAGGCGCTACGGTTTCCGTTAGTTTCGTCATCAATAGCAAAGGAGAGCCGCGGCCTCAGAGCTTCGTTCGGTTCGAGGCCGCTGGCAAAGAAGTTAAATTGGTTCCAGTTGGCTGTTGGCCTGAGTTGGATACCGTAGTTGGGTTGATCGTTATCACCCCACCACTTGTATAGTCCTGTGACCTCGATCAGATACTTGCCCGGCTCAGGTGGCGGCAACTCGCCACCGTAATGTGGTATTGCGTTTGGTTTATCCTTCCACCACAGCCGGTCGCCCTTCTCCCAGCTCCAAGGGGCCAGAATCCTCTACCAGATACATCGAGACTGGCTGGCCTCTTGAGCTTTTCGCATAAAGGAATAGCCCCGCAAACTTGGGCCGACTTAGCAATTTCCGGCCCAAACTCGATTAAGGAATAGTAATAATCGCCCCAACCGCCAACTTCTAGGAGTTCATTATAAAGTCCACCGCCGGGGCCTTTGCCTTCTTCCTTGTGATGGGAGGCAGCTGTCTATCAGTTGCCTTTCCTCGCCAGGGGGGAAGGGGATGCCTGTTCGTCTCCCTCTGGGCATTCCCGCATACGCGCCAGATGGGTAATAACAAAACCTCTGATCCTTTTCTGTTTAACGCAACGAAAGCCGGCTTGTCGCCAATCGGGCTCTGACGCCAAAACGATCTCGGTTTGAGGCTGACGACGCCTCGGGCTGCTGCCTGCCCTGCGTGCTCGTCATGACATCGCTGGCTGTTACGCGCTTGAGCATTTGCTCAATTCCGCCAGGCCGGGTTTCGGTCTGTTTCAGAAGGAAGCGTTCAACGGGCTGTTCCTCACCCTGTCCCTCTCTCAGCAACATCCCGGGGGCAGTCGCAAAAACGACTAGGGTGTTGCTGCCTGTAACTGAAAAGGCAGGCAGCCCTTACGCGATTCACCCCTTTGGTCTTTTCAACCGCTATGCGGCGCATTGATTCCTGCTGAAGCGGGCTGTCGCGGCGTTGCATCTAGCGCAAAACGATGCTTATTTTTGCTGCGTTCTCAAATTCGGGAAACAAGGTCCTAAATCGCCACAAGCTGCCGGAACGCGCTGCTCTCGCTCTGCGCCTTGAAGTCCACTGGCACGAGGTAGCCGCGCTTATCAATCTGCAGCCTATGGGCAGAGGGAGCGAAAGCCGCAACCGCTTTGTGCGGGGGTCCCTTCTCCCATCGAGTGCGGGTCGAATGACAGGATGAAGGGGTCTAGCGCTTCCTGATTACGTCGAAACCGAGCCGCTTGAGAGCATCCGCCACATCGGTGGCGTCGTTCTTGGGGTTAGTTAGCGGCGCTTCTGGATAGGCGGAGTTTCCAACGACCAGGGCAACGCGGCGTTCGGCAAATCCCGCATGCGGCAGCGCCGAAATCGTCAAAACAGCAATCAGAAAATGGGCGGCCCAACGCAACATGCGATCTCCTAGCGCAGGCTTAACTAGTATCCGGGCAGACTGCCTCAGCGCTTTGGCAATGCAAGTGCCCGTCTCCCCACAATGAGGAGTTTAAGTCCATGGTCGCAGTCGAATTCGGGCATACCTCGAATCCGGACAAGACCGGGTTCGGATCGAACCAGCGCCTGCTGAACGCTTATGCCGAAGCGCTGGGCGAGGCGTCGAAATCGCCGCTGCCGGTCTACGCCGTGCCGGGAACGTCACGGTTCGATACCGGCGAAACAGGGCTAAACGGGCCGTGCCGCGGCATGAGTTATGTGTTCGGCAAAGGGCTCTACGTCATCGCCGGAACCGCTGCGGCGCTATTCGACGACCAGGGCAACGCCACGCCTGTTCTGGGCACGGTTGGCGGCAGCTCGATGGCGGTCATGGCGGCCAATCAGCGGACAAACCCGCAAATCGGGATCGTTGCGGATGGTGTCTACTATGTTCTCGATACGGGCACCAACACCATCGCTTGCCCGACCATTTCAAGCCTTCCCGCTCCGGACAGCGTAACGTTTGTCGACGGCTATTTCGTTTTCTCCATAGCGGACGGGCGCATTTTCCATACGAACCTGAACGATGCGCTGACCGTGAACGCGCTGGCCTACGCCACGGCGTCCAGCCGTTCCGACGGCCTCCGGCGGATCGTCACCCATCGCGGCGCGCTGATCGCATTGGGCGAAGCCAGCCTCGAAATCTGGGAAGACGCGGGCACCATGCCTTTTGCGTTCGCGCCCATCCGCGCCGATGTCGACATTGGCTGCATCGCGGAGCACACCGTTGCGACCGTTGCCGATGCACTGTTGTGGGTGGATCAAAACGGCATGGTGCGTCAGCTTACCGCGTCCGAGCCGGTGCGTATCTCGACCCATGCGCTGGAGCGGGCGATCTCGGATTTGACCTGGGAGGAGCGCCGGTCGCTCCGCGCTGTGCGCACGTACTTCAACGGCCACGATTTCTATGCCCTGACCAGCCCTTATTGGACCTGGGAGTACGACATGGCCACCGGCCTCTGGCACGAGCGCGCCAGCGGAAACCTGCTCGCCTGGTTCGCGCAGGGCTTCGAGCTGTTCAACGGCAAGGCCGTGATCGGGTCGAGCCTGGATGCGAGCCTGCACGTGCTCGACGAGTCCTCGCAAACCGAGAGCGGAAACCCCTACCTGTTCCTCGCGCAGTCGGCGCCGCTGCATGCGTTCCCGAAAGGATTGATCGTGGATCAGCTCGACGTGGACATTGTTCCCGGCGTGGGAATAACGGGGGAGGATTCCGAAGGGGTAAATCCCAAGCTCATGCTGGATTGGTCCGACGATGGCGGCCGGACGTGGACCGGGGGCCGTGTGGCCTCGCTCGGCCGCGTTGGCGAGCGCATGGCGGTTGCAAGCTTCCATCAACTTGGCGCAACGCTTCGAGCTGGGCGCACGTTCCGGCTTTCATCGTCCTCGCCTGTGGTGCGCGGCATCCTCAACGCGGATGCCCGTGTAAGGCCGATCCTCGCATGACCGGAACGCCCAATCTCTTCAGCCGTTTCGGGTTCCAGGCTGGCGCTGGCGGCAAGCTCGACAACTACACGCGTGCCTTCTTCTCGAAGTTCAAGGGGCGGGTTGGCCCGGCAATCCCATACCTCGATGCGAATTCCTCCTGGGCGCGGATCGCTTCAACCGCGAACGTGCTTATAAAGGAATTCGTGGCCCAAGGCTGGGTCCAGAAAGGCTACGGCGCGGACGAGACCGCCTTCACCAGCGTAATCCGGGCGGTGACCATGATCCCGGCCGCGACTGAGTGGGGCTATGCACCCTACGAGGTTTTCCAGGATGCCGTGACGGGGTTCACGGAATATGCCGCGACCCAGAACGGGTACAGCGCGTATGACAGCTCGCAATGGGTGGTCCGCTATAGCGAGGCTGAGAGTGCCGGGCGCATTGGCGGGGCTGCTTGCGACTGGGCCACTTCGCTGAACAGCCTGCAAAACCAGCTTCCCAACTGCGAACTCGTCAACCTCTACGCCGCCTGGTACGGAAACGATCTGCGCGCGGGCTCGTGCATGCTTGTGCCGGGTGTGACGCATGACGGCTCAGGCGAAATGCCGAACGAATGGCAGTGCAACGGCCTTAGCCGGAACCAGGCGCACATCGTTTCGTCCGTTGGCTGCAATGCGGCTTATGGCGGGACGCCCGATGACCAGTCCCTAGTGGCGGCGATCGAGGACTTGAAGGGCAGGGGCCTGAAGGTCTGTTTCACTCCGTTCATCCTGATGGACATCCCGGCGGGCAATACGCTGCCCGACCCCTGCACCGGTGCTATAGGGCAGCCTGTCTATCCCTGGCGCGGCCGCATCACGAAGTCCTTCGAGACGGCGGATGAGACGCAGCAGGTGGCTGCGGAGGTTGCCGCCTTTGTTGCGCAATACCGCACGTTCGTTTTGCACTGCGCGCAGCTTTGCGCGGACGCGGGCGGCGTCGACGCGTTCCTGCTGGGCACGGAGCTGCGCGGCTTGACATGGCTGCGCGACGCGGCGGGCAGCTACCCTTTCGTTTCCGCGCTGATCGAGCTGGCGGCGGATGTAAAGGCGGTCTTGCCGGATGCGCAGCTCACCTATGCCGCGGACTGGTCGGAATGGTTCGGCCACCAGCCGGCGGATGGCTCGGGCGATGTGTTCTTCCATCTTGACCCGCTATGGGCCGATGCGAATATCGCCGCCATCGCCTTCGATAATTACTGGCCGCTCTCGGACTGGCGGGACGGTGCGCCCAATGCCGATGAGACCGTGAAGTCCGATGGCACGGTGACCGCCATCACCGATTACGGCTACCTCATGGGCAATGTGCGCGGCGGGGAAGGCTACGATTGGTATTACGCCAGCCCGGCGGACCGGGAGTTCAAACGCGTAGCCCCATCGGCGATGGCGCGTATGGGAAGCCGTGGGTGTTCCGCTACAAGGACATCTGGAGCTGGTGGGCGAACCGGCATTTCAACAGGCCGGGAGGCGTCGAAGATCCGTCGCCCACATCCTGGGTGCCTCGGTCGAAGCCGTTCTGGATTACCGAACTGGGCTGTCCCTCTGTCAATAAGGGAGCGAACCAGCCGAACGTTTTCTACGATCCGAAATCCTCCGAAAGCGCTCTACCGTATTTTTCGGACGGCAGGCCGGATTATCCGATCCAGCGGCGCTACCTCCATTCCGTGCTGCGCTTTTTCGACGAGAACGATCCGGAGTTCACCGAGGACCGCAACCCGCGAAGCCCGGTCTATGGCGGGCGCATGGCCGATCTCAGCCGGTTCATGATCTACACCTGGGATGCGAGGCCTTACCCCTGTTTTCCGCTGTACGATACGGTCTGGAGCGATGGCCCCAACTGGCTATACGGCCACTGGATAAACGGCAAGCTTTCCACTTACGTTCTACCGCAGGAGCTTGATAGCATGGCAGTCGCAACGGCCACCGCTCCCATGAGCCCTTACATCGTCGATCCCGCGACCGGGAAACTCGACAAGCAATACCGGGACTTCTTCGAGGGGATCGAGTTTATCCAGGGCAACGCAATTCCAAGCGTGACGCTCGATCCAACTCCGGCCGAAGCGGCAGCCGCGATCAACGCGCTGCTTGCCGTGCTGCGCTCGCAGAACCGGATTGCCAAATGAGCGCGGGCAAAGCCTTGGTGCGGCGGGCAACG
Organism: uncultured Alphaproteobacteria bacterium; assembly: GCA_963740975.1. Lineage (GTDB taxonomy): Bacteria > Pseudomonadota > Alphaproteobacteria > Rhizobiales > Rhodomicrobiaceae > Rhodomicrobium. The sequence goes on along the minus strand of CAVUGF010000032.1, from coordinate 80,326 downwards.
CCTGACGATGTGGCGCGCTTCGTCGAGCTGGGCTTGCGCTTCTACGCCGAGGAAGGAGGCCGCGAGGCTTGTCCGCGCCAACTCGCCCGCTTCGCGTTCTCGCACCTTGAGGACGATGACCGGATTTTTCTGGTCGCAGGCGAGCCCGTGGCCGGCTTCCTCTGCGGCGTCCTGGCCCCGCACTACTTCACCGCCGAACCGACCGCCTTCAAAACGGCCTGGTACGCGCTACCCGGCGCGCGCGGCCTTGGCGCCTATCTTCTCCGGGCCTTCGAGGCTTGGGCCAAGGCCAAAGGCGCGCGCCGCATCATCGTCGCCGGGCGCCAGGAGCGAACTCTCGCCCTGCTCGGCCGCCTCGGCTACGCCCCCCTTGAAACCGTGACCTCAAAGGATCTCCCATGGCAGAAGCAGCCCTTCCCATCCTCATAGGCGGAGCCGCCTCCGCGGTTGGAAACTATCTTGGCTCTCAGTCGATGGCCAACGCGGCCAAGCAGTCCGCGGCCTTGCAGCAGCAAAGGTTCGATCAGGCTGTGGGCTACGAGCAGCCTTTCATGCAGGGCGGCCAGAACGCGCTGAACCTCTACAACAACGCCACGGGCGTGAACGGAGCCGGAGCCCAGCAGGCCTATTACAACAATTTCCAGAACGATCCTGGCTTCCAAAGCGGCGTGAACTACGGCCTGCAGCAAATACAGGCCCAGAACGCCGCGCAGGGCATGGGGCTTTCGGGGAACGCGCAGGCGGCTCTGCAGGATTATTCCCAGCGGTCGCTGTCGCAGGAATATCAGACACGGCTCGCGGACTTGTTCCAGAGCGCGCAGCTTGGGGCCGGTTCCGCCAATGCGCTTACCTCCGCAAGCACGTCGAACGGGACGGCGCTTGGGAACTACAACCTCGCGGCCGGCCAGGCCCAGAGCAGCGGGCTCTCGGGCATTGGCAGCGGCATTTCCAGCGCCGCGAACAACTATGCGAATTACTACTACGGCACGCAGAGGAGCGCTTGAGATGATGCAAGATCCAGCCGCATTTCCGGTGCCGCCGCGCAACGCGCTGCTTGCTGTGGCTCCGCAAAGCGCCGAGCCAGCGCCGCGGCCATCCATCGACCTTTCGGGCTTACTGGCGAACGCGATTGGCCACGCGGCGCTGCTGTCGGATACGCCGGAAAAATGGGAGTCCACCATCGCTATGTTCAAGCAGAACGGCGTCGATCCGCATGGCTTTGAGGATTTCGAAAAGGGGCGCCAGGCGGCCATGACTGCTGCTGGCGTCGCCGCTCCGCGGGAGCAAGGCGAATAGTGCCGCGCCCTTTGAATTTGCCGCGAGCCACGCGCCCGTGTGGTGACATCGGCGATGCAATCCGCCAGGGTGTTGCGAAGTTGCGGCGGCGGGCAGGCCCCTGCCGCTTGCCAGCAAGGAGCACCATGACGGCCATCACCACCCAGGACCTCTTATTCGAAGTCAGCGGCAGCATCGCGCGCATCACCATCAACCGGCCGGACGCCCGCAACGCCTTCACTTTCGAGATGTACGAGAAGCTCGCTCAGGCTTGTGAAGCCGTGGGCAGGGACGATGCGGTCAAAGTGCTTGTCGTAACCGGCGCGGGCGGCAAGGCCTTCTCCTCTGGCACCGACATTTCGCTCTTCCGGGATTTCAAAAGGCCGGAGGACGCGATTGGCTACGAGGCGTTCATGGAGCGCGTTCTCGGCGGACTGGAGCGATGCCGCGTTCCCACGATTGCGGCTATCGCGGGTGCGTGTACCGGCGGCGGCGGGATGATCGCTGCCTGCTGCGATCTGCGCATCGGAACCGCCAGCACGAAATTCGGCTTTCCGATTGCACGCACGCTCGGCAATTGCCTGTCCGCGCGCAACCTCGCCCGGCTGTCCACGCTCATCGGCGTCCAGCGGGTGAAGGATTTGATCTTCACCGCCCGGCTTATGGAAGCAGACGAGGCGCAGCGGATTGGCCTGTTGACCGAGGTGGTGAAGGACCGGGCTGAACTCGACGCAAGGGCCGCCACGCTTGCGCAGACTATCGCTGGGAATGCGCCTCTGACGATTCGCGGAACCAAGGAGGCGCTGCGGCGGCTGCAAGCCAGCGAGGTCGAGGACCAGGACCTCATTTTGAGGTGCTACATGAGCGAGGATTTCCGGGAAGGCATGAGCGCTTTTCTGGAGAAGAGGAGCCCCAACTGGCAGGGAAAGTAGAGCGTTTCTGTCCCTCCGTCGAATTGGTCTCGCCGAAAATTTTGCTATAAGGGAGGCGATTCAACCGGAGGGGATAGTCATGCCGCAGGCGCAGGCGCCGAAGCGCGACGCAACATGGGATATTGCACGGGGTATCGGTATGATGCTCGTGATCTACGGGCACCTGCTGGAGCCGATGTACCCGGCCCACAACGGCAGGCCGCTCATCGAGGCGGCGGCGGATCAGTGGCAGGTGATCTACTCCTTCCACATGATCCTGTTCTTCCTTGTCTCCGGCGCTGTGAATAAGAACCTGCCGAAGAAGGCTTGGCCGGATGTGCTTCGCGGCTCGCTCAGGCTGCTGGCGTTGGCCTGGACCGTTCACGTGCTCGGCTGGGCGTTCGGCCTGATCGTCAATCCCGAGATGCGAGCCTCGCTTGGCGGCGCTGCCTGGAACCTCTTCGGCCCCATCCTCGAAGGCTACATGTGGTCCGTTGGCGTACTGTGGTTCCTCACATCGCTCTGCTTCGTGCAAATTCTGGCTTACTGGTCATTGCGGCGCTTCCCCGCAATCGCGGTTGTGATTGCTGGCGTGGCGGCGACAGCGCTTACCAGCTATCTGCCTGAGCAATATCTCATGAGAACCTGGGCGCCGGGCTTGTCGTTCTTTGCGCTGGGCTACCTGTTCTCACAGTGGCAGGTGCGCTGGTCCTTCTGGGCGGCTATTCCGCTCATCGCCGCCGCCATAGTCATCGCTCCGCTCAATCATGGCTGCTCCTTCAGCTTCACGCAGTCATGCGGTATCAATCCCTTCGGCGTGAGGATGTTTACGGGAAGTTACGGCTTCTTGCCGGTGTTCTTCCTGTCCTCGCTGGTGGGCTCGCTGGCTGTGGTGTGTCTCAGTGCGGGGCTGGCCAAACTGAACGCCGCCTCGGAGTTGCTCGCCTACATGGGAAGAAAGAGCCTTGAGCTGTTTTTCATCAACGGCTTCGTGGCGACGTTCCTGTTCGGCTTCTTCTGGCAGATGGAGTGGCCGCACCTAACCGTGTTCCACTACATAGGGCTATTTATAGGGATCGTCGCCGCGCACCTGCTCGCGCTGCTAATCCTGGGTCCTGTGCTGGCGCGGATCAACGAAATTGGACTTGCAATCGCAAGCTTCCTGACGCGGATCTTGACGGGAGGCTCGCAGGCCAAGGCTGGGTGACGCCTCACATCGCACGCTTCTGGCCGCTCTTGAGCGGCCAGTGAGCCAAAACCGAAGTAGGGGCGAGACTCCGGGCAAGCGCCGGTTCCATATGCGGCCGCATACAGCCGCAGCGTCGCTTCCGCGAAAGCGGGAGCCCATGGCAAGCATAGGCAGGACCTGCGTTTGTTGCCCGCATGGATTCCCGCTTTCGCGGGAATGACGGTGCGAACTTGCCCGGACTTTTGCCCCAAAACCGGGCTAACGCGAGGCTGGCAGCGGCAGAACCGCGAGCCCGGCGAGCGCTGGATATTCTTCGGTCAAGAGCGCGATGGGAACTCGCTTCAACCGTGCGCTCATCCGGCCTGTGCCCTCGAACGCCTGGCGGAACAGCGTAACGTCTGCTGTCTTGGCAAGGCTTCGCGCCACGCTGCCGCACAGGAACACGCCGTCCCACGCGGCTGTGGCGAGCACGAGATTGCCGAGGACGCTGCCCGCCACTTTCGTGAAAAGCTCTAACGCAGCCGCGGAGTGGGGATCGGCTTCGACGCGTGCGAAGATATCGGCGGCGGAGGCAGGGGCGGCAGATTTCGCGAGCGCGGCATACAGATCGCGGATGCCGTGGCCCGAAAGCACATGCTCCACCGACGGGAACTGCCGCCGCATGCCGGCATCGGGCCAATCCTGAAAGGCAAGGGACATGTGGCCCGCTTCGCTTGGGCAGGAAACCCAGGTGCCGTCCGCTCTTATGAGCGTGGCCGCGCCGAAGCCCGTCCCGATGTTCGCCACTACAATGCGGCGCATCGCAGCCAAATCTGGGGCCAGAGCGCCAACGGTTGTGAAGCCCGCGGCCGAGATGCCGGCGACGCTGAAAGCCACGGCCTCAACATCGTTGATCAGCCTGCACGCCACCCCCAACTCAGCGGAAACATCGGCTTCCGATATTTCCCAATTCAGATTTGTAAGGCTCACCTTGCCATAGCCGGCGGGGCCTGCTGCCGCGATCGCCGCGCCGATGCAGCCCTTGGTGCCCCCGGTTTCATCGAGGTAGGCGCGCATCGCCGCCGCGAAGGAAGGAAAGCGGGAGACGGGATAAGCCTGGATCGCATAAAGGCGGTTGCCGCTCGCCCGCGCGAACCGGACGTTCGTTCCGCCAGCATCTGAGATTAGCCGCCAGCCTGTCATGCCGCTGCCTCCGGAAAATGTGTTTTGAGAACCTTGAGACAGCATTTACGCCACCGGCCCACGCCGTGCGCTCCGCCGCCGCTCGAAGAAGGGCCGGGCGGTTGCCGGGGCTTGCGAAGAGGAATTTTCTGCGCCGTGTGTATTGGGTTCGCCATGCCGCCGATCTTGCAGGGGGTCACGATGAGGGTTTCTTTCGAGCTCTTCGGCGGCTCCCGCGAACTTGGATAGGATGAGCACGCCAGGGCCGAGCCTATTCTGGGCTGCCGCATATTCCTTAGCAATTAAATTCATGCCATTCCTAAGCGGCGACGGTCATTCTTCCACGCACTCCCGGTTAGCTTGTGCACAACAACCGCGCACTCCAGCGTTCTCTGCCATTCAAGCGGCAGGGAGCTTGGTGCGCCATTGCGGTTATTGCCGGTAAGCCCAGGAAGGAGACTACCCGCATTCGCTTTTTCGCTTCAATCTATCCGCTGTGGCCTGCAGCCAGTCAAGAAACTCGCTAACGGACGAGACCCGGAAGCGCGCCGCGGTGTTGCCGGGACCGATCTTGACCGAGATGCCGTCCAGGGCGTTCACCGCTGTAAAGGCATCCTCATCGGTCACGTCGTCTCCCGCGAAGAAGGGTAGGCGGCCGCGGAACGGAACCTCCTGAAGAAAGCCGTTTATAGCCGTGCCCTTGGTGGCCGTATGAAATCTGGTCTCGATAACGTTCTTGCCACGGGTCAGGACGGTTTGCGGCAGGGCAGTTGCCGCGTCCTCCACGAGCGATAGGCAAAGCTCTTCCAGCTCGGGCCTCCGCCGGTAGTGCAATGCCAGGGCGCCCCGCTTCTTTTCGAGAAGAAGGCCTGGGTTATGGCTGACGAAAGTTCTGAGGATGCTCTCGACGGAATGCACGGCGCTTTCTTCTGCCGCGGGTGCGAAGACAGTGCCGGTTCCGCTGCGGCGCTCGAAACCATGGACGCCTGCGGCCGGCAAATGCAAGGGAGAGAGAAAGGTGTCGACGGAATCTATTTCCCTGCCGGTTACGATGGCAACAGCCCCGGATGTGGCTTGGAAGAGCAGATCCAAAGCGTGGCAGGCCCGGCGATCGAGGACCGCAGCGTCTGGCGTCTCAGCAAGCTCAGCCAGCGTGCCGTCGAAATCGAAAAAGAATGCGTGTGCACGAGGATCGTCGAGGTAGGGCATGGGAACCATGGGTGCCGTTTGCAGGATGTTAGTGCCAGATGCACCAAGGGCTCGAAGTATGGCGCGGGCGGCAAGAATTCAACCGTTCGGTTGTCTGGGTTTCCAAACGGGCCACACGGCCCATCCATCCGCATGAGCCGAAAGTTTGCCCGGTCTTGGTGTCAGTTTCATGCTAATTTTGCGTTGCGGTCTCAATTCTGGCTTGGACGTGCTGCCGGTATCATCTGAGACCGGGAAAGCGGAAGTTTTTAGTAGATAGTTGGGGGAAGACCCTAAAGCTTAGGGTAAAGCTGGATTGATGCTAAGGATCGTCTGCGCGTTCATTGCGTTCTTTACCTTTCACGCAGCCATGGCGGGCGAGATTCGCCGCGAGGCTTTTCTATCGCCGGCGCTTGGGCACAATATGCGCTACACTGTTTATCTGCCGGACGGATATGCGGGCGGGCAGTTGCATTACCCGGTGCTCTACCTTCTTCACGGCGCGGGCGGCGATGAGCGCGCATGGCAAGAGCGGGGCCGGATCAAGGAGAAGGCCGATCGCTTGATTGCAGGCGGCACCATTCCTCCCGCCATCATAGTCATGCCCGGCTGCCCCGGATGCTGGTGGGTCGATGGCGCCAAGGAGCATGCGGAGACAGCGTTTTGGTCCGATCTTGTGCCCTTAATCGATATGCGGTACCGCACAATCGAAACGCGCCGACGGCCGGCTGATTGCGGGGGCGTCCGCCGGCGGTTTCGGCGCGGTGCGATTCGCTCTGCGTTATCCTGCCAGGATTGCAGCCGTGGCTGCCTTGAGCCCAGCCATCTACGGCGAAACGGTGCCACGGTTCTCCGCAGCCCTGGCCCAGCCCCCGTTTCTTGGCCCCGATGGAAAGTTCAGCCGGGCAACCTGGGACCGGCAGAACTATCCCGCATTGCTGGAAGGCTATTTCAGCCAGCCGCGTCGCGTGCCGTTCTATCTCGTATCCGGGGATAACGACAGGTTGGGCATCGCCTTCGAGACAGCGCTGCTATTTAAACGCCTTTTCGAGCGGCAGCCGCAACAGATCGAACTCCGTGTCGTTGACGGCGGTCATAGCTGGGAGGTCTGGGAGGCGACGATCGACGGCGCAATGCGGTATCTGTTCCAGTTTGCAGACAAGCCGCGGCCTGCTACGCGAAGCGCAGTGCTAGCTGGCGCGATCCGCCGCTAAGCAGACTTTCGTTGCCCAACGAATGCCTGCTTAGTTTCTTTTGCTTTCGCAGCGCTTTTTCGCAAAGCCGGGAAGGCCACTTTTGCGAACTCTGCTTTAGTCAGGCGTAAGCCGGAAGTCCATTCAGTTCAGATGAAATCGCGCGGGGTGGCGGCTGGCGTCTTTCCGCCGCCCTGGGTTTGCCAGCCTGCACGGGTGGCGACGCAAGCGCTGCCCGCAAGCTGTGTTCGCGCCGGCATGGCTGGCAAGGATTTGCCTGACCTCTTCAATTCGCTGCCTCCGGACTGAACCGGCGAGGGCGGTTTTATCTGCGGCGCCATCCGTTGCGCTTCTGTGCTGCGCCTCATGGTACGGCGGATTACGCGGGCGCCACTTCTTCAAAAGCAAGAGTTAGGAGTTGACGCATGATTACGAGCTTGCGCTATCCGAAGGGGCATCAATTTTTCGATGCCAACGGTGCGCCTCTCGCCCTCGGAACGTTGAGCTATTACGTTGCCGGAACGACGACCCTGCAAGATACCTATGCCGATAGTGCCGGGACAGTCGCGAATACGAACCCTGTCGTTCTTGACGGGTCCGGCCGGCTTGACGTGGACGTGTACCTTGGTTCCACGGCGAACTACAAGGAGGTGCTGACCAGTGCGAGCGTGACGGTTTCGCCTTGGCCGGACGATAACATTCCTCCCGCTACTCAAGCCGATTGGGATGCCACGAACGGGCCGAACCAGATATTGAACAAGCCAGTAACGTTCACGGGAGATGGCGGCTCGGGAGGTGCCTCCGGATTCGTTCCCGCTCCCGCGGCGGGAGACGCGGTGGCGAACAAGTTTCTCAGCGCTTCCGGCACTTGGGTTGCTCCTCCAAGCGCTTCCGGTTCCGTCGCGACGGATTTGAGCATCACGCAGACCTCCACCAGTGTGGGCATTGGCTCTTCAAGCGGGACAGGGATAACGATCCCTGAGGCCAGTCCGGCGGCCGCAGGAGTGCTTGATGCTTCCCGGGCTGCCAAGATAGATGGACTTGCCGCCGTGGCAACTTCGGGCTCGTATACGGATCTGGCGAATAAGCCGTCGATACCTTCGATCCCAAGCTCGCTGTCCGGCCAGGATATCGACAATGTGGCACGGCTGGGGATCAATACAACCGATACCTTGAACCGCCTTTCGGTGAATGCACCTGGTGTACTGTTCTCGAACGCCGGCGATATGCGCATGTCGATCTCCAAGGGCGCGTCGTCGAACATCGCTACGGTGAATTTCCAGGATAACTACAGCACGCGTGCGCAGTTCGGCCTTATCGGGAATGACGACTTTACGATTTCCACTTCTCCGGATGGAAGCACATTTAGTAACGCCATTGTAGCGACAACAGCCGGTGCCGTGAGCTTTCCCAATACGGGCGGCTTTACGGGAGATAGCGGATCTGGCGGCAGCGTTGGGCTTGTTCCGGCTCCTGCGGCTGGTGACGCCGCGGCTGGCAAATACCTGAAGGCTGACGGTACATGGGCCGCCCCATCTGGCGGTGGCAGCATGGTTTATCCAGGAGCGGGATTGCCGGTATCGACAGGTAGCGCCTGGGATACGGCGATCACACCCGGAGCTGGTGTGTCCGCCGCGCTTGCCGCGAATGTAACAGGGTCGAACGGTATCGTCCTTGCCACGGCCCCAACGCTTACAGGTGCGGTCTTGGCGGCGGGCAGCACCACGGTTGCACCGCTCAATCTTACATCGGGCACGAACCGCACCACACCTGGCGCAGGGGCGCTCGAATACGATGGACATGCGCCGTATTTCTCGCCGGTCGCTGGCGTGCGCGGCGTTATTCCGGTGAAGCAATACAGCCTTGTCACCGCATCCGGCGGCGTGGCCCTGAATAACGACGCCAATGCGCAAAGCTACCTGCCATCCGGCGCGCGGACATTCCCGGTGGAAGCGAATGTGCATTACCGTTTCCGGGCGCGTATTGCACTGAACCTTGGCACGAATAGCCTAATCAAGTCAGTGCTATTCGAGGCCGCAGGCTCCGCCGCGTTTTCCTGGATCAATTACCACTCAGATACGTTTGAAGGAGCGTCGTCGCTCAGCCCAATGAGCTTACGCTATTCACTCATGGGAACGACGGAATCCGCGGTGGCAGTAGTCTCATTAACTGCCAACGCATATTCAGAAATACAGCTAGAGGGCGAATTCGTAATGTCCTCGGGTGGCACCATTCAACCCCAAGTCAAGTTCAACACTGCGCCGGGCGGTACGAACGTTGCCATGCGAGGCACATATTTCGAGCTGACCGCGCTCGGGCCGAACGCGGCTTCGGGCGGGCTATCGTAGGCCCGGCAGATAATACCTCAGTATTCACGCCCGGTTTTGCCGGGCTTTTCTTTTGGGAGAAACAAATGGCATCCGGCAACTTCGAGCGCTGCCTTGCCGTCACCCTGAAATGGGAAGGCGGCTACAGCAACCACCCAGACGATCCGGGCGGGCCAACCATGCGCGGCATCATTCAGCGCGAATATGACGCATGGCGCAGAAAGCATGGAAAACGGGCGCGCCCAGTGCGCCAAATCGAGGAGGACGAGCTTCGTGAGATTTATCGCAGCGAATACTGGGATGCGATGAATTGCGGCAGTTTAGCTCCAGGCATGGATTTATGCGTTTTCGACGCGGCGGTCAATTCTGGGGTGAAACGGGCCCAGGGCTGGTGCGCTCAAGCCAAGGAAATCGACCCGTTCTGCGATCTCAGGCTTGGCTTTCTGCAGGGCCTTGGCCGGCTTTGGCGCGTCTTTGGCGCCGGCTGGAGGCGCCGCGTTGACGGCATCCGGAACCAGGCGCATCTCATGGCGGGCACGAGCGTTACCGTTGTGCCGCACGGCAGTTCGCTGCACGCCGGCATGAAAGGCAATGCCGTTGCGCATTTGCAGGGAAAACTGCGCAGTCTTGGCTATCCATGCGGCGCCGTCGACGGGATTTTCGGCGAGCAGCTTTTCCGGGCTGTTGTTCTGTTCCAGCACGACAACGATTTGACCGGCGAACCCGGCGTTTGGCTGCCCGCTTATACGGAGACGCTGGCCGCCGCTAAGCCAATGCTTCCCAAAAGAGCCGGAGCGGCCGCAAAGGATCTTGAACTGGCAGGCGACCGGCCGGCAAAGCGCATGAATCTTCTGCAGCGCATCTTGGCCTGGCTTTTCGGCGCGAGCGCCGCAGCGCAAGCGCTCCATGGCGATAGCGTCCTGGAAAGCGTCGGCGGGCTGCGCACGATCGTGGAACCGGTGCAGGGGCTTGCGGAGTGGCTTGCGGGCAATCATTGGCTCGTTATCGCTGCCATTTGCTTCGGGCTCATCGCCTTGGTGCGGCTTATTCGCAAGGAGCACCTCCAGGCATACCGCAACTTCGACTATCAAGGTCCAGCACAGACGCAGGTGGAGGCACAATGACTGCAGTATTCACCGTTTTGGGCGCATGGCTGTCGCGCCGCCTTGCGGCGTTGGGCCTGAGCACTGTGGTATCGCTGGCCTTGCTTGGCCCGGTTGCCCCGATCGTGACTGGTATCGCGAATGCGATCGGTGCAACGATCACCGCGATTTTCGAGATCGTCGTCTCCCTGTCCAAGAGCGCTGAAGGCCGCGTCTTTCTGGCAATGGCTGCATTGGGCCTCGGTTTCCTCTATTTGCGCTTCCACTACATCGAAGAGGGCAAGGCCATGGTGCATCCGCGCACGATCGAGAAAATCGTTCATGCGCCCTGTGCAAGGAGGAAATAGCGTGGACCCAGTTCCAAACGGGGGCGATGTTGCCGTTTGCCAGGCCGGCGAATCGATCGCAGCTCGATCAAGCTTCGATCTTTCGCGCGGCTATATCCCTGTGCTGCTTGCAGCGGCGTTGTTCGCGGGTGGATTTGGCGCCGCGTTCCGCGCGGGAGGTTGGCTGGAAACGTTCCAGCAGGAACGCTCCGCTGTTCTGGCTCGCCTGGACAAAATCGAGGCGAAACTCGATAACCTGATAGTTAGGGCAAGCCCGCAACAACGCGCGGCGAAATAAGCCCGCATCGTCCTAACGATACGCTCCCAAGCTTTCCGGCAGGCAGGCGAACTCTAAGCAAAGAAGCAAGGCGCTTTGTTTGGACCCAAGGGAAAGCCACATCGGATCGCTCTGCTCATATCCTTTGCTCGCCGGGACGCGGCCTTCTTGCCTGCCTTGATTTGGAGGGGCTTTCCGGCGAAGGCCTCTCCGGTTCGTCCGCAACGTTTATGCGTCCTGTACCAAGCGGGCGCGCTTGTAACGCGCTTGACACGAAGCTTCGGCGGTTCTAGAACATATAAGGAACATATGGCGTGGACTTCGAGTGTGGAAAAATGCGCGGGTCTAGTCGCCCGAGGCTTGAGGTGGTGTAAGCTGGAGCGGCGAATCACCATCATATGAAAGGGGCTCTCATGGCGGGCTCAGTCAATAAAGTAATTCTAATCGGTAATCTTGGAGCGGATCCAGAGGTCCGTCATACGCAAGACGGCCGCGCAATCTGCAATATGAGGGTGGCGACAACCGAAAGCTGGCGCGACAGGCAGTCGGGCGAACGGCGCGAAAAGACCGAGTGGCACAGCGTTGTGATTTTCAGCGAGCCGCTTGCCAAGATCGCTCAGCAGTATCTGAAAAAGGGCGCGAAGGTCTATATCGAAGGCCAGCTTCAGACACGCAAGTGGCAGGACAACACTGGTAACGACCGGTACACAACGGAGGTTGTGCTCCAGAATTATGCCGGCCAGTTGACCATGCTCGATGGGCGGAATGGTAGCTCCGGGTTCAACGAAGGCGGAAGCAGCGACTTCGATGCCGGTTCTGGAGGCTCTGGCCGGGATAATAGCAATTTCCGGGCCGCGAAACCCCGCGCGAGCGAGGCGCCTAAGACCTTCGAAAAGGCGCTCGACGACGAGATACCCTTCTGATTCACGCGCTCGCCTGAAGACAGGGGCTCCAATTCTACGATAGCTTTCCTATATATTCGCGCAGGGGCACACAGCACCGTATAAGGTGCTGAAGCTGCATAATAGAAGCCAAGGACAGCATTTTGGCAGGGACTTCCGATAACGGTCAGGGCGATCGGGGTGCGGGCGATGTCCGGCCCGTCTTGATCACCGATGAAATGAAGCAGTCGTATCTCGCTTACGCGATGAGCGTGATCGTGTCGCGTGCGCTTCCCGATGTCCGGGACGGGCTGAAACCTGTGCACCGCCGCATCCTATACTCGATGCACGAGACGGGGTACCAGTGGAATAAGCCCTACCGCAAATCGGCTCGCGCCGTCGGCGACGTGATGGGTAAGTATCATCCGCATGGCGACCAATCTATCTACGATGCGCTCGTACGCATGGTGCAGACCTTCTCCATGCGCGAGCCGCTGATCGACGGCCAAGGGAACTTCGGCTCCGTGGATGGCGATCCGCCAGCGGCGATGCGCTATACCGAGGTGCGGCTCCAGAAAATCACGGATGCGCTCCTGAACGACCTGGAAAACGATACCGTCGATTTCCAGGACAACTACGACAATTCCGAGCACGAGCCCACGGTCCTTCCGGCCCGTTTTCCCAATTTGCTCGTCAATGGCGCCGGCGGCATCGCTGTCGGCATGGCCACGAACATTCCCCCGCATAATCTCGGTGAAGCTATCGACGCTTGCCTGGCATGCCTGGAGAACCCGGCGATCACCGCCGAGCAGCTCATGGAGTACGTGCCTGGCCCCGATTTCCCGACTGGCGGCATCATCATGGGACGCGCGGGAATCCGGAGCGCCTATCTTAAAGGCCGCGGCTCCATCGCGGTCAGGGCCAAGATCCATGTGGAGACCATCCGCAAGGATCGCGACGCGCTGATCGTCACCGAAATCCCCTATCAAGTTAACAAGGCGGTGCTGCAAGAGCGCATCGCCGAACTCGTCCGCGAGAAGCGGGTCGAGGGCATCGCCGAGGTGCGCGACGAATCCGACCGGGATGGCTATCGCGTCGTCATCGAGCTTAAGCGCGATGCCATGCCGGATGTCGTTCTGAACCAGCTCTACCGCTTCACGTCATTGCAATCGATTTTCGCCGCGAACATGGTCGCATTGAACGGCGGCCGGCCGGAACAGCATAACCTGCGCGATTTCGTCCATGCGTTCACGCAATTCCGCGAAACGGTTGTCACCCGCAGAACCAAGTTCCTTCTCGCGAAGGCGCGGGACAGGGCGCATGTCCTCGTGGGCCTGGCAACCGCGGTCGCAAATATCGACGAGATCATCAAGCTTATCCGCACCGCGCCCGATCCCTCGACGGCGCGGGAGCAGTTGATGACCCGCAACTGGCCCGCCGAGGACGTGGCGCCGCTACTGGCGCTTATCAGCGATCCTCGCTCGGTAATTCTCGAAGGGAATGTGTACCGGCTATCAGCCGATCAAGCGAAGGCCATTCTCGATCTGCGTTTGCAAAGATTGACGGCTTTGGGCAGGGACGAGATCGGCGACGAGCTGAAGGTCTTGGCCGACAAGATCCGCGACTATCTTGAGATTCTCGGCTCGCGCATCCGGATTGTCGGGATCGTTCGCGATGAGCTGCTTGCGATCAAGGAAGAATTCGCCACGCCGCGCCGCACGGAAATTCTGGATATCGAAGGCGAGGTAGAGGACGAGGACCTGATCCAAAAAGAGGATATGGTCGTCACCGTCAGCCATCGTGGCTACATCAAGCGCGTGCCTCTTTCGACCTACCGTGCGCAGCGGCGCGGAGGAAAAGGCCGCTCGGGAATGACCACGCGCGAAGAGGATTTCGTAACGAGGCTGTTTGTCGCCAACACGCATGTGCCAGTGCTGTTTCTTTCCTCGCGCGGCATGGCGTACAAGATGAAGGTTTGGCGTCTTCCGCTGGCTGCTCCGCAGGCGCGCGGCAAGGCGCTTATAAACCTCTTACCCTTGCAGCAGGACGAAACGATCACCTCGATCTTGCCACTGCCAGAGGAAGAGCGGGGCGAGAGTGGCGTCTTTATTTTGTTTGCGACGCGCTCCGGCAATGTCCGCCGGAACGAACTGGCCGATTTCGCGGAGGTCCGGCAAAACGGCAAGATCGCGATGAAGCTCGACGAGGGCGACGCGATCGCTGGCGCTCAGCTCTGCCGCGACACCGACAATGTTCTGTTGACCACCGCCGAAGGGCAGGCGATCCGCTTTCCTGTCACCGATGTCCGGATCTTCAAAGGCCGCGAGTCGACTGGCGTGCGCGGTATAAAGCTTGAGGGCGACGACCTGGTTATTTCGCTGGCAATCCTTAGGCATATGGACGCAACTCCGGCCGAGCGGGCCGCCTATCTGAAACAGGCGAATGCCATGCGCCGGGCGGCGGCGGGTGAGAGGGCAGATGCTGAAAGCGGCGATGCAGCGGGTGCCATCAGTGAAATAGAGGACGGCGCCATTGACGATGGTGAGACTATCGAGAGCGGCGACATCGCCGATTTGACGCAGTCCCGCTACGCGGAGATGGGCGGGGCCGAGCAGCACGTTCTCACGGTCTCCGAGCGGGGCTTTGGCAAGCGCACCTCCTCCTACGAGTACCGCACGTCCGGCCGGGGCGGCAAAGGCATAATCGCCATGGCGGTGAACGAGCGCAACGGCCGCCTGATCGCGTCTTTCCCAGTGGAAGACAGCGATCAGATCATGCTCGTCACCGATGGCGGCAAGCTTATTCGCTGCCCGATAGAAGGTATCTCCGTCATTGGACGTTCCGCGCAGGGGGTAACCATCTTCAGGACCGAGGTTGATGAGCGTGTTGTCTCGGCGGAGCCGGTGACCGACGATGGAAACGGTGGTGCAAATGGCGCAAATGGCATCGAAAGCGGCGAGGAGCCAATCGATTAGGCTTATTGCAGCTTCAGAGACATAGAGGTCCTCATGCGCTGCGGGTTTTATCCAGGAAGCTTCGATCCCCCGACGTTGGGGCACCGGGACATTATGTACCGCGCGCTTAAAATATTCGACCGCGTGGTGGTTGGAGCCGGCGTTCACCCGACTAAAGCCCCGATGTTTACGGACAGCGAGCGGGTCGTAATGTTGACCGAGGAACTCAACAGCATCGGAGCTGGGGACCGCGCTGAGGTTCTGCTTTTCCAGGGCCTGACCGTGAACGCCGCGCGTGAATATCGGGCACAATGTATCATACGGGGCTTGCGCGACGGAGGCGATTTCAACTACGAGATGCAGATGTCCGGCATGAATGCTCAAATGGCGCCGGATATCGAGACGGTCTTCGTGGCCGCATCGCCCGGAACCGCACATATCACAGGAACGCTGGTGCGGCAGATTGCGAGCCTTGGAGGCGATGTTTCTTCCTTTGTTTCCCCAACTGTCCTTTGCCGTATCAGGCAGAAATTCCAGGTTTCGTAGCCGTGGCCGCATTCCCGCCGCGATGGGGCATTACGCGCACGAAGTGTGTAATCAACCTTTGCAAAGGCTTTCAATGCCGCATTTCCGCTTCCTAGCGGCTCTGCTGGCGTCACTGCTTGCTCTGGCAAGCTTCGGCGCCAATGCCGCGAGCCCCGAAAATACTCTTTATCTCGATTTGAAGGACGGCCGCGTTGTCATCGAGCTGCGTCCCGATCTCGCGCCGAAACATGTAGAGCGTGTCAAACAGCTCGTGAGAGAAGGCTTTTACAACGGTTTGACGTTTCATCGGGTGATTAGCGGATTCATGGCCCAGACGGGCGATCCGAAAGGGGATGGAACGGGGGGCTCGAAATACCCAGATTTGCCGGCTGAATTTTCACAAGCCCCGTTCAAGCGGGGAACGATCGGCGCGGCCCGCAGTGGCAACCCAAATTCGGCCAACAGCCAGTTCTTTATCTGTCTTGAGGCGGCCCCTCACCTGGATGGCCAATACACAGTTTGGGGACAAGTTATCGAAGGAATGCAATTCGTCGACAGCGTCAAGAAAGGGCAGGGGGCGAATGGACAGGTGGTTAATCCGGACAAGATTATAAAAATGCAACTTGCATCGGACGCCCGTTAATCACCACATTCCTAATCAGAATTGAAATGTCAGGCACCGTATAGTCTTGGGGGTTCCCCGGCTGGCGGGGCGAGGAAAGAACATATCATGGCATCTGCGAATAGCGAAAACACATTGGTCCTGGAAACAACTCAAGGCCGCGTCGTGATTGAACTGCGGCCGGATCTAGCGCCGAATCACGTAGCGCGGATCAAAGAGCTGGCTCAGCAAGGCTTTTACGATGGCGTGGTTTTCCATCGCGTAATCGACGGCTTCATGGCGCAAACTGGCGATCCGACGGGGACGGGGCGCGGAGGGTCTGGAAAGAACCTGAAGGCCGAATTCAGCAAGGCGCCGCATGAGCGCGGAGCCGTCTCGATGGCCCGCGCCAATCATCCCGACAGCGCCGACAGCCAATTTTTTATCTGCTTCGACGATGCCCAGTTCCTGGACGGAAAATATACCGTCTGGGGCCAGGTTACGGAAGGCATGGAGAACGTGGACAAGATCAAGCGCGGCGAGCCGGTAAAGGACCCGGACAAGATCGTTTCCATGCGGGTTGGGGCAGCCGGCTAGCGGGAAACCTAGTATAAGTAGCGCGGTTGCAATCCGGTACCGGAATTAGCAGTGTTCCTCAAGGACTTCGATTTCGAGTTGCCGAAGATGGCAATCGCGCTAAGGCCTGCCGTGCCTAGGGACGCGGCAAGGTTGCTTGCCGTTGACCGGCGTGGCGCAAATCCCTTCTTGGAAGCGCAAGTCCGGGATCTGCCCGCCTATCTGAGGCCCGGAGATGTCATGGTATTCAACAATACCAAGGTGCTCCCGGCTGTGCTCAGCGGGGTCCGCCCGCCCAGGAGCGATGCCGCGCCTGGGGTCGAAGTCTCTCTGACGCTTCTCGAAAGACAGCCGGATGGCGCGTGGCAGGCATTTGCCCGCCCTGCCCGGCGATTGCGCATCGGGGATCTTGTAATTCTTGGCGGCCGGGAAGAGCAGGCGGCGCTTAGGATAACAGGGAAAGAGGCGGACGGAGCAGTAACGGTTGCGGCCGCCGCCGCGGAGCAGAGCGTCGAAGCCCTGATGGCAGAGTTCGGGGCGATGCCCCTTCCGCCATATATCGCCCGCGAGGCCGATGAACGCGACTTCTCAGATTATCAGACCGTATACGCGAGCAGGGAAGGTGCTGTCGCAGCGCCCACAGCGGGACTTCATTTCACCCCCCAGCTTCTTGAGCGCCTGGCGGCAAAGGGTGTGCGTTCAGCCTTTGTGACCCTGCATGTCGGTGCGGGGACGTTCCTTCCCGTAAAGACCGAAAGTGTCGCCGATCACCACATGCATGCGGAATATTGCGAGGTTACCGCTGAAGCGGCGGGCCTTATCAACGCCTGCCGCGAGCGCGGTGGCCGGGTTGTGGCGGTGGGAACAACCTCGCTAAGGCTGTTGGAGACGGCGGCGCGAGAGGATGGCTTCATCGTTCCCTATCGCGGCGACACGCGGATTTTCATAAGGCCCGGCTATCGTTTCCGCATAACGGATCTTCTCCTGACGAATTTCCACCTGCCGAAGTCCACGCTTTTCATGCTTGTTTGCGCTTTCTCTGGGACAGCGCTTATGAAGGGTGCCTATGCTCACGCCGTGACCGCCGGTTTCCGGTTCTATTCATATGGCGATGCTTGCCTGCTCCACCGCGCGGAAAGTGAAATAGTGTGACCTCCTCTTTTTCGTTCAAGCTACTGGCGGCCGATGGCGGTGCGCGGCTGGGTGAGATCGCTACGCCGAGGGGCACGATCCATACGCCCGCCTTCATGCCGGTAGGCACAGCCGCGACCGTGAAGGCGGTTTTCCTCAATGATGTAAAGAGGACCGGCGCAGACGTCATCCTCGGTAACACCTACCACCTGATGTTGCGGCCAGGAGCGGAACGCATCGCCCGGCTCGGCGGCCTGCATCGCTTCATGCGGTGGGACGGTCCGATCCTCACGGATTCCGGCGGCTTTCAAGTCATGTCGCTCAGCCAGCTCCGCACTGTAACCGAGCAAGGCGTAAGCTTCCGCTCACATATCGATGGTGCGCTTCACGATCTAAGCCCGGAGCGCTCGATTGAGGTGCAGAACCTGCTTGGCGCGGACATTCAGATGCAGTTCGATGAATGCACGCCGTTCCCCGCGACTTTCGACGAAGCGGCCCGCTCGATGGAGCTTTCCTTGCGTTGGGGCGAGCGCTCGCTGGCTGCATTTCTCGAGCTGGCGCCGGCTGGCCGTGCGTTGTTCGGCATCGTGCAAGGCGGCGTCTATCCGGAACTTCGCTCGCAATCGGCACAGGCGCTCGTGTCCATGAAATTCGATGGATACTCCATCGGCGGCCTTGCGGTTGGCGAAGGCCAGAAGGCGATGTTCGAGACGCTTTCTCATACCACCCCGCTCCTTCCCGAAGGCAAGCCTCGTTATCTGATGGGAGTCGGAACGCCGGCGGACATTATTGGCGCGGTGGAGCGTGGTGTCGATATGTTCGATTGCGTGATGCCGACGCGCTCAGGCCGGCACGGTCAGGCCTTCACATGGGGCGGCAAGCTAAACATGCGCAATGCCGTTCATATGGAAGACATGCGGCCGCTCGACGAAACCAGCGAATGCCCCGCTGCACGCGATTATTCGCGAGCCTATATTCATCATCTCCTGCGCGCGGGCGAGTATCTTGCGCCTATGATCCTGAGCTGGGCCAATACGAATTTTTATCAGGAATTGATGGCCGCGATCCGGCGATCAATACGCGAAGGCAATTTTGCAGAGCTTGCGGCCCGTGTCCGCAGCGCCTATCCCTCCCCAGACAGCAATGCACATACAGCCACCTCGAACGGCTGAGATGTAGCGCCATAGGGTGCTAGCCGTGCATGCAAATTCCCCAACTATCGCTTCAGCTGGCCGCTGCACGATTGCGGCCTGATGCCGCCATCGTGCAGTTGCAGGGCATATCGCATTCTATTTGACTTCAGTACCCGCCGGGGCGTTTTTCAGGGCAATCAACAAATTCGACGGCTTGCCCCAGTGATATCCGACCGAGAAGTCTAGCGGCACCGGGCGTTCTTTCCGGTAGAGCTCCCACAGCTTGGGTTGATTCGCGTGCCAGAATTGGCGGATCGGGTGCAGGTAGGTTCCGTAAGGCCTAAGCTTCCAGTCCGCTTCGCCCAGATACTTGACCGGGATGCCGGTGTCGTCTTGCAGGATGGTAACGCTGTTCTTGAGCAGAAAGTCGCGCACATCCGAAAATCCCGGATTATGCAGGAGATAGGACGCACTCTTTACAAGGCTGTCGCCTGTGCCGAACTCCTGGCAGAATTTCAGGTAGCCGCTCGCGGCCACACCTTTGTTTGAAAGGTCGGTCCTGAAATAATACAGGGTGCGTTCCTGGCCATCGCTTCCCGCATAAACGATTTTTACGCCCGACGCGTAGCTCTTCGCGCCGGTTTCGTCTTGAGGGTGCGCCTTGCCCTCCGTGTCCAGTGCGATCAAACTCACGTCATGTATCGTCTTGCCGGACCGTGCCAGGAACAGATAGATCACGGGCAACGTGCCGTAGAGCCTGCTCCGGGAAAGCTGGGAGCCCATCTCGCTGGTGATGAAATAGCCGTGCTTCAGCAGGTTGCCGAGCGAAGCGCGGATGCCGCCAAGCTGGCCGCTCATGGCGCGCGTGTTGATGTCGCCAGCCTGCGGTATTGGGCCGGGCGGCTCAAGGCCGCTCATGATGATGGTCTTCGCATTGGGGAAGAATGCGTCAGCGTACAGAATATCGGGGCCGCTGAACATGTAGTAGAGGGTAGGCTGCGACTGCTTGACGTTCTCGGTGGACCAAGCTCTCACCTTGGAAAGGTTCTTGTCCTCAAACTCTTTCCAGCTCGTGTTAAAGAAGGCCTCATGCCTTTTCCATTCGGCGGCGCCGGTAAGTGCCGCGAGCGGCAAATCGGCGGAGGGACGCATGCCCGCGATGAAATGCGCGATATCGTCCGCCGTCTTGCCGTCGCCCGCATAGGCTCCACTGGCGGCTAAAACCAGGATCGCAAATGCGAGTGCGAAGTATTTCGCGAGTGAATTCACTAAGGTCATTGGCCAGGAAGTCTCCTATGGCGCCTTGCGCCCGTATCTTACCGAGATTGCGTATATGAGAAAACCCGCAAGCATGGTGCAGAAGCTGGCCAGGGATTGCAGCGGCCGCACCGTGGCGAGGTGAGTAAGCACAAAAAGCGTTACAGCCAAAAAGATAAATGGGGTCACGGGATAGCCCCAAGCCTTGTACGGCCTTGGCAGGTGCGGCTGCCGGTATCTTAGCACGATTACGCCAAGAACGGTAAGGAAGGAGCTGAATGTCAAGGCGAACTGAATAAAGTCGAGCACCGCCTCGAAATTTTGCATCAACAGGAGAACCGCCACGACAGCGAGCTGAGATAAAAGGGCTACGGCCGGCACGCCGTTTCTGGTTTTCTTTGCGAAAACCCGCAGCAGGGGGATGTCCTCGCCCATCACCATGGTGACACGCGGCCCAATCCACATCATTGCGCTAATGGATGAAACAAGCCCAATGCAGATAAATGCCGCGACCACACGGCCGCCTGCCTCGCCGAATATGTGCCGCCCGGCAATCAGTCCCACATCGATCTGCCCTTTCAGCTCGTCGATAGGCGTGGTGTACAGGAACACGGCGTTTAGCAGCACATAGAGGCCAGTCACGATCACAAGAGATGCGATGATGGAGCGCGGCAGGCTCTTGTGCGGTTCATCGATTTCACCCGCGATGTAGGTTGCAGCGTTCCAGCCAGAATAGGCGTAGAGCACGAAAACGAGGCCGATTGCGAATGGCGTGCCCGTGATGTAGCCAAAATCCGCGGCCGACGGAACGAATGAAATGTTCTGCGGCTGTCCCCAGACCAAACCGGCGATAATCAAGACCGTAATCAGGCAGAGCTTCATGAACGTTGATATGTTCTGAAGTATGCTTCCCCGGTGAGTGCCCGACAGGTGAACAAGCGAGACCAGGATTGTAACCCCAAGGCCCAAAACAAGCGGAGGGGAGCCTGGCACCACCCCAGCGAAATATTGACCAAAAGCCATGGCCGCGAGTGCCACCGGCGCCGCGAATCCAACCGTTGCCGAAATCCAGCCGGCAAGGAAGCCGATGGCTGGATGGAAGGTGCGGGATAGAAAGTTATATTCACCGCCCGAACGGGGAAAAGCCGCCGCCAGCTCGGAGTAGGAGAGTGCGCCGCACATCGCGACCACGCCTCCTACCACCCACAGCATTAAGAGCGAGAAGCCGGAGGGGATGTCCCGGACCTGAAAGCCCAGGCTGGTGAATACGCCGGTACCGATCATGTCGGCCACGGCCAGCGCGAGCGCCGTGACCGCGGAAACCCTCGGAATGTCGAACAGCCGTGCCCCGGCGGTGTTTGCACCATCGGGGGCCGGTTCTTGAATAGCAGCAGATGCGTCGCTCATGCAGAGGTCTTACCAAGCCTTCGTGTTTTCAACAATTCCAGGCGCTCTTAATGTTCCGGTAGTTGCTGAATGGCAACTTGGACTGGGCGGGTCCTGGATGTTATGGTAGCGCGCATTTCCTGTAAAAAGCCCTTCGCGATGAGCGCCCGGTGTCCAGCGCTCATGATATGGACACAATTCCCCGGTAAGAACGGCGCGATATCCGATGACGGGGCGGGCTGGCTTGAGTGAATGAATGAATTGATGCAAGCAGCAGCGGATTGCTGGTGGATGATTCGAAAACGGTTACGCTTACTACGCTATCCGGCAGTCATCTTGCTTGGCGTTTTAGCTTGTGCGTGCAGAAATGACGCCAATAGCTTAGAATTTGTCCAAGAGAACACGCAGCCAAGCGCGAGCGTGGCCCGAGAAGACGCGCCAGTTTTCGACCGGCTCAACAGAATGGCAAAACAGGGCTTCCAGAAACCGGCCCCAGCCCCAGAAGTGGTGGAAGCTGGGCTTATACCTGTGAAGATGGTTAAGAAGGCGGCTACGATTAAGGGCTCGCCTCCTCTCGTCCCCTTACGGCACACGCGAACCAAGCTGATAGAGTTCGAGAACGGGCCGTTTCCCTATCATGGCATGGTACCAAGTACGGGGCGGCCTTTTCTCGACGTAAACGAGGACGGCCGGCGCGGCCACCATACATTCAACGGTGCGGTCTATTGGGAAGATAAAACCTATAGCGACAGCAAGACCCTCCTGCATATACCGAGGGGCTTCGACCTACGGCGGCCGTCGCTCATGGTTGTCTTCCTCCATGGCCACGGGGCAACCCTTCAGCGTGACGTAATTAGCCGCCAGCGGGTGCCCGAGCAGGTTTCCGAATCGGGGGTGAATGCGGTTCTGGTGGCGCCGCAGCTTGCTTCCGACGCGGCAGACTCCAGCGCAGGCAAACTGTGGGAGCACGGCGGCTTCCGCCGCTACCTGCAAGAAGCAAGCGATGAGCTTGTCAAGCTGCACGGCGATCCGCGCTCCAAGCGGGTGTTCGACACCATGCCCATCGTGATCGTCGCCTATAGCGGAGGGTATATGACCGCAGCCTCTTGCATCCGGAATGGCGGCGTAGGAGAGCGCGTGCGCGGCATCGTGCTGCTCGATGCTCTTTATGGAGATATCGACACCTTCGCGAGCTGGATCTCGTCGCGGCAAAAGGCCTTCTTCGTGAGCGCCTTTGCGAATTCGACGAGGGCCCACAACTCGGAGCTTCAGGAGATTCTCAAAGGCCGCGACGTCTCCTACAACACCTCGCTGAAGGGACAGCTCAGGGGCACGGTCAGCTTCATCTCGACGGCGCCCGAAACCGAGCATAGGGATTTTGTAACCCGCGCCTGGGCGCATCATCCGGTGAAGGATTTGCTGCTAAGGTTGAAGGCCGAAGCACGCTAGCAGCCTGCCGGACTTAAGAACATACCGTTATTGCCTTCGCTTTGAGGCCAAAAGCGTGTTTCTGGCGAACATGAGCCACGAGCTGCGCACGCCGCTCAATGCCATCCTCGGCTTCTCCAGCCTCATGCACCGCGAGCCGGAGGTTACGGCAAGCCAGCAGGAAAGGCTCGACATCATCATCCGCAGCGGCGGGCACCTCTTAACCCTCATCAACGATATCCTGGAAATGAGCAAGATCGAGGCCGGGCGGGCGGAGCTTGAGAACTCTTCTCTCATATAGTGTTGACGCCTTCTATGCTGGCTGCGCTGCCGGACGAAGTCCGGGACGAACTGGAAGCCGCGGCGGAGCCTGGACAGCGGCCGCGTTGCGGCTGCCATCGCGAAGGCCGGTGAAAAGGCTGCCGATCTGGCTTGGGCTCTCAACAGGCAGGATGAGAACTTCGATTATTCGGAGATGTTGAGGGAACTAGAGGCTTGCCGTTTGCAGAAGTTTGCGGGCACTGCGCCTTAATCGCCGGTTTGCATCGCGCGCTGGGGGCTTTTCCAGAGCATGGATTCGAGTTCGCTATTTACTGCACCGGCCTCTTCGCCCTATCACTAGCCGCAATTTAGGATGAATCGGCGCTTTTGGCGCAGGGCTAGGTTTTTTCCGATGGACAAGCCAAATCAACCGACTGGACGCGCCAAGGGGAACGGCAGCATGGGCCGTGGCCCGCTTACTCCAGAGCAATCGGCGGCCGTCAAGAACGGTAAGCTCGATGGCGGCGCGGGCGTGAAGGCGGAGCCGGCCAAGGTGGATACCGTGCGTTATAGCTCGGACGAGGGCGCGCCCGCCGCGGAGCGCGATTGGTCCAAAACGCTGTTCCTGCCCAAGACCGGCTTCGGCATGAAGGCGGGCCTGCCGCAGCTTGAGCCGAAGCTTCTGCAGCGCTGGGAGGAGATGAACCTCTACAAGCTCCTGCGCAAGGCTTCCAAGAGCCGCGAGAAGTTCGTGCTGCACGATGGTCCGCCTTATGCCAATGGCAACATCCATATCGGCACGGGGCTCAATAAGATCCTGAAAGACGCCGTCGTCCGCTCGCAGCAGATGATGGGCAAGGACGCGAACTACGTGCCCGGCTGGGATTGCCACGGCCTGCCCATCGAGTGGAAGGTCGAGGAGCAGTACCGCGCCAAGCAGAAGAACAAGGAGGACGTGCCAGTCAACGAGTTCCGGCGCGAATGCCGCGAGTTCGCCCAGAAATGGATCGGCGTGCAGATGGGCGAGTTCCGCCGCCTGGGCGTTGAGGGCGACTGGCAGAACTATTACTCCACCATGGCCTATGAGGCTGAGGCGGTCATCGCGAACGAACTGATGAAGTTCGCCATGGGCGGCCTACTCTATCGCGGCTCGAAGCCTGTCATGTGGTCGGTGGTGGAGCGCACCGCGCTGGCCGAGGCGGAGGTGGAATATCACGAGCACGCCAGCCCCGCGATCTGGGTGAAATTTCCACTAAGGGATTACCAGCTCGCCAGGTTCAAATCAGACGACACCCCAAAGCTGCATGGGCAAGTCGATAAGCTTTTCAAGGCGCTAGAAGGCGGCGGCGGTGCAAGTATTGTCATTTGGACAACCACTCCTTGGACTATTCCGGGCAACCGCGCGATCTCCTTCTCGAACAAGATCGAGTACGGCCTTTATGAGGTGACGGACGCGCCTGCGGATAACTGGACCAAAACCGGCGAGCGTTTCATCCTAGCTAAGTCTCTAGCAGAATCGTTTTTCCAAGCTGCGCGTGTCGAGAAGTGGCATCTTTTGCAGGATGTCAATCCAAGGGGTATGATTGCGGCGCATCCGCTGCATAACAGCGGCTACGATTTCAAGGTGCCGCTGCTCGACGGCGAGCATGTCACCGAGGATACCGGCACGGGCTTCGTGCACACCGCGCCGAGCCACGGCGCGGACGACTTCGAGATCTGGATGGCCAGCTTGCGGCAGCTGCAAGCGCTTGGCGTCGACCCGGTGGTGCCGGACATGGTTGGCCCGGATGGCTATTACCGCAAGGCTGTGCCGCTATTCGGCGGTGAGGAGCCCAAGCGCGTGATCGACGATAAGGGCCATTTCGGCAAGCTCGACGATGTGCGCTACGGCAACGCGGCGGTGATCGCGGCGCTGAAAGAGGCGGGCGCGCTTGCGGCCATGAACCCGCGTCACAAGCACGATTACGCCCATTCCTGGCGGTCCAAGGCGCCGGTGATCTACCGCAACACGCCGCAATGGTTCATCGCGATGGACAAGCCAGCGGCGAAGGGCAAGCCCAGCTTGCGTGAGCTGGCGCTCAAATCCATCGGCGAAACCCGCTTCGTGCCGGCGCAGGGGAGCAACCGCATCGGCGGCATGGTCGAGCAGCGCCCGGACTGGGTGATCTCGCGCCAGCGCGCCTGGGGCGTGCCGATTACGGTTTTCGTCCATAAGGAAACGGGCGAGGTGATCCCGAACGCCAAGTTCAAGGGCTCGAAGGAACTGCAAAAGCGCATCTTCGAGGCGTTCAAGGCCGAGGGCGCCGACGCCTGGTTTGCGGAAGGCGCGGCTGATCGCTTCCTTGAGGGCGTGGTGGACAAGCCCGCCGATTGGGAGCAGGTGCGCGACATTCTCGACGTGTGGTTCGACTCGGGCTCGACGCACGCCTTCTGCCTGGAGAAGCGCAAGGACCTGAAATGGCCCGCCGACCTCTATCTCGAAGGTTCGGACCAGCATCGCGGCTGGTTCCAGTCCTCGCTGCTGGAGAGCTGCGGCACGCGCGGGCGCGCGCCCTTCGACGCCGTGCTGACGCATGGCTTCGTTCTTGACGAGCTGGGGCGCAAGATGGCCAAGTCGATGGGCAATACAGTCGCGCCGCAGGACGTCATCAAGCAGTCCGGCGCGGATATCCTGCGGCTTTGGGCGCTATCCTCCGACTACACCGAGGATTTGCGCATCGGGCCGCATATCATCCAGTCAACCGTGGACGCCTATCGCAAGATGCGCAACACCATGCGCTATCTCTTGGGCAGCCTTGCGCATTACGAGCCGGAGTTCGCGGTTGCGCATGCCGATATGCCCGAGCTTGAGCGCTGGGTGCTGCACCGCGTGGCGCAGATCGACGAGCAAATCCGCCGCGACTACAATGATTTCGACTTCAAGCGGGCCTACCGCACCATGGCCGATTTTTGCTCGAACGACTTGTCTGCGATCTACTTCGATATCCGCAAGGACACGCTCTATTGCGAGGCCTATTCGAGCCTGAAGCGCCGCGCCGCGCTCACAGTGCTGAATAGGCTGTTCGAGTGCCTCACGGCGTGGCTGGCGCCGCTCCTCTGCTTCACCGCGGAGGAAGCGTGGCTCGCACGCTACGGCGAAGTCAAGAACGGCTCAGTTCACCTGCAGGCCTTCCCCGAAGTTCCTGCGAGCTGGCGCGACGATGCGCTGGGTGCCAAGTGGGAAAAGATCTGGACCGTCCGGCGCGTCGTCACCGGCGCGCTTGAGGTGGAGCGCCGCGAGAAGCGCATCGGCGCAAGCCTTGAGGCCGCTCCCGAAATCTATATCGGCAACAAAGAGCTGGCGGCGGCGGCCAGGAGCGCCGACTGGGCCGAGATTGCGATCACCAGCAATGCCGTCATCAAGACGGGCAAGGTGCCTGCGGACGCGTTCACGCTTCCCGAGGTCGAGGGCGTGGCCGTGGTGCCGAAGCTCGCTTCAGGCAAGAAGTGCGTGCGCTCGTGGCGCATCACCAAGGATGTGGGGGCCGATCCGGCCTATCCAGGGCTCAGCGCCCGCGATGCCGCCGCCATGCGCGAGTTCGACGCGCGGGCGGCGTAGGCCGAAAGAATAATAACAGGAGGAACGCAATGAAAGTGGCATGGAAGTTTGCAACCGCGGGGCTCATGTTTGTAGCGTTTGCCGCTCAGGCTCAAGAGTTCAAGGCCGGGGACATCACGATTGAGCGTCCCTGGGTCAGGCCAACGGCAGGCACAACCATGATGAGCGCCGCGTACATGACGCTGAAGAACAGCGGCAAGGACGCCGATACGCTCAAATCCGCCTCCTACGCGGATGCGGAAAAGGTGGAGGTTCATGAGCACATTAACGACAATGGCGTGATGAAGATGCGCCAGGTCCAAGGCGGGCTTGCGATCCCTGCCGGAGCCACGGTTACGTTCCAGCCCGGCGGCTATCACCTCATGCTGATCGGCCTCAAGCACAGCCTGACAGAGGGCCAGACGCTGCCCCTGAAGCTCAGCTTCGCTCATGCCGGCGACGTAGAGTTTCAGGTCAAAGTCGAAAAAACGCCGGCCGCTGGCGGCGGCGGTCACGAGCAGCATCACTGATTCATCGCCCTGCGCTTGGTGCAGGGAGGTCGCTGCCGTTGCCTTCCGGGTATGCGGGAGGCAGCGTCTGAAGCTTGCGGCCCGCCCCTGGCGTGGCCAGCTACGATTTCGGGAATTTGGGCAACCCTGCTACGGCTCGAAGCCTACGCCGCAAGCTGCGGGGTTTGACCGTGCTGCTCTTGCCGGTTTGGCTTCTCAGACATCAGGGGCGAGCAGCAATCCAGCGGCGGCAGGGGCTTCGAAGAGGACCCCGGCAGCAGCTTGGCCACGACCGGGAACCACGCGGGCGAATGCGCTATCGCCATCACCAGATACATGAACCCCATGCCCGTCAGGAAACCGTAGGGTCCCGGAATTGTGCATAAGGGCGACGGTTGAATGAAGCTGACTACGGCCAGGGCCAGAAAGACCGGCATGGCGGCAAGTTGTATGGCCAAACCCACTTGATACATTCTCAGGCTGCCCCTGTTCGAGTCCGTAATCTCCAATTCTCTCATGCGTAGCATGAAATGGCCCGGCGCCAAATGGCGCGGTACGCCGCAGGGGAGGGAGGTTGACACATCGAATTTTGCCCGCATCCGCTAGTGGCGAGCGGGCGAATCCGGCTGAGCGGCGGGAGTTGGGCCAGCGATTGCCCGGCTGGCGGGAGCCGAGGGCGGGAAGGATGGATGGCCGGACCGGGGTCCGGCCATGCCAATGCCTTGGCTTAGCCGACGATCTCGCTTTCCTGGAAGACGAGGCCGATCTCAAGGGCGGCGTTCTCCGGGCTGTCCGAGCCATGTACGGAGTTGCGCTCTATATTTTCGGCGAATTCCTTGCGAATCGTGCCGGGGGCGGCGTTCTCCGGGTTGGTCGCGCCCATGATCTCGCGGTTCCTGGCAACCGCGTTCTCGCCTTCGAGAACTTGCAGCACGATGGGGCCGGAGGTCATGAAGGCAACGAAATCCATGTAGAAAGGCCGCTGCTTGTGCACGGCATAGAACGCCGCCGCATCGCCCTCATCCCAGCGCACGCGCTTCTGCGCGACGATGCGCAAGCCCCCTTCTTCGAGCTTGGCGACGATCTTTCCGGTAAGGTTGCGGGCGGTTGCGTCCGGCTTGATGATGGAGAGGGTGCGTTCAACGGCCATGGGATCGCCTTTGCTGGTTGAATAGGTTCGGATTGGCTGGAAAGTGCGTTTCTAGCTTTTGGGCTGATGCTAGGGCTTATAGCCAAGGCAAAGGGCTGGGGCAAGCGGCGCTGGCCCAGCCGTCCACGTAAACAAATGAGCGCTCCAGATGTTTCCTGTATACCGCACAGGAGGATAAAATGCACGATGCCACGGCTGATTGCAGGTAGCTTATGGAACCCGCGAAAACTCTTATCGTATTGGGCGCCGTACTGGTCGCGGCGGGGCTCATTTGGCTGGCGGCGAACCGGCTGGGGCTGGGACTTGGACATTTGCCAGGCGATATCGTCATCGAGCGCGGCGATTTCCGGCTCTATCTGCCGCTCGGCAGCTGCGTGCTGATCAGTGCGGTCCTCACGCTGATCTTCTGGGTTTTGGGCCGCCTATAGCGCCCGGCGTCATGGCCGGGCTTGACCCGGCCATCCATGTAACCAATCAATCCTTTACACACCTTTCTGGATGGCCGCATCAAGTGCGGCCATGACAGCGAACAAGGATGCCGCGCTCTATAGCGGAAACAGCCGGATTTCCCTGTTCTTGATACCGAGTGCCAGGGTGCCCGCCTTAAGCGCCAGCGCCTTTTCGCCGAAGAACTGCCGCCGCCAGCCGCGCAAGGCGGGGATATCGGCGTCGTCGTGTTGCGCGAGCTTTTCAAGATCGTCCGCGCTGGCAAGAAGCTTAGGTGCGATGTTGAGTTCGGCCGAGACGGCCTTCAGCAGCACGCGCAACAGCTCGACCGTGGCCGAGGCGGCAGCGGGCAGCTCGGTGTGCGCTTCGGGCAGGGCGATTTCGGCGGGGTCGATCACGAGCGCCGCCGCCACGCAATGCAGGATGGCCTCGCCGCGCGCTTTGACACTCTCGCGCACCGAGCGCAGCCGCGTGAGCGCGTCGAGCGAGCGCGGCGCGTGCTTGGCAATCTCGTAGATGGCCTCGTCCTTGAGCACGCGCCCGCGCGGCACGTTCTCGCCTTGCGCGGTGCGTTCGCGCCAGGCCGAAAGCTCGATGATGATCAACTTGCCGAGCCGCGATTTGCCCGCAAGCTTCATGCGTTTCCAGGCGTCAGCGGGATCGAAGGCATAGGTCTTGGGGTCGGTCAGCACCCTGACCTCTTCCTCAAGCCAGGATTCACGCCCCGTTTCCTCCAGGCGCTTATTGAGCTTGGTGTAGATGTCGCGCAGATAGGTCACATCGCCCAGGGCGTACTCGATCTGGCGGGGACCAAGCGGCCGCTGGCACCAGTCTATGGATTGATAGGTCTTGTCGTGGGTGCGCTTCAGAAGCTTCTTGACCAGCCCGCCGTAGGAAATGGCCTCGCCGTGGCCCAGCGCCATCGCGGCAATCTGCGTGTCGAAAATCGGGGTGGGGATGATGCCCGCTTCCTGGAAGATGATTTCAACGTCCTGGCGGGCGGCGTGAAAGACCTTGACCACCGCTTCGTTCGCCATCAGTTTGTAGAAACTAGATAAATCGAGGCCAGTCAAAGGATCGACCGCGACTTCAAGCCCGGAACCGGCCATCTGGATGAGGCACAGCTTGGGCCGGTAAGTGGTCTGGCGCAGAAATTCCGTGTCGACCGTTACAAAAGGTTGCTTGCTCAGGCATTCGCAGGCCTGTTCAAGGTCTGCGGTGGAGGTAATTACTGCGGGAAGGTCGATCATCGGACACTTATAGCTCAAGTTGTGGGAGGCAGCCGCGGAAAGGCGTCCAACCTTGACAAATATGATGCTGCGTGCGCTGTTCGGGCGGGATACCGGTTCGCGACGCACGCATGCGCGAGCCCGGGTTACGGTCTTCTTTAAGCTGCTTTTGCGGCCATTGCCAGAGGCAGGGTTGGCGCAGGCAGAATAGGTTCAAGAGGGTTAGAACTGTGGAAAAATCCGCTCAGCGCGGGCGCGCTAAATCTGCTGTTTCCGGGAAGAAGGAAACGTCTGCTGCCGCACCGGAAGCGGCCGGGGCTGCGGGCAAGAGGAAGAACGGTGCCGTGGGGTCGGATGTAGCGAAGACGGATGCCGTGGCCGGCGCCATGCACGCCTATCGCAGCGCGACTTGCGGGGCGCTGCGCAGGGCCGATGCGGGCAAGACCGTGCGTCTGTCCGGCTGGTGCACCGCGTGCGCGACCATGGCGGGCTCCTCTTCATCGACTTGCGCGACCATTACGGCCTCATCCAGTGCGTGGCCGATCCAAGCGACCCCGCCTTCAAGGACGCGGAGCTGGTGCGCGCCGAATGGGTGGTCCGCATCGACGGCAAGGTGCTGGCGCGCGAGGGCGATACCGTGAACCCGAACCTGCCGACGGGCGATGTCGAGGTTCGCGTGCGCGACGCTCGACGTGCTTTCCAAGCCGAGCGAGCTGCCGTTGCCGGTGTTCGGCGAGCCGGATTATCCCGAGGACACGCGGCTCAAATACCGCTTCCTCGATCTGCGCCGCGAGAGCCTGCACAAAAACATCGTGAAGCGCCAGCAGATCGTCTCCTCCATGCGGCGGCGCATGAAGGATGCGGGCTTTTTCGAGTTCCAGACGCCGATCCTTACGGCGTCGTCGCCCGAAGGCGCGCGCGACTTCCTGGTGCCGTCACGCATCCATCCCGGCAAGTTCTACGCGCTGCCGCAGGCGCCGCAGCAGTTCAAGCAGCTCATCATGATCGCGGGCTTCGACCGCTATTTCCAGATCGCGCCCTGCTTCCGCGACGAGGACCCGCGCGCCGACCGCCTTGCCCGGCGAGTTCTACCAGCTCGACATCGAGATGAGCTTCGTCGAGCAGGACGATGTGTTCGAGGCGATGGAGCCGGTGATCCGCGGCGTGTTCGAGGAGTTCGCGGACGGCAAGCCGGTAACGCCGAAGCCTGGCCGCGCATCCCCTACGCTGAGGCCATGCGCAAATATGGCACCGACAAGCCCGACCTGCGCAACCCCATCGTCATGCAGGACGTCAGCGAGCATTTCCGGGGCTCGGGCTTCAAGGTGTTCGCCGGCTGCTGGAGAGGGACGCGAAGACCCGAGGTCTGGGCGATCCCGGCGCCGGGCGGCGGCAGCCGCACCTTCTGCGACCGGATGAACGCCTGGGCACAGCAGCAGGGCCAGCCGGGGCTCGGCTACATCTTTTATCGGAATGCAGGTGAGACAGGTGCACCAGAAAGAAACGGGGACTATCTTGGAGGACCTCGACAAAGAGGTCGCCTCTAAGAAGGGGACAATCCTGGCGGAAGTGGAAGGATTTGGCCCGCTTGCCAACAACATTGGAGCAGAGCGGACCGAAGCGCTTCGGGGCAGCTTCGGCCTGAACGCAGGCGATGCGGTCTTCTTCGTCGGCGGCGATCCCGACAAGTTCGCAAATTCGCGGGCGAGGCGCGCACCAAGATCGGGCAGGAGCTGAACCTGATCGACAAGGACCGCTTCGAGCTTGCCTGGATCGTCGACTTCCCGATGTACGAATGGAACGAGGAAGAGAAGAAGATCGACTTCTCGCACAACCCGTTCTCGATGCCGCAGGGCGAGCTTGCGGCGCTTGAGGCCGCGAAATCGAGGACCCGCTCGCGATCAAGGCCTACCAGTACGACATCGCCTGCAACGGCTTCGAGATCGCCTCGGCGCGGATCCGCAACCATACGCCGGAGATCATGTGCAAGGCCTTCGAGATCGCCGGCTATGGCGCAGGACGGTGGTCGACCACGGTTCGGCGGCATGTATCCGCGCGCTTCCAGTTTGGCGCGCCGCCGCACGGCGGCATGGCTGCCGGCATCGACCGCATCGTGATGCTGCTTGCCGGCGCCGCAGAACTTGCGCGAGGTCACGCTGTTCCCGATGAACCAGCGGGCCGAGGACCTGCTGATGGGCGCGCCTACCGAAGCCACGCCGAAGCAGCTTCGCGAGTTGCACATCCGGCTGAACCTGCCGAAGAAGGAGTAGCTCAGCCGCCGAAAGTGTCGGCTATCGCAATCGTAATGCCGGGAGGGTCCAGCACAATGCCGCCCTCCTTTACGATGCGCGTGGGGATGATGACCCCGTCGCCACGGCTGTGATGGATGACGTGGCGGCGCTTCAGGTCGACGATGAGGTAATGCTCGATGGAGGGATGTTGAAGTAATCGGCGAGCTTGCCCGCCTTGTCCAGCCGCTCCGTGGATGGCGATAGAACCTCGACGACGATCAGCGGGCCGGGGACGAGGAGAAGCGTGCCCGGAGCGCGCTCGCCGCAGTAGAGGGAAACGTCCGGGATGTAGCAGCTTTCATCGCCAAGGGCGACGACCGGGCCGTCGATGAGGGCCTCGCAAGGCTTGCCAGCGCGCTCGATCGCAGCGGAAAGCGCATTGACGGTAGCGAGTTTCGCGCGTGCGTGGTGCAAGTTTCCGGGGGACATGGCGAAGACCTCGCCGCGCACCAGCTCGTACTTGCCCTCGCGGTGTTGTGCCCAGTCCAGGAATTCCGCGACTGTCATTTTATGTTTCTGTAGTGCATGCCATGTATGAAGTCTAACATAGCCGCCACCGCGGCGCGAGGCCCGGTTCGACAGATCCAGCTCGCCATGAGTGTGGAGCCCCAGCGTTCAGCCAGGAGCAGGCCGAGGGCGCGCGGGAGGCATTCCTGCGGTTTCGGAAAAGGCCGCCGTCCAGGGCAGGGCTCAATTTCGGCGATTGCGCGGCCTACGCGCTTACCAAGTCCCGCCGCGCGCCGCTCTTGTTCAAGGGCGGCGATTTCCTCAAGACGGACATCGCAGTGGCACTTACCTAGGAGCGGCGCTCAGAATAGATAGCCGTGTTTGTAGCCCCAGCCATCGGTCCAGTGGTCCGGGCGCCATTCGCCGGCGGGGCCGGTGCGGTTGTAGCCCGCACCCTGGTCCTGCCAGTAGCCCAGCGGCATCTTGCGCATGGTGATCTCGCAGGAGAACTCGCAGGCGATCCACTCGCCCGTCGGTACCTGAACCTCGTCGCAGCAGCCAGCATGCCGGACGGGTGCGATTACCTTCTGGTTGCCGTACCAGGCCTCGGCGTAGACGTGGCGGTAGACTTCGCCATCGGCGGCCTGCCGTTGGGGCAAAGCCTTGCGCGTAACGTGCTTGGGCGGGACGGCTTCCCGCGCCGCAGCAAAATCCGCCGCTGCGGCAAAGCCCAGCAAGAACGCGCCGGGCAGAAGAATGCGAAGGATCACGGCAAGTCCCCCTTTGAAAACCCCTGAGCCTACCATAGGCGGGCTGCGGGCTTTCGCCAAGCGCTCCCACCATGCCTCGTAAGAAATCCCAGTCACCCGGCTAAAAAATGTCGTTCCAACCCCGGCGCCCGGCTATGGTGGCGCCCATCCGGCGAACAGACGGGACGGGACGAAACGCATGCCGCTCAAGGGTGTCAGGATTTTCGATTATTGCGAGCGGACGGGCGCCGCATTCTGGGCCGAGCCGCTGAATGCGGTGACGAACGCGGGCTTCATCGTGGCCGCGATTGCAGGCATCGCCATGATCGCCAGGCTCCCGGCCCGGGAACGCTCGTTCTGGCACATGTTCTTCGTGGCGGATTTCATCGCCATCGGCATAGGCAGCTTCCTGTTCCACACCATGCCCGGCGGGGGCACGGAACTGGCCGACACCGGCCCCATCGGCCTGTTCATGCTGACCTATCTGGTCTACGCGCTCAGGCGCTTCGCGGGCGCCTCCCGGTTCCTCACGGCCGCCGCCATAGCGGGCTTCATCGGCGCCATGGCGATCGCGTTCAACGTGCAGTGCTGGGATGGCCGGGTAGGGTTCCTGCTCGAAAACGTGCCGGCTGGCGCACGCGCGCGGTGCCTGAATGGCAGTCTGGGCTACGGCCCGGCCTTTGCAGCGATGCTGCTCGTAGGCGGCTGGCTCGCGTACCGGCGCCACGGGGCCGCGCCGCTGATGCTTGCGGCAACGGCGGCCTTCGCCGTCTCGCTTACCTTGCGCTCGCTCGATCAGCAGCTCTGCGGGCACTGGATCGTGCTGGGCCATCGTATGGGGACGCATTTCCTCTGGCACTTGTTCAACTCGCTGACGCTGTTCCTTCTTCTGCTGGCAGGCATCAGGCATGGCCGGTGCCTGGAGGTGCTGCCGCCGCGCCCCAGGGCGAAACCGCCGGTCTATGCGGTCTCATAGACCAGCCGATGAAACCTGGTGTGCTGGGCGAAGGGGGACGGGGCGCTTCGCCCGCCATCGCGGGCTTGAACAACACGAACGTTGCGCCGTCAGGGCCTGCTGCGATGGCGAAGCGGCCGATATTGGAGGAAATTTCCTCCGGGCCCTGGCGCACGCTGCCGCCCGCCTGTTTCACCCGCTCCGCGTAACCGTCGACATCGTCAACCGCGATATAGCCGAGCCAGCCAGGCTTCACGCCGGCCTCAAGCGCTTCCGGGCAAAGCTGCATGAGGCCCGCCATGCCGGTTTCTTCCGCAGAGAGGATCGTATAGCTGACGCCCGGATTGCCGGCATCGGCCGCGCTCCAACCGATCACGCGCGTGTAGAAAGCTTCCGCGGCCTTGGAATTGGTGGTGTTCAGTTCGTACCAGACGAATTTTCCATGCGAGTTGGACATTCCGGTTCTCCATCTTGGTTTTGGAAGGTTGCGTGGGCAATCAGCCGGCGGCAGCGTCGAGCAGCGCCTGCACATCGACCTTTTTCATCTGCATCATCGCCGCCATCACCCGCCCGGCTTTTCCGGCGCCGGCGGTCATCAGCTCCGGCAGGCCGGCGTAGTTGATTTGCCAGGACAGGCCGAAGCGGTCCTTGAGCCAGCCACAAACGTTGTGTGAGCCACCTGCGCCAAGCGCGTCCCACAGCCGGTCGATCTCCTGTTGGTCCGTGCATTCGGCAAGCAGCGAGAAAGCCTCGGTCAGCTTGTGGACCGGGCCGCCATTGAGCGCGGTGAAGCGGTGGCCCTGAAGCTCGAAGCCCACCACCATGACGGAGCCCGCAGGTCCTGGCCCGGCCTCGCCATAGCGAGACACATGCGTGATGCGGGAATTCTCGAACTGAGAGACGTAGAAATGGGCGGCTTCTTCGGCATTGTTATCGAACCATAGAAACGGCGTGATGCTTTTGACGGCCATTCTTTTACCTCCCGTTTTCTGTACCCGGCAGCGAGCAGGAGATGCGCCGCACTGCCGCATTGACACATTACGTTGATATCAACATGATAAGGGCATGTCAAAGCACACGGCCGTCCCCTACGAAACAACTCTTCGTGTACGCGACACCTGCTTCTGCCTTCACACGCAGCGTGCGGCCCGCGCGCTCGCCCGCCGCTTCGATGAGGTTTTCCGGCCGCTCTCGCTTACAAGCGGCCAGTTCTCGCTGATGATGGCGCTGAACCGGCCGGAGCCGCCCGCGATGGGCGCGGTTGCCTCGCTGCTGGCCATGGATCGCACGACCTTGACCGCCGCGCTGAAGCCGCTGGAGCGGCGCGGCCTTGTCGAGGTGAAGCCTGGAGCCAAGGACAAGCGCAGCCGCCTCCTGAAGCTTACGCCTGCGGGTTTAATGCTGCTGGCGGCCGCTGTGCCTATCTGGGAGCGCACGCATGGGGAACTGGAGAGCCTTCTCGATCCTGCCGGCGCGGACGCGCTGCGAGGCGCCCTGCGTTCGCTTTCTGGCTAAACCCGGCCGGCGCCGGCGTCGGCCGCGTGGATGTCGCGCCAAGTGGCGCCGAGGCTTTCTCGGCCGAACGAGACCGATTTGACGACGGCGAAGACGGGCGTGCCGATGCGCAGGGCAAGCCGCTCGGCGGAATAGCGCGTTAGCCGCGCCACGAGCGCCTCGCCGTTGGCGTCGAGCCTGATCTCTACGCCGGGTCCGTCCATCGGGCCGATCTCGGCCACGGTTGCCTCGATCACGTTGAGGGCGCTCATCGCTCCAGGCCGCTCGCGTGCGATCATCACGTCGCGCGCCTTGATCTGCATGCGCACGGTCTTGCCGGGTGCCGCCTCAAGCCGGGGCACGCGCCAGGTGCCGCCACGCGAGACCAGTGTGGTGAGCCCGTAGGCGTCGTCGTGGGCTTCGACGCGGGCCTCGATCAGCGCGCCGGCCTCGCCCGTGCCCGCCGCTGGCACGAGGTCGAGGCGCTGCATCAACTCGACGGTCGGGCCACAGGCGCGCACTCGGCCCGCCTCAAGGATCACCAGCGTATCGGAAAGCCGCGCCACCTCCGCCACCGAATGGCTGACATAGACGATGGGGATGCGGGCTTCATCACGCAGCGCTTCGAGATAGGGCATGATTTCGAGCTTGCGCGGCTCGTCGAGCGAGGCCAGCGGCTCGTCCATCAGGAGCAGGCGGGGGCTAACGGCCAGCGCGCGCGCAATGGCCACCCGCTGGCGCTCGCCGCCGGAGAGCCGGTCCGGTTTGCGGCCGAGCAGATGGCCTATTCCCAGGAGTTCGATGGTCTGCTGAAGGCTCACCCGCGGCGCCTCCTGGACGCGCCGCATGCCATAGATCAAATTATTGAACACGGTAAGGTGCGGGAACAGGCTTGCTTCCTGGAAAACGTAGCCGAGCGGCCTTTTGTGGGGGGGCACCCAGCGGCCTTCATCCTGCCAGACCTCGCCGTTGACAAAAAGCTGGCCCGCCAGCGCTCGCTCCAGGCCCGCGATGCAGCGCAGGAGGGTGGTCTTGCCGGAGCCCGAAGCCCCGTACAAGGCTGACACGCCGCTCAAGGGCAAGCTCAAATCCACGTCGAGGAGGAATCCCGGCCAGTCCAGGCGGAAGCGCGCTTGAATGCCGGTCATGTCAGCGCCCTTTCCCCGGATTGGGCCGCCAGACATACAGGGCCAGGAGCACGAGGAAGGAGAAGATCAGCATCACCGCCGCGAGGCTATGCGCCTGTGCGTATTTCAGCGCCTCCACATAGTCGTAGATTTGCACCGAGGCCACGCGGGTCGTGCCGGGTAGATTGCCGCCTATCATCAGCACCACGCCGAACTCGCCCACGGTGTGCGCGAAAGTCATGATCGAGGCCGTCAGGAATCCGGGCAGCGCCAACGGCACGGCGACGGTGAAGAAGGCATCGAGGGGCGAAGCCCGCAAGGTGGCTGCGACTTCCAGCGGGCGGTCGCCGATAGCTTCGAAGGCGGTTTGCAGGGGCTGGACCATGAATGGCATCGAGTAGAAAACGGACGCCACCACAAGGCCCCAGAAGGTGAACGGCAGAGGCCCGATGCCGAGCGCATCCGTTAGCTTGCCCACCGGGCCGTCAGGCCCCATCGCCAGCAGCAGATAAAAGCCCAGCACGGACGGCGGCAAAACCAGCGGCAATGCCACCACGGCGCCAACCGGCCCTCTCCACCACGACTTGCTGCGGGCGAGCCACCAAGCGATAGGCGTGCCTATCAGGAGCAAAAGCGCGGTGACGATGCTGGCAAGCCGCAGGGTCAGCCAGATCGCTTGAAGATCGTTCTCCGTCAGTGTCATTGGAAGCTCCCCGCCGATGCGCGAGCTGGAAAGTCTTCATCGATAATGCGTCCGGCAGTCTTACCAGGAGGCCGGCGGCCCGGCCAGGAAACCCTTATCGCGGCGCGAGCGCATGGGCACCGCGCACCTACCTGCCGAAGTCTTCGCCTGGGAGTGTGAAGCCGTATTTCTTCATCACCGAGCGAGCGCGTTCGCTGTCCATGTAGCTGGCGAACCTGGCCGCCAGCGGGTTGTCTGCCGCCCGCTTGGTGACGATAAAGCCTTGCTCCAGCGGCTCGTGCAGCTTATCGGGGATGATCCAGTAGCCGCCTTTCGCCGATAGCGCGGGACTGACGGCCAGCGAGAGGGCGATAATCCCCGCCTGGGCGTTGCCGGTTTGCACAAACTGGGCCGTCTGCGAGATGTTCTCGCCATAAACCAGCTTGGGCTCGATCTTCTCCCACAGGCCGGATGCCCGGAGCGCTTCTTCCGCCCGCCTGCCGTAAGGCGCATGTGCCGGATTTGCGATGGCGACGTGCGCAATCTTCGGATCGAGAAGGCTTTCCAGCGTCATTTTGGCAGCGTCCATGCTGGCGCTCCATAAAACGATGCGGCCAACGGCGTAAGGCCGCACGCTGCCGGCGGCAAGGCCCGCCTTGATCAACTCGCGGGGGAAAGCGATGTCCGCCGAGAAGAACAAATCGTAAGGTGCGCCCTGCTGGATCTGGGTATGGGCCTTGCCGGAGGAGCCGTACACAACCTCGATTTCGTCCCCTGGATTGTCTTGCTTGAAGCCGGCAACGATCTCATCCATCGCAAACTTAAGATCGGCCGCGGCCGCGACCGTGATTTTGCCGGCATGCGCGGGCGCTGTGACGGCATGCGAACCCGCAAGCGCAAGGAGGCACGCGAGGCCGGCTATGACACGGAATTTCAGGCTCATTTAATTTTCCGGTGTTCGAGGTGATGTATTGGCGCGTATATAGCGTGCAGGCCTGCCCAAGTCGACCTTTCTGTGCAGCAAGGTTTGATCAAGGTGGTAAGCCTAGAGGTGGGCCATTAACGATTCGAGGCTTTCATGAAAATCAGCGCAAGAAATTCCCTCAAAGGCAAGATCACCAAGATCACCAAAGGCGCCACCACCTCCCACGTCCTCATCGACGTGAACGGCGCGGTGATCACCGCCGCGATCACCAACGAGTTGGTCGAAGACTTGAAGCTCAAGGAAGGCATGGACGCCTTCGCCATCATCAAGTCGTCCGACGTCATTGTTGGTGTCGAGCACTGACGCGGCGCGGTGGCGGGGCTCGCATGGCCCCCGCTCCGGCCGGCACGATGAGCGGGCTGCCGGCGCTTGCCATCTCCGGCAAGCACGAACCGCTGCCCAGCCGGAGGGATGTGCATCCCGGGCCGCGCATTTGCCGATGAGCACGAGCATGGATTGGCGCGTGGCTTCTCCACAGCCCGCGCCTTGCCTTCCGCTCTCACTTTTTTACCTGCCATGCCATCTAAGCCCACCTGTTGCACTTCGGAGTTGAAACGGCGAACAAAAAAGCGGGCTGGTCTTAGTCAATTGCATTTCCACGATCTTCGGGGTACGGCTGCCGCAATCCTCTGTGGGGCTGGCTGTACGAAAATGCAGATTGCGCCGGTCTCAGGGCACAGTGTGAAGCAAGTCCGTGCAATTTTAGAAAAGTATATGGCTAGGACGTGCGCGATCAACATTGCGGCAACGCAGAAGCTTGAAGAGACCTGGACCTCCGATCTCAAGCTCAATTTCAGGGCAGCGGGCTAGTTTTTAGGTTGTTAGTGAAGGGTGGCTCTGATAAGTGAATTGCCGTTTGCTGTAAACAACACCGGCGGCAACAAAACGGGAACATGCTTGGCGATTGAAATTATTATTTTTTTTGCGCTTCGGAGGGGTGCTAGAGTGGTTGAATAGACCGGTCTTGAAAACCGGCATACGCGTAAGCGTATCGTGGGTTCGAATCCCACCCCCTCCGCCAGTTTATCCTCTAAGCAATTGAAATGGCCTGAAATTTTCTGCACTTCTTAGCCCCGCCCATAGCTTAGCCCATAGTTTAGTCGAGCGTGCAGGGCCGCAATCGTGAAGATTTAGGGTGCGAAGGAAAAGCCGCTGGCCGGAGGCTGCGCCGCAGCATTGACCTTGGCGGCGGCTTTTTTGGTGTTGGCGGTTCAATCGGCGGCCTGCGGCGTCTTATACGATCTGCGGCCGTCTATGTGCCCGGTCGTAGCTTCTCGCCCTTTTTGACCTTATCCAGCAGCGCGAGCGCTTGCTCGACAATTTCGACATAGGAAGCGTTCTCAGCGTCAGCGAGGCGCCGGATGAGCTGGGCCGTCTGCGGCGAGAAGCGGAACGACATGGGCTCCGTGCGATTCTTCCGGCGCCGGAAACGGCCGTCAACCTTGGCGATGCCTTCACGCTCGGCGCGTTCGCGCTGGCCTGCCGCATCGCGCTTCGCAAGCGGCTGGATCTCCAGAAGGTCGATGACGCCATCCTCTTTGCTCATCGCTTCAACACTCCTTGAATTGCGTTCCACACTTTGGCGATCTCGCCTGAAGCGGCTTTGTCGATCTCGGCCCCGGTCTTCGCCTCGGCACCCGCCTTCGCATAGGAGACCCGACGGCGGATTTCAAACTTCGGCGCATCGCCGTGACGCCCGATCAAATCACCTCGCTCAATCTGCCGGTCAAACTGGCGAAGAAGGGCACGCACAACACCTGCGATATGAAGGAGGCCGTCGAGGCTGAAAGCATTCCAGCGGCAACGCTTCGGCGCATCCTTGTCGATGCCATCGAAGAGTATCTGCCCAAGCAGCAATTCTAAAACGGCCTAATTTTCCTAAAACTGG
The DNA here is from genome assembly GCA_963740975.1 of uncultured Alphaproteobacteria bacterium. Lineage (GTDB taxonomy): Bacteria > Pseudomonadota > Alphaproteobacteria > Rhizobiales > Rhodomicrobiaceae > Rhodomicrobium. Next base: position 39,713 of record CAVUGF010000032.1, on the reverse strand, counting down.
CGGATTTTAAGGATTCCCAAGGGAAGCGAACAGTGTTTCAAGATAGGGATGAGCCTGCTTGTCTCTCTTTTGGAGGAGCTTAAGAGGGTGTGCCGGACGTTTCCGGACGCACGGGAAGGGCGTTCCGGCAACATTGGGGTGGAATATTTCGGGTTGTCTGCGTTTTCGATGTTTTTTATGCAGAGCGAGTCCTTTTTGTCCTACCAAAGGACTTTGGAGACGGGGCACGGACGCTCGAACTGCCAGACGCTGTTCGGGATCGGCAAAATCCACTGCCCGCATTGCCTGACGCGCAAACGCAGCAACGGCAGGACGGAATGCTATCACACGATGTTGCCGGCCACGGCCGTTGCGCCCGGGCACAGCCGTGTTGTGCCGCTGATGCCGGAGTTCATTTCGCCGCAAGACGGCCACGAGAAGCAGGATTGCGAGCGCGAGGCAGTCAAGCGCTGGTATCAAAACACGCGGAAAACCTGAGGGCTTTGCGGCCGGTTTATATGGGCGGCGATTTGTTCGCCTGTCAGAGCGTGGCCCAGATGGCCGTGCGTGGCGGCGGCGATTTCATCTTCACCTGCAAGGAAACATCGCACAAGGCATTTGTTGATTTTATCTCCGGCGCCAGGCTGGAACGGCATGAAGAAAAAGTCCGCAAGCGCGCGACGTTCGAGACGTTTCGTTACCGCTGGATCGAAAATGTCCCGATCCGCGATGGCAAAGACGCGCTGAATGTCAACTGGATCGGCTTTCAGATTTGGAACGCCAAAGGCAAGGTCACCTCCACGATGGCGTGGATCACAAGCTTGCCGGTTTCAAGGGCCAACGTGGCGGAAATCGTCGCCTGCGGTCGCGCCAGGTGGAAGATCGAAAACGAGAGTTTCAACGTGATGAAAAGTCACGGCTATGAACTCGAACACAATTTCGGCCACGGCAAAAAGTTTCTGGCGATGATGCTGGCGGCTTTGAATTTGCTGGCCTTCGCCTGGCATTCGGTTCTGGATTTGCTGGAACCTCCGTGGCAAGCCGCCCGCGAGGTGGCGGCCAAGCGAACCCGGTTCTTTTCAACCGTTGTCTCCTTGACCACCTATATCATCTTCCCCTCATGGGAAGTCTTCCTCAAAGCCCTCGCCACCTTCGAAATCCCTCCCAACCTCCTTAAAAATCATGGCCTCCCTTGTTAATCCTACAAGACGGCTACTTTTAGAATTGCTGCATGAGGTGCTGTGGGCTTGCGCCTCAAGCGCGGCCAGCCGGAACAGCGAGCCTGCCTTTGCCGCGATCCGGTCCCTCCACGCCAGGCAGCTCAGCCAATCCCGCGGGATCGCCCTGGTGCCGTACAGCGCGCCCGCAAGCTGCCCGGCGATGGCTGCGGTGGTATCGGCGTCGTGGCCGAGATTTGCCGCCATCAGCACCGCCTCTGGGAAAGTGGAGGAACGGTCTACACACCACAGGGCTGCTTCGAGCGAATGGGCCACATAGCCTGAGGAGCGTATCTCGGCCCGCGTTTTCCCTCGCCAGCCGCCGGCCACGATCGGGCCGATCATGCCTGGATATGGGCCAGGCCGTGCGCGAAGCACCTCCGCTTCGGGCCGGCCTTTGATGGCATCCGCCAGGATTTCAGCGAAGGCCGCGCAGGCCGCAACAGCCTCCGGCGCCGCGTGTGTGGTCTTACTTTGCCGCTGCGCTACATCGGCGAGCTTTGCCCGGTCATGCCAAAACCGGATGGCCACGGGCGCCAGCCGCATCAGCGAGCCGTTGCCGGCGGTTTGCGGATCGGTGGAACCGCAATGGGGCTCCTTGCTCGAACGCCAGCGGAGCAGCGCCTGCCTCGTCGTAATGCCGATGTCGAAGCATTGCCCTGTGCAGGAATAGGCGCCGTTCTGCCACCAGTCCGCGAAGCGTGCGAGCAGATCCTGTTCGTCGAAGGTGCCCGGTAGCGCCAGGCTGTCCGCCAGGGCAAGCGCCATCGCTGTGTCGTCGGTCCATTCCCCAGCCTTGAGCTGGAACGGTCCACCGCCGGTCATATCCGTGAGCGGAGGATAGGTGTCCCTCGGCTCGAACTCCAGCGCAGTACCGAGCGCGTCGCCAATGGCAAGGCCCAGCAGCGCACCGTTCGCGCGATCTTCTAGCATTTCAAGGGATTGCGAAAGATCGGGCACGGGTTTCCTTCCGCGATAGGGTGGACCGCTATACGACGCGCATTACCCCACGCCCCCTCCCTCTCCCACAGGGAGAGGGAGTTCCGGCGTGCCCGTTGAGAGGACGTTCCCTCCCATGGGGAGAGGGACAGGGTGAGGGGTAATGCGCTCAGTTCGTTACGCCACCCCTCCCATACAGAAGCGCGTCCTGCTTAAGCCGCGCCAAAGACCCGCTCGAAGATCGCGTCCACATTGCGCAGGTGGGTGCGCAGCTCGAACAGCGCCTCAAGCTCGGCCACGGAAAGCGCGGCGCTCACCTCTGCATCGGCCTTCAGGAACTCCAGGAACGAGCCCTCGCCACGGAAGGCACGCATGGCGTTCCGCTGCACGAGCCGGTAGGCAGCCTCGCGGGCGAGGCCCTTCTGCGTCAGCGCGAGCAGCACCTGCTGGGAGTGGACCAAGCCGCCGCCGCGTTCGAGGTTCTGCTTCATGCGCTCGGGGTAGACGACGAGCTTGCCGATGACGCCGGTCAGCCGGGCCAGCGCGAAGTCGAGTGTCACCGTGGCGTCCGGGCCGATCATCCGCTCCACGGAAGAGTGCGAGATATCGCGCTCATGCCAAAGTGCGACGTTCTCCATCGCCGGCACCGCGTAGCCGCGCACGATGCGCGCAAGCCCCGTGAGATTCTCGGTGAGGACGGGATTGCGCTTGTGCGGCATGGCGGATGAGCCCTTTTGGCCCTCCGAGAAGAACTCCTCGGCTTCGCCCACCTCGGTGCGCTGCAAATGGCGGATCTCGGTGGCAAGCCGCTCCACCGACGAGGCGATCACGCCAAGCACGGAGAAGAACATGGCATGCCGGTCGCGTGGAATGATCTGCGTGGAAACCGGCTCGGGCCTCAAGCCTAGTTTTCCGGCGACGTAGGACTCGATGCTCGGATCGAGATGCGCAAACGTGCCGACCGCGCCCGAGATCGCGCAAGTGCCGATATCCTCCTTGGAGCATTGCAGGCGCTCCTTGGCGCGGAAAAACTCGGCATAGGCGAAGGCGAGCTTTAGCCCGAAGGTGGTCGGCTCGGCGTGGATGCCGTGGCTGCGGCCCACCGTGACGGTGTGCTTGTGCTCCATGGCGCGGCGCTTGAGCGCGGCCAGCAGCCCGTCGATATCGGCAAGCAGGATATCGGCCGCGCGGGTGAGCTGCACAGCAAGGCAGGTGTCGAGCACATCCGATGAGGTCATGCCCTGGTGCATGAAGCGCGCCTCTGGCCCCGCGTGCTCGGCCACGCTCGTCAGAAACGCGATCACGTCATGCTTCACCTCGCGCTCGATCTCGTCGATGCGCGCGATGTTGAAGCCGCCGCGCTCGCGCAGCGCCTTCGCCGTGCCGGCGGGCACCTGGCCCAGCTGCTCCATCGCTTCGGCAGCCAGCGTCTCGATCTCCAGCCAGATCTCGTACTTCGTCTGATCGGACCAGATGGCGGTCATTTGCGGCCGGGAATAACGCGGAATCATGGGAGGTCTTTCTTAGAGTGCGAAGGCCGCCTCGAAGGCAGGCACGGTGAGCTGATGGGATTGCAAAAGGCGGAGCAGGGCAGGCGAGGGCGGCTGCCCCGAGGTGAACCGGATTTGGCCGCGCCCGCGCTTGGCCCCAACGCCAACGATATGGCCCCCTTCGGCCAGCACATTGGCGATACGGCGCGCGATGGCGGGCGCTGGGTCTAGCCACGCCACAGGCCATGGCGCAGCTGCGTCGAGCTTGTCAAGCAGAAGCGGATAATGCGTGCAGCCGAGCACCACGACATCGGTCCGGGTGCTGCCCTCATCGACAAAGGCCGGGGCGATCTCGCGGGCGATGGCCTCCTCGTCTACGGCCGCGCCGCTGGCGTGGGCCTCTGCCAGCGCCGCCAGCGTGGGCGCACCGACGAGGGTGAAGCGCGCTTCCGCACCGAATTGCTCGATCAGGCAGCGGGTATATTCGCGGGCAACGGTCGCGGGCGTGGCCAGCACCGACACGAAGCCGCTCTTCGTCAGCGCCGCGGCGGGCTTGACGGCCGGCACCGTGCCGACGATGGGGATGGAGAAGTTCTGGCGCAGCGTCTGCAGCGCGATGGTGGAGGCGGTGTTGCAGGCCAGCACGATGCAATCTGGCTCGTAGTCGCGCACACCCGCCCCGATGACCGTGAACAGCCGCGCGGCCAGCGCTTCGCCGCTCTTCGATCCGTAAGGAAAGCCGGCATCGTCCGCGATGTAGAGAAGATCGGCCTCCGGCACGGAATTGCGCGCGGCGCTGAGCACGGTCAGGCCGCCAAGCCCTGAATTCGACAAAAAGAAGCCGCGGCGCGCGGCCGGAATTGATCATGATGCGCGCACCTGGTGCCGGTTGCCGGTTGTCATGGCCGGGCTTGACCCGGCCATCCAGCAAACGAACGGCGATCCGTCCATATTGCCCTGGATGGCCGCATCAAGTGCGGCCATGACAGTAGAGTTCCGTTGCAAGCTCAATTTATTCACACATGCTTTGCTGGACCGGCGCCAGAAAGGCCTAAACCGAGTCCCCTCATATCGCATCTATGGCTGCGCGAAAAGCTGGCGATAGCAAGGCGTGCCATCGGGGAGGCTGCCGTTTGCTTCATAAATGCCCCTGGCGATGGTCCGCGCCAGGCAGTTGGCGGCGGCGGCGCCCAGGTAGGGCAGGGCGGCGAACGGGTTCTTCAGGGGCACTTTGCCGGTCGCAAGCGCGAAAACGATGTCGCCGTCGAGTGGCGTGAACACTGGGAAGATCGCGCGCGCCATGCCCGCCGCCGCCATCACCGTCAGCCGGTGGCATTGCGCATGGGTGAGCGCGGCATCGGTTGCCACCACGCAAAGGGTGGTGCTGGCACCGGGGAAGGCGTATTTGAGGAAAGGCTCGGCCGTGTTCGCGGGCCAGGGGCTTGGACTGCCGAGGCCGCCAAATTCGGAGGCGATCTCGAACGGCGCGGCCCAGAAATGCCGCGTGCCGCCAACCGTAACCGCGCCAACCGCATTGACGGCGCTGAGCGCACCCACGGTGACGGCCTGCCCGTCCTCGCTGGCGAGGCTCACGAGTTCCGAAGCGCTTCCCAAGCCGCCACGCATCCTGACGCCAGGGCCAGCCGCAACGGTCGCTCCAAAGCCTGCCCCGGCGCTTCCCAATGCGAAATCGGCGGCCGCCGCCGTTGCAGCCTCATAGGCCATGTCGCGATAGGGCGAATGCCGGCCCAATCCTTGGCGCCGCCGTTAAGAAGGTCGAACAGGATCGCCTGCGGGACGATGGGAACGGTGGTGGGGCCTACGGCAAAACCGCGGCCCTTCTCGCGCAAGAAGCTTTGCACGCCGCCCGCCGCGTCGAGGCCGAACGCCGACCCGCCCGACAGCACAAGGGCGTCCACCGCGCCCACGGAGCCTTCCAGCGCGATGGCGTCCCGCTCGCGGGTGCCCGGCCCGCCGCCGAAGACGGAGGCAGCGGCCAGGGTGGCCGCCTCGCATATGATGGTGCTTACGCCGGACGCGAGGCGCTCGTCATGCGCGTGGCCAACGGCAAGGCCGCTGACATCGGTGATCGAATTGCGAAGGCCGGTAGGCATAGGGACGCCTCCTAAGATCCATTGGCGAGATAATTGGAGAGCCGGAAACTCGAACCCGCAGCGCCGTCCGCGCGAAAGCGGGGACCCATATAGAAGCTGTTCTGACCCCAGAAATGGTTCCTGCTTTCGCGGAAAAGCCGCCGCGGAGGTTCCGGGGCATCTGCAATATCGTCTTTCCATGCTCCCAAGTGGATCGCCCCCTGCTGCTGACGCATATAACGCGTTCAGCGTCGAGCGGAGCTTATCGGCCAGCCTTGACGGAGCCTTCTGCGCCGCATTTGCCGCAGCGGAAGTGGCCAAGGAAGGTGCGCACGAGAAGTGCTGTTTTTGCGCTGCCTGCGCGTTCTGCAAGACCGAGTAGTGCCGCGGCGCGGGCATCGGCAATCGCGGCGCCAGCCTCTGCCGGAATCATGAAGCCGTCCGCTCTGGATGGAGCACCGTCTTTGTAATCGTCCACTGCCCCGTCCCTGGCGCCCTCCGAATCTGCGTAGATGGCGACCCGGTCCCCGAACAGGATGTATTCATAGCCCCAATCGCAGGATTGGCATCCAAACCAGCCCTCCTCGCCGCATTTGAGCACGCTCGCCAGATCGTGCAGCCCATCGGCAGCGGCGATGCCGCTCAAGAGATAGAGCTGGGCATCCTCTTCTTGCGGGTTTTCGAGAAGTGCTTGCTCGCAGAGCGCCCGGATAGCCGGCAGGGCCGCGAAGAAATCCTGCCGGAGGCTGCGGATTTTTTCCAGGTCCGCAGGCCCGGCCGGGCCGGTCTCCAGAACCTCGTGGCAATGGCTAAGCTCACCGGCCTCCTCGCCGGAGGCTTGCCCCTCCTGGGCTTCGAGAACTTCGTTCAGGCTGCGGTAGTAGGCGAGCTTCTTGTCCCATTCTTCGAGGCTCAGCGGAAGGCCCAGAAGCGGCGCGTTATTGCGCTCTTCAAGCGATCCATATTGGCGGCTGAAAGCGCAAAGTGCCACCAAGGCCAGAAAGCCCGCGATGTCCAGCCGCTGAGGGCGGTTGGGCTCGGGTTCCGCGATCTTCAGAAGATGCGGAACCGCCGCGTAGGTTGCGCCATAGTTCGTGTTCTGGTGCCAAAGATTATCCCAGAACAGCGAGTTCGCTTCCTCGCCATCCCAGGTGCTTGCCAGGCGCGCCAGCACCTCGGGGATGTCGCGGTCTTGAAACGCGTCGTCAAGCTTGCGCCAGAGCGGATCGTTCAGTTCGAGCATTGCCAGTCACGCTTTGCTGTTTGCCCAGACGCGGAGGACATACGGGATAGGCCGGTTGCTTTGCGAACCAACCGGCCGGTTTTTTTACCATTCCGGTATGATATTCCTCTGGCTCGCGCCGGGGCATGCGGCATAAGGCGCCGGGTGCTATTCCTGCTCGTAGGAAGTCTTGCCCCACTTGTAGACGACGTAGGGCGTCAGGGTGGGATCGCCCTTGGCGTCGAACTTGAACTTGCCGAGCACGGTGTCGAACTCGCCTGTGTCGAGCGCTGCCTTCACCTTCGCGGCGTCGGTGGACTGCGCCTTTTCTGCCGCGCCCTTCCAGGCCTGGATGGCGGCGTAGGCGTAAAGCACGTAGCCCTCGGGGTCGATGTTCTTGGCGCGGTAGTCCTTCACGACCCCGGCCGCCGCCGGGTTCTTGCGCGGATCGGGCGCGAAGGTGAAGAGCGTGCCCTCGACATCGGGGCCGGCGATCTGCCCCAGCTCGACGGAGACCAGCGCGTCGCCGCCCATCAGGATCGTCTTCATGCCCTGCGCGCGCATCTGGCGGATGATGAGGCCCGCTTCGGTGTGATAGCCGCCGAGATAGACGAGGTCGATCTTGGCTTCCTTGAGCTTGGTGACGACTGTGTTGTAGTCCTTTTCGCCGGCCGTGATGGTGTCGGTGAAGACCTCCATCTTGCCCGCCGCGTTCATTGCCTTCTTGGTCTCCTCGGCAAGGCCTTTGCCGTAGGCGGTCTTGTCGTCGAGGATGGCGACGTTCTTGTCCTTGAACTTCGTGGCGAGGTAGTTGCCGGCGATGGAGCCCTGCTGGTCGTCGCGTCCGCAGACGCGGTAGCTCAGGCCGTCCTTCGGGCGCTGGTCGGTATATTTCGGATTGGTCGAGCCGGGCGAAATCTGGATTATGCCCGCCTCATTATACACGTCGGAGGCGGGGATCGAGGAGCCGGAGCAATAGTGGCCGGCCACGAACACCACGCCTTTCGCCGCGAGCTGCTCGGCCACGGAGCGGGCCTGCTTCGGGTCGCAGGCGTCGTCGCCGACTTCGAGCTTGAGCTTTTTGCCAAGCACGCCGCCGGCCTTGTTGATATCGGCGACGGCGGCCTCGGCGCCCGCCTTGAACTGCGCGCCGAAGCTCGCGTATTCGCCGGTCATCGGACCCGCAACGGCGATGGAGATTTCCGATTGGGCGGACGCGCCGGGTACTGCGACAAAGCTCGCCGCCGCGAGGCACAAGCCTGCAAGGATGAGACGCATGCTGATTCCCCTCTTAGTGATTTTATTCTCAGTGCACAAAAGACCAGGATTTTGCTTGGATTAGGGCTTACGTAGCCGCCAGCCTAAGAAGCTGGCCTTTTCCGTAAGCCAGCAATATTGGCGCAGCATCTGTGCGCGGCGCTGGAGGTGGAAGCCTGCCGCGGCGAACAGCAGGAGGATCGCGGTGTCGGTGGCGTAATAGTGCGGCGAGTGCATGTTGCCTTGCGCCGCCCGCCAGCTTGGCAGGGCAGCACCCGCGAACAGCCCAAAATGTAGAAAGCGGATGGCAACGCCCAGCATCATCGTATAGATCGCCGCCTGCCAGAACGGCTTCCAGCCCTTCGCCGCCGCCCGCCCGATGGCCGACGCCGCCCCCCCGCCCGCCAGCAGCGTGACGAAGAAGAAGGCCCAGAACGAGGTTTCGTAGATCAATCCCATGCAAAAGCCCCCTCACCCCTGCCCCTCTCCCGCAAGGGGAGAGGGGAACTGCCCTGTCCATAGTGCAGAGGGTAATTCGGACGTCCCCTCTCCCCTCCGCGGGAGAGGGACAGGGTGAGGGGGGAAGCTTTACGCACATCCCTCATTGTAACTCTCGCCCTACCCATGCGCTCCCCCTTCGAGATACGCGGCCTTCACCTCCTCGCGCTGGAGGAGGTCCTTGGCCTTGCCCGACATGGTGATCTTGCCGTTGACCATGACATAGCCGCGGTGGGCGAGCTTCAGCGCGTGGAAGGCGTTCTGCTCGACCAGGAAGACGGTGAGCCCGCGGCTGCGGTTCAACTCGCGGATCACGGAAAAGATTTGCCGCACGATGATCGGCGCAAGGCCCAGCGAAGGCTCGTCCAGCAGCAGCAGCTTCGGCCTGCCGATGAGCGCGCGCGCGATGGCGAGCATCTGCTGCTCGCCGCCCGATAGCGTGCCGCCGCGCTGGGCGCGCCGTTCGGCAAGTTTCGGGAACAGGCCGAACACCATCTCAAGATCGCCCCCGGTTGTGTCCGCGCTGTTGGGTGCGAGCAGGGCGCCCATGAGCAGGTTCTCGTGCACGGTCATGCGCGGGAAGATGCGCCGGCCCTCGGGCGATTGCGCGATGGAAAGCCGCACGATCTCGTGCGTGGGCAGCCTCGTGATGTCGCGGCCGGCGAAGTCGATCTGGCCGGCTTTCGCGCGCGGATCGCCGCAAATCGTCATCATCAGCGTGGACTTGCCCGCGCCGTTCGAGCCGATCAGCGTGACAATCTCGCCCTCGTACACGTCGAGGTCCACGCCTTTGAGCGCACGGATGTTCCCGTAATAAGTCTCGGCACCGCGGATGGAAAGCAGCGGGAGCTGGGTCATCGCGCGGTCCTCCCCGCGTTTCGTCCGCTGTGGGCCGTTGCGGAGGCCCAAGCGCTGCCATGCACCGCTGCTGTCATGGCCGGGCTTGACCCGGCCATCCAGGAATGCGCTGCGGCCGTTGAGGCACACCTGGATGGCCCGGTCAAGCCGGGCCATGACAACAGAGTTTCAACGGCATGGCTTCGAGCCAATGTTACCCCTTGAAATGGCGAACGGAACCTCATAACCGCGCCTCCGCTTCGGCTTCGTCCACCTCGTCATCCTCGACGCCGAGATAGGCGGCGATCACCTTGGGGTCCTCGCGGATTTCGGCGGGCGTGCCCCAGGCGATCTTGCGGCCGTAGTCGAGCACGTTGATGCGGTCGGAGATGCCCATCACCACGCCCATGTCGTGCTCAATGAGCAGAATGGAAAGCGCGTGCTCCTCGCGGATCTTGAGCAGGAACTCGTTCAGCTCGCGGGATTCGCGCGGGTTGAGGCCGGCGGCTGGCTCGTCGAGGCAGAGCAGTACGGGCGAGGTGCACATGGCGCGCGCGATTTCGAGCCGCCGCTGCGCGCCATAGGGCAGGTCGCCCGCCGGATCGTCGGCACGGTTGAGCAGGCCGATCTGGCGGAGCCAGTAGGCCGCGCGGTCGATGGCCTCGGCCTCGGCGCGGGCGTAGCCAGGAAGGCCCAGGAGGCCGCCGATGGTGTAGCCGGACGCGGCGTTGAGCAGGGTGTGCTGTGCCACGAGCAGGTTTTCGAGCGCGGTCATGCCGGCGAACAGGCGGATGTTCTGAAAGGTGCGGGCGACGCGGGCGCTGCGGGCGATCTCGAAGCCCTGCATCCGTTCGAGCAGGAAAAGCGCGCCGCCGGTTGCCTGCGTCCATTGCCTGCCGCTGCCGGTGAGCTGCGGCAGTGCCTCGAATACCGAGTCCGGGCCATGCGCCAGCGCGATGCGGCCTTCGGTGGGCTTATAGAAACCGGTGATGCAGTTGAAGACGGTGGTCTTGCCGGCACCGTTCGGGCCGATGATGGCGGTGATGTCGCCCCGGCGCGCGGAGAAGGACAGGTTGTCGATGGCGGTGAGCCCGCCAAAGCGCATGGTCAGATGCTCGACGCGCAAAATCTCGGCGGCGTCCATCAGCCGTGCCCCTCCTTGACGTAAGCGGCGGAGACCGTCCGGGCCTCATGCAGCGATGCGGAGGGCGTGCGCCCCGCCATCAGCCCGCGCGGCCGCCAGAGCATCACCACCACCATGGACAGGCCGAAGATCAGCATCCGGTAGTCCGCCAGCTCCCGGAACCGCTCGGCGCTGCCGACCAGCACCACGGCGGCAATCACGACACCGAGCTGGCTGCCGAGCCCGCCCAGCACCACGATGGCGAGCACAAGCGCGGATTCGTTGAAGGTGAAGAACTCCCGGCTGATGAAGCCCTGCCGGGCCGAGAAAAATGCGCCCGCGAAGCCGCCGAACATGGCGCCTGTGGCGAAGGCGGTGAGCTTGGTTATCACCGTGTTGATGCCAAGCGAGCGGCAGGCGATCTCGTCCTCGCGCAGCGCCTCCCAGGCGCGCCCGATAGGCAGCCGCCTGAGCCGGAGCGTTACGAAGTTCGTGAGCAGCGCCAGCACCAGGATGACGTAATAGAGGAAGATGAGCCGGTACGTGGCGTTGTACTCGATGCCGAAAAAGCCATGGAAGGTGGCCGTGCCCGTGCGCTCGAACGGCAGGCCAAAAAAGCTAGGGCGGGGGATGCGGTCGATGCCGTTCGGTCCGCCGGTGAGGCTCTCCCAGTTGATGAGCACGATGCGGACGATCTCGCCGAACGCGAGCGTCACGATGGCGAGGTAATCGCCGCGAAGGCGCAGCACGGGAAAGCCCAGCGTCATGCCCCAGAGTGCCGCGAACATCCCGGCCAGCGGCAGGCAGACCCAGAATGACCAGCCGAATTGCGTGGAGATCAGCGCATAGGTGTAAGCGCCGACCGCATAGAAGGCGACATAACCGAGATCGAGGAGCCCGGCGAGCCCGACCACGATATTCAGCCCCCAGCCGAGCATGACGTAGATGAGGATCTGCGTCGCCGTATCGACCGCGTAGCGCTGCGGCGGCCCAACGATCAGGAACGGAAGCAGCGCCGCGACGATGAGGAGTGCCGCCGGAAATTCCTCGCCGAACCGGGACACCAGCACCATGGGGAATTTTGAGATGGGGTTGGAAGAGAATAGCGTGAGGACCAGCCGGAAGGCGCGCGACGCGAGCATGGCGAGCACCACGACGAAAGCGGCGATGCAGGCGAAGGTGCCAAAATCGGCGAAGATGCCCGCGAGCCAGGACTTCCCCGAGGCCCATTCCATGATCGCGGTGCGCGTGCCGCCCCAGGCGAAAAGGAAAAGGCCGGTTCCGAGTGCGGCCAGGATGGCGGGGAAGCGGCTCTTCTTCAAAATGCGGGTGAACGCCGCGAGGGTCCGGCCGCCATCCAGGGGCCGCCAGACCACAACGTCCATAAAGAAACGGGCTCCGGCCACCGCCGCCGCCAGCGCGGTAGCCAACGCAAAGTGGGTGGTGATTTCAAGCCCGCCGCCCGCGCTGTCCGTGCGCAGCCCCACAAGCGAACCCAAGAGCGCAAGCGCCAGCAGAAAGGTGATTGCAGCGTCTCTTATGGCACTTCCCGCGCTGTGGGTTTCGCCGCCCCGCGCCGCCTGCTCCGCCGCCGGCCTCTCCGTGATGTCCAGCATACGGCCTACACCTTCTCGACCTCGGGCCGGCCGAGCAGCCCCGACGGCATGAAAATCAGCACGATGGCGAGGATGGAGAACGCGGCCACGTCCTTATATTGCGCGGTGAAATAGCCGGCCCAGAACACCTCGATCAGGCCGATGATGAGCCCGCCCAGCATCGCCCCCGGCAGCGAGCCGATGCCGCCCAGCACCGCCGCCGTGAACGCCTTGATGCCCGCCACGAAGCCGATGAAGAAATCGATCACGCCGTAATAGAGGAGGAACATAACCCCGGCGATGGCCGCAAGCGCCGCCCCCATCACGAAGGTGAGCGAGATGGTGCGGTCGACATCCACGCCGCACAGCGCCGCCATCTTGCGATCCTGCTCGCAGGCGCGCTGCGCGCGGCCGAGCTGCGTGCGGCCGATCATAAGCGAGAACGCCGTCATCAGGATAACCGTCGCGGCCATGATGATGATCTGCACGTAAGAGAGGCTCACCGCGAAGCCGCCATTGTCCGCGAGCGTAAAGCCGCCGGGGATCAGCGGGGGCAGGGGCTTGGAGCGTGCGCCCTGTGAGAGCTGCACGAAGTTCTGCAGCGCGATCGAGACGCCGATGGCGGTAATCAGCGGCGCGAGCCTGAAGGAGGAGCGCAACGGCCGGTAGGCGACGCGCTCGATGGTCCAGCCAACCGCCGCCGTAAGCGCCATCGAGGCCAGCGCCGCGAGGAGCAGGGCCAGCGGTATCCAGGTGATGGAGCCCGCGAACAGCGACAGGATCGCGATCAGCGCGATGAACGCGCCAACCATGAACACGTCGCCATGCGCGAAGTTGATCATGCCCACGATGCCGTAAACCATGGTGTAGCCGATGGCGATCAGCCCGTAGATAGAGCCGAGCGTCAAGCCGATGATAAGCTGCTGCGCGAAATATTCCATTCCCGCTCCCTAAGCGGCGTTCCCTGCGTCCGCGTTTTGGGGAGGATCTAGCTTAAGTTCGGCTCCGGCGCCAACGGTTAGTGCGGGTGGCGGCAAACAGAATGTGTACGGATACAAAACCGCCCGGCCGCGTAGGGGCATAGCGCTGTGCGTCAGAAGGAAATCCATGGGCGCTCGATTGTGCCTTGAACCGAGGGGTAATGCGCTTCGTTCAATGCACCATGGAGCACCAGGTTAGCGCCTGCGGAAAGGAAACCGGAGTTCCTGCGTACGATCCTCTTATATCCGCCGGCATAAATTCCAGTCCGCGCAAGCTACGGGCGCAATAGTCCGGGTCAGGAAACGACGTAATCGCCGATCCACTGGTCTCTGGTGGTGATGTATCCCCACTTGCCGTCCTTCTTGACCATCAGCGCATGGTCCGAATCCGTGAATTCGATATCGTGGTAGATCGCTTCGATGACCATGTTGCCGGAAGCGTCGATACAGCCGTTTTGGCCGCCGGTCTGAACGATTGCCAGGCCCGTGCCGTTGTTGATTTCCGTGCAGTCTTCAAAGCGCGGCGGGATAACCCAATCCCCGCTGGTATCGATGTAACCCCAGCGGTCCCCAACCATGACGTTGGCCAAACCGCAATCCGTAAACGGGATGGCTTCGTCGAATTGCGGGGGGATAACGGCACGGCCGGAGATATCCATATAGCCGTGTTTCCCCCGGCTCACGAATTCTCGACAATCCGGCGTCATCGAACGGCATGAAGCTCTTGAAACGCGGCTTCAGGACGGTGCGGCCAGAGCGGCCGATGAAAAAGCGCTTCGAGCCCGCCATTACTTTCGCCGTGCCGTTCTTGGAGAAGCTCGATATTCCGTCGAACCTTGGCTCGATGACGATATTGCCCTTGGTATCGATGCACCCCTGCTTGCCGTCGATGGCGACGATTGCCATTCCCTCATCGTCGAAATGGTGCGCCTTCTCGAACCGCGGCTTTATGGCCATCCGGCCCTTGATGCCGATATATCCGTAACGGTACGGCTCGCGGGTTCCAACCTTGACCGCGGCGAGCCCGCACTTGGCGAAATGCCAGGCGTCGCGGAAGCGCGGCTCAATGACCACGCGGCCGGTGCGGTCGATATAGCCCAAATTTGCCTCGCCGCTGCGCTCAAGCTTCACGACGGCAAAACCGTGATCGTCGAAGAACCCGGCATCGGGAAACCGGGGCGGGATGACAACCGTGCCGCTCAGGTCCATAAAACCGGACAGCCAGTCTTTCGAGCGGACGCGCAACAGGTCAGGCATGGGCTCAACGATCGATATCTGTCCGCCAGTGCCCTGAACTGGGCGAATCTCCCCTCACCCTGTCCCTCTCCTCCCGGGAGAGGGAACGCTAGAATTCCCGCTGCGGGTAGTTCAGGCGTCCCTTCTAAGGGAGAAGGACAGGAATGAGGGGAGAGTCCCGCAGTTCAGGGGACGCGCCGCTCAGTGCCGGCACACCTGCCGCGGATAGCAGCTCCGGCGTGGAACCGCTACATCGAAGCAGTGCGGAACCGGCATGCAGTGCCCATGCTGGCACTGCTGCACCTGCTGGCAGCGCTCCTCGTGCTCGAAAGTGGTCTCGCAATGCTTCACCCAGCGGCAGCGCTGCCTGACCTCGGGGACATGCTGGGAGAGCTGCACCTGGCTGTCAGCCTCGGGCTGTTTGGCGAGGTGCCACGCGCTTGCTCCGGCTGGCAGAAATGCAGCGGCCAGTACAAGGCCTGCGATCCAAGCCGATAGACGGAACCTTGAGACTTTCCGGAAAAAACCGCCGCCGTTACGCATTCGTATCCCTCGAAAATTGAACAAAGACAATGCCGCTGGAAGCAGCCTTCTGACTATATCGGCATTATGGTGCCAACGCCAGAAGCCTGGAGGTTCCTGGCTTACCGGCCAGAGCGCGGACGGCCATTGGGCTAAAGTTTATCCCGTTATAACAAGGACGTAGCCGGACGGTCTTGCGCTTAACACTTCCTCAAAGCGCTTCTGCTAAATTGCGTTTAACTTGAAGTAGCGGCGCGGATCGCGGCAACAGCGGGCAAAGTGGGTTAACAGGCGGTTTGTGGCAGCATCGGCGGCGGGCGGGGCGGTTTCGCCATCCATGCGGCGGCGCCCGCCGGAAAAATGCCCGCAAACCGTCCCAAAGTCCCGCCAAGGTGCCCCAGCCTCAACCGCAGGGCGAGATCTGCGCGCAGATTTAAGCCCTATAAGGTCCGTGTACTTTTGAATTGACGCTAAGCTTGGGGCGGGCTTGTATGGGTGCCCATTTTACACAAAGAGAGCCGCGATGAGTGAAGAGCGCCGGTATATGCAGGTTTGTCCCCAGCCAATTGCTGGGCATTACGCCGGTTCCATCCTGGCCTCCTGCCTTATTCTACTCCTGGGCTTCGCGCTTTTTTCCGCGCGGCCGGCATCTGCCGATTCCGCGCACGCTTTCAGTATCGGCCTGCCGCCGCTGAAGATCACGGTCATGGTGGGGCCGCGGACCGACTTCTGTTATTCCGACCACATCGACGCCATCGAGAAGATGGCGATTGCCGAGCGCGACCGCATCAACACGGCTGGCGGCATTGCCGGCCTGCCGGTCGAAGTGCAGTTCCGCGACGACGAGGGCGATGCAAGACGCACGGTTGCGAATATCAGCGACGCGATTGCCGATCCGAATACGATTGCGCTGATCGGGCTTCAAAGCTCACAGCGCGCGAGCCAGATTTTCAAGCATCTAGGCCCGCGGCTGGCCGACAGTAACATTCCCTGGATTTCCAGCATTTCCGTGACAAGCCTGTTCGCCGGCTATCCGAACGTTTTCACGATGCAGGGCTCGCAGGAGGACGAAAGTGTCCCGGTCATTGCCGAGTTCATGAGGGCGAAGGGCGTCGCACGCCCGGTTTTCGTCGGCTTCAAGGGGTCGACCTACGCGGAGGCGCTGGTGAAGGGCCTCGAAGGTTCCAGAGGTTTCCCCGGCTTTGCAGACAAGCGGCTGCTGGTGCTCCCGCACGCGGACTCCAAGGCGGGGATGAGCGCGAGCATCGATCCAGCCGAGGTTGCCAATACGGTGGAGGAGATCAAGCGGGCAAATCCGGACTTCATCTTTCTGAGCGTTGGCCGCTGGCGGGTGCCGGCCTTCCTCAAGGAGCTGGAGCAGGCAGGGATAAGCGTTCCGGTTCTCGTTTCGGGGAGGCTTGAGGACATTTTCCGCGATCCATCGGTGAGCTACGGCGGCGACGCATACCAGATCGCAAGGGACGAACTGCCCAACCTTTACAACAACCGGCTTCGCGCGCGCCTTTTCCGCGAGCGCCCCGAGGATTGGGTATTCAACGGCAGCCGCAACCAGCATGCGTTCGACCGGCTTGACAACGGCTGCCAGGAGCGGCAGCCCAAGGCCAAGCTTGAGCTTCTGTCGCACTCCAATCTGCGTGCCATCGGCATGGGCCTCGAATTCCGCGACATGATTGCGATGGTGGCCAGCGTTGCGAACGCTCAGAAACCCGCGCTAAGCCCGGACAACATAGGAGCCATCCGTGCGGCGGTCGTGAAAGGCATTCCCGCATACTACGCCGCTGGCAAAGGGGTATTCAAAGGGGGGCTGGAAGACTGGTCGTTCAGGCCTTCGTCCAGGACGGCGGTCAGGACGCCCTTCATTTTGGTGCGCCCCAAGGAATTGAGCAAGCCGCAGCTGGCGCCGGTGCAATACGTTCCGCTGCGGGGTGAAAAGTTCCGCAAGATACCCACCGTCTATCTTGAGGTGGATATGACCCGCCTCTACCGGGTCGACGACACCGAGAAGACCTTTGCCGCGGATTTCTACTTGTCGATGAGCGACGATAACAATCCGAACATAGACCAGATCGAATTCGCGAACGCCGTTCTCGACCACAAGACCGGGAGCCGCCAGATCACGGTCCGGCCGCTTCACGAGGGCGGGCCGAGCGACACCTACCCCGCTCATATGAAAATCTACCAGGTGTCCGGCAAGTTCATGCTGGACCCGGTTTACAAGAACTATCCCTTCGACGCGCAGCGCTTCGCCATCGACCTCAGGCCCAAGAAGGGGGAATTTCCCTTCATCGTGCAGCCCATGCAAAAAGAGCTGCGCGAGAAGGTATTCGAGGCCGAGGGCTGGGACACCAAGGACTTCTACGTCAGCTACGACCGCGATGTCATTTCTGTCTTCGATACTAAGAATCTTGAGCCTGATGTTGTGCCGTTCTACAAGAACAGCTTCGTTTGGGTCGCGAAACGGAACGCGTCGGACTTCTATTTGCGAGTTGTTGTGCCGTTGCTGTTTATCGCTATTGCTGCGTATTTCTCGATCTTTATCCCGATGGCCCACTTCGAATTTATCGTAACCATCCAAGTGACCGCGCTCTTGTCAGCAGTGGCGCTATATATCACCACGCCGAAAGTCGATTCCGATACGTCGACAATTTCGGACAAGATATTCCTGTTCAACTATTGGATATTTAGCTTGATGATCGCCATATCTATTCTGCGGATCAACAAGCTTGTTGGACAGCGGTGGCATCTCAAGCACCTGCTTGGCGGCGTGCATGCCTTTGGAATTCCGCTCATGCTCCTGCTGATGTTCTTCTACGTCCTTGGGGCGGGCGCCGCCACAAGCCAGTCTGAGGTCGAATTCTGGCCAGCCATGTTCGACGGCGCCGCGCGGTTCTTCGGCAGCTTGGTGTAGCACCAGGCGGAACCTATCGAACGCCGGGCATTGGGCGTCCCGGAGACGCCGGAAGCGTTATCCGGGATGACAAGCGCTGGAGCATCCGGCCGGATTTGGATGGACCCGCGGATTTGCTCAGGGGGACCGGTTCTCGTCCCCCACCTCGAAAACCTGCTTCGCCATCTGGTTGAGGGCTTCGTCAACCTTCGCATTGGCGGCGAAACCGGTCTTGGCGGTAGCGATGTTGAGCAGCTCGTTCAAGACGTTGACGTTTGGAGTGGCTACGAGGCCTTGGGCGTTGGCATAGGGAGCCTGCGGCTCGTACTTCGGTACGAAGGACGGCTGGGCGTCTGTTACCGTGGCGGACGTTCCGCCCGTTGCTTCGCTGGAAGTTTGCTGCACCAGCAGAACCTCGAAGGTCTGGGGGGCGGCGGATGTCTGGCCCCTGGCGGAAAGCGCCCTGGCAACGGCCGTAATCGCGATGTTGCTGGCCGAGGCGCCAAGCCTGAGGCTCGCGGCCTGTATTCCAGAGAGAGGTACACTCGTTTCCAACATGCCAGCCTCCCAGGGGCACCAAGAATACTCCGGCACCCTGGAACAGGCCGTAAACGTCAGCGTTAGAATTTGAGCGATGGGCCGGTTTTCAACGGGAAGCCAGCGCAAGAGCTTGAACCAGGTCCGCGCGGATATCCTCATAGTCCTCAAGACCCACGGATAGGCGGATCAGTCCGTCGGTGAAGCCATGCTGTGCCCTCTCCTCGGGGGCATAAGTGGCGTGGGTCATGGTGGCGGGGTGCTGGACCAGCGTCTCGGCGTCCCCGAGGCTTACCGCGCGCGTCGCAAGCTCAACCGCATTCATGAAGGCCTGGCCGGCGGGCAGGCCGCCTTTCAGCTCCATCGCAATCATGCCGCCGAAGCCGCGCATCTGCCGGGCCGCCAGCTCCCTCTGCGGGTGGCTTTCAAGGCCTGGGTAATAGACGCCTTTCACGGCGGGATGCGCCTCCAGATCGCGGGCAAGCCTGAGCGCGGTCTCGCAATGGCGGTCCATTCTAAGGCTTAGCGTCTTGAGGCCGCGCAGGATCAGGAACGCATCCAGCGCGGAGATGCAAGCCCCGTTCAGCTCCTTGATGCCGGTGAACCGGAACTGGTCGATCAGCTCCTTGCGCGCGACGATAGCGCCGGCAAGAAGATCGCCGTGGCCGCCCAGATATTTCGTCGCCGAATGCAGCACGATATCGGCGCCAAGCGGGATAGGCCTTTGCAGGTAGGGCGTGCAATAGGTGTTGTCCACGGCGAGGAGGACGCCCGCCTTGCGGCAGATATCCGCGGTCGCCTCGATATCGATCACCCGCATGTTGGGGTTGGACGGCGTCTCGGTGAACACCAGCCGGGTCCGCGGGGAAAACGCGGCCTTAAGCTCCTGCGGCTTGGTCAGGTCCGCGAAGCGCGTGACGATGCCGAAACGCTCAAGCTGGTGCCGGAGCAGGGCGAAGGTGCAGCCGTAGAGCGTTTTGTCGGCAACGATTTCGTCGCCTGTTTTGAGCAGCGTCCAGATCACCGCCGTGATCGCGCCCATGCCCGACGATGTCGCAAGGCCTGCCTCGCCTTCCTCCAGGTCCGCCAAGCGGCTTTCCAGGACGGCGGCCGTGGGATTGCCGACGCGGCTGTAAATGTAGCCCGGCTCGGTGCCCGCAAAGCGCGCAGCCCCGGTCTCCGTGCTGTCGAAAGCGAAAGTCGAGGTCAGGAACACGGGCGGATTGAGCGCGCCGTGATAGTCCTGCGGATTGTAGCCCTCGTGTATGGCGCGTGTTGAAAAGCCTAAGGCGCGCTTTTGGTTCTGCAATTGCCGTTCCCTCCCGAATGGAAAAAGGCGAATCCGGTTGGCCGTTTCGCCGGTCGCGGCCGGCCCAGAAATGCCGGGGGCATTATCCGGAATAGTTTCATACGCCATAGCCCTTAACGATCCCGTATACGGCACGGCGCAAGCACCGTTGCGGGCGCACGGGCGGGGAAGTACCAGGCCGGATTTGCCGCAATTCGGGAATTTATGCCAAAAAGCGTTTGCAGTGGTGGCAAAGTGTTCATCCCAGATGGGCGATTTTGGCACGTTCGAAGGAATATGGGGGGATGAGTGGTGGTTTCAGCCAAACTGGAGCTGGACGCGATCGACTTGAAGATCCTCGCGGAATTGCAGGCGGATGCGCGCATCCCCAACATAACGCTGGCGGAGCGCGTGGGCCTGTCGCCATCGCCATGCTCCCGCCGCGTGAAGCTTCTCGAAGAAGCCGGCGTGATCGAAGGCTACCGGGCTATGGTGAACCGGAAGGCCGTGGGCCTTGAGCTGACGGTCTTTGCGAGCATCCGCGTGGAGCGCCATTCGCTTGAGAATGCCGATGCTTTCGCCGGCGCTATCCTGGCGATACCGGAGGTGGTTGCCTGCCACCTGGTGTCGGGCGATGCGGATTTTCTGATCGAGGCGGTCGTGCCCGGCGTGGCGGCGTACGAGACGACGGTCCTCCGCCGCCTGCTGGCGCTGCCGGCCCTTCGCGATATCAGGTCCAGTTTCGCCATGCGCAGCTTCCGGGCCAACGGGCCGCTGCCAGTAAAAAAGCCCGAGGCACGGTGAGGCGCCTCGGGCTATAGGGCAATGGAGCAGTGCGGGCAGGTTTACTGCGGTCCCGGTCCTTTGAAGTTGGTATGGCGGATTGTCTCGTCCCCGTCGGCAATGTCGCGGACAACGAAGGAGATATTGGACGTTGCGTGCATCTTGGCCGCCTCCTCGCTGGAGACGGTCACGTAGATCTTCACGGCGCGCACGTCGTCGGACTTGACCGCCACGGGCGGCTCGCCGGCCTCGACGCCAATATAGGAGAGGCTCGGGTCCTTGAGGCCCGTCACGGAGATGGCGAACCTGTGCTCCCCGTGCTTCTTGTTGAGGATGCGCACGGTGAAGCCGTTGCGGATGCCGCCGCCACTAACCTCGACGAACAGTGGATTGCGGTCAGGCACCACGTTCACGTCAAGCACCGACTTGTTCAACAGGCCGAACAGCATCAGCGCGGCCACCAGCGAGAAAATGCCGGTGTAAAGCATGGTACGCGGCCGGATCAGGCGGACGGGAACGCGGTCGCCGTGCGCTTCGGCCTTGAGATTGCGGAAGCTGTCGTAGGCGATGAGCTTCCTGGGCTTGCCGACCTTGTCCATGATCTCGTCGCAGGCGTCGATGCAAAGCCCGCAGGCGATGCATTCGAGCTGCGCGCCGTCGCGGATGTCGATGCCCGCGGGACAAGCGGCCACGCATTGCCCGCAGTCGATGCAGTCGCCGCGGCCTTCCCAGCCCTGACCCTTCCTGAGGGGCCCGCGCGGCTCGCCTCTGAAGCCCCGGTAGGTGATGAGCAGCGAGTTGGCGTCGAACATCGCACCCTGAATACGCGGCCAGGGGCACATGTAGGTGCAGACCTGCTCGCGGGCGAGAGCGCCCAGGAGATAGGTTAATAGGCCGAATATCAGGATGAAGATGTAGGCCAGCGGGTGCGCGGTGCCGCTTATAAGCTCGGACGTGAGCGTGGGCGCATCGCGGTAATAGAGAACGAATGCATAGCCTGTCAAAAGGGAGACCAAAATCCAGCTGAGGTGGGTTCCGGCCTTGCGCCAAGCCTTGTTAAACGACCAAGGCGATTTGTCGAGGCGGA
The DNA here is from genome assembly GCA_963740975.1 of uncultured Alphaproteobacteria bacterium. Classification (GTDB taxonomy): domain Bacteria; phylum Pseudomonadota; class Alphaproteobacteria; order Rhizobiales; family Rhodomicrobiaceae; genus Rhodomicrobium. The sequence continues at coordinate 18,122 of CAVUGF010000032.1, read as the reverse complement.
TACGTGCGTTACGGTCGCCTTGCCAGAGCCGCTCGATGAGGACCATGAGGTCGGTCCAGATCGTTTGCGGGCATGCGTAGCCGCACCACACACGGCCTGCGATTGCGGTGACCGCGAACAGCGCCAGCGCCGAAAGCACCAGAATGCCCGTGACGTAGTAGAATTCCTGCGCCCAGATTTCGAGCCCGAAGATGTAGAGGCGCTGATGGGCGAAGTCGAGCAGGAAGGCCTGATCCGGCAAGCCGGGTCCGCGGTCGAGCCTGATCCAGGGCAGCCCGAAAGAGACGGCCAACGTGAGGAACAGCATCGTCCACTTGATATTACGGAACTTGCCGTGAACGAGCTTTGGGTAGATGGACTCGTGCGCCTTGTAGAGGCCCCCGGCCTGGCTTGATTTTGCGGCCCGCGCGTCGGTGTTGGTAGCGCCCGGCGCGGCTTCCTCTTTTAGCGGCGTTACTGATGGCATTTCGGTCATAACATGCTCCAAAGCCAAGGCATTGGTGGAGAAGGCAGCCTGGACATTCTTCTGGTGCCGCGAGGCGGGGATTAGAGGGCTGCGTTCTTTTCAGGGTTGTAGCGGCGTTGCCGGACTTTGCAAGTAGCGCCGCCGGGCACATGGACGCACCCGGCCCTGTTAAGGCAAGTTCCGTGCCAGCCAATTCAGCCTCCCGCCACCCCGGTTTGGGTGGGGATTGTGTCCATCGTTCATGCTGCCGGCGGCGGCAACCGGCGCACTTTGGCAGAGTGGCTGCCAGTTTGGCAGCGTAACGGCCACAGGATACGGCCTGCCCCAGCGCCGCCATCAAGCCGCCCCATCGCTGCCAACTCTTGCCCTTGACAACCGGCGGTAGAGTGTGCGCTCGCTAAGGCCCAGCCTGCGCGCGAGGTCTTTGCGCGTGCCGCCTTTGACCAGGGCTTGGCGCAGTTCCTTGAGCGAAACGCGGGGGTCCTCGAAGGCTGTTTCGGCGGTAGTGAAAACGCCCGCCTCGCCGTCCTCGCCGGAGCGCACCTCCACAGCCAGATGCTCCGCTTGCAGCTCGTTGCCGTCGCAGAGAAGGCTTGCGCGTTCCAGAATGTTGCGCAGCTCGCGGATGTTGCCAGGGAAATCGTATGCGCACAGCAGCCCCATGGCTTCCCGCGATATCCCGAGGCCGCGCGCCGTCACCCGGGTGAGCAGCGACTCCGTGAGTAGCGGGATATCCTCGCGGCGCTCGCGCAAGGCTGGTAGCGGGATCGGGAAAGTGTTGAGCCGGAAATAGAGATCCTGACGGAATTTGCCCTCGGCTAGCAGCCGGCGCATGGGCTGGTGGGTCGCCGAGATCAGCCGGAAATCGGTTCTGCGAAGCTCAGTGCTGCCGACCCGGCGGTATGTCCCGGTCTCCAGAAGCCGCAGGAGCTTTACCTGCATGGGGTAGGGGATGTCGCCCACCTCGTCCAGAAAGAGCGTGCCGCCGCTGGCTGCCTCGACGAGCCCGTCCCGCCTGGCCAAAGCGCCCGTAAAGGCGCCCCGCTCGTAGCCGAACAGCTCGCTTTCGAATAGCGCCTCGGGCATGCCGGAGCAGTCGAGCACCACGAAGGGCGCGCGGGAGCGGGGGCTCGCATCGTGAATGGCCTGGGCCACCAGCTCCTTGCCGGTGCCGGATTCGCCCTGCAAGAGCACGCTGGCATCCGACTTGGCGACGCGGGCCACAAGCTCAAGCATCCTCTGGAACGCGGGCGAGCGGCCGACGAGGCCCTGCGCGTGCGCCAGGCCCTTGGCTGCGTGCATCTCCTGCAGCTTCTCGACGAAATGGGTGATTTCGCCCTGCCCATTCCTGACCGGCGCAAGGTCGATGCTCTCGTAGAACTCGCCGCCAGAGCCGTAATGCAGATGGACCGTGCGCTCGCGCTGGCCGGTCGCGAGGCTGCGGGCGAGCGGGCACACCTCGCCGGCCTGATCGCAGGGGGTGGCGTAGCGATGCGACACTTCGTAGCAGGTTCTTCCTAGCACCTGGGCGAAGTGCGAACACTTTCCGCGATAGGCAGCGTTGGCGGCGATGATGCGGTAATTGCGGTCGCATAAGATGTGCGGTTCCGGCAGGGTCTCCAAATACGACGCCAGCTCGAACAAACCCTCTGCCTTCATACTCACCCCAACCAACACCAGACGGCTTGACCGTACGGCACTCCCCGCATCGTCGCGAGGCAGCCTTGGCCGCCGTAGCGATCCAGAAGAAGGCGCAGCGGCTGCGGCCTCTGGATTGCTTCGGGGGCTAGGCCCTCGCAATGACGGAAACAGTCAAAATCCGTGGCGGCTTGTACAGCTGCCAACCATGGCACAAGAACTGCCAAAGCATGGCAGTTTGTCTGTGATTGTCAAGCAGAAAGCGCGAAAATGCCTTTAAAAACAGGGATTGATGCGTTTGGCACGGAACTTGTTGTAGCCATGGCGGGCGCTTTTGCGGAGTGCCCGTAACCTTGTCCCATAGTGACACCGGGTAATCCTCCCACCCGGAAAGCGGGGCGGCTTCCTCTCCCCTTGCCGCTCCGCTTAACCCCCTTATCTGAAGGAGATATTGGATGAGCTGTACAGCTCCCTCTTCAACCGCCTATGACCTCATCGGCGGCGAGCCGGGTATTCAGGCCTTTGTGTCCCGCCTTTACGATATCATGGCGAGCAGTCCGGAGGCGGACTATATCTGGAAGTGGCATCCCCAGGACATGGACGAAGTGAAGGCACGGCTGACCGCATTCTTGAGCGGCTGGCTGGGCGGCCCCGTCCTTTATCCGCAAAACTATGGACCGCCGATGATGCGCCGGCGGCATATGCCTTTCGCTATTGGACCAAAGGAGCGTGACATTTGGCTTTCTTGCGCCCGGCAGGCTCTTACGGACACAGTACCGGATGAGAGCCTGCGTCAGCTTCTCGACGAGGCGCTGACCGCGATGGCCGACCATATGCGCAACCGCGATGGAGAGGGCCGCCCGGAAAGCGGAGGCTGTTGCGGCGGCGGAAGCTGCGGGGAGTGATGGCGCCTTCGATCCGTTGACCTGCGGACCGTTGAATTGTACGAAGGCGCAAAAGAAAATAGAAGCCGCGAAACGGTAAGTGGGCAAGGGTAGGAGCGTCATCTTGGAGGGGAGAATATGATTTGGAATGCGCGAAGGCGCATGCCGGCTGTCGCCGTGGCGATAGCCGGCTTAATCGTGTGTGCGTTTGGAGCTGTGCCCGCCCGGGCAGAAGAGCTTCAGGGCGAGGCTGGCACAACCCAGGCGGAAAAGGCACCTCCGCCGCCGGTGGTTCTGCCCCGCCAGGACAAGCACCCGGTCTCGAACACGACGGCGGACCACAGCAAGTTCAAAGAACTGCAAGGCCCGTTTGCCAACGGTTCGGAGGTTACAAAAGCATGTCTGACCTGCCACAACACGGCTGGCCACCAGTTTATGAAGTCCATTCACTGGACTTGGGAATACAAGAATAAAAAGACCGGCCAGCTTCTGGGCAAAGAGAACGTCATAAATAATTTCTGCACCAACGCCCGGGGCAACGAAGGCATGTGCGCGATGTGCCATGCCAGCTATAACTGGACGGGAAACAAGGCGGCCCTCCAAGACCAGAATAACATCGACTGCCTCGTCTGCCACGAGCGGACCGGCACCTATTACAAGATGCCTCCGGGCGAGGGCAATCCGGCCTGCAACACCATGTTTGAGGGCCTTCAGCCGTTCGATCTGGCAAAGGTTGCCCAGAGCGTCGCGATGCCTGAAAGGCAGAATTGCGGCGCCTGCCATTTCAACGGCGGCGGCGGCGACGGCGTGAAGCACGGTGATCTCGACACCTCGCTCATCAATCCTCCGCGCGAGCTTGACGTGCACATGTCATCCAAGGGAGAGAACTTCACTTGCGAGCAGTGCCATCTGTCCAAGCAGCATATCATTACGGGCAGCCGCTACGAGATGCGCGCCAAGGACCCGGAGGGCGCTGGCAAGCCGGGCTTGCGCCGCGATGTCGCGACTTGCGAAAGCTGCCACGGCACCGCTCCGCATCCCAAGACCGCCCTCGTTGGCATCAAGCTCAACGGTCACGTCAGCAAGGTGGCCTGCCAGACCTGCCATATCCCAGCCCTGGCGCGCGGCGGCGTTTCGACTGTCGTCGATTGGGACTGGCGTACGATGGGCCGGAAAAAGAACGGTGAGGCGTACAAGGAAGAGGACTACATCCAAGGCAACGGCGAGGCCCGGCACACCTACTGGTCGATCAAGGGCACCTTCACCAATGCGGAGACCTGGCCCGCCAAAGGCCGCGAACTTCTGCCCTATTACGCCTGGTTCAACGGGGATATGCAATACACGACGCCGGATATGAAGTTCGATCCGGCGAAGCAGCCCATCCCCATCAACTGGTTCGAAGGCTCGTACAACGATCCCCGGGCGCGCATTTGGCCGTTCAAGCGGATGCACACGATCCAACCCTACGACAAGGGCAACAACACCTTCGTCTTCATGCACCTTTGGGGCACGGACAAGGATGCGCTTTGGGGGAACTTCAACTTCGGCAACGCCATCCGGGCGGGCATGGAGCAGATGGGCAAGCCTTATAGCGGGCAGTACGGTTTCGTCGAAACCTACTCCTACTGGCCCACGACCCACATGGTGGCCCCGAAGGAGCAGGCGCTCGCCTGCCACGAATGCCACGCCAAGAAAGGGCGCCTTGCCGCGCTAACAGGCTTCTACATGCCTGGGCGCGACAATTTCGATTGGCTCGATCTGGTGGGTTATCTGCTGATAGCAGGGACGTTCGCGGGCGTGCTGGTGCATGCTGCTCTACGCTACGTGGCGGTCCGCTTCGGGAAGGAACGTAAGAATGACTGACGACAGCATCGCCCGCGTTGTCGATCTTAAGCACCCGCGTTTTCTGAAGCGCGATGTGATGATCTACTCACGCTATGAGAGGTTCTGGCACTGGTCGCAGGCCGTGCTGATTTTCGCGCTGTTCTTCTCAGGCCTCGGCCTGCATGGGACGCACAACCTCTTGGACTTCCGGACGGCCGTCACGGTTCACACCTACGCAGCCGTCTCGCTGGTCCTGTTGTGGATATTCACCACCTTCTGGAACTTCACCACGGGCCAGTGGAAGCAGTATTTGTTTAAGAAGGGCATATGGCCGGTGATCCGGTTCTATGCCTGGGGCATCCTCTGGAACGAGCCGCACCCCTACAAAAAGAGCCTGCAGCGCAAGCAGAACGCGCTGCAATCGCTGGCCTATATGAGCTTCATGGTGCTCGTCGGCCCGGCGCTGTGGTCGACGGGTGTCGTCTACCTGCTTTACGATTTCTGGAGCCACTACCCCTGGGCGGGCGAGGTGCTGACCTACACCGCGTTCACCCACACCGCGGCGGCGTTCATCATGGCGGCGTTCGTCATCATCCACGTCTACATGACGACCACCGGCAAAACGCTCTTCCACTATGTGAGGACCATGATTACCGGCTACGACAGCATCGAGCTGTCCGAGGTTGAAGAGGCCTATATCGAGGAGACCAAGACGGTTCCCATGAAGCAGAGCAAGGCCATCAAGTAGAGAGAAATAGCGCGCGCCCCAATTCCTGGCTGGGGCGCGCGCTAAGCGTGATCGCTGGTACGCCCCGCGGGAAATCCTGACCCGTTTGCGGTGCGCGCCTACAGGATTTCCCACGGGGCGTACTAGGCTGCCCTCGCAGGGGTGTGGACCCGAGGCGGCCGGCATTATGTCATCACACCTAACCCGGACCAAGAAAGAGGCGGCATGCTTACCAGCAACATCAAGGCATTGATTACCCTTACGGCGAGCTTGGCCATGACGGTTGCCATATCCACGAATGCGATGGCGGAGGACGCTGCCCCGGCCGATGCGCTTGCCGCGCAAGCTCGCGGCATCGTTGCCAAATTCGGGGACAAGCTCAAGGGCGAGCTTATGACCGCGATGAAGGCCGATGGGCCGGTCAAGGCCATCGAGGTTTGCAATGTGGCAGCGCCCGCCATCGCAGGCGCGGTCTCGACAGACGGCTGGACTGTTAAGCGCACCTCGCTCAAGCTGCGCAACGCCAAGGCTGAGCCGGACAAGTGGGAACGGCAAACGCTTGAGATGTTCGAGGCGGAGAAGGCCAAGGGCGCGGACGTGACGAAGCTTGAGCGCGCCGAAATCGCCGATGTGGGCGGCGTGCGCACCTTCCGCTACATGAAGGCGATCCCCACCGCTGCGGAGCCGTGCCTCGCCTGCCATGGCGGCAGCATCGCGGAGCCCGTGAAGGCCAAGCTTGCGCAGCTTTATCCGCAGGACCAGGCGACGGGCTTCAAGGCGGGCGACATTCGCGGCGCGTTCACGCTGTCGAAGCCGCTGAAGTAGTGCCGGTTAAGCCGGCGAGCCCAACTGCGCACAAGCATGCGCGGCGGGGCTCTCCGGCTCTGTCAGCCCGGATGGTGCGTGGCGGGAAAGTACAGACTCACCCGCAGGCCAGGCAGGTTGTCCGCAAGTTCGAGCCGCGCGCCATGCCATTCGGCCACGGCGGCCGCGAAGCTCAGGCCCAGCCCGAAACCTTGCTTACCCGCGGCGGTATCGAGCCGCACGAAGCGGTCAAGGATGGCGGTGCGTTTGTCCTTAGGGATTCCAGGGCCGTTGTCCGCGACGGTAAGGCAAGCGCCGCCGGGTATGCTGGCGGCGGAAATCGCTACGCGCCCGCCTTTGGGCGAATACTTGATGGCATTGTCGAGGAGATTCGCCGCCGCCTGCGAGATCAGGTGCGCGTCGCCTGAAACGTAAACGCCCCCAGCTGCCTGAAGCCGGGCCTCGATGGTAACGCCGCACTCCTCGGCGAAAGCCTCGTAAAGATCGGCAAGCTCCTCGACCACTTCCGCCAGATTGACCGGCACATGCGGCAGCGAAAGAGCGCCCGCCTTGATCCGCGCGATTTTCAGGATACCGTTGAACGTTGCGACGATGGTGTCGGACTCCGCGATGGCGCGCTTCAAGATGGCCTCGTACTCCTCGGAGGAGCGGGGGGCCAGCAGCGCCACTTCCAGCCTGCCGCGCAGGCGGTTCAGCGGTGTACGCAAATCGTGAGCGATGTTCTCGGAGACGCCGCGCACGGTTGCCACCAGGCGCTGGATCCGGTCCAGCATTGCGTTGATATTCTGCGCCAGGTGATCGTATTCGTCGCCGCCTTCGCCAACAGCGATGCGCACGGAGAGATCGCCGTCAAGCACCTGGTCCGCGATGGCGTTGATCTCGCCCAGGCGGCGCCGTGCATAAAGGGCAAGCAGCGCGCCGGCGGCGGAGCCAAGCAGGAGGTCCGCCGCGAGCACGCTTAGAAGCGATTCTGCGGCGATAGCCTGAAAATTGAGCCGCTCGGTCAGTGCGCGCCCCACGAGAAGCCTGCTGCCATCGGCAAAAATCAGGGTCCGCACACGCGCCATCTTGGTGGCATGGCCGACCTCGGCATCCGCTGTGAGCTTGGGTTCTGGCGCCTGTGCCGGCCATTCCTTCAGATTCCCGGTATGCCTCCCATCCGGGCCGATGAGAAGATAAATGCGCACCGTGTCGTCATGCGGCGAGGCGCGGTCCGCGACGGTCCGGCGCAGGCGCTCGTAGCCTCCCCGCTCATAGGCCGCGGTCATGTCGGTCACTTCGCGGGTAAGCGCGCCGCCGATCTGGGCGTCGATGACGGACAGCATGCTCCAATAGAGAAAGCCGAGCACCGCCCCGCCCACCGCGATGAAGGCGAGGCTGGCAAACGCCATCAGCCGGAAGGTGGTGGTATGACGAAGCCTAAGCCGCACAGATGCAGTACCCAGAGCCCCGCACGGTTTGGATGAGAGGCGTTTCGAAGCCCTTGTCGATCTTTTGGCGCAGGCGGCTCATTTGCACGTCGATAATCTTTGTTTCGGGCTCGAAGCGGTATTTCCACACGCCTTCGAGAAGCATGCTGCGGGTGACGGTCTGCCCTGCGTGCCGCATCAGGGAACTCCAGGAGGCGGAACTCGCGCGGCTGCAGCACGATTTCCAGGCCGCCCCGCTTCACCGTCCTCGATATCAAATTCACCTCAAGGTCGCCAACGCGCAAAACCGTATCCGGCGCGGGCTGCTTCCGGCGGATGATGGCTTCGAGCCGGGCCAGAAGCTCGTGGAACGAGAAAGGCTTGGAGATGTAATCGTCGCCGCCCGCCCGCAATCCCGCAATGCGGTCGTCCACCTCGTTCAAGGCGGTGAGAAAGACGGCGGGCGTCAAAATGCCTTGCGCCCGCAGAGCGGTTACGATGTTGAGGCCGTCGCCGCCCGGCAGCATGCGGTCGACGATCAGCGCGTCGAAGCCTTCGGCTTGCGCGAGAGCCAGCCCTTCGGCGAAATCCGGTGCGCAGACCGCCTCATGGCCGCATTCGGCCAGGCCCTGGGCCAGCATGGTCCGGCCGCCCGGATCGTCCTCAATGACGAGAATTCTCATAACCCAACTTTCGTCCCGTGTTTCCTCCGCGGGAAGGTATCAAAACGGTAACTAGAGCCACCGCTGCGCCCCTTGTAATGTTGCAGCAACGGCAGTCAGGCATAAACTACGCGGGCAAATCCGCAGGTACAATACCACACTGCAATACTACTTGCATCGCGGGTGCGTTTCCAGACAGGACCGGCAAATGAGCAGGAATGGTGGACAAGCGTCCGGCAGCGTCCTTCCGGAAGGCTGCAACATCGTTTGGCTCCCTAACGTCGAACACGCGGGGTGCATTGGCACGCCGGTTAACCGTGAAGTGTATACCCCGGACGCTTTCCTGGCGCACGCGCATCTTCCTTCAAAGTCCAGTCACGCGGCCATTGCCGGGCTTTGCCTGGCGGGACAAGCCGCGGCGCTGCCGATGCTGATAGCGAATAATGCCTCAATGGCCCCCTGGGCGATGGGCGCCGCGTTCGGTGCGGCTGCCGCCATCGCCTCGTGGGCCGGAGCGAAAATCGGCAGCCGGTTTGCGGAAAAAGCGCGTTCTGGCAGCGGTGCGGCGGACTTGGTGCTGCACGATGCCTTCACTCTGTCGCTCGTCCTGGCGGCGTCCGCCGTCATTGGGGGGCTGGCGGCAGTGCTGCTCCTGCCGGCGGGTGCTGTGCTGGCACTTGCGGCGGGCCGGATCGGTAAGGGCCGGGCGGCCGGTGAGCGGGGCGCAATCCTTCTGCTGGCTGTGCTGATTGCCATGGCCGGGTTATGCGCACCGCTCGGCTTGCAGGAAGCTGCCGCGGCGGCAATCGCGCTGGCAGCCATTGCGGTGATGAAGGCAGGGCACGCCCGGCTGCGCACGCCGCCGGGGCGAGTCTGGCAGGTTTGGGGGGCGTCCGCGCTCCTATGCGCCGCCATCGCGGAGGCCGGACATGGGGCGCCGGGCGTGACCGGGGTTGCCGGCCTTCCTCTAACCTTGGCGCTGGCGGCTGGAGCGATTTACGGCGTGGCCGGTGGCGTTGCATCGCAAATCCTCAGGGGCGCAAAGGCCAAGGCCCTGGCTGCGGCGGTGCCGTTTCTTTCCGCAGGCGCAATTGTGGCTTCCGGCGGGTCCATAACTCTTCCTGGGATGGCGGCGGCGCTACTGCTGGCCGCAACAGCCGCCGGCTTGCGCCGTCTCGCTGTGGCACCCCGCGTGCCGGCGGTTTCCTCGCCAAATGGCTGGCCCGCTGGCTGGTTCTAGTCCGGCTAGGCGCGAGGGCTGCACTATCTGCGTGAGTGTTGACTGGTCAGCCGCCGCGATGACCGCGCAGTGCGCAGGGACTTCCTGCGGCCAATACCAGCGGCTGGAACCGGCGATTGGCGCCGGGCTTATACGGTTGCGATGGGTCGGGAGCGGCTGTGGCGCTCTGTCGCCGCGTTGCTCCTCAAGCGGCGATGCCTTATCTGCTTCGACCCATAGCGCCCGTCAAGGTAACCAGCGGCCACAGCTCTCACGGCACGGAATCCAGGTTAACGGCGGATTTAAAAATTGCGCCACAACCGCTTGCGACGAATTATTGATTCAAACTCCACCCAACTCCTCAAGCGAGACCGCAAGAAAACACCAAAATTTCTGGCTGCAGGATTCGAAAAGTACGCCACGTTAACCTGAGTTCCGTGCCGTGCCACAGCTCTCATGCGTTATTGTGCAGCAGGGGCGCAAGGCCGAAAGTGGACAGGTTACGGTCAGGAATTTCCTTTACCCTAAGCTTGTCATCGCCGTTTCAGCGCCATCAGGCGTTCGAAGAAATACTGCGCAGCACAACGCCGCAGGGCAATGACGCATCGAGCCGGGCTCAGCAGGCTGCTGGAGATATCCGTGGCCGCGTTATGGAGGACACCATGCAAGTGACCAGTATCGGCGCCCCAACCGCCCAGCAAATGAGGGATGCGGAGCCAGACGCCCAGCGCATCGAGCAGTTGCTTAACGATCAAGGCTTCCTTGGGACAGACCGTAATGATCACATGCGGACCATCATGGCGCTGCTGAGCAGCGGCGATACTGCCCACGTCAACGCTGTGCTCGCCGATCTTAGCGATGCCGATCTGCAGAAGTTGGTCAGCAACATGGATCATGGCGGCGTTGGCGGCGTGCAAGGGCTCAATAACAATGAGCAGAAGGCCCTGTTCGCCGCGCTGGCCAGCAAAGCCAGCCCAGACCAGTACGGCCGGCTGGCAGCAGCACAGGTACATAACCTGCTCAGCACCCAAGGCTTGGCCGGAACGGACCGCAACGGCCACATGCGAGCCATCGCGGCAGTGCTGACCACGGGCGATTCCGCCCACGTCACCGCCACGCTAGCCCGCCTTAGCGATGCCGACCTGAACCAGCTCGCCGCAAACATGGATCATGGCGGCGTTGGCGGCGTGCAAGGGCTCAATGACAATGAGCAGAAGGCCCTGTTCGCCGCGCTGGCCAGCAAAGCCAGCCCAGACCAGTACGGCCGGCTGGCAGCAGCACAGGTACATAACCTGCTCAGCACCCAAGGCTTGGCCGGAACGGACCGCAACGGCCACATGCGAGCCATCGCGGCAGTGCTGACCACGGGCGATTCCGCCCACGTCACCGCCACGCTAGCCCGCCTTAGCGACGCCGACCTGAACCAGCTCGCCGCAAACATGGATCATGGCGGCGTTGGCGGCGTGCAAGGGCTCAATGACAATGAGCAGAAGGCCCTGTTCGCCGGGCTGGCCAGCAAAGCCAGCCCAGACCAATACGGCCGGCTGGCAGCAGCACAGGTACATAACCTGCTCAGCACCCAAGGCTTGGCCGGAACGGACCGCAACGGCCACATGCGAGCCATCGCGGCAGTGCTGACCACGGGCGATTCCGCCCACGTCACCGCCACGCTAGCCCGCCTTAGCGACGCCGATTTGAAGCAACTCGCCGCAAACATGGATCATGGCGGCGTCGGCGGCGTGCAAGGGCTCAATGACAATGAGCAGAAGGCTCTGTTCGCCGCGCTGGCCAGCAAAGCAAGCCCAGACCAGTACGGCCGGCTGGCAGCAGCACAGGTACATAACCTGCTCAGCACCCAAGGCTTGGCCGGAACGGACCGCAACGGCCACATGCGAGCCATCGCGGCAGTGCTGACCACGGGCGATTCCGCCCACGTCACCGCCACGCTAGCCCGCCTTAGCGACGCCGACCTGAACCAGCTCGCCGCAAACATGGATCATGGCATGGCTGGCGGCGTGCAAGGGCTCAATGACAATGAGCAGAAGGCCCTGTTCGCCGCGCTGGCCAGCAAAGCCAGCCCAGATCAATACGGCCGGCTGGCAGCAGCACAGGTACATAACCTGCTCAGCACCCAAGGCTTGGCCGGAACGGACCGCAACGGCCACATGCGAGCCATCGCGGCAGTGCTGACCACGGGCGATTCCGCCCACGTCACCGCCACGCTAGCCCGCCTTAGCGATGCCGATTTGAAGCAACTCGCAAGCAATATGAATCATTACGGCAACCACGGCATACAGGGGCTCAGCGCTGCCGAACGGAAGGCGTTCTATAGCCAGCTCTGCCAAAAGGCCAGTCCCGATCAGCTCATCCGCTTTATGAACGCTACATTGAGCGAGCAGCGGGCGATCGTTCTTGACGTCTTCGCACAGCAGGGAACGCCGGACCAGCTGATCGGTCTCATGCAAGCGCTCGACGCCAACGTGAAGGCCGATCCAAATCCGAAACACACGCCGATGCTGAACGCGACCATGCTGATGGCTGCGGTTGGCAACTCCTCGTCCCCGGCGGTGCGGGAGAAATTCCTCGCTGCGGTTGGCCAGATGGACCAGTTCAAAGGCGTTGCGCAGCTCGACCAATTTAAGGCGGCGTGGGGCCAGAACCAGGACCGGCGCTTCGCGATCGCATCGATGCTGATGCAAGACCCCTCCCTGACGCCGCAACGCCTTGCCCACGATCAGGATATGGCGAAACTTTCAGACGGGGCTTATGGGAGACCCACGGTTCCCAGCTATTATAAAGCTGTAGACTTCAATCAACCCAATCTGGATCCGCGGCTTAGGGGGCTATCCCAAGCGGACTTCGAAGATACAAACTCTGGTTTCTCCGCGACGCTCTACCTCGATACCCGAACGAATACCTATGTGCTTGCGTACCGTGGCTCAAACGAATGGACTAAGGACTACGGTCAGGCAAATGTACCGCAGGCGCTTGGCAAAGGGTCTATTCAGTACACCGAAGCAATGAACCTGGCGCTGAACCTGCAAAAGCGGCTTGGTTCCAGTCTTACAGACATTACCGGTCACTCGCTGGGTGGCGGTCTTGCGTCGGCGGCCTCGATCGTTACAGGCATTCGAACCACCACCTTCGATGCAGCCGGTGTGCATCCGAATACGGTCGCACCCTATGGTAAGACTTTGGCCAACGGCAATCACGTCACCAATTACCGGGTGCGGATGAGATCCTGACTTGGGTGCAGGAAGAGGGGCCAACCGCAGGCCCAGCCTACGACGCGGTTGGAAAGCAGATCACGGCGGAAGTATTCGATCGCAATAACAATATGTTGACGGGCGAAAACACCCTGGCCGCTGGAAGAGGGCAGCTGCACGGAACCGAATATTTCCTTCGCGGGCTAATGATCGATCACGCGTAAACCGCTTCAAGGAAAGCAAGCTGGCCCGGTGGCACATGGCTGGGCCGGCGGCCTGAACCGGGGGCGATACAACGAAACACGTCCCCGCCGGACAGGAGGTCTTGGTGAAGGGCGGTTAGCCCATGGCAGGAGACGGTGCCGCGACCAACCCGGACAGCCGTTTTCGGCCTGGTGCGGGCTATATCCGCGGCTGCGGCATGGCTCTGTCCAAACCGCGCAGGGAGCGATGCACGGGCTGCGGCGCGGAGCGTCGCCGAATTCCTTTCCTTTACAAGCCGTTCATTTCGCGTAGCTAACTATCATGGTAAATGCAGGGATGGTAAACGCGCGGCCTTCCCATCTTCAGCACGCTGAATTTAGCGATATTTCTTGCGTTTTCGGGCCATTTTCTGTGTTTAAAAACTCCCGTTGTGTGCCGTAGCGCACGAACCAGGAGGTTCAGAATGAGAACCTGACTTGGGCGTGCAGAAGCTGCGTGAGAGATGAAGGCAGGCCCTTCGAAGCCGGCTTCCAAGAGCAGGCTTCAAACCACTCCAAGCTGCTTCGGTCAAAAGCCGCGGTGGTGAGCGTTGGAGTCAAAGTCCGGAGAAGTATCTCCGGGCAGGTAAGGTCCGGGGAGACGAGCGAAAGCAAACCCTTCGATGACGCGTCGATAATTGAAAAAAATGCTGTCGAAACCAGGGGCGAATGGGACTTCTGGGACAAGTGCGCCGGGTACTTGGTTACTGGGCGTGCGGCAGCCGGCGTATAGGGGGCGTGAACCCGGTCCAGGCTCTTGTGCGGAACTACGGGAACCAGGGCTCGGATGCCAAGGGAGAAGTTCAAGTGGTGAAAGCCATGAGGCGAGAGTACCGATGCCGAGACCTGGGGCGGACCAGCTCGTAGGAGCGATGAAGGCCGGTAATGCGGCTGGAGCAAAGGGGCTGGATCAAGCGGCTGCATTGTGCGTCCAACTGGAAACAGGAGGAGGCGCATGAGTGTAGCAAGACCATTCAACATTCCAAAAGGACTGGTTGCGGCGGCCTTCCGTGCTGTCAAGAGTAATGCGGGAGGTGCTGGAATCGACAAGGAGACGATAGGGCAGTTCGAATCGAAGCTAGGAGATAATCTTTACAAGATCTGGAACCGTATGTCTTCAGGGACCTACTTCCCGCCGCCGGTCAAGGCGGTTGCCATTCCAAAGAAGAGTGGCGGGGAAAGAATACTTGGCGTCCCTACGGTCTCGGATCGTGTGGCTCAGATGGTGGTCAAGATGGTGCTTGAGCCTATTCTGGAGCCTGTCTTTCTTCCGGACTCCCATGGCTACCGGCCGGAGAAATCCGCGCTGGACGCAGTGGCGGTCACGCGCGAGCGTTGCTGGAAGTATGATTGGGTTCTGGAGTTCGATATCAAAGCACTGTTGGATCCTGCTTCATACTGCACCCCAGCTTTTTCAGAGTTGTTCGAATAGGTCTTGCTGACGCTGTATCACTTTGAGACGCAAGCCTTTTTGCCTTCCCGAGCGAACATGCACCGCTTCGATTTCGCCACGCTTGACACGCTGCAACACCGTCTGGCGGGAGACGCCCAGCAAGCGCATGGTCTGGTACATCGTGAGGTAGCCTTCAGGCGCCTCCTCAGCAATGCGCTGGCGTAGATCAGCGGTGATACGGATGCGCCAGGGCGCGCCGGGCGTGAGCTGCTCGCCTTGGATGACGCCCTCCTGGAGCCAGCGGTGAACGGTGGAGGCGGCGAGGCCAAGCTCTTGGGCAGCCTTCTGGACGGTCAGAAGTTCGCCTTCGGGCTTCACGGCAGGCCGCTGATAGCAGGGTATTTTCCAGTGCTTGCGCAAGCTGGCAACGCGGTTCGCGGTGAAGCGGTGGCCGTAGGCCGTGTGCCGCCCCTGCCGGTTGAGAATGCCCGCAATCGTGGCATCGGGATAATGGGCAGCCAGCCGCCGCAGGAGGTCTATGGTGTCTTCCTCTGTGCGCACCGCGGCTTGCCGGTGGTGCGGCAGATCGAGCGCGATGGCGGTGACCGCGCCGCCGTGCCAGCGTAAGGTGAGCTGGGCGCGGCCCTCCTGCTTCTGGACGGCAATCATGACTTCCTCAAGAATGGCGCGCAGCAGCTCCTTCTTGTCGCGCGCCGTTGTGGTTACCGCCTGCCAGGCTTGCGGCAGATCGGCACCAAGCGCCAGCAGGCGCTGCCGGTCCATGGCGTCCAGGGTTTTGGGCTGGTGCTGTTCGCGGCGGGCGAGTTCGGCCTTTGCCTGTTCGATCTCCCGCAGCCGCTGCTCCCATTCGGCCTCGATACCGCGGGCAACCAGGCGATTTTCGGCGTCGACCGCGCGATAGCGCCGTTCGGCGCGCTGCGCCTCATAGGTAGCCCGCTCGACAGCCAGGCGGAATTGCTCAAGCACGGCATCGCGTCCGGCTTCGGCCCGTTCGGCGGCGGCTAGGGCTGCCTCGATGCCCAGAGGTGCGAGCGCTTCAAGCACGGCGCCCGACACCGCGCCATCGATCTGCATCGCGCCGATGCTGAGACAATAGCAGCCCCGGCCCTCGACGATTTGCCTGCCTGCGCAGTGGTAGCCAGGGGACGCTGTGCGTCCGGTATAATGCGTGCGCAATTTGCGCCCGCAATGGCCGCACACAGCAATGCCCTGCAAAAGTGCGCTGCCTTCTCTCACGGCGCCGCTCCCGGCCTGATGAGGCCGCGGTTTGGTGTTGGCGGCGATCCTTGCGCGGTTGCTCTCATAAGTATCCCAGCCGATGAAGCCCTGATGGTGTTCGCGAATGAGCACCTGCCATTCTTCGGGGGCAAGCTTGCGCGTGCGTCTTTTGCGCTGGCCGGCCGCATCCAGGGTCAGCTCGCGGCGCGTCTTGCCGTAAGCATAGGCACCCGCATAGACCGGATTGGTGAGCACATGATAGACGGCGGTGTAGCTTGGATCGATCCAGCGGATCGGTGCGCCGTAATGGCGCTGCAGCGGGAATTTCAGGCCTTCCGAGCGAAGCCAGAGCCAAACACTGCGGGCCGAGCCTAGCTCGGCGAAACGGTTGAAGATGGTGCGTATGGCGCCGCAGACGGCTTCGTCAGGGTGAAAGCGCACCTCACCATCAGCTTCGCCCCAGACGAGGCCCACCGGCAGGCCGCGGCGGAGTTCGCCGCGAGCTGCCTTGTTCCGGATTCCACCGTTGAGGCGGGCACGGAGAATATGAAGTTCGGCTTCGCTCATGGCGCCCTTGAGGCCAAGCAGCAGGCGGTCGTTGAACATGGCCGGATGGTAGATGCCATCGGCATCGCCGATCAGCGTGTCCGTCAAGCCGCAAAGTTCGATGAGGCGGTGCCAATCGGCGTTATTGCGGGCAAGGCGTGAGACCTCGATGCCGAGCACGATCCCGGCATGTCCAAGCGCCACCTCGGTGGTGAGTTTCGCAAAGCCCGCGCGCTCGACGGCGCCGGAGCCCGAAAGCCCGAGGTCTTCGTCGATGACGGCGATCTGCTGCGCCTGCCAGCCAAGCTCGCTTACCCTGGAAGCCAGGGCATATTGCGCCCGGGTGGATTCACGGTTGTGCTCGACTTGAGTGGGGCTCGATTGCCGCAAATAGACATAGGCCGTACGCCGCAGATGCGACGGGGTGATTTTAGCGGCGTCATTCATTGCTGGGCTCCTCCGGCTTTGCCGCCCCGGCGGCTTGAGCGAGGATGCGCGCGAGAACCTCCTGCGCTGTCCGGCGGGCTTGGGCATCGATCTCCACCTCTGGCACAGGCTGCGGCGGGGAAGGTTCGGGAAGGGCAAGGGTCAGCTGCATGGCTTTCCTCATGGCTTGATGCGCCAGGCCAGGGAATCGGCCCGCGCTTGAGGAGAGCGTCAGCCATCGCGCGAACGCGGAGCAGGCCAGTCAGCGGAACAAAGCATGCTTCTTGAGGGCTCGAAGCGGGTACGCTTCCAGCGTCCTCCGCCTGCCAATCGGTCCACTCAGCCGGAATAAGTGAACGGCTGCCATCCGGCAGGATCAGCAGCAGAAGCTGAGCGCCGCCGCGCCGCATGCCGCCCATGATGGACAATGCCTGCCCTTCCAGCGGATGAGACGGACGCAGGATCGTCGCCGATCCCGAAAACTTACGGTGATGGGTAGTGTGTGGTGGTGTCCTTCGACAACATCGAGCATGGGCTATTGCTGAAGGCACTAGATAAGCATACGGATTGCAAATGGGTGAGGCTCTATATCGAGCGGTGGCTTACGGCTCCCTTGCAACTTAAGGATGGAACCCTTGTGCAGCGTACACGGGGAACTCCGCAAGGGGGCGTCATCAGCCCGCTGCTGGCCAATCTCTTCTTGCATTATACATTCGACGTCTGGATGACGCGGACCTATCCGGAGGCTCCCTGGTGCCGGTATGCGGACGATGGACTCGTGCACTGCGAAAGCGTGAAGGAGGCGCAAGCGATTAAGGCTGCGCTGGAAGCGCGGTTCGCGGCGTGTGGCCTGACAATGCATCCAGCAAAGACCAAGATTGTCTACTGCAAAGATGGAAGACGCACCGGAACGCATGAACATACCAAGTTCACCTTTCTTGGCTATGAGTTCCGGGGCCGCTATGTGAAGAGCAAGACAGGCAAACTGTTTACCGGCTTCACGGCCGCGGTCAGCCCGGCGGCTCTCACGGCGATGCGCCAGAAGGCGCGCCGCTTGAACTACCGGAAACGCACGGACCTCAGCCTTCAGGATATCGCCTCGAAGCTCAATCCCATTCTCCGTGGATGGATTGCGTACTTTGGGCGGTTCCAGCCTTCGGCTTTGGGTCCGCTATACAGGTATATCGACATGTCGCTGGTTGCCTGGGCGAAGAGGAAGTACAAGCGGTTCCGGGAAAGCAAGACGCGGGCGGGGGGCTTCATGATCGAAGTCTCCCGGAAATGCCCGCAGCTCTTCGCACACTGGAAAACGGGGATGGCGGGTGCGTTTGCTTGATGGGAGCGGTGTGAGTTGAGAGGCTCACGCACCGTTCTGCGAGAGGCTGCGGGTGAAAGTCCTGCGGCCTACTCTCCAAA
>CAVUGF010000031.1:0-119368 GCA_963740975.1 uncultured Alphaproteobacteria bacterium | reverse complement strand
CGACAACCGCAAGCTCGCCGATGTGCTCGGCGAATTCGACGCCAACCTCGCCCTCATCGAGAGCAGGCTGGGGCTGAAAGCCGTTGTCCACGGCAATGTCGTGGTGCTCGACGGCGATCAGGAGAGCTGCCTTCTGGGCAAGGCCGTGCTGGATACGCTCTATAAGCGCGCCGGCACCGGAACGGCCATTGCGCAAGGCGATGTCGAAGGTGCCATGCGGCATCTCATGGGGGGGAATTCCGGCGCTCTGCCGGGCTTCAAGTCCCCGGAACCGTTTCCGTCATTCGGCGAGCTTCGCACCCGCAAACGCACGATCATCGCGCGCACGCCGGCACAATCGGCCTATATCAAAGCGCTGCAAGGCCGCGAAATGGTGTTCGGCACCGGGCCTGCGGGCACGGGCAAGACCTATCTCGCCGTCGCCCATGCGGCGGGCTGCCTGGAACGGGGCGAGGTAGACCGCCTGATCCTGTCGCGGCCGGCGGTGGAGGCCGGTGAGCGGCTGGGCTTTCTGCCTGGGGATATGAAGGAAAAAGTGGACCCCTACTTGCGGCCGCTTTACGATGCCCTTTACGATGTTCTTGCACCGGAGCGTGTGGAACGCGGGCTTGAAACCAAGGCGATCGAGATCGCGCCGCTGGCCTTCATGCGTGGGCGGACCTTGAGCCATGCGATCATTATCCTCGATGAGGCCCAGAACTGCACGGCGATGCAAATGAAAATGTTTCTCACGCGCCTCGGCGAGGGAAGTAAGATGATTATCACCGGCGACCCGTCCCAGATCGACCTGCCGCCGGGGCAATCGTCGGGCCTTGCCGATGCGTTGAGCGTTCTTGAAGGCGTCGAGGGAATTGCGCATGTCGCTTTCACCCGCGCCGATGTCGTGCGGCATCCCCTGGTAGGCCGTATCATTGAAGCATATGAGACAAAGCGCTAAACTAGCATATTATGACCGCCGAATTCACACATAGCCCTGAAACGCCCGTTGCCGGAGACGATGGAGACGCTGCGCAAGGCGAGCACCCTCGAACGTGCGTGGACATTTCAATCGAGGACGAGCGCTGGCTCTCCGTTGAAGGCTTTTCCGGCCAGATCCCCAGTTTGACCGAGGCAACCCTTATGGCCGCCGGACTCGAGCCGAAGTGCCACGCGGTTAGCGTCGCGCTTCTATCGGATGCCGAGGTCCATTCGCTTAACAAAACCTTTCGCGGAAAGGACGCACCCACAAACGTGCTCTCCTTTCCTTCGGCACCGGCAGTGCAGCCGCCTGGGGGTAGCAGAGAACCGGTGTTGCTGGGCGACATTGCGCTGGCTTACGAGACCATTAGCCGCGAGGCTTCGGAACAAGAGAAGCCCGTTCAGCACCACGCCGCCCATCTGGTGGTGCATGGCGTGCTTCATCTGGCGGGCTTCGACCATGAAACCGATGCCGATGCCGGGCGCATGGAAGCCGCCGAGTGCCAGATCCTTGAAAAGTTCGGCATTCCCGACCCTTACGCGGATGCCGGCCAGCCTCCATTAACTTAACCTCTATCTCTAACACGCAGACTTAAGAACACCATGTCCATACAACAGGGGCTCGAAACGGGGAAAACGAAAGCATCGCCAAGCTGGCTGCAACGTATGGCGGCCAATTTAGGCATTGCGACCGCACCGAGCCTGCGGGAAACCCTGGAAAGCGCGATCGGCGAGACCAGCGCGGCCGAAGATGAATCGCTATCGCCGCAGGAGCGCTCGATGCTCCTCAATGTGCTCGGCTTTGGCGAGACGCGTGTGGGGGAGGTCATGATCCCGCGCGCCGACATCGAGGCAATCGAGGACAACCAGCCGATCTCGGCCCTGTTTGCCTTGTTTGCCCAGGAGGGCCATTCACGCGTGCCCGTTTTCCACGAAAGTCTCGATAATCCGTCGGGCATGGTGCACATAAAGGACGCTATGGCCTGGGCGACGCGGAACAAAGCCGGCAAGGCAGGGCCGCGGGCGGCGGCACCGGCAGAGGCCATCGCGAATCTGGATTTTGGCAGCGCCAAACTGAACACGCCTATCGCGGAAACAAGCCTCATCCGGGAGGTTCTCTTTGTGCCGCCATCGATGCCCGCGCTGACGCTACTGGCAAAGATGAAAGCCAAAAAGATTCATCTTGCACTGGTCGTGGATGAGTTCGGCGGCACGGACGGCCTTGCCACCTTCGGCGACCTCGTCGAGGCCATCATCGGTGACATCCACGATGAGCACGATAACGAGGCGGCCCCTTCGATCGGCTACGAAAACGAGGCGTTCATTGCCGCCGCGCGTACCCCCATCGAGGTGGTGGAGCAAGTGCTGGGCCTTTCGCTTCTCTACGAAGGTGCGGGCGATGTCGATACTCTTGGCGGCTTGATCATGGCGATAGCGGGCAGCATGCCCAAGCGCGGCCAGATTGTGGAACACCCCTCCGGCGTGACCTTCGAAATTCTGGAGGCTGGGCCGCGGCGGTTGCATAGCATCCGTATCTTGAAGCAGCTTGCCCTTGCCGCGCCGGATACGCCGCTCTTGCTTCCCGCGCCGGACAGCGAGCCGGCGGGCAAAGCGGAGGCCCGTCCGGATGCTCGCATTCGCGGCGTCCGTGCAGCGTAAGCGGGGGCTGCCAACGCCTTCCTTTGGGAAACGGCTAGAGGGACACGATGTCGCACGAATAGCGCGTGTCTACGCTTTCCTTGGCTTCCCGCTGCTCAACCTCTATTAAAATCTGCACAATCCGTTGCGCGTTTTTCGTGCGTGCAACGGGTTCCTGCCACACTTTCGCTTTGGCGGGGGGATAACTCTCTCCGCGTTTTCAGCGAGTAACCCTTCTCTACGCGGAATATGGACGCACTGCCCAGGCTCATCGCCCGGCTCAATACCGGCAAACTTGCATTTATCGCCTTTGTGGCAGGCGCGCTTTCCGTTCTCGCGATGGCGCCCTTTTTTCTGTGGCCCATCCTGTTCGTCACCTTCCCCGCCCTGATCTGGACGCTGGACGCCGTTTGCCTTCGCGAGGGCGAGGCCGAGGAGCCGCTCGTTACCTTCGGCAAGAGGCTTAAGAGCGCCGCCATTATCGGCTGGGCTTTCGGCTTCGGCTTCTTCCTCGCAAGCACTTATTGGATCGGCTACGCCTTCTACGTGGAGGCCGAGCGCTATGCCGCCCTGATGCCGTTTGCGGTTGCGGCTTTGCCGGCCGGGTTGGGGCTTTTCTATGCTGCCGCTTCAGCGCTTACCGCAGCTATGTGGCAGCGCGGTTACGCGAGGCTTGTGGCACTTGCCTTCGCCTTTTTTTGCGCAGAGGCCGCGCGGGGCTACCTACTGACCGGCTTTCCGTGGAATTTGTTCGGAGAGGCGCTGGCTGCCAACACCCCGCATATGCAGCTTGCCGCCTATATCGGCGTTTACGGCCTCACCCTGGCCGCTCTCTTCATATTCCCTGCCCCGGCGGCGCTGATCGCGGCTCCAGGGGCGCGGTATACGAAACTGTGGTCACCCCTGCTCTTGTCTGCAATTGCGCTTGCCGGAAGCTACGCTTTCGGCCTCAACAGGCTTGCGGAAACGGTGGGTTTGGTTGATGGCGTACGCGTGCGGATCGTGCAGCCGAACATTCCCCAGCGCGAGAAATTGAACCCTGAAAATAGGCGATGGATCTTCGATCGTATGCTGTCCCTCACCAAGAGCGGCACGGACGGCACCGATGTCAGCTCCTTCACGCACGTCATTTGGCCCGAAACGTCGGTGCCGTTCCACTTCGGCTTCAACAAAGAAATTTATATCCACGAGGCGCGGGACATCTTTTCGGCCGCGATCCCGCCTCATACAACCTTTATCTTAGGTGCAGAACGCGCGGAAGGAGTAATGACGGTTGAGAATTGTTATACCTTCGACGCCGTGTATAACAGTTTATTCGTTTTGAGTAAGGGTGCGCAAATTAGCAAGTTTTACGACAAAATCCATTTGGTTCCTTTCGGGGAATATGTGCCATTTCGCGGGATCTTGGCAGCGCTGGGGATGCGCGCCTTCTCGCACAGGCCGAGCGGTTTCGATTCGGGGCAAGAGCGGGCTTCTTTGATTAAGACGCCCGGTGCCCCCGATTTTCTTCCCCTGATTTGCTACGAGATCATTTTTCCGGGGCGCGTCGCAAACCTGAGCGAGCGGCCGGGCTGGTTCGTGAATGTGACGAACGACGCTTGGTTCGGCGACTCGACCGGACCCTACCAGCATCTCCATCAGGTCCGGGTCCGCGCTGTTGAGGAAGGTTTACCAGTAATGCGCTCAGCAAACACCGGAATTTCTGCAGTTATAGATCCCTTCGGCCGAATTGTTGCGCAATTAGGTCTAGGTGAAACCGGTGTAATCGATTATGGGCTGCCGAAGGCTATACCTGCGACGTTTTATGAAAAATCTAGGCTTCCTGTGTTTATTTTTTTATTTCTATTGCCAATCGAAATTTATTTAATTATAGTTGCGTTTAGAAAAGCTGCATAAATTACGTTTTGTGAGGGAATCACACCTTTGGCGCACTTTTCAAATAGTTTAGCTAGAGTTTCGATGTTGCTTCATGTTTAACGAAAGAAGCAACTTGACGGGTTTCGTTTTGGTAACTACAACTTCGGAGTTGTAGAGAATGATCGTCCTGCTGAATGCGCTGAACTTAACATTAGCCTGAACGGAAGGGGGCCGAATATGGGAATGGCAGAAGTCATCGGTATCAATTTTAGGCATCAACGAGGAACTTTATGAAACTACCGGTAGGAAACCCAACCCGGTAGACATTCACGTTGGCAGCCGCGTACGCTACCGCCGCATGATCATCGGCATGAGCCAGGAAAAGCTGGGCGAGAAGATGAACCTCACCTTTCAGCAGATCCAGAAATACGAGAAGGGGACGAACCGGATTGGGGCTAGCCGGCTGTTCCAGCTTTCGAAAATTCTAGAGGTTCCGGTCGGATATTTCTTCGAGGACGCCTTCGCCAGTAGCGCGCAGTCCAATCCGGCGGCGGGAATGCGTGAGCCCGAGCGGGAAGCGCTGCTTCTCGACTTCCTCAACTCTCGCGAAGGTCTCGACCTCAATAGAGCGTTTGCCAAAATTCATGATCCGAAGGTTCGGCGGCGGGTTATTGACCTTGTAAGGGCCTTGTCAGAAGAGAAGCCTGAGGCTAAGGAAGGCCAGGCTGGGATCGAAAACGATCTCGGTTAGCGCGGCCCAAAGGCCGCGATCCAACTCCTATTGAAGATTGGACGGGGCCGTGGCTCGCAAGAATTATCTTTTTACTAGCGAATCTGTATCGGAGGGACATCCCGATAAGGTTTGCGATCAGATTTCCGATGCCATCGTGGATCTTTATCTCGGCGCCGACCCTCACTCGCGGGTCGCGCTGGAGACGCTGGCAACGACGAATCGGGTGGTGCTCGCGGGCGAAGTGCGCGGGCCCTCCAGCATCGGTCCTGAAAATCTAATCGAAAGCGCCCGCCAAGTTATCAGGGATATCGGCTACGAGCAGAGCGGTTTCCATTGGCAGAAAGCCGATATCGACTGCTATGTGCACTCGCAATCGGCCGACATTGCCCAAGGCGTGGATGCCGCGGGCAACAAGGATGAGGGCGCGGGCGACCAGGGCATCATGTTCGGTTACGCCTGCCGCGAGACCGAAGACTATATGCCGGCGCCGATCTATTATGCGCACCGGATATTGTTCGAGATGTCGCGGCTACGCCATTCCGGCCAGCTCACTGAGCTTGGTCCGGACGCCAAGAGCCAGGTGACGCTCTATTACGAGGACGGCAAGCCTGTCCGCGCGACCTCGGTGGTAGTTTCCACCCAGCATGGCGAGGATGTGAGCCAGGAACGCGTGCGCGAGATCGCGGGCAACATCGTCTCCGAGGTTCTGCCCAAGGGCTGGATGTGCCCGAAGGAAGATTTCTACGTCAATCCGACCGGCCGCTTTGTGGTCGGCGGCCCCGACGGCGACGCTGGCTTGACCGGCCGGAAGATCATCGTCGACACTTACGGCGGCGCGGCTCCACACGGCGGCGGCGCCTTCTCCGGCAAGGATCCCACCAAGGTCGACCGCTCGGCTGCTTACGCCGCGCGCTACGTCGCCAAGAACGTGGTCGCGGCGGGGCTTGCGGACAAATGCTGCCTGCAGCTCTCCTATGCCATCGGCGTGGCCAAGCCCTTGTCGATCTACGCGGACCTTTACGGCACCGGGCGTGTCGAGGAGGATAAGCTTGAGGCCGCCATCATGGAGGTGATCGACCTGAGCCCGCGCGGCATCCGCGAGCGCTTGGCGCTTTCCCGGCCGATCTACCGCCGCACGGCTTCTTACGGCCATTTCGGCCGCAAGCCCGAAGCGGATGGCGGCTTCTCCTGGGAGCGCCTGGATCTAGTGGACGCCCTGAAAGAGGCCCTGAGCTAGTCTCGGGCCGATGCGGCATGAACGCGCACATTCGGCAGTATTACTCATGAACCGATCGTGAAGTAATCATGAATGCTGATGACAACACCCCGCCGGATACTCCCGCCGGCGGGAAGAACGGCGTTCCTTTGCGCTCTTTCGGGCGCAGGAGGGGGCGCAAGCTGTCCGCGCGGAAGACCTCGCTTCTTACCGGCGGACTGGAACGCCTTAAGCTCGATTTGAGCCAGCCCGCGGGCGAAGGCGGCCTTGCCGCACTGTTCGCCGATCCCATCGAGGAAACCTGGCTGGAAATCGGCTTCGGTGCGGGCGAGCATCTGATCTGGCAGGCGGAGCACAATCCGCAGGTGGGGATCGCCGGCGCGGAGCCCTATGTGAACGGCATCGTGGCCGCGCTCTCAGGGCTTGAAGCCCGGCAGCTTCAGGGCCGCGTTCGCTTCCATGCGGACGACGTCCACTCCCTGCTCGACTGGCTGCCGCCGGCAAGCCTGTCCCGCGCCTTCATGCTCTTCCCCGACCCCTGGCCGAAGAAGCGCCACCGCGCGCGCCGCCTGCTTTCGCCGCCCTTGCTTACGACAATGGCGCGCGCCTTGCGCCCCGGAGCCGAGTTCCGCTTCGCCTCCGACATCGCCGATTACGCCGAAGCCGCCATCGAGCACGCGCTCCAGCATCCGGACTACGAACTTGCGCTGACCTTCACCTCCGCGAACCGGGACACGCTGCCGGATTGGCCCATCACGCGCTATGAGACCAAGGCGATGCGCGAAGGCCGCTCCTCCACCTTCATCGTGCTGAAGCGCAGGCCGGCCGCTTGAGTGCCCGAAGCGGCGCTCTCCCGTTAAATAGATGTTAACTTTCCCGGCGGCTAAGCCTCCGCCTATGGCGGAGGAACCCTGAGTTCTATATTTAAGGAAGATCTCCCGAAGGTGTTTCGAGCGCTCGAAGCACAATCGAGAGATCGACATGACACAGTGCGGCCCGGCCAGCTATCATGGCCCCGCAGAGAACGCGCATGGACATTCGCGGCCGTCCAGGCTATCACCGCCGCGTAAGTTGCAAGAAGGAAATTCCATGATCCGGCGCCTCTATGACTGGACCCTGGCCCGCGCCGAAAGCCCGCATGCGCTTTTCGTGCTGATCGCGGTTTCGTTCGCGGAAAGCTCGTTTTTCCCGGTGCCGCCGGACATCCTGCTCATTCCGATGGTGCTGGCGCAGCGCAAGCGCGCGTTGGTGCTGGCGGCGTGGTGCACGGTTGCCTCGGTCGCGGGCGGCGTTTTGGGCTATGCCATCGGCTCGCTGCTTTACGAGAGCGTCGGCAAGTGGATCATCAACCTTTATGGCTACGGCACCGGCGTGGAGGGCTTCCGCCAGACTTACGCCGAGTGGGGCGTGTGGATCATCCTGCTCAAGGGGCTGACGCCGATCCCCTTCAAGCTCGTGACCATCGCCAGCGGTTTCTCGGGTTTCAATTTCGGCCTGTTCGTGCTCTTGTCGCTGATCACCCGCGGCATAAGATTCTTCGTGTTCGCAAGCGTGCTCGCTTATTATGGCGAGCCGATCCGGGATTTCATGGAGAAGCGCCTGGAGACCGTCATGCTGGGCTTCCTGGCGATCGTTATTTCGGGCTTCGTGATCGTAAGATATGTTGCATAGGCTTCCACAAACCCGCGCGCGCTGGCTTGAGCTTTTGACCGTCGGGAACGCGGCATTCGTGATTGCGGGCATCGGTTTCGCCTCGCTTGCGGCTGCCTGGATCTTCCAGTCCATGGGCTACGAGCCCTGCGAGCTGTGCTACGCGGAGCGCAATCCCTATTACTTCGCCGTTCCCGCCGGACTGATCGCGGCCATGCTGGCGGACCGGGCGCCGAAAGCCGCCGCACTGCTCCTGGCGGCGATCTGCGTGGCGATGATCTTCGATGCGGGGCTTAGCGCCTATCACGCGGGCGTCGAATGGCATTTCTGGCCGGGTCCCGACGCATGCACCGGCAACGGCCCTGGCGTTTCGGCCACCGGCTCGCTCGCGCAGAAGCTTCGGCACAATACGGCGGTGCGCTGCGACGTGGCGGCTATCCGTATCTTCGGACTTTCGCTTGCGGGCTATCTCGTTTTCCTGTCGCTGGGGCTTGCGGGGCTGGGCGGCGCGGCACTGTACCGCGCCCGGCAGGCCGGCACGCTCTAACGCGGGCATCCTTGAAGGCGCCCCGCTCAAGCTTTCTTCCACCGCATTAATCGCGGCCGCTTAGCTTTGCATGTCTTTTCTGTGGTAAGTGCGGTTCTGCCATTCGCGCGCCTTAGTTGTTCTCGAATCCGGGCAGTGAAGGTAACGGAATGCATCCGCGCGGCAAAAATGGGAAGTGACCGGGCTAGGTGAAGCCTCGCGGGCAAGCTGCTGGGCGGCACATCGCAGGGATTGGGGAATGAGGGGGCGTGTGGTGAGGAAACCGGCGGACGTAGGGCTTGAGCGCGGCAGGGCTGCGCGTTGCGATGCTGGCGGAGACGCCCAGCCATGAACGGCAGCAGTTTCAAGCTCCCGGCCGCCGCCACCTTCTGGGCGATCCTGGCCGCCCTCACGGCGATCTCGCTGATGCTCTTTTCCGGCATCCTCCTGCCTTTTGCGGTTAGCTTCGTGCTTGCCTATCTGTTTCATCCAATCGTTGGCGGGCTGCACCGGGTGGGCATCCCCCGGGGGCTGTCGGCGCTCGTCATGGTCGCGATCTCGCTCCTTGTACTGGCCGTGGTGCTGGCGTTGATCGTACCGCCCCTCGTAGAGCAGTTGGGTCAGCTCATCGAGAATCTGCCCGTCTGGCACGAACGCGCCCTGAGCTACATCCAGCAGCATTATGGGCATTTTTTGCAGCGCGTCACCGGTCCGCAAAGGGTTGGGGACCCCACGCCCGTGGAGCAGTTCAGGCAGCAACTTTCGCCGTGGCTCATTTCGCGAGTACAGGGCCTGCTCAAGAGCGGCGCCGATCTTTTCAATTCCCTGGCGCTTCTGTTCCTGACGCCGGTGATTACCTTCTTCCTGCTGCGCGACTGGGACAAGATGATCGCGAGCATCCAGGATTTCCTGCCAAAGCAGCAGGCGCCGGCGATCACCGGGGTCGCGCGCGAGATCAACTCCACCATCTCGGCCTATCTCAGGGGCACGCTGATCGTGCTCTTGATCTTGTCGGCCTTCTACATGGTGAGCCTGGGCCTGATCGGCCTGAACTATGGCCTTCTGATTGGGCTCATCGCGGGGATGATCAGCTTCGTGCCCTATCTGGGCTCAACGGGTGGATTCCTGGTGTCGGGTAGCGTGGCGCTGGCGCAGTTCTGGCCGGATTACACGATGGTTGGGGCGGTTTGCGGCGTTTTCGTCTTCGGCCAGGTAATCGAAGGCAATGTGCTGACTCCGAATATCGTCGGCAACAAGGTGGGCCTGCATCCGGTCTGGCTGCTCTTCGCACTGGTCGCGTCCGGCTATGTGCTGGGTTTCCTCGGCCTCCTCATCTCCGTACCGCTCGCCGCCACTATCGGAGTGCTGGTGCGGTACGCGGTCCGCAGGTATTATGAGAGTCCGCTCTACAATGAGGACGGGCAAGGGCCTCGGTCTGGGTCTGGCAGCGAGCTGGCAATTCGGGGATAACTGGGTGATATCCGCTTCGCTCGATTGCTTGGCAAAGTCCCCGCTCATCCTGTCCTTCTCCCCTCGGGGAGAAGGGACGCTACCGCAACGGTTGCGCGCCGCCTCTCCCCTTGGGGAGAGGGGGGCTTTCCCCACAGTCATGCGAGGCAATTCAGTGGATACTGCATGAAAGGGGCTCAGCTCGTTTTCGACCTGCCGCATGTTCCGAGCTGGGACGAGGCCGACTTCCTGATAACCTCGCGGAATGAGCACGCGCTTGCGCTCATCACGCAATGGCCGGAGTGGCAGTCTCCGGCCGCAATCGTGTTCGGTCCGCCGCAATCCGGCAAGACCCATCTCGCCAAGATCTGGCAGAACCGCTCAAAAGCCTTGTTCATCGAAGCGCCAGCACTTGCCTCGCACCTCTGGTCCGAGCCCTTCGTCCCGCTGATCGTCGAGGACGTCGACAGCGCCACCTTCGACGAGACAGCCCTCTTCCATCATCTGAACCTTGCGCGCGAGCACGGCTCCTCGATCCTCTTTACCGCGCAAACCGCGCCGGGCCAGTGGAACCTCGCCCTTCCAGATCTCCGCTCACGGATCAGGTCCTATCCCGTGATGGAAATCCAGCAGCCGGACGAGGAGCATCTGGCCGCGCTTTTGGTAAAACATTTCAGCGATAGGCAAATCGAGGTTGCGCCGGACGTCATCTCCTATCTTATAGCGAGGATGGAGCGTTCGATGGCCGCCGCCCAACAGGTAACGGCGCATATCGACAAGCTCGCGCTGGCTGAGCACCGCAAGATCACCCGCGCATTTGCGGCGAAGGTGTTCAAGGAGTTCAGCTCGGAAGAGGACGGCAGCATTAATAACAATGACAACGATTGCGGCGATACTGAATAACCGGATTGCCCCGATGGCTCCGCCGTGGCGTGTAAGCGCGCTTTCCGGCGCGTCATTCCCGCAAACGCGGGAATTCATTCCGGCCGCCAAAGCGGAAACACCGGGGCGGCCAGGATGAATAGTGCCCGCCAAACGGCGGCCCGCCGCGTGCGGTCTTTCACCGGAGGAAGATAATGGGTCTCGCCAAGATCAAGTCTGCCCCCAGCTACCGGGACAGGATCGAGGCATTTGGCACCGAACGTTTTTTTAACCGGGAGCTATCCTGGCTGGAATTCAATAAGCGCGTCCTCAGAAGAATCCGGCAATGAACGCAACCCGCTTCTGGAGCGCATCCGGTTCCTGGCCATATCGGGATCGAACCTCGACGAGTTTTACCGCGTCCGGGTCGCGGGCTTGCACGAGCAGGCGGCGACGGGCATCACGGAACCTTCCCCGGACGGCCTGACGCCGGCCGGGCAGGTCAAGCAGATCAATGCGGCGGCGGCGATCCTCTGCGCCCGCCAGCAAGCCCGCTGGACGGAGCTTCGGAGCGAGCTGGCGAAAGAATCGTTCGCGCTTCTGACGCCCGCCACGCTCACCGAGCCCGACAAGGAATGGCTCAAGAGCCATTTCATGCGCCAAATCTTTCCCGCCCTGGTCGCGGTTGCCGTCGATGCGGCGCACCCCTTCCCGCACATCCAAAGCCAGGAGCTTGTGGTCGTGCTCCAATGCGACCGCGAGGACGATGGAGAGCCGCGCTCCATGTTCGCCTTCGTGGCCATTCCGAACGGTCTCGACCGCTTCATCCGCCTGCCCCCGCGCGGCCGCAGCTCAAGGAAGCACGAGGTGCGCTTCATCGCCATCGAGACGGTCATCTCGCTTTTCGCGGGCACGCTTCTCCCTGGCTTTAAGGTGAGCGAGGCCGGCCTCTTCCGCCTGCTGCGCAATAGCGAGATCGAGTTCCAGGAAAAGAGCGAGGATCTGCAAAAGGTGCTGCGCCGGGCGCTCGTGCAGCGGCAGCTTGGCGAGGTCATCCGGCTTGAGATCAGCGCGTTGCTGCCCGAAAGCGCAAAGAAGCTCGTAATCGAGGAGTTGAACATCGGCCGCGATGAGGTGGTTATGGTGGACGGGCTGTTCGCGCTCGCCGCCATCTCCCAGCTCATCGTCAAGGACCGGCCGGATTTGCTTTATAAGCCGTTCGAGAGCCGCGTGCCGGAGCGCATCACGGAATATGGCAACGATTGCTTCGCCGCCATCTCCTCGAAGGACATCGTCGTCCATCACCCTTACGAATCCTTCGATATCGTCCTGCAATATGTCCGCCAGGCGGCCTCGGACCCCGACGTTGTCGCGATTAAGTGGACGCTGTACCGCACCTCGCAAAAGTCGCCCATCGTCGAGGCGCTCAGGCAGGCGCGCGAGGCCGGCAAGAGCGTCACGGTCATGATCGAGGTGATGGCGCGCTTCGATGAACTGGCCAATCTCGAATGGGCCAAGCAGCTCGAAGCGTGCGGCGTGCATGTGGTTTACGGCCTGACGCAGCTCGATCTGAAGACGCATGCCAAGCTCGGCCAGGTGGTCCGCAAGGAGAATGGCGAGCTTCGCACTTATAGCCACATAGGGACCGGCAACTATCACCCGGCGACGGCGCGGGTTTATACCGATCTTTCCTATTTCACCGCCGACCCCGCGTTCGGGCGCGACCTCACCAAGATCTTCAACTATGTCACTACCTATAGCCGCCCCAACGATCTGGAGCGCACCTTTATCTCGCCGCACGGCATCAAGGCGCGCATCCTGGAGGAGATCGAGGCCGAGATCCGCCACCGGAAGGCCAGGCCCGCCGAGATCTGGATGAAGCTCAACGCCCTTGTGGATACCGATGTGATCGACGCACTCTACGAGGCGAGTCTTCGGGCGTGCCCGTGGACCTTGTCATCCGCGGCATTTGCTGCCTCAAGCCCGGCATTCCGGGCTTATCCGAGAATATCCGGGCCAAAAGCATCATTGGCCGCTTCCTGGAACATGCGCGCATTTATGCTTTCGGCGCAGGGCACGGGTTGCCATCCGAGGATGCCCACGTGTATATCAGCTCTGCCGACATGATGCCCCGAAATCTGGAGCGCCGCGTTGAGGCGATGATCGCCATCACGAACCGCACCGTCCACGAGCAAATCCTCGACCAGATCATGATCGCCAATCTGAAGGATAATTTGCAGAGCTGGAAACTCTTGAGCGACGGCACGTCCGAGCGCTTGCACCTCGGCCCGGACGATGAGCCGTTCTGTGCGCACGACTATTTCATGACGAACCCGAGCCTTTCCGGACGCGGCCACGCTCTCAAGGAAGACTTCCCCCGCCGCTTCGCAGCCCCATCCACCCCGCACGTTTAAGGTGACCCGTGGATTACTCGGCCCAAGGAAGGCTGCTGGACCGGAAGCCCGTCGCCGTCATCGACATCGGCTCGAACTCCATCCGGCTCGTCGTCTATGAGGGTCTGTCCCGCTCGCCAACGCCGCTTTTCCAGGAAAAGGCGATGTGCGGGCTGGGCCGTTTCCTGAACTCCACCCGGCGCCTGAACACGGAAACGGTCCCCTTCGCGCTGGCCTCGCTCACCCGCTTCGCAAAGCTCGCGTCGATCTGCGGCGTGAAGGAGCGCGACATCCATCCGTTCGCGACGGCGGCCGTCCGCTGGGCGGAGGATGGGGAGGAGTTCATGGAGCGGGCGGAGAAGGCCTGCGGTGTCCCCATAAGGATCGTCGGCAATGCCGAGGAGGCGCAACTCGCCGCCACCGGCATCAAGGCCGGCTTCCTGCTTCCTTCGGGCGTTGTGGGCGATCTGGGCGGCGGCAGCCTGGAGCTTGTCCGGCTCCGCAACAGCGCTGTCGAGGAGACCGTTTCGCTTCCGCTTGGGGGGCTCGCGCTCCTGGACAGGACCAAAGGGGAGCGAAGCCGTGCGATTCCGATCATCGCGGAGGCCCTGGCGCCGCTCAAATGGCTGAACGAGGCACGGGAGAAGCCTTTCTACGCGGTCGGCGGCACCTGGCGGACGCTCGCGAAGCTGTATATGGAGCAGACCGGCTATCCGCTTACAGCGATCCACGGCTATTCGCTCGACGCGCGCAAGGCGCTGCAAGTCTCGGCGCGCTACGCGAACATGTCGGCAGCAGCCTTGAAGCGCATGCCCGGCATGGCGGCCGGGCGCGACGAGACGCTGCCCTATGGTGCACTACTGCTAAACGCGATCGTGCGGCTGGCACAGCCTTCCGAGGTGATTTTCTCCGCTTTCGGCGTCCGCGAAGGCATTATGTATGAGCTTCTGAGCGAGGCGGATCGCGAGAAGGACCCGCTGCTGACGGCCTGCGAGGACATCGCGCAGCTAAGAGCCCGCTCCAGAACCCATGCGAAAGAGCTGATACGCTGGACGGACGCTTTGTTCCGGAGTCCTGGCCCTGTCGAAACGTTCGAAGAACTGCGCCTGCGGCAGGCGGCCTGCCTGCTCTCGGACATGGCTTGGCGCGGCCACCCCGACTACCGGGGCGAGCAAAGCGCTGTGCTTGTCGCCCAATCAGCCATTGTTGGCGTGGACCATCCCGGCCGCGCTTTCCTCTCGCTTTGCGTGTACCACCGTTATGAGCGCCGTTTTTCGGGCGAGTTGCTGCCCAAGCTTTCGGAGCTGATCACACGCCAGGAGCGCAAGCGCGCGCTGATCGTCGGACACGCGGTGCGGCTTGCCCACACGCTTTCAGCGGGAATGGCCGGAGTTTTGCCGCAAACAAGGCTTGAATACGAGGGCGGCAAGCTTGTGTTGCGAATTTCGCGGCAGTTGCAGGCGCTCGACGGCGAGCCGCTGCGGCGCCGGTTGCGTAACGTCGCACGCGAATTGGGATTTATCCCCGATTTACAGGTTACCGCCCAGCTCGATCCCCTGAAATCGTCACTTTTCGGTGGTCTTTTGGGCTAAGAAGAAAAAACGCTTCAGGTTGTGGGGAAAGATTCGCTTGACACCTATCTGTAGTACAGGATTTGAGTCATAAAAGCGCAATTATGCGCAATCGCTCCGGGTTCCATGCATCAAGATCTGTACGCAATTCTTGGCGTCAAACGCAACGCGACGAACGACGAGATTCGCCGCTCCTATCGAAAGCTCGCTAAAGATCTGCATCCGGATCAGAACAAGGGCGATCCAAGGACCGAGGAGAAATTCAAGAAGGTTTCGGCGGCGTTCGCCGTGCTCGGCAATCCCGAGAAGCGCAAGCGTTACGATGCGGGCGAGATCGACTCCATGGGCAACGAGCGCGCCAATCCGTACCATCGCGACCATGGCGGTCCGGGGACTTCGGGCGCGCGAGGCGCCTATACCGGCGGCTTTGAGGGCTTCAGCGGCGGCAATAGCGACTTTTCCGATTTGTTCGGCGATCTCTTCGGCAAGCGCGGACCGGGCGGCGCCTTCACCATGCGCGGCATGGACTACCGCTACAACCTGGAAATCAGCTTCCTGGAAGCGGTCAATGGCACCAAGAAGCGCGTGCAATTCCCCGACAATGAGACGCTCGACATTTCAGTGCCCTCTGGAGTTCGAAACCGGGCAGACGCTGAGGCTCAAGCACAAGGGGGGCCCCGGAGCAGGCCGGGGGGAGCCAGGCGATGCCCTAATAGAGCTGAAGGTCATGCCGCATCCCTTGTTCGATCGTGACGGCGACAACATTACGCTCGAAGTGCCGATTTCCTTAAGCGAGGCCGTGCTTGGCGCGCGCGTGGAGGTTCCGACCATTGGCGGGCGCGTGACGGTGGCCGTGCCTAAGGGCGCATCCAGCGGCCAGATTC
Source organism: uncultured Alphaproteobacteria bacterium (assembly GCA_963740975.1). Taxonomy (GTDB): domain Bacteria; phylum Pseudomonadota; class Alphaproteobacteria; order Rhizobiales; family Rhodomicrobiaceae; genus Rhodomicrobium. The sequence continues at coordinate 103,633 of CAVUGF010000031.1, read as the reverse complement.
TGCGCCTGCGCGGCAAGGGCATCAAGAATAACCGCACCGGCAACCACGGCGATCAGCTCATCACGCTAAGGATCGTTCTTCCCGCCAATATCGACAGCGAGCTTGAGCGCCTTATCCAGGACTGGACGAACAAGCATCCTTACGATCCGCGTTCGCGGTTCCGGGAGCTGGCCGGCGTCTGAGCCGCGGGCCCTTTGCGCGGGGTTCCACCGATGGCCCCCGTGATCTCGATAAGCAGCCAGCTTACGAGCAGCGCGGCGAGTACCAGAATCGCCGCCCCGGTGTTTTGGCCGAAACGCGCCACGGAATAAAGAACGCCGCCGTAATCGCCGCCTATCGACTGGCAGACGTGCGGCGCATCGAGGTCAACCTCGCAGCCCGTCCAGCGCCCAATGAGGGCTGCGGCCACAAGCACCAAGGGCGGAACAAGGCAAAGCAGAATAAGAACGCCCATGAGCATGCGAAAAAGCCGCATCGGTCTTGCCTCTCGATGTTCCCGTCTGAGTCCTTTTGCGACGTTACCTCAAACGCCGGCCGGTTGGTAGTTTTGATCCGGCTCAACCAAAACGTCCAATGCCAGCCTTTGGCATTTCGGACACATCCGCCGCCAGCCTCCGGTTAATTGTGGGGATTGCAGGGCTAACTCCAGATGTGCAACAGTGCCGCTGGGCGTAATCGAGGGGTAACCACTTGTTCCGGGGCGTAAATTCGGCGGTTCATGCAGGTGTCGCGGCACTGACGTGGTGGGTGCTACAGCACTGGGAACAACTACAGGCTGTAAGCGCACAGTACAAGAACTGGGCTGTGCCGGCCGTGCTTGCCGCGCTCGCTTTTCTATTCCGGCTGAGCTATCCGCTTTCAGCGTTCATCGTTGAGAAGATTCCGGTTTTATCCCCACTGCTGCGGCGTGCTATCATGGGCAGCGAGTTCATCGAAGGCGATTGGCCTCTGGTGGTTGTCGACATGCAAACGCAGAAGCTGCTTTATCTGGGCTTCCTGAACATCGGCTTCCGCAACGGCCAGCTCTACGTCCTGGGCGACGACTGGAACCCGGACGGTGCCCACGCCCAGGCTTTCCGCTCCATGCAGTCGCTCTACCGTGACGGCGTCCTGCATTACTGGTACGAGCAGGGGGAATCGCTTCGGGTCCCCGACACGCGCGGCTATACCGAGGTTTATTTTTTCCCGGTCCACGGCTTGGCGAAACGGCACGCTGGCAAATTCCTCGACGTCAGGCACACGAGCGACATCCGCTTTTACGCCAGAAAGCAGCAATACCGGAGGTTCGGGCGTCCTTTCGGTGTGGACGATAAGGACAAGAAACTTGAAGCGGCGCGGGAGCTTTGGAACGAGTTGGAGCCCAGGCTTGCTTCGCTGCGTGGCCGCGCCGTTACAGCCGATTTCGTTTAGGCATAGGTTCCTAGCCCCGCGCCAAATAGGATAAGCGATGAACGGTGTCCACTGGCTTAGCCCAAGCAACATCAATATCGGAACGGTGCTCGGCACCGCCATTGTCCTGGCGGTTGCGGTAGCCGTTATTGCGCTGCTGAACCGTTACATCGGAAAGCTGCTCGATGGCGTCGAGCGGCACCTATCCATTTCCTACGAAACCTCGTTGACGATCTCCCGCTCGGCCGCCGCCGCCGTGTGGATTGTCGCCGTTATGCTCATTCTGAACCTGTGGGGCATCAGCATGAGCGGCCTGTGGACCCTGCTCGTCAGCGCTGCGGCGGTAGTGGGCGTCGGCTTCCTCGCTGTCTGGACCATAATCAGCAACATCACGGCGAGCCTGTTTCTCACCGTCTGGCGGCCGTTTCATTTGGGCCAGACTGTCGAGATTCTGCCCGAGGGCGTGAAAGGCCGTGTCGCCAGCCGCGACATGATGTTCACCGCATTGCGGGAGGAAAGCGGCAGCACGCTTCAGATTCCCAATAACCTATTCTTCCAGAAGATGTTCCGGGTTTCCGGCATCGCCGAGACACCGCATCGCGGACACCCCGAGAGCGGCAGCCACGCCAAGGCCGGCGAGGCGGCGGCGAAGACCTGACAGAGCGGCGCGAGCTTGTTGCCGGGGCATATCCGCGCTGGCGTTATTGCTTTGAAAATCGCCTTATTGTCCGCACGGTTGGCTTCTAGTACACCTCCCCTGCGTTTGAGCTTCCTGTGTGAGGGCGTATCCAATGTTTTTGCGGCGTTGCGCGATTGTAGCCTCGCTTTTCGCGATTTTGACCGTCATGGGCGCGGCCGCCATGGCCCAGGCACCGCAGGCAGCCGCCCCGCAGCCCGCACCCGCCGCACAGCCGGCGGCGCCAGCCGCACAGCCGCCCCGCATCGATCACGCCGCCGTCGCCAAAAAGGCCAGCACCTCGGCAGGCATCGATATCGACGCCAAGATCCAACGCTGGCGCGAGAACCTCGACCGGATCGAGCAACGCATGCAAGAGCCCAAGACGGATTACAGGGCACTGGACGAACTGAGGACGGAGCTGTTCAATCTGCGGGGCGATGCCGAGGCGTTTTGGAAGAAGCTCGAACCGGCGCTTAATTCGGCCAACGACAATATGCAGGCGCTTCCTCCAGCGCCCGCCCAAGGCCAGGAGCCTGAGCCTGATCAGGCCGCGCTCTACCGCGCGGAAACCACCGCCTATTACGGTTACCTCTACTCCGCGCGCGGGTCGTTGGACGGAACGCAAAGCCGGATTACCAAGCTGATCGGCCATCTTCTGGACATTCGCCGCTCAAGGGTCACCAGCAACCTCTTTCAGCGCTCACCGGGTGTCTTCTCCCTGCAGACCTGGAGAAACGCGCACGCGCAAATCATGGAAGTCGCAAGCAAGTTGCAGCGCGCCGTGATTGACTGGTGGGACGCCCAAGACGACGATCAGATTTTCCCGCTGGTTGGAGTTGCGCTGGCGATCTGGCTAGGCTTGCGAGTTTTCATGATGGCTGCGGTACGCAGGCTGCGGCGATGGGAAGACGGCAGCGAGCCCCCCTTCTGGCGGCGGGCCTCGGATGCGGCGGGCATCATCCTGCTCAGGTCCATCCCGGTGATCTTGCCGCTGGTTTTCCTCTACAGCACCGTCGACAACGTTCAGGCGTTTCCGGACGATATCAGCAGGCTTTTTTACTCCGCAGCCCGCTCGATCATCGTGATCGTGGTTGTGAACGCACTGGTTTCCACCGCACTTTCGCCAACCGACCGCCGCTGGCGGCTGATCCCCGCCTCGAATGCTGCCGCGGTGCGCATTTCGAGCCTGATGCTGACCGTGGCGCTGATCTATGGTGCGGCCAGCTTCATGCAGACCGCCGCCTATCTTTTCAAAACGTCCGGTTCACCAAGGCTGGCACTGATAGTGCTGCCAAATGCCGCCGTGGCTTTGTTATTCGCCGCCATCCTGCAGACGCCGCTGCGCGAGGAACGGACGGAGGGAATGGCGTCGTCCTCATGGCTGCGCGTCCTCAGGCTGCCTGTCTGGCTCATGGTTATCGCCATCCTTGCAACGGGCGCAGCAGGCTACATCTCCCTGTCGCGCTTCATTACGCAGCAGCTCATCGTCACAGGCACCATCCTGGCCATCGTCTATCTGCTGCTGCTGTGGGCGGACGGCGTTGCGCAGGCGATGGGAAGCGATAGCTCCGACACCGGCAGATGGCTTGCAGCCAATGCCAAGCTCGACCACGGTAGCCGCCAAAGGCTCTCGATCCCGGTCAGCCTGTTCTTGAAATTCGGAGTGCTGCTCGCGGCGATCCCACTCATTCTCAATCAGTGGCAGTTCAGCTGGCCCGACATCTTCGAGTGGTACCGCCAGCTCTTTTTCGGCTTCCACGTCGGCAACACGCAGGTGTCGCTGGCTGCGCTTCTAGCCTTTGTCGTCATCTTCACGCTAGGCTATTTCGCCGCGAAGTTCTTCCAGCAGTGGCTGGATTTCGCAAGTGCTTAAGCCTGCCGGCCTGTCGGGAGGCCTGCGAGAGTCCATTAGCACGGCCGTGGGCTATATCGGCATCTCGGCGGCTGCGCTCGTTGCCCTCTCTTATGCGGGCTTCAATCTCTCCAACCTGGCCATCGTCGCTGGCGCCTTTTCTGTCGGTATCGGCTTCGGCCTGCAAAGCGTCGTGAACAACTTCGTGTCGGGTCTGATCCTTTTGGCCGAGCGTCCGATCAAGGTGGGCGATTTGGTCGTGGCAGGCGGAGAGGAAGGCTATGTGCGCAAGATCAGCGTGCGCTCGACCGAGATCGAAACGTTCGACGGCGCGAATGTGCTGATCCCCAATTCGTTCTTCATTAGCGAGAAGGTGAAGAACTGGACGCTCAGGAACAATACTGGGAGGGTTACGATCAAGGTGAGCGTGTCTCATGGCACCGATCCGCGCCGGGTGACGGAGATTTTGGTGAAGGTGGCACAAGACCATCCTTCCGTAACGGCGATTCCTGCGCCTTCAGTCTATTTCGACGACTTCGACGCCGGCACGCTGGACTTCAAGCTTTTCGCATTCATCCACGATTTGAACGCCAGCGGCAGCGTGCGGACCCAACTGCGGCTTGCGATCCTCGATGCGTTCGATGCCGCGGGCATAACGATCGCGTCGCAGCAGACCGACATTTCACTGCGCGATGTGGATTGGCTCAAGGATGCGGTCACACTCTATGTCGCGAATGCGCTTAGCGCCCAGGCTGCTGGCAATGGCAGCGGCGCTCCGCTGAACCGTAAGACGGGTACCAGTTGATCGCTTCGCCCCGGCCGTCATCGCCAGCGGCTTCCGCCCAGAAGCAAGCTGCCGGCAGCGAGCGCAAGCCCGGCACAAGCTGCGATGGATAGCCACGCAGCAGAAGCGCCTCGCGATGAGGTGGCTTAAACGTCTAAGCTGGAGGCATGTACCGGGTTGGCGCCTCGGGGTGGTACGATGATCAAAGCTGCTCACTATGTCGAAAACGCCCTGCTGATCGTAATCGGCATTTTGACCATCCTCGGCGCGGCCGAAGCCATCTACCAGATCTATGAAAGAAAGGACGTCGGGCTTCAGGACCTGCTGCTGCTGTTCCTCTATACCGAGGTGCTCGGCATGGCGGCTGCTTATTATGAAAGCAAGCAGATCCCGATCACATTTCCGGTCTTTATTGCGATCACAGCACTTTCGCGGCTTGCTATCCTGCAAAAGGAGCAAGAGCCGGTAAATCTGCTTTATGAAGCGGTGGCGATTTTGATGCTCGCAATCGCCGCCTATGTCCTCGGGCTGCACAGCTCCAAGCTTGCGCTATTCTCCGGCCCAGCAGCGAAAGATCCCGCTGCCGGACAGTCTGGCGATCGAGACGCTAAACCCTAGCCTTTGCCTCGGCCGGAACCTCTTTGCAGGGGTTCTTGTCGTGCTTCAGCGTCTTCTTGCCCGCAGGCGCCTTGCCCTTGAAGTAGTGCGCCGTGGCAATCGCGGTCTGCGGCTGGTCGGGGCCGTTCGAGATCTGCTGGATGCCGTCCTGGTACCAGCCGTCATATTTCCGCGACACGGCTTCCTCGCGCGCCCGGCACCACACAACAGCGGAAAGTTGATCGAACGTGAACTTGTTCGCAGCCGCGGCAGCAAGCTTGAGCGTATCGCCGCCCTGATCGGTCACGATCACATCCTTGACCGCGAAAATGCCCGTTGCCGGCATCGCCGACAGGTCCACCGCGTTGGCCTGGGCAGCGGGCTGATCCAAATTCGTGCCAGAGCAGCCCGCGAGAGCAAGCACCGCGGCACAGGATAGAACAAAGCGTTTCATCATTTCCACCGACCCCCGATCCAGTCGCGGCGACTATGCCCGCCTAGGGTATTTACCGCAATCGGCGAACAAAGCGAGCACAGCGAATTGCGGTGCTTCTGTGGCTTTCTTGCCCGTTTCGAACTACGAACCTTGTCAGCGTTGCGTTCCGGCCCCACTATAGAGGAAACCTTTGGGGGGCCGCAGGCATGCGGCTGAGATCGCGCTGAGGTTTCGCGCCCGCCAGGGCGCGGGAACAAGCCGCGCGGCAACCCGTTGAACCTGATCCGGTTAGCACCGGCGGAGGGATGGGGAATGAATAACGCCGAACTTGCCGCACCCTCTGTTGAAGATATTGTTGGTTCCGCCCTTGGCGAGCATCTGTTGTGGCGCGGCTGCCCTGGCCTGGACAAGATCCCGCTTGGATTCTTGGCGGTTGGCATGGCTTTTTTTTTCTGGCCTGCAAGGGTTTATGCCTCGAACTCTATGCGTTAATCTTTAAGACGTTTCCGCCGCTGGAGTGGAATTGGTTTGCTGACGCCTTCCTGGCGGGGGCCGTTGCCACCATCATCTTCCGTACTTTGACACTGCGACGCCCGAGGAAGCTTCGCCGCTCCGGGCACCTTGCCTATGCCCTGACCAGGAGCACCCTGATAATTGTGGGAAAAAACGGCGTCGAGCGATTTGGCTCGGAACGCTTTGAGTATCTCGGCGATGTTACGATCCGCTCAAGAGCGTTTCTCACCGAAATGACCTTAAACATGAACGCGGGTGGAAAAGACGCGGGACCACCCATCAAGTTGTATGGGGTTCAAGATCCGTCCCGGGTCGCCTGCCTAATTCGAGCGACACTTGCACCTCATACTCTCGCCAAGAACATAAAAGGAAACCTGGCATGAATGCGCCTACCGATCCGAAAACCGTCAAGCCGGTGCAAGTGACCACGGGCGGCCTTCCTGGCTCGCGCAAGGTCTATTCGGAGGTGCCGGGCTTTCCGGGGCGTGACCGCGCCGTTCCGCGAGATCGCGCTGCACCCGTCGAGCGGCGAGCCGCCCTTCCGCGTGTACGATACGTCTGGGCCTTACACGGATGAGGCGCCGGACATCGACGTGAACGCCGGTCTGGCGCGCATCCGCGCAGACGTGGGTCCGGGCGCGTGCGGTCGAGCAATACGAAGGCCGCGACGTGAAGCCGGAGGACAATGGCTTGGTGGGCGAGGCGCACGCGGCGCGGGAGTTTCCGCTGCGGTATACCGTCCTGGCCGGGCGGGGCGCTGAGCTAATCACGCAGCTAGAGCTGGCGCGCGCGGGCATCGTTACCGAGGAGATGGCCTATATCGCGCACCGCGAGAAATCTGGGCCGCGTGGCAGCACTGGAGCGTGCGAAAGAGGCGCTGGCCGATGGCGAAAGCTTCGGCGCGGACATCCCCGAGCTCATCACGCCGGAATTCGTGCGCAGCGAGGTCGCCCGCGGGCGCGCCATCATCCCCGCCAACATCAACCACGCCGAGCTTGAGCCGATGATCATCGGCCGCAACTTCCTCACCAAGATCAACGCCAATATCGGCAATTCCGCCGTGACCTCCTCGGTCGAGGAAGAGGTGGAAAAGATGGTCTGGGCGATCCGCTGGGGCGCCGACACGGTGATGGACCTCTCCACGGGCCGCAACATCCACAATACGCGCGAATGGATCATCCGCAACGCGCCCGGTGCCGATTGGCACGGTGCCGATCTATCAGGCGCTGGAGAAGGTTGGCGGCGATCCGGTAAGCTGGACTGGGAGGTGTTCAAGGACACGCTGATCGAGCAATGCGAGCAGGGCGTGGACTACTTCACCATCCATGCGGGCGTGCGGCTGCGCTATGTGCCGCTGACCGCGAAGCGCGTGACGGGCATCGTCAGCGCGCGGCGGCTCGATCATGGCCAAGTGGTGCCTCGCCCATCACCGCGAGAGCTTCCTCTACGAGCGCTTCGACGACATTTGCGACATCATGCGCCGCTACGACGTGTCGTTCTGCCTGGGCGACGGCTTGCGGCCCGGCTCCATCGCGGACGCCAACGACGCGGCGCAATTCGCCGAGCTTGAGACGCTGGGCGAACTGACGAAGGTGGCGTGGGCCAAGGGCTGCCAGGTGATGATCGAAGGCCCCGGCCATGTGCCGCTGCACAAGATCAAGGTGAATGTCGAGAAGCAGCTAGCACTTTGCGGCGAGGCGCCATTCTACACGCTAGGCCCGCTCGTGACCGATATCGCGCCCGGCCACGACCACATCACCAGCGCCATTGGCGCGGCCATGATCGGCTGGTTCGGCACTGCTATGCTCTGCTACGTGACGCCGAAGGAGCATCTGGGCCTGCCGGACCGTAACGACGTGAAGGCCGGCGTGATCGCCTACAAGATCGCGGCGCACGCGGCGGACCTCGCAAAGGGCCATCCTGCGGCGCAGCTCCGCGACAATGCGATTTCCCGCGCGCGCTTCGAATTCCGCTGGGAGGACCAGTTCAATCTCGGCCTCGATTCCGAAGGCGCCCGCGTCATGCACGACGAGACGCTACCCAAGGAGGCGCATAAGGTTTCGCATTTCTGCTCGATGTGCGGGCCGAAATTCTGCTCGATGGAGATCACGCAGCAGGTGCGGGATTACGCCGCGAAGCTGAACGAGACGCCGGAGATGGCCGCGCAGGCCGGCATGGCGGAGATGAGCGAGAAATTCCTGGATATGGGCGCGGAGGTTTACGTGGAGACAGCCAAGTAAGCCAGAGAAGCGGCTCGCTGGGGATTTAGCGCAGCAGCCAATACGCCGGCCAGTTTTTCAATGGCGAAATTGGCTGGCGATTGACGGCACACCATGGGCGGGGCCGGCCACGGCGGCATTTCAGGATTGCCAGCTTCCCGGATGCGGACCGCCATGACACTTCCGCCTTAAAGCTTCGCACTAAATCGCTACGCGATAGCCCGCTGCTGCGGGCAGTCCCTCGAGGGCACGGGACAAGAAGTCTAAAGTTTTTAAGTGCCACACCGGGCGCCTGTCATGGACAATCGAGGTGTTGTCCACCTCAAGACAGGAGTCGCCCATGTCTACAGTTAAGAGTACGGTCAGCCCGCACCGCGAGGAAGAGCATCAAGTCACGCTCGACTTGTGCCGTCTGCAATCCGAGCAAACTCACCAGCACCGCCGCCTGGCTGTCGCCCTGTCGGCCTGCACCCAGTTCCTCAAGACCGCGCATCTTGCTGCGCAATCCTGCGAGACCTTCCTCGTAACGCCCGGCTTCGCCCGCAGCAGCCGCTTCCGCTTTCAAATCAAAATAGTCCTTGCAGAAGGAACGCGAAGCATCGGCGGTGGCATCCCGGCATTCCTTCGAGGAAACCCAGCGGCGATCCTGCTCCTGTCCGCGCAGCAGCCCTTCCACAACCATCACGGGCCGTGGCGTGCCGAGCGCCTTCAGCTTGCTCCCGGTTTCGGAGAATTCATGCCGGAGGGCAGCAAGCCGTTCGCTCGCGAGCGTGCGTTCCTCGCCGATGCCGCCCCGGCTCTTAGACGACGCCCAAAGACTACCGAATTGCATGAGGTCATGCGGTGCGGATTTTTGGTGAGTGGGATTCCGGCGCGGGCGGGTGCTTGTTAGACACATGGGATGATAGACACATTGGTGATTTGCGCTCGGTTTACAGCGGTTGAACGGAACCTGAACGAACGGTCTCGCCGGCTGCTCGCGGCAGCGGAGGCGCAAACGGCCGGCTACGGCGGGATCGCCGCCGCGTCGCGGGCGACGGGGATTGCACGGAGCACGATAGGTCGAGGGTTGAAGGACCTCGCCATGCCCGGTTCGTTGTCCGGTGAGATCAGACGGCCCGGCGGCGGCGGTCCAACCCTGATCGAAAAGGACCCAACGCTCCTGGGAAACCGGCACCGATTGGTGGCGCCCGCGACAATGGGCGATCCGATGCGTCCGTTGATGTGGGTATCGAAAAGCCATGCGAAGCTGGCGGCTGCCTTGGGCGAGATGGGCCACAAGATCGCGGACAGCGGTATCCCCAAATTGCTGGATTTGCTGAAATACTGGCGTCAAGTGAACCGCAAGACCCTGGAAGGCGGTCATAGCCCTGACCGGAACGCAGGGAGCGAACGTTTATCGTGAGCGGCAAGCGACTGTCCGAAGGGCATCAAGGTCAGTGACGCCGAAATGATGACACTCAATATCAAGGGCGACACATTCCACCCGGAATGGAATTATACGATCTCACCGAGAGGACCGGCCTGAAGCGGTAGTCTTTGGGCGTCGCCTAAGACGATGCCGAGGAATAAGTGCGCCATCTGGCTTGTTCTTTTGTCCGCCCGCTGCGTCGCCAAAAGGGTTACATATTTTGGATATGCGCCCCCTTCGGCGCCTTGCAGCCGAACAAAATCCCTGCGCCATATGGTGCACTTATTCCACGGCATCGCCTAAGCTGGATATGACGCCCTCGAAAACCTCAGGAATCGCCGCGCGCTGCGAAGAGATCTTCACGGACCTCGACTTTAGCGCAGCGCGGAAATGGAAAGCCGAAAAGCCCGGCCGCAAGGTCATAGGCTTCATGCCCCTTTACGTGCCGCGCGAACTGATCCACGCGGCGGGCGCGCTACCGCTCGGCATCATGGGCGGCGGCGACCGGCTCGAAGTGATCCACGGCGACGCCTATTATCAGAGCTACATCTGCCGCATCCCGCGCTCGACCGTCGAGCTTGGCGTCTCCGGCCCGCTCGATTTCGTAGACGGCATGCTGTTCCCATCGATCTGCGACGTGATCCGCAACCTGTCGGGCATGTGGAAGCTGATGTTTCCGAAGGTTCCGGCGCGCTATGTGGATCTGCCGCAGAACTTCGACGACGAGGTTGGCGGCGAGTTCTATCGCTCCGGCCTGCAAGAGCTGCGCCACTGGCTGGCGGAAATCGTGGGCGCGCCAGTGGCGGACGAAGCCATCCGGGCGTCGATTGAGGTCTACAACAAGAACCGCGCGCTGATTTGCGAACTCTATGCCCTGCGTGCCGCCGAGCCGTGGAAGGTGCCCTCGACAGAGGTTTACCTCCTGCTGCGCGCAGGCCTCGTGCTGCCGGTAGAGGAGCACAACGAGCTGGTGCGGGCCTATATCGACGCCGCCCGCAGTCTGGACCGGCCGCTCAAGGACAATGCCCGCGTGGTCATAAGCGGCGTGTTCTGCGAACAGCCGCCGCTGAACCTCATCAAGTCCATCGAACTGGCGGGCTGCTATATCGTAGACGACGACTTCATGCCCGTCACGCGCTGGGAGAAGTCCGATACGGCCGGCGACGGCGACCCTATCGCGGCGATGGCCAGCGCCTATCTGCACAACTCGATGCCGGCCTTCAGCGAAATACGAGCCGGACGCGGCAAAGAAAGGCGCCCATCTGATCGAAAGCGTACGCAGCAACGGCGCCGAGGGCGTGATTTTCGCGATGGCGAGCTTCTGCGATCCGGGGTTGCTCGATAGGCCCATGCTTCAAAATGCGCTCAAGGCCGCGAACATTCCCTTCATCGCATTCAAATACGCCGAGAACTCGGGGCAAATGCAGCCGATCCGTGAGCAAGCAGGGACATTCGCCGACTCGATCAAGCTTTGGAGCGGGGAGTGAAGGATAGGCGCTTCGGAAAAGAACGGCCGCCGCCCTGAGCAAACAGCAAAGGCTTCGTTCAAGGTATTGCTGACCTTTGATAAATATCATGGGCTGGTGAAAATGAAGTCGTTAAATAGTGTTAAGCGGTATGTTTGGCCTCCCGGCTCCCGGCAGGGGGCGGACGCAAATCTATTTGCGAGTTCATTTTGCCGATGCTATGCTCACAACCGTCTGGGGTACGGGAGACGCAATGCACGGCATACGCACTCGATGCGACATATGTCTGGTTTGGCGCGAGGGCGTTTGTTCCGCTCTCGACATAGAGGCGCGCGCGCAGCTCTTGCAGCTCTCGCGGCGCAAGGTTCTGCCACCTCACAATATCATCTTCCGCGATGGCGACGAGGCCGATCATTATTTCAGCATTACTGCCGGTATTGTTAAGCTGGTGAAAACGCTTGCCGACGGCCACCAGCACATCATCGGCCTTATCCATCAGCCCGATTTCATGGGCCAGACGCTCAACCAGCGCCACAGCTATTCCGCGGAATCGGCCACCGAGGTTGAGCTTTGCGCCTATCCTCGGGTGGCCTTCGACGCCTTTATGAAAGCCCATCCCGAGCTTGAGCACCGGATTTTCGAGATGACCATCCGCGAACTCGATGTCTGCCGGGACTGGACGCTGCTCCTGGGCCGCAAATGCTCGGTGGAGCGCGTCGCGGGCTTCCTCCTGATGATGGCTAAGCGCATGCCCAAAGTGCCTGGCCACAGCGAAAATTCCGCCCATTTCGCGCTGCCCTTTACCAGGGCGGAGATGGCGGATTACCTGGGCCTCACCCTTGAAACCGTGAGCCGCCAGTTCAGCCGGCTGAAAGCCAAGGGCATCATAACTCTGCCCTCCAGCCGGGATATCACCATCCCGGATATCGGCCTCTTGAGCAGCGTTGCTCAGATGGAAAGTTGCTCCAGCGCTTTTGATGAAGGTCAAAGCAGCGTCATTGCATGAAGAATAGTATGCTTCATACAATGCAAGATCGGGAGCGAATGTCATGCCGGTCAAGACGATTTTGGCCTATGTGCCCTCTGGAAAGAATGCGGCTGCAACGCTTGAGCCCGTTCTCAAGCTGGCCAGCGAAAGAAACGCTCACGTAATCGGGCTGCACCTCACTCCCGACTTGCCGGTTTACGGAGAATTTCCCGCCGAGGTCTCCCAGGAGGTCGTCGAACGGCTGCAAAAGGCCGGCGACGAGTCCGCCGCCGCGGCCAAGCTCGCCTTCGAGGAGGTTTTTAAGGGCAGCGCTGTCACGCATGAATGGCGCGGCTTCATCGCCTCTTATGTAATGGGTGCCGATTTGATCGCGCAGCAGAGCCGTAGCGCGGACCTTATCGTCTGCGGCAAGCTTAATGAGGAAATTCCCGACGCCTGGAGCGATTTCGCTGAAACTGTGCTGATGCGAAGCGGCCGGCCGGTCCTGATCGTGCCGCCGGACACGGGCTCCAAGCCCATCGGCATCCACCCCGTTATCGCCTGGAACGATACGCGCGAAGCGGCCAGGGCGGTATTCGATTCGCTCGATCTGATCGCCGGCGCGAAATCGGTGCGCGCGCTCACCTTGATCGGCGACGAAGAGGAACGCGCAGCCGCGGAGGTCAATGGCGCCCAACTCACCGCCACGCTCGGCCGGCACGGCATCCAGGTAAGTTTTGAAGTCTCTGTCGCGTCGCGGGGGCCAACCGGCGAGGCCATTTGCGGGAAGCTCGTGGATAATGGCTGCGATTTGTTAATCATGGGCGGGTATAGCCATTCGCGGCTGCGCGAGATGATCTTCGGCGGGGTGAGCCGCGACATCTTGCGGGATACCCGTGTTCCAACGCTTGTGTCGCATTAGGCTTTTCGGCAGGTGGAGATTTCTCCGTGACACTCAAGAAGATCAGGCTGGAATTGGCGCGGGACCGGGAGCATCCGGAAGGCAGCAACCGGCATGGCTACGAGTTTGTGGGTCCGCTCGACGAGGCGGGCCATCTCGATCCCGTGGCTTGGAAAAAGCACCGTGAGCGTTGCCGTGTGAAGCGCTTCTGGCAGCACGAGCCGGACGAGATCGGGCATCTGGTCAGGAAGCCCGGCGGGCAATGGGCCTTCCATTACGACATTGGCGGCGCTGCTGATGAGGACGAGGGAGGATACCGCTTCGGCAATCACAAATTCGCGGTGGGCGAATATGTGTCGATCCGCGAGCACGATGACGACACGATGCGCACTTTCCGCGTGGTGCGCGTTGAGGAACTGCCGCTGTAAGCGCTAGGCGCACCCAAATTTGCCCGCGGCGGAGTGGCCCGTTCAATCGGAAACTGGAAGGCGCATTCTTCACCGCCACGGCAAAGAATGCCGTGGTGGTGTTTGCCGTAACGAAGGAGCCGGCTTCAGGACCGGCTAGCTAAATGTGAGATACGGCAGGGCTGCTGTGTGAGGAAGCCGTGGCGGCAGTGTTGGATACGGTCGAACCGCTCTGCGAAGGTGTCGAGCCGGTGATGCTGGCTAATATCGAGTTAAACGTATCTTCGGTTTGGCCGCTACCGCCTGCTGCCTGCGTGTTCCCCGCTTGACCGGTTTGGCTTGTGTTTGACGCCTGACTGCTAGTAGCGCTGGTATGCTTGTGATGATGGTGGGGGATGGGCACTGCTCCCAGGCCTCCACTACCGCTAACGCCAGAAGTCGACATGCTTGTCCTCCCGTCGGGTTCAATGCCAAGTACACGCCGCAGGGAATGCCTTCACACACCCCGGCGATTTTGCGCGAATTGTACAGCAAAGTTGGCGCCGTTGCCCCAATAAGATGTACCAATGTGTATAGCAACCTAACGTTAACAGTCAACAGCTACACTATTAGACGCCCTTGGCGCGGATGCCCTGCCTGCATCCGTTGGTGGCATTTCCCGATTGCACGGCGGTTGAGGCCACATTTCAAATTTGAGCCAATTTGAAAAAGGCGCCTTAAGGGGCGTTAAGGGCTGTGGCGGCAAAAAATGCAGCGCTTGGGCGGTTGCGATGCCAAAGGAGCCTGCCTGGCCGCTCCTTACGCCGAAGGCGGAGGAAGCGGCATCAGGCTCGGCTCGCTAATGGTGAGTGAGGGGCAAACTGCTCTGCGAGGGAGCTGAGGCGGTAACGTTGGATGCGCCTGAACTGCTTTGCGAGGGGGCTGCGGCGGTGACGCTAGATACGCCCAAACTCGTCTGCGAGGGGGCTGACATGGTGATGTTAGCTGCGCTCGCGGGGGATGTGGCGGTGATGCTGGCTAGGATCGCGCCAAATGTTTCCTCCGTTTGGCTGCTTCCGCCTGCTGCCTGCCAGTTTCCCAGTATGAATTGGCCGCTTAGGCCTAGATTCAACGCCTGGCCGTCAACCGTGACGATGTACTGGCGATGATGGGGGTAGGAGAGCTGGGCTGCTCCCAGGCCTCCACCGCTGGAAATGCCAGAAGCTGACTGCCAGTTTCCAGGTACTAAGTTCCCCAGTACATTTTGACCGGTTTGGTTTGGGTTTAGTATCGGGCCGATGGCAATGAGGATGTGCTTGCGATGATGGTGGTGGGGGGGAGGTAGACTGCTCCCAGGCCGCCGCCGCAGAGAACGCCACAAAACGGCATGTTTGTCCTCAAGTCGGGTTGCTTTTTCGACGCTAGGTACACGTCGGATGGGCGTCTTTGTGCGCCCGTCCGAGATGCTTGCGCGAAGTATACAGCAAGGCTGGTGCCAGCGCCCGGCATGGTGTGCAAAAATGCAAAACAACCTAAAGCAGCAATTAACAGCTACGCGTCTGAACCCGCATCGGCTGAAAAATCTTATCGCGCGCCATGGCTGAAGCTAGGTTTAGGCCACTTTCACGGGGGGATGGCATGCCCATTGTCATCGAAAGCGGCAGGAAGAAGCTTGGAGGCATCGCCAAACGGCGGCCGGGCGCGCGGATTTTCGACCTGACCTCGAAGGGCGCGGAACCATGGGTGCGGCTCAAGGAACGGTGGTGTTCCTGGACTACGAAACCAACGAGGACGTGGACGATTTCGAGCCGGCCGCTATCGTACGCTTCACTGGTCGAGCACTTCCTCACGGACACATGGCCGGCATTATTCGAGGCTGCCATTTGGATTAACGGGCAGCCGCGATCCAGAAAATTGCGCAGCGATTCCAGCCCCTGGATCGCTTCGGGGGCAGAGGCCGTCCCGCCGCGCAGGTTGAAGGCCTGAACGTCTTTCCTTCAAGTTTCTCCGCACTCCGGCAACATCGGCTTGCAATGCGTGAACTTCCCGCCTATTTTGTCCGCAATCCCAACATCCGAGGTCCTATATGGCTCGCGTTACCGTCGAAGATTGCGTCGACAAGGTTCCTAACCGCTTTGAGCTTGTGCTCCTTGCTGCGCACCGCGCGCGGTCGATCTCGTCCGGCGCGCCGATCAGCATCGAGCGCGACAACGACAAGAACCCCGTCGTGGCGCTACGCGAGATCGCGGACCAGACCGTCTCGCCCGAGGATCTGAAGGAAGACCTGATCCATTCTCTGCAGTCCCATGTCGAGGTGGACGAGCCGGAGGCCGAGGCCGCGCCTGCGCTCCCCAGCGCCCGCCAGGCCAACGTGCTGGCCCCCGACGATCCGTTCTCGGACCAGATCATCGACCGCATCACCGAAGAGGAGCTGCTGCAAGGCCTTGCCCGCAGCATCCCCGCCGAATTGGCCAACACCCGCTCGAAGAGCTAGCAGCCCTAGGCAGGGCCGCCGCCCGGCTTGCCCGGCGGCGAACCCTGCCCATGTGCGCGGCATTGCCTCCCCGCCCCAATGGGAAGGCTGTCCCTCTACAGCCAAGCGCTTTGGGTGTGGAGGCGCCACTGCGCTAAAGTTCCCGTTATCCTATACCAAATTGGGGCGGTAAAACTAGCGGCTGGATGCTTGCCTGCACCTCAGTTTGCTATATTGTTACACCGGGTTGTCGAAGGGCTGCCGAGGCCGTGCAAGTTGAAACACAGGCGAGACCGCAGTCCGTTGTGCGGCATTACGATCTCGTCGAAAAAGTACAGAGCTACAATCCGAAGGCGGACGAGGCGCTTTTAAATCGCGCCTATGTTTACGCCATGAAGGCGCATGGCCAGCAGAAGCGGGCCTCTGGCGACCCGTATATTTCACACCCCATCGAAGTCGCCTCGATCCTTACTA
The DNA here is from genome assembly GCA_963740975.1 of uncultured Alphaproteobacteria bacterium. GTDB lineage: Bacteria > Pseudomonadota > Alphaproteobacteria > Rhizobiales > Rhodomicrobiaceae > Rhodomicrobium. Next base: position 87,086 of record CAVUGF010000031.1, on the reverse strand, counting down.
CGCTCAAGCTCGACGACGAGACCATCGCAACCGCGTTGCTGCACGATACGGTCGAAGATACGCCCGCCACGCTGGAGGAGATCGAGAAGCTCTTCGGCCCGAACATCGCCGCCCTCGTCGACGGCGTCACCAAGATCGAGAAGCTCAACCTCGCCTCCAAGAAGACGGAGCAGGCCGAGAATTTCCGCAAGCTCCTGGTCGCCATATCGACCGATGTGCGCGTGCTGCTGGTCAAGCTCGCCGACCGGCTGCACAACATGCGCACGCTAGAGCATATGAAGCCCGAGAAGCGGCGCCTCATCGCCCAGGAGACGATGGACATCTATGCGCCGCTCGCCGGCCGCATGGGCATCCAGGAGATCCGCGACGAACTGGAAGAGCTGTCCTTCCGGTGGCTGCACCCTGCCGCTTACGAAACGCTCATGTCGCGGCTACTGGTCTTGCGCGAGCGCAACCGTGGGCTCACCCAGGAAATCGCCACCGAGCTTGAGGCCAGGCTCAAGGCGGAAGCCATCGAAGCACGGGTCTTTAGCCGCGAGAAGAAGCCCTACTCGATCTGGCTGAAAATGCAGAACAAGCAAATCAGCCTGGAGCAGCTTTCCGACGTTTACGGCTTCCGCATTATCGTGCCCTCCGTCCAGGATTGCTATGCGGCGCTTGGCGTGGTGCACACCACGTGGCCGGTGGTGCCAGGGCGGTTCAAGGACTATATCTCCACACCCAAATACAACGACTACCGGTCCATCCACACCACCATCGTTGGCCCGCGGCATCAGCGCGCCGAGCTGCAGATCCGCACCGAGGAGATGCACCAGATCGCCGAATATGGCGTGGCCGCGCACACGGGCTACAAGCTTGCGGCCAAGGAGAAGACCAGCGAAAAGGTGGGCGAGGGCGGCGAGATCCATGCTCCTCCGGAAAGCGCCGCCTACCAGTGGCTCCGCAAGCTGGTCGACAATCTGCTCGAAGGCGACAATCCCGAGGAGTTCCTGGAGCACACCAAGCTTGAGCTGTTCCTCGACCAGGTGTTCTGCTTCACACCGAAGGGCCGCCTGATCGCGTTGCCGCGCGGCGCCAACGCCATCGACTTCGCCTATGCCGTCCATACCGATGTCGGCAACCGCTGCGTCGGAGTAAAGATCAACGGCCGGCACATGCCGCTGATGAACGAACTCAAGAACGGCGACGAGGTCGAGATCATCCTGGCGGAAGCTCAGACTCCGCCCGCGGCCTGGGAAGCCGCCGTTATCACGGGCAAGGCCCGCTCCGCCATCCGGCGCGCCACCAAGGAGGCCGTCCGCAAGCAGTATCTGACGCTTGGCCGCGACATCGTGAAGGCAGCCTTGCAGCGCATGGGCAAGACTTACACCGACGGCGTTCTTGCTGCCGTCCTTCCCAAGCTTGGCCAGAAATGCGTGGAAGACTTGCTGACCGCGGTCGGCCGGGGCGAGATCAAGGCCAGCGAGGTTCTTTCCGCAATCGATCCCGAAGCCGTCAAGGAGCCGGCTCCCAAGCGGCGCACGATCACGCGCGACGAGGAAGGCTGGTTCAATCTGCCTGGCGTTAAGAACCTTAAATTCCGCCTTCCCGCTTTGATCGCCGGTGAGGATGGCCCCGTTATCCCGGTCCGCGGCATGAACGGCGCGTCCATCATCCACTATGCGGGCGGCGGCGCGGTTCCCGGCGAGCGGATCGTGGGCATTCTCGATCCAGGCCAGGGGATCACGATCTATCCGATCCACTCGACGCAATTGCAGGAGTTCGAGGACCAGCTCAATCGCTGGATCGACGTGACCTGGGACATCCGCGAGGGTGCGACCGAGCTTTTCCCCGCACAGATCCGCGTAATGGCGTTAAACGAGCCGGGAAGCCTCGGGCGGATCGCCACCATCATCGGCGGAGAGGGCGCCAATATCGACAAGCTGCAGATGGTCACGCGGGCGCCCGACTATACCGAGATGCTCATCGACATCGGGGTGATGGACCTGAAGCACCTGATGGACATACTGAACGGCGTCAAAGGCCTGAACGTCGTCAGCGACGCCAGCCGCGTTCTGAGCTGAAAGCTGGGCCAACGCCATTATGCCGGGCATAGGCATCGCTCAGGAATAACTGCGCCACTTGGCTTGTTCTTTTGCCCGCCTGCTGTGCTGCAAAAAGGGTTACATATCTTGAATATGCGCCCCTTATTGCGGCATGCAGCCGGCCAAAATTCCGGCGCCATCCGGCTCGCTTATTTTTGAGTTCCGCACCGGCCGGGGCGGCCGGCCCCCATGGCTGAACCCGGCTGCACAGTGACAGCGGTGCGCCCTCTGGCTGCTAGTTTCTCTTTAGCGATGCCTAAGTGCGCTCCGCGGCAGCAAGCCGCTTTTCGATAACTGTGAGCCGGAGCACGACTTCACGGGCGACGGCTTTGGTTTCGCTGATATCGGCTTGCGCGCGGGCCATCTCCGCTTCGACGCGCTGGAAGCGTTCGGTCATCGAAGCTTCGAGAGTTTCGATGCGCGTGCCGAGCCTTTCGATGCGTGTGTCGAGCTTATCCATGCGCGCGTCGAGCTTCTCGACTCGTGCGTCGAGCTTGCCAATGCGCTCATCGATGCGCTGGAGCTGTACAGCGAGAAAGCGGAGGTCCACGTTTTCCGGTATATCGGTCATCACGTCCCCTTGGCCCTGCCGGGCACCTTATTAAATATTTGCGCGATCCGCGATGCGTGCAAGGCTTTCCTTGCGGCCGAGCACATGCAGCACGTCGAAGATGGGCGGCGAGGTGGTGCGGCCGGTCAGCGCCGCGCGCAAGGGCTGGGCGACGCCGCCGAGCTTGGCTCCCGCCTCCTCCGCATAAGCGCGCGTGGCGGCTTCGAGCGCGGCCGGCTCCCAATCCTCAAGCGCCGAGAAGCGCGCGTGCAGCGCGGCAAGGTGCTTGGGCGCATCGCCCTCCAGGAGCTTGGCTGCCTTCTCGTCGAGGTCGACCGGCCGCTTCACGAACAGATAGCGGGCGGAAACCGAGGAGTTCCACCAGCGTCTTTGCGCGCTCCTTGAGCCCTGGCATCGCCTTCTTGAGCGTGCCCCAGCCGGTTTTCGTGATGTTACCCGAAAAGTCTTTGGCGGCCTCGATCGCGGGGGCTACGGCCTCGACCTGTTTCACCAGTTCGGCGTCCGGCGTGTTCCGGATGTAAACGCCGTTGAGATTTTCAAGCTTGGCGAAGTCGAAGCGCGAGGGCGAGCGGCCGATGGCGTTGAGGTCGAACCACTCGATGGCCTGCGCGGTCGAGAAAATCTCGTCGTCGCCGTGGCTCCAGCCGAGGCGCGCTAGATAATTGCGCATCGCGGCGGGCAGATAGCCCATGGCGCGGTAAGCGTCGACCCCCAGCGCCCCGTGCCTTTTGGAGAGCTTGGCGCCATCCGGCCCGTGGATCAGCGGGATGTGCGCGAAGGAGGGAATGTGCCAGCCCATCGCGTGGTAGAGCTGCGTCTGCCGCGCGGCGTTGGTGAGGTGATCGTCGCCGCGGACGATATGGGTGATGCCCATGTCGTGATCGTCCACCACCACCGCAAGCATGTAGGTTGGCGTGCCGTCCGAGCGCAGCAGCACCATGTCGTCGAGATCCTTGTTCGGCCAGGTGACGTGGCCTTGAACGCGGTCGAGGATCGAAGTCTCGCCTTCGCCCGGCGCCTTGAGCCGCACGGCGTAAGGCTTGCCCTTCGGCCAATCCTCCGGCCCCTTGTCGCGCCAGGTGCCGTCATAGCCGGGCGCGCGGCCCTCCTTCCGGGCACGCTCGCGCATGGCCGCAAGCTCCTCGGGCGTCGCATAGCAGCGATAGGCCTTGCCGGTCTCCAGAAGCTCGTGCGCCACCCCGGCATGGCGCTTCGCCCGTGCGAACTGATAAATCGGCTCGCCGTCCCAATCGAGTTCAAGCCATTTCATCCCGTCGAGGATGGCGGCAATCGCGGCTTCGGTCGAGCGGACGCGGTCGGTGTCCTCGATGCGCAAGAGGAACTTGCCGCCCGTGTGTTTCGAGTAGAGCCAGTTGAACAGCGCCGTGCGCGCGCCGCCAATGTGGAGATAGCCGGTGGGGGAAGGAGCAAAGCGTGTCACCACGCCGGTGGGGGACGTCATGGGGATGCTTTCGTAGAGGTGGACTTCTGTCTCTTGGGTTTAGGCAATACGGACGTTGTAACCCCTCACCCTGTCCCTCTCCGCAAGCGGATATGGATGTGAGAGGGGACGCGGGAACTCCCGCTGCGGATAATTCAAGCGTTCCTTCTCCCAGGGGGGAGAAGGACAGGATGAGGGGTAATGCGCTTCGTTTGGGCTGCTATACCATGCTGAATTCTCAATTGGTAGCCGCAGCGATTGCATTGCCGCCCATGCTATCCAGAAGTTTTTACACCGCGCTTTAAGCACATTTGTCACAGCAAGGCAAAACAGCTATACCGTGGAGATGGTGCATCCTCGGTATTTGCTGTGAGTAATTCATTTCCAGCGTTTGGGGCAGAGGCTTCGGCGCATTCGCCGGCATCGTTCCGGGCGATTGGGGCGGTGCGGCCGGCGCTGGCGGCACAGCTCGACGCCGAGCAGGGGCGCTGGTTCCTGTGGCTGCCGGTGTTTTTCGGTGCGGGCGTTGGCGTCTATTTCGCGCTGCCGGGGGAGCCGGGCTTAACGCTCTCGGCGGGGCTCTTCATTGCGGCGCTGGCGCTGCGCATCCTGGCGCGCGGCCATCTGTTCGCCTTCCTGCTCACCTCCATCCTGCTTTGCATGGCCGCCGGCTTCTTCGCCGCCAAGCTCAGGACGGAGATCGTGGCCGAAAACATGCTCGGCCGCCACGGCGCCTACCATCTCGAAGGATTCGTGGAAAGCTTCGACCGGCAGTCGCCCAAAAAAGCCCGCGCGGTCATCCGGCTGACAAGTATGAAATACGAGGACGAGGAGGTTGCCAAACGCCCCTTCCGCATCCGCGTGAACGTCCGGGGCGCGGTGACGCTTGTGCCCGGCAGCACGGTGAAGCTGCACGCGATCCTGGGGCCGCCGCCCGAGCCCGTCATGCCCGGCGGCTTCGATTTCGCGCGCATGAGCTATTATCAGGGCATCGGCGCTTCGGGCTATGCGCTGTCCAAGCCGGAGGTGCTGGAGCCGCGCGAACTGCCGTGGGATTTGAAATTCCGCTCGCGGCTGGCGGAGCTTCGGGCGCGGATCGGCGCGCGCATCACCAGCGTGCTGCCCGGCCAGACGGGGGAACTCGCGGCGGCGCTGACCGTGGGACAAACGGCTGGGATCGACGAGAACTCCCAGAAGGATTTGCGGGCTTCGGGCCTTGCGCACGTAACGTCGATCTCGGGCCTGCATATGTCGCTGGTCGCGGGCACGGTCTACTGGTTCCTGCGCTGGCTGCTTGCATGGTTTCCGTCCATCGCGCTGCGCTTTTCGGCGCGGACGATCGCCGGCGGCACAGCGCTCGTTTGCGTCACCATTTACCTGCTGCTTTCCGGCGCGGCCATCGCGGCGGTGCGCTCCTATCTCATGATCGCGGTCGTGTTCCTCGCCATCCTGCTCAACCGGCCCGCACTGTCGCTGCGCAACGTGGCGCTGGCGGGCCTGCTGATCCTCATCGTGCTGCCGGATAGCCTGATCGATCTCAGCTTCCAGATGTCCTTCGCCGCCACCGCGGCACTGATCGCAGGTTATGAGCGCTTCGGCCGCTACCTGCATTTCGAGGCGAAGAACGTGCGCGAGCGCCTGACCTGGCAGCCGGTTTATATTGTGGGCGGCGTGCTGATGACGACGCTCACGGCGGGCCTCGCGGTCGAACCGTTCTCGGCCTACCACTTCCACAATCTCACCACCTATTCCGCGCTCGGCAATCTGCTGGGCGGGCCGCCCGTGGACCTGCTCGCCATGCCGGCCATGATCGTGGCGCTGATCGCCATGCCGTTCGGGCTAGACGAAGGACCGCTCAAGCTCATGGGCCTGGGCGTCGACGGCATGATGATCGTCGCGAAATGGGTGGCCGCGATCCCCGGCTCGCTCGTCATCGTGCCGTCCTTTCCCTTTGCGGCGCTGCTCGTCATCGTCTGCGGCGGGCTCTGGCTCGTGATCTGGCGGCGGCCCTGGCGGCTGCTGGGGCTCGCGGCCATCGGCTTCGGCGTTGCGCTGACCTCGATCCACGACCGGCCCGACGTGCTGGTGGACCGCGACGCGAAAGTCGTCGCCATCCGCGACCGGGACGGCAAGCTGCAAGCGCCGAAATCGCGGCGCGGCTTCTATGCGCTTGGGCAGTGGCTCAAGGCGGACGGCGATGGGCGCACGCCGAAGGAGGCGTCCACGGGGGCTGGCGGCTGGCAATGCGACACCACCGCCTGCGTCGTCATGGTGAAGGGCAAACAGGTGAGCCTGACCATGAAGCGGGAGGCGGTGCAGGAGGATTGCGAGCGCGCGGCGATCCTGGCCACGCCGCTGGACCTCTACCTGCCGTGCCGCGCGCCGGGGGTTCTGCTCGACCGCGGTGCGCTGTGGGAGAAGGGGTCGGCGGCGATCTGGGTTACGGACGGGCGGCTTATCGTGCACACGGCGGCAGAGCCGCGCGGTGTGCGGCCGTGGGCGCCCGCGCATAGGCGGCGGGAGGTGGTTTCGCCGGCCCCGGACGGGGGAGCTGGGAAACCAGCGGGGGAAAAAACTGGAGAGGATGCTCAGGAATAAGTTTGCGCAATAGCGAGGAGGAAGCCGCCGGAGCCTGCCCTCGGGCAAGGCGAAGCCGCCCCCCGGCCCGGAGGGGCGGACAAGGGCTATCCCAGCGAGGGGCACCGCGCTTTCCTTGCCAATGAAGGCATTATGTACAAGGTTCGCCAGCTGGAAGCCGGGGCGTGGAGGAATGTGGCCCCTCCAGTAGCCCGCCGAGAACCTGGAGCGCTTGCTCCTTCGCTTGCGCCGAGGCCGCGAAGATCTCATCCATCCGCCTGAAATCGAGCACCTGGAACAGGCCCACGGCCGGCCGCAAGAGCAGATCGGGCGCGGAGAATTTGAGCTTGGCGTTGACGATCGAGCGAAGTGCCAGCTGCTGGGCGCCGAGCAGCGTCTCGATGGGCTTCGGGAAGCCGCGCCTCTCCGCGCCGACGCCGCCGCTCACGTCCACCGCGATGCAGAAATCGGTATGGGCGGTAAGCAGGTCGAAGGGCAGCGGGTTGACGAACCCGCCGTCGATCAAGATGTGCCCGTCGAGTTGAACCGGCGTCAATAGCGCAGGCAGGGCGGCGCTTGCGGCAAGGGCGGGAAGCAGCGGCCCGCTCGTGCTCACATATTCGCTCTGGGTCACAAAATCGGCCGCCACCGAGCGGAACGGGATTTCCAGGGCCTCGAAGGTCTTGGGCAGGTCCGCCGGCAGCACCAGCTCGAAAATCCGCTCGGACTTGAAAAGTGCGGGCGAGCCGGGCCGCCAGAAATCCCAGACCCTGCCCTTCCAGCGGAAATAGAGGTGCCGTAAGAGCGCGCCGCGCCGCGCGAAGGCGGCCTTGCAATAAAGCCGGATTTCGCTGGCCGGCATTCCGGCGGCATAGGCGGCGCCAACGAGCGCGCCGATGCTCGTGCCCGCGATCATGGCGGGCTTTATGCCAAGCTCGTCGAACGCCTCCAATATCGCGATATGCGCGAGCCCGCGCGCGCCCCCGCCGCCCAGCGCCAGCCCGATCCTCATCGCGTGCGCCCCCATGCGGCTGCACGGGCGGAGGGGAAGGCCCCCTCACCCCTGTCCCCTCTCCCGCGAGGGGAGAGGGGAACGCCTTCTCCGCGGGCACGGCCTGCCCCCTCTCCCCTCGCGGGAGAGGGCTGGGGTGAGGGGGCTTTCAACCTCAAAGTTCTCAAGGTGCTTCAGTTCCTTGTAGAAAAGGCACGAGCGTGGCAGGCCGGGAGACAGTCCGCCAGCTCCGTCACTGGGCGGCCCGCCGGTTCAGCGAACGCCAGCCGATGTCGCGGCGGCAAAACCCACCCGGCCAATCGATGGCGTCAACGGCGGCATAGGCGCGGGCGCGGGCCTCCTCCGCATCCTTGCCCAGCGCGGACACGTTCAGCACACGTCCGCCGGCGGCGAGGATTTCGCCCGCGCTGCCAGCGGAGGTGCCAGCATGGAAGACGGCTGCGCCTGGGAGCTTGCCCGCCTCGTCCAGCCCGCGAATAACGCTGCCCTTCTTGTAGTCCCCCGGATACCCATTGGCTGCCATGACCACGGTCACCGCCGCATCCTGCGACCACTCCAGTTGAATTCCGGAAACGTCGCCCGCCGCCGCAGCCCTGAGCGCCGGCAACAGATCGGACTTGAGCCGCAGCATCAGCACCTGGCATTCCGGATCGCCGAAGCGGACATTGTATTCGATCAGCTTCGGCCCCTGCGCGGTAATCATCAGCCCGGCATAGAGCACACCCTGGAATGGCGTGCCGCGCGCGCGCATGGCGCCGAGCGTCGGCGTTACGATCTCGTGCATGATCCGCTCTTGCAGCGCCGGAATCATCATCGGGGCTGGCGAAACGCAGCCCATGCCGCCCGTGTTGAGGCCGGTATCGCCATCGTGGGCGCGCTTGTAGTCCTGGGCGCTCGCCAGCGGCAGTGCGCGCGTGCCGTCGCAAAGCGCGAAGAAGCTCGCCTCCTCGCCGAGCAGCATCTCCTCGATCACCACTGAATTGCCGCTTTCGCCGAACGCGCCGCTGAAGCAGGTGTCGATGGCGGCCTCCGCCTCGGCCGGCGTCCCGCACATGATGACGCCCTTGCCCGCCGCGAGCCCATCGGCCTTGACCACAAGCGGCGCGCCTTGCGCCCGCACGTAGGCCAGCGCCCCGGCGCGGTCCTTGAAATAGCCGTAAGCGGCGGTCGGGATGCCGCGCTCGTCACAGACCGCCTTGGTGAACGACTTCGAGGCTTCGAGCTGCGCCGCCGCTTTCGACGCGCCGAACACCGGGATGCCCGCCGCGCGCAGATCGTCCGAAAGCCCGGCGACCAGCGGCGCTTCAGGCCCCACCACCACAAGGCCGATGCCGGCCGTCTGGCAAAACGCCACCACGCCCGCGCGATCGCTCACGCCGATGGGCGCAGGCGTTGCCACCGAAAAAATGCCGGCATTGCCGGGCGCACAATAAAGGGTCTCAAGCTCTGGGCTTTGCTTGAGCTTCCATGCCAGCGCGTGTTCGCGGCCGCCGCCGCCGATGAGAAGGATGTTCATGGGCCGCGTTTTAACACGAAATGGCGGAAGGGGTAGGCGCGGCGGCGCAAAATTCCACGGCAATGCGATGGAAGCGCTATGCTATCGTGCCCCAAATACGACAACAATCTATATGATTTAGCCGCGGCTCACTGAGGGGGACGAAGCCGTGACGCAGATCTATACATCCACCAGCGGTCTCAGCATGCAGGACATCGAGGGGCAGCGCGCGTTTTATCAAAGCAGTCCGCCGCGCTGCCTTGACGGATTTGAGGTGCGGCCGGCGGAGCTTTCCGCCTATCGCTTCGACGGCCACGGAGAAATACCGAACAGCTATTGGTCCATTGCCTGCCCGTGCGGCGGCAGCAAGTTCAGAATTTACGGGCACAGCTATACATGCCACCCGGACAACGGAGAGGAATACCCGATTTTCCTCAGTCCGGTCCAATTGGAATGCGCGGCATGCGGGCGCGCGGCACCGGTTTTCGATGGCAGCATTCACGGGTTCGATCCGGAAATCGACGCGGCCTGCGCTTCTTTGTACGATCCAGCGGACAGCGGCGCATTAAAGATGCTGTATCGCTGCGAGGACGGGCTCTGCCTGGACGATTGTTTCACCGTCTTCGCCCGCTTCGAATATCCCGGCGGCTTGCTGGACGAAGGCTTTGACGGCTTCAAGGGGCGCGAGAAGGATCTCTTCTCGTGGTTCACGCTGGTTGCCGATTGCAGCCATTGCGGCAAGCGGTCCACGGCCGCGGACTTTGAATGCGCGTGAGCTTTGGCGGCTGCACGGTGACGCGAAGTTTAACGAACCGTTCTCTTCGCGTAATCCCCTGTCATGATTAATACCGGTAAGGTAAACGCGCCTGCCCGAGGCGTTCCAAGCCTGCATTTTTGCGATTTTTTCCCCGCTTTCGGCCGGATTCCACGTTTCGAAAATCCCTTTAAATATACCTGCAATTTGCGGCTTAACCTGAATAATGCATGAAAAGCCAATTCCGGGCAGGGATCGGCGCAAATATTATCTTATAAAAACAGCCACTTATGCCACTTAACACTTCGTCAAAGCACATGCGCTATATTGTCTCAAAATCGAGAAGCATCGCCTGGCCGGACAAACTCGGCCGGAAAGTATTAACAACCGGAGGCGGAAATGCGGAAATCCCGTACGGTGGCAGCCTCAGCGCTTGGCCCAGCGGGCGGCGTCCGCCTCGTCGCTTTCGCGCGCCGCGACCCAATGGCTAGCGCCCTCCGCCGTCTCCTCGGTCTTCCAGAACGGCGCGCTGGCCTTGAGGTAGTCCATCAGAAACTCCGCCGACTCGAAGGCCGCCTGCCGGTGCGTGGAGAGCGTCACCACCAGCACGATGTTATCGCCGGGGGCGAGCCTGCCGGTGCGGTGTATGACAAGGCTATCCAAAAGCGGCCAGCGCTCGCGGGCCTCCGCCTCGATGCGGGCAAGCTCCTTCTCGGTCATGCCGGGATAATGCTCCAGCGTCATCGCGGTAATCGCGCCGTTCTTGGCATACTCGCGCACGGTGCCCACGAAGGCGACGATGGCGCCGGCGTCCGTGCGGCCGCCGCGCAAGGCGGCGATCTCGGCGCCGGTGTCGAAATCTTCTGTTTGAACGCGGATCATGGCCTCTCCTTGCGAAGATATTGTGCCGCCCGCATCTTTCAGGCAACAGCCAAAAGGGGAGGAAGCGCAGATTGCAGATACATAAGCTGACCGGCGCGAGCTTGGAGGGCGCGCTCAAGGATTTGGCGCAGCTCAGGATCGAGGTGTTCCGCGATTTCCCCTACCTCTACGACGGCACGCTGGCCTATGAGGAGGGCTACATAGCGGGGCTCGCTGGGGCCAAGGACGCCATTATCGCCGCCGCAGAGGAGGATGGCCGCATCGTAGGCTGCGCCACCGGCTCGGCGCTGGCTGGCCACCATGAGGAGTTCGCCGCCCCCTTCGCTGCCCACGATTACGACCCGGCCCAGGTCCTTTATTGCGGCGAATCCTTGCTGCTCCCGGCCTATCGCGGGCGCGGGCTCGGCCACAAATTCTTCGACTTCCGCGAGGCCCACGCCAGGGAGCGCGGCTATGGATACTCGGCCTTCTGCGCGGTTATCAGGCCCCCGGACCACACATTAAGACCCGCGAACTATGTGCCCCTGGATGCGTTCTGGGAGAAGCGGGGCTACCGGAAAGTCCCTGGAATGGTGGCCTCATTCCGCTGGAAGGATATCGATCAGCCCGGAGAAAGCGAGCATCCCATGCAATTCTGGCTGCGGGAATTGGCATGACGCCGCCCCTCGTCCGCATCGCCGCCGCGCAATACCCCATTGAGGAGATTGCGTCCTTCGCGGCGTTCGAAGCCAAGCTCGCCCGCTGGGTGCGCGAGGCCGTGAGCCAGGACGCGCAGCTTCTCATCTTTCCCGAATACGCCGCGCTGGAGCTGGCGGCACTGGCTGGCCGCGAGGTGAGCGCCGATCCGGTCCGCTCCATCGAGGCGCTACAGGACTATCTTCGCGAGTACGATGCCGCCTACGCGGCGCTGGCCAGGGCGCATGGCGTCTATATCCTTGGCGGTAGCGCGCCGGTGAGCCTTGGGGATGGCACTTACGTCAACTGTGCGCGGCTTTTCGCGCCAAGCGGGGCCAGCGCCTGCCAGCAGAAGTGCGTCATGACACGGTTCGAGGCCGAGGAATGGGGGATTTCCCCCGGCACTGGGCTGGCCGTCTTCGATACGGCCATAGGCAAGCTCGGCATCGCCATCTGTTACGATTCCGAGTTCCCCCTGATCGCCAGGGCGCTCGCCGAGGCAGGTGCCGAAATCCTGCTCGCCCCCTCCTGCACCGAAGCCTTGGCGGGCTATCACCGGGTGCGGATCGGCTGCGAGGCCCGCGCGCTCGAAAACCAGATTTTCACGATCCACTCGCCCACCGTTGGCGACGCGCCGTGGCTGGCAGGGCTTGAAACGAACGTTGGCGCTGCCGGCGTGTACGCCCCGCCCGATATGCGCTTTTCGGCCGATGGGGTGGTGGCGCGCGGTACACTGAACGCGGCGCAATGGCTGTTCGCGGACCTCGATCTTCAGGCGCTCGCCCGTATTCGCGAAGATGGCGAGGTGCTTACCGCCAGGAACTGGGCCTTGCAGCCCGGTGCCATGCCGCTCCCGCCGGCCAAGACGGTTAAGTTGACGTAGCGCCGGATGCCACATCGGCTTTCCAAGGCTTAACCATTTGCACATAGTTCGTGCTAGGCGCCCGCGCCGATGCATGTTAGTCACAGGGCAACTCATCACATAAGCAAGTGCTTGTTCATGCGGACATATCTGGATTTCGAAAAACCCATCGCCGAACTTGAGAGCAAGATCGAAGAGTTAAGCCTGCTCGGCGATGACGACGCCGCGGTCTCGATCACCGAGGAAATCGCCAATTTGCGCGAGAAGGCGCAACTGGCGCTGGAAGAGACCTATGCGAATTTGGACCCCTGGCAAAAAACCCAGGTTGCAAGGCATCCCGAGCGCCCGCATACGCAGGACTATATCCGCGAGCTGATCGTGGATTTCACGCCGCTCGGCGGCGACCGCTATTTCGGCGAGGATTTGGCCATAATCGGCGGGCTCGGGCAGTTTCATGGCCGCACGGTCATGCTTATCGGCCACGAGAAGGGCGCCGACACGCAAGGCCGGCTCAAGCACAATTTCGGCATGGCCAAGCCCGAAGGCTACCGCAAGGCCGTCCGGCTGATGGAGATGGCGGATCGCTTCGGCGTTCCCGTCGTAACTCTTGTGGATACCGCCGGTGCCTATCCCGGCATCGAGGCCGAGGAGCGCGGCCAGGCCGAGGCCATCGCCCGCTCGACCGACTGCTGCCTGTCGCTCACCGTGCCCATGATCTCGGTCATCATCGGCGAAGGCGGCTCCGGCGGCGCCATCGCCATTGCGTCGGCGAATCGCGTGCTGATGCTGGAGCACTCCATCTACAGCGTAATCTCGCCCGAAGGGGCAGCCTCCATCCTCTGGCACGACAGTTCGAAGGCCAAGGATGCGGCCACCAACATGAAAATCACCGCCCAAGACCTGTTGCACCTCGGCATCATCGACACAATTATCGCCGAGCCCGTGGGCGGTGCGCACCGCGACCCGGACACCGCAGTCCAAAGGGCCGGCGAAGCGCTGGAGCTGGCACTTCTCGAATTCGACAGTATAGATGGCGCCGCCATCCGCCGGCTCAGGCGCGATAAGTTCTTGAATATCGGGAGATCGTTACCCGCTTACCGCTAGCTTTATGCAACTTTTCCTGGCAGTCCAATTTTGGCCCCAATATAGCGGCCAAGCTGCTATATTGGGCGCGGTCGAAATCGGGAGCTTAAAGCTTTAGGTATGCAAATCATAAGGTCCGGCGGCGGATTGCAACGATACTTTAACGCGAACTGCCGATCTTACTCAACCAGCGCGATAGGGCGCGGGGTAAGGTCGATGCGGGTCGTGTTGCGTTTTGCGCTACTGGCGCCTTTTCTCCTGGCACTGGGAGGCTGTTTTAGCTGGCTGGGGTTTGGCAGTGAAAGCGCGGTGCCGCCCGCTGAGCGCCAGCTTTCATCCTCCACGCAGGCGCTTTTGGCCCTCAAGGGAATGAGGCAGGAATCCCCCATCTTCGTCCGGATATTCAAGGAAGAGTCCGAGCTTGAAATCTGGAAGTGGAAGGACGGCCGGTTCCGGTATTTCCGCACCTATCCAATTTGCGCGTGGTCCGGCGGGCTCGGCCCGAAAGTTCAGAAGGGCGACCGGCAGGCCCCCGAGGGCTTCTACACCGTAAGCCGCGGGCAGATGAACCCGCGCAGCCTCTATCACCTGGCCTTCAACATCGGCTTCCCCAACGCCTACAACTCGGCGAACGGGCATTCCGGCTCCGCGCTCATGGTGCATGGCGATTGCAAATCGGTTGGCTGTTACGCCATGACCGACGCCTATATCGAAGAAATCTACATCCTGGCGCGCGAGGCTTTCGCAGCCGGCCAGACCAGGTTCCACGTCCATGCCATGCCCTTCCGCATGACGGCCTACAACATGCAGCGCCACCGGGACAGCCCCTGGTATCCCTTCTGGCTCAAGATGAAGGAAGGCTACAACTCCTTCGAGGCGACCGGCAAGCCGCCGATTGTGAAGGTTTGCTCGAAGCAGTACATGGTGAATGTTGCCTTCAGCGGTGGGGAGCCTAGCCCAAGCGAGCCCTGCCCAACCTATGCCAAGCTCGACCCTGCCTCGATACAAAATATAGATGGCGTGCCGTCATCGCTCTTGGCGAGCCTTGGCGGCAAGGCTGAGCATATCTCGCGCCCCGCGCCACAGCCGCAGCCAGTGGTGGCTGCAAGCTTCCAGACGGCACCTGTAGCTTCGCGCACCGCTGCCGCGCCTACCATGGATACGTCGGCCTCGCCGGTCATTTCCCGTGCAGCGCGGAGGCCCGCCGCGGTTGCCGCCGTGCAGCCGTCCAGGGTGCCCGAAGCACCGGTCTACGAGGCTCCCGAGCCTTCTTATGCTCCTGCACCGCAAACAGCGCAGGCACGAGCCGCGGCAAGTGCTGCACGGCCGGTCAACTATAAGGCGCCAGTAACTTTTGCGCCGCCAGCGGTTGCGCCCGCCCCATCTTATGCCGCAGCCGCGGTTGGACCGGCACCTTCATACGCAGCGCCGGTTGTGCATGCGGATCAGCCAGATCCGAATGCGCTGCAAAAGCTGAACCGCTCGGGCAAGGGAGGCAAGATCCCCTCCAGCGAGTTGCAACCAGGAGAGGGGCAGTAAGGCGGCAAACGGCAGAGCCAGTCAGCGCGCTTGTTATAAAGAGTTCGAGCACCACGCAGTTCGGCCCCCTCATATAGGGGTAAAGTATACCGTCACACATATGCGCCGCGATATTGGGCGGCTCATCTCAGTCCGCGCTCGCTGTTTCCCCGGCCTTCTCCGCAGGTTCCGCATAGGTGCCTTCCGCCTGGCGCCGCGGGCGCACGACTGTGACGGTGCAGCTAGCCTCCGCCGCCACCTTCGCAGAGATGCGCCCCAGCAGCGAGCGCGCGAACGAATTCCGCCGCGCGCCGACCAGGATTTGATCTACGCGGTTCTGCTCTGCATAGCTCAGGATCGCCGTTGCCGGATCGGCGGCTTCCAGCACATGGAAAGTGATGCGCCCCTCGCGTAGCTTCAGCGGCTGCGCCCAGTGCTGGAGCGCAACAAGCCGGTTCACATGTTTGTTGTGGCCCTCTTCGTCGAGCGCGGTGTCGCGCGTGGCGATATAGCTCTGCCGCAACACGTTGATACAGGCGAGCCGGGCGCCAGGCATCGTTGTCAGCGCCCGCGAGGCCGCCTCCCTCAACGCTTCGTTGGTGGCCTTGGCCTCCTCGGAAAGATCGAGCGCTATGGCGATGATTGGCGCGGCAGGCAGCGGTACGGCCACGGTGCGCGGCGTCCAGTCGTTTTGCTGGTCCCGGTTGAAGCGCCGCTTCATGACGGTAAGAAACGAATCGCGCTTCAGCCGTTCGGACCGCGCGGTCAGCTTGATCTGGCTGTGGTTGCGCAGGTCGAAGGCGAGTTGCGCCGCAGTCGGATAGCGCCATGCCGGGCTCAACTTCGAGGCAGCGCAGCACGATCTCCTGAAGCCACGGCGGATAGTCCGGACGCAAGGCCCTGGGCGGTTTCGGATCGCGCCACAAGCGCTTCTTCATGGAGCTCAAGCGCTCGCTTTCGCCGAAGGGACGCTCGCCGGTCGAAGAAATAGAGCAGGACGCCAAGGCCGAACTGATCGGTGCGCGGATCGTGGCGCACGCCCAGAAGTTGCTCAGGCGCCATGTAGGGCGCTGTGCCGTAGGGAAGCAGGAACTCCTCCTGCATGAGGTCCGGCAATTGGGTATGGCGGGAAAGGCCGAAGTCGATCAACACCGCCTCGCCCGTGGGCCTGAAAAGAATGTTGCTGGGCTTGATATCGAGATGGATGACATGCTGCCGGTGCAGGTCTTCGAGCGCGGTTGCGACCTTCCAGCCGATCTCGGCAACCTCCTCATAGGGCAGCGGCAGGTTCGCGAGCCGTGGCAGCAGCGATTTGCCGGCCAGGCGCTCCATAACGATGTAAGGATGTACCGCGAAATCGCCCGCCGCCACGAAGTGCGGCACATGCGGCCCCGAAATCCGCGCCATGATCATTTGCTCCATTTCGAAGCTAACGATTGCGGCCGGGTCTCCCCCTTCGCCCAGGATCGGGACCTTCATCAGAAGCGGCATCTCGACGCCGGGCTTGCTGACGCTCCAAAGCCGGGCCATGCCGCCCCTGTGGATCAGTTCCTCGATATGGAACCCGTCCAGAGTGCTGCCCGGCTGCAAACCCGGCTTTGCCATAGAATTCTATCTCCCCGCGAAAAGCCTTTCGGCAAAGGATTGAGGCAGCCGCGCTTGGCGGATCGCCGCGGCAGCTCCCTCTATATCGTAAGGGACGCGAAGAAAAGTAATCTCTTTTTTATCTGTGTCAAACATGGCGTAAGCGGCGGCTGGAATGCCGTCGCGGGGCTGGCCAACCGAGCCAACGACAGCCTGCCAGCGCCTCAAGCCATGCAGTGGAATAGATACGTCGGTGACGGGAACGAAGGCGGTCATTTTGGCAAGCGCCGTAACGCTGAACAGGGCTGGCCTGTGGGTGTGCCCGCAAAAAACGATTTGCGCTTCCGTCGAGCGCAGGCTGCGCGACGCCTCTTCGACCGTCAGCACATAGGTCCACTTTTCCGGAGCGCTTGCGTCCGCGTGCACATAGAGCTGGCCGGGGCCTGTGCCGGTAAGCGGCAGGTTTGCCAGAAACCGGCGCTCCTCAGCGCCAAGCTGGCCACGCGTCCAGTCGATGGCGGTCCTGGCTTCCTCGCGCATATGGTCGTCAGAGGTGCCGACCGCGGCGTCGTGATTGCCGAGCACAGCGGTCGCTCCACCCTCTACAAGCTCCATGACCTTGGCCACCGTCCAGGCCGGGCTGGCGCCATATCCGACGAAATCGCCCAGCAGAACGTAGTGCTGTGCACCGTTCTCACGCGCGTGATCGAGGCAGGCGCTGAACGCCTGCCGGTTGGCGTGCACGTCCGCCATGAAGGCTATCAGCATTTTCGCTCCCGGAGATTGTTCTTCTTATTTGAATCAATTGGCAGTTCCTGCCCGTTTGGGCAAGCCTCATTCCGGCGGACGGAAGAGCTTGCCGGCGGCATCGAAAACAAGGGACGCTCCGGCGTGTCTGGCCCGGCGCATACGCAGGTTTATCCTGCGCATCGAGGTTTCCACACGGTCGCATTCGCGGCGCACCCAGCGCAAGGCGTAAAATAGGACAGCGATGCCCGCGCCGAAAACCAAGATTTGCAGCATCGCAACGTTCCTCCCAACAGGCCGCCTGCGGCCTACAAGCCGAAACGTGCCCAAAGAGCACGCTCTTCAAGTGCGGAGATCAGGCCGGCCGCGAGGTTGTGCGAAAAGCCGGTGCCAGAGCCTCCGTCCGGGAGGACCGCGCCAAGGCCCAGCTTGCGCTTGAGAAAACTGCGCTCGGACTGCATGACCTTGAGGCGGACGTCCTCGCCGTAGAGCGCGCGCATCTTTGTCCTGATGTCCATGATGCCGTCGATCAGGCCAAGCTCCAGCGCCTGCCTGCCGGACCAGAATTCGCCCGTGAACAGGCTGTCGCCAGCGGTTGCGATCCGCGCGCCCCGGCTATCTTTCACCAGAGCGATGAAATCCTGGTGAACGATCTCCTGAATTTTCTTGAGCCGCGATATCTCGTCCGGATTTTCCGGCTTGAACGGGTCGAGCTGGAACTTGTTCTCGCCCGAGGTATAGACGCGGCGTTCAACCCCGATCTTGCCGATAAGATCGGTATAGCCGAAGCCGGCCGATACGACGCCAATCGAGCCCACGAGCGAGGACGCATCCGCGTAAATCTCGTCGGCGGCGCAGGCGAGCATATAGCCGCCCGAGGCCGCGACATCCTCCGCGAAGGCGAAAACCTTGCGCGACTTCTCCGTGGCGAGCGCGCGGATGCGCTCGTAAATGAGACGCGACTGCACGGGCGAGCCGCCGGGCGAGTTAATCTGGAGTGCTACCGCGGGCGCATCCTTGATGGAGAAGGCGCGGTCGATGGCGTCCGCGCAGGCCGCGATGGTCAAGCCATGCTGGAAGGGCATGCCTGCGCCGATGCTGCCAGTGAGGCGGATCACTGGGATTGCCGGTCCTTTGGAATGGAACGGATTGACCGTGTTCCAAAGCGTACGGAACCCGATGCCTTTTGAACGCTCGCTATCGTTTTTCATGAACAACCGTACTGGGAATTGCTGGGAAGCCTGCGACTAGTGCGGCCGGCCGGAAGTTCGCACTCCCTTTGCCGGTCGCTCGCAAGCGAACTTCCGGCCTCAAGCCGCACTAGCTTCTAATAGCTGCTAGTAGCCCTATCGCGCCGGAAGTTCCATGAGCGCTGCAACATATGGGGTGGAACTTCCGGCGCGGGCTACTGGTATTCAAATGTGTACGGAACGAGCGTTAACAAGATTTATGCAATCGAGAGCATTGGCCTATTTTTGTTAGAAAAGCTTCGCGGCGTCCCGGAGCACTGCCCTCGCCGCGGCAGTGGGCGTGCCATCCTCCTCGTGGAGCACGATCCCCTGCGCGATGGAAAACGGCGCGCGGCTGCCTTTTATGCCGCGAACGACGATCCGGATCGCCGGGACGCCGGCCTTGGGATGGAGCGGGAGCAGGCATAAGGCGCCGAACCGGGCTTCGAAAGCGGCAAGAAGCTGCGGCAGCGCCTCCGCGGTGTGGATCACGGTGGCGGTACCGCCCGGCTTCGCTGCCGCGGCAAGAAACCGCAGCCACTGCTCCAGGCCGCCTTCGTGCATTGCCCGGGAGCGGGCGTTGCGGCCGTCCTTGGAGAGCCGCGCTCGCCCATGCACATGGAAGGGCGGATTGGCCATGACGTGATCGTAGCCCTCGCGGCGGAGCTGGCCCTCAAGGCTGCTCCACGGCGTGCCAATGCTGGCCGTCACGGCCTGGAAGGCTTCGCCAAAGCCGTTCGACGCCGCGTTCTCCCGCGCCAGCGTTGCCAAAGCTGGATCGGCTTCTACACCGGCAACCGCAACGCCGCCTGAGCGGGCGAGCAGGCAGAGCGACGCCACGCCCGCTCCGCAGCCTGCCTCCAGCACCGTATCGCCGCCTTTGGCCGGGCAGGCAGCGGCCAGGAACACCGCATCGAGCCCGGAGCGGAAGCCCTTGGCCGGCTGGCGCGCATGAATGCGGCCATTCAAAAACGCATCTAAAGTTGTGTCGAATGCTGGCTCCATTTGGCAGGGATAGTACACAATTTGCCGGATTTGCCTAACATTCTAACCGGTTCCTGGCCCTGAATGGCCTCGCTTCCAAGCCCGGGGCTCTCGCCAGGGTAGTAGCGTTTGAAATGGAGAGATGATGAAAGCGAAGATTTTATTTATCGTTTCATTGCTTGCGGCTTCTGTGGGAGCCGCGTTCGCGCAGGAGAGCGCGGCGGCGTTTGTGACTGCTCTTTATGGGCAGGCCGGGCCTCAGAGGGAGTACGATCAGCCTTTGGGAATAACCGTGGGGGAAAGCATGCGCGAGGCCTACCTCTCGAAGAAGCTGCGCACAGCCCTTGCCGAAATGGACAAGCGCACACCGAAGGGCGATGCACCGGACCTCGATTTCGACCCGGTTTCGAACAGTAACGACCCCAGCGTGCACAATCTGAAGATCAAGACCGAGGCAGAAAGCGCAACGCAGGCCACCGTCGTGGCCGATTTCCGCTCGCATCGGGATACGGTGCGCTGCGTGCTGCGCTATCTGCTCGTCCAGGAAGGCGGCGGCTGGAAGGTCGATGACATCGTTTCGGTTGGAAAGTCGCCCTGGCGCCTCAGCAAGATCGCCCGGCGGCATTGAGCCGCCAGCTACGCCGGAGGCGCGGACAGATGCGCCGCCAGTCCCGCCTCCGTAAGAATCGCGGCGCTTTCCTCCCAGTCTTCGGCGGCAATCAGCACGCGGCGCGGAAACGCGCCAATCGACCCCTCAACCACGCTCATATGCACGTCCGCAACCAAGAGCGGAATACCGGCATCGTTCAACAGGGAGTTGACATAGCTGAGAAGAACAATATCGGTCGTGCGCAGCAGCTCTGCCAAGGTGCAAGCCTTTCAACCAGGTGGCGGCAAGTTCCGGACATTACGCCACGAACGGTTATCCGGCAAAGCCGCGTTTCAGCGATTGACTGGGCAAGCGCGCGCGGAACATAGTGGGGCCTAAAATCGCCAATGGGAGGAGACATATGAGCTTGGTCATGCAGGCAGGGGAGCGTCCCAGCCCATCGGCGGCGTTGGAACCTCTGCTGCGGCTTGTTTCCCCCGACATGGCCGAGGTCAACGGAATCATCCTTGCTCAGGCGCGCTCCGATGTCGAGCTTATCCCCGAGCTTGCCAGGCATCTCATCAACTCCGGCGGCAAGCGGCTCAGGCCCATGCTCACCATCGCCGCGGCCAGGCTCTGCGGTTATGAAGGCCGGGGCCACATCAAGCTCGCCGCCAGCGTCGAGTTCATGCACACCGCCACCCTGCTCCACGACGATGTTGTGGACGAGAGCGACATGCGGCGCGGGAACAAGACCGCGCGCATTCTGTGGGGCAACCAGGCGAGCGTGCTGGTCGGCGATTTCCTGCTGGGCCAGGCCTTCAAGATGATGGTGGAGGTGGGCTCGCTTCCCGCGCTGAAAATCCTGTCCGAGGCGTCGGCGGTGATCGCCGAGGGCGAGGTCATGCAGCTTGCCGCGTCGAAGAATATGGCCACCACCGAGGAGGAATATCTCGCGGTGATCTTCTCGAAGACCGCGGCGCTGTTCGCGGCGGCGTCCGAGATTGGCGGTGTGATCGCGGGCCGTGACGCCGCGGAGCAGGCGGCGCTCAGGACCTACGGCACAAATATCGGCCTCGCCTTCCAGCTCATCGACGACGCGCTCGACTACTCCGGTGAGGCAGCCAAGCTCGGCAAGCGCGTCGGCGACGATTTCCGCGAAGGCAAAATCACGCTGCCCGTGGTGCTATCCTACCGGCGCGGCAGCGCGGAAGAGCGCGCCTTCTTGCAGCGCACGCTTCAGGACGGCGACATCGGCGACGGCGATCTGGAGGAAGCGATTGCCCTGATGGGCAGGCATAACGCCATCGAGGAGACCATCGAGCGCGCCCGCCACTATGGCTGCGAGGCGCAAGATGCGCTCGGCATCTTTCCCATGAGCGAGGCGAAGGCGGCGATGCTCGACGCTGTCGATTTCAGCGTCAGCCGCACGCATTGATCTGGGCCTTACATAGGCTCTCAGAAGCATAGTTTTACTGGCGCGCCAACGGATGACGGCCTGTGTGGTGCTTCAGGCCGGTGAACGAAACCGCTCTCGCGGTAGGTTGCTGCCTCACGGGCAGTATTTTTTTCTAAATCATCAATGCAAGCCGGCAGCTTCGATTGAGAATGGGACGTCAGTCTCACTCACAAGAGGAGTTGCGTATGAGTATCAGTCCGCTCCGCCAGCGCATGATTGGCGACATGACTTCCCGTCGTATTGGAGAGAAGGCCCAGAAGAACTACATCCGCTGCGTCAGGAGCCTTGCGGCGTTCATCGGCAGGTCTCCGGACACCGCGACGGCGGAAGACCTGCGACTTTACCGCATTCACCTGGTGGAGAGCCCGCTCGGGGCCTCCAGCGTGAACGCGTATATGTCGGCGCTGCGGTTCTTCTTCGGGATCACGCTAGACAGAGCAGACCTGCTGAAGTGCCTGTTCCACGTCTATGAATCCCCAAGGCTGCCTACCATCCTTACCCAAGAGGAAGTCGCCCGGCTGCTCGATGCCGCTCCGGGGGCCAAGTACAAGGCTGCGCTGAGCGTCGCCTACGGTGCTGGGCTCAGGGCCTCCGAGGTCCTGTCGCTGAAGGTCTCCGATATCGACAGCGGCCGGATGCTGCTGCGTGTCGAGCAGGGCAAGGGGCGCAAGGACCGCCTTGCCATGCTTTCCCCCTTGCTGCTCGACATCTTGCGCGAGTGGTACCGCATCGGCAGGCCGGCCGCCTGGCTGTTTCCAGGCCAGAACCCGGTCAACCCGCTGACCACGCGCCAGCTCAACCGCGCCTGCCATGCAGCGGCGCAGCTGGCGGAGATCGGCAAGCGCGTTTCGCTGCATACGCTGCGGCATAGCTTTGCGACCCACCTTCTGGAGCAGGATATCGATATTCGCGTGATTCAAGTTTTGCTCGGACACGCGAAGCTTAATACGACGGCGCTTTATACGCGGGTGGCCACCACCACGATCCGTAAGGTCATGAGCCCCTTGGACCGGCTCAGCCTGATCGAGACGAAGAAGGGCGAGCGCTCGAATAGCGCCAAGCGCGGTAGCGCAAAGAAGGGCGAGCCCAAGGCCTGAGCCGTCTTGGCTCATGCCGCGTCCCGCGCTTGAGGTTGCGGACATCTTCCGCGGCCACGGGGCTGCCTGGCGCAAGGCCAACGCCGGGCATTTAAGCCTCGGCCAGCTCAAAGCAATGGCCGCCATCGAAGCCTGCCGCACGGCGGAGCTTGGCGGCCATGTTGCGCGCTGCGGGGACTGCGGCCACACCGTCATCAGCTACAACTCATGTGGTAACCGGCATTGTCCCAAGTGCCAGGGGGCCGCGGCTCGGGTGTGGCTCGCGGAGCGCGAGGCAGATCTTCTGCCGCTGCCTTATTACCATGTGGTGTTCACGCTGCCCCCGGCGATTGGCGCCATCGCCTGGCAGAACAAGGCCCTGGTCTACGGCCTCCTGTTCAAGGCGGCGTCCGGGACCATGCTCACCATCGCCGCCGATCCCAAGCATCTGGGCGCCCGTATCGGCATGACCGCCGTGCTCCATACCTGGGGCTCGGCGCTCACCCACCATCCGCATGTGCATATGATCGTGCCCGGCGGCGGGCTGTCGCTTGATGGGGAACGCTTCGTGCCCTGCCGGGGCCGTCGCCGCCGCTTCTTCCTGCCGGTCCGGGTGCTGTCGCGGCTGTTCCGGCGGCTCATGCTGGAAAAACTTGCCGCCGCCTATGACAAGGGGCTTCTGACCTTAAAGGGCAGCCTCGCCAAGTTCGCGGCCCCGGCCGCCTTTGCCGCCGCACTCAAACCGCTGCGCTGGAAGAACTGGTTCGTCTACATCAAGGAGCCGTTCGCGGGGGCAAAGGGCGTGCTTAGTTACCTCTCGCGCTACACCCACCGGGTGGCGATCTCAAACAGAAGGCTCATCGCCCACGACGGGCGCGGCGTCACCTTCCGCTACAAGGATTACCGCGCGGACGGACTGGCCCGGTACAAGGTCATGACGCTGGCAACGGATGAGTTCATTCGCCGCTTCATGCTGCACATCCTGCCCAAAGGCTTCCACCGCATCCGGCATTACGGGCTGTTTGCCTCCGCAAGCCGTGCCGGCAATATCGCGCGGCTGCGGGAGTTACTCGGCGCAACGCCGTCTGCGGAGGCAAGCGCGGCTCCCAGTCCGGACGAGCCCGAAGAGACCGTCTTGCCGCCCTGTCCCTGCTGTGGCGGGCGCATGACCATCATCGAGTTCTTCGAGCGCGGCACGCTGCCCCGCTACCGGCCGCCAGCACCCGCTGTCATCTGGTTCGACACGTCATGAGGTCTGCCATGCTGCCCTGGACACCAATGCCGTTGCAGACAGCCGGCCGCAACGCCGCGCCAGCGGAGCCATGCCTGCGGAGCGTTCTGGTCAGCTGTCTGCAACGGCCGGCGAGCCCTCAGGCTCTGGGCTTTGAGCCGTTCTCCGGCGGTCTGCCGCTCCCCAGCACACCAACAGGCGCCGAAGTGCGCAACAGCTCCGGCTACCCGCGGGCATAAATCCCCATAGCGCATCCCCCGTTGCCCGCGGTTTCCTTCCCCGGGGGCTTTCAGACGCCGGCCGGGCCGCGCAAGACCCGCGCCCAGCCATCCGGCCGCCATCTGAAACCCATCACGTAAGCGGATGTTCAGGTTATCAATCGGACTTTCTCATGCTGGTGGTTAAGCGGGAGTGGCATGCACTACCTGCCGCTAAGCAGTTTCAGCACCATATATATCCTCTTGGGGATTCATGCGGATCGCTTCGCCTCAGCCGACGATGGCCCGGTCCAGGTCCCGTTCATCTTCCCAGACCCGGCCCGGGGGGAAATCCGGCCGCTTTGTTCCTATCGTCCGGCTGGTCCAAGCAGATTGGCCAAGCCGCTCTCCGGCCTGGACCTCACTTCTCTCGCCTTGCGGTCATCCGCTGCTGCGCGTTCCGTATCGCCTTGGGTCCTATACGCGGCGGCGCGATTTCTGTAATACTCCGGGTTGTTGTCCGGATTGAGAGCAATCGCCTGATTGTAATCGGCAATGCCACGGCCGTAATCCTTTTTCACTATTATGTAGAAGGCGGCGCGATCATTGTAGAAGTCGGCGGATTTCGGGTCAAGGCGGATTGCCTCGTCTAAGTCGGCTATCGCGCGGTCCAAGTCCCGATTGACCCGGTGGGCGTACGCGCGAAGGAAGTAGGTGTACCCGGATTCCGGGGCCAGGCGGATTGCTTCGGCGAAGTCGGCCATGGCTTGGTTCACGTCGCCCTTCTTCGTATAGGCAGCCCCGCGATGCTGATATGCGTAAGCCCTCTGCCGATCGATGAGCTGGGGCATCGCCAGCGCCTCGGTGCAGATGGCGATTTTCTCTTCGCTAGCGCATTGCACAATTCTCATTTCTGCGAACAGCTTGTTGCTGAGTTCGTCCGCCTTGCGCCGATCCGCATCGGCACGTTCCGTGTCGCCTTGGGCCAAATAGGCCCACGCCCGGTCGCTGTAAATGGCAGGGTTGCCATACAGGGCCGCGAGCATGCCAAGCGACGTACAGCACGCGCGGCCGCTGAAAAAAGCGGGGCCGTCCTCCGGAAAGAGGGCAATTGCCCGATTGTAATCGGCAATGGCGCGGCCGTAGTCCTTTTTGAGCTGGTAGGCGTTGCCGCGATGGCCGTATAAGGCGGCTGATTTCGGGTCGAGGCGGATTCCTTCGTCGAAGTCGGCGATGGCGGCGTCCACGCCGTCCTTCTCGAGGTAGGCTAACCCGCGTATCCGATACGCCTTCGCCTTTTGCTGAACGGTGGCCTGGGGCAAGGCCAAGGCCTTTGTGCAGTGATCGATTTGCAAGCTGGGGCCCCAATAGGCCTGCCAGTTGGGGCCAAATTCGTTAGGGGAACAGGAGGGAATTCTGGCCTCTAGAACCGCCACTGGCTTATTGAGTTGTTGCGCGCGGACTTCATCGGCCTTGCGCTCGTCCTCTTCGGCCGAGACGGTCTCGCCTAAGGCGGCCCAAGCTTTGGCGCGCCCGCGGTAAGCGTGATGGTTCCATGGAGAGCGGGAAATCATCTTGCTGTAGTCGGCAACGGCATTTGTGTATTCCCCTTTCTTCATATAAACGCCGGCTCTGGCTTCCAAGTACCCGGCCTCGGCGAATTTCCGGCGGATCACTTCGCTGTAGCCGGCGATGGCGCGATCGAAGTCCTGTTTGTACTCGTAGGCTCTGGCGCGGACGAAATATGCCCGGGCTATGTCCTCGTAATCCTCTGAGTTTGCCGGTGACACTTGCTCCAAATACTTGGTGCAGGTCGCGATTTTCTGGTCAGGGGGGGCGAATAACGAATCGCAGTCTGGAAATCGCAAGAGGGGTTCGGCCTGCACCGGCGCCGTTATGAGCGCAAGAACGCAGCTTGCGGCGAAGATCCGTCCTGAGAAATCTCATCTTATCCCCCCGCCAGGCAAATTGCGCAAGAATGGCGGCCTTAATGCCAAGCAAAAAGTCTTGCCGGTGCCGGCTACACCTACGTGAGCCTATAGCGGTGAAAGTATGGCTTGGCGGCGGCCTGCTGCGTCTGCCGCGGCATGATGCCATGCCCAATATTGCGTGCAGCGCCTGGGTGTATTCCGCTGGTTGCGCTCGCACCCATCTTCAATGTTGACGGGGAGAGGCGGAGTTCCGGCGATGTGCGCAAGGACCGGTCACGCGCACGCCTGCTATTTTGAACCCCAAATCGAAGGAGTTCGCAGTTCCTTCTGAAAGCGAGAGGCCGATTTCTGCTTGTTGAGGTTATGCGGAATTTCGCTCAAAAATATTGAACTTCGGCTCCCGACCCAAACGTGAAACACGCCCTTTATCGGAATTCATCATTCCGAGGTGCCCCCCTGCGCCAACTTACAATCGAGCCACAGAGGCGCGCGCGGGACAGCATTTACGGCAACACATCGACGCCGGCGGCGCGTGCGGCCTTTGCCAAATCCCGGTCGAGTGTCGCGAGCGGAAGCCTCAGCCGCTGTGCAAGCTCCAGATAGGCGGCATCATAGACGGTGAGGCCGTAAAGATCGGCAAGGCGTACCGTCGCGCTCCAAGCATTCGCCGCCGTGTCGCCGTCCACGGAGATGTTGAGTTCTCCGAGATCCCTCAGCACATCGTCGCGGAAAGCTTGGCCCGCGCGCTTGCGCCGGACGGCAACGGTCAGGCTGTTAGCCACCTCCAAATGCCACAGATGGGGAACAATCGCACCTTCTTCGACCGCGCGGTCGAACACCGCCTCGATTTCCGGGGTGCGTTCGTCGCCATGCACCCAGGCGAGGACGGCCGAGCTGTCGAGAACAAGGCTCACGCCCGCCCCTCCTCGCGAAAGGCCTTCCACTCGTCTTGCGTGATGGGCTTGCCGCGCTGCGCCTGTGTTGCCCTGGCGCGAAGGCGGGCCGCGGCCGCTCGCGCGGCGTCGAGGTTCCGCGTGCCCGTTTCAGGGGTGAGGCGCGCCACGGGTTTGCCATGACGGGTAATGACGATCTCCTCACCCTTTTGAACCCGGTCGAGCAGCGCGCCCAACGTATTTTTTGCTTCGAACGCTCCAATTTCCTGCACAAGAGACCTCTTAAGCTAGCTAGACCAGCTTAATCCCGGATGGGCGAAAGAGCAACCGCCAGGATTGACGAGCCTCGGCGCAATCGGGCAGCCTGTGTGCACCTTAACGAAAGGTTCCCATTCCGTAGGGCCGTATCATGGTAAATGCGGTCATGGTAAACGCCCGCGCGGCATGCGTTCCAGAGCCCGATTTCTGCGAAATTTTCCGTGTTTTTGGCCGATTTCCACAATTCAAAAAGTCCGTTAAATCACTAGTGTCCCAACGTTGCCAAAGAGGCTTAGCGTATGTGCATGATATGACTTAAAAAAGGAACGGTTTTGGCTGGTCTCGATCTGAATTTTTTCAGAGAGATGCCTGTGATTTGCATAATCGCAGGGGATGCCAATGCTGCAGGGGCACTATGTATTCAGCCAATTGATGGACCATGTCCCGCTGACGACGTTCCGTCGCTGCGTGGCGCGATATGGCGGCGATCACAAGATCAAAAGTTTTTCCTGCCTCGACCAATTCCGCTGTCTTGCGTTCGCACAACTGACGTGGCGTGAGAGTTTGCGTGACATCGAAGCGTGTTTGCGGGCGCAGTCCGCCAAGCTATACCATCTGGGTTTTCGTTGTCCGCAAATATCCCGCAACACAATGGCGAACGCCAACGCCGAAAGGGACTGGCGGATTTACGCTGACTTCGCGCAGCATCTTATCAGGATGGCGCGAGAACTTTACGTCGACGAGACCTTGCCCGGTCTTGAAGGGCTCGATACCGTTTACGCGCTGGATTCTTCGACCATTGACCTGTGCCTGTCCGTTTTTCCGTGGGCTCCGTTCCGGTCAACCAAAGCCGCGATCAAGCTTCATACGCTGCTCGATCTGCGCGGCAATATTCCATCGTTTATCTTCATCAGCGACGGGAAAATGCATGATGTGAACATCCTCGATCATCTCGTGCCGGAGGCAGGCGCGTTCTACGTCATGGATCGAGGCTACGTCGATTTTAAGCGGCTGGCAAAGCTCGGCGACGCAGGAAGTTTCTTCGTTACACGCGCCAAATCGAACATGAAGGCCAAACGGCGATACTCGCGCCCCGTCGATCGAACAACGGGGTTGATCTGCGATCAGACAATCGTTTTGACCGGCTTTTATACGCGCAAAGGTTATGATCGTCCGCTGCGGCGCGTCAAGTTCAACGATCCAGAAACCGGAAAGTCTCTGGTGTTTCTGACCAATAATTTTGCGTTGCCAGCCCTGACGATTGCCAGGCTTTACAAATACAGGTGGCAGGTCGAGCTGTTCTTCAAATGGATCAAGCAGCACCTGCAAATCAAGGCGTTTTTCGGTACCTCCGAGAACGCGGTCAAGGCGCAAATCTGGTCGGCGGTGTGCGTCTATGTGTTGGTCGCCATCATCAAAAAACGCCTCGGCCTTAAAGCCAGCCTCTACGAAATGCTACAGATTTTGAGCCTCACCCTTTTCGAGAAAAACCAGCTCCTACAACTCTTTACCGGTATCCCGCCGCAAATATCCCACCAAGAGGCCGCTAACCAATTGAATCTATTCGATTAACACTGGGACACTAGTGCCGTTAAATATGAAAGCAACTTCCCCGTTAACCATATATATGACGCCGACAGAGTTAATTACACATTCAAAATCAATGTGTTAGCATGTAAACGATTTAGCAAAACATTTATGCTATATTATATCGGCATTGAAAAAGCGGTGCCAAGGCACGGAAAGCACAACAATGTTGGTAAACGATCCTTGAACCGGCCGGCGCGCGGCCAAAGACCGGCGGCCCTTGCCGGCTTCTCCTGCCGCCGATGCCGGACACCGGTGCTTGTCATCCGCACGCATCGCACCCTGGCATGGCTACACGGTCCCAGGCGCTGGACGCTCATTCAGCGGCGCTGGTCAGCGCGTCTTGCGGTTCCTTCCGGTCCTCCACTTCAACGCCCTCGATGCGGCCGGCGCGGCTGGCGATCTTGTCCGTGGACGCGAGGATCTTCTCCACATCCGGCCCAAGCTGCGCGAAATGGCGCTGGAGGCCCTGCACGCGGTCCTTGAGCTGGACAACGTCCTTGAGCATGTGCCCCACCTCGCGCTGGATCACATCGGCCTGCTCGCGCATGCGCACGTCCTTGAGGATGGCCATCATGGTCTGCACCGCGAGCATGAGCATGTTCGGCGAGACGATGACGATACGCGACCGGTGCGCCTTCTGGATGAGGCCTGGAAAACTTTCGTGCAGCTCCGCGTAGACGGATTCGGAGGGCACGAACATCATGGCCGTGTCCTGGGTCTCGCTGGGGATAAAATATTTCTCCGCGATATCGTCGATGTGCCTGCCGATATCGCGCTGGACGCGGCTTTGCGCCTCACGCTGGGCGGGCTCGCCTTGGGCCTGGCGCAGCGCCTCGAAGCCCTCCAGCGGAAATTTGGCGTCGACGACAATGCCGGCGCTCGCGTAGGGCAGGCGGATCAGGCAGTCCGGCCGGCGGCCGTTCGACAGCGTGGGCTGAAAGCTGTACGCACCCTTGGGCAGCCCGTCCTCGACGATCGTCTCCATGCGGAGCTGGCCGAAGGCGCCGCGCGCCTGCTTGTTGGCGAGCACGTCCTGGAGCGAGACCACCTGCCCCGAAAGCTCGGCGATATTGCGCTGCGCCACGTCGATGGCGGCCAGCCGCTCGTAAAGCTGGGTGAGATTGTCCGAGGTGCGCCGGCCGGTTTCCTCCACGCTGGTTCCGAGATGCTGGGCGGTACGGTCGAGGCGCTCGTTGAGGCTGCGGGCCAGCTCCTCCTGACGGAGCGCGGTGATCTCGGCGATCTGGGTGACGCCCGCGCCGAAATGCTGGGAGGCGCGGTCCAGCCGCTCGTTCAGGGTGCGCGCCAGTTCTTCCTGCCGCTGCCCCGCCGTCTCCGTGATCTGCGCGACGCTTGTGCCGAGATTCTGCCCGATGCTGTCCAGGCGGCCGTTCAGCGTCCGGGCCAGCTCCTCTTGCCTGAGCGAGGTGATCTCGGTCATTTGCGCGAGGCGGCCTTTAAGCTCGGCCAGCTCGGTTTCGGCTGCGCGCGCCTGGTCCGCCCGCATCCGTTCGTCCCGCGCCCGGAGCATGCCCTGGCGGACGGTGAGCGCGATCAGCAGCAGCAAAGCAAGCACCGCAGCTACCGCAAAAACCGTGAGCAAAATGAAAGGATCGTCCTTGAGTTGCGCCCAGCCGGAAAACGTAACACTTGACATACTTGAGGCCCTCCCCGGAAGACCGTAGCCAATTCGTTCCGCCGAACAAATCTGGAACGCTGCTGCCGGCGTGGCTCCGCTGCCCCTACCGTGCGAAACACACTGGAAATTGCGCGATGCTCGCTTGAACCCCTCCGAGCTTCAGACTAAGGTCTTGCACCATCGGCCCGGCTGTGGCAGGTTCACCCAGCTGGACGTTTTCGCTGCAGTAGCTCAGTGGTAGAGCACTCCCTTGGTAAGGGAGAGGCCGAGAGTTCAATCCTCTCTTGCAGCACCATTCCCCTTCCGAAAGTCTTGGTCATTTTCTATCGTTGCGACGTGCGATCCCGGAGCATCGGACGAGTTGCCTGTATCCGCGCCCGCATCTGACAGTTCTACAACGATCTCTAGAGCTGCCGGCAGGTGCCATCTCCACGCCCAGCAGGCCGGGCTCAAGCGCCGCTTCGATGCCTCTTCGCCACGGAAACGGGCTTTGCCACCCTCGACAGGCTGCTGGCGCGGCTTGGCGCACAGAAAGTAGACTTGGCCGCCGTGCTGAAACACCACGGGAGCCCGCCGCATACCAACGGCCCTGACAACGATATCGGCCGCCAGGTCACGCGCCGGAACATCTCCGCCGGCGCCCGTTCGGACGCAGGCCGCGATAGCCGCGACGCCTTCCTTGGGCTCATGAAAGCCTGCGCCAAGCATGCCATCAGCTTCTGGGGTTATCTCGGCGACCGCCTCGGCGTACCGGACGCACCCGCCGTACCGAGTCTCGCCGAACTCATCCGCGCACCCGCTTGAGCGTGATCACCCGGCGTTTTGCCCCTATTATCAAATTCAGTAATAGGGGCATTGGGACACGAGCGTCGCCGGTCCCGGCGGCGCGTAACTGTATGAGAGATGGAGGCGGGCCCTCCGGGGTCGGCGATCAGGTTGCTGACCTCAAGCCGCCGCAAGCTGCTGTGGTCAAAAGCTACGGTGGTGAACGTTGTGGAAAAGTCAGGACGATGATTCTGGCAGGCGAGGTTGAGAGAGGCGAACGCAAGTGAACCGTCGATGAGGTGTCGAAAGTACGATGTGATGTCGAAACCGGTGGTTCTGCCCCATACGCGCTAACTTAAGGCTTGCCAGCTAGAATCGAGTCAGATTTTAGCATGGCATGACACACGTATCGCTTCTGAACGAGCTTTGGCAGACAACTTTGACCCGGCTTGGCGGGACATCGGCCATCGAAGCATCCGCCCGCGAGAAGGGGGCATTTGCGCGAAGCCGGGCCGTGGCTTGCGCAACCGATCTGCTTCGGTTGATCCTGGCCTATTGCCTGGGCGGCATGGGGCTGAGATCGGCGAGCGCATGGGCGGCGTCCGTGGGCCTGGCGGACCTTTCCAACGTTGCCCTGCTTAAACGCCTGCGCAAGTGCGGCGCCTGGATGGAACATCTTGCAGGCACGCTTCTTAGCGCCGGTGTCCAGCCTGAGGCTGGAGGGCGGCGCATCCGGCTCCTCGACGGGACAACCGTTCCGAAGGCTGGGAAAGATGCAAAGAAAAACAACGGCCTATGGCGGCTTCATTGCACTTTCGACCTGCCAGCGGAGAGGTTTAGCTTCGTCGAACTGACCGATGAGAAGGGCGGAGAGCGGCTTGACCGCACTCCATTTGTCAAAGGCGATATCGCTATTGCGGATCGCGGCTACATGCATCCCGAACCCCTGGCGCATATTATGGAACAGGGCGCCGATGTCATTGTACGCACTCCCTGGACGGGGGCACGGTGGCTGAATGAGGATGGCAAACCCTTCGATCTCCTGGCGGCTCTTGAGGCGGCGGAAAACGCAGGCGTTCTCGACGGACCTATCTGGATTGCGCGCAAAAAGGCTCCGGCTCTGGCGCTGCGGCTCGTTGCCATTCGCAAGCCCCCTCTTGCGGCCGAAGCATCCCGCGCCCAAGCCCGGCAGACCGCCAAGCGGAAAGGAAAAGCTATCTCCGCCGGCACGCTGGCCGCGGCCGCATGGGTCATTCTTATTACATCGCTCGATGCAAAAGCATTCTCCGCCGGCCGGATCGGCGAGCTCTACCGCGCCCGCTGGCGCATCGAGATGGCATTCAAGCGCTTGAAAAGCCTCATCGGTCTCTCTGCACCGCCAAGCGAGGATGCGCAAACCGCCAAAACCTGGATTTTGGCGCATCTACTGATGATCCTCCTGCTCGAGCCGCACACCAGCGCGCCTGAGATCTCTCCCCGCATGGCCGCGTAACCGCACCAGCGCTTTGGCGCCTCACATGCCTTGCTGCCAAGGCACTGCTCGCGGCGATCATGCCAGCGGCCATGCCGCGGCTTGGCGCTCTGCCAATCCTCAAGCGTCACTTGCTCGAACCGCCGCGAAAACGGCCGCATCAAGCAATTCCAGCCTTAACTTAGCGCGTATGGCCTTGAGCCCCCCCAACGGCAGGCGGTTCACCAGCGCGACGCGGCCTCGCCCTGGGCTACCTTCGAGATAGCCTCTGCCCGCCCGCCGGCGCCTGCCAGCTCCCTACCCGCCGCCAAGTCCCAGAATTTCAGCGTTTCGTCCACACTGTGCCGGATGAGGCCGCCCACGACAGCGAACTTGCCTCCTGCTGAAAGCGCCATCGCGCTTACCCCCTCGGCCTTCCCTTCGAAGCTGCGCAGTTCCTTGCCCGTCGCTACGTCCCAGACCTGCACCCAGCCGCTCACGCCGGCGGTAACGACCTGGCGGCCATCGGGGGTGAACAGGGCCGAGGTAAACAGCTCCTTCTCTCCTTTGGTGACACGTCCCTTGAAGGTTTGCCTCTCCGAGCCGGAGCTTACATCCCACACCTTGACGGTGCCGTCCCAGGAGGCGGAAACCGCCAAGCGGCTATCGGGTGAAAACGCGGCAGACCGGACTTGCTCGGAGTGTCCCTTCAGGCTGTGCAGTTCCTCGCCGCTGGCGGCGTCCCACACTTTCACATCGCCGTCTCCGCCGCCGGAGATCGCAAGGCGGCCATTGGGCGAAAAGGCTACCGCAAGGACCTCCTCCGGATGCCGGCGGAACTCGCGAAGCA
Source organism: uncultured Alphaproteobacteria bacterium (assembly GCA_963740975.1). Taxonomy (GTDB): domain Bacteria; phylum Pseudomonadota; class Alphaproteobacteria; order Rhizobiales; family Rhodomicrobiaceae; genus Rhodomicrobium. The sequence continues at coordinate 53,660 of CAVUGF010000031.1, read as the reverse complement.
GCTTGCCAGAAGCGGAGTCCCAGAGCTTGATCTCCCCATTGTAAGTACCGCAAAGGACAGAGCGTCCATTCGGGGAAAACGCGGCCGACATCACGTCGTCGTCCCTGCCGCCAAAGCTGCGCACCTCATTGCCCGTTGCCACTTCCCACAAAGTCATCCCGCCATGGCGGACGGCAGAAATCGCGAAGCGGCCATCGGGCGAAAACGCGACCGACACAACATCCTTGGTGCCGCTCTTGAAGCTGCGCAGCTCCTTGCGCGCCGCGACATCCCACAGTTTCATCCCACGGGTGCTGCCTGCGAGCACATGGCGTCCGTCGGGCGAAAGCGCCACCGACAGGATGGCGCCCGCACCCGGCTGGGGCACAGCTCCCGTTTCCGGGGCTACATCCGCGGTGGCTTGCGCCGGTGCCTCCTTTCCGGTCTTACTGGGCGCACCGATGCCTTGCGATGGGTCCGGCTGCTGCTGCCCGGTCCCGCTTTCTACCCTGGCCTGCTCTACGGCATGCTGCGGCACCAGCGGTTGGGCTTCGGGCTCCGTTGGCGCAGCGGCGGGCTTTGCCGCCAGCTCCTGACGCTCTGCCGCCTGGGGCTGTCTCCCGGCCTCAGCCGGCCTGGCGGAAAGGGCGGGCACGGGCTGCGCTTCCATCCCCTTTGGAGCGTCGCCTGCTTCCGGCCGCGCCGCCAGCGTCAGCTCGACGTGCAACGGTTCCCCGCGGCGGATGGCCAGAAGCGTCACTCGCGATCCCGGCTGCCTGTCAGCCAGCGACGCAGTAAGCTCGCGCGAATCCAGCACCGGCTCGTCATCCAGCCGGATAATCACATCGCCGGGCATCAGCCCCCAATCCTCTGCGGGCGATCCCTTCGCGACGTTCAGCACTCTCACCGCACCGGGCTGCTCGAAGCCCCGCTGAAAAGCTTCCAGCGGCGCGAGGCTTTCCGTATTCACCCCCAGCCAGGGCTTGCTAGCCGTTTGCACATGCCGCGCCTCGGCCTGCCGCATCTCCGGCACGTTCGTAGGCCCGGCCGGCGGCGTTCCCCATAGCATCGCGGAAAGATGCACGACCCTGCCCGCACGCAGCACCGACAGCCGCAAGGGGCTTCCAGGATCGGTGCGAGCGATGCTTTCCATGAGCGTGGCCGTATCGAACGCCTTCCGCCCGTCAACCACGATGATGATGTCGCCGGGCCAGATGCCGGCCGCCTTTGCTGGCGAGCCGTCATAAACCGCGCCGACCTCAAGCCCGCCAGGGAAGGGCACGCCGAGCACATAGGCCGCTTCCGGCGAGAGGTCCCGGAGACTTACGCCAAGTTTGAGCCTGCCGCGCTCCTGCGCCTCCACGCCGTTCGCAGCGAGCACCAGAACTAGCACGGCGGCAGTGAAAAATGCCGCGTGCACGCGCAACAAGACACAACGAAACCCAAACATCGATACCTCTCCGTGCCCCGGTATCCAGCTATACTCATATGATTCGGGCACGGTATGGACAGATCTTGGGCGGTACCGTGCCCGGAAAACCATTCCACACAACTGTTGCGGGCGAGATAATGCCGGTAATCGCTTACGTAGCATCCAGATGCTACTAATTCAGTCATGCAGACTGCGCGCGATCTTCTTTTCCTGTGCGATTAGGAACCTGCTTTTCTCCGCGCTATTTTCGAGAATTGCGATTAAAAGACCAGGCTGAGCCGGTATTGCGAGGTCGCATGACTGGAGAATGTAGTCCCAAATTGTTTGTTGCGCCCTGCGTCCGCCTGCGCCGGCACGGCCGCCGCGGCGCTGGGCGCAGCCCGCCTCGGACGGCTCAAGCTACTGGTCTGTGCGGGGCGCGTTATCGGGCTGCCGGGCCGGCTCATCGTCCGCCGGGCCGCCGAAGAGCGTATTCCCGGCCGGCTCGGACCGATCCCCGGTCTCCTGCGATCTCTCCGCGTCCACAGGTCCCGCGGAAGGTGCGGGCGCGGACTCCGTGTCCGCCTCCTTCGGGCCGTCGCCGCTTTCCGGACGCTGGCCCAGCTTTATCGCGAGGTACCGCGTATTGCCATCGCGGACATAGGAAAGCATGACCCGCGTTCCGGGCCGTTTGCCGGCGAGCAACGCATCCAGAGCGTGCGAATCCGTCACCGCCCGCCCCTCCAGCTTGACGATCACATCGCCAGGCAGGACGCCCATCTCGCCCAGGGGCGAACCCTTCGCGACGCTCACCACCTTGGCACCGCCGGGCTTGTCCAGGCGAAGCTCGGCCGCCTCGTCCGGCGTAAGGTCCGCTGTGCTCACGCCGAGCCACGGCCCGCCGGCTTTGGGCGCACGCGGCGTCTCGGTATGCCGCCCAGACGCTCGGGGCGCCTCGGCTTGCCGTGCAGGTGCGTGGTGCGGCGCTTCGGCTTGCCGCGTTGCCGGCCTTGGTGCAGCCTCCGCTGGGGGCGCTCCCCACAGGTTCACCGGCAGATGCAAAAGTTCGCCCTGGCGCAGCAGCGATATCCGCACAGGCTTGCCGTGCCCGGCGCGTTCCATGGCCTCCATGAGTGCAGGCGTGTCGAGCACCTTCTGGCCGTCAACCATGATGATGATGTCGCCGGGCATGATGCCGGCCGCGTCCGCCGGCGAGTTGCTGGAAACCCTTCCCACCTCGAGCCCGCCTGAGATGGGCACGCCGAGTTCGTACGCCGTGTCTGGCGAGAGATCCCTCAGACTTACGCCGAGCCGTGGCTTGTCGCGGTCCTGCGCCTCTGCACCGCTGGCGATTGACATAAAGGCCAGCGCCATTGCCGCCGGAAAAACCGCGCTTGCGCGCCCCCTAACGAACCTCAACCCAAACATCCTGTGTCTCTCCCCCGCCCTGGCATCATCTGCATACACGAAATTCTGGCGCGGAATAGACGGATCTTTGGCTGGATCGTGCCCGTGACCGGGGGAAGCAGGGCGCCGTTGCGGAAGGTGCCCTGCTCAAGTGTGCGCTCACACGCTGTTTCAAGCCTTCGCGGCTGGCTGCGGTAATGAGCGAAGGTTAGTTGGAGTTGTTCCAGCGTCCACCACCGCCACCGCCGCGGCCAGGGCCGAACGTATCCAGAACCTCTCGGCAGCCAGGCGACGCCTTTTCCCGGTTCTCCTCCAGGCAGTTGCGCACAGCCCGGTTCACATGCGGGAGCCCTTTGCAATACTTCTCGATCTCGGTGGCGCAGGCGCCCGCGACGGGGCCGTGCTGCGCGGCTGCCAAAGACGCCGAGGCTAGCAGGGCCGCGGCGGCGATAAGGCTGGTCTTGATGAGTTTCATGGCTTCGCTCCTGTAAATATGGGACTGTCATCGGCAGTCATGAGCGAACCTTAGCAAAAGACGGATTATCGCCGCGTGAGGGGGGCTGTCACCCTTTTGTAAGTTTGACTGGCGCAGGCTGCGTTTGAAAAAATGCATGGCCCGGAGGCGGCTTATGACCAGGGCACACTCTGCCGTCGTCCTTCTTCTTCTTCTCAACGCAGCCGGCATCGCTGGCAGCGCCGGCGCTCTCGCCGAAGCGCTTCCACCCGAAACCGCCCGGACGCTGGCCGCGCACGGCGACATTCTGCCGCTGGCGGAGATCCTAAACCGCGCGGGCGTCGATGGCGAGATTATAGGAGTGGCCCTTCACCGGGAGGATGGGCGCTATTTGTACAAGATCAAGGCTCTGAGCCAAGACGGGCGCTATCGTGAATACCAGGTGGATGCCAAGAGTGGCTCATTTCTGGACAGTGACAGGAGGCCCTGAATGCGGATCCTGGTTGTTGAAGACGAAGAAAAGGTTGCCGGCGAGATCGTTCGCGCCCTGACGGCGGCTGGCCATGCCGTTGAGCGGGCACGCGATGGCGACGAGGCCTGGTTCCAGGGCGATACGGAGGATCTCGACCTCGTGGTGCTCGATCTGGGCCTGCCCAAGCTCGACGGCGTGGAGGTGCTGAAACGCTGGCGCGCCAATGGCCGCACGATGCCGGTTCTTATCCTGACCGCGCGTGACGCCTGGTCCGAGAAGGTGGACGCCATCGACGCGGGCGCCGACGATTATCTGGTGAAGCCCTTCCGCATGGAGGAGCTGATGGCGCGCGTCCGTGCGCTGCTGCGGCGGCTGACGAAGCACGCCACCGCTGTGCTGACCATCGGTGAGGTGACGCTCGACACGCGGGCCGCGCGCGTGCTTCAGGGCGGTGTGCCCATCGACCTGTCGCCGATGGAGTACCGGCTCCTGCATTATCTCATGCACCACGAGGGCCGTGCCGTGCCGCAGACCGAGCTGACGGAGCACATTTACACGCAATATTCCGAGCGCGACAGCAATGCCATCGAGGTGACGGTGGCGCGGCTCAGGCGGAAGCTCGGCCCGGAATTCATCAAGACGCGGCGCGGTTTCGGCTACTACGCCGGCGAGTTGAGCGAGCCAACGCCATGAACTCGCTGCGCCTGCGCCTGCTTGCGATGGCCATCATCGGCGCCGGTACCGCGCTTGCGATCGCGGGGGTTGTCATCGTGATGGCATTCGACAACCATGTGCGCGGGCGCTTCGTCAAGGAACTGGACGACCACCTGCTTCAGCTCGCGGCACAGCTCGTCCCGGAGCCCGAAGGCAAGGCGTCGCTTTCCGGCGAGCTTTCCGATCCGCTGTTTCAACGGCCGCTCTCCGGGCTTTACTGGCAGGTTTCGGAGAACGGAAAGATCGCCGCCCGCTCGCGCTCGCTATGGGACGAGTCGATCCCGTTGGCCGCCACCGGTACCGGCCCGGACGCCCGGCAGGTGCGCGAGCTGCGCGGGCCGAAGAACAAGTGGCTGATCGTCGTCGAACGCAAGGTGGCGATGCAGGGGCCGGACGGCGGACGCACGTTCACCATCGCCGTGGCGGGCGAGCAATGCGTGGTCAACGAGGCATGGCACGCCTTCGCCAAGACCGTCGCTCTGTCGCTGGCCGTTCTGGGCGGCCTGCTGGTGCTGGCGTCCTGGGCGCAGGTGAATATGGGGCTCGCCCCGCTTGCCGGTCTCAGGCGCCAGCTCGAAGCGCTCAGGGCCGGGAAGGGCGAGAAGCTGACCGGCCGCTTTCCGGTGGAGCTGGAGGGGCTCGCCGCCGATCTCAACCGGCTTCTTGAGTCCCAAACGCAAACCATCGAGCGCACGCGCGCCAACTCCGCCAAGCTGGCGCACGGCCTGAAAACGCCGCTGGCGGTGCTATCTACCGACGCGCGCGCCTTGCGCGAGCGCGGAGACACCGGCACCGCGGATAGCATGGACCGCGAGATCGGCTCCATGAACGCGCACGTCATGCGCACGCTCGCCGCAGCGCGAGCCGTGGGGCCGAGACAGACCGGGGCGGCGCGTACCGCTATCGCGCCTGTGCTGACGCGGCTCGCAGGGGTGATGAAGCGGCTGCCCGGCGGAAGCGATCTCGCCTGGGAGGTGGATGTCTCGCCCGAGGGCCTCGAATGCGCCATCGACCGCCGCGACCTGGAGGAACTGGCGGGCAATCTCGTGGACAACGCGCGCAAATGGGCTCGGAGCCAGGTGAAGATTATCGCGCGCAAGAACGGGGCCGGCACAGAGTTCACTGTGGAGGATGACGGCCCAGGCATTCCGCCTGAGCGTGTGGAAGAGGTTTTGACGCGAGGAGTGCGCCTCGATGAGGATGCGCTGGGAACTGGCGTGGGCCTCGGCATCGTGGCCGACCTCGCGCATTTACACGGCGGAACCCTTTCCATCGGCAAGAGCGCGCTCGGTGGCCTGCGCGCGGAGTTGCGGTTCGCCTGCCTTGCAGGAGGAAGCTGCCAAACCTGAATCCACCTGCGTCTCGACGCTTGGACAGATTTGAGAGATGCCGTTCATCGTCATCGCAAGGCTGCCTCCGGCCGCCGTGGCGAGCCATATCGGCGGCGGGGGCTCAGTCCTGGATTGCCGCCGGCTTCGCTATGCCCGCCGCCGCAAGGGCGGCAAGGGCGGTGCACCTATTTTCGCAGAAAATTGTCTATTTGGCGGTGCCTTGCATGCTGTTCGCCGCGCTGGTCCGCAGGCGGGTTAGGATCGCGCTCCAGCAAACGGATGGATCGCGCGTCTGACCGCCGGCCTTTGCGGTGGCGTGCGCTTCCTCCTCGGCCACGGCTTCGCGGTAGTTCCGCTCCTCGGACCCCGCCTTGGTTTCGAGGCTTTTCGTCAACGCTTCCTTCGCGCCCGCCATGCTGGCCTCAAAGGCTGCCGCATAGCCGGCATCGCCCGGCGCTTCCTTCTTCAACGCCAGGCGCGCCTCCGCCGCCGCTAGAAAGAACATGCGCGCGCCCGCGAAATCCCCCGCCTTGGCCTTGATCTCCGCGATCTGATGCAGGGCGGCCGCCACGTCGCGGCGCCAGATCGGGTTCTTGGGATCGCTGGCGGCAAGCTTGCGGCGGATCGAAAGCGAGGCGAACGCTGCGTCCAGCGCGCCGGCGATGTCGCCCGTCTGCATTTTAGCACCCGCGATCTTGCTGAAGCTCCACGAAATGCCGTGCTGCAGCTTGGTGCCGGTGCGGTCCTTGGAGAAAAGATATTCGCGGATGCAAAGCCCGTTGCTATAGGCGGTGTCCGCCTCCGGATAGGCATTGAGGCTGGCGTATACGTCGCCGATCTTGTTGTAATTCCAGGTCAGCTCGCGCTGCAACTCAGGCGGCGGTTCGCCGGTGCTGGCGCGCAACACGCCTCTGATCTTCTCAAATGCGTCGCGGTAGCGGCCCTTGGCCTCGAAGAAATTCTTGCCGAGGTAGTCGAGGTCGCCGAGCCGGATGAGAGTTTTCGACAGGCTCGCCGCGTAGTCCGGGTTGCCCGGATTTTTCGCATTTAGCGTGAGGCCGATGCCAACCGACTCGGTGTAGAGCGCGCGCGCCTCGGCATAGCGTGCCTGCTCGCGCTCAAGATCGCCGGCCAGATCGAGACTTGCGGCTAGCCCCGCCGCCAGTTCCTGGTCCTGCGGATGGGTTGCCACCAGCCGCCGCCGGATGGCAAGGCTCTCGGCCGAGGCCTTGATCGCTTCCTCGCGGCGGCCGATTTTCTGATAGGTCTTGCCGAACTCGTAAAACATCGCGGCGCGGCTCGCCTCAAGCCGCACGTCACCGCCGGCTGCCCGCTTCAAATTGGCCGCGAGCGCCTCGCCATTCTTGAGTATCCGCTGCACGGCCGTGACCGGCATTCCTTCCGCCTTCTGCATTTCGGCGGCAAGATCCTTGATCAGCGTATCCAGGTTGGTGCGGGCGGCGTTGTAGCTTGTTTCGGCCCGGTGCCATTGGAATACGGCAAAGCTGGCCAGCCCGAAGGCGAAGACGGCGGCAAACAGGGAACCGGTAACGATGGATCTCTGGCGCTCCGCCGCCGCGCGCCGGCTTGCCAGCATCAGCTCCAAGGTTTCGCCGGTTGGCGGAGGGGCGATCCTGGGCTGGCGGTCTTTCCAGTCCTCGGCGTCGCCGAGCGCGCTACCGCGCAGGAGCAGCGCCGGTGCCCGCCCTCGCGCGATCCATTGCCGCGCCTGGCTGGCGAGCCTCGTGTGCTCCTTGATCCATTGCCGGTTGGTGTTCAGCGCGTTGACCAGCAGCTTGAGGTGGAGCTCGAAATTGAAGGCGCCTGTCGCAGGCAGAAGATGGATTTTGCCGAGGGCTTCGGGCAGGTCCGCGATTCCGGCCGGCTCGATCACCACCGGCACAAGCCGCTTGTTCGTGGCTTTGGTCTGGCTCAACTCCCAATTGCAGACCTTGGAGGCAAGGAAGGCTGGGCTTACCAGCGCAACCACCGTGTCCGCGTCCGCTATGAGTTCGGCCAGCTCCTTGAGCCATTCCTCGCCGTAAGGCAGGTCGCGCCGGTCGATGGCTACCTGAAAGCCTTCGCCGCCGAGCGCTTCCGCCAGCCGGTCCGCAATCTCCATGTCCTGCTGGGAGTAGGAGATGAAAACGCGGATCGCGCCGGAATTGTCATTCTGGGAGCCCATCGCCGAATTGCCCCGCAAAAAAGTGCCGGTTTTACATTAAATTCCCCACGGCTTGCATCCTCCGCGGAAATGGCTGTTTGATGGCCTTTAGTGCGAGAATACACTGTTTAATATCGCGCCGAGGCGGACGCCCGCGCGCGTGAGCCGTTCGCGCACGATGGGGGCCTCTTCGTCCAGGTAGCGGCTGGTGATTTCCACCTGGCGCTTCGGCCCGGAAAACTGCCGCGCGTCCGCCGAGTACCAGCAGGCATCGCCGTGCGGGACGCAATATTGGACGGCGGGGCTCTCCGCGATGGCGAGCGACTCGTTCGTCCAGGCTGCAACGGCGGTGGCGTCGAGGCTCGCGGGCGCCCAGGCTTTGCGGTCCGCGTCCGTGACGCCGCGCTCAAGAGCCGCCGCGACGGCTGTCTCATCGGTGCCAATCTTCTTCTCGATAATGCACATATCCCAGGCGAGGTGCAGGCTGCCCGCGCAAAGGCCCGTGGCGTCGATCGAATTGGCGCCCTTGTCGTCAGCGAAGGAGACGTGCATCGGCTGATGGATGTCGGCCACCCAATGGCCGAGGCTTTTGAGCAGGCGCAGCCTCTCGCCGGCATCCTTCGCCTGGGTAAGCTCGCGCGCGTCGTTCAGGATCGCGGAGGCCACGCAGCGGTCAGCCGTGGGGCAGAGGTTCTCCGGATCGACCTTGCGTGCATCGCGGGGCACGTTGAGGAAGTGCTCCGTGGGCCGCACCGCCGGGGAAATGTCCGCCCATGTACAGGCGGCGGCGAAGGTGTGGAATTTCGGATCGAGCGCGATCAGCGCGTCCACCTTGGCTTTGGCTGCGGGCGTCAGCTCCAGATAGGCGAGCTGGCATACGATCTTGTGACCGGCGTCCGTCCAGGCGAAGGCTTGCGGTGCGGCGGCAAGCTGCAGGCCTGCTGCCGCAATCGATAGAAGTACGAGCCACCGCGTCTTCCGATCCGCCTGAACCATGCAACCTCCTCTGAAAACCGATGTCTGCACTTGAGCCGGCAAAAACTGCTCGCCATCCACGCCAAGTAGGTGCGGCGGCTTGGCCATATAAGCCTTCCGGGCTTCAATGGCTTCAATATTGCGGCGTCTGGCGGCTTTGATCGCAAGCGATCCGCGCACTGGACAACCACCAGGAACAAAACTCGCGGAAGCCGCGTTTACCGGCGGACTCTGCTTTCAAACAGGGTAGCGCGAATCCTGAAACGCGTTGCTCACAGCGCAAGAGGCAGACTTTGCAAGTGAAGAAACTCCCCACGTTCATTCTGAGCGCCTTCGCTTTTTGGGTTTCTGCTGTTGCGTTCGCGCAGCAGCATGACCATGGAGCTGCGCCTGCCGCGCCTGACAATGGGGACATGCATGCACCGCGGATTTTCACGCTGCGCACCGGCGTCGCAGAAGGCCGTATGGTTTTCCTTGGCGCGGGTGGCGGCATTGATGGCCAAGTCAATCCCATGATCAAGGTGCATGAAGGCGAGACCGTTCAGATCAACCTCGTGAATGGGGAAGGGGCGGAGCACGATATTGTAATCGATCAGTACGGTGTGAGGTCCAATAGGGTTGTAGGCAAGAACGCAAGCAGCAGCCTTTCCTTCATGGCGAACAAGACCGGAGAGTTCGTCTATTATTGCTCCGTTCCCGGTCATCGCCAGGCTGGTATGGAAGGACGCATTCAGGTGATGCCGGGACCGAGGGCGCCTGCAACGATAAGCGCTGCCGATATCGTTCGCGATCCCACCGATTTGCCGCCTCCGATTTCCATGCGCCCGGCAGAGGTGGTACGCGTGGACCTCGAAACCGTCGAACTGGCAGGACAGCTCGACGAAAAGACCACCTACAATTACTGGACCTTCAATGGCAAAGTTCCCGGTCCCTTCATCCGGGTGCGGGTTGGCGACATCGTCGAGGTGCACCTCAAGAACCGGGCCAGCAGCGTGATGGTCCATTCGGTGGATTTCCACGCGGCGACAGGGCCGGGCGGCGGAGCGGCGTTCAGCCAGACGGATCCGGGAGCGGAGAGCGTCTTTACCTTCAAGGCCCTGGTACCTGGACTCTTCGTCTACCATTGTGCGACGCCCAGCATTCCGCAGCACATCACCAACGGCATGTACGGCATGATCCTTGTCGAGCCGGAGGGCGGCCTGCCCCAGGTGGACCGCGAATTCTACATCATGCAAGGAGAACTCTATACCGTTCAGCCCTTCGGCGTCCAAGGCAGCCAGGAGATGGATTATGAGAAGCTTATCTCCGAACGGCCCGAATATTTTCTCTTCAACGGCTCCGCCGGAGCGCTTGCCAGGGCTCATCCGCTTCGCGCCAGCCCCGGCGAAACCGTGCGCATTTTCTTTGGTGTGGGCGGCCCGAACTTTACGTCTTCATTTCACGTGATCGGCGAAATCTTCGACCATGTTTACGAAGGCGCAAGCCTCGGCTCGCCGCCGCTGACAGGCGTGCAAACTGTGTCCGTTCCGCCGGGCGGCGCCACCGTTGTGGATTTCAAGATCGCCCGGGCTGGAAAATACACCATCGTGGATCATGCCATCACCCGGCTAGAACGCGGCCTTGTTGGCCTTCTGATTGTCGAAGGCCCCCAGGATGACGGGATCATGCACCGGGGGCCAGCGAAAAAATAGGCAACCCCGTAACGCTATGTAACGCCTAAATCCCCGGCGCGGCCTGCGGTTCCGCCTGCACCCGGTCGCGCCGCAACCGCTCGGCCACCAGGAACGCCATCTCCAGCGCTTGGTCGGCGTTGAGCCGCGGGTCGCAGAAGGTGTGGTAGCGGTTCGACAGGTCCGTGTCCGAGATCGACTGCGCGCCGCCCGTGCACTCGGTCACGTTCTTGCCCGTCATCTCGATGTGGATGCCGCCGGGATACGCGCCCTCGGCCTGGCAGATGTCGAAGAAGTTGCCGACCTCGCGCATGATGTCGTTGAACGGCCGGGTCTTGTAGCCGCTCCCAGCCTTGACCGTGTTGCCGTGCATCGGATCGCAGGACCAGATCACGGACTTGCCCTCGCGTTGCACCGCGCGGATGAGCGCGGGCAGGTATTCCCCGACCTTGTCCGCACCATAGCGTGCGATCAGCGTCAGCCGGCCGGGCTCGTTCGCCGGGTTCAGGATGTCGATGAGCCCGATCAGTTCCTCGGGATCGAGGCTCGGCCCGCACTTCATGCCGATGGGGTTCTTGATGCCGCGCATGAACTCGACATGGGCGTGATCCGGCTGGCGCGTGCGGTCGCCGATCCAGAGGAAATGGCCGGAGGTGGCATAGTAATTGCCGCTCGTCGAATTCGACGCGCGTGAACGCCTCCTCGTAAGGCAGCAGCAGCGCCTCGTGGCTCGTATAGAAGTCGGTCGTTCTGAGCCGCTCCGAATTGTCGGAGGTGATGCCGCAGGCCCGTATGAAGTTCAGCGTCTCGGAGATGCGGTTCGCCAGCTCCTCGTAGCGGGCGCCTGGCCGGGCTGCCGGAGACGAAACCGAGCGTCCACTGGTGTACGCGCTCCAGGTCCGCATAGCCGCCTTGCGCGAACGCCCTCAGTAAATTGAGCGTCGCCGCCGACTGCCGGTAGGCCTTGCGCATGCGGTGCGGATCGGGCGTGCGCGCCGCCGCGGTGAATGCGATATCGTTGATGATGTCGCCGCGGTAGCTCGGCAGCGAAACGCCGTCTAGCGTTTCCATATCCGCCGAGCGCGGCTTGGCGAACTGGCCCGCGATGCGGCCGATCTTGACCACCGGGCGGCTCGCCGCGAAGGTCAGCACCACCGCCATCTGCAAGAACACGCGGAAGAAATCGCGGATCGGGTCGGCGCCATGTTCGGCGAAGGTCTCCGCGCAATCGCCGCCCTGCAGCATGAAAGCGCGGCCCGCTGCCACCTCGCCCAAGGCTTTCCGCAGCGCGCGCGCCTCTCCTGCAAAAACCAGCGGCGGGAAGCTTGCCAGCTCCTTCTCGACCACCCGCAGAGCTGCCTCGTCCGGATAGGTTGGCATCTGCACGATCGGTTTTTGCCTCCAGCTATCGGGCGCCCAGCGCGATGACGTACTCACAGTAACCCCCCCCCAAGCGCGGCTGCGCGCTTCGTGCTTTGTTCCGCGCTCTTATAAGCGATGCCCGCGCCAGTTACCAGTGCGTTTCGCAGATGCGAAGGCGCGGCCTGCCCGCAACCGTTATGCTGAAAATGCCCTGGGCATTATCCGGAATCGCCACAAATGCCGGCGTCTGCTACGATCCTGGACAGGGTGCTTTGCACCCTTCCGGGATGACGGATAGGGAACGGCATGACCACCACAGCTCCAGATTTCGACGATGCGTTCCGGGCGAAATTCGCCGATCTTCTGGCTTGGCGGCGCGATGTCCGCCATTTCGAGACCCGGCCGCTGCCCGAAGGCTGCATCCAGCGGCTGCTGGGGCTCGCCTGCCTCGCACCGTCGGTGGGGCTTTCGGAGCCGTGGCGCTTCGTGCTGGTGGACGATCCAGACCGGCGTAAAGCCGTGCGCGAGAACTTCCTGGCCGCCAACGCCGAAGCCTTCGCCCAATATGACGGCGAGCGCGCCAAAATCTACGCGCAGCTCAAACTTGCCGGCCTTCGACGACGCGCCGGTGCAACTCGCGGTCTTCGCCGAGGAAAACCCGGAGCAGGGCGCGGGGCTCGGCCGGCGCACCATGCCCGAAACCGTGTGCTATTCCGCCGTCGCCGCGATCTACACGCTGTGGCTTGCCGCGCGGGCCGAAGGCATCGGCATGGGCTGGGTGTCCATCCTCGATCCCGAGCCGCTCAACCGCGATCTCGGTGTGCCGGAGAATTGGCGGTTCATCGGCTATTTCTGCATCGGCTACCCTGCGCAGGTGCGCGATACGCCCGAGCTTGTGCAAATGCACTGGGAGAAGCGCACCGATCCCGCGTCGCTGATCTTCCGGCGGTAAAGGCAGGGAGCAGACCATCCCGCCGACGAAGATCACGTCTCTGGCAGGAGGTCTTGCTGAAGCGAAAACTTCCGCTAAATCCGAAGCCACCCGCATCGACTCACTTGTCACCTTGATCTCGGCACCGGGCCAAAATTCACCGCGGTCAATCTTTGCCACGCTACCTGCAGCGCACCCCCGTTGAACAGGTCAGGCCCTGGAGGACCAGCCACATACAATCTTAAAGCAAAGGACGGCGCATCGCCTCTGGCTCAATCCTGTCTTCCACCCCAGCGATGGTGGAGATACAGAAGCACGAGCAGCCAGATCGCTATGAAGCAGTCGGAAAAGATTGTCAGTAAATTGTATGGCGCAAAATCTCCCGCCCGCAGTGTCTGTTCGATGTGGCCATAGGTAGCCCCGAGCATAAAAACTGACCATCCAAGCCCGGTCGCAGTCCAGAATGAGCCGCCAATCCATAGGCAGAGGAAGCCAAGAAGGCCCCAAGCCCCGTCATGGATACCGACCTCAAATTGAAACGGACTTCCGGGGGGCCAGCCGATCATTCGCGCCGTCTGGTCTGCGAAGAAGACATGGGGAATGAATCCGAAGACCAAGCCAACAACACCGGCGTCCAGCACGAGGGCGTAGAGCAGCAGGAGGCGTATGACGCGGGCGCGGCTTCTTGGAATTCTGCTGAGCGTCAAATGCACTATTGGCAGCAGCACGCTCAACATTGCGACGATTATGCCGATCATTTGTAGCAACCTCCACGGTCAGTGAGTTCGCATGACGAGGGCACCAGACACGACTCGCACCTATATTGACCATGCCCCCGTTCAAGCCATGATCAACTCCACAAGCAGAGATTATTCCAGTGGCGATTAGATGGTCGATCATATCTCTCCGGATTTGGAGAGCCCATGTATAATCATGTTCCTGATCCGAAGCCGCCCTGGTTCGAGTATCCAGGCACTGCCCCTTTCTGGGGAGGATGGCGGCAAGGCGGCAGCGAGGGGTGGCTGCTCAATATCTGGCTTCCGTTCTGGCAACATCTGACTCCGGAAGAAAAGGACGCTTATCTCAGGCGCTATCCGCCGCCTGATGGTGATTGGCTTCTGTATTTGACTCATTATTGGAGGTGACGGGTGAACGCCGCATCGCGCCGGTCCCATGGCCCGCGTTGCAAGCATATCTGCCGCCTTCCTACGTGTTGGAGAGTAGGCCGCGGGGATTTCACCCGCAGCCTCTCGCAGAACGGTGCGTGAACCTCTCAGCTCACACCGCTCCCATCAAGCAGACACACCCGCCGTCCTAAGTTTCCAGTGTGCGAAGAGCTTCGGGCATTTCCGGGAGACTTCCTCCATGAAGAGCCTCGCCTGCCTCCAGCTTCCCCGGAACCGCTTGTACTTCCTCTTCGCCCAGGCAATCAGCAACTTGTCGATATGCCTGTATAGCGGATACAAAGCCGAAGGCTGGAACCGCCCATAATACCCAATCCATCCACGCAGGAGTGGATTGAGCTTCAAGGCAATATCCTGAAGGCTGAGATCCGTTCGATTCCGGTAGTTCAAGCGGCGCGCCTTCTGGCGCATCGCCGTAAGAGCCGCCCGGCTGACCGCCGCCGTGAAGCTTGCAAACAGTTTACCTGCCTGGCTGTTCTTCACGTAGCGCTGCCGGAACTCATAGCCAAGGAAGATAAACTTGGTATGATCGTGTGTCCCGGCCCGGTTCGCATCTTTGCAGTAGACAATCTTGGTCTTTGCTGGATGCATCGTAAGGCCGCACGCCGCGAACCGCACTTCCAGCGCAGCCCTAATCGCTTGCGCCTCCTTCATGCTCTCGCAATGCACGAGCCCGTCATCCGCATACCGGCACCATGGAGCATTGGGATAGGTTCGCGTCATCCAGACGTCGAATGTATAGTGCAAGAAGAGATTGGCCAGCAACGGGCTGACGACCCCGCCCTGCGGCGTTCCCCGCGTGCGTTGCACAAGGGTTCCATCCGCAAGCTGCAAGGGAGCCGTTAGCCACCGCTTAATATAGAGCCTCACCCATTTGCAATCCGTGTGCTTATCCAGTGCCTTCAGCAGCAGCCCATGCTCGATGTTGTCGAACAGAGCCCTGATGTCGAACTCCAGAACCCAGTCATACTTCCAGCAACGCTTGCGCGTTACGCCTACGGCGTCCAGCGCGGATTTCTCCGGCCGGTAGCCATAGGAATCCGGAAGAAAGATAGGCTCCAGAATTGGCTCAAGCACCATCTTGACCACCATCTGAGCTACCCGGTCTGAAACCGTGGGCACGCCAAGCACTCTTTCCCCGCCACTCTTCTTCGGAATGGCAACCGCCTTGACCGGCGGCGGAAAGTAAGTCCCGGACGACATGCGATTTCAGATCTTGTAAAGATTGTCCTTACGCTTCGATTCGAATTGCCTGATCGTCTCCTTATCGATTCCGGCACCCCCCGCGTTGTGCTTGACAGCACGGAAGGCCGCAGCAACCAGTTTCTTTGGGATATCGAATGGTCTTGCCGCACTCATACGCCTCCTCCTGTTTCCAGTTGGACGCAAAATGCAGCCGCTTGACCCAGCCCCTTTGCTCCGACCGCATTACCGGCCTTCATCGCTCGTACGGGCTGGTCCGCCCCAGGTCTCAGCATCGGTACGCTCGCCTCGTGGCTTTCACCATTTGAACTTCTCCCTTGGCATCCGAGCCCTGGTTCCCGTAGTTCCGCACAAGAGCCTGGACCGGGTTCACGCCCCCTATACGCCGGCTGCCGCACGCCCAGTAACCAAGTCCCCGGCGCACTTATCCCGGAAAGTTCGTTCGCCCCCCGGTTCTGGCAGCACTTCACACTATCGGCGCGTCATCGAAGGGTTTGCTTTCGCTCGTCTCCCCGGACCGTACCTGCCCGGAGCTACCGCTCCCGGCTTTGACTCCAACGCTCACCACCACGGCTTTTGACCGCAGCAGCTTGGAGTGGTTTGAAGCCCGCTCTTGGAAGCTGGCTTCGAAGGACCTGCCTTCATCTCTCACGCAGCTTCTGCACGCTCAGTCAGCTTCTCATTCTGAAACCTCCTGGATCGTGCCGCTACGGCACACAACAAATCGTGCACTTCATGTAGGCGGCATCATGGTAAATACCGGTATGGTAAACGCCGCGCCGGTGCGTATTTTTCCCCTGCATTTCTGCGAATTTCTTCTCATTTCTGCTTGATTTCTACGTTCCGAAAATCCCGTTAAATATGATCGAATATTTGACATTAACCAACGCCTGCGCCGGCGCGCCGTCCGCCGCGACGCCATGCCGCATTTTATCAACGCTACATCAATAAGATAGCCAAGACGCCGCGCTTAACGCTCCCTCAAGGTTTTTCTGCTAAATTACTTCAAGATCGAAAAGCCGCTTTTCGGGACCGCTTCCAAGGTCCCCCAGAGGAGCGAGGAGAGTTAAGTTGGCGTTAAAGCGGCTTTCCAGCAGGGTAGGCGTCACCGGCATAGTGAACGCGAGCGGACCCCGCCAGGCGTTCCCTTCGCGCTGGAGATCGGCCGCTACGATTTCGCAATCAAGGTTGAGATGGAAAACGGATATCCCGTGGCGCCGAAATTCAAGGTTTAGACCTGCCCCGGTACGTTATTGCAAAAATACAGCCGTGGCGCAGTATCGCGAGCTGCATAAGGACAAGCAGGCCTTGGCGAAGTATCCCGGCATGAGGCTGGCGCAGTTGCGCCTCCGGGGCCTTTTCGCTAAGAAAGCAAAAATTGTCGATCGCAGGTTGCGCCATTTATGGATGACATAGCCTTAACACCTGTTGAGCGGGGCATTCTCTTCATCCTGATGGCGCAGAGCGGGCCTTTGAAGCAGGCCGATTTCAAGGACGTGCATGGCCTCAAGATCGAGAGACGCCACCGGCTCAAACTGCTGGAGATGGGCCTCATCGAGGTCAGCGAGGGGCCGCTCACCCTGGCGCTCACAAAGAAGGGCTGGGCTTGGCTGGACGCTGATCTGCATGCGCCAAGACCGAACGGCTCCAAGGGGCTCGGGCCGCTTCATGCGGCACTTGGCGTGATCGCCCAGCTGACGAAGCGCCTTGACGTGCCACTTGAGGAAGCGCTTGCCCAAAATGCTCCGGTACTTTCCTCCTCCGGAGCACCTGCTGGACCCGATACCGGTATCCGTCGCCCCGAATGGGTCGAGGTTGACGAGGTACTTGCCCGTGCCCTACAGGACATTTCCGTCTTTTCGGCCGAACTGTTGCGTTTGAGAGAAGGCGCGAAGGGAGCGCTGGAAAAGGAAATCAAACGCGCCGAGCTGGCCGCCAATCTGGTTTTCCAGCACGTGAAGCTCGCCGCAAGAAAGCGGGCGCTCGACCTCGACGGCACGGCAGGCTCGGAAGCGTCCTTCGATCCGGTATTTTTTTATAGCGATGAAGACATAAAGCTTGGCGCGCTGGTACGAATCCGGAAATCTCCAGTAACACGCGGGCAGGGCAAGGCAAAAATCGTCATCCAACCAGGCATAGCCAAGGCAATTCATTCATGAGCGTACCCATGGGATTGGTGAACTGTGATCGCGATACCGGGTGGATTGGGTGCGTCGACTTCGGAACGGCGTTCTCGAAATTCGCCATGGTCCGGGCGATGGACCGCGACGAACTCACCAAGAGCGACGTGCAGGCGCTGCCGGTCGCGGCCGGGCCAGACTATACTGCGGCCAATGAGTGGCTGCTGCCCTCGGTGCTGTTCGTAACGGAAAAAGCGATCCTATTCGGCGAGGAGGCGCAGCGGGAGGCGATCCGGTCGCATGGCAGCGCCCGCGAGGCCTTCAGCTCGCCCAAGCAATATTTGAGCACCGACGATTTCGACCTTTACGACGCCTATCTGCGCAAGGAAATCGACCCCACCGGCAAGTTTACGCCCAGGAAGCTGCTGAGGCTGTTTATCGCGCATCTGCTCGAACGCGCAGGCGCCCACGCGGCCGCACGGGAACTGCCTTGGCCGGTGCCGCTTCGGCTTGCGCGTCCAGCATGGGACAAGAAGCGCGGCAAAGAGGGGGAGAAGCGCCTGCAAGACCTTGTCGTCGCGGGCTTCGGCCTCGTTGACGAGCTGGGCGGGTTGATTTCAAAAGCTGGGGGCCTGCCGCACGCGGCAGCGCTCAAGGCCCTGGAAAAGGCGCAGAAACCTGCCCAGCCGTGCGGCGGCATGTTCCTCACCCGGTACGGCAGCGCCTCGGTTCTCGAAGCGACGGCGGTTGCAGCCAACTCGACCAGAAAGCGCGGCCGCCGCATCGTGGTCGTGGCCGACATCGGTGGCGGCACCTCGGACTTCGGCTCCTTCATGACGCCGATCCGCGGCACGAAAACCATCGCCGAGGTGAAGGGCAGCTCGCAAATCCTCAAGCAAGCCGGCGACTATCTCGACATGCAGCTTCTCCGGCTGATCCTCGACCGCGCGGGCTACGTGTCCTCGCACCCGGCCGCGCACGGCGTTTCGAGAAGACTGCTCGCGCAGGCGCGGAGCAACAAGGAAAGCCTGTTTGTGAACGGTGTGCTGCGCGAGGAGGTCGGCGAGGAGCTGGTGGAGATATCGCTTGAAGAGTTCCTTCAAGACCGGAAAGTTCAAGAGTTTGTGCAGCGGCTTCGCGAGCGCTTTCATAAGACGCTGGTGATTGCCAAGACTTGCGCGGAAAAGAACCGCTCGCGCAACGGTCTGACGCCGCCTATCGAAATCATGCTGACCGGAGGCGGGCACGCACTGCCTATGGTTCAGGATCTGGTGAAAGACCCAGTCCTGCCGGGGCTTTACACGCCTGCTGCCCCGGAGTTTCTTGAGGACGATGTGCCGTTTCCGTTCGATGGCGTCCGCCGCCAGCTCGCGGTGGCCGTCGGAGGGGCGATGCGCGATTTGCCGTCCACGCGGTCGATCGAGGTGGCTCTGGATGGCGTCCCGGCCGAGGCTGGCGGTGCGTGACCGTGGGAGCCGAAGTTTCATCCCCGATTGCGGCTACTAAGTCCGGGCGGGCTCATCCGCGACGGTCACGGTTGTGCGATGGCACGGCATTTTCCTTTGAAGGCAAGCTGCTGCCATGGGGGAGGGCTAAACCATTTAAAATGTGCCCCTATTGTGAACCATAAGTCTGTGTGCGCCGGTTCGATTCCGGGGCGCGCCCCCATCCCTCCCATGGCGTCAATTTGTCCCCACAGTTAACGTTTGCCGCGAAAATGGGTCGCAGGCATTATGTCTCCAATGAAGTCACCGAGCCTTGCTTGACATCTGGCGCTTAGGCAACCTAACTGCGGTTAAGGGAGCGGGCGGCGGCATACAATGTTTTTTCTGTATTATAAAGGGCGTATCCACCGGGGGAAGTTCACCGCCCGAAGCATCCGCTACATCCTTTCCGACCAAGCCGCACGAATCATCCCGGCTTTACAACGGCGCTGGCTTTTTCCAACAGAACCACAGCCTATAGCCGAAGCTGCGCGGGAAGTGCTTCCATTTCCCTCTGCGGTTATTGATGACGGGCTTCCCGAGCCTTTCAGAAAGCTTGGTATGTCCTTTCCGAGGCCAGTTCAGCACACGCATCGCATCTATTCGGTCGACGATGCCGCAGTGACCGGCTGGGCCGGTGCTATGATCAAGAATGGCCTGCTTTTGACGGTTCGCGCGCAGCATAACTGGGTGAGTTCTCTGCGTGCTCGCCCCCATATGCTGCGCAAGTTTTCCGGCAACCGTCCGTACTTCAATCTCATGACGCCGATCCCAGCCCGCAGTCATGTGTTCCATTGGCTGTACGATTCCGTTCTTCCGCTGGTCACGTTTCTTGAAAGCGGCCTGGCTGAAAAGGATCTTGGGCTCATCGTTAACGCCCGCCAAAGCGAACTCCAGGCCCGCACGATTGCTTTTCTCAAGGCCCGGTATGGTATCGAAGCAATAGAACCGCTGGCAGAGGACGAGGCTGCTATCGTTCCGCATCTCGTGGCTGCGGTAGGAGAGTATGGTCTCCCGGCGGGGCTGCAATCGCCGCTCGGGATGGCGCTGCTGGAGGATATGGGCCGCTTCATTGCCGCAGATGCAGCGCTTGAGGAGACACCAAAGCGGATTTACGTGAGCCGCAACGACGCGCGGCTCCGGCGCGTCCTGAATGAAGATGAGCTTCTGCCGAAGTTGGAAGCGCGCGGGTTCCAGCAGGTAACTATGGCGGGCATGCCCATTGCCCAGCAGGTCGCGCTATTCCTGAACGCCGAAGCGGTTGTTGGGCCGCACGGCGCGGCCTTCGCGCACACCTCCTGGTGCAGGCCGGGCACCAAAATCGTGGAGTTCATTCCAAGCCCGGATCCAAGACGTAGCACGACGCGGCCGCTCGCCAACGCGGATTTCTGGTTCATCGCCTTGCAGCGGAATCTGAACCACCGGTGCTATCTCGCGGGCCAGGTGCAACGCCGGGACGCTTTTGCCATACCGCGCGATCTGCTGATACAAGCCCTTGACGCCTGACCCTAGGGTAGTGCGGCCAAGGCGGGCAAGCAGGACTACGAGCAAAACCGGAGGCCTTGCCACCGCCAGCGCCGCATCCTGCGGGCACAGCACGGCCGAGGTCCAAAACCGGTTTGTAGAACGCGCCCCCAAGAAGGCCCGCGACGGCGGCGCCACGATATCGGCATGGGCCTCCAGGCTCAGCCATTTGCGTTGGCTCACGAACTCGCTGCGGAAAGAGCCGGGATGCGCGGCAGGCCCGCAGGAGCCGATCGGGCACAAGCGCAGGAACACGAGGAAAATCTCCAATGTTTTCATGGCGGCATGTATCCGGACTCGCGATCTGCAATGCGCTTGTAGCCTTCGCTCTGTTTCGCTCCCGGCATCGGATGGGCTGCGAGGAGGCCGCGTCATGCTTGCCGCGCGCTGAAAAGCTGTGACGTTTGCGCAATAGCGAGTGGAATTTCGCACGCCGGCGCATAGCCGGGGCGGCGCGCAGGCATTATACATGCACAAGAGGGTAGCTTTGATTCCCGCGCTGAATGCGTGGCGAGGAGCGGACATGAAAAATTCGGCCGGAGCATTAGGCGTGGCTATTCTGGGAATGTTGGTGCTGGACTGCTCGCTTGCGGGCGAGAGCGCCGCGCAATGCGCTTCGGCCGCGCCGCCGCGCAGCATGCACCGCACCTATATCCGCCGCGATGTGCAGGAGCCGGGGGTCTACGAGATAGGGCGCACGCCGTCGCGCTATGGCTGGGCGCGGGACGCCAATGGCGAGCCGCGCCGCGTGCTGCTTAAGCCGTACAAGAACCGCGCGCACTTCCAGCGGCCGTATATCTCCTGGTACCGCGAGCACCTGAGCATCCTGCCGGAAATTTACGGCCCGGATTGCGACTAACGCGGGAATTTCGCGCGCCTGCCCAATGCACAGGCCGTATCCCCTCACCCCAGCCCTCTCCCCATGGGAGAGGGAGTTACGTCGTGCCCGTTGTCCGGGCGTTCCCTCTCCCAGAGGGACAGGGTGAGAGGTTATTCGCTCAGGACAGGCCGCTTCCCCGCAACACTCACTCCCCCGCAAAAGGCCACCAGCCGCGCTTTTTCGCGTGCGGCGCACGGGGCGGAGGCGGTGCCCGCTTGGGCTGAGGCGGCTCCTCCACCTTGACGAAGCCATGCTCCTTCAATTTGCCCACAATGAAACGCTTGGTTTCGAACGGCAACCCCGCCGCGGCACCTTCGAGCCGGTACTGCCGCATGTGATCGCGGATCAACCCTTGCATCTCCGGATCGGCGAACACGCGCTTCACCGCCGTGCTGGGTACCTCGCGCGGATCGGGCGCCGCAGTCTTCGCCTTCAGCGCCAGCGTCTCGGCCAGCACCGCGTACACCGCCTCGCGGATGGCATCGTGCTGCTCCTCGGGCTTCATGCTGTCCAACTCGCCGATGCCCTTTTGCGTCGGCACTTGCTCTACCGTGGCGCGCGCGTCGCCGCCGGCGAGGATGTGCCCGGCCAACTCAGCCGGCATGGCGGGCGCCGCCCTTTCTTCCTCGGCCGGCCTGTGCTGCGCCGCGAGATAGACGTCGCGCTCGGCGTTGTAGGCGTCGCGGGCGGCGCGAAGGCCGGCCAACTCCGGTGCCATGACGGGAAGCAGCACTTCAAGGCGCGGCAAGAGGCCCCACCAGCCGCCGTCGATGGCGATGCCGGTGCGCTCGTCGCGATAGGGCTCGCCGCGGACGGCCTCGATGGCGGCGGCAAGGGCGGCAGCGCAGCCGGCCGCCTTGTCCGCGAAGGCGATTTCGGCGCTGAGCACGGCAAGCTCCACCGCGCCGCGCCCATAGCCGTGCCGCTCGATCAGGGCTGCGGCCTGATCCCGGCAGGTGCGGGCGCGCGCGTTGCGGCCCTCCGCAAGCTGGATGCGCGCTGCCAGCAGATGCGCATCCGCCAGGAATAGCGGCATCGGACCGCGCCTGGCGATGGCCTCAGCCTCACGCAGCCGCACCGCAGCCGCATTCCCATCCTGGCATCGCCACAGGGCTTCGGCATGCGCAAGCAGGCCCCGCGTGACGAATTCCTCCGCATTGGCGCGGTGCAGAACGGCAAGGGCCTCCCCAGAACGGGCAGCGCAATCTTGCGGTGCGGGCATGGTGGGCGGGACCGCAGCCAACGCCGCGCGCGCTTGGCTCAAGGTGTCGAGGCCAATGTCGAGCAGCCAATTGCCTCGTTTAGCGACATCGATGGCGGATGCGGCGCGGGTGGCGGTTTCGGTGGAGCGCCCGCGGGCAAACAGTAGATCGCAATAGAGGTAGCCTTGCAGCGAATAGAGGCAGGGCCGGTGGGACACTTGCTCCTTCAGCAGCGCTTCCGCCTCCCGGAATAGCGCCTCGGCACGGGCAAGCCCACCTCCGTGCAGAAGCGCACAGGCATGGGCGGCGCGCATATGTATGCGCTCGCCAGCGTTTTTGGACCGGTCAGCAAAAGTGACTGCTGCCTCGCTCGCCGCCACCGCGCCCTCGCCACCGGAAAGCCTGCCGAGGGTGACGAGCAGCTGGCTAAGATTAGCGAAGCCGGATGCGGCATTTTCCATATCGCCCATTTTCGCCTGCAATTGCGCCCCGGCGCGTATGGAATCGGCGGCGTCCTCCAAGCGCCCAAGTGCATGCAAACGGAAGCCGGCATTACCCAGCAGCAGCGCGTGGCAGCCCGGCGCGAGCCGGGGCGAGGGCACTGTAAACGGCGTTTCGAAGAAGTTTGCCAGCGCTGCCAGCTCCTGGCTGAAAAGGCCGAGCTTTTTCGCAGCAAACTCCTCATTACCATGTGCGATGCGAGGCCTGTAGACTTCGCTCCAGGCTTCTTGCTCCCGCTCCGCCAAACATCCGTGCGCCACGGCAGCGAATAAGGGGGGCATCTCCTTTTCGGTCTTAGGGAGAAAATGCACCAGGGCGCGTTCCCACTCCGGCCCACCGATCAGGGCCGCCGCTTTTTGCAACTGCTCCCGTCTCGCCGCGAAGAAAGCGGGCGGTAAGTTGGGCGAGTTCTCCTGCATAAGCAGCCCGGTTGCAACTCCCTCAACCCTTTCATGAATGTTCCCATCGGGGAAGGCGGCTTTGTAAGCAAGCAGGCTGTAGGCGGCAGCGTCGCGGAAGGCCGGAGGCAGCCCGGCGTAGCGGTAATGTTCGTAGAGGCGGCCGTGGGCGGCGCGGAAGGTTTCGGCGTCCAGCTCCTTTAATCGCATACCGAAATAGCCGCGCACCAGCGGGTGGCAATCGATGCTGCCACGGCTGTTGCGCGAGGCGAGGCCCTGCTCCGCGAGCTGCGTTAGCGCATCCGCGATCTGATCCTCATTGCCCACGATGGCGCGCATACCGGCGAACAGACGTCGCACCAGCACGCGGCGGCGCGCCTCGATCACGGCGCGCTGCGTGGCCTGCAGCGGCTGCCTGAGTTGCTCGATCTGCTCCTTGCGCCATTCCGGCATGGCGCCGGCGAGCAGTTCCTGGTCAAGCGTGTGCAGGCGCCGCTGCATGGGGATGGGATCGAGCTTCGCCACCTCGACATCGTTGGCGGAGGGGGCAAGGCTCCCGGCGTCCTCGCTGAACACCACCGGCAAGAGCGCGCGCTCCGCCGGCCGGTCGAAAAGCCCCAGGAAAAACAACAGCGCGAGCTGCCGCCCGGCCGCATCGCTGGCGGGACTTTCGACGACGCCTTCAGCGGCGATGCGGTTGGCAAGCGCGATCTCGATGGCGCGCATGACACGGCAGGGCGCACGCTCCTTGCCTGCGGCGGGGGACGGCGGGCCGGGCAGTTCGCGGATCGCGCGGATATCGCCCTTCATGTGCTGCGCGAGGTAGCGGCCGGCGAGCGTCAGCGCCAGCGCGTTGCCTTTCAGCTCCTGCACCGCCTCGATAAGGTCCCGGATCACTGCCGGGGGCATGGCCGGCAGCGGCCGCTCGCCGTTCAGCTCATATGCCGCGGGTGGCTCGTAAGGCGGGACGAGCGCGGCGAACTCGCGCGCGCGTGGCAGCTTGTGGCTCGCGGGCGGTGTGGCGGGCTCGACGCCCAGATCGCGCAGGAGCGCGATGGCGTCCATCAGCGGGATTTCCTCCAGCCTTTTGAAGGTAACGCCTTCCGCGCCTTTCAACTCAGCCAGCTCAATTCGCGTGGTGACAATACAAAGGCCGGGGTTGTCATCCGCCAGCGCCTTGAGCAGTGCCTTGATACCCGGGTCTTTGATGCCGCCAAACTGCACGGAGGAATGCGGCCCGCCATGCGCCGCATATTGCAGCGGCTCCAACCCATCGAGGACGAGGAGCGAGCGCTGTGCCTGCACGAGACGCGCCAGGTCCACGCCCTTCCGATGCGGGTCGCGTGGCGGCGCCTGCCGGCCTCCGCTGAATTGCGCGAACGCGGCTTTGAAGAATTCATCGGGGCTCGTTTGCCGGTCCTCGTTCGAGCCCTGGCTGCAAAAACTCCAGGCGAACACCGAGCGAGCGCCGCGCCAGCCCGACGCTTTCAGCGCCCGCACAAAGTGATAGACGAGCGCGGTCTTGCCCGCCCCGCCCATCGCGTCGAAAGCGAAGATGCGCGTCCAGCCGCCGTCCCAGGCCTGGACCAGCCCGGCCATCTCGCGGTCGCGGCCGCAAAGCTTCTGCGCGTACGTATCGGGCAGCTTGGAAATGTCCGCGTGAGCATCGGCCAGGGTGAGCACGCCTTGGGGCTGGCCCTTAACCTGCTCCGCGCCAAGCGCGCGCAGGATGGGCTCAAGGTCCAGGATCGCGACCGAGGCGTCGAGCGTGGGCAAGATGTTGAAGGGCAAAGGGATCAGGGGCACCAGCACGGCGAGCGGCTCCAGCGCCAGCGGCAGGATCTTCTCCGCCATCAGCGCCATTTCAGACTCCGCGCGCACCCAAGGCGAGGCCACCGACGAGCGCGACCAAAGCACCACCACGCGCTTGGAGCGGGCATGGGCGCCATCGATCTGCGCGATGAAATCCGCCGCGGGGTTTTCCGCCAAACGCTTGTCGCACCATACTTTCAGCCTACGCGCTTCAAGTGCCGCTTGCAGACGCTCCGCCGCCGCGCGATCCTTCTGGCTGTAACTGATAAAAATATCGTATTCGAAGGAGGTCTTCATCCCGCTCTCCGTTTATGCCATACATCTAATTGCAATTTTTTGAGAAACCAGAGCCTTGTAGCGCGAAAGGACAAAAGCATGGAGCGCATGGTTGCGATTTACAGGGTGCGGAGCGATGCGGCCTCCATCGAGGCGCGCGCGCAGGCGATTGCACTGGAGCAGAGCGTCGAGCTGCCACGGGAGGCGATTTTCAGCGAGGCCGTGCTGCGCGACATCGCAGGCGAAGTGCAGGGTGTGCGCGAGCTTGGGCCGGGCCTTTTCGAGGTGCGCATCGGGCTCGCCGCAGCCAGCGCGGGCTGCGACGCGGGTCAGCTTCTCAACATGCTGTTCGGCAATACAAGCCTGCAAGAGGATGTTACTCTGTGGGATGCCGAGTTCCCGGAGGCGATGGCTGCAAACTTCGGCGGCCCCAACTATGGCATCTCTGGCTTGCGCAAAATTTGCGGGGCCGGAAACCGCGCGCTCACCTGCGCCGCGGTCAAGCCGCAGGGGCTGGCGCCGGCGGAGCTGGGCGCGCTTGCGGGCAAGCTTGCCGCGGGCGGCATCGACTTCATCAAGGACGATCACGGGCTTGCCGATCAGAACTATAGCCGCTTCGCCGAGCGGGTCCGGGCCTGCGCCGGCGCGGTCTGCCATGCGAGCGACGACACGGGCCTTCTTACTTCCTATGTGCCAAACATCTCGGGCGACCTGAACTTGGCGGCCGCTCAGATCGGGCTCGCGATGGAGGAGGGCATCGAGGCGGTAATGGCCGAGCCTATGATCCTCGGGCTTTCGAACTTCAACCGGCTGGTGCGCGACTTCCCTGGCATGGCGTTCTTCGCGCATCCGGCCATGGGCGGCGCCGCGCGTATCGCCCCGCCCTTGCTGCTCGGCAAGATGTTCCGCATGTTCGGCGCGGACGCGACCATCTTCCCCAACCATGGCGGGCGCTTCAGCTACAGCGCGGAGACCTGCAAAGCCATCGCGGACGAGGCACGGCGGCTCCGGCAGCCGCTCAAGCGCACCATGCCTTGCCCCGCCGGCGGCATGCAGCTCGACCGCGTGTCCGAGATCCTGGACTTCTACGGCCCGGAGACCATGCTGCTCATCGGCGGCAGCCTGCTTTCGGCCGGTGACCGGCTTACAGCCGAGGCCGTGGCGTTCCAGGCTCGCGTCGCCCGGCACTTCGAAGTAGCCGGCAATGGCTGATGGCTCGAACATCCGGCTATCGGAAGGCGGCTTCCGCTGGGACGGCGTCGAGCTGCTGGCCTATAAGGAGGAGGGCAGCGCACCGTTCAAGGCTATCACCGCGGCAGGTTCTGTTCCAGCGGTCCGAGCTTGGCTGCGAACTGCGCTATTTCGAGATGCAGGCGGGCGGTCATTCGACGCTGGAGCGGCATGAGCATGTCCACGCGGTGACGATCTTCCGCGGGCGCGGCACCTGCCTCGTCGGCGGCGAGGTGCGCGAGGTGGCGGCGCCTGACCTCGTTTCCATCCCGCCGATGACCTGGCACCAGTTTCGCGCCAGCGCCGGCGAGCCCTTCGGCTTCCTCTGCATGGTCAACGCCCAGCGCGACAAGCCGCAACTCCCTAGCGAGACCGAACTGCACCAGCTCCGCCAAAACCCCGCCATCGCCGCCTTCCTCGACACGTAGTGACATTAGTCGCCGGCAGGTTCCGGGTTCGCGCTCCATTGCCGCTGCCTCGGGCGTCGCCGGCTTCGAGTGAATCGTCTGCATGGCTGTGCTTGCGCGCCAAGGCAGCGTTCCCGCCTGCCGTTGCCTGATACAAATCCAATGCTTCGAATTCGCCAGCCTTTGGCGGGGCAATCGCAATGTCGGTGTAGATCCAGCGATCCGGCGCGCTAAGAACCTCCCTGAGAATGGCCTTGCATTGCCGATACACCCGCCAGTAGTGGCGGGCCTTCAACGCGGTCTCCATCCAATAGCGGGGATAGAACTGCAAAGGGTGCTCTCTCGGCAGTCCGCTGCGGCGGTCGCGGCGGAACTTCAGCCGGAAGGCGCCGCCTTCGAGGGGATGCACCCGTTCATAGGTATGGACCAGCTTGAACCAAAGAAGGGTCGACAGGGTCGTCCCGGGCCGGCCGCCCGGGCAGGCTGCCACCCGGCGCAGGATGGTGCGGATATGCTCGGGCGTGTAAAACGCCTCCGAAGCAGCGTGATAGGCATCCTCCCATTCCGAATCGGGCATCGTGGGATGATGCGTGACGCGGTGGCTGAGGTCGTACTTATTGATATCCGGGTCCATCCACACCCCTTGGCTCAGAAGCAGGCTGTGGTCCTCGGAGCCTGGCAAGGGGGTGAGGTAAAACAATTCCAGTATGTCGAGTGGCAATTCGCGCTTAATAATTTCAATATCCCGGAGGATCGATTCCTTGCTGTCCCCCGGAAAGCCGATTATGTCAGCCGGCACAGGTGATGGCGCCGTGAGTGCGCCATTTTTGCAGGAGTTCCCGGTAATCGGAGATCTTGTTCTGGCGTTTGTTCGCTGCGATGAGATTGGCCGGATTGATGTTTTCCAGCCCGACAAAAACCCGGCGAACCCCGGCCTGGGCCGCTTTCTCGATAAAGCCAGGGATCTTGTGGCACTGGGTATCGGCTTGGATCGTGAAGCCGATCTTCGGGCAGTCTCCGGCGCGCAAGCCAATCAAGCGGTCGAAGAACTGCTCCCAATGGCGGTTGCGGGCAAAATTGTCGTCGGTGATGAAAAAGCGGCGGATGTCTTGGGCATAGTTCTCGCGGACAATTCTCTCAAGATCGTCAGCCGAACGGAAGCGGCTCTTGCGGCCCTGCACGTTGATAATGGTGCAGAACGAGCACTGATAGGGGCAGCCGCGCCCGAGGTCCATGCTCGACAGCGCGCCGGATGTGCGGCGCAAATGCTCTTGCGGGAGCATGGGGAGAGGCTCGCCTTCCAGTGCGGGCAGGCGGTTCAGGTGATTGTAAAGCGGGTCGAGCGTTCCGGTCCAGGCATCGCGCAAGACTTGGTCGAAGCGCCCGCCTTCGGCCTCGCCGGCGAAAAACGAAATGCCAAGCGCCTGGGCCTCGAGCATTTCCTTAGGCATCTCCGGCAGCATGGCGACGCAGCCTGAGACATGAAAACCGCCGATGCAGACGGGCAGCCCCGCCGCCAGGAATGGCCGCGCGATATCGACGGCGCGGGGAAACTGGTTCGACTGCACGCCAACCAAGCCGATCAGCGCCTTGCCGCCGCCGCTCAGGACCGTCTGCACAATTTTGTCCGGGCGCATCCTGCAGTTGGTTTCGTCGTAGGTGTGAATGTTTATGTCGACGTCCGGCCCCAGCACCTGGCGGCTCTGAGCGTCCAGCGCCAGGCCGTTCAAACAGGCGAGCGTGTTGGAAGGGATCGCCGAGCGGAACCACTGTATCGGGTAGCCATCGTCGTCGTAATGGGCCGGCTTGATGAGCACGATATGGAAATTGCTACGCTGCAATAAGGGCATGAGTCTCCACCGGCGGCTTTATCGATCAATTGCGAAAACGACACTAACGGCAACCTATGCGGGCAACAACAAATGCCAGCACCTTTGCCGATGCGATCCACAGCATTCTCACCGGCGCTGGCGAGAATGAAACTCGGGGCGCGATTTTGATCGAGGTGGCTGTGGATGAGCTTCTGAGCTGAAAGCGCTACCGCCGTTGTGCCGCTGCCGCAGCTCCGCCAATATGCGGTGTTCCGGTCAAATGACCCTAACGGCAGGTTGCGGCCTACTGCTAACCAATCTGCCGGCGGGGGCAAAGCTCACCGCTGGCCATTGCTCGGGTCTACGGGGAATCGGAAAGAGAAGTCCAAGCGTTGGGGAAGCCGGAAAACCTTGATTAAATCACGGCTTTTCCGAGGGAAGTTCGATGATCTCACCATCTACCGCGAACCGGCCGAAGCCCTGATGATGGATCGTCTTCGGGGCTCTTTTCGAGGGGGCCTTCCAGGCCTTCAGAACTTCAAGGACGAATAGGTTATATTTGTTTACGAGCCGCGTTTCGGCGATGCGGCATTCGAGGTTGGCGAAGCATTCGGCGATCAGCGGCGGCGAAACGAGGGCGGCACGCACGGCAGTCAGGCCGAACGCCTCGAACTTATCCGTATCGCGCCCGGAGGAGTTGCCAACCTTCACCACGGTTGAAGCCAGCTCCACGTCCGGGATCGCGATCACGCATTCCCCGCTCGCTCGAAGGGCGGAAAAGCTGTAATTGGCGCTGCTTACAACGCAAGCCACGAGTGGCGGCGTAAACTCCACCATCATATGCCACGACAGGGTCATGACATTTGCCCGGCCTTTTTGCGCCGTGGTGAGAAAAACCACGGGACCCGGCTCAAGGAGCCGATAGACCTTGGAGAGGGGCAGATCCTGCATCGCCGCGCGCTTTCCAGGCTATTCGCGAGGGTCTTCCAGCTCGTCCAGCTCCTTGGTCAGCTCAAGGATGCGCGCAACGGTGCCGTGCTCCGGCCCAAGCTCAGCGAACATGTCGCCAGCGCCAGAGCCCCGCGCAACCGCCTCCTCCAATTGAGCCATGGTTGGTTTCAGCGCCAAAATCGCCACCACGGTGTGGTCGTCGATGTGGCGGAAAAGCCGCCGGATGTCTTCGCTTCCGGCAACGCGGGCGTCCTGATTCGCAGGATGCGTTTTGTCCATGGCCAGCCTCCGGCTGTGAAATGCGGGCCAAGTCAGCATGGTTCAGAATGCGGCCGGCTCCATTGACCGTCGTCAAAGCGCGCGAAGTATGACGGCGCTGCAATTTCCACGGGCTGTGAGAGTCAAGAACTGAGGGAATCTCCCCTCACCCCAGCCCCCATGGGAGAGGGGGCGGTACGTGCCCGTTGCAACGGCGTCCCCTCTCTCATTGGGAGAACGGCAGGATGAGGGGTTGTGCCCAAAGAAAAGGCCGCCAAAAGTGGCGGCCTTAACTAAGCGGAAGTTTTCTGCGGCAAAGTCGAGCTTAATGCTCGATGTTCCGCCACAGGACCTTCTTCGAGACGAGAAGAAGGCCGGCAAGCACGGCAAGATAGATGATGACCCAGACGCCCATCTTCTTGCGCTCGGCGAGATGCGGCTCAGCGGCCCAGGCCAGGAACGCGGTCACGTCCTTTGCCTCCTGGTCGAGCGTGTTCGGCGTCCCGTCGCCATAGTCCACTGCCCCGTCGAACAGAGGCTGCGGCATGGCTAGCTGGTTGCCGGGAAAAACCCGGTTGTAGTTGAGGCCGTCCGCGATCTTCTTGCCGGCCGGCAGATCGACGTAGCCGTTAAGCAGGGCGTGAACGTAGTCGGCTCCCTGCTCCTGGTATTGCGTCGCCAAGTCCTTCGCCATAAGGATTGGATATTCATACCAGGTGAATTCGCGTTCGATGCCGCGCGCGCGGGTGATCAGCGAAAGGTCTGGCGGGACTGCGCCGCCGAACGCCGCGGCGGCTTCCTTCGCGTTCTTGAACTTCCACACGAAGTTATCCGAAGGGCGGCCGGCGCGCATGGCGATGTTGCCCTGCTCGTCGAAGCCCTCGAAAACCTGCACCTCGGCTGCAATCGCCTTTACCTCTTCCGGCGAGAAGCCAGGGCCCCCTGGCTCGCCAAGATTGCGGTAGGACAAAAGCCCGATGTTGTGACAGCTCGAACAGACCTCTTTGTAGACCTTGAAGCCGCGGCGGAGCTGCTGCTGGTCGAAGTAGCCGAAAATACCGCCCCAGGTCCATTTCAGGCGCGGAATTTGGTAATGCTCTTGGCTGGCAGCGGCTTCCCCAGCCGCCGCAGCAGGAGCGATGGACAGCAGCAGGCCTGCCGCCAAACCCATCAGGGTTGTTTTGAACGTGGTCATTATCCCCTCTCCTACTCGGCAGGCACGGGTTGAACTTGCGCGGACTTCGCCTTGTGCTTGATGTCGTCCTCAATCAATTCAGGCATCGGGCTTGGCGTCTCGATCAGCCCCACCAAGGGCATCACCACCAGGAAGTGCATGAAGTAGTAGACCGTGAAGACGCGGCCCCAGAAAATCGCCTTGCCCGCAGCCGGCAAGGCGCCGATATAGCCAAGAGCCAGGCAGTCGAAGACCAGGAACCAGAAGAACCAGCGGTAAATCGGGCGGTAGCGGGTCGAGCGGATGCGCGAGGTGTCGAGCCAGGGAATTAAGAACAGCACCACAATCGCGCCGAACATCGCGATCACGCCGCCGAGCTTCGACGGAATGGCGCGCAGGATTGCATAGAACGGCAGGAAGTACCATTCCGGCACGATATGAGGTGGCGTTTTCAGCGGGTTCGCCTCCTCGTAGTTCACTACGTCGCCCAGATAGTTCGGCACCCAGAAGACCACATAGGCGAACAGGATCGCGATCAAGGCGATGGCGTACATGTCCTTCGTGGTGAAGTAGGGATGGAAGGGCAGCGTTTCCTTCTTCACATCCTTGACCTCGATGCCGGTGGGATTGTTGCTGCCCACCACGTGCAAGGCCCAGACATGCAGCGCGACGAGCGCCACCAATACGAAGGGCACCATGTAGTGCAAGCTGAAGAGCCGGTTCAGTGTCGGATTGCCCACCGAGAACCCGCCCCAAATCCACTCCACGATGGCGGTGCCCAAGGCCTGGATAGATTAAGTCGAATGACGAGAACAGGTTGGTGATGACGGTCACGGCCCAGAAGCTCATCTGGCCCCAGACCAGCGAGTAGCCCATGAAGGCCGTCGCCATCATGCAGAGGAAGATCGCTACACCGATCATCCACAGCACCTCGCGCGGCGACTTGTAGGAGCCGAAATAAGAGGCCGCGGAACATGTGAATGTAGGCCGCGAAGAAGAACAGCGAGGCGCCGACCATATGCGTATAGCGCATCAGCCAGCCGTAGCTGGTGTCGCGCATCAGCTTTTCGATGGATTCGAATGCGATCGCCGAGTTCGGCGCGTAGTGCATTGCAAGGATGATGCCCGAATAGAGCTGCACGACGAGGAAGTAGGCCAGGATCGCGCCGAACGCCCAGACATACTTGATGTTGCGCGGCGTCGGCATCGCCATGAAGTGGGCGGCAAAGCAGTGACCGGCAGCCTGGCATCGAGCCAGCGCGTAAACGCCGTCTTCGGCTGGTAAGTGTGTTCGAATGCCCCAGGTTCATGGGTCATGGATGCGACAAATACATTTGACATAGAAAGGCTCTCTCGAATGGCTGGGACTTAACCGATCTTGATCTTGGTATCTTCGATGAACCGGTAGGGCGGGATATCCATATTGCGCGGCGCCGGTCCCTGGCGAATACGCCCTGCTGTATCGTAGGATGAGCCGTGGCACGGGCAGAACCAGCCGCCATAGGGACCCTTATCGTCGCCGGCCGACTGCCCCTTTGGTATGCAGCCGAGATGCGTGCAGATACCGATCATGACCAGCCAGTTCTCTTTGCCGGACTTGGTGCGGTTCGCGTCCGTGGCGGGCAGGTTGGCCGCACCAATGACCTCGGCGTCCGGATCCTTCAAATCCTTGACGTCGACCGCCTTTGCCTGCTCGACCTCATCGGGCGTGCGGTTCCGGATGAAGATCGGTTTGCCGCGCCAGAGGACCGTGATGGCCTGGCCGGTCTGGATGGGCGCCAGATCGACTTCAATCGAGGCGAGCGACAAAGTGGAGGCATCCGGGTTCCATTGGTCAACCAAAGGCCAGAGGGCAGCCGCGCCGCCAATAGCTGCGAAGGCAGCTGTGCCAATGTAGATGAAGTCCCGGCGGTTTATCCCGCCTTCTTTATCGTCGATTGTGGTTGCCATAGCGTTTCCAACCTTTGAGGGTAGATTACGGGAGCGAAATCGGGGTCTTATTGCAGTTCTTGAATGTTATGTCTATGGTGCAAATTGGCGCTAGGCCATTCGTCGGACTTGCAACAATGCGCGTGGCACTCTTTCAACCCGATATCCCGCAGAATACAGGAACGGTCTTGAGGCTCGCCGCCTGCCTGAACGTCGCAGCCGACATCATCCTGCCGGCAGGGTTCGACATGTCGTCGCGCGCGCTCAAGAGGGCGGCCCTCGATTATATCGAGGCTGTGGATATTTCCCGCTGGGGTACTTTCGCGGAGTTCAGGAAAAATGCGCTGGAACACGGTGCGCGCATCGTCTTGTTGAGCACGAAGGCGGCCATGCCCTATACGGAGGCGGAGTTCAAGCCGTCCGACATCCTGCTCGCGGGGCGCGAAAGTGCCGGTGTGCCGGAGGAGGTCCACGCCGCGGCGGACCTGCGCGTCCGCGTGCCCATGCGCGAAGATTTGAGGTCGCTGAATGTTGCCGTGGCGCTGTCCATGGTATTAGTGTCTTACCAACCAACTCTTATCATTTTCTGCACGAAATCGGTCAAGCGAGCGCCGGAATGACGGCGTATTCGGTGATGTGGGACGCGGCGGCGATGACTGCTCTTCCGGCGCATGTGAGGTAGTAGCGGTAGGTTTTGGCGACACGTTTGATGAGACCGAGATAGCGCAGCCGCCGGATCTGGCGTGAGAGCGTGGCGGGGGAGATTTTCTCAAGCAATGGCGCGAGATCGGCGCGCCGGACACCGGCGATGTTGAACTTGGGATTTGCAGGGCGCGAAGCAGCGTTTTCTCGGTGGGGTTGAAGAAATCGATGCCTTTGACAGTCTTGCCATCGACCTTGCGCGGGCGCGTAACACGGTCGAGCAGTCTGACGCCGGCGGAGAAGTCGTCGAGCGCCGAGAGATGGGCGAGATAACGCCGGTTGCAGGCAAAGAGAATGCCGGTCAAGTCTCCAAGGCTGTAGATGTTCTTCTTCATGGGAGCAAAGCCCGTGCTTGAGGGGCCTTTGCGGTGTTCTACCTTCCGGTAGTGCTTGAAGGACGAGACGTCGTTGGTTGTTGTCTCGATACGCAGGACGATGCCGAACTTATCGTACATCTTGATGGAAGACTTACCGAAGCGGTGCTTGATGCAGGTGCCCTCGATGCGGGTTGAGAATTGGCTGCCGATTTCCTGAGCAAGCTTGGGGTCGATTTTGCGGCCAAGGAATGTGGCGATGGTTTCGGCCTTCACGGTGAGCACGGAATGCCGGGCCAGTTGTTCGTAGAGCGGCGCCAGCGTTGCCTTGGAACGGAACACCAGATCGGTCGAGTATTCGACCTGCATCAGGCTCCAGTGATAGGACTGCTTGAAGGTATCGAGCACCGGACAGCATAGCGCCGCGTAACGGTCAAGGATACGGTGGAGCATTCCGGGTGAGAAGCTATCGGCCAATTCCTGGGCGTGCTGCCAATCGCCGATGCGCAGGAAGGCGTTGTCTTTGGCGGAGAAGCCTATGCCTTCGGCGGTCAGCTTGCGCGCCAGCCAGCTGTGGCCGTTGCAATAGATCTGCAAACGGAACGGCGCCCAGGTTGGAACCCGGACGTAAATCAGGCCAAGCTCAGCATCGATGAAATAGAAATAATAATGCAGGCATTTGCCGCTGTCCGGGCGCAGAAAGGTTTTGTGCGTCTTCTTGTCATGCCATGGCTGGTAAGCGCCGCACGCTTCCATGACGGAGATGACATGCGCCAAGCCTGGATGATCGCCGCGCTTGGCAATCGCCTTGGCGACGACATCCTCCTTGCGGATGTGGCTCTTCGAAATGTGCTCGATGCTCACGCCCGCCGCTTCCGCAACCTTCGCCGCGTTCTCCCGCACCTTATCGCGCAGCGTGGCCGCAAACTCCGGATAATCGAAAATGCGGATGGCATTCGCGCGAAGAAATACCGTCATCCCCTGGGCGTGGCAGATGCCAGGAACCGTACCGGTGATGACAATCCGGTCGTAACAAGAAAGAACCCCTGCGATCCGCTCGTCGTAGCGTTCAGCAAGCCCCTCCGCCATGGTCCCCTCGCCAATTGGCTGCGCCCCACGGTATAATAGCGCAACCTTCTTGGTTCCGGCTTGTCCGGCTTAGGTTGGGGTGATCTGTAAGGCCGGTGCTGGCAACGGTTTTGAGTTCGGCGTTGTGCGCTTCCTGATCGGTGATGATCGCTTGGGTCCACCTCAGGGTCATCGGCCTTCCTCGTTTCCGCTTCGGTTTTGTCCGCGTCGGCTAGCCGATCAGCATGTTGCAAAACCCTTCGGTGATTGGTGGTTTTGATACTCTGATTTTGAGACGGGTTTTGTAAGAAAACAGATATTCTCCAACCAATGAAAAATCAGGGTTCGGCAAAAAGCCGGTCGGGACGGCAAAACTCCATCTCAAAAACGGTCGTTTTTGCAACACGGCTCCCGACCATCTCCATTCACTGTCTTGCTGGGGTCATAGCAGAATCTGTTCTAAAACGTACGCTAAGGGGCATCGAGAAAGCCTGACGAGGCATTTCGCAGGGGAACATGGGGACCAAATGCGCGATCAGTATGCTGGCGATGTCAGCGACGTGCTCAAATTCGCGTTCCTGCGCGCGCTCTCGGGCCTAGACCGGACGCTCGGCATCGCATGGTACTACGCGCCGGGAGATGACGGACGCCCGGATGGGCGGCATCTCGAATGGCGCGACGAGGCGGCGTGGCGTGTCCTCGATGAAGAGCTTCACGCGGGGCTTGCCACGCTGCCGGAACGTAGCATTGCCGCTCTTGAACAGGCTGCGATCTGGCCCAATGGAACACTGTTTCATCGTGAGCCGATGCCGCCGCATGTCGAGCGGAGCGCGTGGGGAACACGCAAGCGGAGCACCCTCGATGGCGCGGATATCGTATTTCTCGACCCAGACAATGGCGTCGGCGGAGAAACGGAGAAACATGCGACCTTCTCGGAAATTCGGCTTCTCCGTAAACCCGAACGCTCCATCGTCTTCATCACCTTCCCGAACCGAAGCATGACGCACGACGCACTGCTGCGGCAGTTGCACGAGCGATTGATGGTCGAGGCGGATGCCGGAAACCTCATCACTCTTCGGACGAATGTTTCCGTGCCCCGCGCAGCAGGATCGCGCTTCTACGTGCAACGCCAGCGCTGGTTTACGGTCGTCGATCCTGATGCCGAGCTGACGGCCAGGGCGCAAGCTTTCGCTACGGCTCTGGCGTCCATGCCGCGTGTTCGGGCGCGACTGGACGGCGAGGCATGAGCTTTCGGCAAATATGGGGGCCGGGCGCCCTCCGCCTCACTGCGCGTCTGCATTGTTCACCGGCACCTCAGCCTCGCCGATGCCTACCGTTGTAGGCCAGAGAACGAAACCGCTCTCGCGGTAGGTTGCTGCCTCACGGGCAGTATTTTTTCTAAATCATTAAGGCAAGGCGGCAGCTCCGATTGAGAATGGGACGTCAGTCTCACTCACAAGAGGAGTTGCGTATGAGTACCGTCCGCCAGCACCAGCTGTCATCTGGTTCGACACGTCATGAGGTCTGCCATGCTGCCCTGGACACCAATGCCGTTGCAGACAGCCGGCCGCAACGCCGCGCCAGCGGAGCCATGCCTGCGGAGCGTTCCGGTCAGCTGTCTGCAACGGCCGGCGAGCCCTCAGGCTCTGGGTTTTGAGCCGTTCTCCGGCGGTCTGCCGCTCCCCAGCACACTAACAGGCGCCGAAGTGCGCATCAGCTCTGGCTACCCGCCGGCATAAATCCCCATAGCGTATCCTCCGTTGCCCGCGGTTTCCTTCCCCGGGGGCTTTCAGACGCCGGCCGGGCCGCGCAAGACCCGCGCCCATCCATCCGGCCGCCATCTGAAACCCATCACGAGAGCCGAAGTTCAATATATGCGAACCATCACTAGTGTCCCAACGTTGCCAAAGAGGCTTAGCGTATGTGCATGATATGACTTAAAAAAGGAACGGTTTTGGCTGGTCTCGATCTGAATTTTTTCAGAGAGATGCCTGTGATTTTCATAATCGCAGGGGATGCCAATGCTGCAGGGGCACTATGTATTCAGCCAATTGATGGACCATGTCCCGCTGACGACGTTCCGTCGCTGCGTGGCGCGATATGGCGGCGATCACAAGATCAAAAGTTTTTCCTGCCTCGACCAATTCCGCTGTCTTGCGTTCGCACAACTGACGTGGCGTGAGAGTTTGCGTGACATCGAAGCGTGTTTGCGGGCGCAGTCCGCCAAGCTATACCATCTGGGTTTTCGTTGTCCGCAAATATCCCGCAACACAATGGCGAACGCCAACGCCGAAAGGGACTGGCGGATTTACGCTGACTTCGCGCAGCATCTTATCAGGATGGCGCGAGAACTTTACGTCGACGAGACCTTGCCCGGTCTTGAAGGGCTCGATACCGTTTACGCGCTGGATTCTTCGACCATTGACCTGTGCCTGTCCGTTTTTCCGTGGGCTCCGTTCCGGTCAACCAAAGCCGCGATCAAGCTTCATACGCTGCTCGATCTGCGCGGCAATATTCCATCGTTTATCTTCATCAGCGACGGGAAAATGCATGATGTGAACATCCTCGATCATCTCGTGCCGGAGGCAGGCGCGTTCTACGTCATGGATCGAGGCTACGTCGATTTTAAGCGGCTGGCAAAGCTCGGCGACGCAGGAAGTTTCTTCGTTACACGCGCCAAATCGAACATGAAGGCCAAACGGCGATACTCGCGCCCCGTCGATCGAACAACGGGGTTGATCTGCGATCAGACAATCGTTTTGACCGGCTTTTATACGCGCAAAGGTTATGATCGTCCGCTGCGGCGCGTCAAGTTCAACGATCCAGAAACCGGAAAGTCTCTGGTGTTTCTGACCAATAATTTTGCGTTGCCAGCCCTGACGATTGCCAGGCTTTACAAATACAGGTGGCAGGTCGAGCTGTTCTTCAAATGGATCAAGCAGCACCTGCGAATCAAGGCGTTTTTCGGTACCTCCGAGAACGCGGTCAAGGCGCAAATCTGGTCGGCGGTGTGCGTCTATGTGTTGGTCGCCATCATCAAAAAACGCCTCGGCCTTAAAGCCAGCCTCTACGAAATGCTACAGATTTTGAGCCTCACCCTTTTCGAGAAAAACCAGCTCCTACAACTCTTTACCGGTATCCCGCCGCAAATATCCCACCAAGAGGCCGCTAACCAATTGATCTATTCGATTAACACTGGGACACTAGTGGCGAACCATAGGAAACAATCGCATGTACAGCAGACATTTTTTCCGCTCCTCTTGGTGACCGCCCCAGCATGAGAAAACGGGAGTCGAGAATATTCAGAAGTTCTATTTCCTTTCGGTTGGCGCTACCGAAAGGCCTTTCAGGCGTTCCAAAAGGTTTTTAACCGTTGATGCATTCCATTTGCAGCCATTGCTGCGGCGGGTCGCGATATTCCTTTCATTTAGTTGGTCGGCAATTGCGCTCAGTGAAGTGTAACCCTCTTTCCTGATACCTTCGATAATTGGTTGTACTTGCACTGCAAATTTATCGGCTCCCTTCTTTCTGGCTAGAACGTTCACAGAGTGTCCAGGACCGCAAATACTACAGGCAGGATAACCTTTATTGAGCGACTCTTTCTATGTCGCCCTTACGGCGATGCGTGGTATGCTGGGCTCTCCTGCAACGCCAATTGTAACCATAGTTTGTGCCGTGATATTCAGCGTCCTGCAATTCAAGGCCGACGCTCTCCCCCCAATCGCGCAGCCCTTCAAGGCCTAGCGGACGGTTGCCCGCGCAAGACGGGCACCGATGCCCTCTTTTTTTGACGCGCCATGGATCGGCCATCCAAGTTGGGTGATCTGGATTGCCGCAATGCCACTCGTGTGGCGCGTCTTCGCCGCCATAGACCGTGGAAATGAGCGAGCCGCCCCATTTTTCTTTGGCGAAGCGCTGTAATTCATCCAACTCTCCGCGAAATAGGTTTTCCTCCGGCATAGTCGGAATTTTTGGAATACCCGCTTCCAACAGGGCGCGCGCGACGTTGGTCAAGATATTCGATGGCGGAATCGGCTTCTTTGCCCACTCGATCTCGACAAGCTTTACGCCCCGCTTTTGGCAAGCTTCCCGCTTCAGGGCATCCCGCGCCCGAACATCTTCATCGGTGAAATGGCGCGGGCCTTGGTATTCGAACGCAAGCTCTAAGCTTTCGCTATACCCATCCAATTGAAGGGCTTGGCCTGTTTCTTCTTTAAGCCAACGAGGGTTGAGCTTAGGAAATTTGGATCCAAACGTGGCCTCAAATATGGCCCTCGCGATCCGCTCACCAATCCACGGACACTCCGGACACCCGCTTTTGGCGTATATCAGGTTGCCCACTTCGGCGCCCCAAGAATGCCCATTGGCACAGCGAAGCTTCAGTTCTGTTTTCGAACCTTTCCAGTAGCCATCTCCAAGTATTGCAATTATTTCGACGCAGCGCTGTGCCAAGAGGCTTTCAACTGCCTTCCGAGATATCTGCGGGTTTGGAGAATGTAGACGGCGGCGCTCCGCATCGCACTCACGACACCAAGTTCCTTGGTGGAGCACGTTCAAAAGCCTCGAAAAAAACGGCTCATGGAGCCGGTTCTTGCATTTCCAGGGAACCTTCGTGTTCATCGAAACGGGCGAAGTTGCGAGGCAATCCCCGTCATGCTCAATCCGAGCTAATTTCCGCAGCTCATCCACCGTGCGGAAATTGGCGGCCATGCGCTCCGAGTGTTCCTTGTCGTAGCACCTTCGGCACCATTTCCCTTGGTTGAGATCGCTCCAACAAGAACTGAATAGATGGTCTTTAGCGCACCGAATATTCAACTTAGATTTGGCATTTACGTATTCCGCGGAGACGAGCGTTCCGCCCCGCCGCTCCACAACTTTACGAACTCTTTCCAGGAATTCCTCCTTCGACGGGCGTGCTTTGCAGCCGCTATTCCGGCGAGCATGCTCGGCCTGGCATTGAACGCAATTGGTGGTGCTAACGTACCGCTCCGCGATATGCCCGTTTATGCACGCCACTCCAGTGAAGAAG
The DNA here is from genome assembly GCA_963740975.1 of uncultured Alphaproteobacteria bacterium. Lineage (GTDB taxonomy): Bacteria > Pseudomonadota > Alphaproteobacteria > Rhizobiales > Rhodomicrobiaceae > Rhodomicrobium. The sequence continues at coordinate 13,333 of CAVUGF010000031.1, read as the reverse complement.
CGATTGAGGCCCTGCGCGCGCGCCTCCTCACGGGTTGAGGGCAACTGCGCGGTCGATCTTATGGCGGGAGGGGTGTTGCTTTTCATGCGTGTGTAAGAATTAGTGCGGGAAGCATACTCAGCCCTTTGCTCAACTCCGAATCCTACAGGCAAAAGTTCGCCCCAACCCGATTATTGCGAAACCCGAAGAATCAGCCGCCAATCTTCGGCTTACCCCTCAACTTGCCCGAGCAATCCAAGTGGCTACCAGCTGCAGTACAAAGCCTACTCCCATTAACGCGAGAGCTAGCCGGGAACGAAGTAGATACTTACTCTTTTTCCTCCGTACCTGCTCGTTGTATTCAGCTACCGTCATCCCACCCATGCTCTCAAGCGGGGTTGCCAACTCTAATCCCAAGCCTACGCCCTCTTCATGTGAAGGTTGCGGAAAGCCATAAAAGAAAGCCAGCGCAACGCCAGCCATATTCGCAACCAGCCCCGCCGTATTGACTACCTCTGGTGACATAAAAACCTCCAAAACCATAAAGCCAACCTAAAGCGGAGCCTTTTTCTAACCAGCCATTCGCTGCGCAATTTCGTCACCTTCCACCTTCCTAGCCACGCCCGTCCGGCAGCACACAGCCGAGCCTATTCGGAATTATCTGATGCAACGGCATTCCAGGATATGCCCTATATAGGTTGCCCCTGTCGGCGTATAAGCCATCTTTTTACATCCTCTTTTGGCGGCGCTGTTATTGCGTCATATCAACCCACACTTTCTCGCTGAACCGTGAGCCTATAAGTAGTGGGAAGGAGCTAAGCCTTCGTTTTATGAGAGAACGGATCAATCATGCCGGTCGCACAGCGGGCCAAGCGATTTGCTTGGTGCAGATACTTGTATCGCCGTCACGGGCGAACTCGATTAGGGCCTCTAACTCGTTCCAGCGGATTTGGAACAGGAAAGGAAAGCGCCATGCCTAACTACCGCCCCATCTTGGGCTTTAACGCCTGGAGCAACTATCTCATGGTGCCCTTCGAGGCAGAAAGCGACGAGGCCGCCATCGCCAAGCGACCGGAGCTCGAACGGGGGGCTATGGAAATAATGCGGCGCACCGCCGAAGAACTCGGCACGGATATCTCGGATTTTTCGGATGCTTGTATCTGGATCAAGCGCATAGAACCGGATGAGGAAATTCACGCATTCTGTCTCAGCGGTTCGCCGCAGCTGGTCGCCTTCGCGCGCAAGGTCGCCGAATGCAATGAATCGGACGATCCGGACGCCGTAGCATCCAAGCTGCGGGAGATCGTTGAAGAGGCACGCAAGCTCACCGGCAGCGGCACGGCTGGCGGTGTGGTGCTCGCCGCAAAATAAATCCTGCACCGACTTTCCGCAAAATGTCAATTTCGCCATCAAGGCGGCTCTCGCTATGGCCTTCCTTGAGGCCCGGCTGAATAGCACTTCCTGAGGCCGCAATCGCCAATAAATCGCTTCCGGCCCCGTATTGCTCATTTGGCTCACCGTGTCGTGACACAGGTGATTTGCACGGAATGACCGGTGCCAATTGCGCACGTCATGAGGAAAGTCCAAGCTCGGAAGCGCTTCACTTCGTTCCAAACGATTTCCGCAGCTGCAGGTCAAGCGGTCGCGACATTTTTCCAACGGGGAGTCCGCAGTCGACCCTTAGCGGCTCCCACCAGCAGCGCTCCTCAACGATATGATCTTTTGGGCGAGGCCGGACGGAAGAAAGGCCGTCCAGGATTGCTCACCTGTCCGGCCTTTGTGCCTGCGGCGTGCCGCAGGTGGGTCAGTGCTTCGTGCGCTTACGCATGTTCAGGTTGGCGGCGCTTGCCCAGCGCCATGGCGATCGCGTCGGGAAAGGCGTCAATCACTTTGATATAGGACTGCGACGCCTGGTCGGGTTGCGTGCGGTACTGTTCCCAATCGCGCAAGGTCGTGAGCGGTATCCCGTAGCGTTTGCTGAATTGCTCTTGGGTTAGATGGAGTTTCATGCGCAAGCGTTTCACCGGCGCGAGGCGTTTCGCCTGCGCAAGCTGTTCTTCGGTCAAAGGCTGGGCGTCGGGATCGGCGAGCGCGGCGGCGTGGACTTCCTCGTCCGTCATCGCATCGAGCGCGGCCCAATCGGTTTGATCGGCCGGAAAGGGGCGCATTTTGCCGCTGGGCAAAACTTCGACGAGGGTGCCGTCCTTAAGTTTTTTAGCTTTGATAGTACGTGCTTTGCTCATGTTTCGTAGCCTTGCGGGCTGAAATAATGCGGACAGTCTCGCCGCGTTCCGTGTAGATCGTCGCTATCAGCCTGGCGTCCACCATGCCAATAGCGATAAACCGTTGCTCGTCATAATGCCCGTGATCGGCGACAATATACAGGTCAGGGTCGTCGAACACACGGGCGGCCGTAGTGAAGCTAACCTGGTGTTTCTTGAGGTTGGCCGCCGCCTTGGCGTCATCCCATTCAAAGTCGTCGTTGTTCATGAATATACCGAAGTTCGGTAGCTGAGTCAAACCTCCTATAGCGCGAGTCTGTCTGGATAGCCAGAGTTGCAAAAACGTTCGTTTTTGAGACTGGGACTACCGCGGCTTATGCGCCCGTCATCGAGACGGGCGGCGGCTTCCCTCCTCCATGGAACCTAAAGCCCCAGCTCGCCGGTCTCGATCTTCACCGCCGGGAATTTTCCCCTCGCGCCGCGGATGAGCTGAGAATGTCCTGGCCCAAGCGTAGCAGCCGGCCGGTGGCGCGGACGATGTCATCTTGTAACGGGGTTCCCACGATATGGGCGATTAAGCCAATCAGAACAGCAGGTTGCGCCGATATGACCTCTTGTAACGGCGAGCACGCGAAATCGCCGGATTCGGGCGCGGGATCAACGGGTTGGACGGTTGAGACTTCTTGTAACGCAGGGCCGGAGTGCCGCCTCTTGCGCCAGTAGCCGGGATGGCGCGCCCGCCAGGCCTTCACCCGGGCGGTGTTCACCGGGCCGCGGAAGTAGTCTTGGTTCTCCGGCTTGGCGAGCCAGCGGGCCTGGCTGGCTGCTTTGCTGGCAGCCTTGCAGGTGGGGGCGGAGCAGTAACTCTGGTGACGGAGATTGCGCGGGTCTGGACGGAATAGCTTCAAACAGCACTTGCACTTACGCCGGTTCCCATGAGCCATCGCGTCCCCTCCTGCGAGGACGCATCATGGGCCTGCGCGATAAGCGGGGGCTCTAAGCCCATACGCGCTAACTTAAGGCTGGAATTGCTTGATGCGGCCGTTTTCGCGGCGGTTCGAGCAGGTGACGCTTGAGGATTGGCAGAGCGCCAAGCCGCGGCATGGCCGCTGGCATGATCGCCGCGAGCAGTGCCTTGGCAGCAAGGCATGTGAGGCGCCAAAGCGCTGGTGCGGTTACGCGGCCATGCGGGGAGAGATCTCAGGCGCGCTGGTGTGCGGCTCGAGCAGGAGGATCATCAGTAGATGCGCCAAAATCCAGGTTTTGGCGGTTTGCGCATCCTCGCTTGGCGGTGCAGAGAGACCGATGAGGCTTTTCAAGCGCTTGAATGCCATCTCGATGCGCCAGCGGGCGCGGTAGAGCTCGCCGATCCGGCCGGCGGAGAATGCTTTTGCATCGAGCGATGTAATAAGAATGACCCATGCGGCCGCGGCCAGCGTGCCGGCGGAGATAGCTTTTCCTTTCCGCTTGGCGGTCTGCCGGGCTTGGGCGCGGGATGCTTCGGCCGCAAGAGGGGGCTTGCGAATGGCAACGAGCCGCAGCGCCAGAGCCGGAGCCTTTTTGCGCGCAATCCAGATAGGTCCGTCGAGAACGCCTGCGTTTTCCGCCGCCTCAAGAGCCGCCAGGAGATCGAAGGGTTTGCCATCCTCATTCAGCCACCGTGCCCCCGTCCAGGGAGTGCGTACAATGACATCGGCGCCCTGTTCCATAATATGCGCCAGGGGTTCGGGATGCATGTAGCCGCGATCCGCAATAGCGATATCGCCTTTGACAAATGGAGTGCGGTCAAGCCGCTCTCCGCCCTTCTCATCGGTCAGTTCGACGAAGCTAAACCTCTCCGCTGGCAGGTCGAAAGTGCAATGAAGCCGCCATAGGCCGTTGTTTTTCTTTGCATCTTTCCCAGCCTTCGGAACGGTTGTCCCGTCGAGGAGCCGGATGCGCCGCCCTCCAGCCTCAGGCTGGACACCGGCGCTAAGAAGCGTGCCTGCAAGATGTTCCATCCAGGCGCCGCACTTGCGCAGGCGTTTAAGCAGGGCAACGTTGGAAAGGTCCGCCAGGCCCACGGACGCCGCCCATGCGCTCGCCGATCTCAGCCCCATGCCGCCCAGGCAATAGGCCAGGATCAACCGAAGCAGATCGGTTGCGCAAACCACGGCCCGGCTTCGCGCAAATGCCCCCTTCTCGCGGGCGGATGCTTCGATGGCCGATGTCCCGCCAAGCCGGGTCAAAGTTGTCTGCCAAAGCTCGTTCAGAAGCGATACGTGTGTCATGCCATGCTAAAATCTGACTCAATTCTAGCTGGCAAGCCTTAAGTTAGCGCGTATGGGCTCTAAGCCCCCGCGCTCCGCAGCGCGGAGAGAAGCCCCTCATACCGTGCGATCTGGCGCCTGGCTTCGATCTGTTCGCGCCTTGGCAGGCCAGCCCGAAGCTCGATGTTGACGAGCCAGAGCGCCTCGCGCAGTTCGTCTTCGGCGAAAGCCCGGCCGTCGAGCTCGATGCGGCGCTCGCCGGAATTGTTCAGGATGCGGTGTGTTATGGTCATGGGACGATCCTCCTTGAGGTTGAACCGTTCTCCTGTCGAGAACCGGACCTCCAGGGCATCCGGTTCGCGAGGGTCAAGGCCGCGAAGCGCCGCGTGAGCGGGACACGGGGGAGCCGATTTTTTTGTCCTTCTTCGGACAAAAAAATTGGGGGCACCGTGGAGCCTTGAGGCTCGCGTTGTGCCGGATGGCGATAATGGGACTATCGAGACGGAAAGCCCGCCGGCGCTGCGCGCCGGCTCCATACACTGGCAACGATGGCAATAGAGAAATAGCGGCGGGAGGAAAGACGGCGCTTTACGCGCCGCCCTCGTGGTGATCGAGGACCGGAATGCCGAGCTTCTTCGCCTTGTCGGCGAGATTGCCGGTGATGCCGGAGCCTGGGAAGACGATGACGCCTTTGGGCAGGATTTCGAGCATGCGGTCGTTGCGCTTGAAAGGCGCTGCCTTGCCGTCGCGTGTCCAGTCGGGCTTGAAGGCGATCTGGGGAACGCCGCGCTTGTCGGCCCAGCAGGCGGCGGCGCGTTCGGCGCCTTTCGGCGTGCCGCCATGCAGCAGCACCATGTCGGGATGCTTGGCGCGGACCTGGTCGAGCACGGCCCAGATGCGCTTGTGATCGGCGTAATCGGTGCCGCCGGAGAATGCGATCTTCGGGCCTTTCGGCAGCATCAGCTCGGTGTCCGCACGGCGGCGGGCGGCGATGAAGTCGCGGCTGTCGATCATGGCTGCGGTCAGGCGCTTGTGGTTGACGAGGCTGCCCGCGCGCGGGCGCCAGGCTGAGCCGGTTTCGGCCTCGTAGCGTTCGGCGGCGAGGTCGCGGATCTGCTCGTAGGTTTGCAGGCGCTCGTAGAGGTCCTCGCCCATGGCGGTGAGGCGTTCGAGTTCGACGGAGCGGATTTCGGAGCCGTCCTGTTCCTCGGCGCAGCGCTTCTGCCGGTCTTCGTTGCCGTCGATCAGGCGCTGCACGCGGGCGGCCTTTTTGTGGAAGAGATCGACGAGGTGCCAAAGGAGGTCGTCGCTGTCGCTATCGAGCCGCGTGGCCGTGAGCGCGCCGGTAAGGACGTCGAAGATGTCGTTGATGGCGCCGTCGAGCTGATCGGTGTCGGGCAGGGGGCGCGGATCGGGCTCGCCGGCGGATGGCTGGTAGCCGTGAAGTTCGAGCGCTTCGATGACGCGGGCGGTGGCGGAACTTTGGTGGCGGGGTTCGCCGGCGCCGGCGTGGATGGCGGTGTTGGTCATGGGTGTTCTCCTCAAGTGATCGGCCGCCCCTCGCGGCCTTGATGGCGAGGCTCTTGCCGGAGCCGGGGGCGGGGGCTGCACCGCGGGGCCGCGCGAGCGCGGCCCAAGGCCGGAGCGCAGCGGAGGACGGCGGGGGCCGTTTATTTTGTTTCGCGATGCAAAGCGGCCCCCAAACTTTCTTGGGGGGCCGCGGCGGAAAATAAACGGACGCAAGCCGTTGCCCTCCGCTACCGGCTCTGGCTTCCTCGCCACAGTAAAGGCGCGAGGGCGGACGGTTACGGGGAACTGCGCCGCCGGGCCGGAGATTTCGCGGGTCTCATAGGCCAGTTCCGCGGCGTCTGCCGATGAAGAGACAGGAAGCGGGGTGGAAGCACGGGCCTTGGACTTTGCCCGGACGGCTGGCGCAACATTGGCCGGCGAAATCGCCACGGCTTGAGGAATAACGCTCATCGCCGCGCGCGGCGGCAAGCCGCTTTCGATAAAGCCGAGCAATTCGGCCAGCGTTCGCGCGTGACCCGCGCTGACAAGGGGCTCCGGCCGCGCCATGCGGTCGATGACGGTGAGTCGCGTATCGACGCTCGTGCCGTGGCGGGCGTAGATGCGTCCGTCCACGGTTGCGGTGAAAGCGAAGCCAGGTTCGACTCCCGGCTCGCGGTAGAGTGCGGCGATCGCGCTGTCGGCCGGATCGTGGGAACTATGCGTGAGCGCCACAAGACGGCCGTCTTGCGGTAGGCGGCGGAGCGCCGAACGGATATGCCGGGCGGTCGCGTCGCGCATCGTGCGGGCGATATTGGGCGAGGCGGAAAACGGCGGGTTCATCACCACGGTCGCGGGCGTGACCGCAGCTCCGAGATAATCGTCGATCTGCTCGGCGTTGAAGCGCGTCACCTGCACTTTCGGAAACAGCCCGGTCAGCACAGCATGCCGTGCCTCGGCAAGTTCGTTCAGTGCAAGCGCAGCGCCGGCGATTTCGGCGTGGATGGCAAGAAGGCCGGTGCCCGCCGAAGGTTCGAGTACCAGCGCTCCCTGCGGAAGCTGCGCGGCGTGAACCAGCAGAAAGCCGAGGCCAAGCGGCGTCGAAAATTGCTGAAACTCGTCGCTCTCTTCGCTCCGGCGCGTATGCGAGGGCAGAAGCGCCGAAAGCCGTTCCAGCATGGCGAGATAGCGCACAGCGCCTCCGGCCTTGCGCAGCATGCCAGACCCGTATTTGCGCAGGAACAGAACGGCGGCGGCTTCGGACGCTTCGTAAGAGTCCTTCCAGCACCAGGCGCCGTCAGCATCGTTCGCTTCGAACGCTGCCGTCATGGCTTCGCGCAAGATGCGCGCGTCAAGGGCTGCGCCACGTTCAAGTGATGGGAGAAGATGAACCGCAGCCGCCAAGATACTGGAAGCCTTGGACTTCTGGATTGAGGGCGCGCGCGCGAGCGTGGCCGCCTCTTGGGGAGGAGGTGTCATGGTGGAACCTTTCGGGAGTGGAGGTGGGGGAAGAAAAAACGAGGGACTCAGGCAGCTTCCTGGCCGGTCTGGACCGCGTCGGCGGGCTGCGCTTCGGAACCGGAGGCTGGTTTGAAGGCGATCAAGGGATGGCCATCGGGATCGAGTACGATCATCTCACCGTCTTCGAACCGGCAACGGCCGGCTTTCGGGAACCAGAACCACGATCCGTGCCGCTGCGGGTTTTGCGCGATGCGCGCGAGAACTTCGGGCGTGGGGTCGGTGCCGCTGGGCGGGAAGACGAGCGCATTGCTTTGGACGTAGGCAACGGTGACGATCCGCGCTTTGACGGTCTGCCCGGGGAAGCTGCGCAGGAATTGCGCGCCGGGTTTGGCGAGGCGCTTGAAATCGGCGAGGGTTTGCATCGGTTCCGGCATGAGATGGCTCCAAATGAAAAAAGGCCCGCAATTCGCGAGCCGGGCGGAAGGGATTGCAGGGGTGAAGGCGTCAGGCGGGCTTGGGACGCTTGTTGCGGGCGCCGATATGCGCCTGCCACATTGCGCCGCCGCGTGGCAGCGATAGCCCGCGCTTTCGGTATGGCCGGACGGCCGCTCGACACCAAGCACCCAGCTATTCGCGAGACCTTGCGCGGCATTGGCCGCAGGCATGGCGCCCGCCCCCGGCGCGCGGCGGCGCTCACGGCCGCGGACATTCGCCGGATTTGCGCGGTGTGCGATCGAAGCCTGCCTGGGCTTCGGGACCGGGCGCTCATCCTGCTTGGCTTTGCCGGAGCTTTCCGCCGATCCGAGCTTACCGGTCTCGATGTTGAGCACGTCAGCTGGACGCGAGATGGCATCACGATTCTCATCGAGCGCTCGAAGACAGACAAAGCAGGCGAAGGCGCCGAGATCGCCATTCCGCGCGGGCAATCGGAAGCGACCTGCGCCGTAACGGCGCTTAAGGCCTGGCTTGAGGCGAGCAAGATCGCCCGAGGCCCCCTATTCCGCAAAATCAACAAGGCAGGCCGGGTCGAAGCCCGCCGCCTCGGCGCCGATGCGTTGCGTTCGATCCTGCTTATGAGAGCACGGCAAGCGGGCCTCGATAGCAGATGGCAGGAACCCATCAGTCCCCACAGCCTACGCGCCGGTTTCGTGACCGCGGCCTATGGCAACGGAGTGCCCGATGAAGAGATCATGCGCCATACTCGCCATAAGAGCCTTGCCACCATGCGCAGCTACGTCCGGCGCTCGAAATTGAGTTCATCGAGTCCGGCGGGCAAGATTGGGCTCTAGCAGCCTGACGGACTTGGGGGACGGGATGACATCGCGAGGATGGCTGCGACCGCTGCAACCACAAGGCCACGCTCTGTCCGCCCAGCCAGGAAGCGCGCCGCCCTTCACCAACCCGGCCCGCTGTTGAGAACCCGTCCTCTGCCGTCGATATATAGATAAGCAACTTGTCAGGTTTTGACCCACCAAAAAATGCGAAGAGCCTTATCTTTGGATAGCGGTTTTGGCAGTGTGCCGCTCAATGGCATAGTGGGCCAGGTCCGGAATCGCCGTTTAGCATTGCGGCCCCAGTCGCCAACCACGCTCATATACGAAGCGGAAATTGATCCGTGCGCGACTGGCGACACGGAAAACAATGCCGGCCGCGTCCGCTTACTGGGGTATCGCGTCGGTGCTCCGAATGCCGGTCTCCCCGCCTGCAAAAACGCGTATCGCCAGACACGTTTTTTGCGCTGCAAAAAGTCGAGACGGGTCGATAACGGCCCTCTCGCTGTTCTTGCAATCCCGTGGCGGCTACGTCGGCTTCCAGATCTTATTGCTGCTGTCTCCGGCAAGGCTGAAAGAACTCCGCCCCTAACCCATTGCTGTCCCTCGCGCGCCGCGATATCGGCGATGATTTTAACCACGGTCGATGGTCGGGTGGATTTGAGTTGGTAACCGAGACGGATAGGAAGGTGCCCGCTACATCATGGTCCATGAAGGGACATCGTTAGCACGAAGATCGTCGCTCTTTTCTCTCTAGAATAAGTCCATACTCCATACCGGCGCAGAATCCAGGCTGACGGTATTCGACACTGCTCCACGGAGGGGCAGCCACATAAGCTTCATCGAGCACATCAAGGACGGCGCCTAGAGCACCCAAACACCCTGCTTGGTATCGAGGTCGAATTCCCAAACTTCAACTCCGGGCCCGATCAAGTGGCCTTGCGTGCGGACATAGTGGGTGGCGAGACTGAGTTCGCCCTTCATGTGCTTCAGCACGAACAGTACCTTCCGGTAGTGCTCCGGCGCGACCAAGAAGTGCAACATCGCCTCATTCAAACTGCGGATCTTGGCACTCGGCGAATTGCCGCCCGAGGTCCAGGTGTATGATTTGCATTCGACGAGGATCGGCGGGTCATCGCTGCCAAGGTCGAACCGGTGGTCCTTCTTGACTTCTGTGGCCCACGGCCACGGGGAAGTTCGGTTGTAGCCGGATGCCGGTTTCTGCCCAGAACAGCCGGGCAGCTTCCTCAAACTCCCGTCCGGCGTGTGTGTTGCTAAGAGCGCCAACTCGCTGGAAGTTGTTGATGTCCATCCCCCGACCCTAGCACACCAGCGGTTACAACAGGCCGACTTTCCGGACGACCTCCATTCCATTCGAATCAACAACGACGACATCGTCCCAATCGAGCTTTAGTGACCGATCCGACACTGTGTGTCCCTTCGAGTCCAGTTCGTTATCGAAAGCACGAAGCTGCTTGACGATCTCGATCGCCCTGAGGGTGTCCCCAATCTGCGTTCCGCCGAGCGTGACACCGGGCCCGCTTACCGTGATACCGCCGCCCTCACTGGCCAATTTGGCGTCGAGCTTTTCGTACATAAGAATCGAAACCGCACCATCGTCGAAGCTGTTGTGGTCGCCGATCATTAGCAGGAAAGCCGCATCCGCCGCGATGCCAGCGAAAAGCAGCTCACCGGTCCGCCCTACCGTGCCGTCCGCCTTGCGCTCGCCGAGGTGCAGATGATGCGTGTCCACCGTAACCCGCACCTTATCCTTGCCCTTCCATCGCTTCTTCGTCCACTCCTCGTTCGACACATCGGCTGGTTTCGTCGGCAGATCGCTGGAGTAAGCGTTCGTGCGGACCTGGTTCGAAAGGCGGGGGTTCATGTTGTCACCGCGCTCCAGCTCCGATTTGATCGTTTCGATAGCATTCCGGTAGGTAGCGTAGTGTGGACAGCTGATGACCTCGGGCCAAACGACTACAGTGCGGGGCCGTGGACGGATCAGGCGTGCACGCCAACTCAGATAGAAGATCACCGCGTCGGTGAGTGGCTTCGAGGCGAGTTCATCCCCGTCTGTGGCTTTTTTGACGGGGATGAGCTGCAGCATTGCATCCTTGATTGCCTGAAGGCGCGGCGAGAGCTGTTCAGGTTGCGGCATTCTTTGACCTCTTTAGTGTCTTACCAACCAACTCTTATCATTTTCTGCACGGAATTGGTCAAGCGAGCGCCGGAATGACGGCGTATTCGGTGATGTGGGACGCGGCGGCGATGACGGCTCGTCCGGCGCATGTGAGGTAGTAGCGGTAGGTTTTGGCGACACGTTTGATGAGACCGAGATAGCGCAGCCGCCGGATCTGGCGTGAGAGCGTGGCGGGGGAGATTTTCTCAAGCAATGGCGCGAGATCGGCGCGCCGGACACCGGCGATGTTGAACTTGGGGTTCTGCAGGGCGCGAAGCAGCGTTTTCTCGGTGGGGTTGAAGAAATCGATGCCTTTGACAGTCTTGCCATCGACCTTGCGCGGGCGCGTAACACGGTCGAGCAGTCTGACGCCGGCGGAGAAGTCGTCGAGCGCCGAGAGATGGGCGAGATAACGCCGGTTGCAGGCAAAGAGAATGCCGGTCAAGTCTCCAAGGCTGTAGATGTTCTTCTTCATGGGAGCAAAGCCCGTGCTTGATGGGCCTTTGCGGTGTTCTACCTTCCGGTAGTGCTTGAAGGACGAGACGTCGTTGGTTGTTGTCTCGATACGCAGGACGATGCCGAACTTATCGTACATCTTGATGGAAGACTTACCGAAGCGGTGCTTGATGCAGGTGCCCTCGATGCGGGTTGAGAATTGGCTGCCGATTTCCTGAGCAAGCTTGGGGTCGATTTTGCGGCCAAGGAATGTGGCGATGGTTTCGGCCTTCACGGTGAGCACGGAATGCCGGGCCAGTTGTTCGTAGAGCGGCGCCAGCGTTGCCTTGGAACGGAACACCAGATCGGTCGAGTATTCGACCTGCATCAGGCTCCAGTGATAGGACTGCTTGAAGGTATCGAGCACCGGACAGCATAGCGCCGCGTAACGGTCAAGGATACGGTGGAGCATTCCGGGTGAGAAGCTATCGGCCAATTCCTGGGCGTGCTGCCAATCGCCGATGCGCAGGAAGGCGTTGTCTTTGGCGGAGAAGCCTATGCCTTCGGCGGTCAGCTTGCGCGCCAGCCAGCTGTGGCCGTTGCAATAGATCTGCAAACGGAACGGCGCCCAGGTTGGAACCCGGACGTAAATCAGGCCAAGCTCAGCATCGATGAAATAGAAATAATAATGCAGGCATTTGCCGCTGTCCGGGCGCAGAAAGGTTTTGTGCGTCTTCTTGTCATGCCATGGCTGGTAAGCGCCGCACGCTTCCATGACGGAGATGACATGCGCCAAGCCTGGATGATCGCCGCGCTTGGCAATCGCCTTGGCGACGACATCCTCCTTGCGGATGTGGCTCTTCGAAATGTGCTCGATGCTCACGCCCGCCGCTTCCGCAACCTTCGCCGCGTTCTCCCGCACCTTATCGCGCAGCGTGGCCGCAAACTCCGGATAATCGAAAATGCGGATGGCATTCGCGCGAAGAAATACCGTCATCCCCTGGGCGTGGCAGATGCCAGGAACCGTACCGGTGATGACAATCCGGTCGTAACAAGAAAGAACCCCTGCGATCCGCTCGTCGTAGCGTTCAGCAAGCCCCTCCGCCATGGTCCCCTCGCCAATTGGCTGCGCCCCACGGTATAATAGCGCAACCTTCTTGGTTCCGGCTTGTCCGGCTTAGGCTTTTGGATGGAGGAGCAATCTGTTCCTGAAAACTCCCCGTCACTCCTTCAGCAACCGCTCCACCCGGCACGGAACCGATGTGCCGCAAAGGTTCGAATGGTGACGTGGCAGGACTCGAACCTACAACCAGGCCCTTATAAATGATCGGCTCATAGCATTGCAACTAGGTCTGTTCCTGGCCCAAGTTTCCCGTCGTAGATACTACCTCGGATCGCCCGCAATGTGATCGAAAAGCGGGCATCGGCGTTTATGTATGTTTCGAGACCCGGAATGTCTCTTATCGTGATGGGTTTCAGATGGCGGCCGGATGGATGGGCGCGGGTCTTGCGCGGCCCGGCCGCGTCTGAAAGCCCCCGGGGAAGGAAACCGCGGGCAACGGAGGATACGCTATGGGGATTTATGCCGCGGGTAGCCAGAGCTGATGCGCACTTCGGCGCCTGTTAGTGTGCTGGGGAGCGGCAGACCGCCGGAGAACGGCTCAAAACCCAGAGCCTGAGGGCTCGCCGGCCGTTGCAGACAGCTGACCGGAACGCTCCGCAGGCATGGCTCCGCTGGCGCGGCGTTGCGGCCGGCTGTCTGCAACGGCATTGGTGTCCAGGGCAGCATGGCAGACCTCATGACGTGTCGAACCAGATGACAGCTGGTGCTGGCGGACGGTAGCGGGGCAGCGTGCCGCGCTCGAAGAACTCGATGATGGTCATGCGCCCGCCACAGCAGGGACAGGGCAGCAAGACGGTCTCTTCGGGCTCGTCCGGACTGGGAGCCGCACTTGCCTCCGCAGACGGCGTTGCGCCGAGTAACTCCCGCAGCCGCGCGATATTGCCGGCACGGCTTGCGGAGGCGAACAG
>CAVUGF010000030.1:0-198496 GCA_963740975.1 uncultured Alphaproteobacteria bacterium | reverse complement strand
CCCACCGATTCCGGAGATAACTCGCCCACTCATTCCGGGGTTATCTCGCCCGGGGGCGCCGGGGCTTGCTGGCGATGGAATTTGAACGTTGTTTTGGGTGGCGGTCAATCCTCATCTGTCAGGCTGTGACGGAGCCAGGAACGCGCAGGGCTGGAGGTGCTGGCGGCGGACTGCCATTTTCCCCCTGAATGCCCCTTTCCATGGCGGCCGCACGTTGAGTGCCCTGTATTTGGATGCCCCGCCATGGCTCACTCTCCCTTTCCGGCCCGCCCGCGCTTTTTGCGGATGGTCTCGCCGTCGAGTTCGATGCGGTGAGCGTTGTGGACGATGCGGTCGAGGATGGCATCGGCGTAGGTGGGCTCGCCGATCAGCGTGTGCCATTCGTCCACGGGCGGCTGGCTCGTGATGACGGTGGAGCGCCGGCCGTAGCGCTCCTCCGCGATCTCAAGAAGGTCCTGGCGGGCTGGGGCGTCGAGGGGGGCAAGCCCAAAATCGTCAAGGATAAGCAGGTCCACCCGCGACAGCGTCCTGAGCAGCCGGGCATGGCGGCCGTCGCCGCGGGCAAGCGCCAGATCGCCGAACAGCTTCGGCACACGCTGATAGAGAACAGAGCGGTTGTCGCGGCAGGCCTTGTGGCCAAGCGCACAAGCCAGCCACGACTTGCCGAGCCCAGTTTTACCGGTGACGATCAGATTGTCGTGGGCATCGATCCAGCCGCCGGCAACGAGCCCCTGGAACACGGCCCGGTCGAGCTTGCGCGGATGCTTGTAGTCGACATCCTCGACCACGGCCTGGTGCCTTAGGTTGGCGTATTTTAGCCGGGCTTTCAGCCGTTTGTCCCGGCGGGAAGTTGCCTCCCGGTCCAGCAACAGGCCGAGCCCCTCGGTCAAGCTGAGTCCCGTTGCATCGCCCGAGGCCAGCAGTTCCCCGAAAGCCTTGGCCATGCCGGAAAGCCCCAGCTCTTCGAGCTGGGTAAGGGTTGGATGATTGAGCATAATACCTCTCAGTTGTAGTAGCGCGGGCCGCGGATGTTGGCGTGGAGGATCGCCGGGCCGTCCGCGGCGCGCTTGGGGCCGGCCTGGCGATCGAGCTTATTGTCGAGGATGGACTTGACCGAGCCGTAGCTGCGGGCGCCGATCTCAAGGGCTCGCAAGCAGGCAGCTTCGACGCGCTCGCGGCCGAAGGACTTGGCCAGCCGCACGATGCCCAGGCAGGCGCGGAAGCCCTGCTCGGGATGGCGGCGCTCTTCGAGGATCAACTCGCACAGGATGCCGGTGGAGTGGCCTACGGCCGAAGCTTCGCGGCGGATGCGCTCGATGGACCAATCGGCGAAGTGCCGGTGGCTCGACGGCATGTGCTCGGAAATGGTGGTGTGGCGGTGGTTGCCCGAGTTGCGGAGATGGGCGGCGATCCGCTCGCCCTTGCGGAACACCTCGACCGTGCGCGCCGTGAGGCGCACCTCAAGCTCGTCTTTGGCGAAGCGGTAGGGGACGCTATAGTAATGGTCCTCGACCTCGACATGATAATCGAGCCCGGCGCGCCGTATCCGCCATTCGGTATAGACGTAGGGCTCCGCGGGCAGAGGCTTGAGCGCCGGGCGGTCCAGTTCCTCGAACAACTGCTGGCGGGTGACGCCAAGGCGGCGCAGCGGACGCCGGCCGTTGATATCGGCAAGCATCTCCTGGATGGCCTGGTTCAACTCGGCAAGGCCGTAGAACGTCCGGTGGCGCAGGCGGCCCAGGAGATAGCGCTCGATAATCAGGACGCAGGATTCCACCTTGGCCTTGTCCCGCGGCTTGCGCGGCCGCGCCGGCAGAACGCCGGTATCGTAATGTTCGGCGAACGCGGCATAGGTGCGCTGGACTTGCGGGTCGTAGAAGCAGGCCTTGATGACGGCCACCTTGGTGTTGTCCGGCACCAGGAGCTTAGGGACGCCGCCGATGGCTTCCAGGGCGTGGGCATGGGCCGCGATCCAGTCCGGCAGGCTCTGCGTCCAGGTGGCTTCGGCGTAGGAAAGGCTCGACGCACCCAGCACCGCCACGAAAATCTGTGCCGGGCGCCACTCGCCGGTGAGCCGGTCCACGACGACCGGCACCGTGTCGCCGGCGTAGTCCACGAACAGCTTCTCGCCCGCGGCGTGGGTCTGGCGCATGACCACCGGCAGCTTGGCGGCGAAGGTCCTGTACAGCTCACAGAAGCGGCTGTAGCGCAGGCCGTCCGGCTGCAGGGCGATATACTCCTCCCAGAGGATCGAGAGCGTCACGTGCTTGCGCTTCAGCTCCCGGTGGATCGAGGCCCAGTCCGGCTCCGTCCGCCGCGCCGGGCCTGGCTTGGCGCCGCCCTTGCCGTAAAGCCGCTCCTCAAGTTCGCTGTCGCTAAGCTCCTCCGGCAGCGGCCAGCTCATCCCAGCGGCGCGGAGCCGTCCGAGCGTTGCCCGCACCGTCGACGGCGCCTTGCCGGTCCGCCGCGCGGTCTCCCGCACGGACAGTTGCTCCGCCGTTATCAATCGTAAAACTTCGCGCACCAGGCGCATCGCGATCCTCTCCGCTGGCATCGGTTCCCTCCTTGAACGGATCAAAGAGCGGACCCTTAACGAGCCAGCAGAGGCTTCCGGCACCCCATTCCGGGATAGGGTTAAACCGCCGCAACGGGTGGGCGGATTAACTCCGGAATTGGTGGGCGGCTTATCTCCGGAACAGGCGGGCGGGATAATCCCGGAATTGGTGGGCGGCTTATCTCCGGAATGGTGGGCGCAATCACTCCGGAAATATCATCCAGACCCTCGGACTGCCGGAACTCTGATTACTTCCCTTCTGCTTCCACCAAAAAACGCGAAGAGCCAATATTGAAGACAAGCCCTGGCAGCGTAGGCTGCTCAACCAGTGATGCCTGCCGAGCATATTTCAACAAAAACCGGGACAATTCCTTGTGCGGCTTTGCGATCCAGGAAGTTGTCGAAGGTGTGCCTGAGGACTTTTCCATCGATGGCGACGGTTCTCAGCTTTGCCTTCCCGTTATCGGAGACGTCTGTTTCAGGATCTTCCAGTTGAAGGAAAATGGCATGCTTCCGGAACACCTGCTCGATAACCTCAGGATCGAGCCTTCGCAGAATGTAACGGATGGCCGTGTAGGCCGGTGCACGCTTCCAGGAAAGGCCGAATGCTGCGTTCAATCGGCCCAGATGCGTCTCGATAAAGGTGTGGATGCCTCGATAGGAGTTGGCGCCTGTGACAATGGCAAGGATCGAGAACAACAGCACCTGCGAAAGCGTGTAGATTTTGCCTTCTCTACGCCGGTGATCGGAAACGTCACTCAACACTGAGGAATAATCTGAACGAATTCATGGCAACCTCCTGCTGATTTGGTTGCCAGACATAGAGTCACACGTAACCCATGGCCGGGTCTCTCAAAGCTTACTTATGCGTTCCACATCTTTGCCGTGTGTGGCGCGCAGGACTCATGCACCCGCCCCGCCGCAATGTATAGAGCGTTGAACAGCCCTGCCTATACGGGCAACTACGCACTGGATAATTCCACAAGGACCTTGCAATTGTTGTCCACAATTGCTTGGGGATGCTCCAAGCATTGTTTTAGTGTATCCAGTCCAGAAATCGTATTCGTCACCACTTCGTGCAGTGGCAGGCGCCCGACACGTATCATGTGAAGTATGTTGTTGAATGCGCCGCCAAGGTGTCCACGTGAGCCAAGTATCTTTATGGTATTTGTTATCATGTAATCGACGTGCTGAACGGTCAATGGCATTCCACTACGCGCCAGTAATGCGACCCTGCCATTGGGTGCTAGCCTGCGAAACGCGTAGTTGACATTATCAACTACTCCGGATGCTTCGATAATGACGTCGATAGCGTGACTCATAACTGCGCCATTAAAGAATTCGTTGTCATACACATGGCTTGCCCACCGTGTCACAAACTCACGGCGATACGCGACCGGCTCAACAACATGAATCTCGGCAGCACCAAAGACTTCACGGCATAACATTGCGGTTAAAGCGCCTATGGGGCCGGCACCAAAGATAAGGACATTGTCACCGGGAGACACCCGTGTAGCGGTTGCTGCAACATAGCCAACCCCCGCAGGTTCAACACAACTTGCTGCTATCAGTCCATGTTCGGAATCGGCCAGGTCGGAAACGCAGTGCGCAAGTGTAGCTGGCACATCAACGATTGTGCCGAACAGTCCGTCGTGTTCCAGGCCAAAAAGTTTTGCATGTTTGCATTGATTGAAACGTCCGCTGCGGCACTGTTTGCAAGTTTGACATGTGAGTATCGACTTAAAAGTGACGTAATCGCCTACTTTTACGTTAGATACCCCGCTTCCAGTCTCGATTACCCTTCCTACTCCTTCATGGCCGAGTACTCTTCCGGAGGCCGGAGGAATATCGATCGGCGCTGTGCCCTTGATATAGCCGGTTTCACGCGTGGTCTGGATAACATGAATGTCCGTCCCGCATATCCCAGCGAGCGACATTTCGATGCGTATATATCCAGGCGCAAGTTGTGAAAGCTTACGATCCTCGATGTGTAATACAGGATTACGATAAAGCTGATTGGGGCCAGGGCTTGGAACCCCTTGTTGCGGCTGCTTTTCTGCATAAGCCACTAACACACTGGTCTCGGTCATATTCCCTCCACTGAATTCATACGACGGTACAGAACCATAAACAATTGCCAGGCAAACATACCGGCTTGAGGAAGCGGGTCTCGCAGTCCTCCGCGATGGCCCTCAGCAGCTGAGCCTGCACGGTGTTGCGTACGGCCAGGAAGCAATGACGCCGGCCGAAGTCCGCGCTCTGAGCGTCATTCAGGCGCCCGGCTACCTGGTTGAGGAAGCGCCCATCTCTCGGGGGGCGGCCTGCCCGAGGCTCTTGCCCCGCGGATGTAAACCGGTCAGCAGGGCCCGGGTCGGGACATTGAACATCCGTGCGCCGCCGCGGCGCCTGCTGCGTGGCGGCCGCCTGGCCGATGGGTTCTTTACGATCCGCCGGCTCGCACCGTACGAGCACTCCGGTGCCGCCCGCATATGCCTCCCGGCACATTCAACCGGGGAAGCCCTCGGCCCCGCGCTGCAGCCCCGTCCGCCAGAGCCTTGCACCGGCCGCGTGTAAGGCCATGCAACATACCCTTCGACCTCGCCGTTTCGGGCCGCCGCAATTCGCTCTCCTCGCGATCCCCGCGCGCTCTCCACACACACAGCCAGTCTCCCATCCCGGGGCGCGCCACATAAGCCTGTCGCCAGCCTCCCCCAGAAAAGCCTTGATATCCCCGATGCTTGTGCGCTCTATTTCCTCGCGGAAGAGTTGGCATATTTACCAGTTTGCGCTCTATTAAGCATATAGCGTTTTAAGCTTTCGCCCTGCGCCTTAGGTAATTCGTCAACTATTTCAATGATGTGAGGATATTGATTGCGTGTTAATTTCTTACGGCAAAAGATCTTTAGCTCCCGGATCAGTTCTTCGTGGTCGAAGTCGTTTGACGTAGGGACCACATATGCAACGGGACGGTTAAGAAGACCTACTTGATTATACAATGTAACAGCAGAACGGCTTACCTGTGGATGTTTGTTCAACGTCTCCTCAAGCAGGCTCGGGGACAGCCACTCTCCTCCAACTTTTACCATGCCATTGGCACGACCCTGGTAGTAGTACCAGCCGATATCGTTCCTGTAGAAAACGTCGTTAGTCTTAAACCAGCCATCTACAAAGCACTCCTGTGCCCTTTGTGACTTCACGTCCACGTATTGATCGACAACGGTGCTTCCCTTAATCCATAAGATTCCAAGCTCGTTGGTGCGCGCCTCTTCGCCTAATTCATTTATAAGTTTTATTTGATAACCGGGAACAGGTTTACCGGTACTGCCTGGGTTGATATCGTCCGGATAGTTTGCAATGACAAAACACATAGACTCGGTAGTCCCCATACCGTCGAGAATATTCTTGTTGTAGCGTTGGCACCAGCCGTCATATATGTCTCGGGGAAGAGGCTCACCGGCGGAAATAAAATACTTAACGCTGGCAAAAGCCGACGGGTCGATGGCATCTTGCAGGAGACGTAAATAGATGGTGGGCACGGAGAAGATATATGTCGGCTTAAAGGCGCGGCTGATTTGTTCAGCGGTTTCAGATACTGGCTTCGATGGTGCTAATATCACGCCGCCGCCACTCGCCAAGCCGAGATACACGCATTTGAATCCGTAAAGAAAATAGCATTTCGCGGTCGAAAATAGACGGTCCTTGCTGTTGAGACCTAATACGCCGCGTCCATAATTCTTGAAGGTATCATATATGTCGCCGTGACTATGGCATACCTGCTTGTGACTTCCAGTAGACCCTGGCGTACAAAATATTGCGGCGGGATAGCTGGGCGAAAGGGAAACGGCCTGAACTCCGTCGCCCATGTCTTGAGCCAATTCGCCTAGCCTGTTAAGCGATATAGACCTGACGCCAAGGCTGATCTGCTGTTTTCTGCCGTCCACCAGTAATTTCAACGATGATTGCGCTAAAATACCGGCAATCTCGTTGTCACTGTAATGTGGATTGAGGACGACGGCCACCAAACCAATTTGGAAACAACCGAAAATTGCAAACACTGTCTCAATATCACCTTCGCCTAGGATCGCAACGCGATCCCCCCTGACGCACCCCAAGCGCGCGTAAGCGGCCGCATATCGCTTTATCCGCAGATAGGCATCGTCATAGGATATGGAGGTATCGCCGTGGAAAGCGATAGCCGGTTCTTTTGTAGCTGCGTATTGTTCAAGTAGAAAGCAATTGATATTGGCGTAGTCCTCAAAGGCGCCGGAAAGGGTTTTATCGACCAGTCCTTGGCGCCGCGCGCGGTAAAGCCTCTCTAACGCGGTTTCGGTGATAGGAAGATCGAAACTTCGAAATCCTCCGATCGAAAAACCATACTCCTCCGCTTTGCGCTTAAAATAGGCCTGATCGTCGTATTTAAGTCTTGCCCCTAAACTAGTATTTTCGTAACGGCGGTCAAACGCCAGCATCATGGTTTCCGCCATGCAAGCGAGACACAATCCCTTCGGAAAGCCGAAATTGACACCGAGGTCATCGAGGCGAGGAGTTTGTATAACGCCGCCATCAATCATCAAGACGTCTGGGCGCTGTATAGAAATACTTTGGTTTACGTTTGACGGCCTTGAGAGATCGCAAACAATCGCGTTTCGCTTGAGATGATGTGGATGTATCAATATATCAACACTATTTGTGGCAACAAAGGTGACATCCACTTGCTGTAATAGTTTTTCGGTATCCGTACCCCAGGCGATACCGACATCGCCGTGTTCTCCAGAAAGTATCTCTTCGACAACGGTTTGTGCTTTTTCGTGATTGTAGCCGCCATCATCGTCAAGTAGTGCTTTCAACCGCTCTGCTACAGTATTCTTCTGGACTCCGGCGCGGAACATCGAGTCGCAACACAGCAATTCCACCAGGTCCATTAAGATTTCGGCAATCCTTCTGCGAGTTTCTCGATGTTCTTGGCGTTTCCGATGAGCGTGATGCGATCTACGGATAGCGCGATTTCCCGCGTAACGGTTGAGCCGATGCTACCACCAGCGCCAACCACCGCGACATGGATGCTCTTCCGTGAATCGGGAAGAAATTTCGACATAGCCATATTCACAGCCTGAATTGCCGAAAGCACCGTGTAATTATTACCCGTCGTAACCGCTACACCAAGTTTGGATACAAGCGTTCCTGCCTTGGTCACGATAGACGTGTAGCCTCCCAGTCCGACAATTTTGGCGCCACGTTCCTTCAACAGGGTCACTGCTTTTCCAACTATTTCTATAACCTTTTCCGCAGGCATGCGCATCAGTTGCTCTGGCAAATAGGGCACCCCAACGAATTCTCCATAAATAGTCTTTCCGTCTTTCGCGGTGACTCTCGTACTGCCGACGACAGTGGGCTCCAGTTGGCCTTCAAAAATATCAGCCATCTCGCGCATATCGGTTGGCGGTACGCCAATTAGAGAAGAATCAAATTGTTGAAAGGATTTCAATGTAAGTGGATGAATTAGAAACCCAAACCTTCCATCGTCTTCCGTGGGTTTGGTTTGATATTTGTATTCAACGTCGTCCGGCAAAACATTTTGCAATTCGGGCTCTGAGTTCAGCAGATACCGAATTACAGCATATGTATTGCGCGTAGACAAATGACCGATCATTTCGTCCAGCGCCTTGCAGAAGAAATCACATTGTTCACGGGTTACGTTGAGCGGGGGTTGCACACGCAAAGTGGCTCGACTGTTTAAGGTCGGCGCAACACGAATGCGGTGGACGTTTGCCAAGTAGCCGGAAACTAAGGGAAGCAGCATCCCGGAATTTGCAGCCAGCGCCAGCATCGCCCCCCGGTCGCCGTTATACCTCTCCACATCAAGGTCAAATTCGATGCCCAACATTAGACCGTCGCCTTTTATTGCCTTAATCGCGGCGGGGTAGCGATGCTTCAAATGAATAAGCTGCGCTTTTAAATATGCGCCGGTCTCTCGTGCTTGCTTTAAAACAGCCTGCTCGTTCGCACACAACTCATCGATTACAGCATTGCCTATCCTGCAGGCCATTCCATTGCCCGCGAAAGTCGATGAATGCGTTAAGCCGACATCTTCGGTATACATATTATCATCTAGCAACAACGCTCCTATGGGTAACAGGCCGCCACCTAACCCCTTCGCCAATGCTATTGCATCCGGTTGAAGATCGAGGTGGTTGGCATAAAGGAGATGCCCGGCACGCCCCATACCTGTTTGTACTTCATCAACAATAAATTTGACGCCGTAGCGCCAGCAAAGTTGCTGCGCGGCAGAAAAATATTCAGCCTTGGCCTGCACAACACCGCCCTCGCCCTGAATCGGCTCAATAATAAAGGCCGCTAATAGCTCACCATGTGCTTTCAGGGCGTTTTCCAAGGCTTCTATGTCGCCGAAGTCGACGTAGTGAAACCCTGATAGCGGTAGGTGATATGGCTCCTGATAGGAGGCCTGTCCCGTCGCGCTCAAGGCGCTGATCGTTTTCCCATGGAACGAATTTTTGGCGGTCAGCACATGCTGACGGCCTGTAGCGGCCCGGGCAACTTTAATACACAGCTCGATCAACTCCGCGCCACTGTTGGTAAAGACTACCTTTCTTAAGTTCTGAGGGGATAACTCCACAAGTTTTCTGGCGAGCTTTGCCGCTTCGCTGCCAATTGAGGGCTGCATAAATACAGGCCGGTTAGCAGCAAGATATTCCTCCAAGGCGGCCTTCAGGGGCGGATGATTGTGGCCTAGTACGGTAGCGCCATAGTTGGAAAGAAAATCCAGATAGCACTCGCCCACGTCGTCAAACAGGTACGCCCCCTTGCCCTCGACGAAAACCTTATCGAGGCGCACCTTGGCGAGCAATTCCGCCAAATAGGGATTGACATATTCGCGGTAGCTTTCTCGAATGCCATTCGTTTCTGGTGCACTCATAGATCTTTCCCGGCCGACTGGCCTTTTTCTCTCAAAACGTATACAAGTTCGGTCCGCGCCGCCTAACGGCGGCCTAACTAATTGCTACTTCGAGCGGCTGGGGCTTATCCTCCAGTAGGTCCGGGCTATCACCCAGCCGGTCTGAAATTCGGCGTAGATTTTGCAAAAAGCCGTCATATATCTCTTTTTCCACTTCTTTGCCGGAAAAGGCATTTTCGTCGTAGAGGATATTCAGCCGCAGCTTGTCGCGGAATGTTGAAAAGAGAAAGAATATGCGCGCCGGCGGGAAGAGCTGGGAAAAACTAGTGTATGAAACTATTTTTGCGTCGCCAAAATCCGGAACATCGAATTTAACCAGTCCGGGATTGCTTATGATGATGTTGCTTTTTGCGATAAATCGCGTCACCAGCTCGGTGGCCATCTTTTTTGGTGAGAATGTCCCAGTAGTTGTGTAGATGGCCTGACGAAACAGCTCTCGCAAGATGCCGCCCTTTTTATATCCGGTAATTTCATTGCGAATGGCATCCATCATCTCCATATCGTCGCCGGTCATCTTATAGTACGAAGTAAACGGCACTACGAAGCAGTCGTAGACGCTGGTCAAATCCTGCTTTGCAAATGGGAGAAGAGAGAACATATCCGAGACGCGTATGAGGTCCGTTCTCTCGCCGCGCCGCTCATTATAGGTTTTCACAGCACGCAAAACTGACAAAACCAGGATCGGGTGTATGGTAAAGCCCTTATCTTTTAACCGGGGTTTCATAATCCTAACAAGATCGGCATCAATCTCCTTGGATACGACGCGGGTCTCACCCCGTTTGCGCCCCATGTTTTTGGAGGAGGCGACAACTATGCCATTTTCTCCGCGAAACATATCGATAACTATATTGGCTGAGGCAAGAAAATAGAGCTTCATCTTTTTTGTAAAAGATAGATCTCCGGCAAAAAGCGCCGCCGAATTATCGCTGTAACTTAAGGCGGCGTCCGCCTGATTTAGAACGATTGGCAGGCCCCGCGATAGAGAATTGTAAATACTGGCTAGGTCCGCCATCAACAAGTCTGAAGAACGGGCGTCCGCAAGAATATGATTTGGAACCAGCTGCACATAGTAACTGGACGGTGTCTGCAGATAGTATGCCCTAAGGTGCCTTTCGCGGAATATGCGGTAGTTTTGTTGCCAGGCGTTTTGCCTAAGTAAATCAAGTATCTTACCTTTTTCCAGGGTATCGCATTCCTGGCACTGTAGGTCGATATTGCCGGGTAGCACTCCAGCTTGCCATTGGTAGCCAAACAACGTTTTGGCCAAGCGGCAGTTCAACAATGGATGACGTCTAACAAGTATATCTAGGGCCTTCTGCAGCAGCGCTGTGTCGAGGGCTCTGTCGATCTCGAAATACATGCACGAATTGCCGTTGACGACATAGTTCAAGTAGACAAACATCTTATTTATGATCGATGCATTCTTTTTCATTGCGGGCTCCTTCTAAACTTTTGCCTTCCAGGAGATGGGGTATAGCGCCTCGTGAAAACGGAAGGTTAAACGCGGTTGAACAAGATACCGGGCTTGGAATGCAGGGCGCCGTTCAACGCACCAGCGCTGAAGCAGGCGAAGGCTGGCACTTAAGTTTGCGTTCGATGTCTTTGCGTAATGCCCGCTTGTCTACTTTCTCTGCCACGGTAACTGGCATTCTATCGACGAGTTCGATGCGTTCTGGGAGGTGCAGTACTGCCGCCTTCTGCTCCCGCAAAAATGCGATAATTCCTTCGAAAGTCAGTCTCACGTTGGGCTTCGCTTCGATATAGGCGCAGGCCCGCTCGCCCATAACTGGGTCTGACATCGGGACTACAGCTACCGCGGCAACTTGGGGGTGGAGCTTGATAAGGGTTTCTATATCGGTCGCACTAATGCTCTCTCCCCCACGGTTAATCATCTCTTTGCACCTTCCGACCATGGTGATGTAGCCTTTCACGCTGATCTTGGCCAAGTCGCCGGTCCTAAAGAAACCGTCGCTGTCAAATGCTTTCGCGTTCACCTCAGGATCGTTGTAATACCCAGAAAAAATGCTGGGGCCTTTGACCAGTAGCTCTCCCGTTTCATTTGAAAGCAATTCCCCTCCATCGAACCCAACTACTTTGTACTTGTCCTGCGGAAATGTCGGCCTGCCGACAGTGCTGCAAATGGTTTCGCAGTCATCGGCGCTACGCGTAATAGTGGTCATCCCCTCGGTCCCGCCATAGCCGCTGTACAAACAGACTTTGAACCGCTTCATGAGACCCTTAACCAGGTTAGGATGGCTCGCACCGCCTCCTAGATGCATTTTTTTTAATGAATTTAGATCAAACTGGCCCGCTTCTTCGTACTCCAGCAGTCTTTGGGCGAGTGTTGGAACCCATATGATGGATGTGACTTTTTCCCGCTCGATGGTTTTGCATATTTCTTCGTTGTCTCTGGATTCCTGAAACACCAGTTTTCCCTGGGTGATGATGCTGCCGAGTACTCCCTTTGTAAAAGAGAGATCGTGCCCGACCGGCCCTGCAATCATATTGCTGTCTTGACAATGCTGATCCCACGACATGGAGCAAAACTCCACGCCACATACGAGACTATTGTGGGTCCGGGGGACGAGTTTTGGCTCACCAGTGGTGCCGCCGGTGGGACCCATATGGGCGACTTGCAGGGGGTTAGGCCTGCGTTGCGCCAGTTGGGACAGGCTCTCGCTCGTCAAGGCGTTTTCTTCGATCAATTCTTCCAGGCTCGCGAACCCGGTCTGATCGGCTTTGCCGCGAACGGTTATGACGTGATTAAGTGCCGGATGATCTTTTAGCACGTCCTGGATAATCGGCACGAAATCGGCTCGGTGCGTTCGTTTGGGGACGATCCATGCGGTGGCACCGCTGAGTCTCAATAGGCGGCCGATTTCAAATGGCCGGTAGCGCTCGATCAAAAGCACTGTGATCGCACCAATCTTCTGGCAAGCAAAATAGGCAAGAACAAATTCGTTCCAGTTTGGCAACTGGACCAAGACGCGATCCAGAGGTTTTATGCCGAGTCTCATCAGTCCGATGGCCAGGCGATCGACTTTCTCACGCGCTTGGCCATAGGTATATCGGCTTGATTGATCGACAAACGCTTCTCTATCCGGGTGAATGTCCGAGGCCAGGTCGAGAAAGTCTCCGATGGTCATGCCCCGCCACCAGCCTTGGGCTACATATTTCTCTAAATCTTCATCCTTGTATGGCACGGCGCCTTGTAACAACCTAAACATACTTAGTCCCCCTCAATGGCGCCGAGACACCGCGGAAAGATCCACGGCCTGAACACGGTGAGCGCGATCACCGCAGCGGCAAGCTTCGGCGCAAGGGTCAACGACATGTCCTGCACCTTGGTGACGGCTTGTGGAATGCTGACGATCAGTGCTGGCAGGAGCTTCGCGATCAAGACGGGGCCGGATATCAGCGTGGCGCCCGAGAGGAGTTGCTGCATCAGTTGCAAAGCGACATCCGATTCATTCGCCATGTTCCCCAAACAGCGATGGCACCCGAGAAAGCGCCACGTTTCGAAGTTGCCAGGGCAATAAAAGCCCTCGACAGCGAACGCGCTGCCTAAACGTAGATATCGAGCGTTGTAGTACTTAAGCGGAAACAATAAGTTGATTACAAGAGGATGCCGTGCTCAGTATAAAGCATATCACGCTAGTGACCCTATGGTATAAGACTGCTGTGCTATCCGTGTAAACTGTTTTGACGATACTATTGTTCCAAAACGCTACAGCAGTGTCAAGCCGCTTATGTAACGCCAGAGCATCTGCGGACTCTGTGCGTTTTGTAACTTTTACTATTAAGTGTGTTCGATATTTCCGTGACTTATGGGATTGCTGCACCAATTGTTTATCCAAAAAGGCAAGCATACATTGCGACATTATGACCTGCTAGGTGCAACTAATGCGACCCTATGACTAACGACATGCAACGCGACACTTGTGTATACGTCGAATAGAGCGTTTTGACATAGATCAACGACATATCTCAGTTCACGAATGCTTGCTTTTTTTGGGGGAGACCGGAAGATTGTAGGGCCACGGTACACCGGAACTGCGAGCCAGTGGGTCTCCTGCAGCAGCCGTCGCGCCTGGATGCTGGCGCCATTCCTGGTTGGATCGGAGTGGGAGGCCAAGCCGCTGCGCTCCCGAAATACGGTTCGTTCCTCGACGCCCGCCGAGGGAAAAGTGTGCCTGGCCAACGTTTGCGCCGTTTCGTAGACGCCGGCCAGAGCGTGAAGAAAGGCGATCTCCTCGCTCGCCTCGATGACACAGATTTCAAGCTTCAGCACGAGCAGACTGCTGCGGAAGCAAAGGCTGCAAGCGCCTCGCTCGAACAGGCGGAGGCCGATGAAAGACCGCGTGGGCAATCGGCATTTCCGGCCATGCGAAGGCGGCGCAGTTGTCACGTTGTGCCCAGTGCCGGAATGCGCGCCGTGCTTAGTTGGCCCATGGATCGAAAAATGTGTATCCGCATAAAACTTTAACCATCTGCTTAGACATTATAAAACACTGAAGCGGCTAAGAATTTCGCAGGGCGCACCTATCTGGCCGCCCGCCGGAATCTCCAGAAAAATTTCAAGAATAAGCCAGGAAAAATGACGACAGCAGACATCAAAATCACTGGCCGGTTCGATAACGCATTTGCCGAGGACGCAAAACTAACGTTTGAGAAACTGGCCCTCGAAGCGCGCGACATCGCCGTGGATTTGTCCGAAACGATTGACATAGACGCCGCGGGGCTTGCGGCGCTGGTTAGCCTGCACAAGCGGATAGCACCGCAAGGGTGCAAGGTCCGGGTTGTTGGAGCGAGCGATCATCTGAAGCAGCTGTTTGAAAGATTTCAAGTAGCCGACCTATTCATCGAGGGGGCGATCAACACGGGCGGCACCGCGCTCAGAAATGCCTATTTCGGTCTGATAGAGCCCAGCGCTTACCTGGTGGCTGGCGCCTGCCGGGCGATCAAGAAGACGGAGCCTGACGATTCGCAAGGCGGCGCTCCGAAGCGGGCAATCCCCAATGTGACGCGGTTCGATGCGGCAAGCCACGCCGTTCAGGTCTGGCTCGACGGTGCAACGATTACCGGCGGCGAGCTTCGCTGCGGCGAGGCACTCAGGAGCTACCGGCGCTGGGCCAAGAAAATGTGCCAGGACGCCGATTCGGCCGAATTCCGCAGGCATCTGGCCTGCATCCTTGGGCCGGACAGCATCGTACCGCGCACGGGCGGCCACATTGTAAGAGGCATTCAGCTTCGCGCCGCCATCGAAAGCGGCAAAAGGCAGCTTGCGACAGCCGTGCGCATGTCGCGCAATCTGTTCGCCGTGCCAAGCCGCATGGACGCCATCGCGGCCCTCAGCTTCTGACGGCATTTGTAGCATACGGGGCCTGCGCCGGGTATTTTTTCCGGCCGGGGCCGCCCCGCGGCACGCGCGGACTTGCCGATGAAGAGTTGCAGCGCCAGGCTGGGGCAATGCGCTGTAGCTATCGCTCACCGTTCAGCGGCAACGGATGCCGGCCGGGGCGATGTGCCGATACGGCCGGGCTCTAAGGCATCGCTAAGAAATAAGTGAGCCGGATGGCGCCGGAATCTTGGCCGCCTGCAAGGCGCAACAAGGGGCGCATATCCAAGATATGTAACCCTTGTTGCGACGCAGCAGGCGAGCAAGAGAACAAGCCAGGCGGCGCAGTTATTTTTGAGCGATGCCTAAAGCCCGCACCATTGGGCAATGGCCTCCATGTAGATCGCTTCGCCCTGCTCGACGCGGGAAGCCAGGCAATATTCGTCGGTCTGGTGCGCCTGCACAGGCTCGCCGGGGCCGAGGATGACAGCCGGCGGGTTGCCCATGCCGGGTTTCAATGCGCCAGCGTCGGTGAAGTAGGTTGCCCCCCTGATCGGGCCATCCTCTCCCGTCACGGATTCCACGATCTCCGCCAAGTCCACGATCCAGGGATGGCTGGGGTCGGTCCAGACCGGGGCGGAGGTGCCCATGACCTCAAACGTCACCTCGCCTGCCGCCGCCCTCTCGAAGCGCTCCATGAGCTGGGCCGGGTCGGAGCCAGGTACCAGCCGGACGTCGATGCCGAAGCGGGCTTCGTCCGGCACCGAGTTGGTGTTAAGCCCGCCACGCAGCCAGCCCACGTTTAACGTCGGCCGCCCGAGGGCTGGATGCGCGTCGTGGGTAAAGTCGAGATTGGCCAGCGCCAATACCACGCGCGCGGCTTTATAGACGGCGTTCACGCCCTGCTCTGGCATGGAGCCGTGCGCCGTCACGCCCTTGGCCGTCGCTTCGAGCCAAAGATTGCCCTTATGGCCGCCCTGCAACTGGTTCGCGGTGGGCTCGCCGACGATGAGCGCGCCGGCCGGCGGCAGCAGGCGCCGCTCGCGCATTAGCTCTGCCCCCATGCAGCCCAGCTCCTCGCCCGCGGTAATCACGAGCACAACGCCGGGCGTGCCCGCGAGCCTGGGCGCGAGCTTCACCGCCGCGGACACGAACGCCGCCACGCCGCATTTCATGTCGCTGCTGCCGCGCCCGTAAATTTTGCCGTCAGCTATTTCCCCGCCGAAGGGCTCGACGCTCCAGGGGCGCGCGCCAAGCGGCACCACATCCACATGCCCGGTGAAGGCCAGCGGCAGCTTGCCTTCCGTTCCGCCAATGCGCGCGATGAGGTTCTCGCGGTTATCGCCCATTCCGATGTACTGCAACTCAAAACCGGCGGCTTCGAGAATGGGGCCGAGATGGCGCGCGCAAAGCGCCTCGTTACCGGGCGGGTTGACGGTGTCGAAGCGGATTAGCTCTTGGGTCAGTGTGATGGGTGAGATCATGGAATGCTCAAGGGAAAAAAGCCCCCCTCATCCTGTCCTTCTCCCCAAGGGGAGAAGGAATGCCTTCTCAACGGCTGCGAGCAGACTCCCTCTCCCCTTGGGGAGAGGGCTGGAGTGAGGGGGGCTTCGATTAGCCTAACTCTTTCAGGTTCTTAAAGTAGTCCAGCGCCTGCGGGTTGGCCAGGGCCTCTTTGTTTTTGACCTCCCGGCCATGCACAATATCGCGGACGGCGATCTCGGTTATCTTGCCCGATTTGGTGCGCGGGATGTCGGCAACCTGGAGGATGAGGCCTGGAACGTGCCGCGGGCTGGCACCGCTGCGGATCTTCGCCTTGATCTTCTGGCGCAGGCTCTCGTCGAGGGTGTGGCCCCCGGCCAGAACCACGAACAGCACCACACGAACGTCGTTGTCCCAGTCCTGGCCGATGACGATGGCCTCCTTGACCTCGTCGAGCTGTTCCACCTGGCGGTAAATCTCGGCCGTCCCGATCCGCACCCCGCCCGGATTGAGCGTGGCGTCGGAGCGGCCCTGCATGACCATGCCGCCATGCTCCGTCCATTCGGCGAAGTCGCCGTGGTGCCAGACGCCCGGAAAGCGCTCAAAATAGGCGGCTCGATACCGCGCCCCGCCGGGATCGTTCAGGAACTCAACCGGCATCGCCGTGAAGGGCTTGGTGCAGACCAGCTCGCCCTTGCCGGACGCCATGTGCCGGCCCGCCCCGTCGAAGACATCGACGGCCATGCCGAGGCCCGGCCCCTGGATCTCGCCGCGGTAGACCGGCGAGAGCGGATTGCCCAGCACAAAGCAGGAGCATAGATCGGTGCCACCCGCGATGGAGGCCAGATGCACGTCCGTCTTGATGGCTTCGTAGACGAAGTCGAAGCTTTCGGGCGCCAGCGGCGAGCCGGTGGAGGTTATCATCCGCACCGATGAAAGCTTGTGCGTATCGCGCGGGCGCAGGCCGGCCTTCTTGACGGAGTCGATCCACTTGGCCGAGGTGCCGAAGACGCCGATCTGGGCCTCGTCCGCGTAATCGAACAGCACGTTGCCATCGGGGTAGAAGGGCGAGCCGTCATAAAGCACGAGCGTCGCCCCGCTGGCGAGCCCGGCCGTGAGCCAGTTCCACATCATCCAGCCGAGCGTGGTGAAATAGAACAGCCTCTCCCCCTCGCGCAAATCGCAATGCAGCTGGTGCTCCTTCATGAGCTGGATCAGCACCCCGCCGGCGGAATGGACGATGCACTTTGGAATGCCGGTGGTGCCGGACGAATAGAGAATGAAGATGGGGTGCGAGAATGGCAGCCGCGTGAACTGGACCGGCCTAGCCTCGAAGGCGCCCAGCGCCTCCGGCCAGGATTGCGCCTTGCCGCACCGCCTCAGGATCGTTTCTGGCTCGCCGAGATAGGGCACGATCAGCGCGTGCTCGATGCCCGGGATCTTTTCGATAATTTCCACAACCTTATCGCCGGTTGGGATGGCCTTGCCGTTATAATAATAGCCGTCGCAGGCGATCAGCAGCTTCGGCCCGATCTGCCCGAAGCGGTCGAGAACGCCGCCCACGCCAAAATCCGGCGAAGCGCTCGACCAGATGGCGCCGAGCGACGAAGCCGCAAGGAACGCGACGATGGCTTCGGGCATGTTGGGCAGAAGCGCCGCAACACGGTCGCCCTCGCCAATCCCCATTGCGCGCAATGCCTGCTGCGCCTGGCTGACCGCCGCCTGCAAGCCGGCCCAGCTCAGCGTTTCCCTGCGCGCGGCTTCGCCCCAGAAGATGAGGGCGGGGCTGTCATCGCTCTTGCGCAGAAGGTTCTCGGCATAGTTGAGCCGGGCGCCTTCAAAAAATTTGGCATCCTGGAATTGTTCGCCCGGCCTGAAAACCGGCCCAATTCCGCGCTCTCCAATGATGCCCAGGAAATCCCAGGCCTTCGACCAAAAGGCTTTGGTCTCGCGGATGGAGAAGGCATGAAGATCGGCATATGTGGTACAACCGGCCCCGAAAGCGGAGTTGACCTCCGCCATGAACCGTGCCATCAGCGAGTTGTCCGCAGCCTGAGCAGAAGGCGGCCAGAGTGGCATAGTTTTCATGTGTACGCTCCCGAGTCCGAACTCGCCACCGCCAAAAAAAGCTTTTAAACCTTAACGATCACCTATCCGGGCGATGTGGCATGGCCTGTGCTAGAGATTTTTGACGGCTCCGGCGCCGATGTCTACCCAGGATTTGCTGGAACATGCACAAACTCGCTTCAAAATTGCGATACACGTTGAAATGGCTCATTCGCGGCGCGGCCGGTTTCGCCCTGATCGCTGTGATTTTTGCGGCAGCACTTCCCTTCCTGGTTGAGGAGCGGGCGGTCAAGGACGGCCTTGTTCAAAGCCTGTCCCAATGGAGCGGAGGGCCGGTGTCCATCCACGGGCCGCTTCGCGTCAAGAGCTTCACCTCGCTTTCTATCGAAGCGAATGGCGTGCACTTCGGCACGACGCCGCGGCTCTCCCCTATCCACCAGATCGACGCGAAGTCCGTGACCGCCATCCTCAGGGTGCAGTCGCTGCTTCGCGGGCGGATCGAGTTCAAGAAGGTTGCTGTTGAAGCGCCACGGTTCGTTTTGAACCGGCGCACAGCTCCGTCGAAGCCGGACCACTATTCCGGGCTTGAAATGGCGAGCGCAGCCGCAGCCTTCGCGGAGCTGAGCCGCTTCGGCCAGCTTGAGCTGCGAAACTGCACCTTCGTTGCCGCGGGTAGCGAGCGCGGCGCCTATTCCCGCGCCGGTGTTGGGACGATTGGCGTCACCCGCAGCCCGGATTCTTCCAGTTTCACGCTATATCTTAGAGATCGGGGCCTGGAAGCATCCTTCCGCGGCGATCTGAGCCACGCCGGGGTCATGGCGATTGGAGCGATCCAGCTCAAAGCCGCGCCCGGGCATCCCGCAACGGAAAAGATCGTGGCCGCCATTGCCCCCTGGGAGAAGGGCCACGGTATTTCTATTGCAGGGGATTTAACCTGGGCGGGCGGCCGCCTGAGCCTGGACGGTGCCACGATAGGTTTCGACGGCCGCAGCGCGAAGGGCGCGCTCACAATTGCCACGCGGCACGGCCGCGCGCTCACCGAAGGCACACTCGCCTACGATACGCTCGAATGGATGCCCGCGGGACCGGACGGTGGAAGTGCCGGCCCCGGCGTCACCAGTGTGTTGAGGGCGTTGATCCAGGCCGGCTTAGGCGGCGCCGGACGCGCGGATTTCGATATGCGGATATCCGCCGAGCATCTTCGCGCCGGCGCTTACGAGGCTGGTCCCCTTGCCTTTGCACTCAGCTCGCAGGCGGACCTCCTCAGCATCGATATCGCGGAGCTGTCTATCTTTGGCGGCAAGATCGCAGGCAGGCTGGATTACGATGCCCGGCACCCCAACACGCTGTCGGTCAGCGCAAGCGGAAGCCACCTCGATTCGGAGACGCTTGCCGGGGCCACAGCATGGCCAATCGCAGTCGGCGGCCCCATGTCTCTTCGCCTCGCGCTGGAAGTGCCCCTCAAGGACGCATCGCCCGGCCAGGAAGCGAAGGCCGCCACGGGTAGTTTCGGCATCGGATTTCCAACCGGCGGAACGCTCGATGGCGAGGTGGCGAAGCGTTTGAGCGAGGTGTTCGCGCATGGGAAGGCCCCTTGGGAACTGAATTCCGGCTCATTTCCGTTCACCGCAGCCTCGATGGAGGGCGCGATCACGCCCGCCGCAGTCGCGCTTAAGTTCGATGGCCAAGCGTCGGGCAACCGTTTCGCCGGCTCTCTGCGCATAGGCACGCCAAGCGGCCAAATCGCCGGCAAGCTTACGGTCAGCCCTGATGAAGAGGCCGGCGATATGGTACCGGCCTCGGCCGGCTCCCGCCGAATTCTTCCAGCATCGGGCTTTCTGGCACCGTGGCGGCTCTGAAATTTTCGGCCCTTGGCGGCGCCAGCCTTTCGAATTGAGACGGGCCTCCTGCCTTTTGGGGGAAAGGGCTAGAACTGCCTGCCATAGCTTATGCTCATATAGGGGCGTGTGCTTGCGTAGGCGTGTGAGCCCGCATCGTCGCTCGCCTGCGATAGCCCTCCCGATAAAGAGAAATCGTTGGCGCCATAACGCAGGTTGAGGAGGGCACCGCCCTGGTAATTGTTTTCGCAACCGCGGAGAACCTTGCAGTCACTAACCCCAGCCCCTTCGATCAGGGAAAAATTTGCCTCCGCCCCCGCAGCAAATTTAAGGCCGCCCTCCGAGCGATATATTTCGTAAGCTGCCCGGGTATAAATCGATGCAGCCTCCTCCGGCTGTAGCCACGTCACATTGAGTGTGGCCCAGACGCGATCGCTCAGCGCCCAATAGCTTTGCAATGCTACTGCAGCGCCTAAGGGCTTCTCCTGCGTGGCTATTGGCACCACCTCCGGTAGGTTATTGCTATATTCGCGTATTATCCCAAAGTTCGTTTGAGGCTCGTACACTGCGCCCGCATAGAACTTGATCCAGGCTGGGCCGTACTTGAACTGGTAACCGATCATGAGATCGGTCATAGTCTTCATTCTATCGGGCACGATAGTTGGGAGAGAAGACAGGCGCATCCGTTGCGCCGGAGATATAACCGAGCCCGCCGAGCTTGAGCCGCAATCCAGGTTCATCCACGGGGCCGAAAACGCTCCAAACAACGCTCGAATTGAGGCTCGACGTGCCGCCATCGTGATAGCCTCCGGCATACATCTCATAGTGGGGGCCGACCCTATCAAGCCCATCCGCCCAGCAAGGCAAATTTGCCGGTGTTGCTATAGCAAGGGCGGCAAGTGACGTTCCGATTGAGCCACGCATTACACAAACTCAACTAAGCCACACACTCTCGACCGCTTCATGCTAATGTACCCTGCGCCAATTCCTTAACTTTTCATCAAATTGTCACATGTCTTTTTCGTGAAAGCATAAACTGGCCCGTCACAGAAATGTCTGCTTGACACTTAAGTGTGGGTGCGGCAGGGGAAAAAACTTTTCGGGTTGGCGGGATATGCGGCGCGTCTTTTTGTTCGGATGGATGATGGCGCTGACGGCGGCGCTCGGTTCTTGCGCGCCGTTCATGGCCAATCACGATTCCGAGGTTCAGTTCCGAACCGTGAGAACCCCGTCGGGGCCGCTGAAGCTCGCCGTGATCGAGAGCGGGCAGGGCCGCCCGATCCTTCTCCTGCATGGTTTTGCCACGTCGAGCTACACCTGGCATGCGATCCTGCCGGAGCTTTCCAAGAACCACCGCGTCATCGCCATCGATCTGCGCGGCTTTGGCGCTTCCGATAAGCCCCTGGACGACCACTACTCCATCCAGGACCAGACCGAAGCCGTTCAAGCCTTCATCGAGCAGGAGAACCTTCGCGACCTGACCGTGATCGGCCACTCCTTTGGCGGCGGTATCACGCTCACCCTGGCGCTCAACGCCGCGCAGGAGCGCAAGCCGCGCATCCGCAACATCGTGCTGATCGACACCATCGCCTACCGGCAACCGATCCCGATTTTCTTCAGGCTCCTGCAAATCCCGATGGTGGGCGATATCGGCATGACGCTGGTGCCGCCGGAGATCCAGGCCGGGCAGGGCTTGCGGCTTGCCTATTACGACCGGGACAAAATCTCAGGGCAAGACGTCGCGGAGTACGCCAACACGCTCTACTCTTCCGCCGCGAAGCACGCCTTGACGAAGACCATCGAGCAATTGATCCCGGAAAATATCGACGAGATCGCGCTTCGCTATAAGACCATCAAGCTGCCTACGCTTATTGTCTGGTGCCAGCAGGATAAGGTCGTGCCCGTGGTTTTGGGCTTGCGGCTTCATGAGGAAATGCGGTCCTCCGAGTTGGCGCTTTTCACGCATTGCGGCCACATGCCCCAAGAAGAAAAGCCGGAAGACACAGTTGCTGCGATCCAAGCATTCCTCAAGCGTAACGCAAGCTAGACTGCGAATCGGGCGCGCGTGAACTGCTCCGTGCGCCTTCTGCCTGCCCCCCAATTCCATATCAAGACTTAGCAGCCCGGCCGCTCGAAGGCGGAAAAAGGTGGGCGTGGCGGCTTTTACTCGAAAAATAGCGCGCAGACGTTGCGGCGAGGCTTGACGCCCACCGTTACCCATGCTATCCCATAAATGCCCGTTCGGAAGGGGGCGATTCGGAGGGAGTGAAAGGCTTTTGTCGCGCACGGCCACTGCGCACAGGGTTTCTCCCTCCGATCCATTCCGGATTTTTGGGTGAATGCCGATTTATGCACAGCTTTATCACACTTTTATAGCGGAAATATTGAGCATGTGCTCGAATTTGTACGTTTCCCAGCTCTGGGATTTTATGGGTAAGATTGGGGTCGTGGTTGAAGGTCAGAGGAAACAGCGGTGCGTGTGCGCGTTTGACGGAAGCGTAGGCTTGGGAGATGGACGAATTTGCCTCGCGCTTTGAAAGCAAGATCGACCCACGGGGACGTGTCGCCATCCCGGCGCCATTTCGCGCGGTCCTTGCCCAGGAGGGCGCCGATGACATTCACTGCTACCCGCACCTGGACTGCAACACGATCGAGGCTGGCGGTACGCGTCTGGTCGAGGAGATTAAAGGCATTGTCGGGCGGCAGCCCACGGGGTCCGCGCTTCGCGAAGCCCTTGAGCTGGTCTATTTCGGCGAATGCGAGAAGCTTAAAGTGGACCCGGACGGACGGACCATTTTGCCTAAGCGGCTCCGTGAGCATGCAGGCATTGGGGACACGGCGGTTTTCGTTGGCTTTGGCAACAAGTTTCAAATCTGGGAGCCAAAAGCTTACGAAAAGTTTCGCGAGGCTGCGCGCGAACAGGCGCTTGCACTTCGCAAAGAGCTCGGCGCGGGGAGCCGCTGATGAAGCGGCGCAAACGAGGGGGCGAACAGGACGTGACGGATCGGGGAAGGCCGGTAGAGGGCCCGCCTTCCATTTGCGAACCGGTCCGTCACATCCCTGTGCTCCTTTTAGAAGTGCTGAGAGCGCTTCGCCCGAGGGCGGCGGAACGCTTCATTGACGGCACATATGGTGCGGGCGGCTATGCCTGCGCAATCCTCGATGCGGCGGATTGCAGCTTGCTGGCCCTCGACCGCGATCCCGCGGCCATTGCGGCTGGCCGCGGGCTCGAAACCTCCCATGGCGGGCGGATCAAGCTGATCGAAACGCCGTTCTCGCTCATGGAGGATGCGGCCAAGTCCATTGGCTGGGACCGGGTGGATGGCGTTGTCCTCGATCTCGGCGTCTCCTCCATGCAGCTTGACGAGGCGGAACGGGGCTTTTCCTTTATGCGCGATGGGCCGCTCGACATGCGCATGTCGGGGACAGGACCAAGCGCGGCCGATGTGGTCAACACATTCGAGAAGGACGAGATCGCGAACATCCTGTTCGGGCTCGGTGAAGAGCGGCGCTCGCGGGCTATTGCCGCGGCGATTATCAAGGACCGGGCAAGGGCGCCGTTCGAGCGCACGGGCCAGCTTGCGGGGCTGGCCGAGCGCGTGCTGGGTCACAAGCCGGGCGACACAAAGCATCCCGCGACGCGGACGTTCCAGGCGCTGCGCCTTTATGTGAACGATGAGCTGGGCGAGCTTGAGCGTGCGCTTGCCGCCGCCGAGCGCGTCCTGAAGCCGGGCGGGCGGCTTGCTGTGGTGAGCTTCCACTCTCTTGAAGACCGTATCGTGAAAACCTTTCTGGCGGAGCGCTCGGGCAGGCGTGCCCATGGCTCGCGCTATCTCCCTGCCGGGCCGGAAGGGCCTGCGCCAACCTTCGAACTCAAGGACCGCCACGGCATCGAGCCTTCCGAGGCGGAGACCGCCGCCAATCCGCGCGCGCGCTCGGCACGGCTGCGCTGGGCCGTCCGCACGGATGCGCTGCCCGCTCCGGTATCGTAGGGCTATCCTCCACAATCGCGGCGTGGTAGTTGGCCTATCGATTCATCCGAAGGAGCCTTCATGCGCAGCCTGCTTATTTCTTTCCTGGGTTTCCTCGGCGCGGTTCTCGCCTATCTCCTGTTCGCACCGGTCTCCGTCGAGCCGGTGGCTTGGCAGCCGCAGCCGGCACCCGCCGCCGATGCCGGCCCTTATGCGCGCAATGAGCTGCTCAAGGGCATAGAGCGCATCGCACCCGGCAGTGGCATGGGGCCGGAGGCAATCGCGTTCGACGCGCAGGGCCGGATCTATGCTGGCCTGGAGGATGGCCGCATCGTCCGCTTCGAGGCGGATGGCAGCGGCGCCATGGCGGTTGCGAATACTGGCGGCCGGCCGCTGGGCGTCTTCATCCATCCGGATGGCAGCGTGATCGTTTGCGATGCCAAGAAGGGGCTGCTGAAGGTGGGCCAGGACGGGCAAGTGACGGTTCTTGCGACTTCCGCCCAGGGCGTACCGCTGGGTCTTGCCAACGACCTCGCGGTAACGGCGGACGGCTCCAAGGTCTACTTCACGGACACCTCGACGAAGTTCCGCTTTCCGCACCTCAACGAGGATATCGCCGAGCATGGCGGCTATGGCCGCTTCCTGGTCTACGATTTCGCAACGGGCAAGACGCAGGTGCTGCTCAGGAACCTCCAGTTCGCGAACGGCGTGGCGCTCGGTCCGGACGAGGCGTTCGCGCTCGTCAACGAGACCGGCAGCTACCGCATCCTGCGCTACTGGCTGAAGGGGGAAAAGGCCGGCACGTCTGACGTCTTTGCGGACAACCTGCCGGGCTTCCCCGACAACATCACCTTCAACGGACGGGACCATTTCTGGGTCGCGCTCTATGCCCCGCGCTCGGCGCTTGTGGACTGGATGGGGCCGCATCCGTTCTTGCGCAAGATGGTGGCGCGGGCGCTGCGCTACCTGCCTCCGCCGGTGAAAGCCCAGGCCTTCGCGCTGGCCTTCGATCCAGAAGGAAAGCTCGTTGCCAACCTGCAATATGATGGGCCGGGCGCCTTCTTCCCCGTCACTTCCGTAAGCGAGCATCCAAACGGTAGCCTCTATTTCGGCTCGCTCGGCCAGGACAGCCCGGGCCGGATGAAGCTGCCGCCGCTGCCGGCTGGGATCGAGCGTTGAGCTTCAGTTGAGTTCAAGCTCTGACAGCGTGACTGCCAGCTCAGGCGCGAACGCAGGCGTCAGAAGCTGGTCCGCGGGCAGGTCGATCATCGACTGGTAGCCCGTGAGCGACGGGTTGCGCGTTTCGAGCCGCACCGCATGGATGACCCAAAGCTCTGGGATGCCAAAGCTCGCGTAAAGCGCGGCTTTGCGGCCGATGTCGATTGCTGCCGGCTTGGCGCAAGGTAACAACGGTATCGCTCTTTATGGCGTATCGATCCTTTCGAGGATATGTGGCTGGCTCTTCACCGCCACGATCCGCCGTCTCCCTTTTTCAAGGCCGTCACAAACTTTCCGCATAGCTCAAGGAGGATCGAATGGAAAAAATTGACACAGCCATCGCTGTCTTTGCAGACCACCAAGCAGCGGAAACAGCCGTGAAACAGCTAGCCGCGGCTGGCGTCGAGATGAAGAACCTGAGCATCGCCGGTCAAGGATATCACACTGACGAAAAGGTGACCGGCTTCTATAATGCTGGCGATCGGATCAAGTTTTGGGGCACGCGGGGCGCCTTCTGGGGCGGCTTTTGGGGCTTGCTCTTTGGCGGGGTGTTCATGATGACTCCTGCCGGAGCGCCCGTTATGGCGCTTGGATATCTGGGCACCATTGTGATCGCCGGCCTGGAGAACGCCGCTTTAGTGGGCGGAATAAGCGCGATTGGAGCAGCCCTCTACAGCATTGGCATTCCTAAGAACAGCGTTGTGGAATACGAAGCCGCCCTGAAAGCCGATAAGTTTCTAGTTATGTCGCACGGTACGCCAGAGGAAGTAGCTCGCGCCAGGGCGATCCTCGATGCGGCCAAACCCTCGCGCCTTGACGTGCACACTGGTTTGGAGCCGATAGACTAGGCGGACCAACCCGTCCATGCGGGCTGATAGTGCGGCCAAGACGGTATCGAGATCCGGACGCGTGATGCAGAGCTCGATCGGGCTCAAGGATCGGTTCGCCTTCGCCTCCGACACCGGCCGTGATCGCCACGGCATCGTCGTGGCCTTGCTGCCGGCGGAGATTACCGCGCGCAAGGGCCGCGATCCCGGCGAAATCTACTGGGAGCTTGAGCGCGAGTTCGTCGAGACCGCTTACGATCCCGCCGGCACGCCGGCGGCCACGGAGGAAAAGACCATCCTGGCGAAGATCTCACCGCACCGGATCCAGTCTACGGAATTGGCCGGCGGCAAAATCCAGAGCCTCCTCACCGAGGCCACTGGGAACGGCGCAGCCATAGGCGGTTTGAAGGTGACAGCAACGGGCGGCTGGTTTGCGGCGCGTCCGTCAGGCGCCGAAGACATCTACAAGATATATGCCGGGAATTTTCGCGGAGCGGATCACCTGCGCCGTATCGTTGCGGAGGCAAAAACCATCGCCGGTGCCGCGCTCGCGATGCCCACGGATCAACCGGAGATCGCATCCAGAACAAACCCGAAGGAGAGGCCGTGAACGACCGGACATCGGCCAGTTTTTTGGTCAAGGACGTAGAGGGGTTCGATTCCCTGGCCGAGTTGGCCTTGGATCTGCGCTCGACGTGGAATCATGCCACCGATCAGGTGTGGCGGCGGCTGGACCCTGTACTGTGGGAACTCACTCATAATCCCTGGGTCGTTCTGCAAACGGTCTCGCGCGAAAAGCTCCAGCGCGATTTAGCCGATCCCGCTTTCCTCAAGAGCGTTGACGATCTGGTGCAAGCCAGACGCGATGCCGCTGGACCAGCGGCATGGTTTCAGCAGGCCCACGCGAAATCTCGGCTGAGCTGTGTCGCGTATTTCAGCATGGAATTCATGCTGAGCGAAGCGTTGCCGATCTATTCGGGAGGGTTAGGCAACGTGGCAGGCGATCAGCTCAAGGCCGCGGGCGATCTGGGCATCCCGGTGATTGGCGTGGGGCTGCTCTACCAGCAAGGCTATTTCCGCCAGGTAATCGACGAGGACGGAGCGCAACAGGCGCTTTTTCCTTACAACGACCCCGGACAGTTGCCGATCGAGCCATTGCGCCACCCGGATGGAGAGTGGTTGCGGCTGCGGCTCGACTTGCCTGGTTACCCGATCTGGGTTCGCGCCTGGCAGGTTCATGCCGGCGGAGTGAAGCTCTACCTCCTGGACACCAACGATGCTGCGAACAGTCCGCCGTACCGGGCGATTACCGGCGAGCTATATGGCGGCGGGCGGGATCTGCGCCTCATGCAGGAACTGGTGCTTGGGATCGGCGGATGGCGATTGCTCGCAGCACTGGGCGTCGAGCCGGAAGTCTGCCATCTGAACGAAGGGCATGCGGCGTTCGCGGTGCTGGAACGGTCGCGAAGTTTCATGCAAGCTTCCGGGCAGTCCTTCGAGACCGCGCTGACGGTTACGCGTGCGGGCAATCTCTTTACGACCCATACGGCGGTGGCCGCCGGCTTTGACTGTTTTGCTCCGGCTCTGATCGAACGCTACCTCGGCAATTACGCCCAGAACAAGCTAGGGATCACGCTTCAAGACCTGCTTGCGCTGGGCCGCCAAAATCCGGACGACCCGGCGGAACCGTTCAATATGGCCTATCTGGCGATCCGCGGCAGCGGTGCCGTGAACGGGGTGAGCCGCCTGCATGGTGAGGTGAGCCGGCGGCTCTTTGAGCCGCTCTTTCCTCGCTGGCCGGCGGACGAGGTCCCGGTCGGGCACATTACCAACGGCGTGCACATGCCGACTTGGGATTCGCCGGAGGCTGACAATCTTTGGACCGGGGCCTGCGGCAAGGATCGCTGGCTGGGAACGACGGAAATGTTGGAGGAGGACATTCGCCGTATCTCCAGCAGCAGCCTCTGGCAGTTTCGCACCGCAGCCAGAACGGCGCTTGTTGAGTACGCCCGCGAACGATTGTCTCTGCAACTCGCCACAGCCGGCGCGCCGTCCGAGGCGGTTGAATGTGCGAAACATCTATTCGATCCCAACACGTTAACCGTCGGCTTTGCACGCCGGTTCGCGACCTATAAGAGGCCGAACCTGCTGCTGCACAACCCGGCGCGGCTGTTGCGCCTGTTGACCGATCCCCAGCGTCCCATCCAGCTGATCATGGCAGGCAAGGCCCATCCGGCGGACGGCGCCGGCCAAGCCCTGATCCGGGAGTGGACACATTTCGTCCGGCGCCCCGAGGTGCGCGCCCATGCGATTTTCCTCAGCGACTACGACATGCTGCTTACCGAGCAGTTGGTGCAGGGAGTGGATGTTTGGCTCAACACGCCGCGCCGCCCTTGGGAGGCGTGTGGCACCAGCGGTATGAAGGTGCTCGTCAACGGCGGCATCAATCTGTCGGAGTTGGACGGCTGGTGGGCGGAAGCCTACACGCCGGACGTGGGCTGGGCGCTGGGGGACGGAAAGGAACATGACGGCGATCCGGCCTGGGACGCGGCCGAAGCCGAGGCGCTCTACGATCTACTCGAACACGAGGTGGTCCCGGCATTCTATTGCCGTGACGAGCAGGGCATCCCCGGCGCCTGGGTGGCGCGGATGCGGGAAAGCATGGCGCAGTTGACTCCGCGCTTTTCCAGCAACCGGTCGGTGTGCGAGTACACCAGCCAGCACTACCTTCCGGCGGCTGCGGCTTACCTTGAGCGGGCCGCAGATAAAGGCAAAACCGGCGTCGATATCGTGAACTGGCGGCACGCTCTTGACCGGAAATGGGCCGCCGTGCGCTTCGGCGAAGTGAAGCTCGAAACCGATGACGTGCAACACCTATTCGAGGTGCAGGCGTATCTCAACGGCCTCGACCCAGGGGCGGTGCGGTTAGAGCTGTACGCCGACGGCATCGTGGGTGGCGATCCCGTGCGGCAGGAGATGAAGCTGGTTCGCCAACTGACCGGCGCGTTGAGCGGTTATGTTTACAGCGCGGCTGTGTCTTCAGCCCGCCCGCCCGCGCACTATACGGTGCGAGTGTTCCCGTGCCGTGCTGGCGTTGCGATCCCGTTGGAGGATTCACGCATTCTTTGGCACTGCGGTCCGATCGATGGAAGAAAAGCACTATGAAGGAAACGCCCGCCATCGCCTGCATGTTTCTGGATAGGGAAAACGGTCAATCCGCCGAGCCTTTGGAGCTAACTCTTCGCCCCCTACGCCGTGCCGGCGTGATCGAGCGGACTGTGAAACATAAGGGGTTACAGGAAAAATGAATACACCCACTCCAACGCTGGAGCCTCGGGACCTCAGCGGCGCAAATGGCTTACCCACTGAGTGAGGTGGACCCCGTCGGTTGGACAGGAAATGGGCGGACTTAAGAGAGAGTGTCGCCGGTTAATTTTCTCCGGCTAAGCTGCCAGAAGAACCCGTCCGCAGGCTACCACTTTTTCTTCGCAAAGCGAATCCTTCTCTGTTTGTTGCTGCTGTTCCTGTGGGTATGTGGTCAACGTCCTTCCGTTGTCCACATATCCACAGGCCTGGGCCGCGGCGAAAATCTCGCCCGGCGTGCAATAGCCGTGGGATTGATGCTTGCGCTCATCGTTGTAAAACGCCAGCCACGCACCAATGCCGAGCCGCGCTTCCGCTACCGAGGCGTAAGATTTGATGAAGACCTCTTCGTATTTTAGGCTACGCCAGAGACGTTCGATAAAGATATTGTCCAGAAACCTTCCCTTGCCGTCCATGCTGATCCGGACGTCTTGCGCCGCCAGCGTCTCGATGAACGCCGCCGCAGTGAACTGGACTCCCTGATCGGTGTTGAATATTTCAGGCTTGCCGTACCGGTTCATGGCCTCCTGCAACGCCTCGACGCAGAAGTCTGTCTCCATGCCGATCGAAACCCGCCACGCCAGCACCCGGCGGCTGAACCAATCCATGACGGCCACCAGGTAAACAAAGCCGTGAGCCATCGGGATATAAGTAATGTCCGCGCACCAGACCTGATTGGCGCGGTCTATCGTCAAATCCCTTAGCAAGTACGGGTATATTTTGTGGCTTGGATGCTTGCGGCTCGTGTTGGGTTTCTGGTAAATCGCCTCGATTCCCATAAGCCGCATCAGCCGCCGCACATGCTTGCGGTTCACAGCGTACCCCTCGCCCCGCAATTCCGCCACCAGGCGCCGCGAGCCGTAAAACGGCCACTTCATATACAACTCGTCGATCCGCCGCATCAGCGCGAGATCCCCGTCACTGGCAGGTTTGCGTTTGTAGTACAGCGTCGAACGCGGCACTTTCAGCAATTGGCACTGCTGCACAATGGAATAGTGTGGATGAGGGCGAGCGATCATCGCCATTCGAGAGGCCGAACTCATCCCCCAGACCTTTCCCGAAAAAAATCTCTCTCCATTGTCAGTTGGCCGATCTTGGCGTGTAACTCGGTCAACTTGGTTTTGTCAGCTGCCTCGGCGCGGGCTGCTTTTTCGCCGCCCTCGAACAAGGCCGTCACGCCATCCTGCACCGCCTTCTTCCACGTATGGATCTGGCTTGGATGCACCCCGTATTTGCTCGCAAGCTCCGCTGCGGTCCCTTCCTCCCGGATCGCGGCCATAGCCACTTTCGCCTTAAATTCCGCGCTGTGTTTCTTTCGCGTATTCGCCATCTGTTGCCCCTGGTGATCCACCGTTTTAGGGGCGACGCTCTCTCTTAGCCACCTGTCCAGGTTTTGGGGGCCAGCTCAGAGCGCATGAAGCAGGCTCCCCGGCGCGCAGCCTGGGCCTGGATGCCCGCGCCGCTGTTCCGGAATGACGCCCGCCGAAGCATTCAACCGGATTCGATGCTACAATTTCCGGTCGAATTCGCGTAGCGCAGCGGTACGCAGGCGGTAGAGCTGTGCGGGGCGCGCGCTGACCTTGCTGAATTCGCCGGCTATTGGCTCGATCAGGTCCAACTCCTCGATCTTGCGCCGGAACGCGCTATCGTTGAGTTCTGTGCCCATCACCTTGGCGTAAATCTCGCGCAATTGCGGCAGGGTGAACGCCGGCGGCAGCAGGAACGCGGGCAGCGAAGAATAGGCACCCTTGTTTCGGAGCCGCTTTACCGCCGCTGCAATAATTGCCTCGTGGTCAAACGGCAGCTTGCCAACGCGGCCGGCGGCAACGAGCGTCAGATCGCGCTCGAAAGCGGGGGACAGACTGGTGGGTGG
Source organism: uncultured Alphaproteobacteria bacterium (assembly GCA_963740975.1). GTDB lineage: Bacteria > Pseudomonadota > Alphaproteobacteria > Rhizobiales > Rhodomicrobiaceae > Rhodomicrobium. The sequence continues at coordinate 166,992 of CAVUGF010000030.1, read as the reverse complement.
CACAAGGGCGTAATAGGCAACCGACGCCGACCAGCCGCGGGGATCGCGATCCGGCCCCGAAAATGTCATAAGTTGCTCCAGAAAAATCCCCACAAGCCCTGCCTTCTCTTTCAGCACGCGTGCAGCGGTGGCCAGCGTATTTGCGTCGTCGCCGGTGTGAACGTAGCCGCCAATCAGGGCCAGCTCGCCCGCGAACGGCGGCTTATCCCTGCGCTGCAGGGCCACGCGAAGCTCGCCAGCTTGCACGGTGAACAGGATGACGTCGACGGTGAGGATAGGTCTTAGTTTTTCATAATGCATGGCAGAAATCGTACGCCAAATCGGCTTGTAGGTGCACGCTCGCACATGAGTGTGGAAATAGCAACTTGCAAAGTGCATTATGCCTGTTACAATGAGCCCATGAAGAAGTCAGTCCCCACCGCCGAAGCCATCCTGGCCGTGCCTCTGGACAAGCCCGAACGCCTGTTCTCCGGCGGCGGCGCCATTAAGAAGGAATGGCATGGGCTTGCCGCACTCTGGCATCCGGATCGCAATCCGGAACCGCGTGCGGCTGGGGTGCTACAGCACATCAACATGCTTTATCAAATCGCATTGCAAAAGCTTGCCTCGGGGCAGTGGGAAGGCGCGGGTGTGCTGGAGCTGCCGGACAGGACCTTGCCCTATCTGCGGATGCTCCGCTTCGAGCTGGGCGAGCGCTATATCGGCGAGACGTTTGTCGCCTACGCCCTGGAAAAGGCAAACCGCCCCCTCTTCGATTCCGCCCTGCGCACGGCTGCCGGCTTCCGCTATGCGGACGAGGCTATGAAGAAGGAGGTATCGTGCACCCTCCCTCGCCAGGAAGCGGTTGCGGAGACTGCGGACCGGCTGGTGCTCGTTGTAAAACGCAAGCCGGACATGGTGGCGCTCGGCGACCTTCTCGACCACGCCGCCGGGCGGCTGGAGGCCAGGCATGCCGCCTGGATCGTCAGCGGCCTGATGAACATCGCCTGCTATTTGGAGTGGGCCGGCTTGATGCACGGCGCCATAGCGGCGGACACGGCGTTCGTCTCGCCCCGGTATCACACGGTCGCACTTCTGGGCGGCTGGTGGTACGCGGCGCCGGCCGGAGCGAAGCTTCTAGCCCTGCCGCAACGCACGCTGGACGCTGTGCCGCCGATGGTGGCGGACGCCAAGCGCGCGGCCTGCGCCGTGGACAGCGAGCTGATCCGCCAGCTAGCCCGCGAAATGCTGGGCGATCCCGGCGGCACCAAGCTGCTGCGCGATGGGAGCGTCCCCCGCCCCTTCGCGCAATGGATCGCGCATCCCCCGGCGGATTCAGCTCAGGCCGATTACCGCAATTGGGAGAAGGCACGCGAAGCAAGTTTCGGCGCACGCAAGTTCGCCGGAGTGCCTGCCGAGGCCGGCGATATCTACCGTTAAGTCCGGTAAAGGAGAGTGAACATGGGACATGGACGATGGGATGCAGGCGCCTGGGCCAAATACGCGGCAACGCATAAGGGCAAGTCCCGTAAGGAGATTTTCGCCTCGCGTGGGCCGAAGGACACCTTCGACCCAGCCAAGATCGGCGTGCGGGAATCGCGGGACAGCGTGGAGAATCCGCTATCGACAGCCATTATCCTGGGCAGCGACGTGACGGGATCTATGGGCGCGATCGCGGAGGTCATGATCCGCAGCGGCCTCGATACCACCATGCGGGAAATTTACGGCCGCAAGCCGGTGAGCGATCCGCATGTGATGGTCATGGCCGTGGGCGATGCGGAATGTGACAACGCACCGCTGCAGGTCACCCAGTTCGAGGCGGATATCCGCCTGGCCGAGCAATTGAAGGAACTTTGGATCGAAGGCGGCGGCGGCGGCAATTCCGGCGAAGTCCTACCATCTGCCGTGGTATTTCGCTGCCATGAAAACGTCCATCGACTGCTTCGAAAAGCGCGGCAAGAAGGGTTATCTATTCACCATCGGCGACGAGCCCATTCTGCCGGGCATCGCCAAGGAAAACCTGCGGCGGTTCTTCGATACCGGCGCGGAGACGGACCTTTCGTCCGCGGAGCTGCTGGCCATGGCCCAGCGCAGCTACGAGGTATTCCATGTCGTACTGACGAATGTCGGCTACGCCTCCAGCCGCCTTGACCGGGTGCTTTCAACCTGGGAACCGCTGCTCGGCCAGCACGTCATCCATTGCGACGACCACGAAAAGGTCGCCGAGGTCATCGTTTCCGCCATCCAGGTGATGGAAGGCACGGACAAGGCAACGGTGGCGGAGTCCTGGTCCGGCTCCACGGCGCTGACGGTTGCCAAGGCCGTGAAGTCCTTGACGCGGAAAGCGGGCGGCAGTGCACCGGGCAAGGGTGCTGTGTGGTTCTGACGCGGGAGACCCGGCGATGCCGGTAGCAAAGGTTGTGATCGGTGCCGGCTATGGCGACGAGGGCAAAGGTTTGATGACCGATGCGCTCGCCGCCCTCTACGGGCCGGCGGCAACGGTGGTGCGCTTCAATGGCGGCGCGCAGGCGGGACACACCGTCGCGCTGGAGGATGGGCGCCGCCATGTGTTCCACCATATCGGTGCCGGCACACTGGCCGGGGCGCAAACGTTCCTATCGCGGTTTTTCGTGGCCAACCCGATTCTGCTAGGCCCGGAGATTGCCGCGCTTACGTCCTTGGGTGTAACGCCGCGCCTCATGATCGATGCCGGAGCGCCTATCACGACGCCCTACGACATGATGATCAATCAGTTTGTGGAGCGGGCGCGCGGCGATGGCCGCCACGGCAGTTGCGGCCTCGGCTTCGGCGAGACGCTGGAGCGCCATCTCCGGCCGGAATTCCGTCTTACGGCGGGCCGGCTTGAAAAAGACGCGTTGCCCTTCCTGCTGGCGATAGAGCGGGCCTGGGTACCGGAGCGGCTGGGGCGTTTGGGGCTTTGGCCGCTGAGCGCGGAAGATATGGCCCTTCTCAGCGACGATGCCATCGTGGAGCATTGGCTGGAAGATGCGGCGGCCTTTCTCGGCGCGGTGACAATCGGCGATATGGCCAGCCTGCGCGGGGCAAAGCCAATCGTGTTCGAGGGCGCGCAAGGGCTGCTGCTCGACCAGGATCGCGGCGCGTTCCCTCACGTAACGCGTTCGAACACCGGGCTGAAGAATGTCCTGACGCTCGCCGCGGAAGCCGGCATCGCCCGTCTCGGCGTGTATTACGTGACGCGCTGCTACGCGACCCGCCACGGCGCAGGTCCGCTGACGCACGAACTGCCAGGGCCGCCGCAGCCGGGCGCGATCGACACCACCAATGTTGCCAACGCGTGGCAGGGGGCGTTGCGCTTCGGCACGCTGGACCTTTCGATTCTGCGGCACGCGGTGGCCTCCGATCTATCGGATGCTGCACGGGGAACTGTCGCCGTGTCTCATGCGCTTGCCGTGACATGTTTGGATCAGGTTGGCGCCACTACCGCCTGCGTCGATAATGGGCGTACGCTGAAAGTCTCTCCAGACAGGCTTGCAGCAATGGCTGCGCACGCAGTGGGGGCAGCAGCGCTGATAACTTGCCACGGCCCGTCCCGCAGCACCTGCAATCTGGCAGGCGGGCGGCCAGTCGCGCTTCTGGATCGATAAGCAAAATTTGGGAGGCCCAGATTTCAGAACGTGGCGGACAAGCGGCCAAGCCGGGCCGCCTGTAAGTAACTGTAAGGCTTAAGCTGGGTTGCTGTAAGGGAGGCTGAAATCTTAACAGCCGTTCCTCATGCCTCTTATTGGCCCTAAAGTCGCCATTGCCAGAACAATAAAGGAGAATACGAAGCGTACCCCCCAAGTTGTGTGACTGAGTGCACACTTCTAAGTAGCTTGATGCGAGATATTTGTTCTAATTTCGCAACAGACCTAAATCTGCACTGCGATAACCGTTGACGCAACACAAATGCATCGCCTACACCGCATGCCAAAATATCCGCGCTTCAAGTTTATTGGTCCGTTAGCTGAAGTTACAACTACTGCGGGCGTAAACTAAGATGGCTGGCTGTTCGATTGAAGGCTTCATCGAAAAAACGAACTTGGCAAAGTCTTCGCAGGATATTTCTACCTTGTTTGGAGACGCACTGAGAAGCTTTGGATACGACCGGTTCTGCTACAGCTTGATTACTGCACACCCTTCGCTTGGTCTCGATGCCGGGCACGGCGTAGCAGAAAATTATCCAGACGATTGGATGTCCTATTACAAAGCGAATGGCTATGAGAGGATCGATCCAGTTCCGCGATACGGCTATACGACCTCCAATCCGTTTACATGGGACTCGGTCACGCAAACCCGCAGGCTCAGGCGGGACGAAAAAAAGGTAATGAACGAAGCCAGGGACGCAGGGCTTTGCGACGGCCTGGCCATCCCGCTCTGCGGCCATAACGGCGAGCTGGCGGGGGTGGGAATTGCCAGCAGCAACGCCGGCACGCGCCTGGATGTAAACCTGCTGGGCAAGATACGCGCCTTATCGTACCAGTTTCATCTAGCCTATACTGAGCTGATGAAGAAAAATGACTGCGTGACTTCAGGCAGTTTGAGGCAGGTTCATTTAAGCGCACGGGAAAAAGAGATATTACTCTGGACTGCGGAAGGAAAAAGCGATGCCGTAATCGCTGAGATCATTGGTGTTTCTCATGCGACCATACGTTTTCACATGAACAATATATTCAAGAAGCTTCAAGCCAACGAGCGTACATTGGCCACGGTCAAGGCCATCCGGCATGGTTTGATCCTGCCTTCCTGCATAGGCTGACCCCTATCAAGGTTGCTAGCTGATATGGCAGCCCCTGAGATGGTTCCATTGCCCCGGTAAATCCGTTTATCGAGGGCGCATCAATGATAGACTGCGTAACCATCAGCACCAGTCACTTCTTTCGCGGCAATCCAATCTACGAGCAGCACAGGCTGAGGCACAAATGTATCGTGCAGCGGCAGGGCTGGGACGTTCCGGCAATCCGCAATATGGAGTACGATCAGTACGACAATCCGGCCGCGCATTACCTCGTTTGGCGGGATTGGGACGGAAGGGCATACGGTTCCTCGCGGCTCTGTCCGACCGACCGGCCCTACATGCTGGAGGAGATTTTTCCACACCTCGTAACCAAGGCAAAGCTGCCCAAAAGCGCCGAAATCTGGGAAGGCAGCCGCTTTTGCGTCGACGAGAGCCTAAGTCCGCAAATGCGCAAGCGGATCGTCCAGGAACTCGTCATCGGCTACCTGGAATTCGCCCTGGCTCATGGCATCGCCGGCATCGCTGGCGTCATGTATCCCGCCTATTGCCGCAATATTTTCATCCGCAATGGCTGGGATATCGAATGGCTGGGCGAGCCCGGCAAAAGCCAGGAGGGCTACAAGATCGTAGCCGGTATGCTGCATGTGTCCGGAACCGTGCTTGAGAAAGTCAGGCAGACAACCGGCATTTATAAAACTGTCATCAACTATGGCGAAAATGTTCTCAGCTATGACGAAAGAATTGGGTTTTTGCGCGCGGCCTAATTTCCACCGCAGCAGGGGTTGTCATCGGGGGATGAAAGCGGCCGGCGATGCCAATAACGTAGAGGGCATCCTGATGGCGTTGCGTTATCTCAGTCACGAAGCCGAGGGAGCAGGGCTAACGGAGCTTGCGATCACGCTGGAGGATGCGGCTGTGCAATGCGGCCGGTATATCGAGGGAAGCGTCAGCAGCTTCAAAGGCACCTAGACGCATCCGGCCGCTTCCAGGCTCTGCCAAAACCAATCAGGATAGACAAATGCTAGTACGCAAAGGGCACTGTACGCAAAGTGACATCGAAGCGCTTTTTCCGGGCCATCCAGAGCCGCTGGTCCCCAAGAAGGCGGTAGAGCTACTGCAATCGCATCTAATATTCGGGTTCGAAGCTGCGCTCGATCAAGGCATGCGGCCAGCAGATGCGCTGGCTGTCATCTTGTGCTGGGTTTCGTCGGAGATGGTGCGCGTAGGATCGGAAAAGGGGCTGTAGGTGCCAAGATCGCGGCAAACGGCCGGCCTTCTCAAATGGGCTCTGGGATGCAGGTGCCGCCGCGGGTTATCGCGGGTGCATGAATCTTAGTGTTGCGCGGGCAGTCTTCTTGTGGCTCCTTCTTCGCAGAAGAACCTCTAAGAGATTGGCCGGGCCTTAATGACTGTATCCGTTCATATGAACGACCTTCCGCCGGACGTTGGCTTTGGCCGCGCCGTGGCGATCGACACCGAGACGCTGGGCCTCAACCCGCATCGCGACCGGCTGTGCGTTGTGCAGCTATCGGCTGGCGATGGCAATGCACACTTGGTGCAACTCGGGAAGGGCCGCTACGAGGCGCCGAACCTCAAGGCGCTCCTGGAAAATCCAAATGTCCTAAAGATTTTTCATTTCGGCCGTTTCGATATCGCGGTCCTCAAGCATTATCTGGGAGCGGACACGCGCCCGGTCTACTGCACTAAAATTGCCGCAAAGCTCGTGCGTACCTTTACGGACAGGCATGGCCTGAAGGATTTGTGCCGCGAGCTTCTAGGGGTGGAGATTTCGAAGCAGCAGCAGACTTCCGATTGGGGCCAGCCGGTGCTGACGCCGGAACAGTTGAACTATGCCGCCTCGGATGTGCTGCATCTTCACGGGCTCAAGGCGAAGCTCGATGCGCTGCTGGAGCGCGAGGGGCGGGTAGGCCTCGCACAAGCCTGTTTCGACTTCCTGCCTTACAGGGCGGAACTGGACCTAAAAGGATGGCATGACGATACCGACATCTTTAAGCACTGAAATCGCGCCTGGGGTTGAAAGCAGGTAGCCATGGCATACGCGGCAACGCCGGACCTTGGAGATGGCAGGCTCGCGCATGCCTCGCGGGCGCTTCCGCGCGACAGCAGGCGGGAAGCGGAGTTCCGCCGCGCGCGTGCGCACAGCAAGACCGTGCTTGCCCTTAAGGGCCTGCTTCCGCTTTTGGCCGCGCTGATCCTGAGCCTCTACGCGCTGCCGTCCTTCCTGAAAGTATCCGTGGACAATGGGCGCGGCACACTGACAGCGCGCGGTGTTGCGGTAGGGGCGGGGACATTTGAAATGACCAATCCCCACGTCAGGGGGGTGAACGACAGGGGAGAGCCCTACGACATCACCGCCGATACGACCAAGCAGGCTTTCAATAGCCCCGATCTTATGTACCTTACCGTGGTGCGGGGTAAAATGACGGGTGCGGACGGTAAGATAACCAGGCTCAGCGCACCGGACGCCACGCATAACAGCAAGGCGGAGGAAATCGCCTTCGGTAATGGCGTGACCGTGACGCATGACGGCGGCATGAGCGCCACATTTCAGACAGCGACAGCCTTCATGAAGGGCCAAACCATGGTCTCCAAGACGCCGGTCGTGGTCCGCCTTCATGAGAGCACGATTAATGCGGAGAGTATGACCCTGAATTGGAGCGAGAACCGCGCCGTCTTCGAGGGCAATGTGCGCACGCATATCGAGCGGGAGCCGGAAGCGGCGCCCGCGGGACAGACTGCTGCCGGTGCCGGCATTACGGTCGACGATACAGGCAATCCAGATGGCACGAAGTAGCCGGCGTAACGGAATGGAGCGGAGACTGGCTTTGGGAGCCGCTGCCGCGTTTGCGTCCGTGCTTGCGCTGTCTTGCCCGGCCGCATGGGCGCAAAGCCCCATAGGCGGCTTCAGCGGCCTGAGCGGCACCGATTCCAAAAAGCCCATCGACATCGAATCCGACCGGCTGGAGGTCGACGACAAGAAACATACGGCGATCTTCATCGGCAACGTTTCGGTGACCCAGGGCGATAACAACCTGAAGGCGCCGCAGCTTGAGGTGTTTTACGAAAACGCCGATCAGGCGCAAGGGGCGGACAAAGGCGGGAGCGCCTCGAACATGGCCAAGCCGGTGAAGAGTGCGAGCGTGCCGGCCGATCCGATTTCGAGCGGTCAGATCAAGCGGATCCATGCCTTTGGCGGCAAAGTTGTGGTGACGAGCGCCAAGGACGGCCAGGAAGCCACCGGCGACGATGCCATTTACGATGTGAAGGCGCAGCTCATTACGCTGACCGGCAAGGAGGTTGTGCTCTCGCAAGCCTCGAACAAGGTGAAAGGCACGAAGCTGCAAATCGACCTTGCTACCGGCAAGGCGACCATTTTGACCGGCGAACCGGGGCAAAGCGACGGCCATGCGGTCAGACAGCGTATTCGCGCCATTTTCCAGCAGGAGACGGGGCCGGATGGCAAGAAGATAAATCCCTTGACCGATCATAAGGCGCCCCATTCAAGTCAGCCCAAGAAGAAGGCCTCCCCCCAACCGAAGCCTGCCCACAAGTCAGCGCCGCATAATGAAGACGCGACACGCCCTGCCGATGGCCAGGACTGGCAAACGCAAAGCCGCTAGAGGTTTGAAAGCTAATTCATATGACAATCCTCGATAGACGCCAGCCGAAGCCCGGGCAGCCGCAGGCCCAGGCGCAGGCGCGGCTCCGCGCTCAGCCCATCCACGAGGCCCGGGGCAGGGAGCAGGACACAGGCCGCAAGCGCGAATGGCTTACCGTGCGGGGGGTCAAGAAGACCTTCAAGAAGCGCATGGTCGTTAAAGGCGTCAGCATTAACCTGAAGCGCGGCGAGTCCGTAGGCCTCCTGGGACCGAACGGCGCGGGCAAGACGACCGTCTTCTATATGATTACCGGCCTGATCAAACCCGACGAAGGCTCGGTCCATATCGACGGCTACGACGTCACCAAGCTGCCCATGTACCGCCGGGCGCGGCTCGGCATAGGCTATCTGCCGCAAGAAGCATCCATTTTCCGCGGCCTTTCGGTCGAGGACAACATCATGGCGGTCCTTGAAGTGACCGAGCCCAGCCGGAAGGAGCGCAAGCGGCGGCTGGACGAGCTTCTGGAGGAGTTCAAGATCGGCCGTTTGCGTAAATCCCCGTCCATCGCGCTCTCGGGCGGCGAGCGCCGGCGCTGCGAAATCGCCCGCGCGGTCGCGAGCCGGCCGGCCTATATGCTCCTCGACGAGCCCTTCGCCGGCATCGACCCTATCGCCATTAACGACATCCGCGTCCTTGTGCGTCATTTAACCGATCTTGGCATTGGCGTACTCATTACGGACCATAATGTGCGCGAAACCCTGGACTTAATCGACCGCGCATATATCATCTACGATGGCCAGGTGCTGACCGAGGGCAGCCCCGCCGAGGTCGTTGCGAACGAGGACGTGAAGCGCGTCTACCTCGGAGATATGTTCTCGCGCGATATCGGGCATACGTAGGGCGTTCGTTAACCGGTGGGACACAGGTGCTCCATCTAAGGCTTGAGCCGCGTCAAACCCAGAAGCTCGTGATCACGCCGCAGTTGCGGCAGGCGATCAAGCTTTTGCAGTTTTCGGCTATCGAGCTTCAGTCCTACATAGAGAACGAAATCCGCGAAAATCCCCTCCTTTCCGCCGCCACAGGGGACGAACCCGCGCCCGACGCCGGCCATGAGATGGGTGCCAAGGGCGATGGCGAGGCGGATGTTCCCGCCTTCGATGCCCGCGATAGCACCGCCATTGAAATAAACCAGGACTACGAGCCGCAAAGCCCCGGCGATGCGCTGTATGAAAGCGTAGCTCCCGCGTTCTCCTACGATGTGGGCGGAGAGGGGAGAGCCCCGTCCGGCCCAGCACCTGCGGGTGAAGAGTACGATCCGTTGGCGACGGCCACGGCCGGCGTCTCGCTGGCCGGCCATCTGAACGAGCAGGCGCAGCTTGCGTTCGCCGATCCGCAAGACAAGTTCGTCGCTTCCTATTTGATCGATCTCGTGGATGCCGGCGGTTACATCCGCACGCCCATGGAAGAGATTGCGGAGGCGCTCTCCATTGAAATCGAGGAGGTGGAACGCGTCCTCGGCGTATTGCAAAGCTTCGATCCGCTTGGGATTTGCGCGCGCGACCTGGCCGAATGCCTGGCGCTCCAGCTCAAGGAGAAAGACCGCTGCGACCCGTTCATGGAGCGCCTCCTTGAGAATCTCGACCTGATCGCGGCCTGCGATTTCCAGCGGCTGAGAAAGATTTGCGGCGTGGACCAGGACGAGCTGCGCGAGATGATCGGCGAGCTGCGGGCGCTTAATCCGAAGCCCGGCGCGGGCTTCGAGGCGGCCGAGGTCGAAACGCTGGTGCCGGACGTAATCGTCAAGCGCGGCCCCGATGGCGCCTGGAAAGCGGAGCTGAACCCGAACGCCGCCCCCTCGCTCGCCGTGGACCGGGCCTATTACGCGAGCCTCAGGGGGCGCTGCCGCTCCAATGCCGACCGCTCCTACCTCAGCGACCGCCTCAGCTCGGCCAATTGGCTCGTCAAGAGCCTGGAGCAGCGGCTTTCGACCATCCTCAAGGTGGCGACGGCGGTTGTCGAGGAGCAATCGGCCTTTTTCGACCATGGCGTGCGCCATCTTAGGCCCCTGAACCTGCGCCAGATCGCCACCAAGATCGGAATGCACGAGTCCACCGTCAGCCGCGTCACCTCCAACAAGGCGATCGCCACGCCGCGCGGCATCTTCGAAATGAAGTATTTCTTCACGAGCGCCATCGCGTCGGCCGGGCTCGCTGGGCGAGGCGCACTCGTCCGAAGCCGTCCGCGACCGCATCAAGGAGTTGATCCTGAACGAGCAGGCGGACGATGTCCTGTCCGACGACCGCGTTGTGACATTGCTCAAGGCGGAGGGCATCGATATCGCCCGGCGCACGGTCGCCAAATATCGCGAGGCGCTGCGGATTCCCTCCTCCGCCGCCCGCCGCCGGCAGAAGCGCGCGGCATATGCGGCTTGACGCTTTTGGAACGCTCGATAAGCACTCGCTAACCATAACCGTGCGGCTTTTTCGCTAAAATCTATGTATTGTTTCCGGAACTCTTTAAGGCGCAATTGTAATGCTGGCGCCTTTCTAAATTCTTAAGTGCCGCCTAAGGTATTGGTATTGCGAAATAAACTATCGGCGCACGGTTGCGGCGGAGTATGCCGGATGCACAGATTTATGGTTAATTGCAAATCCGGAAATATATTTAAAGGGATTCCTGGAACGCAGAAACAGGCCCGAAACGCGGAAATATTCGCAAAAATATGGGCGAAAATGACGTAAGCGTTTGCTGTTTACCAAGCCTGAATTAACCATATCCAGACGGCCTACGCCTTTCACAAAAAATTCAGACATCCGAAACCGGCCGCGATTACTGTCGCGGGCCGGATTAACACCTTGTGCACGCGGAGCTTGTAGAACGGAGAGCCAGTCTTAGCGTTGGTTGGCGTGGGATTTTTCGCGTGGGAACGATTGGCAACTTGTTTGCGTTGAATTCCGGGGGGCTGAAGGCAGCTCAGGAACCGGCTGCAATTCAGTCGCCTTATTCAGCGGAAGAGAGCGCGGCTGAGGACGGCCAGCAGCAGACGGCAGGGAAGGCATCCGCCGCCCGGACCGATGGGAATAACCCCGCCAAAGCGGGCGCGCCGGGCGGCAAGGCGCTGCTTGAGGCCGCAGGCAAGGGCGATTTGAAGGCCGTGCAGGCCCTGCTTGTCGACGGCGCCGACCCGAACGCCAGGCAGAACGACGGCGAAACACCCTTACTCGCCACTGCGGCCGGCGGTTCCTTGCAGACGATGCAGGCCTTGCTTGCCGCCGGTGCATACGTCCATGTCCGGCGTTTCGATGGCAACACCCCCCTGCTCATAGTGGCGGCCGCCGGTCATCTGGATATGACGCGAACCCTGATCGCGGCCAGGGCCGATGTCAACGCCAAGCGCTTCGACGGCGAAACGGCACTGCTTCTGGCGTGCTCCAATGGACATGCCGCGGTCGCGCGGGCGCTGATCGGCGCAAAGGCCAATGTAAACGCAGGCCTGCCGAATGGCGTGACCCCCCTGTTCCGGGCGGCGGCGAATGGGCATGCCCGGATCGTCATGGATCTCGTCGCCGCGGGCGCCAGTTTGAGGGGGCCTCCCCACCACCCTCAGCCGCTGGCCGAGGCGGCGGCAAATGGGCATCTGGAGGCGGTGAAAGCGCTGATCGCGGCCAAGGCCAATGTCAATGCCGAGTTGCGCTATGGCGACTCGCCCCTGCTCCGGGCGGCGGCCAACGGACATACGGAAGTTGCGCGGGCGCTGATCGCCGCGGGCGCCGATGTCAATGCCTCCCATCAGAATAGAACCGCGCTGCTTGTCGCGGCCTCGAATGGCAATGCCGCGCTTGTGCGGGATCTAATCGCAGCCGGTTCGGAGATAGGCGGGTCCAGCCATAGCCGCCGCGCGCTCGTGGAAGCGGCATCGAACAACCATCTGGAGGTGGTCCGGGCTCTGATTGCGGCGAAGGCCGATGTGAACAGCGGGCACGTCCAGGGCGAGACGGCGCTGCTCAGGGCGGCCGCCAACAACAATCTGGAAATAGCGCAGGACTTGATCGCGGCCGGCGCCGATGTAAACGCAACCGGCCGCGATAGCGAGACGGCGCTGTTCAGGGCGCTGTGCAATAACAATCCGGAGATGGCGCGGGCCTTGCTCGCTGCGAACGCTAATGCCAACGCCAGCACACGCGACGGTGAAACGCCGCTGCTCTGGGCTGCGGTGAATGGCGACCCGGAGATGGTGATGGAGCTGATTTTGGCGGGTGCCGATGTCGCTGCCTGGTACCAAAACAAGGAAGCGTTGCTGACAGCGGCAGCCAAGGGGCACCTGCCAATCGTCAAGCTCCTGATCTCGGCGGGCGCCGACTTGTGGAGCAGTCCCTATAATCGCCAGGCCCTGGTGGAGGCGGCAGCCAACGGCCATGCCGAGGTGGTGCACGAGCTGATTGCTGCGGGCGCCGATGTGAACGTCAAGCTGGCACATGGTGAGACGGCTTTGCTCATGGCGGCCTCGAATGGCCGCCGGCAAGCCGTTTTGGAGTTGATCGCGGCAAAAGCCGATGTGAATGCAAGGCGCGACGACGGCGCGACGGCGTTGCTTCTGGCGGCTTCGGACGGCCATCTGGATGTGGTGTGGGACCTGCTCACCGCCGGGGCCGATGCAAACGCGGCGCTCAACAACGGCGGCACGGCTTTGCTCAGGGCATGCTCTCATGGCCACATCGAGGTGGCCGGGGCCTTGCTCGCCGCCAGCGCCGGCGTCAACGCCAGCCGGACCCATGGCGACAGCGCCTTGCTGGAGGCGCTGGCCAGCGGGCGGATGGAGCTGGTTCAAATCTTGCTGGATGCGGGGGCGGACGTGCACTGCAGGCGCGACGACGGCAGCTCCGCCCTGCTCATGGCCTGTGCGGCCAACGCTTATGAGATCGTGCGGGCCATGCTTGCCGCGGGCGCGGATGTGCATGCCAAGCGGCAGGATGGCGAGACGCCGCTGCTCATCGCGGCCTTTAACGGAAATTTCGAGATCGTGCAGGCTCTGCTCGCGGCTGGCGCGGATGTACACGCCAAGCGGCAGGATGGCGAAACAGCCCTGATCCTTGCGTCGGGCCGGGGCTGGCAGGAGATCGTCAAGGCGCTGCTCGCCGCGAAGGCCCATGCGAACGCCAGGGATGACGATGGCGTCACGGCGCTGCACCGGGCGGCGGCCGGCGGGTTTGTGGAGATTGCACGCGAGTTGCTCAGCGCTGGCGCCCATGTGAACGCCACGATGGACACGGGCGAGACGGCTTTGGTCCTGGCGGTGGCGAACGGCCATGGGACGCTTGTGCGGGAGCTGCTGGAGGCTGGCGCCGATGTGGAAGCCGGGCAGCGGAATGGCGCGGCGGCGCTGGCCCTGGCGGCGTCGAAAGGCGACCTGGAGATGGTGCGGGCTCTGCTTGCCGCGGGCGCGGATGTCAATGCGGGGGCGGTGTACGGTGAGACGGCGCTGCTCAAGGCGTCGTCCAAGGGACACCTCGAAGCGGTCCGGGCGCTGCTCGCTGCGAAGGCCAATGTCGACGTCAGGCGGATCGACGGCGACACTGCCTTGATCGCCGCCGCCCAGCAAGGCAGCCTGGAAGTGGTGGAAGCCCTGCTTGCGGCGAAGGCCCGCGTCACCGTCAGGAACAGCTATGGCGAGACGGCATTGACGATTGCCGCGCGCCTGGGCCATGCCCGCATGATGGAGCGCTTGAAGGCTTCGCTCCCCTTGTTCGAGTGGCTCCGCCTCTGGCTTGGGTTCAAGGGCGCACTGCATCGCAGCGGCGCGTGAATTATTGGGAATTTAACTATCCAGCTCTACTTTTGCGGGACCATGGCATCCAGGTGCAACGCAAGGCGCGATCATGCCGGTTAACGCTTTCGCTTCCCCGGTTCCGCGGCGCAAGGCGCTGGATGCAGCCATCGTTCCCTGCAACGGGTGCAATCCCGCCAAGCAGCCGGCCGGGCAGGTGCGGACAATGAAATGCTAGAGTTCTTCGATTCAGATAGTTTTATGCCGCATGGGCATTGCTTCCTGTGGGACCCGCGAATCCTGTGGCTTCACGCCGTTTCCGACCTTGGCATAGCATTCGCGTATTTCGCGATCCCTTTGGCCCTCATATATTTCGTTGAGCGTCGGCAGGACTTTCCTTTCAAAGGGTTGCTTGTTCTCTATAGTTCATTCATCCTCTTGTGCGGCACAACGCACCTGCTTGGTGTGTGGGTTTTGTGGTATCCCAATTACTTTTTTGAGGGCGTGGTCAAGGCGATCACAGCCATTGTCTCCATCGCTACGTTCTTTGTGACCGTGAAACTGGTTCCACAAGCCTTGCAACTTGTCGGACCGCGAGAGCTGGCCAAGGTCAATGCCGACCTCCAGAAGAACATCGAGGAGCGCGCGAAGGCGCAAGGCGAGCTTGAGCAGGCCTACGCCGCGATTGAGGAAAAGGTCAAGGAGCGCACGGCCAGCCTCAAGGAAAGCAGGGAGGAAGTCGGCCGGCTGAACGAGGATCTTGAGAGGCGTGTGGCGGAGCGCACGGCGGACCTCGAATCTTTTTCCTATTCGGTTTCGCACGACCTTCGCACGCCGTTGCGCGCCATTGAAGGCTTCTCGCGCATCGTGATGGAAGAGTACCCGGACAAGCTCGATGACGAAGGCAAGCGGCTGCTCAAGATCGTGCGGGAGAACGTCTCGCGCATGGGCAACCTGATCGACGACATCCTGGCTTTTTCGCGCGCGGGACGCAGAGACCTGTCGATGGGGCCGGTCGACATGGACAGCCTCGCGAAAGCCGTGCTGGAGGAGCTTAAACCCTCGATGGAGGGGCGCGATGTGCAGGCCGGGCTTGGCAGGCTGCCGCCAGCGCAGGGCGACGCCGCGATGCTGCATCAGGTGTTGACAAATTTAATTGAAAATGCAGTCAAATTTACCACGAATATAGACCGCGCCATTATCGATATAAGCGGAAGAACGGGCGATAATGAGAATATCTATTGTGTCAGAGACAACGGCGCCGGTTTCGACATGCGATATTCGGACAGGTTGTTTGGGGTCTTTCAGCGCTTGCATGGAGCCGATGAATTCGAAGGAACCGGCATCGGCCTCGCTATCGTCAAGCGCATTGTGAGCCGGCATCGCGGCCGCGTGTGGGCGGAAGGCAAGCCCGGCGAAGGTGCCACGTTCTATTTTGCCTTGCCCGCGCGCAAAGAGGAATATGGGCATGCCTGAACTAATAAAAGAAGTAGAAATTCTCTTGGTGGAGGACAATCCCACCGATGCAGAGCTGGCGATCCGGGCGCTGCGCAAAAATAATTGCAGCAACAAGCTCGTTTGGGCGAAGGATGGCGCCGAAGCACTGGATTTCATTTTTTGCACCGGCGCCTATGCCGGACGCCAGATTACGAACCCGCCCAAGGTTATCCTCCTGGATTTGCAGCTTCCAAAAGTGAGCGGGCTGGAGGTCTTGCGCCGCATCAAATCGGACCAAAGAACCAAGACGATCCCCGTTGTCGTGCTCACCTCCTCCAAGGAAGACCGCGACATCGCCGAGAGCTACCAATACGGGGTCAACAGCTACATCAGCAAGCCGGTGGAGTTCGATGCCTTTCACAAAATCGTTTCCGAAACCGGGCTCTATTGGCTGCTTGTGAACCATCCGCCGGTTGCGCCGGCATAATTCAAGATCGAAACACCTGTGGAACGGAATGGTATGGGCGCAGAAATTCGCGTTTTGATACTGGAGGACTCAGCCTCCGACGCAGAGCTGGCCGAGCATGCCCTCAAAAAGGCAGGCATTGCGTTCACGGCAGAGCGTGTCGAGCGGCGGGACACGTTTGCAGCGGCACTTAACGAGTTCCGGCCCGACATCGTGCTGGTGGATTACAGACTGCCAGGCTTCACGGGAATGGCTGCCCTGAAACTGGCGCAACAGCTCCATCCAGAGATCCCAGTGATCATCGTGACCGGGGCGCTGAGCGACATCGAGGCGGTCGAGCTGATCAAGGCGGGTGCCAAGGACTACGTGCTGAAAGACCGGCTGGCGCGGCTCGCCCCCGCCGTACAGGGAGCCCTGGCGATGGAGCAAGGGGCTCGCACGCGCAAGGCCGCCGAGAAAGCCCTGGCAGAATCGGAGGGGAAATTCCGCGATCTCGCCATGCAGTCGGCGCTCGGCCTTGCGATCATCGGCGAGGAAGGCTTCGCCTACGTGAATCCGGCGTTCGCGGAAATTTTCGGGTACACCGTGGACGAGATCGGGAAGCTGCCGCCGTACGGCCTTGTGGTGGCGGATGACCGGCAGTTCTGGCAGGAAACGATGCGCCGGTGCATCGCGGGCGACATCAAGCGGGCCAACGATACCTTCAAAGGCGTTCGGAAGGATGGCGCGCTCATCGATATCGAAACCTACGCCACCGGCTCGGAGCTTGGCGGCAAGCCCGTGGCGCTCGCCTCCGTGCTCGATATCACGGAGCGCAAATCGGCTGAGAATGCGCTCCGCGAAAGCGAGGAGAAATTCCACACGATCTTCAACGCGATGCCGCACGGCATCGTCATGCAGCTTGCCGGCGGCAGGATTTACGCCGCCAACTATCGCGCCGAAAAGTTAATTGGCATACGCGCCGAGCGAATGGTGGGGTTCACCCCGGCCACGCTGCCCTGGCACGCGATCCATCCAGACGGCACGCCATTCGAGGACGGCGATTTTCCAGCCGATATCTCGCTGCGTACCGGGAAAAGCTGCGGCGATATCGTGATGGGCGTGAAGCACCTGGACGGCGGCCTGATGTGGATTTCGGCCGCAGCCGAGCCGCTGTTCCGCAACGGCGACCAGAGCCCCTACGGGGCCGTCACCACTTTGATCGAGATTTCCGCTCCCAAGGAGGTCACGCAAACCGCTTCCATGGCGCCGAGCCGTGAACCGAAGCAGGCACCGCAGTGGCGAGAGGCCAAGCGGCCAGGCGCCTGAACGCGCCTGCGCCGGCATCATGGCGCCGCCGGACACCCCGCTCAGAGACAGCGGGCCAATCTGGTTCCAGAAAAGTGCCGGCCATTCCTTTTTGCGGTAGCAAAGAGGATGCGACTCTATTTATGCGTGCGTCAGTCTTACCATTTTTCAAGGAAGTTCTGATTTCCCGTGGGCCGCAAATGTTGTATGGGAGACTTTAGTATCGAATTCCGGCCGATTCATCCCGGAGAGCATTTGCCATGAGCAAGCCGCCTTATTACAAAACCCTATCCGGCCCGCAAATCTTTGTGTGGCGGATGTTTTTGTTTGTGGTCCTGGTCGGGCTGATCGCCGGTATCTTTAATCAGAAGATACTGGAGCTTGTCAATTTCAACAACAGTATGCCGCTCAAGCTGCTGATCGCGGGCGTGCTTGTATTCGGCATTCTGCTCACCTTCCAGCAGGTGTTCCGCCTCTATCCAGAGGTTCGCTGGGTCAACAATTTCCGCATCTCCGACCCTGGCATGGCCATGGATAATGCGCCGGTGATGCTGGCACCCATGGCGATGATGCTCAGACGCCGCCAGGGGCAAGCCGCGATCTCGGCGACGGCGATGAGTTCCATCCTCGATTCCATCGGCTCGCGCCTGGACGAAAGCCGGGAGACCACGCGCTATCTCGTGGGCCTTCTGATCTTCCTGGGCCTGATCGGCACCTTCTGGGGCCTCCTGATCACCACGGGCTCCGTGGGCGAGACGATCCGGGCGCTCAACACCGAAGGCAAGGAGACGGCGCAGGTTTTCCAGGAGTTGAAGACGAGCCTTGAAGCGCCGCTCTCCGGCATGGGCACCGCGTTCTCCGCCTCGCTTCTCGGCCTTGCCGGCTCGCTGATCCTGGGCTTCCTCGACATCCAGGCGGGCCAGGCGCAATCGCGCTTCTATAACGAGCTTGAGGAATGGCTCTCGACCATTACCGAGCTTCGCGGCGAGGCGGGCGAAACGGCGGGTTCGCAGTCGCAGCTCCGTTTCGCGCTCCTCGACATGCAGCGCGCCATTACCGACCTCACCGGGAAAATTGAGCAGGGCGTCATACATGGCGGCGGCGGCGGCGTGCACAGCGGCGATCTGCACCGGCTGACCGACGGCATCGACAAGCTTGTGCAGCAGATGCGCGCCGAGCAGAAGGTCTTGCGCGAATGGGTTGACGATCAGTCCCACCATCAGGCGGAGCTGGCCGCTGTTCTCAAGGAACAGAACCGGCTCGCGACCGCGTTGCGCGAGATCGCCTCCCGCGCGCCCCGCCGTGACATCGCCGACCGGTAACGGTGCGAAGGAGCTAGCAAATGGCAAGATCGCGCCGCCGTCCATCCCCTATCGATTACTGGCCTGGCTTTGTCGATGCGCTGTCGACACTGCTCCTCACCGTCACGTTTCTGATGGTGCTGTTCATGGTGGCGCAGTATTTCGCGGCGCAGGAGTCCAGCGGCAAGGACACGCTGCTGATGCGGCTGCAGAAGCAGATCGCGCAGCTGGCCAGTCAGCTCTCGCTGGAACGGTCGCAGAAGGCGAACGCGCTGGACGACGCCTCCTCGCTGCGCGCGACGCTTGCCGCGACCGAAGCCGAGAAGAGGCGGCTGGCTGGCCTCGTGGGAGCTGAAGGCGCTGGCACTGGCGAGGGGCGGGTTTCGGCGCTCACAAAGCAGCTCGATGCGCAGCGCGGGATCACGGCGCAGGCGCTCGCGCAAATCGAGCTTCTGAACCAGCAGATCGTGGCGTTGCGCAAACAGATTCAGGCGCTTGAGAACTCGCTCGGCGATTCGGACAAGCGCGACAAGCAGGCGCAGGCGCAAATCGCCGATCTCGGCCAGCGGCTGAATGTGGCGCTCGCCAAGCGCGTGCAGGAGCTTGCGCAATACCGCTCCAACTTCTTCGGCGAACTCAAGAAGACGCTCGGCGACCGCGACGACATCCAGATCGTCGGCGACCGCTTCGTGTTCCAGTCCGAGATCTTTTTCGACAGCGGTTCCGCCGACCTGACGCCGCAGGGTTATGCGCAGCTCGACAAGCTCGCCGTGGCACTTCACGACCTCGAAGGCCGCATCCCGAAGGAGCTGAACTGGGTGCTGCGCGTCGACGGCCACACCGACATCCGGCCGATCAACACCGCCACCTTCCGCTCGAACTGGGAGCTGTCGGCCTCGCGTGCCATCTCGGTCGCGAAATACCTGATCGGCAAGGGCGTGCCGCCGAACAGGCTCGCCGCGGCCGGCTTCGGGGAATTCCAGCCCATCGCGCCGGGCAACTCCGACGCCGACCTGCGGCGTAACCGGCGTATCGAGCTGAAGCTTACCGAGCGGTAGCGCATCCGCCTCGCGCCGCACCGCACCGCAAAAGCTGGCTCGATTACCCCAATGCTGCCGCTACAGCGTTTGAGTAGACTTTCGGCTGCTTCCGCTCCGTCATTCCCGCGAAGGCGGAAATGCATGCCAGCAAAAAACGGCGGTCCCATATATGTTTACCATGGGTTCCCGCCTTTGCGGGAACGACGCCGCGCCTGACCGGCCGGCGCTTGCAGCGGCTCCTACTGCCAGATCTAAAGAGAAACGAGCAGCCAGAGGGCGTGCCGCTGGCACTGCGCAACCGGTTTCAGTCATGGGGGCCGGCCGCCCCCGGCCGGTGTGGAACGAGTACGCCCCGCGGAAAGTTCTGACCCGTATGTGTGTTTCATGCCGTCATCGCTAGCGGAGCGAAGCAATCCAGATGCTATGAGGCGCCTGGATCGCCACGGCCGCCAAGGCGGCCTCGCGATGACGGCCATGTGCGTCAGGACTTCCTGCGTCCTGTACTCGGGTTATTGGCCTTTGGCGATCGCCTCATTGCCTTTGGAGATTTGCGCATTGGACGCGGCGACGCTCTCACGCACCGCATTCATCAGCTCCGTGAGGCGCGGCACCAGCTTTTGATCGCTCGGGGTAATCATCGGGCCGCTGATCTTCACCGATCCCTTGTGCTGCCCGATGAAGTCGATCAGGTCGAGGTAGGAGTTGAGCGTCCGCTGTATAGCGGGCGTGGCTTCGATCCAGATCCCGGCCAGCCTGATCACGCTGCGCTCGAAGGCGGCGTCGAAAACCGGCCTCAGATCGTCTGGTTGCGGGGGCAAAGCGGCGCGCGCGGCCTTGGCGGCTTCAAGCCGTTGTTTGAGGGTGTCCAGAAACGCTTTCGTCGCGTCCCTTAGGCGCTCGACGTCGCTCCGCTTCTCCATAAGCGCACCGATCATGACCACACCCCGGTTGAGCGCGTTGAATTCGGTGTAAACCGCGCGGGCAGCGCCATCGAGTGCGTGGTAGCCGTCCGAGATCACGGCGTAGTGGGTGGCATAGGCGCCCCAGGATTTGCGCTCCCCGTCCGATGGAACCGGCAGGCGGATGCCCGGCTTCTGCAACAAGCGCACCTTGAGGAAATCGATAAATGCCTGGCGCTGCTGCGGTTCGCTTGGCCCGCAGGCGCTGAGCGGCAGCGCCAGGACGAACGCCAGGATTGCGGCGCGAAAAAAGTGGCCCGCCGGTGTCTGGACCGGGCGCCCGGTTGAGTAGAGCATGTTCATTCCCCCATCTAGCGAAGCTTAGACAATCTAGCCAACGGCTTAGTCGCGCGGCATGCGGAAAGGTTCAGCGGTTACGCCGCACTTTTTCTGGGCGTCGCGGCAGGAAAGGAGGTGCGGTCTGCATCGCGTTCGATTGCCTCCGCTATGCCTTGGGGAGCATGCGCAGGGAAGGCTGCGGATGGGAGAGAGAACCCCAGAATTCTCGCTGCGGGTATTTCAGGCGTCCCTTCTCCCCTCGGGGAGAAGGGCAGGATTAGGGGGGACTTTGTGGAGAGATCGACCGGATTTCGTATTACTGGCCGCGCCGGGGCCTACCGTCAGCCGAACCCGACGAGTTCGAGCGCGGTCCTGGACAGCCCGTCAAGGTCGCGCGCGATGCGGAAACCGAGAGCAGGCGAGCGCGCGTCGGCGGATTCTCTGGCCCGGCCCGAAAGGCGCCTGCCGCCAAACTCCCCGCCGCTGGCGGAAACGCCACGGACCACGCGATAGGCGCAATCCCCGCCGCCACTAGACAGCCACGGCGCGGCATCCTGGGGCGCCTGCTGATAATTCGGGTGCCAGCAGTCCTCGACCCACTCCAGCAGATTGGCCGGCAGCGGATGAACGCCCCAACCGTTCGGCTTGGTATCGCCCAGCTGCTTCAATCCGGCAGTGCCCATGCGCAGAAGGCTGGAAGCTGCGCCCCGGCTCCCCTGACTGTCGAGCTTGACGCCGGCGCTGGCCTCCTTGGCCGCATGCGCCATATATTCCCACTCGGCCTCGCTCAGGAGCCGGTAGCGGCGGCCCGAACTCTTGGACAGCCATTCCGTATAGGTCTTGGCATCGAACCAGGAAACCCTCGTCGCTGGAACGCCCGGCCCCGCGGACAGGTAGGAGGCCAGGATCGGCCGGCATATCCCCGCATCGACGCACGTCCGCCAGTTCTCAGCCGAAATGCCGTATTTCGAGACCGCAAACGGCTTCTGAAACGTGACTTTGTGCGCGGGTCCTTCCTCCGGCCGGTAGCCGGCGCTGTCGGGCCGCGAGCCGGCGACGCTTGGCCGCCTGGGATCGTAACCATCTCGGGGCAGGCCGAGCAGTCCGAAAAACTCTCCTTCAAACCGCTGCCGGGATGTAGCCTCAAGATCGTCTGCGCGGTCCGGGCACCCGTCGCCACATCCAAAGTACCATCCGGCTTTGGGGGCGTGCCTCCAGCCGGGGCACGCTGGGGAGCTGAAGCCGCCGCCGGCTCCTCGGCGGGCTCCTCCTGCTGCTTGGTGAGGCTGGCAAGCTGCCTTTCCTGCTCCTCCTTCAAGGAAGAAGATCCGTGCCCATATCAGGTTTGCCGTTTCCGGCTTGCTGGCGAGTGCCGCCGCCTCGGAAAGCTCCTCGATGGCGGTCCACGAATTCACGAGGGACACAAGCCGGTATATCGCCACGCCGCCTGGATCCGATGCAGTCTCGTTTTCGAGCGCCAAGAGTTCCCGGGCGAATTGGGAATGCGGGGCACGCGCTTGCTGCGGGCGATCCAGCGCCACGCTGCCGCCGCTCAAGGCAGGAGCAGTGGGAGCCGCGTCTGGCACGGCCGGGCTGGGCTCTTGTACCGCGATCCTGGTTCGATCCCCGGCAGCGGCGGGTCCGGCGAACTCAGGGGCCGGCGCCAGGCGCTGGCTGCCATGAGCCGCGGGATAACGGGGCGCTGACGCACCGCCCGCGGCGGACGGCCCTAGCTCCGCCGTTGGGTCCAGCGCGGGAGCGGGCGGCTGCTGAAGCCTGGCAGCCCTTAGGGAATCCTGGTTCTTGGCTGGACTCCGCCCCGTCTGGTTCAAAACGAACCACGCGCCGATCGCAAAACCCGCAAGCACAAGGCCGAATGTAAGCCCCATGGCAAAAGCGCCCGGAGGCTTGCCTTGGCCTTCGATGCGGGTGAGCTGCCGCGTGGCCCGGAGCGCCTCGTCGTAATCGCGCCGGCGCTCAGCGTCCTTCAGCGTCTCGTAGGCTTCGGTTAGCACATTGAATTCGCGGTGTGCCTGGTCGCGTTCGCTGGCCGGCTTGCTATCGGGGTGCAACTCCTTTGCGCGCGCGCGGAAGGCCCGCCGGATCTCTGTGTCCGGCGCGTTCGCAGGAACGCCAAGTATTGAATAATAATCCTGCTCTTCTTGCATACCCAAAGCGGCCCACCCGCCGTGTATATTAACTTATGCCCGAGGGCACCAGCCCGTTATTGTGCCCGGCGCCCCATCTTAGACAAAGGTGCGGCTTTATTGCGGCACCTACGTGCAACTTCAAGTCGCATAGTTAATGTGCACTATTTATGCGTTCCTTTCTTGGGCGGCTTTGCGCTGCTCATAAGTTTCGGGCATTCGATCTTCATGAAACGGTTCGCCTCGCGAACGAGGTCGCTGTCGAAAAGCCCGAAATTCCGCTCCAGCGCCGCCGCCGTCCAGACCACGCCTTTTATCAGGATCGACCCCTCGATGTCATCCATATGTACCGACCCATGCGTAACCTTTCCATCCTTCAAGACCAGTTCCGGGTCCAGCGTCCCCCTGATGGTGTATTTTTCCGTGCCGATCTCGCAAGCGACGGACTGTTTGCCGATCTTGAGCGTATAATCGGGCGATGTGAGAGCCGCCACGAGACCGGCCCGCTTCGCCGTGAACTTGGCGGTGCACTTCGCGGAGCCAAAGCCCCAGGAAAGGTTCTTGTAGTCCGCACCCTTCTGAATTTCCTCTTTCTCCCAGGTCTTGGTCAGATCGCAGCTCAAATCCGGCCCGCTGGCATTCCTGGAAGCGATGATGCTGCAAAGCTCTCTTCCACATTGAGCGATCTTTTCCTTTTCCGCCAGATCATCGGCCCAGGCGGAATTGCATACAGCGAGCGCCAGGATCGTGCTGGTGAGTGCATACCGGGTGCAGTGGGTCATACCGCTTGATACTTCTTCTGTGAGCGGACGGGCATCGGGCCATAAGTACCATAGGACAAAGCGCTTCTAACACTTGGCGATGTCATAAATTTGTGCAAAATACGCGCGCGGCGGTTGAGCCGGAAATTGCGATAGGAGACCTACCGCAATTTCGTACCATTGGGGAATTATCTTACCGATGCCGCCGTTATCCTCCAGATCCGCGTGGCATTTTTCCTGACTTAAAGCTCCTTTCACACCAAAGGCTCATGATCACAATCTCCTCCACACGGGAGGCCGAGGGCGAGCCAAGGGTTGCCCTTTCCCCCGAAACTACAAAGAAATTCAAGGGTCTTGGCGCCCGCGCCGTTTTGGAGGCGGGTGCTGGCGAACGCTCCTCTATGCCTGACAGGCTATATCGGAAAGCAGGGGCGGAAATCCTGGGCAGCGCCGTGGAGACGCAGGCTTGGGGCGGAAACACCACAAAATGATGCTCGATCGCTACACCCAGTGCAAGAACATCGTCACGAGTTTGACCGATACTGAGGTAGGTTTCTATTAGGGTATCTCATCCCTCTCCGGCCAGGCGGACGGAGGGCCATTCACCGGTGCGCGGTGTTCACGTCATCCCCTTAAGCCTCTCCTTCAATAGTTTGTAACGGGGGCTTGGCGTGCATTGCGCCCATTTTTGACTGTGAGGCGGCGATGGTTATGACCATTGGAGTTCCGAGGGAGATATTTCCGGGCGAGCGGCGCGTTGCCACTGTTCCGGAAGTCGTCGAAAAGCTGATCAAGCTCGGTTTTGCGGTAACGGTGGAAAGCGGTGCCGGCGATGGCGCCAATTTTTCCGATGACACCTATGCGGCGGCAGGTGCGGCGATTGCACCTAGCGCAGCGGATTTGTGGTCCAAGGCGGATATCGTTTTCAAAGTGCGCGCCCCGTCCACCAGCGAAGTGGCGTTGATGAAAGAAGGCACAACGCTCGTCTCCTTCATCTGGCTGGCGCAGAACCCGGACCTTATGAAGCTGCTTGCTGCCCGCAAGGTGACGGTATTGGCCCTGGACTCGCTGCCGCGCCAGTTATCCCGCGCTCAGAAAATGGACGCGCTGACCTCCATGGCCGGCATTGTGGGCTACCGCGCCGTGATCGAGGCCGCTCACCATTTCGGCCGCTTCTTCACCGGCCAGATAACCGCCGCGGGCAAACTTCCGCCGGCCAAGGTGTTCATTGCCGGCGCCGGCGTCGCCGGTCTTGCAGCCTTGGGCACGGCTGCGAGCCTTGGCGCCATCGTGCGCGCCAACGACACCCGCTCCGAAGTGGCCGATCAGGTCAAGTCCATGGGCGGCGAGTTCGTCAAGGTGGACTACGAGGAAGAGGGCTCGGGCGGCGGCGGCTACGCCAAGGTCATGAGCGAGGGTTTCCAGGCGGCACAACGCGAGATGTACGCCAAGCAGGCCAGGGAAGTGGACATCATCATCACCACGGCCCTGATCCCCGGCAAGCCGGCGCCCAAGCTCATCACCGCCGAAATGGTGCAGTCGATGAAGCCCGGCAGCGTGATCGTGGACTTGGCGGCCGAGCAAGGCGGCAACTGCGAGCTGACCGTGCCGGGCGAGGCCGTGGTGCGCCATGGCGTGACCATCGTCGGCTTCACCGATTTGCCGAGCCGGCTTTCCAGGCAGTCTTCCACGCTTTACGCGAACAATCTCCTGCGCGTGACGGAAGAGTTGTGCAAGACCAAGGACGGCGTCATCAATGTCAACATGGACGATGACGCGATCCGCGGCCTCACGGTCATCAAATCCGGCGAGATCACCTGGCCGCCGCCTGCGCCCAAACTTCCGGCAGCACCC
Organism: uncultured Alphaproteobacteria bacterium; assembly: GCA_963740975.1. GTDB lineage: Bacteria > Pseudomonadota > Alphaproteobacteria > Rhizobiales > Rhodomicrobiaceae > Rhodomicrobium. The sequence goes on along the minus strand of CAVUGF010000030.1, from coordinate 141,342 downwards.
GCGAAACCAGCGGCCGCGAAACCGGCCATTGCGGAAAAGAAGGGCGGCCATGGCAGCGCCGGCGGGCAATCGTCCGCCTCGCAGCTTCTTGTAACGGCCGGCATCGGCGCAGCCCTGTTCCTGCTTATGGGCCTCTACGCTCCGCCGGAGTTCCTCGGCCACTTCACTGTGTTCGTGCTGGCTTGCTTCGTCGGCTACATGGTGGTGTGGAACGTGACGCCCGCGCTGCATACGCCGCTCATGAGCGTGACCAACGCCATTTCCTCGATCATCTGTATCGGTGCATTGGTGCAGATCGCGCCTCCCTCGACGGGAGAGCGCACCGGCAGTCTCATCGGCATTCTCGCGATCGTTAGCATCGCGCTGACCGCAATCAACATGTTCGGCGGCTTCGCGGTGACGCGGCGCATGCTGGCAATGTTCCGCAAATAAGGAGACGGATATGCTTTCCCTCAGCGTTGTTTCTGTCTCTTATCTTGGCGCCGCGATCCTGTTCATCATGAGCCTCGGCGGCCTCTCCAACCCGGAAACCGCCCGGCGCGGCAATTGGTACGGCATTTTCGGCATGGCAATCGCCGTGCTGGCAACCGTGTTCGGTCCGCGCGTGGCGCTTTCTGGCTTGCCATACATCGTCGCCGCCATGGCCGTTGGCGGCAGCGTTGGCCTCTATGCCGCCAAAAAAGTGCAGATGACGCAAATGCCGGAGCTGGTCGCGATAATGCACAGCCTCGTCGGCCTTGCCGCCTGCGCGGTGGGATATGCGAGCTTCATCGACACGACCGTTACTTTCACGGGGGCGGAGAAGTCGGTCCACGAGATCGAAATCTATCTCGGCATCCTCATTGGCGCCGTGACGTTTTCGGGCTCGGTCATCGCATTCGGCAAGCTGTCCGGCAAGATTGGCGGCAAGCCGGTGCTGCTGCCTGGGCGCCACTGGATCAACCTCACCGGCCTTCTGATTGTGATCTTTGCCGGATATGTGTTCGTATCGCCGGAACAGTTCTCCCATGCCTTCGGCATGCAGGCTGAGAAAGCGGCCATGGGTGCGCTTCTGGTCATGACCGCAATCTCGCTGGCCTTCGGCGTGCATATGGTGATGGCAATCGGTGGCGCTGACATGCCCGTGGTGGTGTCGATGCTGAACAGCTATTCAGGCTGGGCAGCGGCGGCGACCGGCTTCATGCTCTCCAACGACCTCTTGATCGTAACCGGCGCGCTGGTCGGCTCCTCGGGCGCGATCCTTTCCTACATCATGTGCAGGGCCATGAATCGCGGCTTCATCGGCGTGATCGCGGGCGGCTTCGGCACCGGCGGCGGCACGGCGCCGGCCCCGGGTGCGGGTGGCCCGCAAGGCGAGGTGAACCCAATCGGCGCGGAAGAGACCGCGGAGCTGCTCAACGAAGCCCGCAACGTCATCATCGTTCCGGGCTACGGCATGGCGGTGGCGCAGGCGCAGCACACGGTGAACGAAATCACTCAGAAGCTGCGGGCAAAGGGCGTCAACGTGCGCTTCGGCATCCATCCGGTGGCCGGCCGCATGCCGGGGCACATGAACGTGCTCCTCGCCGAGGCCAGGGTGCCCTACGACATCGTGCTGGAAATGGACGAGATCAACCACGATTTCCCCGATACCGATGTTGCCATCGTGATCGGCGCGAATGACATCGTCAATCCGGCCGCTCAGGAAGACCCCACCAGCCCCATCGCCGGTATGCCGGTGCTGGAGGTGTGGAAGGCAAAAACCTCGATCGTCATGAAGCGCTCCATGGCCTCCGGCTACGCCGGCATCGACAATCCGCTGTTCTACAAGGAGAACAACCGGATGCTTTTCGGCGACGCCAAGAAGATGCTAGAAGAGGTGTTGAGGCACATCGGCTGACGGCCTCGCCGATCTTCGGCATGCCGGTGCTTGAGGTCAGGAAAGCCGGCATGGTGTTGTTCATCAAACGGTCACTCGCCTTGGGCTATGCTGGCATCGGCAACACCTTGTTCTATCGCGACAATACGATGATGCTATTCGGTGGCGCGAAGAAGATGACCGAGGAGATTGTGAAGGCGTTGTAGCGCAACCGTCCGCGAACGAAATTCCCAGGCGCTGGTGCAATTTCATCGGGGACGGTGTAGATATACCCGGACGCGTCACTTGTAAGCTGAGCGTGGTTGCTCTACTTGTGGGGTGGCGTAGAAAGCATTCGTTAACCTTAGGGGGTTCTCATGGATTGGCTTCTATGGCTTGTCGGCGTGGCCATCGCCGTTGTTGTTGGGCTTGCAGCCTTCAACGTCTACGATCTGCATATCGTGACCGATCAGTTGCGGCAGTTCACGGACGGCATGACCAAGGCGCTCTTCGTCGCCTTTGGGCTTGTCGCGGTCTCTAAGTTCTTCTAGCCTCGCGGGCGCTACCGCGCCTCTTGGCGAATTCAGTTCAAGCCGCCGCTGCCCCAGACTGTTGGCAGCGGCGGCTTTTTTGCTTCACTCTTTATGATACGGGACATGTCCGGCGACAAAAATGTTCCATCCTAAAAACGGCGTAACCCATCGATTTGCGGTAACGCCGAATCTGGCCGCCCGGTGAAGGTTTCATCCTGAGCGGAGACATTCTGCCGCTTACGGCAGGGCAATGCCCCACCGGCTCGTGACAAAAAGAGTTTCATCCTGGCGATAGGACCAAGCGCTCCAATGCCAACACGAGGGGATGGCGGAAAACAGGTTGTCGAATGACCCATAGAGTGGTACATTAACTCGCTCTTGGAGACATGGGATGATCGCCGGGTTTCGGGATGACTGGCTGCGGGCCTTCTTCATGGATGACATCCACTCTCGCAACATCCCGGCCGATCTTGAAAGCCGGCTGTTCCGCAAGCTCCAAATGATCGACGATGCGAAGACCGATCAGGACCTGCGGGTGCCGCCCAGCAACCATTTCGAGAAACTGCGCGGTTCTCTCGACGAACTGCATTCGATCCGCGTCAATAAGCAATGGCGGCTGGTCTTTCGATGGGACAGCAGTTGGGGCGAGGCGTCAGATATCTATCTCGACGGCCACAGCTATCGGTGAGGTAACGGATGTTGATGACCAAGCGTAAGCCTGCAACAGCCGGTGAAATTCTGGTGGAAGAGTTCATGCAGCCGCTCGGCTTGACCCAGGCGGCCTTAGCCGAGGCGATGGGCGTCCAGCGCAAGCATGTGAACGAACTGTGCAACGGCCGGCGCAATGTGACGGCGGCTACCGCGCTCATTCTGGCACGCGTGTTCGGCAACAGCCCGGACTTCTGGCTGAACGTGCAGCGCCGCACCGACTTGTGGAAGGCCATACACAGCCCCGAGGAACTGGCGCGTATCGAACGTGCCAAGCCCCTGACGACGGTGGCATAGTCAAAACATACCTTTGCGGAGGTAAGTTTGCTTTCGAGCGAATGGCAAATGGGGTGCGAACTAGTGGCCTGCGTCAGGCAAAATGAGTAGTTATGACGCCGGGATTTTTTGGCCGGTGAAGGTGAACGGGGCAGGCTGTACTGAACGTACAGCCGAGCCGTTCGGCTTTGCTACGGCGAAAAAGACCAAGTCAGAACTACTTATTTGGGCTGACGCAGGCCACTAGCCTCCGGCTGTACTAACTGGCGGTCGCGAGCGCTTCGGCCTTCGCCGCGTCGAAAGCTTTCGCGTCGACCTTGAGGTAGGCGAGCTTCTCTTCCGCAATCACCACCGCCTCGGCAACGCCGGGCATCTGGCGCAGTTTGGCGGCAAGGCTCTCAGCATCGGCTGCCTGGGCATCGGAGACCCGCACGAGCCGCGTGGCAAAAGGGCTTGGCTCAGCCATCGTGACCGCAGCGGCGAGCCAGAGGAGGGTGAGGACTGCCGTGGCCACGAACACGCCGGTATCGCCACCATGGTGATGCGCCCAGCCGCCCATGATGCCGCCCGCGAAAATCCCAAAGAATTGCGAACTCGAATAGATGCCCGTGGCCGTGCCCTTGGCGCTGGGCGGTGCGGTCTTGGTGATGAGCGACGGCAAGGTCGCGGACATGATGTTGAAGCCTGTGAAGAAAATGGTCAGCGAGGCGAGCAGGGCATAGAGGTTCTCCGCCGCGAAAACGAGCAGGAGCTGGCTTGCGGCCAGGGCGGCCACCGCGGCCACGAACACCGGTTTCATCAAGCGCTGCTTCTCGGCCACGATAATGGCGGGCACCGTCACCAGGAGCGAGATTGCCAGCACCGGCAGATAGACGATCCATTGATTGTGGGGGGTTACGTTCAGCACCGAGTGCAGGAGGCCTGGAACAACGAGGAAGCTTGCGGTGAGCATCGCATTTTGCACGAAGGTGCCGAAATCGAGGCGCAGCAGCTCCCCGTTGGTCAGCACCGACCACAGCAAGGCCGGCACGGCTTCCGTATCCCGGTGCACCTGCAAGCTGTGCGGATCTGGCACCACGAATTGTGTAATCGCCATGCCAACCACCGCCAAGACCGCCATCAGCCAGAAGATGCCCTGTACACCGGCAATGCTGGCAACGATAGGCCCGGCAACGACGGCGATCATGAACGAGGCTCCGATAGTGACGCCAACCATGGCCATGGCCTTGGTCCGGTTCTGCTCGGAGGTAAGGTCGGCCACCAGCGCCAGAATCACAGAGCCAACCGCTCCGCCCCCTTGCACCAGGCGCCCGGCGATCACACCGTTAATCGACGTTGAGAGGGCGGCCACCGCGCTGCCTATCCCGAAGATGGCGAGCCCTGCGATAATCAGAACCTTGCGGCCGATCTTGTCGGACAGCATGCCGAAGGGAATTTGCAAAAGCCCCTGGCTCAGGCCGTAGATGCCCAGCGCCAAACCGATCTTGTAGGAGTTGGCACCCGAGAGATCCCTGGCATAGGTGGCGAACACCGGATAGATCATGAATAGCCCAAGCAACCGCAGCGAGAAGACTGCGGCAAGGGAGCTGACGGCGCGAACTTCATGTTTATCCATTTGGACAGTTCCAGATCGGTCTGCTTACAGTTTGCCCCGCAAAGATGGGCGTTGGCCGGGACAATAACGATCCTCGGGCCAAGTGCAATCCGTGGCATGGAAAAACAGCTAACGCGCGCCGCGCCTTAATGGGTCCGAAAGGAGCAATCTGCGGATTTGTCCGCCGATTCCCGGCCACGGGAACCTGCGCAGCGCCTGTCGTCAGCTCGAAAGCTCGCGGGAGCGGCGCGTGGCGGCGGCTACCGTGTCCTGGATCAAGGCCTTGAGCGAAGGCTCGCCCATGAGCACGGAGAGGCCCGCCGCGGTGGTGCCTCCCGGCGAGGTCACATTTTCGCGAAGCTTGGCCGGCGGTAGCGGCGAGCGGTGGAGAAGTTCGCCTGCCCCGGTCACGGTCGCGCGCGCAAGCTGCTCCGCCAGACCCTTGGGCAGGCCCGCCGCCACCCCGGCTTCCGCCAGGCATTCGGCGAGATGGAAGACATAGGCTGGCCCCGATCCCGAGAGGGCCGTCACGGCGTCGAGCAGGCTTTCATCATCGATCCAGGCCACCTCGCCCGCCGCGCGCAAAAGCGCATCGCAAAGACTGCGGCACTCCGGCGTAACCTGTGCGTTGGCGAAGGCCGCCGTGATGCCGCGGCCGATCTCGGCCGGCAGGTTGGGCATCGCCCGGACGATGGCGGTGGCGGGCGGGAAATGGGCGGCGATGGAGGACACCGTGCGGCCGGCGGCAATCGAAAGCACGGCGGTTTTCGCTCCGGCGAGCGGCGCGATTGCGGCCAAAACGATATTCATGATCTGTGGCTTGACTGCGAGAACCGTCAGGTCCGGTGCGGTCTGGGGCTTTGCCGGGATCGAATGGCTCTTAAGAAGTTCCGCGATTTCCGGGCCTGGATTGGGTTCGGCCACCGCCAGCGATCCGGCCGGAAAGCCAGCCGCCAGCCAGCCGCGCAACAGCGCCCCGCCCATGCGGCCCGCGCCTACCAGAAAAACCGAAGCCTGCTGTTTGTCCCAGCTCATACCGTTTCCCGCAAAATTGAGGACGCACCCCCTCACCCTGTCCCTCTCCCTTTGGGAGAGGGGACGCCTTCACAGCGGGCACGCCGGGACTCCCTCTCCCTGCGGGAGAGGGCTGGGGTGAGGGGTTGTGCCCTTAGTTCCTTACCGGAACCGCCCGCCTAAACCCGCATGGGCATTAGCACATAAAGCGCGGTGTTGTCGCTCTCGTCGGAGACGAGCGTGGGCGAGGAACCGTCGGCGAACATGAACAGCGCTTTGCTGCCGTCGATCTGCTCGGCGATGTCGAGCAGATAGCGTGCGTTGAAGCCGATCTCCAGCGGCTCGTGCTCGTAGCTGGCGGAGATTTCCTCCTCCGCCGAGCCCGAATCCGGATTGCTGGCGGACACGACCACACTGGTGCCGCGCACTTCGAGCTTTACCGCGCGGCCCTTCTCGGAGGAGAGCGTCGAAACGCGGTCCACAGCCTTCTTGAGATCTGCGGTTTCGAGCGTCAGGACCTTGTTGTTCCCGGCTGGGATGACGCGGGCGTAGTCCGGGAAGGAGCCGTCGATCAGCTTCGAGGTTAGCACCACATCGCCCACCGCGAAGCGGATTTTCGCGGGGCTCAGCGCGACTTCCACCTGCGCCTGGCCGCTGTCCAGCAGCTTGACGACCTCGGCCACAGCCTTGCGCGGCACGATCACGCCGGGCATGCCTTCCGTGCCGGCCGTGGCTTCGGTCTCAACCTGTGCGAGCCTGTGGCCGTCCGTGGCAACCGCCCGGAGTTTGGGCGAACGCCCGCCGTCGACGTGGTGCAGGTAAATGCCGTTCAGGTAATAGCGCGTCTCCTCGGTTGAGATCGCGAAGCGCGACTTCTCGAAAAGCCGCTTCAGCTCGCTGCCCTCCAGCGCAAAGCGGTGCGGCAGTTCGGCCTGGCCCATGTCCGGGAACTCGTCCGCGGGCAGAATGGCCAGCTCGAAGCTCGCGCGGCCCGCGGTAACCTTCAGCCGTCCGCCGGGCTCCTTGCGCTCGATATGGATCTCCGCGCCATCCGGGAGCTTGCGCACGATGTCGTGCAGCGTATGCGCCGGAACCGTCACCGCGCCGGGCGTCTCCACCTTGGCGGGTATGGTCTCGATCGCCTCCATATCGAGGTCGGTCGCCTTCAGCGTCAGCACGCCGGAGGCTTCGGCTTCGATCAGAATATTGCTGAGGATCGGGATGGTGTTGCGCCGCTCTACGATACCCGTGATGTGACCCAAAGCGGAAAGCAGTAAATTCCGGCCGGCAACGAAGCGCATGGATACGGCCCTGGTTCGATGTTTTCTCTTAAGACTCAAAGCGCAGCATGACTTAAGAAAACAGTCTGTCAAGTCTGGCAGACCAGCTTTCCCTCGTTTTGCATAGGTGTGATCCAGGCGTATGCGGCGGGGTTATAAAGCCTTCATAAAATCTGCACCTTGCACAGGCACCCTGTCGCGCCGTAATTCTGCTAGTACGCCTTATCCGCGGGAGATGCTGGAAGCGCCAGCCGCAAATGGGTCAGGATTTCGCGCGGGGCGTACTAGGGAAATGCAGCGATTGGAGGGAGCCTTGTCCGCAGCCGAACCGAACGAAGTCTTCAGGAGCTTGAGAAAGGCGCGTGTGGCCGCGGACGTGCTGTCGGAGGCGCTGCCCTTCATGCAGCGCTACGATCAGGCCACCGTCGTCATTAAATATGGCGGCCATGCCATGGTCGACAAAAAGCTCGCGGAAGGCTTCGCGCGCGACATCGTCATGCTGGAGCAAGCGAGCGTGAAACCGGTGGTCGTGCATGGCGGCGGCCCGCAGATCGCCAAGCTGCTCGCCCGGCTCGATATCAAGAGCGAGTTTGCAGGCGGCCTGCGCGTGACCGATGCGGCCACCGTCGAGGTGGTCGAGATGGTGCTGGCTGGCTCGATCAACAAGCAGATCGTGAACCAGATCAACGGGCTAGGCGGCCATGCCTGCGGCATTTCGGGCAAGGACGGCAATCTGATGATCGCGCGCAAGCTCACCAAAACCGTGCGCGATCCCGAAACAGGCGCCGGGCGCGAGATCGACCTGGGCTTCGTCGGCGATCCCGACGAGGTGAACCCCGGTATCGTGCAGGTGCTGGCCGCCAATGAGTTCATTCCGGTCGTGGCGCCCCTCGGCTTCGGGCGCGACGGCACCACCTACAACGTCAATGCCGATACCTTCGCGAGCGCGCTGGCAGCCTCGCTCAAGGCCAAGCGGCTATTATTGCTGACTGACGTTGCCGGCGTGCTCGACAAGGACCAGAAGCTCATTCAACACCTCTCCGTTTCCCAGGCCAGGGCCATGATCGCTGACGGCACCATCACCGGCGGCATGATCCCCAAGGTCGAGAGCTGCATCGGCGTGATCGAGAACGGCGTGGAAGGCGTGGTGATCCTGGACGGCCGCGTGCCGCATGCGGTGCTGCTGGAGCTGTTCACCGAGCATGGCGTCGGCACGCTGATCGAGCGCGATTGATGGCCGATGGAGCACCAGGTCCGAGCCGTGCCGCGCAAGCCCTCCGGGACACGCGGCTGTGGATCTTCGACCTGGACAACACGCTTTACCCTTCGGAATGCAACCTGTTCGCCCAGATCGACCAGCGCATGTCCGCGTTCATCCAGAACCTTCTGGGGCTCGATCCGGCGGCCGCGCGCAAGGTGCAGAAGGAGTTCTACTACGAACACGGGACCACGCTTGCGGGGCTTATGGCCAAACACAGCGTAAAGCCCGAGGCGTTCCTGGATTACGTGCACGACATCGACCTGTCGCCGGTGCAGCACGCGCCGGAGCTGGCCGAAGCCATCGCGCGGCTTGATGGCCGCAAGTTCATCTTCACCAACGGCTCGGTGCGCCATGCCGAGCGGGTGGCTGGCAAGCTCGGCGTTCTGGACAAGTTCGACGGCATTTACGATATCGCGGCTGGCGGCTATGTGCCCAAGCCCAAGCCGGAGGCGTTCAAGCGCTTCCTCGACTTTTGCGGCGGCGCGATCGGCAAAGCGGCGATGTTCGAGGACCTGCCGCATAACCTCGAACCCGCGCACGCGCTCGGCATCGTGACGGTGCTGGTGCACTCGGATTACGAGGATCACCCCTCGCAGCTCGCGCTGAAGGCGGCGGCCAGGCTGCCGCCCTATATCCAGTTCGAGACCGGCGACCTGACCGCCTTCCTCGCGAGCATCGCGCCCGCATAGCCGGTTCGATACGCAGGCCGTCCGCAAAGCCGCGCCGGCCCTCTCCTGCGCCAACTTGCCGCAGAACTATCAGCACAAGGAATAGCTCGCCGCACGCGATTGCAACTCAAGCTTGGTTGCCGCCCCGCCCACTTGAGGTACATTCACCAAACCGGCATAGATGTTATTCCGCATCGTACTCAAAGCCGGGCGTAACGGGCATATGGGGACCGATATGAGTGCATTCGATTTAAGAAACGCATTTTGCTGCGAAGACCTTTACGTCGATGCTACGGAGGACGAAGTAGCCGACTTCATCGAGACGATGCTCAACGAGCTGTCGCTTCTGGCCGCCGAGCGGTTGACGTCACTGGAGACGCAGGAACGCATAAGTGCAAAGATAGTCCTTTTCGAAACCTATTTCACGCGCAAACGCGCCCGGATGCTCTGTTAGGCAGGCGTCTCCGGTGTGAGCCGGCTGTCAGGTCTGCCGCCGCGGATAGCTGAGCATGCTACGGCTCACACCGGAGCGTACGCCGGGCACGGTAGAGCGCTATCATGGTAAATGCGCGCATGGTAAACGGCGGCGCATCGCGTGTTCCACTGCCGCATTTCGGCGGATTTTTCCGTGTTTTGAGCCCGATTCCACGGTTGCGGAATCCCTTTAAATATAAATGCAGACACTAGTGTCCCAGTGTTAATCGAATAAATTCAATTGGTTAGCGGCCTCTTGGTGGGATATTTGCGGCGGGATACCGGTAAAGAGTTGTAGGAGCTGGTTTTTCTCGAAAAGGGTGAGGCTCAAAATCTGTAGCATTTCGTAGAGGCTGGCTTTAAGGCCGAGGCGTTTTTTGATGATGGCGACCAACACATAGACGCACACCGCCGACCAGATTTGCGCCTTGACCGCGTTCTCGGAGGTACCGAAAAACGCCTTGATTCGCAGGTGCTGCTTGATCCATTTGAAGAACAGCTCGACCTGCCACCTGTATTTGTAAAGCCTGGCAATCGTCAGGGCTGGCAACGCAAAATTATTGGTCAGAAACACCAGAGACTTTCCGGTTTCTGGATCGTTGAACTTGACGCGCCGCAGCGGACGATCATAACCTTTGCGCGTATAAAAGCCGGTCAAAACGATTGTCTGATCGCAGATCAACCCCGTTGTTCGATCGACGGGGCGCGAGTATCGCCGTTTGGCCTTCATGTTCGATTTGGCGCGTGTAACGAAGAAACTTCCTGCGTCGCCGAGCTTTGCCAGCCGCTTAAAATCGACGTAGCCTCGATCCATGACGTAGAACGCGCCTGCCTCCGGCACGAGATGATCGAGGATGTTCACATCATGCATTTTCCCGTCGCTGATGAAGATAAACGATGGAATATTGCCGCGCAGATCGAGCAGCGTATGAAGCTTGATCGCGGCTTTGGTTGACCGGAACGGAGCCCACGGAAAAACGGACAGGCACAGGTCAATGGTCGAAGAATCCAGCGCGTAAACGGTATCGAGCCCTTCAAGACCGGGCAAGGTCTCGTCGACGTAAAGTTCTCGCGCCATCCTGATAAGATGCTGCGCGAAGTCAGCGTAAATCCGCCAGTCCCTTTCGGCGTTGGCGTTCGCCATTGTGTTGCGGGATATTTGCGGACAACGAAAACCCAGATGGTATAGCTTGGCGGACTGCGCCCGCAAACACGCTTCGATGTCACGCAAACTCTCACGCCACGTCAGTTGTGCGAACGCAAGACAGCGGAATTGGTCGAGGCAGGAAAAACTTTTGATCTTGTGATCGCCGCCATATCGCGCCACGCAGCGACGGAACGTCGTCAGCGGGACATGGTCCATCAATTGGCTGAATACATAGTGCCCCTGCAGCATTGGCATCCCCTGCGATTATGAAAATCACAGGCATCTCTCTGAAAAAATTCAGATCGAGACCAGCCAAAACCGTTCCTTTTTTAAGTCATATCATGCACATACGCTAAGCCTCTTTGGCAACGTTGGGACACTAGTGAAATGCAAATTCGAAGTTAACCATAAAGCGGCACATCCGAAGCCGCCCCGCGCCTGCCGCAAGCAAGTATTTATCGTTTAGAATCAATGCGCAGCAACCCTGCTTAAGCCTTCCGTAAGAGGCTTTGCGTATAATTGCGCCTTAAAGGACAGGGCGAATTTCGAGCCTTCCGGCCAGATCCCAGGCTGAATTGAGGTTAACAATCGCCTAAGCTCGAAAGAAGTGCTCCGTTTGCCCCCTTGTCCTGGCCGGGCCTTTCCGGCTTATTATCGCCCGCGCAAAGTGTTAAGGAACTGCATGCAACCGGCCTCGCTCAACTTCAGGGAAAACGCCGCGCGGGCGCTTGAGGATGCCCAGCTTCAGCGCGCGCTCCTCAATGTGAAGACCGGCTTCATGGTCAAGCGGGCGCAGGCCCGTGCCGCGCTGCCCGAGTTCGACGAGCTGCGCAACGCAGGCGCCGCCATCAAGGACCATGTGCTGGCCCATCTCGACCTTTATCTCGAAGAATACGAGCGCCGCGTTTTCGAAGCAGGCGGCCATGTGCATTGGGCGCGCGATGCGGCCGAGGCACGCGCCATCATCGTGGGGCTATGCCGCGAGGCAGGCGCGAAATCCGTCACCAAGGGCAAGTCCATGGTGTCGGAGGAGATCGCACTTAACGCGGCGCTGGAGGAAGCGGGCATCCAGCCGGTCGAGACGGATCTCGGCGAATACATCATCCAGCTCCGCCATGAGACGCCGAGCCACATCGTGGCGCCGGCCCTGCACCTCACCCGCGACCAGATCGAAAGCGATTTCCGCGCCGCCCATACGAACCTGCCGCGGGAGCGTGACTTGACGCAGATCCCGGAGCTGGTCGGCGAGGCGCGGACCATGCTACGGCAGAAATTCCTGGCCGCCGATGTTGGCATTACCGGCGCGAATTTCCTGATCGCGGAGACCGGCAGCTCCGTGATCGTCACCAACGAAGGCAATGGCGACCTTACCCAGCTTCTGCCGCGCACACATATCGTGATCGCCAGCATCGAGAAAGTCGTGCCCACGCTGGAGGACGCCTCCACGCTGATCCGCCTGCTCGCCCGCTCGGCCACCGGCCAGGAGATCACCACCTACACCACCTTTTCCACCGGCCCGCGCCGGGAGAGCGACCCGGACGGCCCGGACGCCTATCACGTGGTGCTGCTCGATAACGGGCGCTCGGAGATGCTGGGCGGTCCATTCCGCGACATGCTGCGCTGCATCCGTTGCGGCGCCTGCATCAACCACTGCCCGGTCTATGCCGCGATCGGCGGCCACGCCTACGCTTCGGTTTATCCTGGCCCCATGGGCTCGGTGCTGACGCCGCAGCTCGTCGGCATCGCCCAGGGCGCACACCTGCCGAACGCTTCGACCTTTTGCGGCCGCTGTCAGTCTGTCTGCCCGATGAACATTCCGCTGCCCAAGCTGATGCGGCACTGGCGCGAGCTGGATTTCCGGGAGAAACCGGCCACGTCGCTGCCGAAGCTTGCCTTGCGGGCCTGGGCCTTCGCCGCCAAGCACCCGCGCTTTTACCGGCTTCTGGCCGGCGTTGGCACGAGGCTGCTGTCGATGCTGGCCGGCAGGCGGCGCCGGTTCCGTTATCTGCCGTTCGCCGGCGCCTGGACGCAGGCTCGCGACTTGGCTGCGCCCGCGCCGCGAAGCTTCCAATCGCTCTGGCAGCGCCAGCAGCGCGAGCTTGAGAGGGAGAGGCTGCGCCGTGCCCGATGGTTTTAGGACAGATGCCCGCCAGGCCATCCTGCGCCGGGTTCGCGGCCAGCTTGGCGTGCGTAGTGATGAGCCGGGCAGGCGCGGGCTCGTGCAATCGCGGCTGCGGACTCCGCAAGCAAACCTGATCCCGGAGCGCGCGCGCAGGCCCAGGGCCGAGCTTATCAAGCTGTTTCAGGCCATGCTGGAGAAGGCCGGAGCAAAGGTTGCCCGCGTTCGCACTCTCAAGGGTCTGCCCGAGGCCATCGCCGCCCAGCTTCGCGAGAACGGCCTGCCCTTACGCGCGCGCGCCGGTGCGGACCCAATTTTCGATGCCTTGCGGGCCGCGCCAGCGGGGCTGGAGATATTGCCAGGACCGGCGGAGGCGAGCGATGCGGTTGGCTTGAGCCACGCCATTGCCGGTGCCGCCGAAACGGGGACGCTCTTTCTGGTTTCGGGCGCAGAGAACCCCTCGACGATAAATTTCCTGCCCGAAAACCACTTAATCGTGATTCTCGCCAGCGATATCGCCGGCTCCTACGAAGAGGGCTGGACCAAGCTGCGCTCGCTCTATGGCAGCGGCAACATGCCGCGCACGGTCAACCTCATCAGCGGCCCGTCCCGCACCGCCGATATCGAGCAAACAATCGTTATCGGAGCGCACGGCCCCAAGGCCCTGCTAGTGCTAATCGCAGGTTCCTAACTCAATTTATTTTGTTTTTTGTTTTACCGAAGCCTGTGGAATAATTGCAGGTTGCCACACAATCGTCACATTAAGGCGTGATTGTGGCGGTCGGAGGCGAAGCTTATTACCTCCGGAGAAGGGTCACGGTAACCCCGCGCCGGACCTTTCTCCAAATAACCTCTTTAAGATGTGGGGCTTAGCACCGCCGGGCTAATCGCGTCTCATGAGCGGGCACAAGGCGAACCACCTCTTGTTCACCCTGCGAATACTGGAAGCTCAGCGGCAGCGCTGCGTCGTAGCCCAGCACCCTCTCGACCGCACCAGATCGCCCGCTTAGCGGTAGCCGCATCCAGATCAGAAGCAGATGATCGCGGCCGGAAACCGGGCCGCGCACGGCACCCTGCATCGGCGTTCCCTCGGCGACGACCTTGCGGTAGGCCGAGCACCAATACTCCCGCTTGTGCTGCAAGCCGGCATCGAACACGGTACGGCCCGTAATCTCGGTTCCGTAAATCTCGCGCACGCGCGTTCCGGCCAAACGGTATCTGAGCGACTCCAGCTCCCCGCCGGCGTCGAGCAAGCTAAGCCCTGGCAACAGTTGAGGAATATCGACTGGATCGATATCGTAGCGGGATGGAATCGGCTTGCCTTGCGCGCAGGCACGCCAATAGCCATACAAGTCCCGCTGCTCGCGCAAGATGAGCTGCGCGCGTGAAGCGAAGTCCGATGGCATTGTCCCCCTCCGAATGTGCGCCCGCCGATCCGCTTTCGGCTAGCGATGAACTATCGGTGATTTGCATCCCTCAAGGCAAGCAATTCGAGCGCACAAAGATATAAAAAGTTACACGCCAAATGAGCCACGGGCGCTTTTGTTCGCACCACAGCCCAAACCGCGCTGCGATTCGGGCTTAAATTGCGGCAACTTTATTGGATACCGCAGCATTTGGTGCCCGAAGCTTGCGCAAATGTGCGGCTTACCTTCGGCCAAGCGGGGCGCCGTGCCCGGACCAGCTGGCTTGGTGCGTGAATGTAGATAACTACTAATGGTTCCAGCGAGCTGGCCTGAAGCTGGTATTCTTGCCTGTGGAAGTATATCGCTGCAGGGGACGCTCGTTACATTGCAAGCTCGGATAGCGGGTGGGGGATCGGGTTTTGTCCACTCATATCTGGAAAGCGGCCAAGCGCCTCCGGCAACTCTTCTTGCAACTGAGCCAGTATGGCGCGCAATTGCTGTCTGGCGGCATCCGCGTCAAGCCCATCGGCTGCTTCCGCGAGATCGTCCGCGCTGCAACGAAACAAATCACCGATCTCCATGTAATCCTGTTCTCCCAGCACAGGCATTAGGGCAGGACGGAGCGAATTACTGGCGAAATTGTTGAGATCCCCTGCAAAACGGGCGAGCAATGCATCGTCAAAGGCAGCTCTGCTTAGCGTATCGGTCAGTTCACCGGCTAGCGCTGACCATGCACTGGCGATTGCGGCGGCGGGGTTGCTTGCGCCGATGGACCCAAGTGCCCGCCTCGCCACATGGCGTGCAGCCAGCGCGGCCGATTGCTGCCGGTTCGCTTGCACAACATCAAGTGCGCCGCTCAGGTTCGCAAACAGCTCTTGAGCGCCGCTCGCTTTCCAAAGTTCGTCACGCCCGGCTCGCACGGAGGTACGGTCTTTCTGCGTGGCGACGAGCCGGAACAGGTATCGGGGAAGCCCCTCCAGCAAAGGCTCATCCAACTCCGTTTTGCACGCCTCCCGTGCTTGTACGGAAGAAACCAGCGCGACGCTTCCGAAATGGGGGGCAGCCTCGCGCTTCAGCCGTGCGAGAACCTTTCCCTCGTCGGATTCGCTGCGCAGGCTGTCCTTGTTCGTCCCAGCAAGTATGCTGAGCGGCCGCAGCCGGTCTGGCATGCTAAGCCACAAGCGCTGTTCGCTCCCTTTCCACGCCTGCGTTGCCACCGTGCACCAGATGGCAACGTTCGCGCATCGCGCCGCGGCGCTCAAGAGCTGGCTTCCGTCGCGAGCGGGGTCGGCCATGCCTGGGACGTCAAGGATCTCATAATGGTGCAGGCAGTCCAAAGGCAGGTGCGCTTCGATATAGTGAAGCTGGCGGGCCGGAGTCTGGCCCGGCTTCAGCGCGAACCGTACGCCATCGGCAGCAACACCGCAGGCGGCTTGGCGCTCGCCGTAGCGGAACAGGACGGGAAGCAGGTAAAGGCGGCTCAGCTTATTCAGCGAAGCAGCCTGCGGGCTGTTCCTCAAAAGGAGACCGGCGAGGGAGGACTTGCCGGTTCTGGATTCGCCCAGAACCGCAATGACTGGCGGCCGCAGAAGCCGGGTCTCGATGCGCCGCAGAGCCCGCGCCGCGGGACTTGCCGGGGCAAGGCAATCCCGTGCGGAACGCAAGCGTGCAAGCAGCTCGCCCGAGGCGGACGGTTGTCCCGGCTGAGGCCATTGCCAGGAAAAGGGAACAGGATCTGGGGGCTTACCTTGCATCGGCGTGCATTCCATGACGTTTGAGGCTGGTGCCGAGCGCTATGCTGAGCCTTTCGCTCTCCTTCAGCCTTGCAAAAACTTCCTTTGTGCGCTCCTCCATCTCCCATGCTTTGAGACTGTCTCCGGCCCGTTCAGTCAAAAGACGCTGCTGCCACTCGCGGACGACATTCACGACGCTCTGGCAACGGATCAAGAAGGGCTGCAACGCGGAGGAGATATAGGCCCGCAGCTCGTTTTGGGCAGCCATTGCCAGCTCGTCCGCGACTGGGAAGAACTCAGTCAGGATCATCTCTTCGATTTTGCGGGCTTTCTCATCCGCTGCCGCCTGGCGGCGCCACCAGAGCTGCCACCATTTCTCTTCGAGATCGAACGTCAACGGCCTGCTCAGGGCCGAGAGCGGAGGCGTCAGGTTGAAGCTTAAGAGCGAGGCCGGCGGCAGCTCGATATCGAGGTTCGGCGCGGCTTCCTGCAGCAGATGCCGCAACCCGCTGCCGATCTGGCGCTGCGTCTCCACAAACCGCCGGCCTGCTTCCCAGAACGCTTGCAGCACCTTTTCTTCGATCCGGTTGCGCAGGCTCACAACATCGCAGCGCCACATGCGCGCGCTCTGGCCTTGCAGCAAGGTGGCGCGCAAGTTTACGGCTTGTTCTGCGGCGAAGGCGGAAATTTCGCGCTCAAGCTCCTTACGCAGAGGGCTAAGGCTTTCCAGCGCTTGCCGTTGTACCTCTTTGTCCATGCCCTGGAGATAGCGGTTCGCCTCAAGCTCCAGCCGGTGCAGCCGCTCCACATCCTCCGCAACGCCCACATGCGCATTCGAAAGGCTATCGTCTATGATTGCGATGGTGGAGAGGGTGCTTGCCCCGAGCAGCTCGTTCCTTGCCGCGGCGGCGCCGCTCTCGGCGGCCGCAATCAGCGTCGAACCCAGCTCGCCCAGGACTTGGCCGCTCATGCCCCTGAACATCAACTTCGAGATTTGCGCCATCATCTCTGGCAGGCCAGAGCAGGCGAAGAGTATCTGGCTCACGCGTTCCGGCGGCAAAGCCCGGGGGCCGGAAATATAGGGAGGCTCTTCGGGCCGCATGACGCCGGTGCTACGGGCGTAACCGATGAGATCCGGCCCCCAAAGCATGTCGAGACCGGCGTGCTCCATGCCGAGGGCGGCGTTAGCCCAAAGAGCGCTTCCCGTAACGATGGGGATATGCGCGGCCGGAAATTCGCGCCTTAGCAACTCGTCCACGCCGGTCATGATCGCGCGATGCGCCGAGGCGGCGTCCGAGACGTCGTCGAGCCGGTTTATGAAGATAATCACGCGCTCTTTGCGCAAGCCGTGCAGAATTCTTAAGAGTGCAAGATCGGCCGCCGTCAGGGGCTGCTGGGCCGTCAAGACGATGATGAAGACGTCGGCATCCTCGATGGCGGAGAGTGTCACTTCGTCGCGAACCAGGAGCGGATCGTTGGTGCCGGGAGTGTCGATCACGGTGGCCGGGAAAGCGAAAGGCCCGTTGCCGAAAAACAGGTCCGCGGTTTTGACGATGTCCGCAAATCTGCCCGGAGCATGCTCAAGCAGCGGTTCGTCGAGAGGCAATCCCAGGCAGACGTAACGCTCAATTATTTCCGGCGTGACATCGGCATACCAGCGCGTTTGCCCGAAGAGATGATGATAAAACGGTCCAAGGCGCAGCTCCGCGCGGCGGCGCATTTCGTCGAGCTGCGAGCGCACCGCACCCTCGTCATAACCTGGCACAAGGCGCTCGATGAGCGCCTTGAAGCGGCCTCCGCCTCCGGCCAGGTGCTGCCATTCATCGCGTTCGAAAAACGTGAATAGCGCGCCCTTCTGCGGCGTGGCGGGACTGCCGAAATGCAGGCGCGTGACCGCGGCCGTCCATGGATTGACGTCGGTTGGCAAGAGGCCGGGCATCTGTGTCAGGGCGTTCACGAACGAGCTTTTGCCCGCCTTGATCTGGCCGATGACCGCTATTTGGGTTTGCTGTTTCTTGAGGGCAGACAGGCTTTCGCGCACTACCTCCTCGACGGGGCCTTGGAGGACGGTTTGCAGTTGTTTGCCCAAGCCTTCGATTTCGTCGCAAAATGCCCGCAAGCCGGCGCCAATCCGCAAATTCCGGTCATCCGCGGCGGCCCGTTCCAAGTCTCCCAAAGTTTTCTCCCCAATCACGGCAGGTCCCCACTCAAGGCGGCTTCCTTAAATCGTTGCGCTTCGCCGGAATTCATTGGTTTCCCCGGGCTTGCCGCCAGCTCCGGAGGAGCCAGCCGAGTTCGAGGGGCTGTCTGCTTATGAGGGCGATATGCGTCGAATCCGCCGCGACGCATTGCAGGTTTTCGTTGGGCGCGCCCAGAAAGACGGCGAACAGCGGGCCTTCGAACGTGGCAAGGCCTTCCCGCCAGGCTTCAGCCGATTGCGCCAGCTCTGTCATCATCCCGGCGCGATCGGATGGACCCGAAGCGGGAGCGCTTAGTAACTGGGCTGGGCGCCGGAAGAGCCAGGTGTCGGACGCGCCAGGACCGATTTGCTCAAAGAAGGCGGAAACGCAGCCAGACGCTTCCGCTTCCGGAGGCGCAACGGCCGCGTTTGCCAGCTCAGAAGTGCTGAAAGAAGGCAAGGCACTCAATTTGCCCTGAAGGACGGTTGGTGCCCGCACACTGACCCGGACCGGGCCAGAACTTGCAGCGAAATTCGCTAGCGCCCTCCCAAAGTGCCGCAGCAGCACGTCTCTGAACGCCGCGGTTTCATCCGCCCTGGCGGAGGCGCCTGCCGGTCCTTCGAGTAAAATGCTGCAAAGGCGGGGTGCCTCCCGCCTTAGCGTATCGTCCAGCGTGAAAGCGCTCCCTGCCCTGGGACAGAGAAGAGCGCCTTGGCGGAACACGTCGAATTCAAGCCGGGCGGCACCAGATTGGCAAACAACGGAACGCGGCAAGACGCTGCGTTCTATGACGCGGAATATCTCCTGCAGAGCATCCGTACTGGAGCCATTCACTCTCGATCACCCTATAGCGGCAAGAATACTTCTACCTGCCGCTTGCCCAGCACTCCAGCTCAAGACAATCAAAGCGCGTTTTCGAGCGACTCAACGGCCGCGCGGGACTTCGCTATCACCATGCCGATATTCGCGCTCTTGCGGCAAATGAACACGATAGCGTGATTGGCATGACGCTTACCCCGCATGAACATGTGAAGCTGATTATCGCTTAGGATAATGATCTCTTGGAAGAAGTGATGATCGTCCGCCGGTTGCTTCCTGTATTTTTTCCACGTTTCTTCAATACCGGCGATGCTTGGTCCCTGGAAGATGTCGGCGGTCTTGGCCGCCACAAACTCCAAATGTCCATGGTCGTAATGGCCGACATGAGTGACGGAAAGAAGCAGCCCGGTGCTCATATCCACGTATGCTGCGGCAATGCAGTCAGGCACACTTAGCATATGCTGCTCTAACACTTTATCTAGCGACAATTTTGCCTCCCCAATATCTATGCCAGCCCTGACGGCTGCGCAACACGCCAGCCAAGATACGGCTTCATAAGGCAGACCTATAGCAGTTCAAGTCAAGAAATGCAAGTAGTTAACGTTCACAATTTATTTATAATTCCACGGTATTTCGTTACTATATTTTGTACCAGCAAGGAACGGTGACCATCAATCACCATATAGTCAAGAGGCAACTCTTGTTTTTCTGACTTACATTGCCAGCGCTTTTGCAAGACGTACGTATATAACCGGTTAATAGGCTTAATGCCAGGAGTGTTACGCTCGGAGGCTTGTACAACGCGCAGCACCTCTTGCGTACACCCCGGCGAAAGCATGCCGTCAGCGTGCTACGCACTCGCTCTTTGGTTGAATGAATTCAAAATAGTGTTTCCGCCTGGCAGGCGAGGCGTCCGGTTTGTGAGCAGTTCTCTGACGCCCGCGCGAATTTTTTACCTGATCGCGTGATGATTGAGCAGGAATCGGCCTCGGTTTCACCCGGGGGGGTAGACGCGGCGGATCATAAATTACCGCCTACCATTGCCGCGGCAGGCGGCGCTTACGTGACGAGCCGGAAGCGTTGGCCCACGGTCAGCGCCAGGATGCCTAACATCAGGTGGCAGAACACTTTGGCGGCCGCGGTAGCTGTCTTTCAGGCTGCTGTTGACACGCTCGGCTGAGCTGCGCTCGTTATAGCGGACGTCCTCAGCGGGCTTGTAACCGGCACACCGCTTGGCCAGCGCCTCCGCCTCGGATGCGGCCTTGCCGCCCCAGCGCGGATTGGCATCGATGATCGGCACATGCCCGAGCGCGCGGCTTTTGTCCCAGATTTCTGGCACGTCGTAAGCGCTATCCATGAGATCGTAGAGGTTGGTGACGCGGCCGGCGGTTATGGCTGCCAAACCGACGAGGAAGCCGAACTCAAGGGCGAGGACAAGGACGAGGCGAAGAAAAACAACGAAGCCGCCCGCCTCTGGATTTCAGGTATGGATCTGTGAGCGACGGAAGGTCTCCTTACCCGGCTTCGGCTCCGCCTGGCCGCCCTCTCCCACGAGGAGGCATCTGAAAAAGGGAGGACAAGCGCGCTGCCAGCCGTCAGGAGCGGGGCAGGTAGGGCGTCAAATCCCAGAGCTTCAGCGTGTACATTCAGCCCGAAAAAAACATGAAGCATCTTTGCGCCCCCCCTTTGCTTGCACGGAAAAACAATATCAACGGCAGGAAAACCATTTCCAGAAGAGACAGGTGTGGGATACACGCCAACAAATCCCGCCGCATAGCCGCAATATTCCAGTTTTCACATGGAACTGGAATGCAATTGCATTTTTATCTGCTGTGCAGGGTATATTGGGGAACGTTTTTGCCATAACGTAAGCGGCGGAACGGGATGGCGCAGGGAAAACCAGTGGCGCTCTCCCCACTTTAAACTCAAGCAGATTAGAGCAGGAGGCCTGCAAACATGGCATGGGGAAACCAACCGGCGCGGGCGCTCAAAGACGGCGTTGAGCTGGCGCGATTGCTTCAGTTGGAGCTGGCGAACAGCGCGGGCCTGGGCCAGCGCATCGGGCTTCTGGCGGGCGCAATCAAGGGACGCATCGCTTTCTCGACAAGCCTCGGCATCGAGGACCAGGCGATTTTGCACGCCATCGCGGAGAGCGACGCGGCCATCGACGTTTTTACGCTCGATACGGGGCGGCTATTCGCGGAGACGGTCGATACGATTGCCGCGAGCGAGGAACGCTACGGCATCAAAATCCGCGTCCTCGCACCGGAAGCGGGCGAGGCGGAGGCCCTGACCGCCCGCGACGGCGTACTGGGCTTCCGTAACTCTATCGAGGCGCGCAGGGCCTGCTGCCAAGTGCGCAAAGTGGTACCGCTGAAGCGCGGGCTTGCAGGCGCTGCGGGCTGGGTAACGGGGCTCAGGCGCGGGCAATCCGGCGGGCGCGCGGATGTGCCCTTCGCGGCGTGGGACGAGGAATTCAAGCTCATCAAGCTCAATCCGATGGCGGACTGGCCGCTGGAAACGCTCGAAGCCTATGTCCAGGAGCACGCCATCCCCGTAAACCCGCTGCACGCGAAAGGCTTTCCCTCGATTGGCTGCGCGCCCTGCACGCGCGCGATCCGGCCCGGCGAGGACATCCGGGCCGGCCGCTGGTGGTGGGAAAGCGATTTGGGCAAGGAATGCGGCTTGCACGCCCGGCCGCACGCGGAGGCGGCCGCGTAATGACCGCTGTCCCCTCCCATTTGGATTTCCTGGAATCCGAAGCAATCCACATTTTCAGAGAAGCGGCGGCGCAGTTCCGCAAGCCGGTACTGCTCTACTCAATCGGCAAGGACTCGACCGTTCTCCTGCACCTAGCGCGCAAGGCGTTCTGGCCGCAGAAGCCGCCCTTCCCGCTGCTCCACATCGACACCGGCTGGAAGCCGCGCGACATGATCGCGTTCCGCGACCGGACGGTGAAAGAGCTGGGCCTGGAGCTGATCGTGCACATGAACGCGAAGGGGCTTGCGGACAACATCAACCCCATAGACCACGCACCCTCGCTCTACACCGATGTCATGAAGACGCAAGGCTTGAAGCAGGCGCTCGACGCCCACGGCTTCGACGGCGCCATCGGCGGCGCGCGCCGCGACGAGGAGGCCAGCCGCGCCAAGGAGCGCGTGTTCTCCTTCCGCGCGCCCGGCCACCGCTGGGACCCGCGCCAGCAGCGCCCCGAAATGTGGCGGCTCCTGAACGGCAGGCTCGGAACGGGCGAGACCGCGCGCATCTTCCCGCTCTCCAATTG
Source organism: uncultured Alphaproteobacteria bacterium (assembly GCA_963740975.1). Lineage (GTDB taxonomy): Bacteria > Pseudomonadota > Alphaproteobacteria > Rhizobiales > Rhodomicrobiaceae > Rhodomicrobium. Next base: position 119,010 of record CAVUGF010000030.1, on the reverse strand, counting down.
GACCGAGCGCGATGTCTGGCGCTACATCCTGCGCGAGCGGCTGGACGTCGTTCCGCTCTATTTCGCCGCCCAGCGGCCGGTAGTTGAACGCAGCGGGCAGCTCATCGTGCTCGACGATGACCGTATGCCGCTAGTCCCCGGCGAGACCCCGCGCCTGCGGCAGGTACGCTTCCGCACGCTCGGCTGCTGGCCGCTTACGGCTGCTATTCCCTCCACCGCCGCTGACATTGAAGGCGTTGTCGCCGAGACGCTAGCCGCGCGCTCCTCCGAGCGCCAGGGCAGGCTCATCGACCACGATCAGGCGGGCGCCATGGAGCGCAAGAAGCAGGAAGGGTATTTCTGATGAGTGGGCTTCAGCGCACGCAGCGGGGGCCGGGGCCGGCCGCCCACGGCATCGTCCATATCCTTACTTGCGGCTCGGTGGACGATGGCAAGTCGACGCTAATCGGAAGGCTTCTGTGGGATGCCTCCGAGCTTCCCGACGACGAGCGGGAGCGGGTGCGCCAGGCGGCGCGCGCGGCGGGCGATCCAAACCAGCTCGATTATCCTAAATCCGGCAGTTGACGGGGCCATTTTCGCCTGAGACTCGTGCATTCTCAGGGACATGAGCCACGATACACCCCATCTTCCGGTTCACCCATCGGGTGAACAACCGCCGATTGCACAAGACGCTCCGCCGGCGCCAGCAACGCTCGACAGCTGGGCCGGTCCAGTGCGGGTGGAATGGGACCCCACAGCGCCGCTAACGCCCTATGGACAGCTGCCGTTCTTCATCGAATTTCTGAAGGTGGCGGGCCTGTTCGACGCGCTCGTGGCCGATTGTCCGCTCGCCTATACGAGCCCGAACGCGCCGGAGAAGCGCGACGTACTTGGCACAACGATGCTCTCGGTTTTGGCTGGGCACAAGCGCTATGCCCACATCACGGCGTTGAGGAATGACGGCGTGCTGCCCGAGCTGTTGGGCATGGAGAAGATCGTCAGCGAGGATGCGGTCCGCCGCGGCTTCAAGGCCATACCAGAGGACGAGGGCAGGGAGTGGCTGCAACAACATCTCGATTATTGCACAGCGCCGCTGCTGTTCGAGCCGTGGGCTCTCGACATGGATTCGACGGTCAAGCCGCTCTACGGCCATCAGGAAGGGGCGGTGCTTGGCTACAATCCCAAGAAGCCAGGCCGCCCCAGCCACGTCTACCACACCTATACGCTGGCGGGCCTGCGGCTGGTGCTCGATGCCGAGGTTGCGCCAGGCAACGAGCATGCATCGAAGCACGCTGCAGCCGGACTGTGGGCGTTAGTGGATCGCATTCCGCGCGATTGCCAGCCAGCATTTTTGCGCGGCGATAGCGGCTTCGGCACGGAGGCCGTGATGAGCGGGGCCGAACAGAGAGGGCTGCCCTATCTGTTCAAGCTGCGCCTTACTGCCAACGTCAAGAAGCTGATCAAGAAGACTTTTTCCAAGAGCGGCTGGACCGGTGCCGGCCAGGGCTGGCAAGGCAGGCAGGAGACGCTGCGGCTGGAGGGCTGGAGCCGCCAACGCCAGGTGGTCATCCTGCGCCGCCGCCTGAAGGAGGGCGTGACTATCGCCGGGCGCGATGACGGCGGCCAGCTGGCGCTCGGCTTCGTCGAAATCGGGCCAGACGCGGAGGCCTACGAATACGGCGTGCTCGTTACTTCCCTTGAGGAAGAGGTTCTGGCGCTTGCCCAGCTCTACCGCGACCGGGCGGACTGCGAAAACCCCTTCGACGAACTGAAGAACCAATGGGGCTGGGCAGGCTTCACCACCCGCGATCTTGCCCGTTGCCGGACCATGGCCCGCTTCATCGCGCTTATCTACAACTGGTGGAACCTGTTCGTGCGGCTGGCTGAGCCGGACAAACATCTGGAGGCCATCACCAGCCGGCCATTGCTGCTTTCCGCCATCGCAGAGCGCAGCCGCCACGCCAGGCAGACCACGCTGCGGGTGGCCAACTCGCATGCCAAGGCCGGATGGGCCGCGAGCGTGCTCTCCGGCATCGCCCGCTTCCTTCGCGAGCTTACTCAAAATGCGGAGCAGTTGACCGCGGACCAGCGCTGGCGCCGAATCCTGTCCCACGCCACCCGGTCCTGGCTCGGTGGGTGCCAGCTGCGCGCTCCGCCGCGCCTTATGGCACCAGCCTGACCGGCAAAACCCACATCGATAGGTTGAGCGGACGCTGCGAAATTACGCCGCGCGGAGGTCAACTGCCGTTTCTAGGATTATAGCCTGCTGCTCGACGGCCTCGTTGCCGAACGCGAGCAAGGCATCACCATCGACATCGCCTGGCGCTACCTCGATACGGACAAGCGCCGCGTAGTGCTGATCGACAGCCCCGGCCACGACCAGTACACGCGCAACATGGCGAGCGGCGCCAGCCACGCCGATGCCGCCATCGTGCTGATCGACGCGCGGCACGGGATCAAGCGCCAGACCCGCCGGCACGCGGCCATCCTGCAATTGATGGGCGTTCCGCGTGTGGTGCTGGCCGTCAACAAGATGGACCTCGTGGCCTGGAGTGAGGCGCGCTTCCGCGGAATCGAGCGCGAGTTTGCGGCCGCTGTTGCGGGCTTGGGGTTCGTGGAGGCGCGCGCCATTCCGGTGTCGGCGCGCAACGGCGATAATGTCGCAGCACCCTCCGGCAACGCGCCCTGGTATGAAGGGCCGACGCTTGTTGCGCATCTCGAAAGCATTCCCAGCCGCCACGGCCCCGATGCCAAGGCCTTCCGCATGCCGGTTCAGACCGTTTTGCGCGACGGCCAGGATTTCAGGGGCCTCGCCGGAACAATCTGCTCAGGGCGGGTTCGCGTTGGCGATGAAGTGACAGACACGCTGACGGGCCGCTCCGCCCGGATCCAGCGGATCGCCACCATGGATGGCGACTTGGACGAAGCCGCCAAAGGCAAGGCGGTGGCGCTCGTTCTCGACACCGATCTCGATGTCGCCCGCGGTGCGGTGCTTGCGGCACCGGACGCGCTTCCGGTCAAGGCGAAAAGCATTGAGGCGCGCATCGTCTGGCTCGCGGAGCAGCCTTTCGGCACCGCTCATAGCCTGCTGCTCAAGACACCGGCCGATCTGGTGCCGGCCGCCGCGATCGAAGTCACGGGCCATATCGAGCTTGAGACGCTCTCGCTGAAGCCCGCTAGCCAATGCTCAGTCAACGGTATCGCCGCCGTTTCGATCACTCTTGGCCGGCCGGTAGCGCTCGACCCGTTCGCCGAGTTGGAGGAGACGGGTACGTTTCTGCTGGTCGATGCGCTGACCGGCGCGACGCTCGCCGCTGGAATTGTGTTGACGGCAAGCGAAGGCGGGGAAGCCCGGGCCGCTCTGCCAGCAACCTTCCTGATCACGCGCGATATGCTGGTGGCAGGGCTTTGCGCGGATCTCGGCACCTCGGAAGCGGACACACGCGAGTTCCAGCGGCGTGCCCGCGAGGTCTTGCGCCTGCTTGCGGGCTTGGGTGTAACAGCCGCGTATGAGGACCTGGAGCCGGACGCTGGCTGACCCGCGGAAGACTTTAAGGGCTCGATGCAAAAGAAACGCGCCGGATCGCGCAGGATTTTTGGCTGGCCGCCAGGCGCGAAACGGGGCGCATATCGAGATATGGGCACTTCTAAAAACCGGCAGCCTCATTTTGTTTGCCAAGGATAGGCGGTTCAGATTAAAGAGTCGATATCCCTCGGGAAGGTGGACAATGAAGCAGCCCGGACTCTTCGATTTCGACAGACGGCACAAGAAGCTGGTGAAAACGCGGGGCTTTCTGGAGAATTTGAACCGGTTCGTGGATTGGGAATCGTTCCGTGCGCTGCTGGCAGAGGCGTTGAAACGGTCTTCGGGCGAGAAGGGCGGACGGCCTGCGCATAACGCAGTGATGATGTTCAAAGTATTGGTTTTGCAAGCTCTTTATAATTTATCGGACGAGCAGACTGAATACCAAATCCTGGACCGGCTGAGCTTCATGAAATTTCTGGGGCTTGAGCTGTGTGACGATGTCCCCGACGCCCGCACGATCTGGTTATTTCGCGAGACTTTGCGCAAAGCTGGAGCCGTGGAGAAGCTGTTTGCTCAATTCGATGCGACGCTGGACGCGCACGGTTTTGCGGCAAGCGGAGGACAAATCGTGGATGCGACGTTTGTGGAGGCGCCGCGGCAAAGAAACAACCGGGACGATAACACGAAGATCAAGGAAGGCGAGGTTCCAGAAGACTGGAGCGAGAAGAAGAAGGCGCACAAAGACATCGATGCGCGCTGGACGAAGAAAGGCGGCGTGGCCTTTTACGGTTACAAGAACCACGTCAACGTGGATCGCAAGCACAAATTGATCCGCAAATACAAGGTTACGGATGCCAGCGTGCACGACAGTCAAGAATTGGATAACGTACTCGATCCGAAGAATGACTGCCAGGATACATGGGCCGACAGCGCCTATCGCTCGGAAGAACAGGAGGCGCGCCTAAAAAAGCAAGGCAAGACCTCGCATATTCACGAGCGCGCCTATCGCAACAAGCCTTTGACGCCGGAGCAGGAGGCAGCGAATACTGAGCGCTCCCGCGTCCGTGTCCGCATCGAGCATGTATTCGGGCACATCGAAACTGCCATGCACGGCTGCTACGTCCGCACCATCGGCATCGCCCGTGCCAAAGCTAAAATCGGCCTCGAAGTTCTCGCCTACAACATGTCGCGCTTCGCGTTCCTGATGGGATCTCGCGGGAGAACTGCGTCCGCTTGACGCAAAACGGCTGCAAAGAAGCAAATCTAACCCAGAAATCTGCCCTCCCAACCTCAAACACGGGTGTCACAACCCCGCGTCACCCTCTTTGGCTTCTGACAAACGCCAGTAAATGCGGTTGTTAGAAGTGCCCATATGTAATACCGGCGAGCGAAAGTTTCGGCTCTTCGTCCGCGGGCGCCGTCCCGCGACACCCCTGGCCGAAGTTGGGGCATTTCGATACAGGGCATTCCGGGCACGATCCTACACATTTTGAAAGCCTTTCGATTTTGAAACAGTATAGCACTAATGAATTTATGATCGGTAAAGGTCTCTGGATCGCAAGAATGTCTGATTTTAAAGGGAAAATGTGTTAAGAAGGTATAAAACACCTGGTTAATTCAAATCTGGCGCTATAATTAACTGTAGTTTTGAAATAGTCGAAATGGGGGTAAAACAGCGAATTTTTCGCTGAATTTTAGCAATTTGAGCTAACAGGACCCAGCGTTAACTATCTCAGTATTAAGTATTGTGGCAGCATAGGCGGCGTTGAGGGAAAAGCAACGGTTGGCACAGCCACGAAAATGCGCCGTCCGTAATCGCAGTCATACCAATTCCGGTCGAGAAGTTCGCGAAGCCCCCCCCTTACATCCTGTCCTTCTCCCCGAGGGGAGAGGGGACGCCCTCTCAACGTCTGCGGCGCAACTCCCTCTCCCGGCCATATCCGCCAGCGGATATGGCCACTGGAGATGGCAAGCTCGCCAAGGCGAGCTTGCGGGGAGGGGTTGGGGTGAGGGGGGCTTCGCAGCGGCGTGCGAACTGTTCAACCGGATTCCGCATCGCTGGCTGCCGCAAGCGTGCGTGCCGAAGCGGTCAAACGTTACACTTGCCGGTATGATATAACCCGTTCCGCAACGCCGCGGACCGGCAAAAGAACAAGCGAGATGGTGCGTCTATTTGGCATCGAGGCCTAACCTCTTGAAGGCTTCGTGCCCCACCTCTCGTGAAGGAAGCGTTCCCAAGGGGCGAACAGGATCTTATCGGCCGCAAGACCCATTACGACAATCACGAGCATAATGCCGGTCACTTGATCCATCGCGTTCAGTTCCCGGCCGTAATGCAGCAAGTGACCGAGGCCAAAACCGGTAAGGATCGTAACGAAAATCTCGGCGGCCATCAGCGACCGCCACGCAAACGCCCAGCCTTGCTTCATGCCGGTGACGAGGTATGGAAGCGAGGCCGGCAGAATGACATGGGTCCACTTGTGCAACCCCTCCGAGCCGAGCGTCCGCGCCGCACGCGCGTAGATCGGAGGCAGGTTGCGCGTACCGGCATCGGTGGCGATGGCGACGGACCACATCGAGCCCATGACCACGACGAAGAGCATGGCGCTCTCGCTCTGTCCGAACCAGACCAGAGCCAGCGGCACCCAGCAGACGCTGGGCAGGGTTTGCAGGCCGAGGGCAAGCGCGCCTAGCGTATCTTCAACAAACTTCGAGGTGCTCATAAACAGACCTATCGGGAGGCCAAGAACGATCCCGATTATGTAGCCTTCCAGCAGCCTGCGCAGTGTAACGCCAGCGGCACTCACCAAAGTACCGTCGCGCAATGCCGACCGCAGGTAATCCCCCACGTCGAGCGGCGAGGGGAAGAGCACCGGCGACCATCGCCCGGAGGCCGCCGCCGCGTGCCAGACGAGCACAAGAACCGCAAAGAACGCGAACGCGCGGGCAACCCGTTTCATTCCACGGCCTCCGCTGTGAGGTAGCCTTTGAGCGCAACGGTGATTTCCCTCGCGTGGGCCGAGACCTCCGCGCTGTTTACGTCCCGCGGCCGGGGCAACGGAATGCGGAATTGCTCGCGCAGCCGGCCCGGGCGCGCAGAAAACAGCACCACCCGGTCGGCAAGGCAAACAGCTTCCCGCACATTATGGGTGACGAGGATGGTGGTCTTGCGCGTCTGCCGCGTAATGCGCTGGATATCGGCATAGAGCTGTTCGCGGGTCAAAGCATCCAGCGCGGCCATAGGTTCGTCCATGAGCAGCACGCGGGGATTGGGCGCCAGCGAACGGGCGAGCGCAACCCGCTGCTTCATGCCGCCCGAAAGCTCATGCACATACGATTTCGCGAACCTCTCAAGCCCGACGAGTTGCAGGTGCTCCGTTGCGGCGGCGCGGCGTTCATCGCCCGTCAGGTCCGGGCAAAGCTTGAGGCCGAACATGACGTTTCCGAAGACGTTCAGCCAAGGAAAAAGCGCGGGCTCCTGAAACATGACGAGGCGGTCGCGCCCCGGCCCCTCAACCCGAACGCCATCCTCAAGCACGCAGCCTTTGTCCGGTCTTGTCAGGCCCGCGACGATATCGAGAAGAGTTCGATTTTCCGCAGCCGCTTGGACCGACGAGGCAAACGAACTCGCCTTCCCCGACCGTGAGCGAGATGTCATCGAGCGCATGCACCGTGGTTCTCGACGTACGGAACCACTTGCTGACACCGTCAATGGCCAGTTTGGCGCCTGAAGACTTCGCATGTTCGACCCGCATGAGCATCAGGGCAACTCGACGATAGCCGAAATGTCCCCGCTGCCGCGCAAAAAGCCGGCCAGGCGCGCGCCCTTTAAGAACCCGTCGAGCTGTTCGCGCGAAACGCTGCTTGTCAGCACGATGCGTTTCCAAGCGCGGGCGGTTAAATCTGGCGCCACTGCGGAGTGCGTCTCGGCTTCGATCTCCTCCCGCGCGAGCTTTTGCGCCTCAACAGGATTTGCCTTGATCCACTCCGTCAGCGCCTTATGCGCGGCCACAAAGCCCGCCACCAACTTCCGGTGCGCCGCGAGCGCGCGCACGCTGGAGACCAGCACCGTGGTAATCGAGGTCTTATCTTCGACAAGCACTTTGCCCCCTGCCTCAATCTCCAGCCGCGACACCCACGGTTCGATGGTCCACACGGCGTCCACTTGCTTCGTTTTGAACAGCGATAGCTGATCCGGATTGGCCGTGGGCAACACTTGCGCGTCGCCGCCGGTCTGCGTGATGTTCAGGCCACCGCCAATGAGCCAAGCCCGCGCCGACACATCCTGCGTATTGCCGAACTGCGGCGTGGCGATCTTGCGCCCCTTGAAATCCGCTGGGGTGTTCAGCGGCAGTTCCGGCTGCACGGCCAGAACCGGCGCCTCCCTCCGCTGCTCCCGCGACGATCCGGGTCTCCGCGCCGCGGGATTTCACATAGGCGTTGATCGCTGGGTTCGGCCCAACATAGGTGAGGTCGACGGAATCGGCGAAGATGGCTTCCATCGCGCTTGGACCGGCGTTGTAGACGTACCATTCGATCTTCACACCGGGCAGGCGCCGCTCGAACCAGCCCTTGCCCTGCCGGCTGAGTGCGTGCGCGACCAGGCCCTGCGCATGCGTGATGTTCGGGAAATGTCCGGCCCGTAGTGTCAGAAGCTCGCTCCGCGCTGGGTTTGCGAGCAGCGTCAGCGAAATTGCCAGAAACCCCAGTCTCCGGCTGCGGCGCCTGTTCGTCTCATGCCAGTTAACGGCCATGCAGCCACCCGCTCAAAAATCCAACGAACTCTTCCTGTATGAAACCTAAGAAGCTGAAATGCAGCTGTTGTCAACAATAGACATAGAAACGCATGGTGTAGCATGGCATATGCCCGAGTTTCATTTGGGTATATTTACCACAACATCTCCATTGTATGGAAAGTAGTACCAATGCTGCAGCGCACCGCTTCGCGACGTTACCAAAGAAAGCCTTTCCAGTAGCGGATTTTTTTCTGTGACGTATATTTATATGCGCAGCTTTTGCGATTGACCGGCCCTTGAAGATCACGGCGCCTCAGAACTCGATTTTGCCCGATCTTGGAATACGGGCAGGCATTTCTTTAAATCAGTCGTCATGGAATATCTTTTCCTATTGGTGTGGTGTGTGCCTGCAATATGGAACCTATTTCCGCTGATTGGCCCATTTCCCTTGCGATTTTTTCTGTTTTTGCCATTCTCTGGTCAGTGTGTGCAAGCGGATGGGATAGCAAGGCATGGCATCGCCACTTCAACAAAAATTCCGGGCCAGCGGCCCCGTGATCGTCACAGCTAACCGGCTTTCCGATGGGGTAGTCGTCCACCGGACACGGTCGGGCCGCTGGACGCAGAAGCTTGCCGCCGCGGCTGTTTTTCGGGCAGCCGAGGAAGCCCAGACAGCCCTTAAAGCGGCGCAGGCCGACGGGCTTGAAGCCGTTGGCGCCTACGTGGCTCCCATTGGCGAAGGCGAAGCCACGGCCGAGGCGGGCAATCTGCGCGAACTGATCAGGACGTCCGGCCCAACCTTCGCACTCCCAAGCGACGTTCCGGAAAAAGCAGCGGCATAGCTCCACCAAACCTGGAAAGCGGCATGTACGTTTACGACGAGTTCGACAGTACCTTCATCGCGGAGCGGGCAGCGCAATTCCGCGATCAGGTCGCGCGCAGGCTTTCGGGCGATCTGACCGAGGACGAGTTCAAGCCGCTGCGGCTGATGAACGGCGTCTACCTGCAACTCCATGCCTATATGCTGCGGATCGCGATTCCCTATGGCACGCTTTCCTCGAACCAGCTGCGCAAGATGGCGCATGTGGCCCGCGTCTACGACCGCGGCTACGGGCATTTCACGACCCGGCAGAACCTCCAGCTCAATTGGATCAAGCTGTCGGATGTTCCGGACGCCCTCGAAGAGCTGGCCACGGCCAACATTCACGCCATTCAAACCTCCGGGAACTGCATCCGCAACATCACGACGGACCAGTGGGCGGGCGTTGCCCCCGATGAGATGGAGGACCCGCGGGTCTGGGCCGAGCTTTTGCGCCAATGGTCCACGCTGCACCCTGAGTTCACCTTTTTGCCGCGCAAGTTCAAAATCGCCATCACGGCCTCAGCGAAAGACCGCGCGGCGGTCAAAATCCACGATATCGGTCTGCGCATGATCGCAAACGATGCGGGCGAAGTTGGTTTCGAGGTCTTGGCCGGAGGCGGGCTTGGGCGCTCGCCGTTCATTGCCAAGACCATCCGCGGCTTCGTGCCCGGGCAGGACCTGCTGAGTTATCTCGAAGCGGTTTTGCGCATCTACAATTCCTACGGCCGCCGCGACAACAACTACAAAGCACGGGTCAAGTTCCTGGTGCACGATCTGGGCGCGGAGCGCTTCGCCGCCGAGGCCGAGGAAGAGTGGGCGCAGATCAGGGACGGCTATCTGAAGCTCGATCCGGCGCTTATTGCCGATATCCGTTCGCGCTTCGTCTATCCGGACTATGAGGCTTTGGAGGACTGGCCGGCGGCCCTCGGGGCGGCGTTGAAGGCCGATGCCCGTTTCGCGCTCTGGCACCGGAATTCGGCGGCGAAGCATAAGGTTCCAGGCTACGCCATCGTCATGCTTTCGCTGAAGCCCATCGGCAAGCCGCCGGGCGATGCGACCTGCGGGCAGATGGAGGCCATCGCCGGCCTTGCGGACCGGTACAGTCACGGCGAGGTCCGGGTGGGGCACGATCAGAACCTCGTATTCCCGCATGTGCGCCAGAAGGACCTTCCGGCTCTTTGGAAAGAGCTTGAGGCCATCGGTGCCGCAACGCCCAATACCGGCCTGATTACGGACATCGTTGCCTGCCCTGGCCTAGACTATTGCAGTCTTGCCAATGCCCGCTCCATCCCGCTTGCCATGGACATAGCAGAGCGCTTCGCAGACAACGCGAAGGCCGAGGCAATTGGGCGGCTCCATATCAACATTTCAGGCTGCGTCAACGCCTGCGGCCATCACCATATCGGCCATATCGGCATCCTGGGCGTCGAGAAGAATGGCCAGGAGTTCTACCAAATCACTCTGGGCGGCCAGGCGGACGAGGCCGCGGCGATTGGAGAACTCGTAGGTCCAGCCATTCCCTATCGGGAAGTAGCGGAGACGATCAGGCGGATTGCGGAGCGCTATCTGGAACTCCGCCGCGGCTCAAGCGAGCTTTTCATCGAAACGGTAAAGCGGCTGGGCATCGCCCCGTTCAAGGAGGCGCTGCATGCGCTACATTAAAGACGGTGCGCCCGCGGCCGATCCTTGGGTTTACATCGAGGGGGACGAGCCGGTGCCAGCGGACCTGCCTGCGATTGTCTCGCCTGCCTGGCTATTCGCGGCAGCCCCGGGTGTCCTGGCAAACCGGAGCGCGCCGTTGGGTGTGGCTTGGCCGAACGGCCAGCCTGAGCGCGAGCTTGCGCCGCATCTTCCGCGGCTTGCGCTGATCGCGCTGGAGTTCCCGGTGTTCCGCGACGGGCGCGCCTACAGCCAAGCGCGGCGGCTGCGTGAACGCTACGGCTTCAAAGGCGAAATCCGTGCCACGGGCGACGTGCTCCGCGATCAGTTCCTGTTTATGGTGCGGGCAGGTTTCAATGCCTTCGAGGTGAGGAAGGTGAAGGACGCCGAAGCCTTCACCCGCGCGCTCTGTGAGATCAGCCTCTGCTATCAGCCGGCGGGCACAGCGCCATCGTTCCGCGCCAGGCTGCGCGGCGGTCTGCGCTCCAGTTAGATCCGCGCGGGGCGGATCGCCGGCAGCGACTGCCGCTACGTCCGTGCAGGATAGGGGCGGCCGCAGGAAATGTGACGCTTGGTAATTGAAGGACCTCCACTGCCTTCCCGCGGTTTGATATTGCCAGCCCCTGTGTCCAAGCTGCAAGCCGGAACCGGCGAACACCCGAGGAGACATGGCAGACCATGCTGCCGAAACATTACAACGCAATTTCAATTGCGTAGGTGTGCTCGCACTTTTATCCACTGCGGCGCGCCAACAGCGTAATAGGGGCATTGTGACACGAGCGCCGCCGGTCTCGGCGGCGCGAACCGCGCCAATTTTGCGAAGCCCGTGCGGCGAGCATTGCGGCAAACCCGCTTCAACGCACCGGGACCTGAAGATGTTGCCGAAACCGGCGGCGCTATGAGGCTTTCCAAAAGCCGTCTCCAGCCAGGTTTGGTGTCCCAATTCGCTTGCATCCAGTATCGCCCTCACCGGCGGCAAAATCGGAAGCGTGAGAATTTTCGCGCCGTTCTTCCGTCCCTTGAAGACCTGGAAGGTCACCGTCAGCCCGTCCCAGCTCTCATGCTTCCTGCCGATCAAAACCGCGTCTGAACGCCGCACGCCGAGGTACAGCATGATCGGCATCGCCAGCCGCGGCTTCGAGCCAACCGGCCAATAGTCTTCGAACGTCTTCACATCCAGCTCAGTCCACGTATATCTTCGGGTCTCGGCTGGCAGGCAGGCCAAACATGACACTTGTCAATTCCCGATCAACGGTCCCAGACGGCGATGTGGGCGGCCGCGCGCGGATTGCAGGTTGTTGCAGAGTACATCGAGCCTGGAGCGTCGGCGACGGACGACCGGCGGCCGGAATTCCAGCGCATGGTGGAGCGCGCATGCGATGGTGAGTGCGCTTTTGACGTTGTCGTCGTGCACTCCTTCAGCCGGTTTTTCCGCGATGCGTTTGGCCTTGAATTTTATGTCCGCAGCATCGTCTCCGCGAAGACGAATGCCAAGCTAAAGGCTTGTTTCAGCAACGGAAATGGATTACCCCCTTGAGGGAATGACATCGCGGAAAAACTGGAGATACGCTCAAACGGCCGGGCGCTGGCGGGCAGTTGCATCTGCACCTGTTCCCGGAGACGGGCCGCATATTGAGCAGCTACAGTCCTTCTGGGCGTCAAACCGTGGCGAAAACATCACTTTGCTGTGGAAAGTCTATACCCCCAATTGTTTAAGTACGCCGAATCTGGCTTTCGATAAAGTTGTCAATACTAGAAAAGCTAGGGGCAAGAACCATGGCAGCGAAGAAACCAGCAGCTAAACCCGCAGCGAAAGCAGCTCCCAAGGCCGCCGCCGCTCCCGCGAAGCCTGCACCGAAGGGAAAGAAGGGCAAGTAACGCCTGAATAGCAGTATTGGGTTGCGAGGCGCGGTTTCGCGCCTCGTTTTTTTTGGGAAGGGCTACTTTTCGCCGCCTGGTAGCTCCGTCATCGCGAAGCCGCCTTGGCGGCCGTGGCGATCCATAATGCTGCACGGCACACATTGTTTTCTGGATTGCTTCGGGGCTGGCGCCCCTCGCAATGACGCTTAAGAGTCAACTTACACAGCCTGGATGACGTTGCGCATCGCGCCGATTTCCACGATCTCCAATTCCATCGCATCGCCGGGCTTCAAGTATTCGGGCGGGGTCCGGCCCATGCCAACGCCGGGTGGCGTGCCCGTGGCGATCACGTCGCCGGGTTCGAGGGTCAGCCCGCGCGACAGCTCCGCGATCAGCCGCGGCAGCTTGAAATACATATCCCTTGTATTGCCGTCCTGTTTTACTTCGCCGTTCACGCGCAGGACGAGCCGGAGATTATCGCGGTCGAGTTCATCGGCAGGCACGATCCACGGCCCCATCGGCGCATGGCCGTCAAGGCTCTTGCCCTTGAACCACTGGCCGCCATGCCAGCTTTTCTGAATGTCGCGCGCCGAGGTGTCGTTCAATACCGTGTAGCCGAAGATGTAACCGGCGGCTTCCGCTTCACTTATATTGCGCCCGCGCTTGCCGATGATTGCGGCAAGCTCGACCTCCCAGTCGATTTCCGCCGAGATCGCGGCATCGAACGGGATCGGATCGAACGGGCCGTTGAGCGCATTCGTGCCCTTGGTGAAGAACACCGGATGCTCCGGCATTTGCTGCGTGGTGGCGCGGAAGCGCTGGCTTTCCTCGAAGTGCTCGGCATAGTTCCAGCCAACGCAGGTGATGTTTCGCGTGAGCTTCGGGATGGGCGGCAGCAGCTTGACGTGCTCAAGCTCGATCCCGGCATGGGTGCTGTCCGCTGCAAGCTCGCGCACCTTGGCGAGCGCCTCCGGTCCCGCCTCGATCAGCGCCAGCATCGAGGTTCCGTCGAAGCCAAGCGCCATCTTCGCCCGGGAAGCGGCCTCGGCAACATCGACCGCATGGCCATCCGCCCGTGCCAGCCCCAAGCGCGGCGCACCGCTTCCGTCCGCATAGCTCAGGAGGCGCAGTTTCCGGTCAGCCGGCACTTTGATTGGCGTCATGCGATGGCCCTTCCGTATGCAACGGGTTGCGTTCCGCGCAGTCTATTCCAGCGGCCCGCGCGGGGGAATTATACCGGCGGCGCATCCCCTCAATCTAACGCGAGCGGCAGCCGGCTCCGGTGCCGATTGTAGAGGCAGCGCCGGAGATAGAAACTTGACATTTTTATTACGTTGCTTATCCTTTAACCAAATTTTAAGGGTTTCCCGCGTGCCTCGCACGCAGGGGGGCTTATCACATCTAACGCTGCCCTGCTGGCAGCTTTTTTTGTGTGTGTACAATGCCTGCAGAGGTGAACACATGGACAGCAGTGTCCAGCCAATAGGACGTACCAAACAACAGCCCGGCACGGGGAGGGAAGCTTTTTTCCGCGGTTTCAAAGCGCCGGCTTTCATTGCCATGCGCCAACCTGCAACAGCACGCCAAGGTTGAGTGGCCTTGAGCCAGTGGCGCGCATCAGGTACATAACGTTGTCTTTCCCACAAGGGGTCCGCGATAGCGGCGGGGGGCGGCTTTCTCTGCGTAAGGGAGCCGCAGGCTTAGTCATGTAAGATGGGAACAAACGATGCCTGCCTATTCACCAGTGCGTACCATTTTCGAGAAGCTGGCGGCCATAATGATGAGGGGGAAACGATCCGGCGGGGTGAGAATGAGCGATGACGCACCACAACACGATATAAATCAAGAAGTTAAAGGCCCTAAAGAGAAGGAAGGCGCAAGCATGAGCGCACCCAAATATGTCTACCGGTTCGGCGCGGGCAAGGCTGAGGGCTCGGCCGATATGAAGAACTTGCTCGGCGGCAAAGGTGCGAATCTCGCCGAGATGGCGAACCTCGGCTTGCCGGTGCCTCCAGGCTTCACGATCACGACCGAGGTCTGCACCTATTATTACGCGAACGGCAAAAAGCTGCCCGAGGCGCTGCATGCCGATGTGCAGGCGGCCGTGGTACAGGTCGGCGAAGCAGTCGGGGCCGTGTTGGGCGACGCGCAGAACCCGCTCCTGGTGTCGGTCCGCTCGGGCAGCCGCGCCTCAATGCCGGGCATGATGGACACGATCCTCAATCTCGGCCTCAACGACCAAACGGTGGAAGGCCTCGCGGCGCGCTCCGGCAACCGCCGCTTCGCCTACGACAGCTACCGGCGCTTCATCCAGATGTATTCTAGCGTGGTGCTCGACATAAAGCATCACGACTTCGAGGAAATCCTCGACCACTTCAAGCACCAGAACGGCCACGACCTCGACACGGACCTTGCCGCCGAGGACTGGCAGACCGTCATCGCGAGCTATAAACAGATGGTGCAAGGGAAGCTCGGCCATCCCTTCCCGCAGGACATCAACAAGCAGCTCTGGGGCGCAATCGGGGCGGTGTTCGATAGCTGGAACAATCCGCGCGCCATCAAATACCGCCAGCTCAACAACCTGCCCGAAAGCTGGGGCACCGCGGTCAACGTCCAGGCCATGGTGTTCGGCAACCGCGGCGACACCAGCGCGACCGGCGTCGCCTTCACCCGCAATCCTTCGACGGGCGACAAGCGCCTCTACGGCGAGTTCCTGGTGAACGCGCAGGGCGAGGACGTGGTGGCCGGCATCAGAACGCCTCAGTCCATCACCGAGGAGGCGCGCAAGGAAGGCGGCAGCGACAAGCCGTCGCTCGAAGCGGTCATGCCGGAAGCCTTCACGCAGTTCAAAGGCATCTGCGACACGCTTGAGCACCATTACCGCGACATGCAGGACGTGGAGTTCACCATCCAGGAAGGCAAGCTCTGGATGCTCCAGTGCCGCAACGGCAAGCGCACCATCCCGGCGGCGCTGAAGGTTGCGATCGACATGGCGCGCGAAGGGCTGATCTCCAAAGAGGAGGCGGTGCTCCGCATCGAGGCGGCGCAGCTCGACCAGCTCCTGCACCCGACCATCGACCCCACGGCCCAGCTCAAAATCATCGCGAAGGGGCTTCCCGCCTCGCCGGGTGCCGCTTGCGGCGAGATCGTCTTCTCGCCGGACGACGCCGAGAAGCTCAGGGACCAGGGCCATACGGTCATTCTTGTGCGCAACGAGACGAGCCCGGAAGACATCCACGGCATGCACGCGGCGGCCGGCATCCTGACCGCCCGCGGCGGCATGACGAGCCACGCGGCCGTGGTTGCGCGCGGTATGGGCCGGCCTTGCGTTTCCGGCGCCAGCTCGATCCGCATCAACCTTGAGCAGCGCACGCTTACCGCGGGCGACGTGACGCTCAAGGAAGGCGAGATCATCACCATCGACGGCGCCAACGGCACCGTCATCCAGGGCGCGGTGCAGATGCGCCAGCCGGAGCTGACCGGCGATTTCGGCACGCTCATGGAGTGGGCCGACAGCCTTCGCCGTATGAAGGTTCGCACCAATGCCGACACGCCAGCCGACGCCAAGCAGGCGCGCGAATTCGGCGCGGAGGGCATCGGGCTGTGCCGCACGGAGCACATGTTCTTCGATCCGGAGCGCATCATGGCCGTGCGCGAGATGATCGTGGCGGAGAACCAGGACGGCCGCCGCGCCGCGCTCGCCAAGATCCTACCGATGCAGCGGCAAGACTTCATCGGGCTGTTCGAGATCATGGCGGGCCTGCCCGTGACCATCCGCCTGCTCGATCCGCCGCTGCACGAGTTCCTGCCGCACGGCGACGCGGAGATCAACGAACTGGCTCAGTCGTTGAACATAGACGCAGGCGCGCTGCGTGCACGCCTCGGCCAGCTCCACGAGCAGAACCCGATGCTCGGCCATCGCGGCTGCCGTCTCGCCATCACCTATCCAGAGATCGCGGAGATGCAGGCGCGGGCCATCTTCGAGGCGGCCGTGGCGGTGAGCAAGAGCACCGGCAATCCGGTCGTGCCGGAAGTCATGGTCCCGCTGATCGCGACCAAGGCGGAACTCGATATCCTCAAGGCGCTCATCGACAAGGTGGCGAAGGAGGTGCAGGCGGCTGCTGGCACCACGTTCACCTACCAGGTCGGCACCATGATCGAGCTGCCGCGCGCGGCACTGAAGGCAGGCGATATCGCGAACACCGCGGAGTTCTTCTCCTTCGGCACCAACGACCTCACGCAGACCACCTTCGGGCTTAGCCGCGACGACTCCGGCACGTTCCTCGGCGATTACCTCTCGCAGGGCATCTTCGAGATCGATCCGTTCGTCTCGCTCGACACCGAGGGTGTGGGCGAACTGGTGCGGATGGCGGCGGAGCGCGGGCGCAAGACGCGGCCTGGAATGAAGCTCGGCATCTGCGGCGAGCATGGCGGCGATCCGGCCTCCATCGCCTTCTGCGAGACCGTGGGGCTCGACTATGTGTCGTGCTCGCCCTTCCGCGTGCCGGTCGCACGGCTGGCGGCGGCGCAGGCGGCGGTGCGGGCCAAGGGCGGCGCTGGCGGCTCGTCCACGGCGTAGGCTGCATGCTTGCTCGCGGCCGGTCCATCCTGGCCGCGAGCGCATGACACTCTTTCCGCCTCAGCGGACACAAGCCGCCTAGTGGGATTTCCTACCGCTCACTTTTCATCGGGCGGCCGCGGCCAAGTGCGCCGCTCGCGCGCTTCTGTAGGTATGCGTAAATGTCATCGATGTAGGGTGTGACATTGGGATCGCCACCAAAGCCTTTCATCATGAAAGTGCCGTAGCCCGTGCCGTTTCGCACGATGTGCCGGAAGGTTTCGATGTCCGGCAAGCCGTCGATGAGCGAAGGGGCAATGGCCGAACCCGCGCCGTCCGGCCCATGGCAACGATTGCAGTTCGCATTATAGCGGAGGAAGCCGCTGTAGACGCGCGCACCGGCAGTTTGGGAGGCGCTCGCCGCGCCCCCCCTCTGCTGTGCTGCCGCGGCACAGCAAAGGGCGAGGCAGCCTGCAAGAGCCGGCAACAGGACCGCTAGCTGCATGGCGCGCATTTGTGCCATCCTCCCGCTGGCATTACGGCTGGCGGGCCCGCATCCGGGGCAAGCAGGCTTCCTGCACTCGCCGCAGGCTATTTCTCTGCAGCGCAACAAGCAGGTTCCTATTGCCACTGTCCGCGAGAATTGCCTGCGCGTCCGGCCCGCAGGTGAAGTTCAGCGAGCGGCCTTCCTCGCTATCGAGACCCACTACCTGCCCGGGTGCCAGGGTCAGGCGCACGCGCGCGGCCGTGAAGGGCAGAGGCTGTTCTGGCTGGCTCTTCTCGATGAGCATTAGCGTAACCGCGCATTTGCCAGCCTCACGCACGAAATACCCGCTCGTGTACTTCGAGCCGAACTCGTAGCTGATACTCTGAAGAGGCTCGAAGCGGTCCTGCCCTTGTCCCAAGCCGTTGACTTAATCTGTTGATCCGCAGCGATTGGCGCGCGTAAGATGGTGCGCTGACAGATTTTTCCATTTTGGATCATACAGAAGAAATCTTCCGTGGCTTCATCCCGGCATTATCCGCGGATACCGCCCGAGCACGGCGGCGTCCAGGTCAACCACTGCAAGTCTCCGGGCTGCATTAACTATGGCGTTCCGGCGGAGCAAAGATCGACGCCCGGGAGTAATAGCTACACGCTGGATGCGCACAAGGGCGTTTCCTCCTGTATCTGCACGTCCTGCGGCGTGGAGTTCCCTCTCAAAAGCAATATCGGCATCGTGGAGGAAGTCGAGCGCATTGCTTTCTATTTGTCGCCCCCTGATCCGCTGAGCTGTCCTACCGAGGGCTGCGCCAATCATGCCGATCAGTTGCCAGTTGGCACTGTTGGGGCGTATGCATCTTTCGGTAAGACAGCCATTGGAAGCCCCCGCTGGCGCTGCAACGTCTGCGGCAAGACGTTTTCCCAGAACCTCAAGACCACAGCCCGGCAGAGGGAACCTCACAAGAACAAGACCATTTTTAAACTGTTGATCAATAAGATGCCTGTCCGTCGCATCATCGAAGTCACGGACATCGATCCCAACACCTTCTACCGTCGCCTCAACTTTCTCCATCGGCAGTGTCAGTCATTTGCCGCCCACCGCGAGCGCGCCCTGGCCGATCTCGCCATCCGCCGGTTGTATCTGGGCGTGGATCGACAGGACTACCTGGTTAACTGGCTGGTTCGCAAAGACAAGCGGAATATCCAGCTCTCGGCCATTGCCGCGGTGGACAACGAATACGGCTATTGCTTCGGCGCACACCTCAACTTCGACCCTTCCATGGACAGCAAAACGGTTCAGGCTGCCGTTGAAACGAATGGCGACCTGAGTAAGCCTTACCCTCATCGCCGCTTTGCCCGCCTCTGGCTCAATGCTGACCACGAGCGAGCCACCGCAAAGTCCTTGAACGCAAAGCGGCACAAACAGGGCCTGCCAGCGGAGATCGATGAAACTTACGCCTATGCCATGACGCGTGACGACATCGAGAGCCCCGATGTGCCGTCGCCAGCCGCGCGGCTTCCAGAATACGGCATGCAGACCCATGGCGAGTACACGATGTACGGGCACTTTTTCTTCCTCAAACGCCTGCTGGGCAATGTCCAGAAGTGGCGTTTTTTCCTCGACCAGGACCCAGGTCTCCGGGCCGCTTGCCTGTCTGCGTTCCGCACCGAAATTCAAGGCCACACAGCGGACGCCTTTTATGTTCGCATCGCCAAGGACCTGACCGTGGACGAAAAGCGTCAAAAATACCTCGAAGCAAAGATGCTGTTCGTCCAAGCAGAGGCCGCGCACCCAACCCTGCTGCCAAAGGAGGTCAAACTGCTGCTGATTAAAGAGCGCTTGGCCTCCATGACACCGCACGGGAAATGGGAAGACCGATGGCTTGACCATCCTTTCCCGACCATGAGCGAACCAGAGAAGTCCGTGGCCTCACTCACCGATCTCAGCAATTACGATGAAGATCACAAAGCTTGGCTCCACAACAAGGCCAGCCTGCACGGCGTCAATTCGTTTTTCAATCAGGTGCGCCGGCGGCTCTCCTTGCTTGAACGGCCGATCCACTCGAAGGCGAACAACGGCCGGATCTGGAATGGCTACTCTCCATACAATCCAGGCAACGTAGCCAAAATCCTCGACATCATGCGCACGGCCCACAACTATATCCTGACCGGCAAGGATGGCAAAACACCTGCAGAACGCCTAGGATTGGCTCAGGCGCCGCTGGACTACGAAGATATCATCTATCTCTCCTGATGGCTCGTTGCGCTCTGTGAACTATTCTTAACAGAACTGCATTCCCAATCGGCGGACACGATCCCGCCGCAATCGTCAACAGATTAAGTCAACGGCTTGCCCTTGTCCTGCAACCGGTTGTGCCGAGGCTGGAGCCAAAGCCAGCAGGCAGGCCGCCATAATTCCGGTAATGTTCTGGATCCTTTTGCTCATGTCCGTCTCCCATTCCCCGCAGCTTGCAGAGCCGTATCGGACCACCCCGAAATCAACCCCTGATTGCAACGGAATTTCCGGCAACGTTCATTTTTTTTGCTCATGTCCGCCTCCTATTCCACGCAGCTTGCAAAGGCGCATCTAGTGGGCTGCGTCAAAATGAATGGTTATGGCGCCGGGATTTTTTGACGTAGTGAAAGTGAACGGCGCAGGCTGTACTGGACGCACAGCCGAGCCGTCCGGCTTTGCTACGGCGAAAAAAACCCTGTCAGAACTACTTATTTTGGCTGACGCAGGCCACTCGCTGCCCTGGCATCTACCCCAGGCCGCCGTTCAAACCTGCCATCTTCGGCGCAAGCCGCCCTGGCGCCCCCGCTCAACTCGTTAGCGGGTAAACAAAGGCGCGCGAGGTGCTTGGTTGGGAGCCGCGATATAAGGAACTCAGCGAAATTATCGGCACAGCTTGGGCTTAGCATCGGCGGCGCCCGTGTGTTTAGGGCATAGCCCGGTGTTTGGCGGATATCCGGAAGCTGAGATCGAGTATGGCAAATGCAGCCGGCTGGCTCGCCGTCCAAAGTGGAAAGCAACCGTTGGCCCGCTGGCAAGAAATTATCGCCGTGCCTCACTACACGTACCCAAGCCAGAGCGACGCCAGCATGCCTATGCCAAGCAGAAGGATGATTGTCCCCGCTACTAGATGCAATGTTTCAAGATTTTTAGTCCGCCATTCCTCGGTCTTTTCAACCGTGGTTAGCCCAAAATACAACGCCAAAGTTATTCCCACCATTGGCGCAATGAATACTATATTATAGAGTAGCAGCCAAAGCATTGCGCCCGTGCGCGTTTCGGTTTCTGCGAGCAGTCCTAGAATCACAATGTAGGGGCCGGATGTGCAAGGTAGTAGAAACACGCTCACAACGAAACCGATGAGGAACGCGCCAGGAACGGACGTAACCCCCTGGACAATTTGCCTGAGCTTTGGCCGCCAGCTAAGGGGCACCTCCATTACAAACCATCTGCCATACCAGAAATAGTCTTTGAGGTTGAATAGCCCGGTCAGGATCGCGAGTACCGAGACAGCTATATAAATCCATCGTGTAATGCCTGCGGCTTCCACAGCGGAATACAAGCCTATCCCCATCATGTAGTAGGATATAAAAACCGATGCAGAGAAAGCCAGGCCCGCCCAAAGCGCCCTTTTTCTGCCGCCTGCGCTCAGCACGGCCGTAATTAAAATAACCAGGACAGCGAATTCGCAAGGGTTGATCGCGTCTACCGCCGCGCCAAGCAGCACCGCAGTCAAAGTCACGGACCGGGCGTGCGCCGTGCCGGAAAGACGGTCTAAAGGTGAAGCGCAATGCTGCTCGATGCATTGCGAAATCTGCTGCTCGATCTGTGGCCGCATCTCATCGCTAAAGCCAACGATGACGTTATTGCCCAAAAACGTTGTGGGCACCCCCTCGATTTGGGTACGATAGGCATCGGCCATTCGCTCAAATAAGCGCGCATTGCCGCCGGAAAAGTAGACCTCGTACTCCCGTACCCTCAATCGCGGCTGCTTTTCTTGAATCGTCTGCAAAAACTCCCTCATCTTGGCGCAATGGGGACACCCGCTACCATAGAAAACGACAATGTCGACCTGATTTCCGGTTTGCGCAAATAGCGGTCTAGAACTGTAATAGAAAGTGAAGGCAATTATACATATTGCAATAAGGGCTTTTGCGGAATTGCCTAAGCGGTGCATTGCCATCACTCCTGACACAAGAAGTTTAGCCTCATCGAGCTGAGGCAGGCTGCCGGAATTATATCTACACAGGAATTTACAATCTTTGCCGCGGGCGGCGGGAAAACGCATCAAATAGCCAAGATGGGCCGCGCCGGCAATAAGCGTAGCCGTTCCGCTGGCACAGGAGCGTCATGTGCCTCCTGCTAAGCCGCGTTCATGCCGTAGGGCTGTATCTTGGTTAATGCCGGCATGGTAAACGGCGCGGCGCGATATCTTTTGCCACCACTTTTCGGCGAATTTTTCCGCGTTTTGAGCGCGAATCCACGGTTCCAGAATCCCTTTAAATATATTTACAGATTTGAAATTAACCATATTACGGTGCATCCGGCGCGGGCAGGCAGCGCGCCGCACGATGAATGTATCCAGCATTATCAATGCCATAACCGGCGCTTAATAATTCAAAAAGCCGCCTCGTCTATAATAGCGCCTTAAAGAAGAACGCCGGCTTTCGCGAAACCTGAGCGAAAATGCCGCCGAACGCCATTAACGGCGAGTTAATCGGTAACTCGCGTGCGGTAGCCTTGATGGATAGGAATTGGCCAATGAGCCAGGAACCCAAATTGACGCTCGCGGCCCTTTCCGGCAAGGCGCAGGTCGCGGCGGCGCTTTCCGAGGTGGAGCGGAATTTTGCCGGTCCGGCCATAGTCTCGCTCCTGGACGAGGCGCACGAGAACCCGAGGGGCCTCGTCATCGGCATAACTGGCCCGCCCGGTGCGGGCAAATCCACCCTTATCAACGCGCTAATCGCGGAATGGCGGACTGCGGGCCAGACCATTGCTGTGGTGGCCGTCGATCCTTCCTCGCGGGCGAGCGGCGGCGCGCTTCTGGGCGACCGTGTGCGCATGCGCACGGACCCGGAGGACGGCGGCGTTTTTGTCCGGTCCATCGCCGCGCGGGGCCGCCTGGGCGGGCTTGCCGGCATCGCCTTTCCAGCCACCATGCTGCTCCGCGCGCTCTACGATAGGGTGATCGTGGAGAGCGTCGGCGTCGGCCAGTCCGAAACCGACATCGCCACGGTTTCAGACACGGTGGTGCTGTGCATCCAACCCGCCTCGGGCGAGTCGCTGCAATTCATGAAGGCGGGCATCGCCGAGATTCCCGATATCGCTGTCGTGACCAAGGCCGACATGGGCGCCGCGGCTATCCGGGCGCTCGCCGACCTGAAGGGCGCGTTTGGGCTCGCGCACCGCGATCCGGGCATGTGGGAACCGGAATGTCTTTCCATCTCTGCAACAGTCAAGGAGAATCTTCGCCCGCTTTTCGCCGCGTTTGGCCGGCACGAGGCCTGGCTCAGGGAGGGGGGGCGTCTTGCCGCAGCCAGGGAGGCGAAGGTGCTTACATGGATTGAAAGCGAGCTTGCGGCAGGCTTCGGGCGTGGCGGCTTAGAGCTTGTAAAGCAAGGAGTTCTAACGCTTTCCTGTAACCGTCCGTTTACAAGTTTGCGGCGCGCGCTTGGCCGCCTCGCAGTCGGTGTTAAGCCTGAGGCAAGCTTCTAAACCATTGCCGCCGCTGGCATCCCCATTTTCGACTTAAAAAAGGGTATAGCTATCGCCAGTAAAACCTCCATGCGTCCCGAAACGAGGGGTTAACCAGTTTACGCTAGGGTTGGGGTTGTTGTAGGAGCGTAGATGTCAAGTAAGCGTACGATGACTGTGGATCGGGAACTCAGCCGGGCCCTTGTTGTGCAGTACCCACAACCGGGCGGCCCGCTGGCTGCAGTCCGTCATTCCGATCTCGCCGTTATCCCGCCGCGTCCGATGCCGCTTGCCTTCAAGGTAAGGCGGTCTTTCGCCAAGCTCACCAAATACGGCATTCTGGCCGCGATCTGCGGCTTCTGCGGCTATGCCTATCGCGATACCGGCATCCGCAGCGCGATCGATTACCGGCTCACCATGCTCACGGCGCCCGCCGTATCGGCCATAAGCCCCAGCACCGCAAGCCATGCGTCCAGCGTCGAGCCGCTGCCTGCCTACGCCAAGACTCTCTTTGCCGGGAACCAGAAGGGTCCGCGCGCGGACAAATTTGCGTTCGCGATGAAGTCCGGGCTCGATGATAGCGTGACCCGGCGAACGAAAACCGATCCGCTGCATGTAAATTCGCAGCCCGCGGTGCAGACGGCGGCGCTTGCCGGCGCCGAGCTGTTCATGTCGGCATTCACCCCGCGAGACCCCTTACTTGAAGGCGCGCCCGCGAAAACACTCGCTGACGGCGGCGGCGGCAGCGAATGGGCCGGGCTTCTCAAGAACGCAACCCTTTCGCCGGAGCAGCCGCAGACTCTGTTCGGCGGCCTGACCGAGGACGAGTTCCGCAAGCGCGAGCTGCGTTGCATGGCAACCGCCATCTACTTCGAGGCGCGCGACGAGCCGGTCAGAGGCCAGATCGCTGTCGCACAAGTCATCATGAACCGCATCCGCAGCCCGTTCTATCCCAAGACGATTTGCGGCGTGGTCTATCAGGGCGAGCGTAACCGGCATGGCTGCCAGTTCTCGTTCACCTGTACCGGCAAGCACAATTCGGTGAAGGAGAAGCCAGAGTGGGCGACGGCGGTAAAACTTGCCAAGCAGGTGATCGCGGGCAAGGTCTGGATCGACGAGGTGGGCTATGCCACGCATTATCATGCCACCTACGTCCATCCTGAGTGGCGGCATGAGCTGGATAGGGTTGCACAGATTGGCGGCCACATCTTCTATAAGATGAAGCCCGGCACAGTGCGGTTCGCTTTGCTTAGCGAAGGCCTCTAAACGGCGATGCTCCTCTTGCCTGTAGCGGTGAGAGGCGCGCAAACTCTGTTCCAAACAATATTCATCACCACTTTTGGAAGAAGGTAAGAATAACAGTGTACCACAAGTTGCACCGAATTCGAGTAATGTCCTGCCGCCGCCTAGGAAATTCTGCTAAACCATAGCACTACCTTAACTGCTTCTTCATCTCCATCTGCCAAAAATCGCATTTGTGGGAACAGGTGCGGCAATGATTGCCGCGCAAGTATCGCATTGCGTGCGTGCGGGCCGATGCGGCTATGTTTGGCCGGCGCGTCTACGTCGCGGATGAGGAGGGCTGGGCTATGGCCCAAGTGAAGGTTGTTGTAAACGGGCGCACTTTCCGGATGGGGTGCATGGACGGCGAGGAGATGCGCGTCCAGGGCCTCGCGGCTGAAATTGACGGCCATGTGCAGACTATCAAGGGCGGTTCGAAGGCCGTGCAGGACGAGCGGCTGTTTCTCATGGCTGCGCTTATGATGGCGGACCAGCTTTGGGAAGCGCGTGAGGAAATCCAGCGCTTGCAGCGCATGGCGCTCGACCAGCGCGGCTATCAGGTCATCGACGGCGGCGTTCAGGCCATGCAGCGCGAGCTTGGCAAAGCGATGGATGCGGGCTCCGTAATGCCGCGCGCTAAAGGAACCGCCTAGCACCGGCGCACAGTCCGTTCAATCGCCGCCACCGCCGTTGCGTCCGGTGCGCCGCTCCTATTGCCCAAATATCTAGGCAATAATGCCGCAAGATAGCGGCACGCTTACGATTTCTTCTTTTTTGAAAGATATTTGAAGTGCGAACCCTCCCTAGGGGCTGGTAATTTCGCCAAAATCGTCTATATGCAACCCTTGCTGCGGGGTGCGTTAGGGGCTCAATGAATACCCGGGCCCTATAAGATCCTTGAGGGAGCTGACACTGACCAGGGCCGTGGCCTTGGACAATCGGCGCCCACCTGCTAGCCAGGGACCCAGGGGATCGATCTGCCCCGACGGCCTTCGCGGCTCTTGAAATTCAACTGGGATTGGTGCGGGCAAAGGCAATAGACCGGCGGACCCCATTAGCGGATCGTAAGACGGCCCTCAGGGCGCAAGCGTCCGCAGTCCGGCGCGAGGTTTGGCTGAAGTCAGGGGCGTGGGCGAGCCAGGCTCTTGCCGCTCGCGGCGCGGCCCTTATTGGAACCATGCAAGCAACTTCCGCCGCCGGCTATTTCCCGGTCCACGACGAACTCGACCCTATTCCCCTCCTTGAAGCGCTTCACGCTCAAGGGCTTCGCACCACCTTGCCCGTGGTGAGGCCTGGGCCGGATCTCATCTTCAGGGAGT
Source organism: uncultured Alphaproteobacteria bacterium (assembly GCA_963740975.1). Classification (GTDB taxonomy): domain Bacteria; phylum Pseudomonadota; class Alphaproteobacteria; order Rhizobiales; family Rhodomicrobiaceae; genus Rhodomicrobium. Next base: position 93,039 of record CAVUGF010000030.1, on the reverse strand, counting down.
GGAGCGCAGGCACGCCTCTCAAGCGCGGCAGATTCGGCTTGCAGCAGCCGGGCCAGGAGTGCCCTGAACTTATGCCGGATATCGTGCTGGTGCCGCTTCTAGCCTTCGACCGCAAGGGCGGCCGGCTCGGCTATGGCGCGGGCTATTACGACGCGGCGCTGCGCCGGATGAGGCAGCACGGCGCGGTTGCAGCCATTGGCATTGCCTTCGACGAGCAGGAGTTTCCCGAAGTTCCGCAGGAACAGCAGGATGAACCCTTGGACATGATCCTGACGCCATCGCGCATCATCGCCTGCGGAGATTAATATGCGGCTATTGTTTCTTGGAGATGTGTCCGGAAGGGCCGGGCGGAGCACGGTCTGCGATCGGCTTCCCGCCATGCGCGAGCGGCTTGCCGCCGATTTCGTCATCGTCAACGGCGAGAATTCAGCGGGCGGCTTCGGCATCACCGAGCAGATTTGCCAGAACCTGATCGACGCCGGCGCGGATGTTGTCACCACGGGCAACCACGTCTGGGACCAGCGTGAGGCGCTGGTATTCATCACACGGCAGAACCGGCTGCTGAGGCCCTTGAACTATCCGGCAGGCACGCCCGGCACGGGTGCCTGCCTGTTCCGCGCCGCGAACGGCGCCGAGGTGCTGGTGATGAACGTGTTGGGGCGGATTTTCATGGACCCGATGGACGATCCCTTCCAGCGCGTCGAGCGGGAGGTCGCCGCCTGCCCGCTGACGCAGGGCGCGGACGCCATTTTCATCGACATTCACGCCGAGGCGACATCCGAAAAGCAGGCGCTCGCAGCGGCCTTCGACGGCCGGGTGAGCGCGGTCATCGGCACGCACACGCATGTGCCCACCGCCGACGCGCGGATCATGCCCGGCGGCACCGCCTTCATGACCGATGTGGGTATGTGCGGCGACTTCGATTCCATCATCGGCATGGAGAAGGGCGAGCCTGTGCACCGGTTTTTGACGCGCATTCCGTCTGGCCGGTTCACGCCGGCGGCGGGCGCGGCCACGATCTGCGGCGTGCTGATCGAGACGGACGGCGCCACGGGCCTGGCGGTCTCCATCGAGCCGATCCAGGAGGGCGCGCCGCTCGGCGGCGGCCGCACCCGGCGGGAGACGTGACGCTCGAAGCCCCCCTCACTGTAGCCTTTCTCCCCAAGGGGAGAGAGGACCCTCGAACATCTGCTGCGGGTAATTCTGGCGTCCCTTCTCCCCTTGGGGAGAAGGACAGGATGAGGGGGCCTTGAGCCCATACGCGCTAACTTAAGGCTTGCCAGCTAGAATTGAGTCAAATTCTAGCATGGCATGACACACGTATCGCTTCTGAACGAGCTTTGGCAGACAACTTTGACCCGGCTTGGCGGGACATCGGCCATCGAAGCATCCGCCCGCGAGAAGGGGGCATTTGCGCGAAGCCGGGCCGTGGTTTGCGCAACCGATCTGCTTCGGTTGATCCTGGCCTATTGCCTGGGCGGCATGGGGCTGAGATCGGCGAGCGCATGGGCGGCGTCCGTGGGCCTGGCGGACCTTTCCAACGTTGCCCTGCTTAAACGCCTGCGCAAGTGCGGCGCCTGGATGGAACATCTTGCAGGCACGCTTCTTAGCGCCGGTGTCCAGCCTGAGGCTGGAGGGCGGCGCATCCGGCTCCTCGACGGGACAACCGTTCCGAAGGCTGGGAAAGATGCAAAGAAAAACAACGGCCTATGGCGGCTTCATTGCACTTTCGACCTGCCAGCGGAGAGGTTTAGCTTCGTCGAACTGACCGATGAGAAGGGCGGAGAGCGGCTTGACCGCACTCCATTTGTCAAAGGCGATATCGCTATCGCGGATCGCGGCTACATGCATCCCGAACCCCTGGCGCATATTATGGAACAAGGCGCCGATGTCATTGTACGCACTCCCTGGACGGGGGCACGGTGGCTGAATGAGGATGGCAAACCCTTCGATCTCCTGGCGGCTCTTGAGGCGGCGGAAAACGCAGGCGTTCTCGACGGACCTATCTGGATTGCGCGCAAAAAGGCTCCGGCTCTGGCGCTGCGGCTCGTTGCCATTCGCAAGCCCCCTCTTGCGGCCGAAGCATCCCGCGCCCAAGCCCGGCAGACCGCCAAGCGGAAAGGAAAAGCTATCTCCGCCGGCACGCTGGCCGCGGCCGCATGGGTCATTCTTATTACATCGCTCGATGCAAAAGCATTCTCCGCCGGCCGGATCGGCGAGCTCTACCGCGCCCGCTGGCGCATCGAGATGGCATTCAAGCGCTTGAAAAGCCTCATCGGTCTCTCTGCACCGCCAAGCGAGGATGCGCAAACCGCCAAAACCTGGATTTTGGCGCATCTACTGATGATCCTCCTGCTCGAGCCGCACACCAGCGCGCCTGAGATCTCTCCCCGCATGGCCGCGTAACCGCACCAGCGCTTTGGCGCCTCACATGCCTTGCTGCCAAGGCACTGCTCGCGGCGATCATGCCAGCGGCCATGCCGCGGCTTGGCGCTCTGCCAATCCTAAAGCGTCACCTGCTCGAACCGCCGCGAAAACGGCCGCATCAAGCAATTCCAGCCTTAAGTTAGCGCGTATGGGTTCTGCCCCACCGCCGGGACAAGTTCGGGGGATGTCCTGATACTGCCCGAACGGCATCCGGCATATAGACGGCGCGAAGCTCAACTAGGCTCTTGTACGGAACGTGTGAATCAGGCCGGCGATGCCAAGGGAAAAGGCGCAAGCGGCCGACAACCGCAAGGCCGAAAGTGCCGATGCGCCAGAGAGGGGCGGACTGCCTTGTAGTAGCGATGAAGGTCCTGTAATGGGGCTGGAGCGAAGGGGGCGGGTCATCGTGGTTGAACTTGGGCCAACTGGCTTTGCCGGGAGGAGCCCGCCGTTCAGCGGAAGGCGGCAGCCTTCGTGCGGTGGCACGAACCGTATGATGCGAGAGTATCACGTACGGTTCTGTGAGCGGCTCAAGGTGAAATTCCCCGGGCCGGCTCGGCAAACGCCGGGCAGTTAGGCCCGTGCGGGCTTGCCAATGAGTTCCGCCAAGCTGGGCACGGCGGGCGCGTCCGGCACTCCAAAGCGGTCGCCGAGATAATTGCAGAAGCTGATGGCCTGCTTGGCGGAGGTTCCTCGTCAGCCTCGTCGCAGCTCGAGCTGTTCACCCGATTCCCCTCAGCGTCGGCCGGGTGCGCGCTTAGGAGTTGGCCCGCGCCACCAGGTCAGCGGGGTAGAACTCGGCCAGCGCCAGGATTTTGCGCAGGTGATTGCGGGCGTTCAGCCTGCGCTGCTCCAGGCCGTCGTAATAGGCCTGCGCATCCGGGGAGAGCGCCAGGAAGCGCAGCATCAGGCGCTGTTCCCTGGCGCGGTGGCGCTGGGCGATGAGCGCCTTGGCGTGATCGGGGTCTTCGATATCCTCGTGACGGCCATAGCGGCGCGGATGGCGGGCGATGAGCTTGCCATCGAAATAGATGCAGACCCGGTCCGGGTAGGCTTTGACCGTCAAGCGGCGATGCGCATATAAGCCAGCACCATGACGAAGAACGACAGCCGGCGGAGGGTATTGCCCCCACTGGAAAGCACCGCCTTTGCACGGCGCACGCCAATTCCAAAAATTGCGCCCTTTTCAAGAATGCAACCAGCCTCCTCCGGGTTCAACGCGCAGCGGACGAAGCAGGGGCCGCACGCAAGGTTGCGCTGCAGGGACGGCGGGAAAGCCATCAGCGCGCCAAGACGGCTGCTGCCGTTCATGCGGCGAGATATCCCCCGCAAACCGCCAAAAGGCGCTCGCGGTGCCGCTTTCCCCGATGGAGGAACACCGCATCTCATGCTCCGCTGCCGCCGGCGGCTTCGCGGTGCTGTGTTTCCGCCGTCAGCGCGCTGAGGATGGCCGGATAATCGAAATTTTCCGCGAGACGGGACAGCGTCCGGCCCAATTCCGCATTGGCTTCACCGATCCGCTGGATCGCCGCGCTTATGCGTACGCCGTCCAGGCTTTCCACGGCATCCTTAAGTTCCTTGCGCTCTGCATCCGGCAGCGCGGCCAGCATCGCGGGCGTGACGGCGATGGGGAGCGCTTCCCCGGCCACAGGGACGCTGTCGCGGTAAATGTATTTCACGCCAAGTTGCTTTGCCATGCTGCCGTAGATTTCGTGAAAGCGGTAGGGTTTGCGTACGAAATCGTTCATTCCGGCATCGAGTAATTCCTGCCGCTGCTCCTTGAACACAGAGGCGGTCACTGCGACGATCTTCACGTCCTGACCGTCAGGCAGCGCGCGAATGCGCCGCGTAGCTTCCACGCCGCCCATCACTGGCATGCGCCGGTCCATCCAGATGAGGTGCGGGCGCCACTCCTGGAACAGTCTCACGCATTCCGCGCCGTTTTCGGCCAATTTGGCATCCAGGCCGATGCCGGTCATCAGTTTAACGAGTAGCAGCTGGTTTTCAGGCTGATCCTCGGCGATGAGGATGCGGTAGGCTGGCTGGCCAGGCGCGAGGCCGATCACCTCTCCAGCCTGCTCCTCGCCTGCCGGGGCGCCGGCCTCCTCCGCCAGTTCCACCGGCAGGTCGACGCGGAAGATGGAGCCCTTGCCCTCCGTGCTTTCGACGCCCATGGCGCCGCCCATCAGTTGCACATACTGGCGCGAGATGGTCAGCCCCAGACCGGTGCCCTTTTGCATGCCCGCTCCTCCCAGTTGCACGAAGGGCTGGAACACGCGCTGCTGGTCTTCCTGCGCGATGCCGGGGCCGGTATCCTCGACCTCCATCAGCAGGTGATCGCGGGTGTTATGCCTTACGCCCAGGCGGATGGTCACGCCGCCATGTTGCGTGAATTTCACCGCGTTGCCGGTCAGGTTGACCAGCACCTGGCGCAGGCGCACCTCGTCGCCCTTGATGAAGCGCGGAAATTCGCACGACTGGTCGAGCAGCAGCCGCAAGCCCTTCTCCTGGGCACGCAGCCGCATCATGTCCGTGACATCGCGCACCATGACGCCGAGATCGAAGGGCGCGTTCTCCAGTTGTATGCGCCCTGCCTCGATTTTGGCTATTTCCAGCACATCGTCGATCAGGGTCAGTAGATGCTCGCCGCTGCGGTTGATGATGTCGAGGTTCTCGCGCTGGCTCGCTGTCAGTTGCGGCTCGCGGCGCATTATGGCCGAAAAACCGAGAATGGCGTTCATCGGCGTGCGCAGTTCGTGGCTCATGTTGGCCAGGAACACGCTCTTGGCGTTGTTGGCCGCCTCCGCCGCGTCGCGCGCCAGGACCAGTTCCGCCGTGCGCTGCTGTACCGTTTCTTCCAGTTGATCCTTGTAGCGCCGGAGTTCCTCCTCCGCCAGCCTGCGCCCGGTAATGTCGAAATTTACGCCGGTCATGCGCAGCGGATTGCCCTGCGCATCTCTTACGGTCTGCGCGTATGCCTTGATGTAATGGATGGCGCCACTGGGCCACACGACACGGAACTCGACATCGTATTCGCGCTCGCCGCGCTTGGCCAGAGTTATGGCCTCGTGGGCCTGGGCACGGTCATCTGGGTGCACGCCTTGCAGCCACGCATCGTAGGCGCCAGGGAAGTCCCCCCGCTTCATACCGTAAAGCTCGTACATGCCGTCGTCCCAGACCAGCGTGTCGCTCTCGATATACCAGTCCCAAACCCCCATGCGTGCGGCGGTGGTGGCCAGGGCAAAGCGTTCGTTCATAAGCCGGAGAGCGTCCTCTGCCCGCTTGCGCTCGGTGATGTCGATGTAGCTGGCGCGGATGAGTTTACGATTGCTGGCCGGGAGAAGGACCAGGCGTACTTCGCACAGCAGTTGCTGACCTCTGGCATTGGTGATTGCACGTTCAACAACCACTTCTTCACCGGCCAGCGCTCTGCCGACGCTTTGTTCCACAGTTATTGGGGTTGGCTGCACGGGTGCGAAAAAATCTGCCGGCTTCGATAATAGCAACCGCTCAAGAGAGCAGGCAAACAGACGCTCTGCATTATGATTGGCCTCTACGTAATGCTTCGTATCGGCGTCGTAGACCAAAATAGCCTCCGGGGCATGTTCTACCAATACGCGGAACCGGCTTTCGCTTTCGCTCAGGTGCGCCATGGTATCTTCCAGGCGCTTGGCCAGACCGTTAAAGCCATTCATCAGTGTGGCAATTTCGTCGTTGCCACCTACGGGTTGAGCACGAGCCGCATAATCTCCCAGTGCGAAACGGCGGAAGACTTCGACCAGATAATTAAGCCGGCTGGTAACCATCAAGTGGAGCAGCAAGGATAGTATCGATGCGGTAAGAACGATGGTCCCCAACGAGCCAGCGGCAAAAAGAATGGCAATATTGCGCTTCTCAGCTTCCGATACCCCGGTTCCCACCTTCAAATAGAGATAACCTGTGAGCTTTCCATTGGGCCGCAGAGGGGAAAGACATGTCAGGTACATACCGGTGCTGTCCTGAACCGGAGTGATCAGATCGGGTGCGTTAACGGAAAAGGCTGATGATTCAGGACCCGGCAATCTCAGTCCATCGATTGCATCCAGATGCGTATCCTGCCGGGCAGGATCGGAAGAGAAATATACATGACCGTCGAGACCGATCACCATTCCTTCGCTGTACGGCTCGCGAAGCAGCCCCTCCATCGTCCGCTTGTCGCCCACCGCATCGAAGCTCAGTTCTCCACGGGTCATCAGCAAGCCCGGGATGGAAAGCCTGGCGATAATCGCCCCGTCTATTTCCTGGCTGAACTGGCGTGTGTAAAAAACACCCGCTCCCGCAAATATCAACAATTCAACCGTAATCACCAGGAGGGTGAGCTTAAATCGCAGGCTTTTGGTGAAGCGGTTCAAAGTTGCCGATCCCTATTTCATTTTGGCCAGGATCGAATGTTGAGCCTGATCCGCAGTCATTTTCCCTTCCAGCAGTTTCCATAGAACATCCACAATATCTTTTTGCAGTAGGGTGTTTTCCTTGCCAAGCAGGTATGCGGTATTAAATGAATATTGTACTCGGCTGTCATATTTCTCGGACATGGTACGTTGATAAACCTCATACACATCGCTGCCCATGGTTGCCTTGGAAACAGCGCCGGCGAGGCCTGTGGGGGTTTTCGTATATTGCACCCATCGTTCCGCAACCTTGGAGGTCGACATCGACATGATCAGGCGGATTGCCGCGTCACGGTGGGGTAAATCTTTCATCACCGCCCATGCCGGAATGAAACCTCCCAGGCAATAATTGGCGGGTTTGAAAACCGGTAGCTCAGTCGGGATCATCTTGAAGGACTTGGCGATGTCGATGTCTCGCCAGCGGCTGTACATCCATGTGCCGCTAATATAGAAAAGCGCTTTATCGTTCAGCGGCACATCCCGGGTGAGGAACCACGCATTGGCCGCATACGAGGAAATCAGGGGCCTGTACTTCCCGAGTTCTTCAAACGCCTGAAACCCTTTATACATCGCCTCAAGCTTCCGCGGGCTGCTCTGCTCTGCCGCCGTCGCCGTGTAGTCATCGATCCAGGATTTTACCAGGTTTTGGAAGAGAACTTCCATGGATGGCATATCGTAGGCGTCAAAAAATATGGGGATTTTATCTTTGGCGTTTTGATTGTAGCGATCGGCTGCTTTGACATAGCCGAGCAGGTCCTCAAATGTCATTCCGAATGGTTTGACTTCGATCCCCATTTTTGCAGCCAGATCCCGATTGTAATATAGAGCGTAATAATATCCCTCGATATAGGGGCCGACGAGAATACCGCCGGTTTGATTGCGATAGGCCGGGTCTTCAATGATAAACGGTTTCTCGGTTTGGATAAATCCTGGTATCTTCTCGAAGTCGACGAGATACTTGCGTCCCCAGAATAAATCGTTAAGTTCATCGGCTACGAATTGGTAGATGATGTTGTCCATCCATACGATGTCCCAATCATAGTTCTTGTGTCTGATCATTTCTGCAATCAAATGTGCAACCACTACTTTGTTGTTTGTCCCGACGATCTGCTCTGGAAACTGGAGGTTGATCTTGGTATCCTGATTAAGGAATGCAAAATGCCTCTTTATTTCACGCACCAAATCGTATCGCTTGTCGGCCTTGTACCAGTGCCCCATCCAATTAATGGTATTTTGTGCCCCGTTGGGCGATATCTGCGGTTCCCTCGTGGCGGCCGGTGTCTTCGAGTTAACCGATGTTAATGTATTCGCGTTTTGATTGTCTGGATTCTGGGCGCAAAAGCGAAAGAGTAAACCGGCCGCAGCAAAAACGCCGATGCACAATACAAAGTATATGAGCACACGGTATTTCAACAATTTTGCAAAAATGCTCATATACCCGTACTTTCAATAACATTTAAGGAGAGGGCAACGCTTACCTCATCTTTTCCGGTTCCATAATTGAGGCCGGGATGTACAGCATCTACTGGGCGGGAGTGTAAGGAATGGGATGAGAACGCAGCTAGCGGCATCGCCCGCTCCTCAGCCAGTTCTACTGGAAACTGAATGACAGAGAAGGGATTTGCCGCCGGTCTTCTCGTGCTGCACCAACTGTGCCAGCGGAAGCGCGCGCTCCGGGTCGCAGTGCAGCGCATCGGCGTATTGCCGTCCCAACTCATCGCCCGGATGCCTGCGTCATGTGCCTTCTTCAGCACCGGCCTAATGGCAACGGGATTGTTGGCGGCCACCGCGATCGGAACCGGCCGGGGCGGGATCAGCTTTTCGATCGTTTCGATCTGCTTTTCTACCTCATCCTGAGCCGGGCCAGACCGGATCGGCTCCATCCAGGGCAGTTCCTTCGCGGCTTCTTCCACCCCACGCTTAACGGCATCGTAATAGGCGATCCCCACCAGCTTCGGCATGATCTCGGCGCGGTATTTTGGCTCCGCGGCACAGGGGAGAAGCATGCTCAGCAAGAGGGCGAACGGAAAAGCTGCTTTCGGGAATCTGTACATGCCGCGTCCGCGCTTGGCCTTAGCCGAGAATCCTGCGGCCAGTTTCATTGACAATGGTGAAAGAAGGCCAAACGCTGGTGAGAACGCGCGTCCGCGGCCATGCATCATCCCCGTAACGTCTCAGCAAACCAGCCCGTGGCGCTTTAGACGCAAGACCTTACCCATGCTACGGCGCGGCCCAGCTGAATATCGTCACGCCGAAAACTGGTGCAACTCGCTATATCGAGATGACTCCGGTAACAAGCCTCAACCGAAGGCTGTCTATCTCGTTACCGAAAAGTCGCTATCGGTGACGCGCATTCGAATGTGCGCTACCCTCGCCATTGACCAGCCTGGCAGCCTTCAATACAATCTACGGTAGCATATCGTTACTTAAGAATCAGAAAATATGGAAGCGGGTACCCCCCTTCGGCGATCAAGTCGGGGGAGGAGAATTGATCACGTTCCCACGACTGCAAGTCCGGACCTGTGTCCGGGCGAACGTTTGCGTCTTGTGTGCAATCGTTTAGCAAAAGCGGGGAATTGCCGTGAGGAAACTTCTCATTTGCGCAGCTGTGCTGGGCGGCTTCGCCGCCCAGGCGCAAGCGGATGACCAGGGCATTGAAGGCTTTAAGGATCCGCTGCCGGATAGCCTGACTTATAAGGGCGTCACCATCTACGGGACGATCGACGTTGGCTATGCCTACCAAACGGCGGGCCTTCCTTTGGGCGCCAGCTTCTATCCGGGGCTCAGTTGGGAAGCGAACGGCGCCGGCCTCCACCCGATCTCCACTCTGGTCAACAATGCGGCATCTCTATCGCAGGTTGGCGTGAAGGTCGAGGAAGCATTGGGCATGGGCTTCGCCGCTATCGGCAAGGCCGGTACCGCCTTCGACCCGGTCGCGGCTGAGCTTGCGGACGTCTGCAAGAGCCTGGTTCAGGCTGCGAACGGTTCGAAAATCGCGAATGGGGACGGCCCCCTTTGCGGTCAAGCATTCAACACCGAAGTCTACGCCGGTTTGAGCAATGCCGCCTACGGCACGCTCACGATCGGCCGTCATGCCTCGCTGACGAACGAAGGTGCCGAGCCCTACGATCCGAACCGCGGTTCCCTTGCCTTCTCGTTGATCGGTTACGCTGGGGGAGCAGTTAACGGCATAGGCGGTCCGGAGACCGCTTTTTGGGATAATTCGGTTAAATACACCTACCAATACGGGCCTGTACACGCGAGCGTGCTATACTCCGATGGAGGCGATGGCACCTCGCTGCTGGGCTATGGCGCCGGTGTCAATGCCGGCCTTACCTGGAAAGGGCTTTCGATCGATGCCTATTACACCAAGCAGAATGCCGCGGTTACTGGCGACCTTGGCGTAGCGGGCTCGACCAACCAGCTCTGGTACACCATCGCCAACGACGAGGGCTATTCGGTCATGTGCAAATACGCCTTCGACCTGGGAGGCGGCTTCAAGGATGAAGGCCCCTCGGGGAGGCTGACCGCGTTCGCCGGATATGTCTACGTAGACCGCGGCAACCCGGATAAGGATCAAAGCGCCTACCTGAATATGCGCACCAACGGGGGCTATGTTCTTGCTGACCCTACTATTGGACTTGGCGGAAAATTTACTACCAACCAAATTCTGCAAACTGCATGGGTGGGCGCAAGCTATGAAACCGGCCCTTGGGCTTTCACTGGCGCCTGGTACCGCGAGAACCAGAACAACTACGCAACTACCATTGGCCCACAGGCCGGCGGCGATCTCGACTGGGTCTCCGGCGTGATCGGCTACAAGTTCAACAAGCACTTCGATGTTTACGGGGGCGTGAGCTGGGTTGACGTTACCGGCGGCTGGGCTGCCCCCCAACACGAGACCACCAACGTCGCTACCGGTCTGCGCCTGAAGTTCTGAGGCCGGCGGGTGGTGATCTTTTGCCGCCTGCTGTCTTGTCCGCGCGTTGCGGATTGCGGCGTGATTGGGCGTCCAAAACCTTCCCTGATTACGCATATTCGTCAGCCAATTTCGGCCGGCTGCGAAACCTGAGCGGGGCCTGCAAACCGAGGGACCATCGTGTCCAAGCCGGTATCTGCAGCTAAACCGACGCTCGAATTCGGCGAGGTGAGCGGGTTGTGTCTGAGCGGATGCTTGCCACACTCCATCGGGTAACCCGCGTCCAATCAATGGGTTGACGATATGTTTTGTGCCCCGCAATTCAGGCTGGCGATTGTGCGTAATCAGGAAAGCTCATGACCTTGCGATCCCCGTCATATCGCGCCACACACCGGCGCAAAACGTGCCACGGCAGATGGTCCATCAGTTGCGTAAAAACAAACTGCCCTGCGTACATGGCTCCCTCCGCGAAATTGGTTCGCGAAGGTCAGGGAAAAACAGGAAAAAATTCAAGCCGGTAACGCCGAAAATTGTCGTTTCTTATGATGTTTCAATAACTTATATCGTCACCGTCAGAGAACGTTGGGACACTAGTGGTGATTCAGTTGTTTTTGCGCGGCGCCTAAGACAGTCCGCAGCGCCAAACCCAGCGTATATTGCCAGGCACCGTCCCGCCCCTGCACAACGGCCTTGGCCGCGATCATACGCGGCAGCGAGCCTTCGGAAACCGCGATCCGCCTTCTGTCCGCCTCCTGGGACTCAACGTTTGCGAACGCTTCGCCGGTGATGGTGCTTCCAGTGTTCCTCCAGCGAATCGGCAAGTGCGCCGGGCGCCGGCCAGGGCGATTTTTTCGCTTGAAGTACCGGCGCGGCCAATTCAGGGGGCATTCTCCCTTGGAAAAGGACAGGATGAAAGCAGGCTCAGGGAGCCGCGGAGCTTTGCAACCGCTCATCCCCCCTCTCGCTTTGTTCAATTCTCATCCGCCGCGAACGCGCTCTTAGATAACGCAGGGAGGGGCGCCTTGCCTTGAATTGCCCAAGCGTTGTGTTAACACCCCTGGTCAGAGGGCGGGAATTTTGTTAGGCGTCAGGTATCTCTCCAATCTCTCCTCGAAATCCTTATCAGGCGGGAAAAATCGCGATGAACTTCGAAACGGCGCGCATGGCCATGGTGGAATCGCAAATCAGGCCGAATGGGGTTCGCGATCCGCGCATCCTGAACGCCTTCGCGAGCGTTCCGCGCGAGCGCTTCGTGCCCGAAAACCAGAAGCCGCTCGCCTATATGGACGGGCCGGTGCTGGCTGTGCCCGCCACGCCGGAGACGCCCGCCCGCCATCTGCTGCCGCCGATGGTTCTCGCCCGCATGCTGCAATTCGCTAGCCCAACCGGCGCCTGCCGCGCCCTGGATGTGGGGGGAGCAACCGGCTACTCCGCGGCCATCCTCTCGAAGATCTGTGGAAAGGTGTACGCGCTAGAGTTGTCAGAATCACTCACAGAGGCGATGAAGTATTCCTTGAGCAGCGCTGATTCGGACGCGGTCAGCGTGCATCAAGGTGCCCTTGAAGCCGGTTTGGCTGCGGAAAAGCCATTCGATTTGATTTTGTTGAATGGCAGCGTTTCCAGAGAGCCCAAGGTGCTTCTCGATCAGCTCGCGGAGGGCGGGCGTCTTGTGACGATCCTCCGCAAGGGCTGGCAGGGCCATGCTTATTTGTTCACGAAGGCTTCGGGCGTTGTATCCGGGCGTGCCGTTTTCGACGCAGGCGCTGAGTTCCTACCGGGCTTCGAGGCAAAACCTGAGTTCGTCTTTTAGTCAGGCTGCGCGGCAAATCCGCAACGCCTTTGCAAGAAAAGCCATCGATATGTTGTAAGTGGGCTTTCAGCAAGCTGTTCCCGCGAGTAGGGTCCATGCGGCGCGCTGTGCGCCTGTGGTGGCCTTTGTGCGGCTGGTAGCAGTTGGATGATGGAACGGAAATATTCTATGTTGTCCATAAAGTTTCGCTGTCCCCGTGTTTCACGAAGCATGAGCAAATGGGCCATCCCTGCTGTGCTTCTGTTCATGGGAAGTGCCTCTCTTCATGCGGAGACGCTGAAGGAAGCGCTGACGGCTGCCTATCTTTACAACCCCATATTAAAAGCGGCGCGAGCGCAGTTGCGCGCGACTGATAATGGCGTTTCTCTCGCCAAGTCCGGATACCGTCCGACCATCACCGCAAGCTACCAGGAAGGGTGGGAGCAGCTCCGCTCCAAATTTTCGGCTTTGACGACGGCGCAGGGCAATTTGCCCGTATGTACCAACGTGAGCGGCAGCAGCATTTCCGGCTGCTCACCCCTTCCGCTTAGCTCCATCACGGGTGCCCAAGCGTCGAATGGCATCTCCAATCCAAGGATGGGCCAAGTCGCCCTGCAGGAGAACCTTTTCGACGGTTTCCGCACCTACAACAATATCAAGGGCGCCGAAGCGCTGGTCGAAGCGGTCCGTGAGGATCTTCGCCAGGCCGAGATATCGGTGCTGTTGAATGCGGCGACGGCCTACATGAACGTCGTCCGCGACGCCGCGATCGTGAAGCTGCGCGAGAGCAACGTCAAGGTGCTTTCCGAGCAGCTTCGCGCCACCGAGGACCGTTTTAAGGTTGGCGAGGTGACACGTACCGATGTGGCGCAGGCACAGTCCGGTCTCGCCGCCTCGCAGGCCGACCTCAGCATCGCACAGGGCACGCTCTACGGCGATCAGGCCCTGTTTGCCCAGTACATCGGCCATCCGCCGGGAGCGCTCAGGGATCCAGGGCCGCCAGCGAAGTTGCTGCCCAAGAGCTTGCCGGGTGTGATCGATATCGCCCAGGCGGAGAATCCCGGAATCTTGGGCGCCATCTTCCGTGAGCGCGCCCAGCAGCATCAGGTGAAGGCCGTGAAGGGCCAGCTCCTGCCCAGCCTGTCCGTGAGCGCAAGCTACAGCAGGATGGCTCAACCGTTCGGGGCACCTGGCGTCGCTTTTGAGGAGGACACGCGGGTTTACGGCACTCTGTCCGTACCGCTCTATGAGGCTGGAAGCGTATCGGCGCAAATCCGGCAGGCAATCGAGACCTTGTCTCAGGCCCGTCAGAACATCGATGTGCAGCGCGAGACCGCGCGGGCGAATGTCAGTGCCCAATGGGGCTTGACCGTAGCGGCGAAGGGCAACGTGGCGGCAGGCAAGTCTGCGGTGCAGGCTACCGGGATAGCGCTGCAGGGCGTCCGCGAGGAGGAAAAGGTTGGGCAGCGCACCATCCTCGATGTGCTCAACGCTGAGCAGCAGAATTTGAACGCGAGCGTGGGCCTCGTATCGTTTCAGCGCGACCTCGTGGTCGCTTCCTATGGCGTCCTCGCCTATATGGGGCGCCTCACCGCCTCGGACATAGCGCTTCAGGCCGAGCTATACGATCCAACCCGTTATTACGGCGAGGTCAAGGATTCGTGGTACGGCTGGGGTGCGGCAGTTGAGGACCGCCAGGATGCCCGCGTTGCTCCTGTGGAAAATTCGGGCCGTAAACCGGGCCAAAAATCCACAGATGGACCAGCATATACCCAAAAATTGCCTCAAATTCCATGAAACGCTGGCGTTGAGTCACTGGCATCGTTAACCTGCCGCCACACTCATAGAGAGTGAAGTGATTCGCGTGGGAGTGGATTGGGCTAATCTTGGCTGGTGCCCGCACGGAGTGTGGAGGTGTACCAGCGATCGAGGTGGAATGGAATGAACCGCGCAGATCAAGCTCCTGAGCCATCTATCGAGGAGCTCCTCGCGTCGATCAGGCTCATCATTTCCGATGCAGACAAACAGGGTTCCTTCCCAAGGGAACCGCGCGGCATGGGCGTACTGGCTGGAGCCGGTCCTGCTGAAACTGCGTCAAGCGGGGCTACCGCTGACGAAGTTTTCGATCTGACGGATGAACTTGTTTTTCCCGAAGAGCGAATATGGGCACAGGCGGGGGCTCCTCAGGCTGGAATGCGGGGCCAAGCCGGCCCGGAAGCGCATCCTGGGCAGCCGCCCCATCTTGGCCCGCGCACGGGCACTTTGCCTGACGCCAATCAGGTGCTGCGCCCTGAGTCACGGCAAGGAGGGCCGGCTGCTACCGCTCAGGCCGTCTGGTCTCGCCGCGAGTTGCCCGGCGGCGCGGCGCAGGCATCGGCAGCGCCAAGGCTCAGACAGGAGCCGCCCACACCGAGGCTCCAGGCCAGAAACTGGGCTGGGGATATCCAAATGCCGGTTTCCGAGCAAGGTCCGGTCCCGCTGTTCCCTGCTCCACCTGAACGCGCCAGAGGAGAAGCGCCCGCAGTAGACGCTCCAGCGGAAGTCGAAGCGGAGGCGCAGCCCGTGGAAGCGCAGGGCGATGGTGAGGGTGCCGTGGCAGTCCTCGCGCAAAGGCTCGCACGCTCGGCCATGGGGGTACTTGAGGCAAGCGAGCTTGAGACCGCCAAGCAGGTCGATTTCGCGCATCTGAACTCCAAGAACAAGGCAGAGGTCGCCGAGAGGTTTGCCGACGCGATCGAAGTCGTGGCGCAAGCCGTGGAGGACGATGCGGAGCTTCTGGAAGTGGTTGAAGCGCAAGCGGCTGTGGAACAAGCGCAGAAACAGCAGCAGGCAGCGAGAAACGGCAATACAGCCCCGCCCACTGCGGCGATGGAAGAAGCCAAGCAAGTAAAAAACACGCCTGCTCCCAAAGCAGAAGCTCCGGCGAAGGCTGAAGCGAAGCCGGCGGCTGCTGCCGAGCCGGGACCTGTGCAGCAGGCTTTTGCGAAACTGGCAAAGACACCGGAACCCGCACAGCATGCCCCTGCGAAGCCGTCAATGGTGCCAGAGCCTGTGCCTGCCGCGGTTGCCAAGGCTGAAAGCTCTGTCAGCGTTGCGCCGGCCAAGCCGGCCGCTCCAGCGGCGGCTTCGGCTCCAGGGCCGGTTGCGCAAGCGCAGTTCATGGGCTCCGCACCAATGTCCGGCTCTACTCCGAATGGCGGGCCTCTGGAAACTGCCGTGCGCGAGATGCTCCGCCCGCTGCTCGTGCAATGGCTCAACGAAAACATGCCGCGGATCCTTGAAAATGCAATTCGCGAGGAGATTGCGGTGCGCGGGCTGCTCCCGAAATCGGACAACTAAGCCCCGTTATGCGCAAGCATATTCGTTGAGGACGGCTTCGGCGGTTGCCGAAGCTGTCTCATTTTTTTAAAAGTAACGGCCAAAGGCCTCCAGATACCCCCACACCAATGCTCGAAAAAACCTACAATTACTCCGATATCGAACCAAGAATTCTTCAAAGCCTGGGAGAAGGCGAAGGCGTTCCGCGCCGGCGCCGCACTCAAGAAGAATCCGAAGGCGAAGCCGTTTTCCATCGTGATCCCGCCGCCGAACGTGACGGGTTCGCTGCATATGGGCCACGCGCTCAACAACACGCTGCAGGATGTGCTGGCGCGTTTCGAGCGTATGCGCGGCCGCGACGTGCTTTGGCAGCCCGGCACCGACCACGCCGGCATCGCCACGCAAAGCCTGGTCGAGCGGCAGCTTATGGAGAAGCAGGAGCCCGGCCGGCGCGAGCTTGGCCGCGAAGAGTTCCTGAGGCGCGTCTGGGCCTGGAAACAACATTCCGGCGGCACCATCGTCAACCAGCTCAAGCGCCTGGGCGCGTCCTGCGATTGGAGCCGCGAGCGCTTCACCATGGACGAGGGCCTGTCGCGCGCCGTCATCAAGGTGTTCGTCGAGCTTTACAATGCGGGCCTCATCTACAAGGACAAGCGTCTCGTCAACTGGGACCCGAAGCTGCAAACCGCGATCTCCGACCTTGAGGTGATGCCGGTCGAGACCAAGGGGCATCTCTGGTATTTCAAATACCCGATCAAGAACCCCGGCAAGCTTAAGCACAAGTTCATCACCGTCGCCACGACGCGTCCAGAAACCATGCTGGGCGATACCGCAGTCGCGGTGAACCCGAACGACAAGCGCTGGAAGCCGTATATCGGCAAGATGGTGATCCTGCCGCTGGTTGGGCACGAGATCCCGATTGTCGCCGACGAGCACGCGGACCCTGAGCAGGGCTCGGGTGCGGTGAAGATCACGCCCGCGCACGATTTCAACGACTTCGAGGTTGGCCGCCGGCACAATCTGCCGCTTGTCAATATTTTCGACGTACAGGCCCGGCTCAAGATCCAGGGCAATCCCGCGTTCATCGAATGCAATCTCAGCGCGGAGGACTGGCAATTCCTCCTCGATCTTGACGGCCTCGGCCGCTTCGAGGCGCGCAAGCGCATCGTCGAACGCCTCGAAGCGCTGGGCCTGGTCGAGAAGATCGAGCCGCACACGCTCAAGGTTCCTTACGGCGACCGCTCGCACGAGGTAATCGAGCCCTATCTCACCGACCAGTGGTATGTGGATGCCAAGACGCTGGCGCAGCCAGCACTTGCGGCCGTCCGCGAAGGCAAGACCACCTTCGTCCCCGGCAACTGGCAGAACGTGTACTTCCAGTGGCTTGAGAACATTCAGCCCTGGTGCATCTCGCGCCAGCTCTGGTGGGGCCACCGCATCCCGGCATGGTACGGCCGCAAGCGCGCGGACCTGGAAGAGCCCGGCATCGAGGAACTGGCCCGCGAAGAGGGGCTTACCTCTCATGTCGAGCGCATCCGGGAGCCCATTGAGGCCGATCCGCTTTCCCCGCTTACGCATGGTGGCTTGCAAACCTTCGTCGCGGCTTCCGAGGAAGAGGCGATCCAGCTCGCGCACAAATATTACGGCCGCAAGATCAAGGTCTTGGACCGGGCGCCGCTTGACGATCACGATCCGATTCTCGACGGGGAAGGCGCCCGGATGGAGCCCGTCTGGCGCGACGAGGACGTGCTCGACACTTGGTTCTCCTCGGCACTCTGGCCGTTCTCGACGCTCGGCTGGCCGGACAAGACGCCGGAGCTGAAGCGCTATTACCCAACCTCGGTTCTTGTCACGGGCTTCGACATCATCTTCTTCTGGGTCGCCCGCATGATGATGATGGGCATGCACTTCATGAAGGATGTGCCGTTCCGCGATGTCTACATCCACGCGCTCGTCCGCGACGAGAAGGGCGCCAAGATGTCGAAGTCGAAGGGCAACGTGGTCGACCCGCTCTCCGTCATGGACGAGTACGGCGCCGATGCCCTGCGCTTCACCATGGCCGCAATGGCGGCGCAGGGGCGCGACATAAAGCTGTCGCTCCAGCGCGTCGAGGGCTACCGCAATTTCGGCACCAAGCTCTGGAACGCCGCACGCTTCTGCGAGATGAACGGCTGCGTGCGGCAGGAGGGCTTCGACCCGTCGAAGGCGAAGACCACGCTCAACAAGTGGATTTATGCCGAGACCAGCGCGGCTGTGGCCGCGGTGACGGAGGCGCTTGAAGCATACCACTTCAACGACGCAGCGGCCGAAGTCTACCGCTTCGTCTGGAACCGCTTCTGCGATTGGTACGTGGAATTCGCCAAGCCTGTTTTCATGGGCTCGGACGAGGCCGCGAAAGCCGAAACGCAGGCGATGGCGGCCTGGGCGCTCGACGAGATCCTGAAGCTCCTGCATCCGTTCATGCCCTTCATCACCGAGGAGCTTTGGGCGGTGCTGGGCGAGGACGCCCCAAAACGCGAGACTCTGTTGTGCCTCGCGGAATGGCCGAAGCCCGCGAAAAAGGACGACCGCAAGGCAGTTGACGAACTCAACTGGGTCATCGACCTGATCAGCGAAATCCGCTCGCTTCGCTCCGAGATGAACGTTCCGCCGGCTTCCACGCTGCCGCTCACGATCACCGGCGCGGACAAGGACACCAAGGCACGCGCCGAGCGCTATGAAAGCTTCCTGAAGCGCATGGCGCGGTTAAGCTCCATCGCCATGGCCGATACGCCGCCGCATGGCTCGGCGCAATTCGTGCTGGGCGAGGCAACGATGGCGCTGGCGCTTGCCAATGTGATCGACCTTACCGCCGAGCGCGAGCGCCTTACCAAAGAGATCGGCAAGCTGGAGGCGGAGATCCAGAAGATCGACGCGCGCTTCGCCAACGAGCAGTTCATGGCGAAGGCCCCGGAAGAGGTGGTCGAGGAGAATCGCGAGCGGCGCGCCGACGCGGAAGCCGCGGTGGAGAAGCTGAAGGCGGCGCTCAAGCGGCTGGCCGCCGTCGCGGCTTGATGCAGCATTACGTGAAATCCGGCTGAGCCGTTCATTTACCAGCCCAGTTCCGGAAACGCCGCAGGCGTTATCTGGAACTGTTACAAGTGGCCGGTACCTGTCAAGCTACGGGACGGCCGCAAGCGAACTCCTGGGTGACGGACGCAGAGGCGATCAAGCGGATTTGGCATGACGTTCGAGCGCGCCACCGATTGCGGCTTCGGCCAGCGGCGCCATGACCCGGTAGCCCAGGGCGGTGGGATGTAATCCGTCCTCGGAAAGCTCCGGCTTCACAAGCCCGTCCGGCCCGCTCATGGCGCTGTAATAGTCGATGAACTCAAGGCCGTGCTCCGCGCAGTAGCCATTAAGCCATGCGTTCAGCGCCAGGACCGAATCCAGCGGGTGCTTCAACAGGTTGAACCGCGACGCCGGCGTTTCCATGTGGGCAGGCGGCAGGAGCGAGCAGAAGACGGCCGCAACGCCGCTGGCCTTGGCAACATCGGCCATTGATGTCAGGTTTGCCGCAATATCCTCAAGGCTCATCATGCCGGTATTGCCGCCGATGTCGTTGGTTCCGGCGAGGATCACGGTCACGCGGGCTCCAAGCCCAATGACGTCCGGCCGGAACCGGATCAGCATTTGCGGAGTGGTTTGGGCGCATATGCCGCGATTGATGTAAGGCTTGCCAGGGAAATGCTCTTCGAGGTTCCACCCTTCCGTAATGGAGTCCCCGAAAAACACGATGCGATCCACGGCAGGGCCCGCAGGTTGCAGCGCGGCGTTCGCCTCCCGGTAGCGGCAAAGCTCGCCGAAGTCGTCGAGCAACAGCTCGGCACGCAACCTCCGCCATGTTTGGAAATCGTCCTCGAAAGCGGCTATTTCAGACAATTCCAGCATCCTGTTACTTGAAACCTGCGCTCCACCTCGCGCGCATCACCTCTCCCCCTGTCCCTCTTGCGCGAGTTCGCAACTCCAAAGGACCGCATCCGCAAGCGAATGCGGTGGGGAGCGTGGACGCCCTCGCAGCAGCCGAGGCCACCTTCCGCCGCCGTTCCGCCCATTTGGCGTTTGGCAACCCCGCAGAGGGACTGGCCCGCGCCGGTTCAAGGGTATCATCTATTACCGGTGCCGGGAAGGTTCGGAAAAATCATCAGGCATGGCGTACGCTGAAATTCTTAGCGTGGCCGTCCGTAGCGCCCAAAAAGCCGGAAATACGATCTGGGCTTTCAGAAACAGCCGCTGATCGGCTTCGGGTGCATCGCTTGCCTTAAGCAAGTTGAGAATGGTGCAGAATTCCAGGGCCGCCATCCGCCTCGTATTTGCGCGATGGCGGTACAGACAACGCCTGGCAGCAGTCTTGGAGAAGGCGTCCGTCCCCTGACCAGCGCCGGTCGAACCGCTCGACCACCAGCACACGCCGCCCCTCGAAATCCGCAATCGTAGAGCTGGCGGCAGGCAATCCCAGCGCCTTCACGATTTCGAGGCACGAATGCTCGTTCTCAACGCTTTTCTAGTTAGAACCCTGAAGAAAGACGGGCTCGATCTCGAAGCTACCCAGCACGAGGAGGCCAGCCGCATCATGAAGCTGGCCGCGCTGGAAGTTATTGCAAGCTACCGCATCATGCTATTGGCCGATGCCCGCGACGGACGCCCTTCCGCCCTGGCAAATCAAGTTCGCCGCCACCATCTCACTGCGTTGCCGCGACATCCTCAATCTGGAACTCGACGCGGTTCCGGCCGCCCCATTCGTCACGCGTGAGGCGGCCTGCCACATGGCAGCCGAGGTCGCGTCCGCGCGCAAGGGCTGCACCAAGCTCGGATTGCGCGGCCCGGAAGGCGACTGCGCTGATTTGCGCGCCATCGGCGGATTGCAGGGCGCAGCGGAGATGGCCGCCCGAAAACTCCTTCAGCATGGTAAGACGCACCGACGGCAGGCAGAATCGCGGCGCGGGATTGCCCTGGCCGAAAGGGCCGGCGTGTTCGAGCTGTTCGGCGAATTCGAGCGTTGCCGAGCGCGGTGTTAGCGCGCCGTCGACTGCAAGCATCGCCGAAGCCGCCGCCGCCCTGTAGGAAAACCCAAGCGCCTCGCGTATATAAGCGGCGAATTCGCGCATTCCGGCCTGCAATACGGTCACGCCCGCTGCCATGGTGTGCCCGCCACCTTTCTTCGCAAGGCCCTCCTCGACCGCGCCGCGCACGGCCGCGCCAATGTCTACGCCCGCGACGGAGCGCGCCGAGCCGGTGGCCTCGCCGGAAGCCTCGTCATAGGAGAAAATCAGGCTGGGGCGCTGAAAGCGGTCCGTCAGCCGGCTGGCGGCGAGGCCCACGAGACCCTTATGCCATTCGGCCGCGCCCGCGATGATGATCGGGCAATTGGGGTCTTCGAGAAGTGCCTTGTCCGCCCAGGCCGCCGCCTCCTCCACGGTCCTAAGCTCGATCTCGCGGCGCTCCCGGTTGAGCTGGTCGAGCGTTTGCGCGATCTGGCCTGCCTCAAGCGGGTCCGAAGTGGCGAGCAGCCGTGCGCCGAGCCCCGCATCGCCGATGCGTCCGCCCGCGTTGATCCGCGGGCCAAGGATGAAGCCAAGCGTGTAAGGCGTCGGCGGCTTGTTGACGCCCCCCGCGTCGCAAAGCGCTTTCAGCCCGGGGTTTTGCCGGTTGCGAAGCACCTTGAGCCCCTGCACGACAAAGGCGCGGTTCACGCCTTTCAGCGGCACCACGTCGCAAACGGTCGCAAGTGCCACAAGGTCGAGCCAGCCGAGCAGGTCCGGCGCCTTGGCCTTGCCGTAGAAGCCGTTCGCGCGCAGCTTGCGTTGCAGCGCGATGCACAGGAGGAAGGTAACGCCAGCGGCGCAAAGGTGGCCCTGGCCGCTCAGGCAATCCTGGCGGTTGGGGTTGACGATGGCATGCGCGGCGGGCAGTTCGTCGTTCACCTGGTGATGGTCCACGACCACAACATCGATGCCGCGCTTCGCCGCGACCGCTAGTGGCTCGAAGCCGGTTGAGCCGCAGTCCACCGTGACGATCAGGCTCGCGCCATCGTCGATCAGCGAAGCGATGGCTTCGGAGTTCGGCCCGTAGCCTTCGGTGAGACGGTCCGGGATATAAATGCGGGGCTTAAGCCCGTGGCCGGCCAGGAAGCGGTAAAGCAACGCCGACGAGGACGCGCCGTCCACATCGTAATCGCCGAAAATCGCGATGGCCTCGCGTGCGGCGACCGCCCGCGCCAGCCGCTCCGCCGCCTTTTCCATATCGGTGAGCGTCGCTGGATCGGGGCAAAGCGCGCGGATCGTTGGATTGAGCACGTCCGGCACCTCCTCAAGCGAAACGTCACGCGCGGCGAGAAGGCGGCCGATGATTTCCGGGAGATTATGCCGCTGCGCTATGGCCGCGCCGAGATGCGCCTGCGAGGCAGGAAGCCGCTCCACCCATCTGAGCCCTCGGGCGGATCGCTCGACGCCAAGGAATGCCGCATCCTTTCGCGGCAGCTGTTGCAAAGGCAGGGTGAGGGGACGCAAACGGCGGGCTCCATGATCGATTGAAGCCTGAGCCTATCTGATTCGCCTTGCCCGGATCTCATAATCCCCAACAAGCTGGCTGCACCCGCCATGCAAAATCCGCCTGGCTGCGGGGGGCCGCAGGCACGGAGCCGTATCAGGGCGCCGGCATTGGAGGCGATCTCCTGCGCTGTCGCTGTAACCAAGCATCGGCTCGATCTCGATAAAGTAACTGTTCACCATGCTCTCGCGGTTTTCCAGCTCAGAATCCCGCAACTCTTCCTATTCTCTCTACCGCGCCATTATATAGGGAGACTTTTTCCAGATTTTTAAGCGTGGCCTAACGCATTGATTATGCTTGATAAGATGTTGCAACGCAGACCTGCCTGCGGGTGCCAAACGCACCGATTTATGGTAAATATCAAATCGTCCCATATATTTAACGGGACTTTTGAGTGCGCCGGGAGACCGGCAAGGAGTAGGTGGTGCAAGTCCACTACGGTGAAGGTGTAGCAAACCACATCGGCCCCAAGCCGTGCGCAGTTGTCCGCGAGGACCTCGGCGAAGCGTCGGCAGGGGATCGCATAGGCCAGCCATTGAGCCGCGAAATCCCCCTCCCGGGCGCTGACGCTGTTCAAAAGGCGGAAAGCAACACGGATGGGCGCGCTACTGCGAGCGCCCACCCGGCCCGGCGCGGTCTGAGACCCTGGCATGTGCGGACGCTCCTTGTGCGGGAACCGGGAGATCTCATGTCTGACCAGGGCGGCTCGCCGTCCCTGGCCCGCACCGGGAAGGCGAGGAGCCGTAGCCGGTGATGCACGGGCATGAGAAGTCAGACTCCGCCATTGTAGCGAAGAAGCTGCCGAACAAAGCCGGGAAACCGGCGGCGGAGGCGGTGGAGCGAAGGGCGGGGACCAAGGGGAACGCGGGCCAGCAAAGCACGCGCCGGGCACAGAACCGGGAAAGCGTGTCACAGGCGCTGGACCGTGTGCGGAAAGCCGCAAGGCAAAGGAAGAAGGAGAAGTTCACCGCGCTCCTCCACCATATCAGCGTCAAGACGCTCGAGGTGGCCTTCTACGCCCTCAAGCGTAAGGCTGCCCCTGGGGTGGATGGCGTGACGTGGCAGGAGTACGAGGCCGATATCGAGCGCAGGCTCGCGGACCTCCACGCCCGGATCCACCGGGGAGCGTACCGCCCGCAACCGTCCCGCCGGACGTATATACCCAAGGCGGACGGACGGCAGCGGCCGCTGGCGATCGCCGCCCTGGAAGACAAGATCGTCCAGGGCGCTACCGTTATGGTGCTGAACGCCATCTACGAGGAAGACTTCCTCGGGTTCTCTTACGGGTTCCGTCCCGGACGGGGACCGCACGATGCGCTGGACGCCCTGGCGGTAGGGATCTCCAAGCGGAAGGTGAACTACATACTTGACGCCGACATCCGGTCGTTCTTCGATTCTGTTAGCCAGGAATGGCTAGTTAGATTCGTGGAGCACCGGATCGGCGACGTGCGCATCATCCGCCTCATCCAGAAATGGCTGCGGGCGGGCATCCTGGAAGACGGGACGGTGACGGTCAGTGAAAGGGGAACGGGGCAAGGTTCGGTGGCGTCGCCGCTGCTTGCCAACATCTACCTGCACTACGTCTTCGACCTGTGGGCCGAACGCTGGCGACGGCAAGAGGCCACTGGCGACATGATCATCGTGCGCTATGCCGATGATCTGGTGCTGGGCTTCCAGCATGAGAGCGATGCCCATCGCTTTCTCGATGCGATGCGTGCGAGGTTCGAGGAGTTCGCACTGTCTCTTCATCCGGATAAGACCCGCCTGATCGAGTTTGGCCGCCATGCGGCGGTCCAGCCGCGCGCGGCGACGGGCTCGGCAAACCGGAAACCTTCAATTTTCTGGGGTTCACCTTCATCTGCGGACGTAGCCGCCGGGGCTCTTTTCTGCTCAAGCGGAAATCCCGGCGGGACCGTGTGAGGGCCAAGCTCCGGGAGATCAAGGAGGAGTTGAGGCGGCGAATGCACCGGCCGATCCCCGAGCAGGGGAGCTGGCTGGCGCAGGTAGTCAGAGGCTTCTTCGCGTACCATGCCGTGCCCACCAACTTCGCGGCGCTCAGCAAGTTCAGGCGCCATCTTGTCCGGCTATGGCTACGAACGCTCCGGCGGCGGAGCCAGAAGGACAGGACGCCCTGGACCAAGATGGAGAAGCTGGCCGAAGACTTCCTCCCGAAACCGAAAATCCTTCACCCCTGGCCCGCTGTGCGCTTTGCCGCCAAGCACCCGAGGTAGGAGCCGGATGCCTTAATTGGGCCCGTCCGGATCTGTGCGGGGGGCGCGGGGTAACCCGCGTTCCTACCGCGATACCGCGAAAATCGGGCAAAAACGGGGAAAATCCGGCGAAAATGCAGTGGAATAATGCATCAGGACCTGCCGTTTACTATATTTGAGTTAACCATGATAGTGCCTTACGCGAACTGAACGGTTCGTTAGGAGAGCCCGCGCACCGTTGTTTCTCTCGTCTGTGATGGCGCAGGCACCAGCGAGCGGCGTGCATACAATCCCGGCCGTGCAAGCAGGGCCATCGGGCATGCTTGCGAACCGCCGGACCGGCACCGCCCCGGCCATCAAGGCTTGGCAACCATCACATAGAGGTTTGCGGCGGGGATGATGGTTGCGAGCGTGCCCCAGATGTACCAATGCCGGTTGAGGCGCCAGTAGACCGGCGGGATCTCGCCGCCATTCTCGAAGGCGTGGGCAAGACGGGCTTGGCGGATCTGAATGGGGATGAGGATTGCCACCCAGATCACGCCGGAAGCGGCGAACAGGCTTTGCGCCCAGAGCAGCCAGCCTGATCGCAGGTCATATCCAGCCGCCGCTGCCATACCGAATCCGCCAATGAGTACAAGGATTACGCCGCCAAAGGTAAACACCCAATCCGTCAGCGTCACGAGGCGCTGTGCGAAACCGATCACCGCTGGATTGCCGGTGCGGTCCGCCATGACCTTCCAGACGCCGGTGACGATGATATTGCCGAGGAAGAGCACGATCCCTGCCATGTGGACGATCTTGAAAGCGGTGTATGGCGCCATCTTGAGCCTCGCCTGATATTGCGCTAGTGTTTACGGTGTATACCCTGGTCTGTTTGCACTGTAAACAAATAGCATGGGGAGCCTGCATGGTTCTGAGATCACGGAAAGCGGCAGCGGCGCCCAGCAGCGGCAGGGGGCTTAAACTCCAGCTCATCGCAATGGCCCGGCGCCTCTTGGAGCGCGATGGCCTGGCGGCGCTGACGCTGCGCGCGGCCGCCCGCGATGCCGGCGTCTCGCACATGGCGCCGTACCGGCACTTCAAGGACAAGGATGAGCTTCTCGCTGCGGTGGCCGAGGAGGGATTCCGCGAACTGGCGGAGTTCATGGACCGCCCGGCTGCCGCAAGCGATGATCGTCGCGCGAGCGGCATCGCTTATGTGAGCTTTGCGCTCGATAACCCCGCGCTCTACCGGCTCATGTCCGGCGCCGGGCTCTCGTCCCCAGAAAGGTTTCCGGGGCTTCTTGCTGCGGGCGCTGGAGCCTTTCAGCATTGCCTTGCAGCGAGCAGCGCCGGTGCGTCTGGCTTCGCCGGCGGTGAAACGCCGGCTGCCGCAGTAGCAATGTGGTCCATCGTCCACGGCCTCGCTAGCCTTGCCATCGATGGGCGCGTCACCCTCCCGCCCAAGGGCCCTGAGCGCGACGCGCGGATCGCCGCGATCCTGCAAATGGCAAGCTGAATGGCAGCGCGCCTGTTTGCCTGGCTGCAAGACAATGGGCAGGTGAAGCCCTAGATTTCGAGGCGGCGCATCTCGCCCACACCCTTCAGGAACGCCAGCACGACGGCCTCCGCCGGGTGCCAGGCTTGAGCCTGCGCCAGAACCTCGTCCTCGGCATTTGGCTTAAAAATACGGGCGCCGAAATAGCGGCGGGCGCCCTGCCTTCCGCTCGATAAAGCGAAATTCCACCCCCGGCCGCTGGGTAGATCGACAGCCTCGTCGAGGTCGCTCAGGAAAAGGCGCCGGTCCTTGTGGGCTAAGACCCCGGCAACCTGCGCGATCTTGCGTTCAAGCGTCTCGGATGGCTGATGGCCGCCTTCAATCTCTGAAACAAGGGTTTCTATCTCAACACTCATATTCAACTCCCCGCAACATCACACGCGGCCGGACAGACTGCGCCGCTATCTATAGGGCATGAAACATTACGGACTGGTTTGAAGCTTACGTCCGGGCGAGTGCGCTGTGTATATGCGCGCTTAGGTTGTGCGCTTGTAGCCGGAATGCTGGGCGAAAAAAAATCGCCGCTATGGTGGCGGCGATCCGGGCGGTAAGCGGCAATGCCGTGTCAGGCCAGCGTAACGGGCCTATCCGGGAAGCAAAGCTGATGGCGGTCGCGCCAAGTGGGCCGGACGTAGTTGATCTCCATCAGCCGCGGACACCGGCGATCGGCCGCTTGTCGAAGCCATGCCAGCTATGCGGGCCGGGCGTGAAGATCACCGCGGAGTTGAATTCGGCCGTGGCCCTGCCAGCCCATTTCTTATCGTGGTCGTAGATATCGGTGCCCCAGTTCTTCGCTTCCGGGCCGGTGCACAGATAAAGGACCATGGAGCAGAGTTTTTCGTGAATATCCCGATGCGGCTCAAGCCAGGCGCCGTCGGTATCCTGGATGTATTCGATGCGCAGATAGCTGCCATCGATCTCGGAGATGCCGAGCGCCTCGGAGAACAGGCGTGCCACCTCGGGCCGTTGGAACGCTTCCGCGAACGCCTTCACGGCGGGGAAATCCTCTTGAAGCTGCGGTGTGAAGAATGAACGCTTCGAATTGTTGTTGTCGAGGTCGCGCACGCCGCCGCATTCGTCGATGAGCGGCGGCGTGATTGGCAGCACGAGCACGCCCACGCATAGATCCTCGGGCAAGGTGTCCTTCAAGACCCAGCGCCGGTAATATTCCTCCTTGACGGTGCAAGACCGGAGCGCGTTGCAGAAATGGTCCGCAATCGCGGCGGGCTCGGGAATCCTTGGGAAACTCATGGTAACGCCCTCGTTTGCACTTTCGGCCGGAGAGCGTCATACGCGCAAAAGCGGGAATCCATATTCGTGAAGGCAATTCACGTTCCTACATGGATACCAGCCTCTGCGAACATGACGGTCCAAGGCCTCGCTCTCGTTAATCTTCTGCGGCGTCTGGCCCGGCGCCAAGGCCGGACTCGCAGCAAAGCTCACTCCTGCTCCTGCTTCTCCTTGCCCTCGTAAGCAGCGGCTGGGTTCTGGCGCGGTATCAGGCCGATGATCTTGCGCAGAGCCGGGATCGACTTCGCATAAGCGCTGAGGCGGTGGCGCAGATACTCGCTTCTCACATAGGCCTCGGAATCGCAGTAGCAGAGCTGCAGGCTCATGCGCTGGCCCTTTTGCGGCAGGAAGCCGTGCCAGGATTTGTCGCTCACGCGGAACATCAGCATCTTGCCAAACTCCGGCGCATACTCGAAGGAGTAATCTTCGCGGTCCGGGCCGTTCAGGATGCGCAGCTTGCCGCGCTCATAGGGCCATTCGCGCGAGAAGCCCAGAAGCACGGTGATGATCTTGTGCTTGGAATTGGGGTGCGCGTAGCCCTCATTGTAGGCGCCGCTGGTCTGGCCCATCATCACGATCACGGGCGGGTTCTTCGAGAGGTCGATGTCGAACTTCTCTTCGACGATGTGGCGGAAGCGGTCGCTCAACAGATCCTGGATGACGGCCTCGAATTTCGGCCCGCGCCTAAGCGCCGGCAGGCCGTAGCTGCCGCGATGCGGGATCACCGGCGCATCGATGAGAACCTCCTCCTTGTAGCGCTCCTCGATGGCGTTCGGAATATACGTAAAATCGTACGGCTCGTTCCTCAGGACCGACGCCCTGATGGCCTCCTCGTTCAGGTAGGTGAAAGCTTTAGCTTCTTTTCCTGCTTGCGTCCCCGCAGTGGCGCTCGTGCTCATGGGACCTCCTTCTCGCTCTAAAATGACGGCAGCGTGGGATCGCTGTTGGGCACGGCTGCGATGCCCTCAAGTTCCACGAGCCATTCCGGCCTGCACACACGTCCCTGCACGACGATACACGGCAAGTCGGGGAAATTATCGCGCAGATACCCGCTCACGCATTGATAATCCGCAGGATCGCGTAAGTAAGCGATCAAGTACATCATGTCGTTCATGGTCGCGCCGCCGGATTTCAACAGCGCGTCGACATTTTCCACCGCGCGCTCGGTCTGCTTGTACACGTCGCCCAGATGGAGGACGTTGCCGCGATTGTCGATGCTGGCCGTTCCGGAAATATAATAGTGCATCCGGTCGGCAAAGGCGACGCGCGTACCGCGCTCGAAGGTGACGCCGTAGTCCTTGGTCAGGCACAGGCGGTCGAAGTCGTTCAGGTAGAAGACCTGCTTGTCTTGAAGATCGAGCAGCGAGAGCGCGTCCATGCACACCGTGTCGAAGCGATCCGCGCTCGTGCCCTCGATGCCTGTGCTGGCGATGTAATGCGTCTTCTGGGTCAGGCCGTTCAGGTCGAACAGCTCGCGGCGGCTGTCGACTATATCCTGATAGAAAATGTCCACATCCTTGATGAACAGCCAGGTGCGCACACAATGGTCCGCGAGATTGGCGCCTTGGGCTTCCAGCACCTGCATCAGCTCACCGAATACTGCCCGCGTCTCGGCGGCTGGCGCGGGCATCGGCGGCTTGCCGTCTACCCAGGGGCCGGCGCTCCACAGATGCCGCATGCCGTTCTTCCGGAGCAGCATGTGGCGGGGGCCGATGAATTCTTTCTCGAAGGGATCGGGGCTCTCGATGTGGTAGGCAAACAGTGCGATTTTCGAGCCGGAGAGCGGAAGCTGCTGGATGATCGAGGTCGCGACGGGGTTTTCCGCGATCTCCTCAATGAGCGGGCAATCGCACACCGCGTCGGCCTGATTGAGGATGTCGCTCAAGAAAATCCGCCTGAAAATCGCGGTCTCAGGTGTTAAGCCCCGTTCCTTCAGGGCCGCCTTATAGCGTTCGAGCAGGCCCGCTATTTGTTCGGCGAAACTGCCCCCTTTCGGCGCATCGATCATAAAGAAGTGCTCGGTGCAGCCATTGGCACCTTTGAAGCTGCGCGCCACAGCACCTTCGCCGCGTCCAGATGAGACATGGCTCCGGGGAAGCACAACGACTTTGGACGCTGACACGGCACCCTCCAGGGCGCGGAGCTTTCGTTCGGACATTAAATACCCTTCCACCGCCGCCCCTGTTGGAGGAAACGGCGCGCAGCTGCAAGCAATCTTGGTCTCTTAGGCGTTCCAGGCCGTCATCCCTTGACGGCTGTCAAACTTTATCCCTATCGTCCTTGCCTGTGACTGATCGGGCACAACCACGGTTCTGCCCGCTTCGTGGAGAAATTATGGTAACGGCAAAGATCGGGATAGTGACCGTCTCGGACCGCGCGAGCCGCGGCATTTATGAGGACAAGGGCGGCCCGGCTATCGCTGAGTACCTCGCCGGGATCCTCACCTCGCCCTGGGAGGCGGTGGCGCGCGTCATCCCGGACGAGCGGCGCACGATCGAGGAAACGCTGATAGCACTTGCGGATACGGAGAATTGCGGGTTGATCCTGACGACCGGCGGGACCGGCCCCGCGGCGCGCGACGTGACACCAGAAGCGACAGAGGCCGTGTGCGCCAAGATGATGCCGGGCTTCGGCGAGCTGATGCGTAAGAAGAGCCTGGAGGAGGTGCCGACCGCGATCCTGTCGCGGCAAACCGCTGGGGTTCGCGGCTCCTCGCTGATCGTCAACCTGCCGGGCAAACCCGCTTCAATCCGGACGTGCATGAGCGCAGTTTTCCCCGCAATCCCCTACTGCCTCGATCTGATCGGCGCCGCAAGGCTGGAGACGGACGCGGAAAAGTGCGTCGCGTTCCGGCCGAAGGGGGCATAACGGAGGTTGTAACCCCTCACCCTGTCCCTTCAGCAATTCTAAAACTGCCTAATTTTCCTAAAACTGGCGGATTTTAAGGATTCCCAAGGGAAGCGAACAGTGATTCAAGATAGGGATGAGCCTGCTTATATCCCTTTTGGAGGAACTTAAGGATGCGTGCCGGACATTTCCGGACACACGGGAAGGGCGTTCCGGCAACATTGGAGTAGAAGATTTCGGGTTGTCTGCATTTTCGATGTTTTTTATGCAGAGCGAGTCCTTTTTGTCGTACCAGCGGGCGCTGGAGAATGGACAGAAGCGGTCGAATTGCCAGACGCTGTTTGGGATCGGCAAGATCCCTTCTGACAATTACATCCGGTCCATGCTCGACCAAGCCGATCCCGCACTTTTGCAGCCTTGTTTCGACCGGCTGACCGCCTGCCTCGGCAAACCGGAGATGCGGAAAGCCTTTCAACGGCTCGGCGGCCGGACGCCAATCGCGTGGGACGGAACGGAGTATTTCAACTCATATAAAATAGGCTGCTCTCAGTGCCTGACGCGCAAACGCAGCAACGGGAAGACCGAAAACTATCACACGATGCTATCGGCAACGGTTGTGGCTCCGGGGCATAGCAAAGTTGTGCCGCTCATGCCGGAATTCATAGCGCCGCAAGACGGGCATGATAAGCAAGACTGCGAGCGCGCCGCGGTCAAGCGCTGGTTTGAAAAACACGCCGATCGCGTCAAATCTCTGCGCCCCGTTTATCTTGGAGACGACCTGTTCGCCTGCGATCCCGTGGCGCGGATGGTTACGGAAAACGGTGACGATTTCATTTTTACCTGCAAGGAAGCCTCGCACAAAGCCTTGATGGACTTCATCGGCGGCGCGACGTGCGAGGTGCGCGAGGACAAGGTCCGCAAAGGCCGCGTGAACGAAACATTCCGCTACAAGTGGATCGAGGACGTGCCTTTACGCGATGGGAAAGATACGATCAAGGTCAATTGGATCGGCTTTCAAATCATCGATGCGAAAGGCGGCGTAAAATATTCGATGTCATGGGTCACGAGTTTGCCCGTTACATCGGACACCGTTGCCGAAATCGCCGCCTGCGGCCGGGCGCGCTGGAAGATTGAAAATGAAAGCTTCAACGTGATGAAAAATCACGGCTACGAACTGGAGCACAATTTCGGCCACGGCAAAAAGTTTCTGGCGATGACCTTGGCCGCATTCAATCTGCTGGCCTTCGCGTGGCACTCAATCCTCGACTGCCTCGACCCGCCATGGCAAGCCGCCAGAGAAGCCGCCACCAAACGGACGCGGTTCTTCTCCACCATCGTTTCCCTCACCGCCTTCGTCATTTTCCCTTCCTGGCCGGTCTTCCTAACCTCCCTCGCCACCTTCGAAATCCCACCAAACCTTCTTCAAAACCCCAAATGACCCGTCCCCCTTAAGAAAATGCTAGTTTTAGAATTGCTGCTGTCCCTTGCATGTTGGAGGCGGGCCCAAATCGCTTTGGTGATGAGGGCGCCGCAGAGGGATGGCCATCCCTCTTGCGGCGGGCGGGCGGGACCGTCAGTCCCATAAGCTTTTGGCTTGCGGGAGAGCTTGGTCCGTCCGCCCCGGCTCGTGTTCTGAACAGATGATTGGGGAGCAAGTCCCGCATGCAAGGCAAGATAACATCCGTACGAGCCGATGAAGCAGTTTACGTGGGCATCGACGTCTGTAAAGCGTGGCTCGACGTTTATCTGCACCCAACTGGCCAGAGTTTCCGCGTTCCCAACAGCAAAGAGGGTATCCGGCGCCTGCGCAAGGACTGGCGGGCTCCAAGGTGGCGCTTGTCATTGTGGAGGCGACCGGCAAGCTGCACCGGCTTGTGCACCGCGTACTCAGCCAGGCGGGCTATCTGGTTGCCGCCGTCAATCCCCAGCGCCCGCGCGAGTTCGCCAAGTCGATCGGGCAGCTTGCCAAGACTGACGGGATCGATGCGCGGATTCTGGCGCTTTTTGGCGCCGCCACCGGCCCTAGGACCACACCCGTTCCGGCCAAGACGGCGGCGGAGCTTCAGGAGCTGGTCTTGGCCAGGCAAGCCGTCAAGGCCGATGAAACCGCACTCAAGAACCGGCACGGCACCGCTGAAAGCGCGCTTCTGAAGCGGCTTCTCAAACGTCAGCTCGCTGCTTGCGAGCGGGCGGCGGCAGACCTTGACGCGGCCATCGCGGCGCTGATCGAAGGCAATTCTGTCCTGAAAAGCCGGTACGAAATTCTTCTGTCCATTAAAGGCGTCGGGCCGGCCGTTGCGGCAACCCTCGTGGCCTGCCTGCCCGAGCTTGGGCTCATTTCTGCCGCCAAAGCCACGGTGCTTGTGGGCGTCGCCCCCCTCAACGACAATTCCGCGGATCGCCAGGGCCTGCGCCGCATCCAGGGCGGCCGTGCCCATGTCAGGACCGCGCTTTACATGGCGGCACTTTCCGCCGCCCGCTGCAACCCGGACCTGAAAGCCTTCTACGCCGGGCTGCGCGCCAGAGGCAAACAGGCCAAGCTCGCCTTGACCGCAGTCATGCGCAAACTCGTCATCCTGGCCAGCGCCCTCATCCGCGAAAACAGGACATGGACCGAAAAACATGCTTGACCTCAAACACAGATGCTCTCCCGTGCAGGGGAGAGGGAACGCCTTCTCAGGGGGCACGCCGTGACTCCCTCTCCCATAGGGAGAGGGCTGGGCAAGGGGTTACAACGCTCAAGAAGTCTCACCCACCTCCCAAACAATCACCACATCGGACACATGACAAAGCTAAGCGTTCTCGTCGTTGGGGGCGGCATTTTCGGACTGTGGCAGGCCTTCGAGCTGGCGCGGCGCGGGCACAACGTGACCTTGCGCGAGGCAATGCCCGAGCGGCAGACCGGCGGCGCCAGCCGCTTTGCCGGCGCGATGCTCGCTCCCGATTGCGAGGCGGAAGGGGCCGAGCCCATCATCCGCGAGCTGGGCTTCGTTGGCCTCAAGCTCTGGCGCGAAGCCTACCCCGAGGTCGTGGCCGCCGGCACGCTCGTTGTTGCGACGCCGCGCGATCAGGCCGACCTCGCCCATTTCGCCCGGCAGACGCAAGGGCACGAGCAAGCCCGCGCGGAACGCATCGCGGCACTCGAACCCGAGCTTGCCGGACGCTTTTCGCAAGGCCTTTTCTTTCCGCACGAAGCGCACCTCGTGCCCCGGCGCGGGCTCGATTTTCTGGTGTCAGAGCTTCGCCGGATGGGTGCGGAGCTGCATTTCGAAAGCCCCGCCGCCGCCCCGCTTTGGCTCGCGGCAAGTGCTGGCGAAGCTGTCATCGACTGCCGCGGGCTCGCCGCGCAAAGCGAGTTTCCGGACATGCGCGGGGTGCGCGGCGAAATGGCGATCCTGAGCGCGCCCGATGTGCACCTGTCGCGGCCCATCCGCCTTCTGCATCCTCGCTTCAGGCTCTACGTGGTGCCCTGGGGCGATGGCGTGTACATGATCGGCGCGACGCAGATCGAAAGCCAGGATGGCGGGCCGGTGCGCCTGCGCTCGGCGCTCGACCTGCTCGGCACCGCCTATGCGCTGGCCCCTTCGTTCGGCGAGGCGCAAATTTTGGAAATGTCGGCTGGCGTGCGGCCGTCCTTCCCTGACAACATCCCGAAGATCGTCGTGCGCGGCCGCACCATCAGCGTGAACGGCGCCTACCGGCATGGCTACATGCTCGCGCCCGCGATGGCCGCGCTCACCGCTGACTATCTCGAAACCGGCGAGGCGGGCTCGCCCGTCTTCGACTTAGGGGGAACCTAATTTACGCCCTAAAATTTCGGTAAATAGATGGCCATGCGAATCACAAGGAGCATGCCATGAGCGATGCTGGAAAGATTTCGACGGAGCGTACGCGGGACTGGCCCCGTGCAGGGTTCACGGTTGTATTCCTTTTTCTCTTCGCTTGCGGGCAAACTCTGTTCCAAGCCACCGCTATCATTCAGCTGATCTGGTTTCTTATAGCCAAGGAGCCGAACCCGTTCCTGCAACGCTTCGGGGTGTCGCTTGGCCGCTGGCTCGCCGAGGTAGCGCGCTATGTCTTCATGGAGACGAGCGAGAAGCCGTTTCCCTGGATGGCCTGGCCCAGCGTTTAGAGACGGCGCCTGTCAGCGCATCACGCGGCCTTGTGCGCCTTGCGGGCCGAGACAATGCCGCGCTCAGAGTTTGCGACGAAACGGGCAAACTCATTGACCGATTGGAATTCCGAGGCTTGCGCCGCGGCGGCGGCGAGTTTCTGTTCGAGCAGCCCGTCGCCGTGGAACAAGATCCGGTAGGTGCGCTTCAGGCCTGCAATCTCCTCTTCGCTCATGCCCCCTCGCTGCAAGCCGACGAGGTTCAAGCCTACAAGATGGGCGCGATCCCCTTGCGCGAGGCAATATGGCGGAACGTCCTGGGTGACGATCGCGCCCCCGGACACAAACGCCTGCCGCCCGATGCGGACGAACTGATGAATCCCAACCAGCGCGCTCAGGATCGCTCCGTCACCCACGTCGATGTGACCGGCGAGTCCGGTTGAATTTCCCATCCGGATCTCGTCGCCAAGCAGACAGTCATGGGCGACATGGGAGCAGGCCATGAACAGATTGCCGTTTCCGATTACCGTTTGGCCGCGGCCGCCTGCCGTTCCCGGCTGAAGCGTCACGTATTCGCGGATGATATTGCGGTCGCCGATCAACAGGAGCGTATCTTCACCCTGGTATTTCAAATCCTGGGGGGCGGCGCCAATCGAGGCGAATTGGTAGATTGTATTGCCGTCTCCGATGACGGTGTGCCCCTCGATGACAACGTGGGAGCCTATTCGATTGCCGGAGCCGATGCGGACCCCTTCGCCGATGACTGAATAGGGGCCGATAACCGTGTCTGCGCCAATTACAGCGGTTGGGGCGATAACGGCAGTCGAATGAATCGCAGCCGGATCAACCTTGGAATCAAGCATGAAGATACTCCGCCCGCCGCCAAATTCATCACCTCTGCGGGCATACGCATATTCACAGAATACAGCAAATGACGTGTTATGACGAAATATTTCGGACTAATTCCACCAGACAGTGGCGAATTTATCGCCCAACCACGCCAAATTTATCTGAATAATTCGCCGCCATCGGCACACAAACACAGAAGGTGTTTTTCAGGAACGTCACAAATGCCGGTGTCATTTACAATCCCGTGCTGGCATGGCGGCCTTAAAGTCCTTCGTATTCGGCCCAGCAATCCGGTGTTTCGAAAACCTTGACGCTGGCGAGTTGCGGAAGTGCCCTGCTGCGCTCCCAGATCCAGATGGCGATGTTTTCGGCGGTGGGGTTTTCGAGGCCCGGCACCTGGTTGAGGCAGTTTTTATCGAGCTGCGTGAGAAGTGGTGCGAAGGCGGCTTCAACGTCGAAGAAGTCGATTACGAAGCCGGTCACGGGATCGATGGGGCCTTCGAGCCGGAGTTCGACGCGGTAGGAATGGCCGTGCATGCGCTGGCAGCGATGCGTGGGCGGGACGTGCGGCAGCATGTGCGCCGCCTCGAAGGTGAATGCCTGGGTGATTTTCATCTGTTTGCGGCTATCCTTCCCGCTATGCGGAAAGCTCCCCTAGAACTCAGCATTTCCATAAGTAATCGCTACGATTTGTGCTGGCGGTATTTCTGCCGTATCCACAGTACGAGTGCCACAAGCAAAGTAGAATAGGCTACCGTCACCCAAATCGATTTGGCGATGGACAACCCGCTGGCAAGTGAAACGGCAGCCGGCGTCACGCCATCGGGATATCCCGCCAGCAAGCGGGCAACCGCCCAGTTCTCTCCCCAGTCCAGAAGTGCGCAAGGTGCAGCGACAAGAATGATTGCTGCTCCCCGGACAGGGTTCGATTTGCTAGGAATGAAAGTTGTCAGGCCAATGGCCACGGTTGCGGCATTCAAAAGAGGAAATAAAGTATCTACGCGCTGTTGCACGTCAAGATAATATTGCCGTCCTTCATTACCAAGCGCGCTTAGTAATTCCATAGCCACGGAGAAAGAATACCCCGTAGGGCGCATGTCAAAAATGGCGCGCCCACCGCCTAATGCCATAAGATGCGGTATGGTGACAAGAAGCATGATTGCATAGACTATCATGGTTGCGATAACGATTATCCAGGCAGCCCATTTGCTCCACAGCGATGCGCTAAACGAGCCTTGCTTCATGGACAGCTTCCTTTACCACTTAATGTTATATTGGGGTTCGCTCCCCAGGCGATAGGCAAGCACCGGCCCGGAATGGCGGCTCATCCCCCGTACGGGCACGCAGCCTAAGCCGCAGCGACGGGCTCGCAGCCAGCCTTGCCGCGCATATAGCCATCGATGAGCGCTCCCGGCAGGTTCATGGCCCGGAGCTTAGAGACCGCCGCATCAGGCGCAATGGCGCCGTCGAGCAGGTCGCGGTAGATCGCGCTGACCGCGCCCATATCCGGGGTGTGAGGCGACAGCCGCAAGCGCCGGATGCCGTGAGCAGCAGCCTCCTCCGCCACGGGGCAATAAGCCTGCACGTCTTGCGAAAGCGTTTGCACGCCGTTCACAGCGAGGAAGTGCTGGCCGTCGATGGTATCGACCGCGAGACCGTCCGGGTCTTTCTCGCAGACGAACTGACAGGAATCCTTGTGCAGGCCGTGCAGCCGCGCGTGATAGCAGCGGCTCGACAGCGCGAGCGGCAGCCGTCCAAACGCGAACACCTCGATCTCAAGCTGCGGGCAGGCTCGCGCGATCGTGCCCACGGAAGTGAGCGGCAATTCCACCGGCAGGCAGACCGCCACCGCGCCGCGCGACGCCATGAACTGCGCCGCGCGCTCATTATAGACGTTGACCAGCGGCCCAACCACGAACGGCCTGCCGCGCGAGCGGGGAGCGCGGTCACGTCGTTCATCTCGACGAGACGATCGCCGTGGCAAAAGTCCGCGACGGTCTTGCGCTCACGCTGGGACGAGGGCAGGGAGAGCGTGGAAAGCACCACCTCCTTGCCGGCATCCTCAAGCCACCCGATGGCGTCCATCCAAACCGCATCCGTAAACGGCATCCGCTTGCCGCACACCACCTCGCCAAGATGCACGCGGTCGAATTTCGAATTTTCCGCGATGCCCTTGTAAAAGGCGCGGAGCCGGTCCGCGTCCCAGTTGAAGAGCACCGGCCCGAGCGTCAGTCCGATCTTGCTCACGCTCACCTCCACGATTTCTTGTAAGCGCCGGACGTTTGCCGCCCGCCTTCGACAAACGCCTGAAGCGCGCGTTCGGCCTCAAGCGGCGGCTTGCCGGCCTTGACCGCGTCCACGACGCGCCGGAACATCCGGACCACCTCGGCGACATAGCCCTTGCCGCGCTGCCGGCCTTTCGATCTTGAGCGCGGTGACGCCCGCCGCTTTCAGGCTTGCGATCAGGCCCGCCGCGTTGAGGCTGGCCGGGTCCTCGAACAGGTACGAAGTCTTGCCGCCGGCCACGAAGCGGCCCTTGCACAGCGTAGGATAACCTGCCTGCTCGCTGGGCTGGAAGCGGTTGATGGTGAAGCCGCCAAGCGTGGCCGCCGTGCCGCGCCGGTCTTGCGTATAGGCGACCGCCTCGGGTGGCGAGCACACGCCCGCCATGTTCGGCGAGCGCCCGGTCGCGTACGAGGAAAGTGCGCAGCGGCCCTCGGCCATCGGGCACAGGCCGCCGAAGACGAACACCTCGGTCTCGATGCCGATGGCCTTATTCAGCGCCGCGATCTCCTCCACCGAGAGCACGCGCGGCAGAACCACGCGTTTTACGCCGAAGGTTTCCGCGTAGAAGCCGATGGCTTCCGGCGTCGCGGCGGCAGCCTGCACCGAGAGATGAATGCGCAAGCCTGGATGCTTCGTGGCGCAATAATCGAGCACCGCGACGTCTGCCAGGATCACCGCGTCGGCCTTGGC
Source organism: uncultured Alphaproteobacteria bacterium (assembly GCA_963740975.1). GTDB lineage: Bacteria > Pseudomonadota > Alphaproteobacteria > Rhizobiales > Rhodomicrobiaceae > Rhodomicrobium. The sequence continues at coordinate 54,748 of CAVUGF010000030.1, read as the reverse complement.
CTCCTCCGCGCTTTGCAGCGCCTGCGCCCAGGGCTCGAATGCGCCCGCGCGTGCGAAGGTGTTGATGGCGACCAGCACCCTCGCGCCGTGCTCATGCGCAAAGCGCACGCCGTCGCGCAGTTCTTGCGGGGAAAAATTCAGGCCGGGGAAGTTGCGCGCGTTGGTCTCGTCGCGAAAGCCGCAATAGACCGCGTGCGCGCCTGCCTCGACGCCTGCGCGCAGCGCCGCCGGCGTCCCTGCCGGGCATACAAGCTCAATACTCATGAGAAGTCCCTGAAGGCGTGCCGGCCAGCCGCCGGGCAAACGAAACCGCATTCAAAACAATGCTGTCGGCCACCGAGCCAATGCTGCCGCCAACGCCGATGAAGTCCGAGGGCTTGAGTTCGGCGTCCTCGATGGCGTTACGAAGCGCGAGCAGTGCATCCACCTTGCCGCTGATGCTGATGCTGCGGCTGAAAAACAGCGCGTCGCCGTCGAACGTGCCGTCGAGCAGGCCCAGAAGCGAAAGCAGCGGTCCGCGCACCACCACCTCGCCCCGCGCGGAGTCCTTCTTGCCCACCATTTTGACATCCGCGCTCGCGGCGTCGGGTACCATGACGAACGCGTAAGTGAGGTCGGTGGGGTCGATGAAAAACGGAGTTTGGCAATACTCGCCAAGCCGCTCGAACAGATGGGGCTTGCGCCGCGCCAGATCGCGCAAGGAGCGCGTCAGCAAGAAGCCGAGCGGCAGCACGCCCGACGGAGCAGCCAGGAGCCGCATGAGGTAAGGCAGCTCGCCTTTGAAACTTTCGGCCATTTCAAGTCCAGTCAAATATGCGCCCGCACCGGCCCAAGACGGTTTCCGGTGTGAAAACGTGCAGGCGTGCCCCGGCGACCATAATCATACAGGCGGCGGCGGTCAAAGCCAGAGCCTCTGCTTGGGATGATGCAGAGCGAAAAATCAATCGCCATCGTGGCTGAGGCCCGGAGCCCCCTGCCAGTGCGTCATCGCCTCGCCGGGCTCGATCCCGAGCCACGCCACCACCCGTGCGGCAATTTCGCGCACGATATCCTCGACGAATTGCGGCTTGGTATAAAAGGGCGGCACCGGGGGCGCGACGATTGCGCCCATGCGGGTCAGCGCCAGCATGGCTTTGAGGTGGCCCTCGTGCAGCGGCGCCTCGCGCGGGACCAGCACCAGCCGGCGGCGCTCCTTCAGCATCACGTCCGCCGCGCGCGTGAGCAGATTGTCGCCGAAGCCGTGGGCAATCGCCGCCAGCGAGCGCATCGAGCATGGCACCACGGCCATCGCGTCCGCGCCGAAGGAGCCGCTGGCGAGCGGCGCGCCAAGCTCTTGCGCATCGTATGTGAAGGAGGCGGCCTTGCGCATCGCGGCCGCAGCCTCGGGGCCAAGCTCGTGCGCGATGGTGATGTGCGCGCCGCCGGTCATGACAAGGTGCGTTTCAGCACCCGCAGCGCGGAGCTGGCGCAGGGTTTCCGCCGCAAGTGCCGCGCCCGATGCCCCGGTAACGCCGATGACGATCTTCATGAATTGCCCTCCATGCCGGAGGCAAGCCATATCACAAGAGCAGTGCAGTGGCTCGCGGCTTTGCGTGTATTACGCTGCGCAGCAAAGCGGCTTTAGACTCCCTAGTGAGCGCCAATGGCCTTCTAAGGCCATGTTTTTGCTGGACGTGTCCAGAGATGGGGCAATGGGTGGGCCACATGCTCAGTCTTGTGTCGCGCCAATGGCCGCGCTTCGCGCGAGCCGGAGGTTAAAAAACACCGGGCGGTCTGCGCGAGCGGCATTTAGACCGCGACAAAGAGTTCGCCAAATCGCAAGCGCGAAGGCGGTGCGCTGATTTAGCGTAGGATGTGGCGTGCTGGCCGGTTCCCTTTCCCGCGCTTCCTGTTAGTGTGCACGGTATTGATCAACCTGGCTTTTCACCATGAATACCAAGCTTCCCGTCCTCAGGCACACGGTCGAACTGCGCCACCTGGTCCAGCAATGGCGCCGGCAGGGCCAGAAGATCGCGCTGGTCCCCACCATGGGCGGCCTGCATGACGCCCATCTGTCGCTGGTACACCTGGCCAAGCAGCATGCGAACCGGGTCATCGTCTCGGTGTTCGTCAACCCAACGCAGTTCGCCCCGCACGAGGACTTCGACGCCTATCCCCGCAACGAGGAGCGCGACTGGCACAAGCTCGGCACCGCGGAGGCCGACGCCATGTATGCGCCCGATGTGCACGAGATTTACCCGCGGGATTTCGCCACGCGGGTGGACGTGGCGGGAGTCGCCCAGCCGCTTGAGGGCATTTCGCGTCCGCACTTTTTCTCAGGCGTCGCTACCGTCGTTACCAAGCTATTCCTGCAAGCCCTGCCCGACGTGGCGGTGTTTGGCGAGAAGGATTACCAGCAACTCCTGGTCGTGAAGAAGCTTGTGCGGGATCTGAACTTCCCGGTCACTATCGTCCCGGGGCCGATCGTGCGCGAAGCCGACGGCCTGGCCATGTCCTCGCGCAACGTCTACCTGAATGCCCAGGGCCGCGTGACCGCTCCGCACCTTTACGGTGTCCTCAACGATATGGCCAAGGACCTGGCTGCTGGCCGCGAGATTGAAGAAACCGTGAAGAATGGGTTTGTACGCCTCGAAAAGCACGGCTTCCAGGTCGATTACCTTGAGGTCCGCGACGCGGAGAACCTGACACCCGCCCAGCACCCGCTTTGGAAGCCCGCGCGCCTGTTGGCCGCAGTGTTTCTTGGCAAGGTCCGGCTAATCGACAACGTGGCCGTTCCGCCGCCCGCGCATTGAACGGCTTGCATGTAAGAATTAGGAGGAGCTGGCGTTTGGGGCGCCAGCTCCAGCCCGGTTTAGTTGATCTTATAGTTCACACCCACACGGACGATGTCGAGATCGTTCACATATGTGTAGGTGGATCTACCGTTGTTCTTGATGCCATGACCCTCGTTGTCAGCCATACCGACATGCAAGTATTCGATCTTGCCGGTCCAGCGGTCCGAAAACGCGCGTTCCACACCGAAGCCGGCCACCCATCCCCAGCGCCAGCCCGTATTGTCGGACCCTTGGTCGTTTTTGCCAACTTGATCACCGACATTATATTCGCTGGAATCAACGGCAGCGACACCAGCCGTGCCGTAAATCAACGTTCGCCCGTCGAATTCATAACCTGCGCGGCCACGCAGGGTGGCCAAGCCGTCCCAGCCAGTGTGCCACCTGTGGCCGTCCCCCCAGTACATATTGTCTTTACCCTTGATGTCGGCCATGCTCACGTCGCCTTCGATGCCGGCCAGCAATCTATCACTGAGCCTCCAGTTGTAGCCGGCCGTGAGGCCGGCAAGGGCGCCGCTCGGATCATTGGATGTCCACGGATGATCGCCATCAGGATAGAAGCCGCACTTATTTGGGTTGTTGCAGTTATTAAAATAGGTATCTGAGCCGCCCAAGCCATAGCCTATCGTACCGCCAACATATAGCCCGACCCAGTTGTACGAGGACGGGCCATCCTTCCAGGACATCCCATCGGCACAGGCACCCGATACAGACAGCACCACCGCTGCTGTCGTTAATGAAGCAAATTTCAGCAAGTTGAAGTCCCCCTTCTTTCGATTTTCGAATACCACCCCAGTCAAAATGGTCCTAAGATCCATTTTTGCTCTCCATAGAAGAAGGCAAGCCGCGAATATCGCGCGCCTTACGCTCCAGATTTCAGCCGGAAAATCGAGAGTGTATCTATGTGTGTCAGGGTCGGTGATTTATTTGGCTATAAATTGACCTAAACTTGTTGTTTTTGGCCCATTTTTTGACGCCGCCAAAGCCGCGACAGCATCGTAACCATATGACATAGCTTAATAATTTTTGGACGCTACTCTTTGTATACTAAATATCGCCGCATTTAACACAACCAATACTATGCACCAGCAACGCAATACTACCGCAGGTAGTGTGCGACTTGGGTGTGTGCAGACTGATTCTGGCGGAAAATTAACAGAGGCGCGGCTTTCCTGCGCCGCATTTAGGACAGCGCTCGCAACCTATGAGAGATGGAAGAAGCGCGAGGCAAATTCGAATTCGGTCAGCCGCGCTTTCATGCGCTGAGCAGCTTCAAAGTCCTCGCCCCAACGCGCAGCCTGCCAGTTCTCGTCCGTATGCGCCGCAGCCCAGGCGGCGGCGGTGTCCAGCTCTCCCGCAGTGTGTGCCAGCGCGATAAGCGCGGAGCCAGTCAGCGAGGTCATGACATGAAGCGCCGTGAGTTGGAAGGCGTTCAAGGCCGCCACGGCAGCGCTCAGTGCCGAAAGGGAAGCTGCCGGCTGCGCGACATGCGCGATTCCGGCGGAGGTCAGAAACTGGACGCCGTGCTTGGCCGCAACCCAGCTCAAAATGGGGTCCCAGGCCGCGGCCTGAACCGCAACTAGCGCGGCTGGACATTCCGCCCGGTAGCAAACGAGGTCGGCCGTGGCATACTTCAGGATATCGTCCGCTACCTCCCCTTCCCTCTCCGCAACGCCATCTATGGCGGTGTTCGCAAGCTTGGTCAGCGGCAGGCTTGCGGGCGCGATGGTCTCGCCTTGCGCGTTCCATTCGGCCGCGATTGCCTCGGCAAGCCCGCGCCCAGGCACCGCCAGCGGCCTGCCTGCCGGCGTCTTGACCGCCCGGCCGTCGAGCAGCACGCCGAAGCCGCCGTCATCCCGCTCCGCGACGCTTGCGGACTGATAAAAGCGCTTCCTGATGGCCGGTTGGGTAGGTCTCATCGCACCGCCTGTAATAGCCTAGACTGCCCGCAGCAGCGCCGCGCGCCAAATCCGCCAGTACTGGCGCAAGGGATTGAGCGTTGCGACGGTTTGCAAGGGTTCGAAAGAGTGCGCGGCCATCGCCTTGAGATAGGGCTCAACGAGGGCCAGCGGAAGGAAGGCTGGCCACGCGGCCCGATCGAGCGTGGCCCTCAGTTCCCGGAACTGCCGCAACTCGCGCGCTGCCTCGTCCCTGAAATCGGCCAGAGCGGCGGCAAGCGCAGCACTCGGCTTGCCCGCATAGAGCCAATCCACATCGGCGCCCCGGCTCTCAAGATGGGACGGAGGCAGGAGCAGCCTGCGCCGCGAGGCCTGGAGCGCGAGCGTGCGCAGGCGCTGCATGAGCCCATAGGCTAGACCCGCGTGCCGGGCAGCCTCCTTCGCGGCATCGCTGGTATCGCCAAGGATCGCGGCGGCAAGCTCGAATACGGCCCCTTCGCTTTCCTGTAGGGCGGCGCGCAGGTCCGCCAAGCTGGCCGGAGGATCGCCAGTGACTTCAGGGATGCGCGCGGCAGCCATGGCGGCGAGCCGGTCGCGCGGCAGATCATAGGCCAGGATTGCGCCCGACAGCGCATCGGCCAGCGGATTGCCTGTCCTCATGCCGGGCGCGGCCAGATCGATGGCGTCGCGCCACCATTGCAGGCGGATTTGCGCCACCATCGGCTCGCGCGCCGCCAACGCGATATGCGTCAGCTCGGCGTTGAAGGCGTATAGCGCAAATAGCCCCTGCTGCACCGCCGCCGGGGCAAACAGCGCGGCCCAATAGCGCTCCCGGTCGCGGGCCTTAACAAGGCTGGCCGCGGTCTCGTCTTCAAGCCGGACCTCGCCCTCCACAGCCGGTTGAACTTCACTCATGGCGGCGACGCCCCCTCACCCGGCCGCTTCGCGGCCACCCTCTCCCAGCAAGCTCGCCTTGGCGAGCTTGCCACTTTTTGATGCCGCACCCGCAAGCGGGTGCGGATGGGGAGATGGTTCTGTACCGTGTCCCTCACGCAGCGGATAATTCGAGGGTTCCTTCTCCCCTTGCGGGAGAGGGACAGGATGAGGGGTAGGCCACACTCAATACGCTCCGGTATATGTCCCCTCAAATGCCCCGGACTCAACCGCGTTTCTTGGAGCGTCCGCGCGGCTGGCCTTTCGCGCGCCCCGGCGACTGCCTTTGTCCGCCACCCTTCCGGGCGCTCACTGCCGCCAAAGCCGCCTTCGAGGCCTCGGCCTGCGACGCGGGCATTGCGGCTTCTTCTGCCTCGTCCTCATCCTCGAACGGAAGTGCCTCCTTGGCCTTGGCGGCGGCAGGTGCGGCAGCGTTCTTCTGGCCGGCATTGGCCTTTTCGCCGCTCCAATCGCGCTTCACGCCAATTATGATCAGGAAGGGCGCGGCGATATACACCGACGAATAGGTGCCGACCAAAACGCCGAAAAGCATCGCGAAGGTAAAGCCGCGGATCACCTCGCCGCCGAAGAGGTAGAGGGCGAGCAGCGCCATGAACACTGTGCCGACCGTCATGATCGTGCGCGACATGGTCTCGTTGACCGAAAGGTCGAGCAGATCGTTGAGCGGCATGCGCTTATAGCGCCTAAGGTTCTCGCGTATCCGGTCGTAAATGACCACCGTGTCGTTGATCGAATAGCCCAGGATAGTCAAGAGTGCCGCCACGATGGTCAAATCGAAATCGAGGCGGAAGAGCGCGAACACCCCGAGCGTAAACATCACGTCGTGGATCAGCGACACAATCGCGCCGATGGCGAACTGCCATTCGAAGCGGAACCACACATAGATGAAGATGCCCAGATTGGTGAATACCAGCGCCCAGATCGCCGCGGTAATGAGCTCCTTCGAGACGGTGCTGCCGACCTGCTCGCGCCTAAGCTCCTTGCTGCCCGCGGGCACAGCCGCCAGCACCTTCTCGGCTGCGACCTTTTGCGCGTCCGGGCCGCCTGGCTGCTCGGGGAAGCGGATCAGGAACTCGTTGTCAGTGCCGAAAGCCTGGAGCTGGATTTCGCCCAGCCCCAAATGCGAGAGCGTAGTCCTGAGATGGCCGGCATCGGTTGCGGTGGGCGTCTGGATCTGGATCAGCGTCCCGCCCTTGAAATCGATACCGAAATTTAAGCCGGAGGTCGACAGGAGTGCGATTGTGCCAAGGATGGCGGCAATCGATAGCCCGAGGCAGAGCTTGAAATACTTCACAAAGTGATAGTTCGTCTTCTGCGACAGGCGGAATAGCGGCTTCAGCTTCATGGCTTAAATCCGTGGGCTAAATTTCGAGGACAGTGGGCCGCGTTTCGCGCAGCCATGTCGAAACCATCAGGCGCGTGACCGTGATGGCGGTGAAAAGCGAGCTGACAATGCCGAACGACAAGGTCACGGCGAAGCCTCGGATCGTGCCGGAGCCGAAGGCGTAGAGGATCAGCGCGGCTAGAAGCCCAGTCAAATGCGAGTTGATAATGGTCGCATAGGCCCGGTCGAACCCGGCCTCGATTGACCCGACGATCCCCCTTCCGCCTCTCAGCTCCTCGCGTATGCGCTCGTAGATCAGAACGTTGGCGTCCACCGCCACGCCCATGGTCAGCACGATGCCCGCGATGCCCGGCAGCGTCAGCGTGGCATGGAACAGCGACAGGCAGGCGACGACGATCGCGATGTTGATAACAAGCGCAATGACCGAGAACAGCCCGAACAGGCCGTAGCCCGCGATCATCAGGCCCGAGACCGCGATGAAGCCCACAATGGTAGCGGTTTTGCCCTTCTCAATCGAGTTGGCGCCAAGGCTTGGACCGACCGACCGCTCCTCGATAATGGCCAGCGAGGCCGGCAGCGCGCCGGAGCGCAGGAGGAGCGAGAGCCGGTTCACCTCGTCCAGGCTGAAACTGCCTGTGATCTGGCCGTGCCCGCCTGGAATTTCGGAGCGGATCACCGGGGCCGACATCACCTTGTTATCTAGCACGATGGCGAAGCGCTTGCCGATGTTCTCCCGGGTGACGCGGGCGAAAGCGACCGCGCCGCGGCTGTTCAGCTCGAACGTAACGGCGCGCTGACCGAGTCCGCCGGAGGTGCTGTCATAGCCCGCGCGCGCATCGACAATATCGTCGCCGGCCACGAGCACTTCCTTGTGCACCAGGATGAAGCTTCCAGGATGCTCGGTGTCGGGCAGGAGTTGATCTTCAGGCGGCACGCCGTTGGCCTGTGCCGTTTCCACGGACTCGCTCTGGTCGACGAGTTGGAAGGTCAGCTTGGCGGTGGTGCCCACGCGCGCCTTAACCTCGCCCGGGGCGAGGCCGGGAACCTGGATCAGGATGCGGTCCTGGCCCTCCGCCTGGATCGTCGCCTCGGTGGTACCGTCGGGATCGATGCGGCGGCGGATGACCTCTATCGAACGCGAGATCGCGCTCTCAACACGGTGCAGGATGCCAGCCTGCGTCGGCTCGATGGTGATCGCGCCGCTTTCTGTGGCCGCGACCGTCAAATCGAGCCCGCCGCCGCCCCGTCCGGTGAGCATCGATGGCGATACCGGCTGCGCAAGCTTCTTGAGCCGGGCCAGCGCGTCTGCGAGCCTGGCTGGGTCTTTCAGGGTCACGCGCACCTGGCCGCTAGCGATCACCACGCCGCTGTGGCCGATCTTCTCCTCGCTCAGCGCATGCCGCGCATCGGTTTGCAGCGTTTGCAGCCAGTCCTTCTTGAGCTGGGCGGTGTCGATGGAATAGAGCAGGTGGGTGCCGCCGCGAAGGTCCAGGCCCAGCGGCATGCGCGGGAGTTGCAACCAGGAGGGCAGGTTCTCATAGGTCGAAAGCGGGATCACGTTCGGCAAGGCGAACACGACGGACGCTATCGATATGAACAGCACCAGCGCCGCTCCCCAGCGCGAAAAATGTAGGGTAAATCCTAACATCGAAATTGGGTCCTTTATGCGATGTTTGCATCGCGGGCCTTCGAACCGGAGCGCCTGCCTGGCTTTTGCTTGAGCCGGGGCGCTTTTCCGTTTCTCTTACCGCCCGCGCGGTTTCATTCCTTGGCGGCTGCCGGGTTCACTCGCGCCTGCGGCCAGTTAGCTCAATCGTGCGCTCCTCGACAAGCGAAAGCGGCACGGGAAGCGCCCCGGAGCGTAGTAGAAGCGACATCCGGCTGGCTTCCGCCGCACTGAAATGGCCGGTGATTTGACCGTGTCCGCCAGGGATTTCCGAGCGGACAACCGGCGCTGAGAAGACCTTGCCGCCGAGAACGATTGCGAAGCGCTTGCCGATGTTCTCACTGGTGACGCGCGCGAACGCCGCGGTACCGCGCACCGATAGCTCAAAATTGATGGTCAGCCGATGCACCTCATCGAGAGAGGCGCTGGCTTCCTGAAGATCGCCGCTGGTGACGGCGGCTTCCTTATAAAGGAGCAACAGGCGGTCCGGGTGCTCTCCGTCCGGCAGAAGTTCATCCCCTGGCGGAATACCGTTGGCCTGCGCTACCTCCGGCGACATGCTGTCATCCACCAACTGGAAGGTCATCATGGCGGAGCTGGCGATGCGTGCCTTTACCTCAGCCGCATCGAGCCCAGCGAACTGGACCGTAATCCCGTCCTTCCCCTCGGCAGTCACGCTTGCGCCCGCGTTACCTTCGGGGTCCACGCGGTGGCGGACCACCTCCATGGACCGGGGGAGTGTACTTTCCTCCCGCGTGCGCAAGCCCTCCGGCGTAGGCTCTATAACGATGAGCCCATTCTCTCCGGGGCTGACCGTCAAATCGTAGCTGGTACGGAACAGCCAGGAGGTGGATGGCACGGCAAGCGTCTTGAGCCGCCGAACGGCCTGGTCCATCTTGCCTGCGTCGCGCAGGGTCACGCGCACCTGATTTTCGGCGATCCGCGCGCCATCGTGACCTATTTTCCCGTCCTTCAGGATGCGCCGCGCATCCGTCTGGATGGATTGCAGCCAGCGGTTCCGGAACTGCGCCACATCGATCCGGTAGCGCAACACCGTGCCCGTGCGCGAGCTGGAGCCGCGCGCGGCTCCGTCGTCAGCGGTTGCCGGGGACACCCCCATCAGGCCGAGCGCCACGGCCACGGAAGGCATCAGCGCCGCCCGTGCCGCGCGCAAACGCGAGAAATATGAGGTAAGTCCTAGCATCGGAATTGGGTTCCTTGCGCACCGGGCGGGCGCCCGGCGCGCGAAGCTTGAGGCGGGCGTCAGGCTTGCTTGCCGCCTTCTCCGCTCGCCGCCTCGGCCTTCTCCTTGATGGGCTCGCCACGGCCCTTGACATCGGTCAGCGTGCTCTTGAGCACCCGCACCTGCACGCCCTCGGCGATCTCAACCCGCACCTCGTTGTCGGTTCCAACCCGGATAACCTTGCCGATGATGCCGCCGGCCGTCACCACCGTGTCGCCGCGCTTCACCGCGTCGATCAGCGCCTGATGGTCCTTAACCTTCTTCTGCTGCGGCCGGAAGACCATCAGGTAGAAGATCCCGAAGACAAAAACCATCGGGAAGAGGAAGCTGACGATATCGCCGCCGCCAGCGCCGGCCGTCTGGGCGAATGCAGGAGTAATCATCGAAAGTCACCGTTCTGTGCGGAAAAGGGTTGCACGCCGGGGATAGCGGCGCGGACGTATGCGTGCCTAGTCTTATAGCGGCTTGCTTGAAGTTCGCAACTTTTCGGGAATGTGCGTTTGCACGCATGGTAAAATAACGCATAGTGCGCGCTCATTCCAGCCTTCCCGCCACTTTTGCGCGCATACTTCTTGAGCCAGCTCAGACTGCTTCCATGACAAAACTTCCGCCAGCACTCGATGCCGCCCTTCTCCGCATTGCCGAAGCGCTTGAGCGCCTGTCGCCGCCGCCTCCGCCGGTACCGGATTTCGCCGCGGCGGATGCATTTATCTGGCAGGCCGAGGAGAACCGCTTTTCCCATGTGGCGCATGTCAACCGCATGCCTATAGCGCTGCTCAAATCCGTGGACCGGATGCGCGACACGCTGCTCGCCAACACAGAGAATTTCGCGCGAGGGTTGCCTGCGAACAATGCGCTGCTCTGGGGCGCGCGCGGCATGGGCAAAAGCTCGCTCGTCAAGGCGGTGCATGCGGAGGCGGCGGCGAGGCAAAGCGCCGCAGCGGGTAACCGGCTGAAACTTATCGAGATCCACCGCGAGGACATTGCGAGCCTGCCGCGCTGCCTCTCGCACCTGCGCGGGCGGCCCGAGCGTTTCATCCTGTTCTGCGACGACCTCTCCTTCGATGCGGAGGACACATCCTACAAGTCGCTAAAGGCGGTGCTGGAGGGTGGCATCGAGGGCCGGCCGCAGAATGTGGTGTTCTACGCCACCTCGAACCGCCGCCATCTGATGCCGCGCGAGATGATGGACAATGAGCGTGCGACTGCGATCAATCCCGGCGAGGCGGTTGAGGAGAAGGTTTCGCTATCGGACAGGTTCGGGCTCTGGATCGGCTTCCACAACTGCAGCCAAGCCGATTACCTCGACATGGTGCAGGGTTATGCGGACCATTATGGGCTTGTCCTGCCGGTGGAGCAGTTGCGCGCTGGGGCGCTAGAATGGGCCATGACGCGCGGCTCGCGGTCGGGGCGCGTGGCGTGGCAATACATCCAAGATGCCGCCGGCCGGCTCGGACAGCCGCTTCCCCCCGGGTGATATGGCTTGTGTCCGTTACTTAAGGCGAGACGGCCTCTCAACGGGCATGCCGGAACTCCCTCTCCCATAGGGAGAGGGTTGGGGTGAGGGGTTGCGTCTTATGGCCGCTCCTCATCCCTCAGCCGTTGCGGATAGCGTCAGTTGGACGAGCCGGCGCCGATGACGGAGACGTAGGTCCTGCCGCCGCTCTTGGCCTTGAACTCCACCACGCCCACGCGCACCGCGAAAATCGTGTGGTCCTTGCCCATGCCGACGCCGGCGCCGGGGTGCCACTGCGTGCCGCGCTGGCGCAGGATGATGTTGCCCGGAGCAACCTGCTGGCCGCCGGATTTCTTGAGCCCGAGCCGCCTTCCCGCGGTATCGCGTCCGTTGCGGGATGAGCCGCCTGCCTTTTTGTGTGCCATGATCGTTCGCCTTTAAATCCTTGAAACTTAAGTGCTACTCGGCCTTCTTGGCGCGCGGCTTCTTGGGGGCGGCGGGCGTGGCCTCGGCGCCTTCCCCGGCCTCCGGCTTGGCGGCCTTGGGCTTCTTGACCTCGGCTTCCGGAGCCGGAGCCTTGGCTTCCACCGCGGGCGCGGCAACCTTCACATCTCTGAGGATATCCAGGATGCGCACCGTGGTCAGATCCTGGCGATGGCCGCGCTTGCGGCGGTAATTCTGACGGCGGCGCTTCTTGAAGATGATGACCTTGGGGCCGCGGCCCTGCTCGACCACCTCGGCCGAAACGGCTGCGCCCGCGATCAGCGGCGCGCCAACCGTTGGCTCGCCCTCGCCGGCAATCATCAGCACATCGGGAAACTGCACGGCGTCGCCCGCAGCACCTTCGATCTTCTCAATCTGGAGCACGTCTTCCGGGGCAACCTTATATTGCTTGCCCCCCGTGCGAATGACCGCGTACATGGAGTCCTCTATCGTTTTCTAAAGCGCACCCATCGGCGCCGCAGTGGCGGACTTTGCTCTCTCAAAACGGGAGAAATAGCCTGGGGTAGCGCGAATAACCGGTATTCGGCCTGATTTTGGTTTATCGGAGAAACGGCGCGGGTTGTCAACTTTCAACTCCGGATGCGCGACAGCGCCGGCAGCGGGCGTTGCAGCGGCGCTCGAAGCCACCGTTCGGCGGAAGCGAAGCCCCCTGGGCGATGGCTGCTCCAAGCTTCGATATAACGCCATGTTAACCCTCCTGGCCGCCCCGGAGGCCAGTTTTTGGCGACACGAAGGGCGCTCTTCGATCTTGAAGTAATTTAGCAGAAAAGTCTTGAATATGCGTTAAGCGATCGCGTGCCCTAAGTTATTGTAATACCGCAGAAAACACTTCGCCGGAGTGCTTGGTGCTGCGGCGCGTGAGAATAGGCCTGGTTAATATCAAATATTCGCTCATATTTAACGGGATTTTTTAAACGTAAAAAGCGCGCAAAAACGAGTAAAAAGTAGCAAAAATGCGGTGAAAGAAAGCGCGCGGACTTGGCGTTTACCACACTCGAATTAACCATGATAGCCGCCTACGGAAATTGCACGGTTTGTTGTGTGCCGTAGCGGCACGCATCCAGGAGGTTTCAGAATGAGAAGCTGACTGAGCGTGCAGAAGCTGCGTGAGAGATGAAGGCAGGTCCTTCGAAGCCAGCTTCCAAGAGCGGGCTTCAAACCACTCCAAGCTGCTGCGGTCAAAAGCCGTGGTGGTGAGCGTTGGAGTCAAAGCCGGGAGCGGTAGCTCCGGGCAGGTACGGTCCGGGGAGACGAGCGAAAGCAAACCCTTCGATGACGCGCCGATAGTGTGAAGTGCTGCCAGAACCGGGGGGCGAACGAACTTTCCGGGATAAGTGCGCCGGGGACTTGGTTACTGGGCGTGCGGCAGCCGGCGTATAGGGGGCGTGAACCCGGTCCAGGCTCTTGTGCGGAACTACGGGAACCAGGGCTCGGATGCCAAGGGAGAAGTTCAAATGGTGAAAGCCACGAGGCGAGCGTACCGATGCTGAGACCTGGGGCGGACCAGCCCGTACGAGCGATGAAGGCCGGTAATGCGGTCGGAGCAAAGGGGCTGGGTCAAGCGGCTGCATTTTGCGTCCAACTGGAAACAGGAGGAGGCGTATGAGTGCGGCAAGACCATTCGATATCCCAAAGAAACTGGTTGCTGCGGCCTTCCGTGCTGTCAAGCACAACGCGGGGGGTGCCGGAATTGATAAGGAGACGATCAGGCAATTCGAATCGAAGCGTAAGGACAATCTTTACAAGATCTGGAATTGCATGTCGTCCGGGACTTACTTTCCGCCGCCGGTCAAGGCGGTTGCCATTCCGAAGAAGAGTGGCGGGGAAAGAGTGCTTGGCGTGCCCACGGTTTCAGACCGGGTAGCTCAGATGGTGGTCAAGATGGTGCTTGAGCCAATTCTGGAGCCTATCTTTCTTCCGGATTCCTATGGCTACCGGCCGGAGAAATCCGCGCTGGACGCCGTAGGCGTAACGCGCAAGCGTTGCTGGAAGTATGACTGGGTTCTGGAGTTCGACATCAGGGCTCTGTTCGACAACATCGAGCATGGGCTGCTGCTGAAGGCACTGGATAAGCACACGGATTGCAAATGGGTGAGGCTCTATATTAAGCGGTGGCTAACGGCTCCCTTGCAGCTTGCGGATGGAACCCTTGTGCAACGCACGCGGGGAACGCCGCAGGGCGGGGTCGTCAGCCCGTTGCTGGCCAATCTCTTCTTGCACTATACATTCGACGTCTGGATGACGCGAACCTATCCCAATGCTCCATGGTGCCGGTATGCGGATGACGGGCTCGTGCATTGCGAGAGCATGAAGGAGGCGCAAGCGATTAGGGCTGCGCTGGAAGTGCGGTTCGCGGCGTGCGGCCTTACGATGCATCCAGCAAAGACCAAGATTGTCTACTGCAAAGATGCGAACCGGGCCGGGACACACGATCATACCAAGTTTATCTTCCTTGGCTATGAGTTCCGGCAGCGCTACGTGAAGAACAGCCAGGCAGGTAAACTGTTTGCAAGCTTCACGGCGGCGGTCAGCCGGGCGGCTCTTACGGCGATGCGCCAGAAGGCGCGCCGCTTGAACTACCGGAATCGAACGGATCTCAGCCTTCAGGATATTGCCTTGAAGCTCAATCCACTCCTGCGTGGATGGATTGGGTATTATGGGCGGTTCCAGCCTTCGGCTTTGTATCCGCTATACAGGCATATCGACAAGTTGCTGATTGCCTGGGCGAAGAGGAAGTACAAGCGGTTCCGGGGAAGCTGGAGGCAGGCGAGGCTCTTCATGGAGGAAGTCTCCCGGAAATGCCCGAAGCTCTTCGCACACTGGAAACTTAGGACGGCGGGTGTGTCTGCTTGATGGGAGCGGTGTGAGCTGAGAGGTTCACGCACCGTTCTGCGAGAGGCTGCGGGTGAAATCCCCGCGGCCTACTCTCCAAGACTGCGAAACACTGTGTGAAACAGCGCACGCCCGCGCCGAGCGCCTGGGCTTTCGCGCCGGCCAGCAGACCAAGCAGCTCATCGAGCGCGCCGCCCGCCTTGAGCGCCGCCGCGCTCGCGCAGGGTGAGGTGCCGCTTGAGGCGCGCGAGTATATACCGCGCTATCCGCTTGTGAGCACGACGCCGATCGGGCGGCTAGCGGTTGCGCGGCGGCCAGCACCGTGGGCTCCTCGATGGTGGTCGTGGACGCAATCAGCGAGCGCGCCGCCGCCTTTTATGAGGCACACGGCTTTGCGCGGCTACCCGAGTCCATGCGCTTGGTTCTGCCTATGTGGACGGTCATGAAATTGTACGGGGACTGATGTTGCCTACGGGCCGGAACGGACTTCCCGGCCACTGGCGGCACCGTCTCTTACTGGGGGCATGGCGGCCATCGCGAACTGGCTTTTCATGTCCCTGAATGGCGCACCCATATGCCCCGCTGTGCATGGCGCTGCCATATGACCAACTTTTCAATCAGCTCCGCAGGTATCCCGGCGCTATATCCGGTTGCGTTGAAGCGTTCCGCAGATGGCCGAAGGATTGCGCCGGACTGGCTGGAACACAACCAGAACATGAAAGTTCTACACAACTTTGACGGAACCGTTGAAAAAGATTCGCGCCCGGCTAGCAAAATACGACGCGCCAAGGTCCGCGCAAGTTCCGCTAGAATAAAACAAGAACACAGACAAGCATACGTCCCAGGCGATGGGGCGTCCAGTTTTTGGGCGGATGTGGAAAAAGCAGGTATAGAGTCATGAAACTCAGTCATGCGCGATTACGGTTCCCGACACGCGGCTCAGCGAAACGCCGATGCGCCCGCGCCGTCGGGCCCAGCTTTGCCGATCACCGGCGTGAAAGGCCGAAGAACGAAACCGCTCTCGCGGTAGGTTGCTGCCTCACGGGCAGTATTTTTTTCTAAATCATCAATGCAAGCCGGCAGCTTCGATTGAGAATGGGACGTCAGTCTCACTCACAAGAGGAGTTGCGTATGAGTATCAGTCCGCTCCGCCAGCGCATGATTGGCGACATGACTTCCCGTCGTATTGGAGAGAAGGCCCAGAAGAACTACATCCGCTGCGTCAGGAGCCTTGCGGCGTTCATCGGCAGGTCTCCGGACACCGCGACGGCGGAAGACCTGCGACTTTACCGCATTCACCTGGTGGAGAGCCCGCTCGGGGCCTCCAGCGTGAACGCGTATATGTCGGCGCTGCGGTTCTTCTTCGGGATCACGCTAGACAGAGCAGACCTGCTGAAGTGCCTGTTCCACGTCTATGAATCCCCAAGGCTGCCTACCATCCTTACCCAAGAGGAAGTCGCCCGGCTGCTCGATGCCGCTCCGGGGGCCAAGTACAAGGCTGCGCTGAGCGTCGCCTACGGTGCTGGGCTCAGGGCCTCCGAGGTCCTGTCGCTGAAGGTCTCCGATATCGACAGCGGCCGGATGCTGCTGCGTGTCGAGCAGGGCAAGGGGCGCAAGGACCGCCTTGCCATGCTTTCCCCCTTGCTGCTCGACATCTTGCGCGAGTGGTACCGCATCGGCAGGCCGGCCGCCTGGCTGTTTCCAGGCCAGAACCCGGTCAACCCGCTGACCACGCGCCAGCTCAACCGCGCCTGCCATGCAGCGGCGCAGCTGGCGGAGATCGGCAAGCGCGTTTCGCTGCATACGCTGCGGCATAGCTTTGCGACCCACCTTCTGGAGCAGGATATCGATATTCGCGTGATTCAAGTTTTGCTCGGACACGCGAAGCTTAATACGACGGCGCTTTATACGCGGGTGGCCACCACCACGATCCGTAAGGTCATGAGCCCCTTGGACCGGCTCAGCCTGATCGAGACGAAGAAGGGCGAGCGCTCGAATAGCGCCAAGCGCGGTAGCGCAAAGAAGGGCGAGCCCAAGGCCTGAGCCGTCTTGGCTCATGCCGCGTCCCGCGCTTGAGGTTGCGGACATCTTCCGCGGCCACGGGGCTGCCTGGCGCAAGGCCAACGCCGGGCATTTAAGCCTCGGCCAGCTCAAAGCAATGGCCGCCATCGAAGCCTGCCGCACGGCGGAGCTTGGCGGCCATGTTGCGCGCTGCGGGGACTGCGGCCACACCGTCATCAGCTACAACTCATGTGGTAACCGGCATTGTCCCAAGTGCCAGGGGGCCGCGGCTCGGGTGTGGCTCGCGGAGCGCGAGGCAGATCTTCTGCCGCTGCCTTATTACCATGTGGTGTTCACGCTGCCCCCGGCGATTGGCGCCATCGCCTGGCAGAACAAGGCCCTGGTCTACGGCCTCCTGTTCAAGGCGGCGTCCGGGACCATGCTCACCATCGCCGCCGATCCCAAGCATCTGGGCGCCCGTATCGGCATGACCGCCGTGCTCCATACCTGGGGCTCGGCGCTCACCCACCATCCGCATGTGCATATGATCGTGCCCGGCGGCGGGCTGTCGCTTGATGGGGAACGCTTCGTGCCCTGCCGGGGCCGTCGCCGCCGCTTCTTCCTGCCGGTCCGGGTGCTGTCGCGGCTGTTCCGGCGGCTCATGCTGGAAAAACTTGCCGCCGCCTATGACAAGGGGCTTCTGACCTTAAAGGGCAGCCTCGCCAAGTTCGCGGCCCCGGCCGCCTTTGCCGCCGCACTCAAACCGCTGCGCTGGAAGAACTGGTTCGTCTACATCAAGGAGCCGTTCGCGGGGGCAAAGGGCGTGCTTAGTTACCTCTCGCGCTACACCCACCGGGTGGCGATCTCAAACAGAAGGCTCATCGCCCACGACGGGCGCGGCGTCACCTTCCGCTACAAGGATTACCGCGCGGACGGACTGGCCCGGTACAAGGTCATGACGCTGGCAACGGATGAGTTCATTCGCCGCTTCATGCTGCACATCCTGCCCAAAGGCTTCCACCGCATCCGGCATTACGGGCTGTTTGCCTCCGCAAGCCGTGCCGGCAATATCGCGCGGCTGCGGGAGTTACTCGGCGCAACGCCGTCTGCGGAGGCAAGCGCGGCTCCCAGTCCGGACGAGCCCGAAGAGACCGTCTTGCCGCCCTGTCCCTGCTGTGGCGGGCGCATGACCATCATCGAGTTCTTCGAGCGCGGCACGCTGCCCCGCTACCGGCCGCCAGCACCCGCTGTCATCTGGTTCGACACGTCATGAGGTCTGCCATGCTGCCCTGGACACCAATGCCGTTGCAGACAGCCGGCCGCAACGCCGCGCCAGCGGAGCCATGCCTGCGGAGCGTTCTGGTCAGCTGTCTGCAACGGCCGGCGAGCCCTCAGGCTCTGGGCTTTGAGCCGTTCTCCGGCGGTCTGCCGCTCCCCAGCACACCAACAGGCGCCGAAGTGCGCAACAGCTCCGGCTACCCGCGGGCATAAATCCCCATAGCGCATCCCCCGTTGCCCGCGGTTTCCTTCCCCGGGGGCTTTCAGACGCCGGCCGGGCCGCGCAAGACCCGCGCCCAGCCATCCGGCCGCCATCTGAAACCCATCACGATTTCCGGAAGTTTGGGGTATGCCCGCGAATGCCTCGTATTGGGTGGTAAGCGACCGTTCCCGAGCTGGCGCCCTTCCTTGAGGACGAGGTCGAATGCAGACTGTATCAGGAATCTCCAGGTGGTGCACTCCGCTGTCCCCGCGCATACTGGATCGTAGCTTCAATCAGGTCAACGGCGCAAGCCGCTTCCTCCTGGGTTGCATAGAAGCAATCTGGCGCGGCATTTGAAGTTGCCAACTCGTGGGCGATCACGCGAGCCACGCCAGGGCTGTACAAGACCTTCGGCCGTAGTTTTTCGAGCAACTCAAGTGCGACCGCGCATCCGAGGAATTGGTGGTCCATGCGATGCCGGCCGGCAACCACGATCGAACTCACCGTTCCCCAATAAACGCCAACAACATGCACCTTGGCGCCGCCCCTGAACTTCGGCGTTCCAGTATGCAGCGTTACCCCGTCGCGGCCGGGACGTAGGTCCTTGACGATGTTGGCCTCAATGATCCAGCTCCCCCATTTACGGGTTGCTGAAGAGCGCGACGCGTATCGCAATGCCACCTCGGCAACGATTGCTTCAACCGTGTTCGCCTCAGCCATGGTTGGGCTCCATCTCAGCACGCTCGTCGTACTATGGGGCGGCGCGCTTGCCTGGTCACTGTACTTCGTCCGGTTGTCCCGTTGCAGGCAACAAAAAAACACATATGCGCGGCGGTGGAGCGGCTGCTCGAATTCCGCTTATTGGGGTAGTTTACCATTTATTTCCAGTTTCTCGAACGTCTCTTTGCGACCCACAGGGGAATCTTTTTCCGGTTAACGCGGCGAGAATATCGCCCAAAGTCATGGGTTCGCAGGCGAAGCCAGGAATGCGCGCTTGCTCCAGCAGCGACACCTTACCGCGAGCGGATAGGAACTCTTGGGATGCCACGGCTCAGCTGGCCGAAGCCGCCCCAATCACCGCCTCAAACTGCCCCAGCGCCCAATCCACCTCCTCCCGCTTAATCACCAGCGGCGGGGAGGCGCGGATCGTATGCTCATGCGCGTCCTTGCACAGGATGCCGCACCGCTGCAGCGCCTCACAATAGCGCCGCGCGCCGCCCGCATCCGGATGCAGTTCGGCCGCGAGCATGAGCCCACGCCCCCGCACCTCCTTCACCGCCGGCCCCGCGATGGCGCGCAAGCCTTCCAGCATATACGCGCCCTGCTCCACCGCGTTTTCGATGAGGCCTTCCTCTGCGATCACGCGCAGCGCGGCGCGAGCCACGGCGCACGCGAGCGGATTGCCGCCAAACGTGCTGCCATGCTCGCCGGGCTTGATGACGCCGAGGTTCTCCACGCTCGAAAGCACGGCGGAAACTGGATAGAAGCCGCCCGACAGCGCCTTGCCGAGCAGCGTCATATCGGCCTCGACGCCCTCGTGCTCCTCGGCGAGCAGCTTGCCGGTACGGCCGAGCCCGGTCTGGATTTCGTCCAGGATGAAGATCACCCGCTCGCGCGTGCACAGCTCGCGGGCGGCGCGCACATAGCCGGGGGGCGGAATGACGACGCCGGACTCGCCCTGAATCGGCTCCATCAGCACCGCCACGGTGTTGGGCGTGACCGCCTTTTCAAGCGCCGCGATGTCGCCGAAGGGCACGATCTTGAAGCCCGGCGTGTAGGGGCCGAAGCCGGTCCTGGCCGCCGGGTCGGTCGAGAAGCTTATCACCGTAATGGTGCGCCCGTGGAAATTGCCGGCGAAAGCGATAACCTCCGCGCGGTCCCCGGGCACGCCCTTCACCTCGTAGCCCCATTTGCGCGAGACCTTGATCGCGGTCTCCACCGCCTCCGCGCCCGTGTTCATCGGCAGTACCATGTGCGAGCGTGTGAGGCGGCACAGCTCCTCGCAGAAGGGCGCGAACTGGTCGTTGCGGAAGGCGCGCGAGGTGAGCGTCAGCCGCGAGGCCTGCGCCACCATCGCTTCGCGGATTTTCGGATGGCAATGGCCCTGGTTGATGGCGGAATAGCCGGCCAGGCAGTCGAGATAGCGCTTGCCTTCGACGTCCCAGACCCAGATGCCCTCGCCCCGGCTCAAGACCACGTCCAGCGGCTTGTAGTTGCTGGCGCCGAACTCGTTCTCGGCCTCGATGTAGTCCCTGGTGGTGGAGTAGGCGCGCGCGCTTTGGAAGCTGTCGAAAGCCATGTGCATTATCCTTTTGGAATGTCCGGGGACGTGCTCTTGAGGTCGAGGCGCAGCGTCATGCAGTAGGCGCCGCCGCCGGACATGATGAAGGGGGCGAGATGCACGGGCTCGATGCCGTAGCCGCGCTCGGCGAGCACGGCGGCGAGGCGCTGCGAGGGCTCGGCCATGACGATCTCGCGGCCGATATTGATGGCGTTCACGGCGAAGCGCTCCGCATCCTCATCGCTCGCCTCAATGAGCGCATCCGCCGGCACGCGGTCGCGGATCGCGGCAAGCGACATCTTCGAGAAGGCCGGCGGATAATAGAGGATTTCGCCGCCGCTCAAGGCCGCAAAGCAGGTGTCGAGATGATAATACTGGCCGGAGACCAGTTCCAGCGGGACGGCCGGCGCGCCGAAATAGTCCTTGATTGCCGCAATCGCCTCGAAGGACGAGCGGGGGCCGAAGCCCGCCCAGAAAAGCTGGCGCGAGGCGTCCCAGATGCAATCGCCGGCCCCCTCCTGCCAGCAGCCCTTGGGCGCTCGCGTCACGTCGCGGAGCAGCCCCCTATCCTGGAGGCGCATGAATTTGCTGAAGAAATGCCGCTCCTCGCCCTGCCGCTCGGGATAGCGGAAGCGCGCGATCATGGCGCGGCCGTTGAGCACCACCGCGGCGTTGGCGGGGAACACCATGTCCGGCAGGCCCGGCACGCCCTCCATGACGGTAACGCGGGCGCCGGCATGCCTGAGTGCGGTGGCGAGCTGGCTTTGCGCCTCGCGCGCGGCGGCCCGGTTCTGCGCCTCGTTCGTCCGCCAGGCCTCGGGCGTCATCCAAGGGTTAATCTTGTATGAAACCTCGAAGTGGCTGGAGTCTGTCATTAAAAATGTAGGCGTGTGCGGCATAGTTCCGTTCCGGCTGATCCTTGAGCGAAGCTTAAGGAAAGTATCGCCTGAATTCCATGCGCGTTACAATTTGCAACCTGCGCAAATCGCACCATATGATGAGCAGATTGCTACGCCAACTTAGCACTTTGCACTCTTGGCACATGGACGGAACGGACCGGAAACTCATTGAGCTTTTGCATAAAAATGCAAGGCTGCCAGTGGCTTCGCTGGCAACGATCCTTGGCGTGTCGCGCGCGACGGTTCAGAAGCGGCTGGACCGGCTGATCGCGGAGGGGACGATCGCGGGCTTCACGGTCACGACCAGCCCCGCGGCCGAGCCGGGCAGGGTGCGCGCCATCATGATGGTCGAGATCGAGGGCGAGCGCTCCGAGCCGGTGCTGCGGGCACTCAGACGATTTCCCGAGGTGGCGGCGGTACATACCACGAACGGCCGCTGGGATCTGGTGGTGGAGCTGCAAACGGATGGCCTCGACGCCTTCGACAAGGCGCTGCGCCGCATCCGCGAGACGAAGGGCATCGCCAGCTCTGAGACGAGCATCCTGCTTTCGACGCACCGGAGCTGAAGAGGCTCCCCGACCTGGAGCCAAGCTCTGTCGCAGCAGGAGACCCTCGCCCTTTTCCGGTAATGCGGCGAGGGGCTCCATACGGCGAGTGGGTAGGTCGCAGTTTCACTATGGCATTTCAGGGCTGACAAAACGCTGAAAGGTAAAGACAGAGCAGCCTGCCTCTAATAGCCGGTCCTTCACATCCCGCTCATCGGTAAAGCTTCGCTCCAGGTTGGAGGTTCCAACGTATGTAGCCAATTACTGCGGGTTCGTAGCGGCCAGAGCTACTCGTTTGCCACATGAAGTCCGTGGCAGGAAGATTGGGTACGATGAATGCAAACGGGGTTGTGCATATTGTCGATAAAGGAGGGGCTCTTGCGGAGAAAGCGCATCTTTTCGCTGCGCTTGACCTTGAGCCGCGCGTACATCGTTCGCCGCTGGAGTTTTTGCAGGCGTTCGCTCACGCCAAGCCGTGCTGCGTAGTTACTGCCATGCGCATGCCAGAGCTGCCCGGCCTCGAACTGCTGGCAACGCTGCGAAAGCAGCAGGTGCCGCCGCCCATTATCATGGTGACGGGCTATGGCGATGTCAAAACGGCAGTGCAGGCGATGAAACTCGGGGCCGCCGAGTTCCTGGAGGCTCCGGTACACGACGAGCTGCTGTTGCGCTTGGCGCAAAACTGGATCCGCATGGACCGCGTGCGCTGCGATAAAGCGAACAAATGCGCAGCTGTCCGCGCGAGGCTTTCCACGCTCTCGGCGCGGGAGCGCGAGGTCCTGGCTGGCGTGCTCGATGGCCAGTCTAATAAGGAAATGGCCGCGAGGCTCAACATCAGCGCTAAGTCCATCGAAGTGTACCGCAGCAAGCTTATGGCGAAAATGGAGGTTCACTCCATCCCTGAACTTGTGCGCGAGGCCCTGTGCTGCCCCATATTTCAATGCAGCCCCTCCGAGTTCGGCTACCTTTGTACGGGATCGGGATGCCTAAGCAACAATACAGCCCAATGCACAGCCTTTGAAACCATTTCATAAATACTTCTTTCACGATTTATATATGCTGGAAGTAAAGACTCCATGAATGCTTCTAGGGACGCACCCATAACAATAGGTGTACATCCTGAATTTATGTAGCTGGGCGGTCATGGTAGAAGTCATTGTCGCAGAGTTCAGACACAACATGAAAGGACTTTACAATGGCTGTTGAAAAAACCATGGCTTCGAGCAGCCTCGCAGAGGTTGTCGACCGCATCCTTGACAAGGGTATCGTCATTGACGCATGGGCACGCGTTTCGCTCGTCGGTATCGAGCTGCTCGCGATCGAAGCCCGCATCGTCATCGCCGGCGTCGACACATATTTGAAATACGCTGAGGCAGTCGGTCTTACACTTCAGGCAGCCGAGGCGTAAGCCATTTGCTAACAAGGCGGGCCGGCGTTCTTTGCAGCGTCGCCCGCCTTGAACGCAGATCGTACCGCCTTGATTGCATTTCAGGAAGGAACATCCACCATGCAGGCGCCACAAAACTTCGCCTCAGCGCACAAAGCCCAGGCCGCCGGCGCGAACTGTTCGAACAGGGCGGCAGTCCACGGCATATTTCAGAACACCAGTGCACTTCTCGGAAGCTTCCACGCCGAATTTCTGGCCAATGCCCGCGAGCGGCACAAAGAAACCACGAGCTATATAAAGAACCTGCGCCAGACCGTGCAGGAGATGCTGGCAGAGATGCGCCAGAACCGGGAAGAAGCCACGAACAGTACCCGCGGACAACTTAAAGATTACGCGGAGGATTTGCACGCAACCGTAGACGAGGGATTGCAGGAGATTTCCCGCCTGCGCCACGAAGCGGCTCCTGAATTCGCGCATATGCGGGCTGAAGAGCATGATGCGTTGTGCGAAAATGAACGGCAGCAACTGGAGGAACTGGCGGACAGCCGGCGCAAGAACACGCAGGCGCTGCACAGTGAACTTTGCAGCTTCACGGCGGACCTCGCAGACAAAGTCTCGCAAGAGCGCCAGCAATTCCGGCAGGAGCTGGGCCTTGCCGAGCCGGCACGCATGAACAAGAAAGCGAAGCGCGCCCGGGCAAGCCAGCCTCAGATCCGCGTGGAAAAGCCCCAGAAGCAGAGCATGCCTCAAGAGAGCATGCCTCGCAAGGCAGGGGCCAGCCTCGCCGCGGCGCCGGCGAAGGCTTCGCCCGCGGCCGCCACACGGCAAGCCAAAGCCAAGAAGACAGTCAAGGTCATGGCAGGCGCCCGCTCATCCAAGCGCCAGGCGCATTGATGGCTGAGGCGGAAACCCGCTTAACTCCGTGCCGCTCCTTGCTCTTTTCGCGGGCAGGAGCGCACGGGTTTTCCCTTTGAAGTGCTTGTTTCTTTTTAAGGCGGCTTAACATCGCCGGCCGCCGGCAAATGTTACATGAGTTTTTGCAGATACAGTCAGAAAAACGGATTCCGGCCGGGCCCTCTTGCCGCCGGGCAAACCTAAAGAAGGACGATATGAGCAAGAAAACTTATGCGGGCGATGATGCGATTGCCACGCTGGCCTTGAGCCCGGGCAAGGAATACGTCGAGACCCCGGCGGTAAAGGCGCTCAGCCAGCGGGCGCTTTCCTATCTGCAGGCTGGTTTTGCTGTGCATTTGCGCAGGCGGCGGAACCGGCAAGACAACCCTCGCTTTCCGGCTCGCCGAAGGGCTTGGCAGGCCTGTCACTTTCTTGGCGGGCGACGAATCGACATCCAGACGGCCGACCTCATCGGCAGGCAGACGCGCTTACGCCGCAGGAAGGTCGTGGACCGCTACGTCCACACCGTCATCAAATACGAAGAGAACATCGATCAGGAATGGAGCGACAGCCGGCTAACGCTGGCTTGCCGCGAAGGCTACACGCTCATTTACGACGAGTTCACCCGGTCCAGGCCCGAGGCCAACAACGTGCTGCTTGGCGTGCTTGAGGAGCGGCTGCTGGCGCTGCCAGGGGGCGGCGGTGGCGGCGGCGAATACGTGCCCGTGCATCCGGATTTCCGCCTCATCTTCACGAGCAATCCGAAGGAATATGCCGGCATTCATAACGCCCAGGATGCCTTGAACGACCGCATGATCACAATCGACATGGACTATTTCGACGAGGCCACGGAGATCGGCATCTCGGCCGCCGCCTCCGGTCTCGCGCCCGAGGCGGTTGCTCCCGTCGTGCGGCTGGTGCGCGCCTATCGCGCTTCAGGGCTTTACCGGCAAATCCCGAGCCCCAGAGCCAGCGTGGTGATCGCGAAAATGATGGCTGTTCACGGGATCAAGCCCTTGGCCAGCGACGAGGCTTTCGTGCAGCTCTGCGTCGATGTGCTCGAAGGCAAATGTACTTATGCGGGCGAAGCGGATGTGTCGGCGGTGAACCGCAATGCGCTACGCACCTTCATCGAGGAGCACTGCGCGGGTGCGCCGGGGCGGCAGCCGGTGAAGGCGGTGCAGAAAAGCACGCCGAAAGCCAAGCGCCTCTCCATGACAAACAGTGCCATGAACGGGGCTGCGGCGCCTAAACCGGCGAGGGCACGGATATGATGGCGAAGAAAGCGCATCTGCGCGGCGTGAACGATCTACCGGGCTTGATGACCGTACCGTCGCGTGACGCGACCGCCGCCCAGAGCGCCAACGCGCTGGCCCGGCTGGAGCATCAGAAGAGCCTTCTGGAGAAGCAGCTCCAGGTCTGGACCAAGCAGAAAACCATCACCGAGCACCGGCTGCGCCTGGTGCAATCGCAAATCGCCGCCGCGGCCGAGAGCCTCAGAAAAGCTCAGTCCGCTACACCCGTGAAACGGCCGAGCCACAAGCCACGCTCCGTGGCGGCAGTGATGGTGCGGCCGAAGCGGCGCACGGATGTAGCCTATTCATTTTGAGAGGAAAGCATCATGCCTGGAAAGCACCATAACGAAACGCCGAAACGGCCGAGCAACATCCCGCCCAAAAGCGCAGCCGGGCCTTCGCATCCGAAGTCCGCTGGGCCTGCCCCCGAATTTTCGGCGGGCGCCAAGGCTAGCACCGCTGCCGGCGGTTTGTTCGGGCTCGAAAACCTGTTCGGCATAATCGGCCGCGCGGTGGAGCAGCTCGGCGAAGCTGCCCAGAAGATGGAGGAAGGCCAGTACCAGAAGCAGGGCGAGTTCGACGTCAAGGGACTCGGCGAGAAGGCGCGCGGCGTCTACGGGGTAAGCGTGAAGATGGGAGTGGGCGGCAAGCCCACCGTCCAGTCCTTCGGCAACATCCATCCGACTGCCAAGGGGCCGGAGGTCACCGAAGTGCGCGAGCCGCTGGTCGACATTTTCGACGAGGACAAGGAAGTCCTGGTCGTGGCGGAGCTGCCCGGCGCATCGGGGCCGGATATTGCTGTCGCCGTCGAAGGCAGCACGCTGACGATCGAAGCCAAGGGCGTACACCGCTACGCCAAGACCGTCGAACTGCCTGCCAAAGTCAAGCCGGAGCCCTTGCGCAAAAACTACCGCAACGGGTTGCTTGAGGTGCGGTTCGCCAAAATCTAACGGAGGACACTTCTCTGATGGCGAGCGCGGTCCCGCATGTCCTGCGGCAAAGGTCAGCAAGCACCAAGCTACAGGTTGTTTCCGATTCTGCCGCAGGCTTGGAGGCGTTCGCCGCCATCGAGAAGAAGGTGATGCGCGGTTTCGAGCGCCAAGGCACGTGGCCGCATAAACAGGTCAACCTATTCGTCTTCGAGACGTTGCAGCCGCTGGCCGCGAAAATCCGCGCGGCCACAGCACCGCATCGCAAGCACAAGCCCGGCGCGCTCGCAGAAACGCGCGCCGAAGCCTCGCGGCACATCGAGGAACTGGACCGGAAGCCGATGGTTCACGTCTACGATTTGGCGAACCCGGCGGAATGCTCGATCTTTGTGAACCGCCACCAGATGATCCGCCTCGGCCTGTGGGACGACGAGCTGGCGCTTGAAGCGCTGCTGGCGCATGAGCACGCTCATCCCCTGTCGGAGAACGCCACGACGCAGGCGGCGCGCGGCCTCAAAGCCTGCATCGAGCCGCAAAATCTGCCGGACGGCTTCGCAGGTGCCCGCGCAGAGCAACTCCGCCATTCGCTCGGGACCATGGTAGACGAGCTTTGCCTGCACGCTCCCCACGAAATTTTCGCCAACGAGCTTGCCGTGCGCGCCGGCTTCGGCCGGGCGCTCTTCCACCTGAAATCGTATCGGCATTAGCGGCGGCCGGGCGGGATTATCCGCGCGAACGGTGCTTGAGGAGAAGCTGCGCTTGGAGGTGAATGCTAGGCGGCTGAGCGAGGCGGGCCTGGCACTGATCCTGACGATGGCGTCGATAGAAGCGCATGTCCGCATGGCCTTGGAACGCTCGGCCTTCGCGCGGGCCGGCGAAGCCGCAAACGCAAGCGCCCTGGATGTCCTGCTCCAAAGGGAAGTGTTTCACCACGTGGAGCCGGAGGCTGGTGCGCTCTACCACATTTATTGCGCCCGCTATGTCGCCCTCAAGCCCGATTTGGATGCGCAGGCCGTGTGTACCTGGATGCAAGAGAGCTGCACGCCGCTAACGGATGCGCTCCGCAAGCGTGGCGCCAGTTTCAAAGTGGACTTTGCGCCTGTGGGGGAATCGGCATGACCAGTGAACAGCGCGCACGGCAGGCAAAGCAATCAGATAATGGCTCCGGCAGCCAGGATCAGGTGCGGAAATATCTCTATTGCGTGATACGCGCCAAGAAGCCACAGACCTTCAAGGTGCCTGGCGTCGTGGGACCGCATTATCCCATTTACACAATTCACTTTCGCGAACTCGCCGCGGTTGTCAGCGACACGTCCGAGAAATCCTACGACAGCACCCGCCAGAACATGACCACGCATATGCGGGTTCTGGAAGAGGTGATGAAAGAACACACTATCCTGCCCCTGAAGTTCAACAGCATCTCGGCCTCGGAGGAAGCGGCGTGCGACGCGCTGTTGAAACCCGCCTATGAGGAGCTTCTTACCCGCCTGGACAATGTGACCGGACGCGTGGAGATGGGCGTCAAGGCATTCTGGCGGGAGGACGTGCTTTACCGGGAGATCGTTGCCGGGAACGACGATATCCGCCGGTTACGCGATCGCATCGCCGGCCGCAATCCGGATTCCACCTATAAGGAGCGCATCAAGCTCGGTGAACTCACCGAGAAGGCGCTGCTTGCCAAGCGCGAGCGCGAAAGCGAGCAGATGCTGGCACGCTTGCGGCCTCACGTGGAGGACATTTGCATCCGCGAGGCGGCCACCGAGCGCATGGCGCTTAACGCCGCGCTGCTCGTGAAGAAAAGCAAGCAAGCCGCTTTCGAGGAGAGCCTCAACGCATTGGACCGCGAGGAAGGCCGCCGCATGATGCTGAAATGCGTCGGTCCTGCTCCGCTTTATAACTTTGTGCAGCTCACGCTGGGCTAACCGGCTGCCCGCTGGGCGCGCTGAATTTTAACCGCAGGAATTAAGGTAGGGGCCATGCTGACAGAAGTTCTCTCATTTCCGCTGACGGGTCCCTTGCGTATGTCCATGTGGCTGTTGCGCACGATAGCGGAGCGCGCCGACGCCGAACTCTACGACGAGGGCAAGATCCGCAAGGATTTGGCCACGCTCGAGCTGAGCTACGACATGGGCGAAATCGGCGAGGAAGACTATCAACGGGCGGAAGACGATCTTATGGAAAGACTAAGAGAAAGCCGTAGAAGAGCGGAGGCCGTGAGCCGATGACCAAATCCATCCGCAGCAGGAAGAAGACCGGCGAGGGAGAACATCCCGGTCCAGAATCGAGCCGGGCCGTGCAACACAACATCAGTCAGCTCATGAAACTGGCCACCGACGAGTTCGCTGCAACGCAAGCGGCGCAAGAGCGGGTCGGACAAATAGCCACTTGCGATGGCAACAACGGTGACAAGTCCTCGCCCGAGACCCGCGTATTTCAGATGAAGCCCCGCTTTTCCGCGCCGCAGGCCGCACGCGAGGCCGCCAAGCAACTCGCCGAGCTTACCAGCCTCAAGTTCGACAGCGTTTCCGCCGTCGACAAGAATGAAACGGGCTGGCATGTCACCGTGAGCCTTGTGGAGCTTTCGCGCATCCCTCATTCGACCGATGTGCTTGGCGTTTACGAGGTGGAACTCGACGCCGAGGGCAACCTCGAACGGTATCACCGCGGTCCCCGCTATCTTCGCGACCAGATAGGGGATTCTCTATGAGCCACGTCAACCAATCCCTTCAGACAACCAACCTTGCCGACATCCTTGAACGCGTCTTGGACAAGGGCATCGTTATCGCGGGCGATATCAGCATCTCGCTGGTGGACATCGAGCTTCTAACCATCAAGCTGCGGTTGCTCATCGCCTCGGTCGACAAGGCGAAAGAGATGGGCATCAACTGGTGGGAGGCAGATCCAACGCTGACCACCAAGGCGATCAAGGCGACGGAGCTGGAACAGGAAAACCGCGTGCTACTCGAAAGGCTTGAGCGCCTTGAAGCGCAGGTGGGGGCAGCAGCGTGAGCGACAGAACGAAAGCATCCCGCGCGGCGGGCTCTAAGGTCGCGGCGCCGGTGGAAGGGGCATTCCGGGTGGCCGAAGCGCCGTCGCGCGATGTGGGCCGGGGTATCGTCCGTCTCGATCCTTCGGACATGGCGGCGCTGGGCGTTGAAACCGGCGACGTGGTGGCAATCTCGGGCAAGCACAGCAGCGCCGCCCGCGTCATGCCAGCGCATACGGACGAACGCAAGCCCAGCCAGATCCAGATGGATGGCATCGTCCGCGCCAATAGCGGCGTCAGCATCGGCCAGCAGGTGACGGTGCACGCGACAGCGGCTGGCCCCGCACGCACGGTGGTGCTCACGCCAGACCGCGTTGCCGCGGCGGGGCCCAAGCTCGACCGGCGTTATCTCGCCCGCCTCATTCAGGGTTTACCCGTGGTCACGAAGGACGTCGTGCGAATCAACCCCGTGGGCGCCCAGATTTACAGCTACACCGTGGCGAAAACCGATCCGGCCGGGCCGGTGGTCATCGAACCCGGCACCGTCATCCGCGTCGAGGGTGCGGGCGCGCGGGAAAGCGCCATCACCTATGAGGACATCGGTGGGCTTTCGCGGCAGGTGCGGCGCGTGCGCGAGATGATCGAGCTGCCGCTCAAGCATCCGGAAGTGTTTTTGCACCTCGGCATCGAGGCGCCGAAGGGCGTGCTGCTTTACGGCCCGCCCGGCACTGGCAAGACGCTGATCGCCCGTGCTGTCGCCCATGAGGTCGGCGTGCAGTTCTTCCACGTTAACGGCCCGGAGATCATCGACAAGCTTTACGGGCAGAGCGAAGCGCATCTGCGCAACATGTTCAAGGAGGCGGAGGCCGCCGCGCCCGCCATCATCTTTATCGATGAGATCGACGCCATCGCACCGAAGCGCGGCGCGCTTTCAGGCGAACGGCAGGTGGAACGCCGGGTTGTCGCGCAGCTCCTGGCGCTGATGGATGGGCTGAAGGCGCGCGGGCAGATTACGGTGATCGCCGCGACGAACATGCCCGACGAGCTGGACCCGGCACTGCGGCGGCCTGGCCGGTTCGACCGCGAGATCGAGATCGGCGTGCCCGACGGGGAGGGGCGCCTGGAAATCCTGGAAATCCATAGCCGCGGCATGCCGCTTGCCGAGGAGGTGAGCCTTCAGGACATGGCGCGGCGTACCCATGGTTACGCCGGCGCGGATCTGGCGGCGCTGTGCCGGGAAGCGGCGATGAGCGCGCTACGCCGGCTTTTGCCCGAGCTGGGCGCTGGCGAGGACGGCATTCCCACAGCGAAGCTCGAAGCGCTCAAGGTTGAGCGGGCCGATTTCGAGGATTGCCTCACCGAAATCCAGCCGTCGGCCTTGCGCGAAATCGCGGTCGAGGTGCCGGACGTACACTGGGATGACGTTGGCGGTCTGGACGACGTGAAGGCTCTTCTGTCCGAGGCCGTGCTCTGGCCGATCCAGTACCAGGATCTGTTCGCCGCCGCAGGCGTGCGGCCCTCGCGCGGCATCGTGCTGCATGGAGGCCCCGGTTTGGGCAAGACCTTGCTGGCCAAGGCCGTCGCCGGCGAAACCGAGGCCAATTTCATCGCCATCAAGGGCCCGCAGCTTGTCAGCATGTGGGCGGGCGAAAGCGAGCGCGCCGTCCGCGAGGTGTTCCGCAAGGCGCGTCAGGCTGCGCCCGCAATCATCTTTTTCGACGAAATCGACGCGCTGGCACCCGAGCGTGGCGGCGGGGCGTCCAGCCAAGTCAGCGAGCGCGTCGTGGCGCAGTTGCTGACCGAGCTTGACGGCATCGAGGAGCTGAAGGGCGTGTTCGTGCTCGCCGCGACCAACCGGCTGGACCGGGTCGATACGGCGCTGCTGCGGCCGGGACGCTTCGATTCACTGATCGAGTTGAAAACGCCGGACAAGGCAGGCCGCCTTGCCATCCTCAACGTGCATGCGCGGCGCATGCCGCTCGCCCCAGATGTGGACCTCAAGGCGATTGCGGCAGAGAGCGAAGGACTCTCCGGCGCGGATCTCGAAGCGATCTGCCGCGAGGCGGCCTTTGGCGCCATCCGCGAGATCGTTGCCGCCGGGGGCAAGCCCAAGGGCAAAGAGCGTGCCGGCGCGGCACCAGCGCTGAAGATCCGGATGCAGCATTTCCGCGACGGCTTGGCCTGCATCGCGGGACAACACGAATGAGACTGATGTGCGAGCATCATTCCCGCGAAGGCGGGAATCCATTTCTGACGTAAGTACAATAGCTTACATAGACCCCCACCGGAGTTCACCCCCGCGGACGCGGTGCTAGGATGAAGCGGCGGCCCTACGGATTGGCTTTAACTGCCGGGATTAAGATGACGGAAGCGCTTTATCTTTATGGCATTGCCGGTGCGGCGGGGCTGTCCCTCCCGCCAGTCTGTGGAGTTGAGGGCGGTGTAACTGCGCTGGAGTACGGCGGACTTAGCGCCATCGTCGGCGCGCCTCCCAAAGGCGGCTTTCAGGAACTTTCGCGGGAAAAGGCCGTGCGCCTGCTCCTCAGCCACCAGGAGGTGCTTGAGGCGGCGATGGCAAGTGCGGCACTGCTGCCGGTAAAGTTCGGTACGGTTGCCCCCAGCGCATCCGCGATTCGGAGCCTCCTGCGGCAGCAGCGCGACATGCTCTCAGGCCTGCTGGCCGAGTTCAGCGGCTGCACACAGATGGAAATCGTGGTCCTGTGGCAGCCGGAAGCGGTTTTTGCGGAAATCGCAGCCGAGCCTGCCATCGCGGAAGCGCGGAAGGACGCGCAGCAAGGCGGGAACGAGGCCGCCGCCGTGAGGCTCGGGCAGGCAGTCAAATCGGCGCTGGAACGCCGGCGGGCCGCCATGCAGGCGCGGCTCAGCGAGGCGCTCGGGCCGGTGGTCCTGAATATCGCTTTCAACGCTTCGATGGATGAGCGCATGGCCGCTAATCTGGCCGTGCTGATCGGCCAAGCGGATGTCAAAGGGCTGGATGACGCGCTTGAGCGCCTTGATACGGAATTCGGAGGCCGCCTGACCTTCCGCTGCGTCGGCCCCTTGCCGCCAGCGAGCTTTGCCACCTTGCAAGTGACCTTCCCATCGGCGCAGGCCATCGCCCAGGCCAGGCAGATGCTGGAGCTGACCGGCGCTCTGACCCCAAAGGACGTCACATCCGCCTTCAGGCGTCTCGCGCGCGAGCATCACCCAGATTCGGCCGTGGCCGGAAACGGATCGGGCGAGCACATGGAGGAACTGACCAAGGCGTACCGGCTTTTGCAAGCCTGCGCGAAATCTCAACAAGGTCCAGGGGCGGTAGAAGGTCCGGACGTGCCCGTTCTTCTTGAGATCGCCGGTCAGCGCAGCAATGCGCGCCAAGAACCCAGGATGGGGGCGGCATGACGGCGGCGGTACTCCCGGCGGACGATCACATCTATGTCTACGGCATAGCACGATCCGGCTCCGATTGCACCCTGCCGCTTGCCGCCTGCAAGGGGGTAGTGCCCGGCCGCCCGGTTGAGCTTGTGCAGTTCCGTACGCTGGCGGCAATCGTCAGTGCTTTTCCAGGGGAGGCCGCTTCGCCGGAAGTTGGGGCTGACGAGCGCGAATGGGCCAGGAGCCGCGCTGTGGCCCACCATCAGGTCGTAGCCGAACTGGCTGACCGCATTCCTCTGGCTCCCTCGAAATTTGGAACTATCCTTAAAGACTTCGACTCCCTCAGCGCCTTCATCGAGCAGAATGCGGCTACGCTTGAAGAGACGCTGGATCGGGTGGCTGGATGCCGCGAATGGGGCCTGAAGCTGTCTGGTGATCCCAGCATTGCGCGGGAGGCTGCGCAATCCGCTCCTTCGTTGGCGCCCGTGCGGGACGAGCTGGCTTCGGCCTCTGACGGTAAGGCGTTCTTCATCCGCAAAAAGCTGAAATTGGCCGTCGAGGCGGAGGCGCAGCGGATGCTCACCGGCCGTATGATCGAGGTGCATCAAGCGCTCGATGCCCTGGCGCGGCAAAGCCTTCACATCCGGACCTACCCCAGCCTTTCCAGCACTTGCGGAAATGGGGAGGTCATGCTGCTCAACGCCGCCTATCTGGTCGAAACAGGCAACGAAGCCAAGTTTCACAACGCGTTGGAGACCTTGCGCGGCTCATTCTCCGGCCTGGGCCTGAGCGATAGGCTCACGGGGCCCTGGCCGCCCTACAATTTCGTTTCGCTGCCGTCCGGGAAACCAGCCCATGTCTGATCTCGTGCCGGCCCGCAGCGATCTTGCGCTCTCGGAGTTGCTCGACAGGGTGCTGAACAAAGGGGTCGTGATCACTGGCGATCTGACGATCTCGATTGCCGGCGTGGATCTGATTTATGTGGGCTTGAAGGTGCTGGCGGCCTCGGTCGAGACTGCGGCGCGCTTGAGGTCTGCTCCCCATGAGTGCGTCTCCCGCACGGTTTCTCAAGGCGGCGGCACGGAACTTTCGGGAGAGAGCCGGTGCTCTATCTCTACGGGATAACCGACGCGCTTGAGCCGCCCGAGCCGCATCCGCTGGGGCTTGAAGGTCAAGCGGTTGAGATGGTGCAGTTCGATGGCATGGCGGCAGTAACGAGCCAAGTGCAGGGCAGGCCGGAAGCGAGCGAACGCCGTTTGCGCGAGCATTTCGGCGCCGTCGAGGCTTTTGCGGTCAGCAATACAGTGCTGCCAGTCCGTTTTGGTACCGCGTTGGCCGGGCTGACAGAGCTGCAAACGCTTCTCGAACGTTCGCATAATGTCTATTCCAGCGATCTGCGGCGCTTGCGCGGTCAGGTTGAAGTGAGCGTCCGCGCGGTTAGGCGTCCGGAGCCGGCCCGGCCGTCCAGCGGCGCTGAAAACTTCATTGCGGGCTCCGGCCCGGGCTCCCGGTATCTTGCCAAAAAATGCGTCTTGGCCGCACAAAGACAGGCAGGCCGGCGCGAGGCAGGTAATTTGGCGGATCTCCTTATTGAGCGGCTCGCTCTGGGTGCGGCACATGTGGAATGGCGGGCGCTTGCGACGCCTTCGGACACAACAGGCGTCTTCATGGCGTTTCTCCTGCCAAGAGCGAGCCTAAAGGCCTTCCAGGACGTCGCGGCCGCGCTCCGCGTATCCGAACCGGGCCTTGACTTTCTCCTTACCGGGCCCTGGCCGCCCTACTCCTTTGTCAGCGTCCCGGATACGGCAGGTGCGCTACCCAGCATTTCTTAAGGAGCTTCTCGATGCAGAGGACAGAACTCGCGGCCTTGGTGGGCGCCAACAAAGCTGAGAACGCCATCGGTTCAGAGGCCGGAGAAATCGCCGGGTTTCAGCACCTCGGCGGAAGCGCCGGTCTGCCGGGACATCGGTTGGACCTCGATTCCAACGCAGTGCAGCACGATCTCGCCCGGCTCGTGCTCAGCCTCGTCGAGGCGATCCGTCAGCTTATTGAGCGGCAGGCGCTGCGCCGGGTCGAGGGAGGACATCTGACAGCAGAGCAAATTGAAAGGCTCGGGTTAACGCTTATGCGTCTTGAGGAGCGCATGGAAGAGCTAAAAGAACATTTCGGTGTGGCCGGCGAGGAACTGCGCTTGGACCTCAGCGGAATTGTAGAGGAGTTTTGATGCTCCGCCGGGACCGGCGGAACGCAGCTGCTCAGAACCTGACCACCAATACAGTGCCGGCTTGCATGAGAAGTTTGCTGGTATCCCGTCTTTGTCCAGCAAGGGGGGCAGCTTTCCGCTAAGGGTCATCGGCGTAGGTTCGGAATTCGTCAACGTCTGCGGCAGCCAAAAGCTGACTCTTTTTGCAACGTCAGTAGCCCGCATTCCTTCCTTGACCAGGCGAAGCACCTCATCGGATTTTGCTCTGGCCGTTGGAGCACGCCCCTTGCATTTGCCCTCGCTCTTCGCTTTGGCAATGCCTTCCCGTTGCCCGGCAAGCATGACTTCCCTCTCGAACTGAGCAATAGAGGCGATAACGTTGAATATTGGACGGCCGTTCGGGGGGCTGGTATCCATCGACGGGGCCATGATGCCGATGCTGGTACCCTTGGTTTTCAGGCGCTCTTCGATCTGAGGAAGATCCGCCACGGAGCGAGCAAGCCGATCCAGTTTGGTGCAAAGAAGCAGGTCTCCATCACGGCTGCAGTCAATAGCTGCCTCAGTCGCTTGCATATGCAAGCGCGCAAGCGGCCGGAACACGAGTTCCACATGCTACCTTGTTCCAGCTACAGCGGCGGGATGGTTTGTTTGGCCATGATCGCAAACGCCGCCTCCCGGCTACGCCGGGAGAGGGAAGAGGTTCAGCGTCGCGTGGTGGAGCCAATGAGATTCGAACTCACGACCTCTGCAGTGCGATTGCAGCGCTCTCCCAGCTGAGCTATGGCCCCATGCGCCCTCATTTAGGCCCATGAGGGGAGTCCTGTCAAGGCGGGGCCGCACGGGGTTCACGCTGATTTCTTCCAAGCCCCGCCTGCGTCCTGCTTCCAGTAGCTGACTGCAAGGCCGGCCGCCTTCGCATCCTTCCATTCCTGGCGCGCGAGCGCCCTAGCCTCGCCGTCCGCGCCGTCGAACAGCCGGACGATGCGCGCGAAGCGTTGCCGCTCGCCTTCCGTCGCAGTCTCCAGCAAGAACAGTGCGTGCGCGCCGTTGGGATTGCCGCCATCCAGCGTGAGCAGCACAGGCTGCCGTTCCGGGGGGCCGTCGCGGGTGGTGCCGTGCGGCAGGAAGGACTCCTCGCGGTAGGTCCAAAGCGCGCCGTCGATGGTCTCAAGCCGCTCCTGCGTCGAGAACCGCAAGATCGCCCGCCAGCCGCGGCCCAGCGTCTTCTCCACCAGCACTGGCAGGACCGCGTGAAGCGGCTGGCTCTCCAGGTGATAGAACCAGAACTCCGGCGCCGTCATCGCCTGCCGCGCCCCTCATCGACGTATGGGTTCTTGGTCTTGCGGATATGCAGCCGGACGGGCGAAGGGCCGAGGCCGAAGGTTTTCTTCAGGTCGTTGACGAGATAGCGCAGATAGGATTCCGGCAAGGCCTCAGGACGCGAGCAGAAGACCACGAAGGAGGGCGGGCGCGCGTTGGCCTGGGTGATGTAGCGCAGCTTGATGCGCCGGCCTGAGACGGCGGGCGGCTGATGCCGCTCCAGTGCCCCGGCGAACCAGCGGTTCAGCTCGGCGGTAGCGATACGCTTGTTCCAAGCCTCGTAGACGGTGAAGGCGGCCTTCATCACCTTGTCGAGTCCTCGGCCCGAAAGCGCGCTCACCGGCACCAGCAGCGCGCCGGCAAGCTGCGGAAGCATTGCCTCAGCATCTTTCCTAAGCTGCGCCAGACGGCCCTGCGGGTCGGCGACAAGGTCCCACTTATTGACAGCGAAGACGAGGCCACGGCCTTCGCGCTCCACCAGGTCGGCGATGGTGAGGTCCTGCTTTTCGAAGGGCGTCTCGGCGTCGAGCAGAAGCACGACCACCTCGGCGAAGCGGATGGCGCGCAGCGCGTCGCCCACGGCCAGCGTCTCAGGCCGCGCGGTGATGCGCGCCTTGCGGCGAAGGCCGGCGGTATCGAAGAGCCGCACCCGCTTTCCTTGCCAGGTAAATTCGGCGGCGATGGCGTCGCGGGTGAGGCCTGCTTCCGGGCCAGTGATCATGCGCTCCTCGCCCAGGAGCGCATTCGCAAGCGTGGATTTGCCCGAGTTCGGCCGGCCGGCGATGGCGAGCTTGAGCGGGCGGTTCGGCGCGCCCTCCAGGGAGTCGTCTTCCTCGCCTTCCCCGGCCGGCTGCTCCAGCTTGCTCAGCGCATCCAGCCGTTCCGCCGCTTCCGATAGCAGATCGTTAAAGCCAAGCGCATGTTCGGCCGAAACCGCCAGCGGCTCGCCGAGGCCCAGCTCATAGGAGCTGTAGTAGCCTGCATCGGACGCGCGGCTTTCGGCCTTGTTGGCCACGAGCAGGAAAGGCTTGCTGGAGGAGCGCACGAGCTGCGCGATGCCGGTGTCGGCGGCGGTTGGGCCGCTCCGCGCGTCGATCATGAACAGGATGAGATCGGCCTCGGCGATGGCTTGCGCCGTCTGCTCCGCCATGCGCGCGGCGATGCTGCCGGGCTCGGCATCCTCAAAGCCGGCAGTGTCGGTCAGGATGACGGCGTGCCGGCCGATGCGGATGCGCGTCTCCTTGCGGTCGCGGGTAAGGCCCGGCATGTCGTCCACGAGCGCGAGCTTCTTGCCCGCGAACCTGTTGAACAGGGTCGACTTGCCAACGTTCGGGCGGCCGATGATGGCGACGGTGTAAGCCATTGCTCAAATTCTGATGCTTGCGCATCGCTGCGAGGGTAACGCGCCGTGGCGGGTGATAGCGGCCACGCCAGATGCAAAATGCCGGATGCCCCAGAAGCGGGCTCCGGCATGACGAAACGCTATTCCACCGGAACTGGCGCCGGATCAGTTCATCGCTATCAGCTTGGCCTTGTCGGTCAAGACGTAAAGCCTGCCTTCGGCCACAACCGGCGTGATCATCACTGGGCTGCCCAGATCCGACTGCGTCGAGATATTTCCCGTCAGCGCGTCCACCGCCACAAGCTGCCCTTTCGAGGAGGCAAGCCACAGCCGGCTACCGGCAAGCACGGGACCGCTCCAGCGGCCATCGCTAGGCAGCGCCGTCACCCAGCGCACCTTGCCGTCTTTGCGGGTCAGCGCGATCAGCTTTCCGGTCACGTCCACGACAAATACCGTATCGCCCGCGACCCAGGGCGTTTGCGACCCCTGGATTTCGCGCGTCCATAACCGCTGGCCCCTTTCGCGCGATGTGGCGATCAACTGGCCGCCGCGGCTCATAGCGAAGACCGCATCGCGGTCCACCACTGGGCGGGCAGCTTCGCCAATCGCGGTCGCGGATGTATTGATCGAGCCCTTCGCAAGCAAGTCCGTCCATTTTGGATGGCCAGTCTTGATGTCGACGGCGGTGATCTCACCCGATGTATAAGGCGCGAACACGAGGTTGCCAGCCACAGCGGGGCTTGCGCTGGTAAGCAGGGCCGCCCCTTCAGGAAGGCCCTTCTGCATCCAGAGCTGCGATCCGTCGCCGGCGTTAAGGCATAGAAGCTCGCTTTCGGCGTTCACAACGAAGACGCGCCCCTCAGCAGCGGTTGGCGCCTCGCGGATCGGGATGGCGAGCATTTTCGACCAGAGCACTTGGCCTGAGCCTGCATCAAGCGCCAGCACCGAGCCGAAACCGGTCGCGGCGTAGATTTTCCCGCCATCGGCGGCAAGGCCGCCGCCAAAACCGTTTCTGGACAAGTTATTCGAATTGAACGGATGCAGGAAATCGAAGCCTGACTTCTGGTCGGGCACCGTCTTGACGGACCAGAGCCTGGAACCGTCGGCGGCCGAGATGGCCTGGATGGTGCCTTCCGAGTCCATCGTGAAAATCTTGTTGGCGTAGACGATCGGAACGGCCGTCAGCCTCTGGCGCTTGGAGGAGCCTTCGCCCGCACTCGTGGTCCAGAGCGTGTGCAAGGCTTCGCCGATGGCAAGATGGCCGGGCGCGTTGGACGCCACGCCACCGGGCTGACTCCAGGAGGCGTTGGCCATGGCAGGAGGCAGCATGATCGGCCCGGTCGCCTCAGGTCCAGAGACAGCCCCCTTCTCATCGGCCTTCAAAACGGAAATACGCCGGCCGGGCAGCGGCTCCTGTTTCTTGTCGAACATCGTCGTCACAGAGGAGACGCTCGGCACGCTGGGCTCTGGAAGCCCCATGAACTCGCAGCCGCCAAGCGCGGCGGCCAGAACAACAATGAACGGGACAGATCGAAACAGTACGAGGGAGGCCGAAGGCCCCCGGTTACTGCGCTTTGGCGTCATTTGCCGCGTCCTTTTTCCCCGTTAGCCCTGCCTGCGCGGACTTCTGCTTTTCAAGCAGCAGAGTAAGCATGACTTCCGCCCGTTGCCGCATTCCCTGCGGCGCTTCGCCGTCGCTAGCGATTTCCCCAAACAACCGCTCGGCATCGGCCATCTTACCCTCCTTGAAGGCAGAAAGGCCAAGAATTTCTTTCGCGGAAAACCGCCAGCGGCTTGTGCCGGACCGGAAGCTCTCCAACTGGCGCGACAGCTCGTCGTAGCTCGCCGCGTTCAGCGACAGGGCGGCAAGCTGTACCTTCGCGAACTCGCGCAGCCCCTCGGGCGCCGTCTCGTCCAGGGCGACCCCCTTATATCCGGCGCGGGCCGCCTCCAGGCCGTTCTTAGCAACCGATTCGCCCGCCGCATGCAAGCGCGCCAGCACGCGGTAGGAGCCGGGGCCGTTTTCGGCGAGCGAAGCCAGAACCTTCTGCGCCTCCTCCTGCTTGCCGGCATCGGCCAGCATCAACGCGCTCGAAAGCGTATCGCCGCCGGCCGCCGCCTGATGGGCAAGGCGGCTCTGCTGGAAGTTGTAGCCCGCCACCACAGCCAGGATGATGAAAGCGCCCGCGATCAAATACGCGCCATAGTCCTGGAAGAACTTGACGGTTTGCTCGCGGCGGTAGTCTTCATCGACCTCGCGAAAAAAGCTTTCGTCGTCGTGGTTCGATTGGCTCATAGCGCTGGTGCCTTAAATTCAATGACGCTTCCGCAACAGAGGGGAACGCCGGCTGCTGCAAGTTTTAAGAAGACCGTCTTCCGTTTCGCCTGGATGGCAGGCTTTTTCCCGCTTCAAGCCAGGATGTCAACTGGCCTTCGTTTTAGACATTTTCGTTAACTCGCTCTCCGGCATGCCCGCCCTTGTGCATGGCATAGACATTGTCCGGGCCGGGGAACTGACCGGCGCGGACCTCGGTTGCATAGTCCTTAACCGCCTCCTCAATGGCGCGCGCCAGCTCCGCGAACTTTTTCACGAATCTCGGCGGCGACGGCGACAGCCCCAGCATATCCTCAAGAACCAGGATTTGGCCATCGCATTCCGCTGAGGCGCCGATCCCGATGGTTGGAATCGGTATGGCGTGTGTGATCTTGGCGGCAAGCGCTTCGGCCATGCCTTCGAGCACGACAGCAAAGGCTCCGGCCTCGGCGACGGCCTTGGCGTCGGCTTCGATGGCGGCCCATTCCTCAAGGCGGCGGCCCTGGGTCTTGAACCCACCCATCGTATTCACCGATTGCGGCGTAAGCCCGATATGCCCCATCACCGGAATGCCGCGCTCGGTAAGGAAAGCGATGGTTTCGGCCATGCGCCGCCCGCCTTCAAGCTTCACCGCGCCGCAGCCCGTCTCTTTCATGACACGCGCGGCGTTCCGGAAGGCCACGGAGGGAGATTCCTCGTAGGAGCCGAATGGCAAATCCACCACCACGAGCGCATGGCTGGCGCCGCGCACGACGGCCGCGCCGTGCATGATCATCAGCTCCAGCGGCACAGGCACGGTCGTTTCAAAGCCGTGCATGACCATGCCGAGCAAGTCGCCCACCAGAAGGAAATCGCAATGCGCGTCGAGCAGCCGCGCCGTGTGGGCATGGTAGGAGGTCAGAGAGACGATCTTCTCGCGGCCCTTGCGCGCGCGAATATCGGGCGCGGTGAGCCGGCGGATTGCTACGTGCTGTGACATGGGCGGGTCCCTGGCAAAAAACTGCCTTCTCATAGCGAATTTGTGCGCTGCGGCAAAGATGTCTCTTGGTAGGGCTGCCGCGTATGGGGCGGCACGCACAGGAAAAATTAACCAAAACTGAAGAAGCAGCGCGCGCGGAAGCCCGATTTAAGAAAAATCGAATAACTTTTGGGCCAGGGTCGTAACCGGAGGTTACGGATGAAACTTCGCCTTATTTCTATACTGTTAGTTTGCAGCCTTTCCGCGATCACGGGCATGGAGCCCGCCGTTGCTGGAACTGCCCCGGCTGGTTTGCAGACGTTCGCGGAGCGCGCGGCCGGCCAGCCCTTGCTGCAAAGGACCGGCGGCTGCGGCTGGGATTATCCCTGTCCGCCAGAGCCAGGATTCGGCCGCCCGCGTTATCGCTCAGGCCATGTCTCCATCCGGAACAATTACGGACCGGTGAATATCTATTCCGGCGTTTCGCGGCGCCCCTATTCTCCACCGCCGGAGGAGCCCGTATTTTGCCGCGACGACCCGTGCCGGTATGGCTGCGGCGGCTATCCCTGCACCGAGAAGTGCGGGACGCTGTGCTGGATCCGGCGTCTCAGGAAGGGCTATTGCGGCCACGGCTGCGTGTCTTACCGCGACCAGGCGCGCATCGAAGCCGAGGAAAAGGCCGCGTGGAAAGAAGAAGAGGCCTGGAAAAAGCACAAGGACGATTGGATGTACGAAAAGCGGGTGGAATGCGCGCCGCCGGATTGCGCGCCGGATTACAACTCACCGCCGCCTGCTGCGCCGCCGTACTATTATGACCGGCCGCCCGTGCGGGATTACCCGCCCCTGCCTCCGCCACCCCGCCGCGGTCGGCCGAACCCCGATCTGACGCCCCGCGAGCACTTCCAA
This sequence comes from uncultured Alphaproteobacteria bacterium, assembly GCA_963740975.1. Lineage (GTDB taxonomy): Bacteria > Pseudomonadota > Alphaproteobacteria > Rhizobiales > Rhodomicrobiaceae > Rhodomicrobium. The sequence goes on along the minus strand of CAVUGF010000030.1, from coordinate 12,904 downwards.
GGCCCGAAATACCCAGCGAAATGATTGGTCATGTCATCCCGTTCGCGGCTCCCCGTGCGAAGCGGTGCAGACGCAGGCTCGTTGCAAATGCCGGTTTTGGTATCGGTCTAGGATGCGGGAAAGCTACATACGCTCATGCCACCAGCGGCCTAACGCAGTGCTTAAAGAGGGAATGGCGCCCGAAGGCGCCATTTCAATTAGCCATCCACGTATGGCAAGCCCACGCACCTTTTGAACTCCAGCGACGCCCAGTCCAATATGGCCCCCAGCGCGTAGGCAGGGCTTATACCGCTTTCCAGCGCCTGCTCATAGGCGACAATCAGGGCGCTCTTAAACTCGTCGATCACAGCGGGAGAAGCATTTCCGCCTTGGAAGTCGCCAAGCAAAGCCACTGCTATCAACCGGTGATCGTATACCGACATGCTAACTTCTCCTTACGCGCTACTAAATTGCCCCTTTAGTAGGGGTGAATTTACATTTTTTACATAATCTGTTAAAAAGTCAAAAATTAACTTTAAAAGCAGTTTTTCGTGTTATTTCAGGCTCTTAGCACTTCTTTTTCTATGGAAACCCCGGCATGGACCCGTTAACAACTTAGTGAACAACGCTCATTCCGCTGGATTTTTGCCCGCTGTATCGCCCTCACGGGGAAGGCTAATGGCCACTGATAACGCATTAATGCTTTTCGGGAACGCGCTTCGGCAGCTTGAAGAAGCCGCGAAGACCCTAAAAGCTATAGAGCAAGCCACCGGGCCTCAGTCCCCTGGCGGAAACGCGATTGGCGGCGAGATGGCGCCGGCAACGATGGCGAAGGCAGCGCAAGTTGCCGCGAAGGCTACGGATGTCGCGAGGGACGCCCTTAAGCTCTATGCCCGGCTCGGCGGCGCGCAGCAGCCACGCCCGCGAAAGTGGTGGTGGAGAAAGCGGCACAATTAGGCCGGGCGTTTGCGCAGTATTCGTTCTTGCGAGGCGCTTCGTCGCCGTGGCTATCCAGAGGCAGCATACGCCAGCGCAGGCATTTTTACCTTTGGATTGCTTTCGGCCACGCTTTGCTCGCCGCCGCAGTGACGGCAGGGAAGGCGATCCCCACCCATTTTACGTTGCCAAGGTCAGTCTTCCGCCTCGCCCCGATCCAGTTCGCGCTTGAGCCGGGCGGGATCTGCGATGGCGGAGGCGTCGGGGCGCCGGACAATGCCATCGCGGATCAGCCCCGCGATGATCGTGGAAACGGACTGGCTGGTTGCCCCGATCTGCATGGCGAACTCCTCCCCACTTGGCGGCTTGTCGAGGACGATGCCATCCCCGGCCTTGCCTCCATGCGCGCCAACATAGGGGCTGCCAGGTGCCAAGTTCCGGCATAATCGAGGCGTTCAACCCCTCACCCTGTCCCTATGGAAGAGGGAACGCTGTTTCACCCGCAGCGGTTATTCGGGCGTCCCTTCTTCCATGGGGAGGAGGACAGGATTGGCGGAGATTCGCCCAGTTCAAGGCACCACCAAGCGTTATGTTGGCGCCTATGGGGAGAACCGTCCCGGTAGCGGCGGCGAAGGCCTCTCCGCGCTGACAGCTTCTTCTCTGCGTCTGCGTCAAATAAGGCTATTTCCCCTCGTCAGTGTAGGACTGTAACCTTTCGTTGAGCAGCCATCCAGCAAACGGCCCTCCGTCCTGCCGGCTTCCGGTGCTGCTTCAGCGGGCTTATTCCTCAGGCCACACCTTCAGGAAATCGGCGGGATCGAGCGGGGCGGGCGCTTTCGGCACGGCTGCGGGCGTGCCGATGTGGAGGAAGCCCGCGATCTCGTCCGCAGCCTCCAGGCCAAGCGCTTCTTTCACGCTGGCATCGTAGGCCGCCGCACCGGTCTTCCACACGGCGCCATAGCCTAAGGCATGGCAGGCCAGCAGGATGTTCTGCGCGGCGGCACCGGCCGCGAGAAGCTGCTCCACCAGCGGAATCTTGGGGCTGGGCGTGATATGCGCCGCGGCCACCAGGACAAGCGGCGCGCGCATCGGCTTCCGCCGCTCCCGCTCCAGCTCTGCGCCAGCATTGGGGTCGCGGCGGTTCAGCGCTGCGGCCAGCACATCGCCCAGGCGCTCGCGGCCCTCGCCCCGGATTGCGATGAAACGCCACGGACGCAGGCGGCCATGATCCGGCGCGCGCAACGCCGCGGCGATAATCTTGCGCAGGGTGGCGTCATCCGGCGCGGGCTCCCCAAGTTCCTTGGAACTCACACGCGTCACCAGCGCTTCATAGGCATCCATGCTTCCGCTCCCATTCCGGTCTGCCGCGTTTCTTATCACGCCTGCGCGACCCCGCCCAAGCCCCTCCTTTCGGATTGCTACAAGTGTGCTAGGCTCCCCCCATATTTGGGAAAACAACCGAACCAGAGTTCCGGGCCGCGTCCATGACCCTTCAAGCTCCCCCCTCCACGCTCACCGCCGCCAGCGGCGCCATGGTGGACCCATTCGGCAGGCAGGTAACCTATTTGCGCGTCTCGGTGACGGACCGCTGCGATTTCCGCTGCGTCTATTGCATGGCCGAGAACATGACGTTCCTGCCCCGCGCCGATCTGCTCACGCTGGAGGAGTTGGACCGGCTGTGCAGCGCGTTCATCGCCAAGGGCGTGCGCAGGCTGCGGCTGACCGGCGGCGAGCCGCTAGTACGCAAGAACATCATGTGGCTGTTCCAGGCGCTGTCGCGGCACATCGAGAGCGGAGCGCTGGAGGAGATCACCGTCACCACCAATGCGAGCCAGCTTGCTAAATATGCGGCCGGGCTCGCGGCCTGCGGCGTGCGCCGGATCAACGTCTCCCTCGACACCCGCGATCCGGACAAGTTCCGGGAGGTCACGCGCTGGGGCGACTTGGGCAGGGTTATGGACGGCATCCGCACCGCGCAGGCTGCGGGGCTAAAGATCAAGATCAACATGGTCGCCCTGAAAGGCTTCAACGAGGGGGAGATCGAGGATATGCTCCGCTGGTGCCACGGCGAAGGCATGGATATGACGCTGATCGAGACCATGCCGCTGGGCGACATCGAGCGCGACCGCACGGACCAGTATCTACCGCTTTCGGCCGTGCGCGCGCGCCTCATGGACAACCTTACGCTTGAGGACATCCCCTATCGCACCGGCGGCCCCGCGCGCTATGTGCAGGTGCGCGAAACCGGCGGCCGGCTTGGCCTTATTACGCCGCTCACCCACAATTTCTGCGAAAGTTGCAACCGCGTGCGCATAACCTGCACCGGCACTCTCTATATGTGCCTTGGCCAGAACGACGCGGCGGACCTGCGCGCGCCGCTCAGGGCCAGCTTATCGGACGAACTTCTAGACACCGCGATTGACGAGGCCATTGGCCGCAAACCCAAAGGCCACGACTTCGTCATCGACCGGCGCGCGCAAAAGCCCGCCCTGGCGCGGCATATGAGTTTGACGGGCGGCTAATGTCCGAAGGGGCGATCCGCACAGCGCGTGTTACTCCTCACCCCAGCCCCGTTTGGGAGAGGCGGGCAGCAAGCCGGCCGTGCCCGGCTTGCGTCACCGGGGATGAAAATGTGCAACGCCGTCACTTTCGGTTCGATACTGGATAAGGTCCAGCTTCATTATATGCCGCGATCGGACATCTAAGCGGCACCTTTGTGCCGGCCTGCCGGTGCCGTTTCACTCGCAAGGTGCGGCTCTTCGAGAACCAAAGCGCCGCAAAAAAGCACGATCACGCGCAAACCTCTGCCCGCGCGGTTTTCCAGATGGATATCGCCGCCGTGGCTGCGAACGATGGAGCGCGCGATGGCCAGACCCAGGCCGACGCCGCCGGTCTCCTTGTTGCGCGACTGCTCCAGCCGCACAAACGGTTTGAACACCTTCTCCATATCGGCTTCCGGGATGCCGGGGCCTTCGTCCTCCACAACGATCCGCGCCTCGCCGTTCCTGCATTCCGCTATGACGTATGCGCGCCGGCCGTATGCGACGGCATTCTCGATGACGTTCCGCAGGGCGCGCTTCATCGCCACAGGCCGGCAGCGGACGGCGAAATTGCCTGTGTCGGTGTGTGTGACATCAAGCCCCGCATCGGCCAGATCCTCGCACACGCTCGATGCGAGCGCGCTCATATCGACCAGCCGCGTCTGTTCCTGAGCTGCTTCCTCGCGGGCAAAGGAGAGCGTGGTTTCGGCCATTTGCGACATTTCGTCGAGCGTTCGCAGGATTTGCTCCCTTACATCCTCGTCCTCGATGAATTCCGCGCGAAGCCTGAGGGTCGTGATCGGGGTTCTCAGATCGTGCCCCAGCGCGGCAAGCATTTTTGCGCGGTCGTGAACGAAGGTGGTCAGCCGCTCTTGCATCTCGTTGAAGGCTCGTATGGTCTCGACCACCTCAAGCGGGCCTTCCTCATCGAGCGTCTCACTCGTTTCTCCCCGCCCCAGGGCGGAAGCCGCCTTTGCCAGCTTCTTCAAGGGCCGGGTGAGACGGCCGAGCACGAGAATGATACCGGCCGCCGAAAATGCTGCCATTGTGGAGAATTGCACCAGCAGAGGCCAGGAAGGAGTATTGAGCCCCCTTTGCAGAACGAGAACGTTGAGCCAGCCTCCGCCGCGAAGCGGCACTGAAATATGAGCGTAGGGCAGGCGCGGGGGCGGCTGATGGGTGTGCGAGCCTTTTGAAAAGACGTTCTGTTTGAAATCGGCCCACAGGTTGCCAAAAAGCAGCTCGATCAGCCGCTCTTCTCTTAGCGAGGCGTCAAGCGTGAGCATGACTTGATCGGAATCCTGACGGAAAGCCCTCCTGATCGGCTCCCGGAAACTGGCGGCAACATCCGCGCCAGCGGCCGCCGCCGGTTCAGGATCGATCGTATAATGAAAAGACGGGTGGTCGACCGACTTAAGAATTTTTGAATGAAGCTCCAGAGGGGTCCCTTCGATCACCTCTTTCGTGGTTGCGCTTCGCGCAAAGATGTTATGAAGCCACACATTTTTCATCCTCGACCTATGATCGCCAAGGATGAACAGCAAGCTGGCGACCTGCGAAAGGATCGTCGCCAGCAGCGTAAGCGCTATGAGCTGGCCTTTGAGGCTGCCGGGCCGGAAGCGCATCAGATTTGCTCCACCGTGCCCACGAACTTGTAGCCTCCGCCCCAAATGGTTTGGATGATCTTGGGCTCCTTCGGGTCTTCCTCAATCTTCCGGCGCAGGCGGCTGACCTGATTGTCGATGCTGCGGTCGAAGAGATTGGCGGCGCGCCCGCGGGTAATATCCAGGAGCTGGTCGCGGGTGAGCACCGCATTAGGCCGGTGAAGGAATGCGGACAGGAGCAGATATTCGCCGTAGGACAATGGGGTGACGATGTCCCGTGGGCCGGTCAGCTCACGCCGGTCGGAGTCGAATATGAAGGGGCCGAATTTCAGCCTCTCGCCGGGGGGGGCATCGCGGTTTGGCGGCATGCTGTGCGTGCGCCGGAGCACGGCGCGGATGCGTGCCAGCAGCTCGCGCGGGTTGAAGGGTTTCGTTACATAGTCGTCCGCGCCGACCTCAAGCCCGATGATGCGGTCCATCTCCTCGGCGACGGCCGTTAGGAGAATGACGGGCGGCGAGCCCGTCTCGCTCAAATATTTGCACAGCGACAGCCCGTCCTCTCCAGGCATCATGATATCGAGCACGATGAGGTCGAAGGCGCCGGCCTTGATCTGCCGCCGTGCTTCCGCCGCATCCGGGGCAACCGTGACGCGCATGCCGTGCTTGACGAGGAACTTGGCCAGGAGATCGCGGATTTCTTTGTGGTCGTCGACGACGAGAATATGATGAGTGGTTTCCATTGGCCTCCCCCTTGGCCCATAATGTATGCGCTCGCGGTCCAGCACAGGCCGAATTTGTAACCGGATATGGCAGATGGTGCCTATGACTTAAATGCCGGCCTATTTTCTATCCGGCAAGACCGTTGCCTGTTTGGAAAGTTTACGAAAACGCGGCAAACTTCTTGGAGCCGCATAGCGCATGTGGCTTCACCGTAGCCGCACACCGGCCATTCCGGTGCGGAGGCCTGCCTGTCACAAAACCTAATTGATCCCGTGCTAATTTTGCAGCAGGTTGCCGGACAAACGGCTTGCACGCCGGTTTAGTAGCGGTGCGCCGATGCCGGGCTGCCGGCCGCGGTGCTGCTTCGTGGGGGGTGGGATTTGAACGAACCGCTCGTTTTGGGCTGGCGCGAATGGGTTGCGCTTCCGCAGCTCGGATTGCCGGCGTTAAAGGCAAAGGTCGACACTGGCGCCAAAACCTCGGCGCTTCACGCATTTTCCATTGAGACTTTCGGCCCGGCGGATGCGCCGCTTGTCCGCTTCGGCGTCCATCCAATCGATTACAATTCGGACGTCGAAATCTGGTGCACGGCCAAAATGATCGACCGCCGCTATGTGCGCAGCTCCAATGGGCAGGCCGAGCACCGCTACATCGTCGAGACGCCGATCCGGATCGCGGGCCGGGAGTGGCCCATCGAGGTGTCGCTTTCGAACCGGCATACCATGGCGCACCGGATGCTGCTAGGCCGCGGCGCGCTTGAGGCGCAGTCCATCGCTATCCGGCCTTGGTGCGAGTATCTGCAGGACACGCTCAGCTTCGATATTTACGAAGACCGGGCGCTGACGCCGCCCCAGAGGCGCTCGCTCAGGATCGCGTTATTGACGATGGAACCTGGCAATTATTCGAACCGGCGGCTGATCGAGGCGGCGGAGGCACGCGGTCACGTCATCGAACCTATCGACACGCTACGCTGCTATATGGACATCAAGTCCATCGCCAGCGCGGTACATTACGAAGGCAAGGCGCTGCCCAACTACGATTTCGTCATCCCGCGCATCGGCGCGTCGATCACCGCTTACGGCACCGCCGTCGTGCGGCAGTTCGAGATGACGGGCGCGCAGGTTTTGAATTCCGCTCAGGCTATCGTGCAAAGCCGCGACAAGCTCTTCGCGCATCAGCTCATGGCGATGCACAAGCTGCCCACGCCCGACACCGCTTTCGCCAACTCGCATAACGATACCGAGGACCTCATAAAGATGGTTGGCGGCACACCGCTGGTGATAAAGTTTCTGCATAGCACGCAGGGCAAGGGCGTGGTGCTCGCCGAGAATCGCAAAGCCGCCGCTGCCCTGATCGAGGCGCTGCGCAATGCGGAGGCAAGCTTTCTCGTGCAGCAATTCATTTCCGAATCGGCTGGGCAGGACCTGCGCTGCATCGTACTCGACGGCAAGGTGATCGCCGCCATGGTGCGGCGCTCGGCCACCGGCGACTTCCGCGCCAATCTGCACATCGGTGGCATAGCCTGCGAGACCAGGATCTCGTCCGAGGAGCGCAAGCTCGCCATCAAGGCCGCGAGCAAGCTCGGTTTGAAATTCGCAGGCGTGGATATCTTGCGGTCCGCGAATGGGCCGCTGCTGCTGGAAGTGAATTCTTCGCCCGGGCTCGAAGGTATAGAGAAGACCACGGGCATCGACATTGGCGGGCAAGTGCTGGACTATATCGAGCATCGTACTTTCCGCATCAAGCCGCGCTTAAGGAAAGCCGCCTGACGCCGCCCCAGTAGCGCCGAATGTGCAATGAACGCGGGGCCTCTCCCAGGGAAAGAGGGACAGGGGTAATGCGGTTTGTGTGGACCGGCAATCGCCGGCAATGATCCGCGCCTCAACTAAGCCGGTCATTCTTGAAACTCTCATGCCGGCGAAGACCGCCCGCCGCCGGCTCCTGGAAATTGCTCTGACATGAGTTCTTGCAACCGGACATTGAGATCGGCTTAAGGCGGGCTGGTATTCCGGCTGCCGCTTGACGGCGCCGATTGACGCCGCCCCCCAAACCCCCCTATCTATAGGCCCAACATGCCGCTTCCAGTTTCAAGGAAAGACCCGCGCCAATGACACAAAGAACCTACCAGCCCAGCAATATACGCCGCAAACGCAAGCATGGCTTCCGCGAGCGCATGGCGACCAAACAGGGCCGCGCGGTGCTCTCCCGCCGCCGCGCCAGGGGCCGCAAGAAGCTCTCCGCCTAAGCGAAGGCACTAGGCCCTGGCCCATGCGGACGCTTAAGACGCGCGCCGAGTTCCAGCGTGTGCGGAAGGGAAGGAAGTGGGTAACGCCTGCCTTCATCCTGCAGGGGCTGCCCAGGGCTGGCGGCGGCGATGAGAGCCCGCGCTTCGGCTTCACGGTTTCGAGCAAGTCCGTCGCCAAGGAAGGCGAGGCCGGCAAGAAGCGCGGCATGGCCGTGGACCGCAACCGCGCGCGCAGGCGGCTCAAGGAGGCGGTGCGGCTTACCTTTCCGGCCCACGCCCAGCCCGGTTGCGACTACGCCATCATCGGCCGTGGCGCGGCGCTGACCCGCGATTTCGCCGCACTCCTCACCGACATGGAAGCCGCGTTCCGCAAGGTGAACCAGCCGCCGCGCAAGGGGGCCAATCCGGCGCCGGATGGCGGAATGAAGTATGCGGTCTCCCTGTCTGCGCCAGACGATCCGCCGGGCGGTACATGAAATTGCCGATGATGTGCAGGTTTCTGGTTAACCCAGGATGCCGGTGCCAAGCGCCGGGTTTCGACCGCTAGCCCTTAGGAATTTTCATCTTTTTAAATTTGCCATCCCGCTTCGGACAAGGCGCGGCCACGGTTCCCGTCCAATTTGGCCGCGATGTAACCGTAATAGGAAGTTTATGCTTTTGTGGCAGTCACTGTCTGTCTGTGTCGCCACGTTGTAGCGGATGATGTCATGAAACGGATTGTTGCGATGGCTATATTGGCCGCTCTTCCAGGAGTATCCGAGGCCGCCGAGTTCCCTCTGAAACGCGTCGTGCTGTCCACAGCGGGCCTCGCGCAATTCACCCATTCGGGCAGCATCAGCGGCGCCGGCGCCGTCGAGCTGCCGGTGCGGCTGGACCAGGTAGACGATGTCCTCAAGAGTTTGACGGTGTTCGACAGCGCGGGCGCCATCGGCGCGGTCAGCCTGCCCGGCAAGACGCCGCTGGTGGAGATATTCCGCGATCTCCCGTTCAGCCAGCAGGCGCTGGAATCGCAATCGGCGCTGTTGAATGCGCTCGTGGGTGCCGATGTCGAGATCGAAGGCAATGTGAAAGCGGCGGGCCGCGTCTTTCGCATCGAGGAGGAGCAGGTTCAGCTTCCCAACAATGGGGGCCAGACGGTCAAGCACCGGCTGACGCTCGTGACCGCCAACGGTTTCGTGCAGGCGATTCTTGAGGATGTGACGGCGCTGCGCTTCACCGATCCGCAATTGCGCGCGCAAATCGACCGTGCCCTGACCGCGATCGCACAAAATCGCGCCAAGGACCAGCGCACGATCACCATCAATCTGGGCGGCCAGGGCGAGCGCCAGGCCGGCTTCAGCTATGTTGTCAGCGCGCCGGTCTGGAAGACGGCATACCGGCTGGTACTTCCCAAGGAGGGCGCCAACGCACGCCTGCAAGGCTGGGGCGTGCTGGAAAACCTCACCGGCGGCGAGTGGAAAGACGTGGAACTGACGCTCGTGTCCGGCAACCCGGTCGCCTTGAAGCAGGCGCTCTATTCGGCGGTGTTCGTGGACCGGCCTGAAATTCCTGTCGCGGCATCGGCGCGGATCGTACCCCGCAAGGACGACGCCACCATTATGGAAGAGCGCGCTGACGTGGGAATGGCCCAGGCCATGCCCAGGGCGAAAAGTGCGGCCCGGGGGTTTGGATATGCCCTTGCGGCTCCCGCGCCGATGGCTGGCGCCATGTACGAGCGGCTCGCCCCAGAGCAGCCGGGCTCGCCGGCCGTGAAGGCCGAGGCCGAGGAAGCCGCGACGCAGGTGCTCTACCGCTTCCCCTCGAAGGTCACGCTGGCCTCCGGCGCGACCATGATGGTCCCGTTCGTGGATCGCGAGATCGGTGCATCGCGCGCCTATCTCTACCAGCCCGAGACCAACGCTGTCAGGCCGCTTGCCGCCATCAAGCTGCGCAACGATGGCGACTCGGCGCTGCCGGCGGGCATCGTCACGGCGTTTGAAACCGGCGGCGATGGCACAATAAACTTCGCTGGCGACGCGCAGCTTCCTCTCTTGCCGAAGGGCGCCACGCGATTTGTGACCTTCGCACTCGATTCCAAGACGGCGATCCGCCGCTCTGACAAGGGCATCAAGCAGGTCCGGCTCGGCAAGGCGGTGCGCGGCCAGCTCTCGGTCACGGTCAAGTCGCTTTGGACCGTGGACTACGAGATCACGCCGCCGGCCGAGGAGGATCGCGAGGTCATCATCGAGGAGCCACGCCAGGACGGCTGGAAACCAGCCGGAGACAGCAAAGGCATCGAGGAGACGCCCACCCGGCTGCGCATGACGGTCCAGGCACCCAAGGGGAAAACCACCAAGGCCTCGCTCTACCGCGAGCATCTGGACCACGAGAGCGTGAGCCTCTCCTCTCTGGCGCCAGACCGCATCGCCGCCACGATTTCCGGGCTTGAGAACCAGACGCCCGCCCTCAAGGAGGCCGTTGCCAAGCTTGGCGAACTGGCCACCGCGATTGGCAAGGCGAACACGCGCAAGCGCGAACTCGAAACCGAGCGCAAGAGGATCGGCGAGGATCAGGACCGCATCCGCAAGAACCTCGCGAGCACCGGCTCAAGCTCCGATCTCGGCCGCCATTACCTCGACACGCTGAAGAACCAGGAAGACCGCCTCGCCGCGATCGCCACCGAGGAAAAGTCCATCGAGCAGGATGTCGCAGCCAAGATGAAAGAGGCGGAAGGCGTGGCCCAGGCACTCGTTCTGTGACCGCACACATTATATATGTATCCACGTTTGGGGGCGGCGCGGCCGGATGGCAGGGGCGCCGCCTTCTTTTTCCGCGGCAATGGGCAGCAACGCCGGCCGCCGCAAGCGCCTTGACCGCCGTCCGCGATTGCCCGTATTTTCAGCAAAGGGCTGACGAGGGTCATGAGCGTGACGGCAGAAGCGCTGGATTTTGAGGCACTTTCCGGCAAAATAAACCAGATGCTGAGCGCTTTCGGCTCCGCACGCTCGCGGCGTGGGCTCACCGCCGACGAGGTACTGATCTTCCTCGCGGCCGGCCAGCTTAGCTTCATCCCCGAGGAGCCCGCCCAGGCCGCGAAACCGGTTACCTACATCGCGATCTCCTACCTCCTGAACATTCCCAAGGAGACGGTGCGGCGGAAGGCTCTGCACCTGATCGAGCTTGGCCTGGTCGAATGCACGCAGCAAGGGATCACGGTGGCCGACGCTGGCAGCTGGCGCTCTTTCGCGGCGGCCCTCCTTAAGTACTGAAGCGCGGGCACCGAGCCCGGCTTGAGCGATCCCCGGAATACGAGCGAATGCGGATCGCAGCGCCATCGGTGCACTTTCATCGCGATCCGGGCCTGTTTGCTTGAACCGCGCATGAACTCGCTGCCGGTAATGCGCAGGATACATCCTCGCCCGCCCCAGGGCCTGGAGATGATGGATTCTAGTGTAACGCTCCATTAATCCTGCTAGCCGCTCCGCCGGCCGTTTTGAGGGCCTTTTCGAGAGCATTTCGATTTTGAAGTAATATAGCAGAAATGTCTTGAGCAGCCGTTAAGCGGGAATATGCGGCGCTATGTCATTATTACTGTTGGTGTTTTTGTGGTGCGGCGGTTTTTGGGGCGGCCAGCGCGAGGGGCTCTTGTTGGTTAATTGCAAATATCGTAGTATATTTAACCGGATTTTTGGAAGGTGAAAACTGGCAAAATCGCGAAAAAATTCGCGGAAATACGCGCTTGAAAAGCGCATGCGCCTCCGTCGTTTACCATGCGCATATTAACCATGATGTTCGCTTACAGGAGATATACTGTTCGTTAAGGCGGATGCGGATTTGCAAAACGCCGTTCTAATTGCGTCAGTCCACTGTGGCACGCGCTGGCTGGCACCGGCACGCCCGGCGCCGTCCTCACCGGCTCCGGCGCGGTTCCTCGCGTGGGGCGTGCGAGACTTCAAATTCCTTAGTCAAAACAGTGTGCATAAAAAGCTTCCGGCTCACCCGGAAGGGCGCCGCGCCCGTATTTAGCTGTGCGGCTGACGTCCCGGAGGCCTGTCTCCGGCAGGCAAGTCCCAGAATGCGCCGTTACGCACTTTCAGTTGTTATTTCAATGCCTTGCCAGAACGTTCCCGCTTCGCGTTCCCCGCCGCCTGTGGAGAATATACCCGCTACGCGTGTGTTTAATACACACAAATCTACCTAAGGCTGTGGCCTTGAAAGCATATCTGTGGCGCAAAATCCCCAGCTTTCGTGAAACAAACCCGGAAACCCAATCTGGGTTCAGTTCGTCAACACAACGTGAAAAGTTCTGTTAAGTTCAGCTCACACGGTTGATCTTTGGGCACCGGCAAAGTTGGTTCTAACCTGGGCAGGTTGGGGAGCAGGGCCGAAAGAAGCACGGAGAGGCCGGACTAGGCACTTTGGAGGGGGTTTTTATGAAAACTACCATTAAACTTGCGGCTATCGGCGCTGCTGCGCTTGCCGTTTCTTCGACTTCTGCTCTCGCTCTGTCGGAACTCCCGGCTGGTATCACCACCGGTATCGCTCTCGGCGCTGCTCTGCCGGAAGGCGTTTATAGCATCACGACCGCCAGCTATGGCGCTAGCTCTGTTTGAACAACCTTGCTTATTTCTGTCCCGGTTTGGCTGATCTGGTCGACCCCGTGGCAGATCGCTGGCGGCCGCGTCGCGTTCGATACGGCGACCGCTGTCGCTGATACTTCGAGGAGAGCGTACCGCGGCGCGGCCTCGCAGCAGCTGGCTCTGGCGCTGATAGCTTCCTGAACACCCTGGTTGAGGGTTCTATCGCCCTTTCGAATCTTCACAACGGCTTCAACGTTTCGCTGCGCGCTGGCGCTTGGCTGCCGAGCACTCAGTCTGTTGCGCTTGCTCTTGGCCGCGACT
>CAVUGF010000029.1:0-128224 GCA_963740975.1 uncultured Alphaproteobacteria bacterium | reverse complement strand
GGCCGCGGCCGCATGGGTCATTCTTATTACATCGCTTGATGCAAAAGCATTCTCCGCCGGCGGATCGGCGAGCTCTACCGCGCCCGCTGGCGCATCGAGATGGCATTCAAGCGCTTGAAAAGCCTCATCGGTCTCTCTGCACCGCCAAGCGAGGATGCGCAAACCGCCAAAACCTGGATTTTGGCGCATCTACTGATGATCCTCCTGCTCGAGCCGCACACCAGCGCGCCTGAGATCTCTCCCCGCATGGCCGCGTAACCGCACCAGCGCTTTGGCGCCTCACATGCCTTGCTGCCAAGGCACTGCTCGCGGCGATCATGCCAGCGGCCATGCCGCGGCTTGGCGCTCTGCCAATCCTCAAGCGTCACCTGCTCGAACCGCCGCGAAAACGGCCGCATCAAGCAATTCCAGCCTTAAGTTAGCGCGTATGGGAATTTCTCCTCACCCTGTCCCTATAAGAGAGGGAACGCCAGGATTTGCGCTTTGGATCAGGCGGCGCACGGTCTCGAAGGCGTGTTGCAAGAGGTCTGTCATGGCACCCATCCTGGCAGGCAACGATTTTCTTTCGAGTGCCAAATCCTGAGCACGTAGATAACCGGTCCCGCGATTTCATAGCGCATTTCGTAGGCGCCAACGAAAATGCGGCGAACCTCGCGCGGTTCGAACTGGTCCAGCCTCCTGCCTATACGAGGATTGGCGGGGAGCTTGGAGGCTGCCGCAGTCAGCGACGGCACGACCCGCGCCGCTGCAAGCTTGTTTACAGGTGCAAGAAGTTCATGCAGCCGCGCCAAATCGGACAAGCCTTTGCTCGTCCATTTGACCTCCATCACCGGGCGGCCGGATGATGATGCCCCACTCTCGCCGGGCGGAAATTGCACGTCAATCCGAGGCTTCCGGGAGATCCAGGGAAGTGTGATAAATGGCGCGGATCACCACGCAATCGTCCTCCACCGTGTAGAAAATCCGGTGGGCCTCATAGAGGTGGCGGCGGTAGCCGAGCTTAAAGTCATCGGCCCGCCGGCCCATCTCTGGGTACCTTGGCGATCAAGCTGAAGATGCGCTGGAAGCCTGCGTGGTACTTATCGGCTTGCGCCCGCCCAAAATTCTCCTCTGTGTACCGGTGAATAGCAAGAAGCTGGCTGCGCGCCAGCGGGGTGAGCTTATAGCTAGCCACAGCCGCGCTCGCCCGAGCGGCGGTGCGCTTCGGCGAGAATATCGACCATGCTGTCCGCGCAAACGGCATTTGCATCGGGATGGTCGAGAGCCTGGCGGTAGCGGCGGAGCTGTTCCTCGCGCGGCAGCCGGCGCCAGGCGGCGGCTTCCGCCCTGGTGGGCACGGGCGAAGGCATCACCGACGGCATCAGCGCGGCGATTTCTTCCTCGGACGGCGTATCGCCCGGTAAGGGCCAATCGGCGGACGCGGCTTCTTCTCCGGCCAGCGCCAGCATGGCTTCCGCGATATGATCCTGGGCCGCAGGAGGCAGGCGGCGCACGGTCTCGAAGGCGTGTTGCAATAGGTCGGTCATAACGGCGATCCTAGCATAAGGCGCTTGAAAAAGCGATTGAAGCCGAATGTCTGGCTGCCCCTGACGCCGGGAGATCTATACCTCCTAGCTCCGTTCAACAGCCTATATTCGACGCCCCCACCACTCAACCAACGCCCGTGGCTCCGGCGTGGAAGCCACACTTTCCATAAGCCTTCAGCAAACGGAGTGTGTCGTACCCATTGATCAGGCAGAAAAGGCGCGGATTGCCCATCTGCTCCGCAAAGGCCCGCATAGTGCCACGCACCGGTGGCGTGATCTCGTGGCAATGCTGGAGAACGAGAAGCTCTGCTGGCTCGGCAAACAACCTATTGATCTGGTCGCCATTTTTCCCAAGATCGGCCATCGTCATTGGATGAAATTTGGCCGGCCCTTGAATGCAAAGGTGGTCGCCATGCGGTGCCCGTCAATCTGCACTTGCGTAGAGAATAAATCGGACTGCTCGCCGCCCCAGTCAGGATTTACGGAATTCTCGGCAATGATCTCCGCAAAGGCGGCCTTGATCTCACGCTCAGGAATATCCCGCAGCTTTGACAATTCCCTTTGCGATCGCACCGGTGGCACGTCGCGAACACGCGCAAAACTTTCTATGCTCTCGACAAAGATTTCGAGCCTATTGTTCCAATGCCTTCCGACAAAGCTGTGCGGACTGAATAGACCCGGAAGCGGGTCCGCCATAACCCAAGGCAATGCCTCGATTTGCCGATCAACGATATCGGTAGCTGCACCGAGCACCATCAACCTGCGCTGGCCTTGAAGCTCCGACCATGCCGAATCCGAGGTCAGGTGATCGTGATGAAACCGGAAGGAGAGAGTCAGCCCGGCTTCAAAGGTATCGAGCTTTGCGTAGGCTTCGGCGGCCACCGGCATCCGCCCCTTATTCAGCGCGGTCATCACGCGGGGCAGACCCTTGCAAAAATAGCGGTCGTAGTGCGTAAACAGCATACCCGGCCTGAGCCTATGTTCAACCAATAATTGGCCGAGAGTAGGCGGACTGCGGTAACGTAGCCACTCTGTCAGGTGATTCTTGAGCGTTGCTAATAAGCCGTACTTCTTGGCTACATCATCCAACCGCGAAAGTGCTTCAAGCCGCTGGATATCAAAAGCGAAATTATTAGCGCCGACAAGTTCCAATACTCGTCGAACATTGAGATACCAACAGGTTAGGTCGTAGTCCGGCGCTATTTCCTCGTCCGAATTCGCCTTTCTGTGCATGGCTTTTCCGAGAAGTGCCGCCTCAATGGTATCGTGCACGGTCTCAAGCCGCCTTGGTCTGCTGCTCCACACGCGCGAAGTAGGGCAGCAGCTTGAACTGCGAATAGGGCAGGTATTGCTGGTTCTGGATCAGCCCCTCGAACTGGGTAAGACGCTCCAGAATGCCGTGCAGGTTCGCGGCCTCATGCCCGGAATTGGCACCGCAAAGCGCGCGCACAACGGCCTTCTTATGATCCGGCTGCTGGTTCTTGAGGTAGATCTTGGTGTCGAGCGCGCCGGAAAGATCGGGCGGCAGGTCGCCCGGATATTGCGTGCCGATGGCGATGCCGGCCCCGAAGGCGCGGCCCTCGCGCGCGAGGTTTTCCAGATGCGTGCTGCTGGCCACGCGCCAGGCTTCGTCGAGAACGAGCAAGCGCGTCAGCTTGCGCGGCTGGGCTCGCCGCAGCAGCACGCCGTGCAGCCGGATGATAATCAGCTCGGCCAGCGCGGCCTTGATCTCGTCGGTGGGCAGCGCGAACAGCGACAATACCAGCCGCTCGTCCAGCATGGCCTCGAACGGCACCGGCAAGTCGTCCGATGCTGGGAACAACCCAAGCTCGAACAGTGCCGCGATGCGGTCGAGCAGGCTGATGGCCTGCGGGTTCTTCGCTTCCTTCTGCTCCTCCAGGATGGCGACGACATCGTCGAAATTCGGCGGGCGCACGCTGTCGGCGTATACCCATTTCTGCGGATTGATGCCGCGCCGCTCGAACGCCTCTTTCATGGCGTCGCGCAAGGTCGCGGTCTGGCGGTCGCCAAGGCCGAACACGCGCTTCAAGACGCCTGTGATGGTGAAGATGTGCTCGATGGGCTGCGCCATCCCATCCTCGCTGGGGGACGGCATCAGCGGGTTGAACGGAATGCCATGGCGGCGCACGTCGTGCACCTTGAGCCCGATCGCCTGCACGAAGTTGCGCTCGGCATAATCGTTCTTGAAGTCGAAAATGCAGACCGGGAAGCCCATGCGGGCCACGCCGTCGATCAGCACGTTAAGAGCCTGCGTCTTGCCCGAGCCAGGGTCGCCGGTGATGAGAACGCCGAAGTTCAGTAGCTTCGCCTCGGTCTCGAACGGCGCCCAGTAAACCTCACCGCCGTCCTCGTGGCGGCCGAGCATCACAGCCTGCTGCGTGGGCTGGCGGCGGCGTGGCGCGGCAACGGCTGCTGGCTCCGGCTCGGCGCCGGCGCCGGCCTCATCCTCATCCGGGCTGATTTTGATATAGGGAAACTGCACGATGTCGGCAAAGGCCATCACCTTGGTGAGCGGGCATGCCTCGCGCTGCCACTCCTTGAAGCCAGGCGCATCCTTGAAATTGCGGAAGAAATGCCGCGCAGAGTTCGAGCCGCTCCCACGCCAGCATCTCGACCTGCGGCACGATGATGGATTGCATCTCCTCGGCGTCGCGGATGATCGGTGCGATGAACCGCCCCGAACGCGGAAGCCTGCCGCCGCGCGGGCGCACGATCACGGGCCGGGCGCCGTTCACGCCTCTCAAGAATACACGGATTTCCTCCGCCAGCGGCGCGCCGCGCCCCTCGTTGCAAAGTGCTATCTCGCGGCGCTCGACGCTTTGGCCGTTCAGCTGGAAGTCGGCCTCAATGATGACGGTGCCAGCCCTGCCGCGCACGGAGCGGCGCGTCTTGATGGCGGTGATGCCGTCCATCTCGACGGCGGCGGCCTGTATCGCCCATTCCAGGATTTCGGCCTGCTGGATGCCGTTGCCGATAGCCGGGCTGCACCGTGCGCGAGGTCAGCTCGCCGTGCCATTTGTCGTCGAAATTCGTCGATCCGGCAGCGGAAGCGTCTGGCGCGATGGGCGTCTCCGCGGCGATGGAAGGCGGAGGCGGCATGTCCTCAAGCTCGGGAATGGCACCTGTGCTGAGGTAGACGCGCCGGAATTGCTGGATCAGCTCGAAAACATAGCGGGAGGTCTGGCCGCCAAGCTCATCGATCATCCAACCGGGAAACGGGTAAAGCGGCTCGGCAGCGTTTGCCTTGGCGCCGCAACGCTCGAACAGCTCGGAGAGGCGGCGGGTGAGCAGCGCCTCCGCCTGCCTGCGCGCCAGCGGCTTGAGCCGCACGGGCAGCGCGCCGAACCGCTCGATGCGGTCGCGGATGGAGCTGTCGATGCCGCCGGCGATGGTGTCGTAGAGCGAGGGCAGAACCGCGAAGGCCACACAGAGCGGCGGCAGCGTTTCGGCCAGCAGAGTGCCACGGCCAAACAGGTGCCGCAGCCGGCCTTCCCAGCCTATCACACGGCTCTGCTCAAGCTGGTCGAAGGCCAGCATCAGCGCGCCGCCGGTAGCGCCGATGACGTTCACCAGCGCGTCGATGTGGGCGCGCGGGATATGATCGTCCGCGGTTTGGGTAAGCCGCACGCCGCCGATGCTGACATTGACCGGCTGGCCACGAAGATAGGCAAAGGAGTTGTCGTCGCCAGCACCCGCGCCCAGCAAGGCCGCGATGAAGGCCTCGGAAGGAACCGGCAGATGCGACAGCTTTTGCAGCCGCGCACGGATCGAAACGATCAGCGGGCGCAGATCGAAGTCGCGGATGTCGCCGCCTTCACCGAAAACGTCCTGCTCGAAGGCCTTGGCGAGATCGGCCTGCCCCTGTGCGACGGCAGTCCGCGCGAGCCGGGTCAGCGGTGACGGCTCGCCTGCGGCTACGAGATAGCGCTCGGACAGGCGCGAGACGAGTGCGCGCAAGAGCCAGGCGTCGAGATCCTTCTCGGCCACAAGGTCCACCATCGGGAAGAGCGCGGCATAGACGCTGCCCTCCTGGTGCAGGTGGCGGATGGCGGTGAGAAGCGTGTGGGTTTTGCCTGTACCGGTCGCGCCCTTGATGAGCAGCACGCGGAAGGCCGGGTCGGGATTTTGCCTGAGCGCCTGCGTGGCGATGGCGGTAAGCGCCTCGCCTGCCCCGGTCTCGATGCCGGGCACGTCCAGACGCTCCTCGTCGGCCGCGCCGGCCAGCGAGGCCACCGCTCCAAAGACACGATCAAATTCGGGGCTTACGAAAGCCTTGAGCCGTAAATCCATAAATGAAACGCCCTAAATCCATTGATTGACGATAAAATGCCGTTCGTCGCGCCCTAGCTTCAATCGCGACCTTTCTTTCAGGCCAGCATCGAATGGCCCCGTAATATCGTAGCGTTCAAGGTCGAGCAGTCCTTCGCGGGCTGCTTCGGCCAGATGGTCCTTGAACTCGTCGAGACTGCCAAGAGCTAGCCCCTGAGCAAGCCCTGCGTCGTAAACTTGCGCGATGGCGACACGGCCCGCATAGGGCTTGGTCTCCATCCGGCTGGCGAGCTTGCGAATGGAGCCCGCAAAGCTCTCAAGATCGAAGGTTCTGACAACGATCGGGGCCGGAGCGGGAGCCCTGGCTGAGATCGCCGCGCGGATGATAGTCGCGGTAAGCGCCTGCACGGTGCCGGCCGGGCCGCCAAGCCCCTTGGACAGCAAGCTTGCGTCTGCCTGCAATACGGTCCCCCGTTGTACGCCGGCGAAGGCCAGATACATGCGCCGGCTCATTATGTCGAACTTGAAGGCCTTGAGCGGCCGTTTCGCGGCATCCCCGAAGGCGCCGCCATAGGATGCGACGATGCCGGAAAGCAAGGCGCAACGGGCCTGCTGCGCGGTTGGCCAGGGTGGCAGGCCGTCCAGCCCGTAGAGCTGCCGCAGCGCCAGCGCCCGCAGGTCCCGCCCGCGTCTTGCGCCGCCAGCAGGGCCGCCGAGCGCCGTGACGGCCAGGGCGCGCAAGGCATCGCGGCCGGAAAAGGCGGATGACAGTGGACCGGTCTTGGTGAAGTTCTCGCGCCTGGCCGTCAAGATGCCGGAGGCCTCCTGAATGAGCCCACGCCGCACTGCCTGGGCCAGGGCCTCCTCATAAGGGATCGCTTCGGAAAGCGCCTTGGCCGCATATTCGGCCGCACATTCGCCCCTTGGCTGGGCCGCGACCCACGCCGCCAGCACCTCGGGCGCGTTCAGGGGCCTCAGGCAAGCGAGGCCCGGCTGTGGCAGTACCGATGCGCATTTTTGCGGCAGGTTCATCGTGATGCGGTCCGGGTCCAGGTCGCCAAAAATAAATCGATCCGGAGGCAAGCTACCTGATTCGTAAGGAAATTGGCACCCGCCGGCTTGGGTGTGCCGGGGCGGGACCGCAACCGCAGCAAAGCCAGACCCATAAAGGCAGCGGAAGAGCCAGGGCATTAGCGACCGGCCGGAGAAGTTCGAGGCAGACACGCCGGAAAGCGCGCAGTTGCACCTTCTCTCCAGTTCGCGTTCCCGCGGCGCGGCAAAAAAATCCTTGCAATAGCGGGGCGGGACACCCAAGAGGGGAACGGAGTAAAAAAGGACCGTTCATGCCGCCAGTCACGATTTACACAACGCAATGGTGCCCTTATTGCACCCGCGCCAAGGCCCTCTTGAGGCGCAAGGGCGTGGATTTCGAGGAGATCGACGCCAGCGAGCCGGCCGCACGGCAAGAGATGATCCAGCGCTCGCATGGGGGCTATACCGTGCCCCAGGTTTTTATCGGCGATTTCCATGCAGGCGGCTGCGACGACCTGCATGAACTCGATGCGAAAGGCGAACTTGATCGTCTGCTGCAAAGCTGAGCACAATAGACGCTCCATTTTATAAAGCGGGCGTAGCGATGGCGGACAGCAAGACAAAATTCCGGGTAGGCCTCGTTCAAATGCGAACGGGCAAAAACGTCGAGGAAAATCTCAAACAAGCGGAGAGCTTCATCCGCAAAGCGGCGGGCCTGGGCGCGAACTACGTGCAGACGCCTGAGAATACACTCGTCATGGAGGTGGATGCGCAACATCTCCTTGAGAAAATCTCCCCGGAGGACGAAACCGCGGGCGTCGCGCACTTCTCGCACCTGGCGAAAGAACTCGGCATCTGGCTGCATATCGGCTCGATTGCGGTCAAAGTGGGAGAGCAACTCGCGGCCAACCGCGCATTCCTGTTCGCGCCCGACGGCAAAGCGGTTTGCCGCTACGACAAGATCCATATGTTCGATGTCGATCTCCCTTCGGGCGAGACCTACCGGGAATCGGCCACCTTTGCGCCGGGCGGCTTCACCTATGTGGCGGAGCTGCCGTGGGGCGGGCTCGGCATCGCGACCTGCTACGACATACGCTTTCCGGAGCAGTACAAAGCGCTGGCGCGCGCGGGGGCGAAGTTCCTGACAGCGCCCTCCGCCTTCACCAAGGTCACGGGCGAGAAGCACTGGCATGTGCTGCTGCGCGCGCGCGCCATCGAGAACGGCTGCTTCATGTTCGCGGCGGCGCAGGGCGGCACGGCACGCGAACGGCCGCACCACCTTTGGCCACAGCATCGCAATCTCGCCTTGGGGCGAGATCCTGGCCGAGGCCGGCACCGAGCCTGGCGTTATCGTCGCCGATATCGATGCGGACGAGGTGGACCGGGTGCGGGCACGCATTCCCGCCCTTGCTCACACGCGAGAGTTCAAGGTGGAGACCGTGCGGCTCCGGTAATTGGTCCGTGCCGTGAGCAGTAAAAGGGCGCCATCACCTTGCCACTGCCAATACCGGCACCGGGGCGCTGACTGGCGGCGAGCATACACGCGGCGCTGGCTTGATCTGTGTACCAACGAGGTGTAACGACGGCGCGTGACCGGAAAACCGGCCGCGTCATTACGCTTTGGTACGCTGAGTTTCCGGAGACATCTCTTGCTGCGCATCATTCTCCCGGTTCTCGCCGCATCGCTACTGATATTTGCTGCCGCTAACGTTATGGACCCTTATATGGTGCCGGTGCGTTCGTGGTCGGCAGGCGGGATCGCCGTTGCCGCCGCGCTCGGGCTGGTGTCCGCCTTGCGCAGCCGGTGGCGCTGGCGGGCGGCACGATGGGCGATCCTGGTACTGTGGTGCGCGGTTCCGGTG
Organism: uncultured Alphaproteobacteria bacterium; assembly: GCA_963740975.1. Classification (GTDB taxonomy): domain Bacteria; phylum Pseudomonadota; class Alphaproteobacteria; order Rhizobiales; family Rhodomicrobiaceae; genus Rhodomicrobium. Next base: position 119,514 of record CAVUGF010000029.1, on the reverse strand, counting down.
ACGCTGGCCGCTGCCGAGGGGACGTTCTACTGGCGCAAGCACATGGTGCTGGCAGAGAACGGGCCGGAGCTGCAAGCGCTTGGGCGGCACTTCATGGTAGGCTACACCAGCATCGATGACGTTGAGGTGCTGGCCGCCAGGGGCTTCATCGGCGGCGTCTTCGTGTCTCAGCACAATGCACACGGCAAAACGCTGGCGGAGTTGCGCGCGGAGATCGATAGGCTTCAGAGTGTCCGCAAGGCGAACAATCTGCCGCCGCTGATCGTAGCAACCGATCAGGAAGGCGGCTACGTCTCGCGCCTGTCGCCGCCGCTTGAACGGCGGCCGTTGCTCGCCACCATCGCCAATCTGCCCGAAGGCGAGCGCGAGGTTGCGGCGCACGCTTACGGGCTGGCGCAGGGCCACGAACTGGCCGCCGCCGGGATAACGGTGAATTTCGCGCCTGTGCTCGATCTGCGCCCGAGCCAAGGCCCCAGCCTCCTCGACCGCAACAGCCAGATCTGGCGCCGCGCCATTTCCGCCGATGCGAAGGTGGTTGCCGAGGTAGGGCTTGCCTACGTCCACGGTTTGCAAGAAGCCGGTGTGACGCCAACGCTGAAGCATTTTCCCGGTCTGGGCCGCACCGCCAACGATACCCACCATTTCCGTACCAGCATCAGGGCCACCAGGGAGGAACTGGAGGCAACCGATTGGCTGCCTTTCCGCGAAGTGCTGTCGGGATCGCGGGCCATAGTGATGATCGGTCACGTAGCGCTAACCGCCATCGACCCCACGCATCCCGCCTCCCATTCGCGCACCCTGATCGACGGGCTCCTGCGGAAGCAATGGGGCTACCAAGGTGTAACCATCACCGACGATGTGCTGATGTCGCCGATCTATCAATATGGCTTTTGCGAAGCACTTACCGAGGGCTTCAATGCCGGGATCGACATTGCGCTGGTGGCCTATGATATGCAGCAGTTCTACCGGGCCATGCGCTGTGCATTGACTGCGTACAGATCGGGGTTACTGGATACCGCGCGCCTGGCAGAGAGCGCCCAGCGCCTTTCGGCGCTTGCGCCGCCGCCGGACCGATAGCACACCATCGGAGGGCCTCATGCCTCCAATCCGGCTGCGGGCATTCGTTGGGCGGCCCATGTTTGCATAGCCGCGGAATCGCTCGCGGCGGTGCGATTCTGGGGGATTTTGCTTGTATCCCGCGCGAAATTGCGGAAGCTGCGCCATCCACTCTGAGCCAAGTTGAGCCGCCATGCCGAATTTGCTTCTCGAATTTTTCTCCGAAGAAATCCCCGCGCGGATGCAGGCGCGCGCGGCCGAAGACCTCGCCCGCATGATGACCGAGGCCTTGCAGCAGGCAGGCCTTACCGTGAAGGAAACCCGCTCGCTTTCTGGCCCGCGGCGCATCGCCTACATTGCGGAGGGCGTGCCGGAAAGCTCGGCCGCGACGGTCGAGGAGCGGAAGGGGCCGCGTGTGGGCGCGCCTGAGAAAGCGGTCGAAGGCTTCCTGCGCGGGGCGGGGCTCAAGAGCCTCGGCGAATGTGAAGTCGTGATGGACCCGAAGGGCGATTATTATCTGGCGCGCAGTGAGAAGCCCGGCCGCGCCGCTTCCGCCATCATTGCGGAGGCCGTGCCCGCCATCGTGCGCAAATTCCCCTGGGCCAAGTCGATGCGCTGGGGCGCGGGGCGCATCCGCTGGGTGAGGCCCTTGCATTCGATCCTCTGCCTGTTCGGCGATAAGCCCGTCGAATTCGAGGTGGACGGCATCAGGAGCGGCGATGTCACCTACGGTCACCGCTTTCTGAGTGGCGAAAGAGCAACAGAACCAAAAACAATCAAAATTTCGAGAAGTTCGGACTATTCAGACGTTCTTTTGCACGCTAAGGTTGTGGTCGCAGGAGAAAAACGGGCGAAGGCGATCTTGGACGGCGCGCAAGCTGCCGCCGCCGAAGCTGGGCTCGCTCTTGTTGAAGATCACGGGCTGCTCACCGAGAATGCGGGGCTTGTTGAGTGGCCCGTGGTCCTTTCCGGCAAATTCGACGAGAGCTTTCTCGACGTGCCCGGGGAAATCCTGATGACCTCGATGAAGGCGCATCAGAAGTGCTTCTCCTTACGCCATAAAAAATCGGGGAAATTGGCCAACCGGTTCATTCTTGTCTCCAATCTGGAGGCAGCCGATGGCGGCAAGGCTATTGTGGCCGGCAACGAGCGCGTGATCCGCGCGCGCCTGTCGGATGCCAAGTTCTTTTGGGAAAACGACCGCGAGCGCCCGCTGACCGGGCTCACGGAATTGCTCGGTCAGGTGACGTTCAACGAGAAGCTTGGAACGCAACTTGAGCGAGCATTGCGAATCGAGCTGCTGGCGCGCGAGCTTTCGCCTGACGTGGGCGCGGACGCTAACGATGCAGCGCGCGCGGCCCATCTCGCCAAGGCCGACCTGATGTCGGAGACGGTGGGCGAATTCCCCGAGCTGCAAGGCATCATCGGCCGCTACATCGCGCTCGCGCAGGGCGAGAAGCCCGCCGTCGCGGACGCCATCGCGGAACATTACAAGCCGCAGGGGCCATCCGACGCGGTGCCCTCGAATCCGGTCTCCATAGCGGTGGCGCTGGCCGACAAGCTCGACATGCTGGTGGGCTTCTGGGCCATCGGCGAGAAGCCAACCGGCTCGAAAGACCCTTACGCGCTGCGCCGCGCCGCCCTTGGCGTCATCCGCATCATCCTCGAACGGCAGCTCCGGCTGCACCTGCGCGCGTTCCTGGTCCGTCTCTCGCTTGAGCTGGAACTGACGCTCCGGGCCGAGGAAGCGCGGCACAAGGTGCGCGACATCGCCTGGGCGGAACTCGGCCTCGATCTGAGCCGGCACCACCACGTGGAAATTGCCAAGGCGCTTTGCGCAAAATATTCGCTTGAGCCGGTCACCGGGCCGGAGAAGGCGCACGACCTTTTGGGATTCTTCGGCGACCGCCTGAAGGTCTACCTTCGCGACCAGGGTGCCAGGCACGACCTCATCGACGCGGTGTTCGCGCTGCCGGGCCAGGACGACCTGCTCATGATCGTGCGGCGCGTGGAGGCGTTGGGCAGCTTCCTCGATACGGAGGACGGGGCGAGCCTTCTGGCGCTCGTCCGGCGCGCGCTCAACATCCTCAAGATCGAGGAAAAGAAGGACGATCGCGGCTTCGATGGCAAGCTTGCCCCCAAGCTGCTCAAGGAGAAGGAAGAGAAAGCGCTCAGCGCCGCGGTTAAGACCGCCAGCAACGAGGTTCAGACAGCCCTTGCGGACGAGAATTTCGAGGCGGCCATGACGGCGCTGTCCAAGCTGCGCGGGCCGGTCGACGCCTTCTTCGACAAGGTCACGGTGAATGCGGACAAGCCGGAGATCCGCGAGAACAGGCTGATGCTGCTCGCGCAAATCCGCGCGCTGACACTCGAAATCGCCGACTTCTCTAAGATCGAGGGTTAATGCGCCGCTGACAACGCACGACTGGACACCCGTCCGGGGGAGCTTTTCGATATTGAACTGATTTTAGCGGATGCGCTTTACCGCAAAGCGAAGCGTCATCCGCGCCGGTATGAACAAGCGAAATACGATGCCGCTGATTGCGCAACAGCTCGCACGGTGCATGCGCTCGCGGCGCCGATTTCCGCCAGCGAATCGAGGCTGCGCATTCCTTCCCGGCGCCCCTGCTTTTCGCTGCGGTGTTTATCCGGTGCTTGCTTTTTCGGAGCGGCAAGGGACGGATAATTCCTAACCCCTTGATTTTAATGGTACAGTTACCCCGGCTCGAACGTGCCCCCCAGATCCACAATCCGGGGCAAGCCGTTTCCGGCGATTTCCGCAAGCCTTCGTGAGAGGTGGCCCCGGCCTGCCTGTCTTTATGGCTTAGGGGCTGCCTGGCGCGTTTCCCATGTCGCTTTGTCGATGGGCTCAGGATCGAGCTTCGACGCGTAAATGGCAGATTCCATGACAATCGTAAGCGCCAGCGCCGGCTCCAGCACGTTCTTGACCCTTTGAATGAACGTGTTGGCGGCGCGGGCGGAGATGGCCGGCCAATTTTGAATTCCCGCAACGCCGAACTCGCGGGGGACGCCCGGAAACCGCCCTGTAAAGCACATCAGCGCGAGCGGCCATACCACCAGCAGCAGCTCTCCGGCGGGCATTATTGGCTGATGCTCTTTCGGCAGGGAGGGCCGGCCCTTCCAGCTCTCCGCCGAGATTTTGGGTAACATGCGCAAACATAGGCCTAAGCTCTGGCAGCTTGGCGCGGTCGAGGCCCGCCGCAACCGCGCCGCCAGCGGCGAGAGACCAAAGCCTGCGGTTGGCTTCGCCGGTGTTTGCGGGAACGAGCATGCGGTTGATCGGTTCGCCGATAAAATATTGGGCGCCGCTGTTGGACTGGACAATGCTTAATTGACCCGCAATGGCCGGATCTTTGGTTTCGGCGAGATGGGCCATAAGCGCCCGCAACGCCGAGAATCCGGCTAGCGCTCCAATGGCTGCGAGCAAGGTTTCCGCGTGGGGCAGGCCCTCCACGGAGAGCCGCTTCTCCACATACTGTATGAGGTGGCCAAGCGCGAAATTGCACGCCGCGTAGTCCGGCTGACCATCCCAGGGAAACTTCGTCTGCGTGGTCATGCCTTTTTCACTCCGCTTATGGAAAGCGTCCTAACGCAGCCAGTGCGCGACGATCTCCGCTTTTAGCATGTCTTCGTAGGATGGGCGCGGGCGTACAACGGCGTAGTCCGGGCCGTGGACCAGCACCTCGGGCACGAGCCGGCGCGAATTGTAGGCCGAAGACTGCACCGCGCCGTAAGCGCCGGAGGTCATGATCGCGAGCAGGTCGCCCGCGGCAAGCTCGGGCAGCGGCCGGTCCTTGGCGATAAAGTCGCCCGTTTCGCAAACGGGGCCTACGAGGTCGGCGCGGCTCATCGAACCTTGCTTCAGCGCCTCGCGCACGGGCCAAATATCGTGATAGGCGTCGTAAAGCGTCGGCCGCACAAGGTCGTTCATGCCTGCGTCGGCGATGACGAAGCGCTTGCCCTCGCCCTGCTTTATATAGATGACGCGCGTCACAAGCAGCCCGGCATTGCCGATGATGAGGCGGCCCGGCTCGAATAAGAGCTTCGTCCCAAGCCGCTTTGCCACCGTCACAGCAACCTTGGCATAGTCTTCCGGCAGCGGCGGGTCGTCCTGGTCCCAGCGATAGGGAATGCCAAGGCCGCCGCCCAGGTTCGTGAAAGTGATGGTGTGCCCGGCGCCGCGCAGCTCCTCCACCAGGCCCGCCAGCAGCTCGAACGCATCGCGGAACGGCTCGATGCTGGTGATCTGGCTGCCGATGTGCATATGCACGCCTTCAACCGAGATGCCGGGCAGGGTCCGTGCCAGCGCGTAAAGCGCGGGAGCCTCGCGCCAGCCGATGCCGAATTTGTGCTCGGCCTTGCCGGTGGAGATCTTGGCGTGGGTTTTCGCATCGACATCCGGGTTGATGCGGAACGCGATGCGTGCGGTGGCGCCGCGTGCGGAGGCCACCTCACTCAGCGCACGAAGTTCCGGCTCGGACTCGACGTTGAAGGCGAAAATGCCCGCGTCGAGCGCGAAGGCCATCTCGCCACGGGTCTTGCCGACGCCGGAGAAGACGATCTTCCCGGGGGGAATGCCAGCGGCCAGCGCGCGGTGGATTTCGCCTTCGGAAACTACGTCCGCGCCGGAGCCAAGCTTGGCCAGCGTGCGGATCACCGAAAGGTTGGAGTTCGCCTTGATCGCATAACAAACAAGCGCATCGCAGGCCGCGAACGCCCCGGCGAAAACCTTGTAATGCCGCTCGATGGTGGCCGTGGAATAGCAGTAGAACGGCGTGCCGATGGCGCGCGCGATCACATCAAGTGCCACGTCCTCCGCATGGAGGACGCCATTCCGGTAATCGAAGTAATGCATTCGAGCAAAAGCCCGGCCTGTTTATTTGCCTAAGAGTCCGTCCAGGATGAAAGGCCGGGTCTCGTCCGCACTTTTGCCGCTGCTATCCTTCTGAATATCTGGCGGCGGGGCAGGCCTTTGCAACTCACCCTTCTTGCCGCATGCGGCAAGCACGGCGGCGACGCTCAATGCCAGAATTAAGTTACGCGCGATGCGAGTCATATTATCCCCGTTGCGGCGCTGCCGGAACTTCCCCATGGATACTACCTCTTAGACCGAACTCCCGCCTGACTCCAGCGTCTTGAGCCAAATTTTTGCGGCCTCGCGAACATTTTCCGGCGCTGTGCCCCCAAAGCTGCGCCTGCTCGCCGCGGATTTTTCGATGTTCAGCACCTCGAACACGCCGGCATCGATACGCGGCTCGATCTTCTGCATTGCTGCGAGCGGCAGATGCGCGAGATCCACGCCGGCCATTTCGGCCGCTTTGACGATGCGGCCCGTCGCGTGATGGGCCTCGCGGAAGGGCAGCTTGGCATGCAGCACAAGCCAGTCTGCCAGGTCGGTCGCGGTCGAGAAGCCGAGCGAGGCCGCCGCATACATCTTCTCCGCGTCGGGCTCGATGTCGTCAATCATGCCGGTCATGGCGGCCAAGCCCAGCGACAGTGCGTCGATGGCCGAAAACACCGCCTCTTTGTCCTCCTGCATGTCCTTGGAGTAGGCGAGCGGCAAGCCCTTCATCACGATGAGAAGCGAGACGAATGCGCCCGCGACACGCCCGGCCTTGGCGCGCACCAGTTCGGCGGCATCCGGGTTCCGCTTCTGCGGCATGATGGACGAGCCGGTGGTGAAGCGGTCCGACAGCCTGATGAAGCCGAAGCCCGCGCTGAACCAGATCACGATCTCTTCGGCCAGACGCGAGAGATGCACCGCGCAGATCGAAGCGGCAGCCAGCGTTTCCAGGGCGAAATCGCGCGCGGACACGGCGTCCAGCGAGTTGGCCATCGGCCGCTCGAAACCAAGCTCGGCTGCGGTCATGTGGCGGTCGATGGGGAAGGAGGTGCCCGCCAGCGCGGCGGCGCCCAGCGGCGACTCGTTCACGCGCTTCCTCGCATCGGCAAGCCGGCCGCGGTCGCGCGCCAGCATCTCGACATAGGCGAGGCAATGATGGCCGAATGTGACGGGCTGCGCGGTCTGCATATGCGTGAAGCCCGGCATCAGCGTGCCGGCGTAGGCTTCCGCCTTCCGCGCCAGCGCCGATTGCAGACCGCCAAGCTGGCTGTCGAGATGGCCGATGGCCCCACGGATATAAAGCCGGAAATCGGTCGCCACCTGATCGTTGCGCGAGCGCGCGGTATGCAGTTTGCCCGCTACCGGCCCGATCAGCTCCTTGAGCCGCGCCTCCACCGCCATATGGATGTCTTCGTATTCGCGGCGGAACTCGAAGCGGCCCTCCTCGATTTCTGTGCGCACGGCATTGAGCCCTGCGACGATGGCTTCGGCCTCCTCGTCGGCGAGGATGCCCACGGCGCAGAGCATGTTGGCGTGAGCCTGACTTGCGCGAATGTCTTCGGCGTAGAAACGCCGGTCGAAGGAGATGGAGGCGTTGATTTCCTCCATGATCTCGGCGGGCTTCGTCTCGAAGCGCCCGCCCCACATTTTATTGGCGCTATCGCGCTCCGCGCTGCTTGAGCGCGCGTTGTTGGCGCTATCGCCCTTCGGGCTACTTGAGCGGAGGTTGCTGGCGCTACCGCCCTTCGGGCTACTTGAGCGCATGTTGTTGGCCATCTTGGGTGTCGTTTTGCGGTGGCTTAAAGCGCAGCATTAGCGCGCAATTCCGCAGCACACAAGAGCAGAACTTGCCATTATCGCGCCTTAAGTATTAGTTAAAAGTGGGCAAAATGCCGCGCTTGGCCATGAGCCAAATAGACAAAGCGGCGAATGCGAGGAGGCGCCATGACTTTCAGACCCGTGGGCGCTGGCGGCCGTCCGCCAGGTGCCGCGACCATATGCGTGGGAAACCGCGCGGGGGAGCAAAAAGCATCGCAATCGCCACCAGTAGTCATTCCCGGCCCCGCTTTCGCGAAGCTAAACTCCAGCGGGACTCCATTTCTAGCGTGAGAGCAAGCTTTTATATAGGCTCAGCATCCGCGGGGACAACGCTGCGGGAATATCTGTCCCGTTTAAATCACTCTAGCCACGAATTTTACCTGTCGAATATTTAGAATTTAGCCGCGCAAATACTCGCGCTCACATACGTTGCTGTTCACAGATGAGTAATGGGGAGGTCCGATGGATCAGAGTCTGCTGGCTAGGGCGTACAGCCGCCCCCGAGGCAGGGGCCGTATCTACGATTCAATCGCGGATACGATAGGAGACACCCCCATAGTCCGGCTCGATAAGCTTGCCCGCATGTACCGGGTTGGGGCCAATCTGATGGGCAAGCTGGAGTTTTTCAATCCGATCTCCAGCGTGAAAGACCGCATCGGCCTCCACATGATCGAGACGATGGAGCGGGAAGGCAAAATTCAGCCCGGCAAGAGCGTTCTGATCGAGCCCACCTCCGGCAATACCGGCATCGCGCTGGCCTTCGTGGCCGCCGCGCTTGGCTACCGGCTGATCCTGGTGATGCCCGAGAATATGTCCGTCGAGCGCCGCAAAATGCTCGCGCTGCTTGGCGCCAAGGTCGTCTTAACCCCGGCTGCCCAAGGAATGAGAGGCACGATCCTCAAAGCGGAGGAGCTTCTCAAGACCATACCCAACTCGGTCATGCCCCAGCAGTTCGAGAATCCGGCCAATCCCGAGATCCACCGGCGCACGACGGCCGAGGAAATCTGGAACGACACCGAAGGCACCGTCGACATGGTTATTTGCGGCGTTGGCACCGGCGGCACCATCACTGGCATAGCCAGGGGCCTCAAGCCGTACAAACCGGCGATAAGGATGATTGCCGTGGAGCCGGCGGAGTCTCCGGTACTGGCGGGCGGGCGGCCTGGCCTTCACAAGATCCAAGGCATCGGCACCGGCTTCTTTCCTCCCGTTCTCGACCGCAAGGCGATTGACGAGGTTGTAACCGTACACAGTCAGACCGCCATCGAAATGGCCCGCCAGGTGGCGCGGCTGGAAGGCATTCCGGTTGGCATCTCCTCCGGCGCTGCGATCGCTGCCGCCATAGCGGTTGGCTCGCGCCCAGAGAATGAGGACAAGAACATCGTGATCGTCGTCCCCTCTTTCGCCGAGCGCTATTTGTCGACAGCGCTGTTCGAAGGGCTTTGACGCCCCGCCGCCCGGCGCAGCTTTCATGGCCTCGCCATCGAATGGCTCCATCGCGCCCGCCCACGAGCCCGAGCGTCCTATTCGCCTGCACCGGGTCGAAAGCGGTAAGTCTCAAGTTGAGCATATCGAGGCGGCTCCTGCTTCGACACCGAACTCGCGGTTTTTTTTTCAGCACTGCCCTTGCCTACCGCTTCACCTGCACGGTGGCGCCGAAACCGGCAATCTGCGTAATATGCAGAAGCTTGCGAATGGCTTTGGCTCAACATGATCGGCTCGGGCTTGCATCCGTTTATCAATGGCGTTCCCCCTTCCTGGGCGGAAGACTGGGGCGAGGATGAGTTCGGCGTCCACGCAACGTTCTCGCTTTGCGAGGTTATCCAACGGCTTCGCTGGATTCCACCGGGTCGATTTATGATGGGATCGCAAGAACGGGAAGCCCGGCACTTGGACTTTGAATATCACCGCGCGGAGTCTAGCGGCTGGTACGGCCCCCGTCACGAAGTGACCATTGGCTCCGGATTTTGGATGATGGATACGCCGGTATCCCAGCGCTTGTGGCTAGCTGCGATGGAGGACAATCCAAGCCAGTTCAAAGGTCTGGATCAGCCCGTTGAGACCATCGATTGGGCGTCGATCGAAGATTTCCTGTCTCGCATAAATTATTTGGTCCCTGGCCTCGATCTTGGCCTGCCGTCAGAGGCGCAATGGGAATATGCCTGCCGGGCCGGCACCGGGGGGGGCAACTTATGCGGTTGACCCTGACGGTCTGGCGGAGATTGCTTGGTTTAAAGGGAACTCCAATGGAAAGCCGCAGCCGGTTGCCACGAAGCGCTGCAACGCGTGGGGGCTTTACGATATGCTCGGGAATGTTTCGGAGCGGTGCACAGATGACTGGCATGGCAATTATAATGGTGCGCCGGCGGATGGTTCTGCGTGGCAAGATGAGAGTGTCTCTGTATCCCGCGTCATACGTGGCGGGGCGTGGTGGATGCTTTCGGGGTCGGTTCGCGCCGCTGTGCGGAACCCCTTCCCCACGATGATCCGCAACGCCACTGTCGGCTTTCGCTGTGTCCAGGCTCAAGTTCAAGCGGAGGACGGCTGGCGGTGAGTGCAGAAGCGCCTGGCACAGCCGGTCAGCCCCCAGCAAGAGAAGTTCCCACCAATAACCGGAAGGACCGCTTCCGGCCTTTCACGCCGGTGATCGGCAAAGCTGGGCCCGACGGCGCGGGCGCATCGGCGTTTCGCTGAGCCGCGTGTCGGGAACCGTAATCGCGCATGACTGAGTTTCATGACTTTATACCTGCTTTTTCCACATCCGCCCAAAAACTGGACGCCCCATCGCCTGGGACGTATGCTTGTCTGTGTTCTTGTTTTATTCTGGCGGAACTTGCGCGGACCTTGGCGCGTCGTATTTTGCTAGCCGGGCGCGAATCTTTTTCAACGGTTCCGTCAAAGTTGTGTAGAACTTTCATGTTCTGGTTGTGTTCCAGCCAGTCCGGCGCAATCCTTCGGCCATCTGCGGAACGCTTCAACGCAACCGGATATAGCGCCGGGATACCTGCGGAGCTGATTGAAAAGTTGGTCATATGGCAGCGCCATGCACAGCGGGGCATATGGGTGCGCCATTCCGGGACATGAAAAGCCAGTTCGCGATGGCCGCCATGCCCCCAGTAAGAGACGGTGCCGCCAGTGGCCGGGAAGTCCGTTCCGGACTGAAACGCCACACAGGCCGTCATCCGTTGGCAAGCCAGCGAAACTCCGCTCAGCCAATTACCGGACCGGCACGGAAATCTCCCGATGCGATCCGGGGCAAGGCTGCTGGGGCGGAGCAACCATTGTGTTAAAAAACAGTATAAGCGCGTAAGGACTCCGCTATGGTTAATCATGGCATAGTAAATTCATAATAGTAAGCTGCGCCAAAGGCCGTTTTTTGCGATTAAAACCGTGTTTTTGCCCCGATTCTGCAACTCGGAAACATCCGTTAAATATACTCGCGGATTTGATATTAACCATAAAACGGTGCATTTTCCAGGCGGTGGCGCTCGCGTGCACCGTTTTTATCTGTGCTATTTCAATGACTTGCGGTGCGCTTAAGGCTTCCTAGAGGAGCATCCGCTATCATATGTCCCATAATGAAGAGGGCAGCAATTCTCTAAAACTACGGGAAAACTTAAGAATGACGGTTAGCACCCCGTTACCAGTGCGGCAAGGCGAGGCTCAAGCCTGCTCCCGTAGCGGCACGGGTTTTCAGGAACCCTACGGGAGGGATTTAAGCCACTTCCCGTCCGGGCCGGTAAATTCGCGGAAGCGCGGGGTTCTTCCATCGTCCCGGAGACCCGCCAGCGGGCTCCGGGGCGTTTCGCGGTCACGCGCCAAGATGAGCCAGCGCGGCATCGAGCAGCGCCGGATCGCCGCAGGCGATATAGCGGCCCGCCCTGCCATCTCCGCTTCCCCACTGACGGACAACGCCGCCGGCTTTCTCGACAATGGGTATCAGCGGGAGGATATCGAACGGCTTCAGCTGGGCTTCGGCCACGATGTCGATATGGCCGAGCGCCAGCATGCAATAGAGGTAGCAGTCGCCGCCGAACCGCCGCATGCGCACCGCCTTGGCCAGCGCGTTGAAGCGGGTCTCATCCTCGCCCTTGAACAGGTCAGGCGTAGTCGCGGCAAGATAGGACTGGGCGAGATCGTTGCAGGGCCTCGTCTTGCATTGGACAGTGCCTTGAGGACCGCGATACCACGCCGCCTTCTCATCGCTCCAAAACCGTTCGCCGGTAAAAGGCTGGTCCATGATGCCCAGGATCGGCTTTCCCTGGAACTGGAGGCCGATCAAGGTTCCCCAAAGTGGCAGGCCCAGGACGAAAGAGCGGGTGCCGTCGATTGGATCGAGCGCCCAGACGAAGTCCGCGCCTTCCTTAGTATTGCCGAACTCCTCGCCAGCAATACCGTGCTCCGGGAACTTGCGCGATATAATGTCGCGCATGGCCTCTTCAGCCCCGCGATCGGCCGCTGTGACGGGATCGAATTCGCCTCCGCCCTTGTGATCGGCTGTGTATTGGCTACGAAAATGCCGCAGCGTGACCGCACTCGCGGCATTTGCGAGGTCATGCGCCGTTTCCAATAAGGCTTCGAATGAGAAAGCCACACTTCTATCCTCTTGTTATAGTTTAAAATACTAGGCCACACTTCGATCAGTACCCTGATCGCTTGGGATCGATTGCCAAAATGCAACTGTGGCCTAGAAGCACCGCCTTTTACTTTAGTCGTAGATTGCGCGCATGTCACTCTTGCCATTTGTGCACTGCAATGCAATATTCATGCGGTGCGGTATGCGTTCCTTACGCGTATCGCTGCCCTCCTTGGGCGTTTCCTCCCTAGACTTGGGGCCGTTCAATCATTTTGAATGGCCTCTTTTTTTGTGCGCAAAAAGGCGTGCCGGTTATTCAGCGGCCATCTTGTAGCCGCCAGTCCAATGCGGAAGCTCCTGAACGAGCAGGTCTGTCAGCCGCGACAGATCCCACTGGAGCCCCGGGAACGACGCCGATTTCTCGAACGTCTCCTCGTTCATATAAAGACTGCGGTCAATCTCAATTTGGAGAACGTGCATACCGTTGTGCGGCTTGCCGTAATGCTCGGTGATGTAGCCTCCCGCGTAAGGCTTGTTGAGGTGCACGCGGTAGCCCAGGTTTTTCAGAAACGATTGAACCAGCTGGGTAATTTCTGGGGCGCAGGATGCGCCGAACCGGTCGCCCAGCACGAAATCCGGCCAGCCGCCGCGCTCGCCCTGTTGCGACGGCATGGAATGGCAATCGAGCATGAAGACGGTCCCGAAGCGCGCGTGCGTGGATTGCAGCAGGGCCTTAAGCGCGGTGTGGTAAGGCTTGTAGAGCCGCTCGATGCGGGTGAACGCTGTTTCGAGCTTCAGGGGGCCGTGATAAATTTCCTCCTTGTCGTTAACGATGCGCGCGATGGTGCCCAGCCCGCCCATGGCGCGCAGCGACTGGCTGTTGACGAAGTCGGGCAGGCGGCCGCAGAAAAGAAGCGGGTCGAGTTCGTAGGGCTCGCGATTGATGTCGATGTAGGCGCGGGGAAAATGCGCGTGCATCAGCACGGCGCCATGCTCCGGCGCGGAGGTCAGAAGCTCCTCCACATAGGCGTCCTCGGACTTGCGCAGCGCCTGCGCCGAGAGCCGTGAGGATTCGATAAAAACCGACGGGTAAATCCGGCCGCTATGCGGGGAATTGAAAATGATCGGTACGCGCTGGCTTTCCGCGCCTACGACCGAGAATGGCGGCACCAGCTCCGCCGCTATGCATTGGGCTTCTTCGTAAGACATCAAGCAACGACCGTTTCACTGGTGCAGCAGGCCGGAAGTCCCTCGAGTGCCGCGAAATTGGGGGGGCAAAACTTCCGGTGCGGGCTACTTGCCTTAATGTCTCAAAATCGGGGCGCTCGTGCAATCGCGATAAGGGCTAACGCAGCTCACGTTTGCAATAAAGTTTTGGCGCCGCCAAATGCGTGCTTGCGAGGCGGCATGCAATGGCGATTGGCTCGGCGCTCTTATATCTTGGGAATTCCACATCGCTCCCGACTTGCGGCGCTGGCAGGCATGCCAGCCTCCGCGCCGCTGTTTCCGGCGCAAGCGCCCCTCAGATCGCGGAGCCTTGCCGCAAGCCAAATCGGCATAGGGCCGCGAGCGGCGGTCGCGGGACGCTTATGACTGTGCGCGAGCGTCAGCTGGCTGTCCGGAAATGATAGTGGCGGACTTGGTGTGGTTTGGGTTTGGAAGGTGCCTCAAGAGGCGCATCCGGCTTTCTAAGCATTCGGCGGAACGAAAAAAAGCCGCGAAGCGGTTAGCTCGCGGCAAAGTTTCGAGCACGAGGGTAGGAGCCACGTGCTGCACGACACTTACAGCTTAAACCAAACTTAAGCACGCGTTAAATTCTTCTAAGGTAAACAGCCACTGGCAGGTGATGCAAACATAGCGCATCGAGCGGCGTTTCCAGCCCCCGTTCCGGTCCCATCGCGCAAACGTGACCAGCGCCATTCAAGCTTCGAAGCGCAATGTCGCCATAGCCGCGCCTCCTCCCGGCGTGGCTGGCGCTGAAACTTAGCCGCTGAGCCTGACGGTTCGCGGCCTTTTTCATCCCGCTTTCCTGAAGGATAGCCCCTAAGTTATTGATTTTGCATTGGTGCAGGTGGAGGAAGCTTGGTGCGGGCGGAGGGGACTCGAACCCCCACGACTTGCGTCAACAGGACCTAAACCTGCCGCGTCTGCCAATTCCGCCACGCCCGCTTTGCCTGGAAGCCCTGAGAGACTCGCGGAAAATGACACAGATTTTAAAGTATCTCAAGCGGTCCGCTACACCTAAAGTGGCGCTCCGTTTTCGTTCACCTCTTAATCAAGTTCTTGAAACCGCCGCTTAATAACGCCCGCCGGAGCTTGTGTATACAAGCCGGCAGGAATAACGTTCCCACAACGTGCCGGACGGCACCCCTGAAACGCCTTCACAAAATCCAAGAAGAACAGCGATGCCTCCTTCACACCCCGCCGCCAAGGCGAAGCTCAAGGCCGTTTCCGAAACCGTGGCAAAGGAAACGCGCCCCCCCGCCTCGCCGCCAAAATTCACGCGTCAGGAGGCGTTGCAATTCCACGCCGAGGGACGGCCGGGCAAGCTGGAGATCGTGCCGACCAAGCCGATGGCAACCCGGCGCGATTTGAGCCTCGCCTACTCGCCCGGCGTGGCCGTTCCGGTCCAGGCCATCGCGGAAAATCCAAGTCTAGCCTACGATTACACGATCAAGGGCAACCTTGTCGCAGTGATTACCAACGGCACGGCGATCTTGGGGCTCGGCAATCTGGGCGCGCTTGCCGCAAAGCCCGTGATGGAAGGCAAGGCAGCGCTGTTCAAACGCTTCGCCGACATCGATGCCATCGACCTTGAAGTCGACACCACGGACACCGGCGAATTCATCAACGCCGTGCGCTATCTGGGGCCGTCCTTCGGCGGCATCAATCTGGAAGACATCAAGGCGCCGGACTGCTTCATCATCGAAAGCCGGCTCCGCGAGCTGATGGACATTCCGGTTTTCCACGACGACCAGCATGGCACGGCGATCATCGCAACCGCCGGGTTGATCAATGCCGTGCACCTCACCGGCCGCGAACTATCCGACATCAGGGTGGTTTGCAACGGTGCCGGCTCGGCGGGCATCGCTTGCGTCGAGCTGATGAAGGCGGTGGGTGTGCGGCACGAGAACGTGATCCTGTGCGACACCACCGGCGTCATCTACCGGGGCCGCCAGAAGGGCATGAACCAGTGGAAATCGGCGCACGCCGTTGACACCAAGGCGCGTACGCTCGCCCAGGCGCTGGTAGGTGCCGATGTGTTCTACGGCCTTTCCGCCGCCGGCGCCGTGACTAAGGAGATGGTTGCCCGCATGGCGGATAAGCCCATTATCTTCGCCATGGCGAACCCGGACCCGGAGATTACGCCGGAGGAGGTTGCCGAGGTCCGCGACGACGCCATCGTGGCGACCGGCCGCTCGGACTATCCCAACCAAATCAACAATGTTCTCGGTTTCCCCTATATCTTCCGGGGCGCGCTCGACGTTCAGGCCCGCACCATCAACGAACCGATGAAGATCGCCGCGGCGCACGCCGTCGCGGGCCTTGCGCGGGCCGGCGTGCCCGACGCGGTCGCCAAGGTCTACGGCCGGCGCCTGCGCTATGGCCGCGACTACATCATCCCCGCCCCCTTCGATCCGCGCCTCATCAGCGCGATTCCCATGGCTGTGGCACAGGCGGCGATGGACTTGGGCGTGGCCCGGCGGCCGATCGTCGACATGGAAGGGTACAAGTCGCGGCTTTCGGCAAGGCTCGATCCCGCCGCCGGCTTCATCAACTCGATTTTCGACGCGCTGCGTTTGCGGCCGAAGCGGGTGGTGTTCGCCGAGGGCGAAGAAGAGCAGGTGGTCCGCGCCGCCGCCTCCTTCGCGGACCTGAAGCTCGGCCATCCGATCCTGATCGGGCGCGAGGCGCAGGTGCGCAACACCTTCCATTTGACGGGTGTGAGCAACGCCGATAGCTTCGAAATCGTAAGCGCCGCCAATTGGGAGCATAAACAGGAATACGCGGAGTTCCTTTATCAGCGCTTGCAGCGGAGGGGGCACCTGTACCGCGATTGCGTGCGGCTCGTGAACTACGACCGGAACATCTTTGGCGCTTGCATGCTGGCGCTTGGCCATGCCGACGCGATGGTGACCGGCGTTACCAGGCACTGGGCGACGGCGCTTCAAGATGTGCGGCGCGTGCTCGATCCGAACGGCCTGGCGGATTATCGGCGTTTCCGTCATCATCGCCCGCGGCCGTGTGATCTTCGTTGCGGATACCTCCATCCACGCCATGCCAACCTCTGAGGAGCTAGCCGATATCGCCGTGGATGCGGCGGGCGTCGCCTCGCGCTTCGGGATTACGCCGCGGGTGGCGATGCTCGCGGCCTCGACCTTTGGCCATCCGGCTAGCGAGCGTGCCGAGCGCGTCCGCGAGGCTGTCGCGATCCTCGACCAGCGTGGCGTCGATTTCGAATATGAGGGCGAGATGGGAGCCAATGTCGCGCTGAACCGCCGTGCCATGGCCGCTTACCCCTTCTGCCGCCTGTCCGATACGGCGAATGTGCTCATCATGCCGGCCTTTCATGCCGCCAGCATCTCCACCAAGATGCTGCAAGAGCTGGGCGGCGGCACCGTGATCGGTCCCATTCTGGTGGGTCTCTCGAAGCCGGTACAGATCGCCTCGCTTGGATCGAGCGATAGCGACCTCGTGAACATGGCGGCGTTGTCGGCCTTCGACGTGACGGGCTGACAAGCATCGAAACCGCCTGAATGGCGTCCGGCCGGCGCTTCTCTCAGCGGCAGGCTGCGGCACTTCACGCAAGTGCAAAATGTCGCGATGTCACTCACGCTGGGGTATCGTACTCCCATATTCTCATATACGAATGGCTGGTTGGATTGTGGGCGCCAATCTCCAATATGAAGCGCGGCTATTTATTGGTACACTGCCTATACCTCAACAAGAAGGATGCTTAGCTGGCCGGATTGTCTGGCCTGAGTAAAGAGCGCGATGACCCTGAACACCGACGAAACACCCCTGGATAGCACGCCTCCCATTAACATCGAGGAGCAGATTTGCGGGCTTGAAGGTCCGATGCAGCTCGATAGAGTCATGCAGAGCGCCCGCAACGCCAGCGATTTTCTCAAGGCGCTCGCGCACGAGACGCGGCTCTTGCTGCTTTGCCTGCTATCGGAGCGGGAGCGCTCGGTGACGGAGCTTGAGAATATCCTCTCGCTACGGCAGCCGACGGTATCGCAGCAACTGGCGCGTTTGCGGCTGGATGGGCTCGTCACCACGCGAAGGGACGGCAAGACCATCTATTACCGCATCAACGACGACGATGTCCGGCGCGTGATCGGCGTCGTATACGACATCTTCTGCCGCGAAGGGAAAGGCAGCCGCAGGGGCAGCAAAAATGGAAGTGACACTTAAATATTTTGCATGGGTTCGCGAGCGGATCGGGGTCGCCGAGGAGAAGGTGGCCCTGCCTGACAGCGTGGCTACGGCGGGCGACGCCATAAAGTGGCTCAAGGCACGCGGCGAGGGCTACGCAGCCGCCTTCGAACGCGAGGACATCATCCGCGTGGCCATCGATCAGGCGCACGCGAAACACAGCGCCAGCCTCGAAGGCGCCCGCGAAATCGCCTTCTTCCCTCCCGTCACAGGCGGGTGATAGAACTTCAGCAGAAACACTTCGATTTTTGAAGGAGCGGCGGCGTGAGCAAAGCGCGGCAGGGGAACTATTTTGAGGATTTTAAGCCCGGACAGGTGATCGAGCACGCGACGCCGCGAACCGTCACAGAGGGCGACGTTGCGCTTTATACCGCGCTCTACGGCTCGCGCTTCGCAGTGCAATCCTCGGACGCGTTTGCGAAGTGCGCTCGGATATCCGCAAAGCCCCATCGACGATCTGCTTGTTTTCCATACCGTTTTCGGCAAGACCGTGCCGGATGTCTCGCTCAATGCGGTCGCCAACCTGGGCTATGCCGGCGTGCTTTTTCGGCGGCCGGTCTATCCGGGCAATACGCTGTCGGCCGCGCTCGGAAGTGATCGGCCTGCGCGAGAATTCGAACAGCAAGTCCGGCGTGGTCTATGTCCGACCACGGTCGGCGCCAATAACGGGCGAGCGGTGCTGACTATGTCCGCTGGGTGATGGTGAGGAAGCGCGACGAAGCCGCGCCGGCCCGGCCCCGCGCCGCAAGCTCACGCGGCGGTGACCCCGCGACCTGCGCTGGCCTGCCGCCGCTTCGCCTCGGGGCTATAACAACGCGCTCGCCGGGAGCCGCCATCGCTGGGGCGATTACGAGGTTGGCGAGAAGATCGACCATATCGACGGCATGACCATCGAGGAAGCCGAGCACCAGCTCGCCACCCGCCTGTACCAGAACACCGCGAAGGTGCATTTCAACCAGCACACCGAGCCCAGGGCCGCTTCGGCAACCGCCTGATCTATGGCGGGCACATCATTTCGCTGGCGCGCGCGCTGTGCTTCAACGGGCTTGAGAACGCGTTCCGTATCGCGGCGATCAACGGCGGCAGCACGTCTCGCCGGCCTTTGCGGGCGATACGGTCTATGCCTATAGCGAGGTGCTGGACAAGGCGCGGCTGGATCGGCCGGACGCGGGCGCGCTCAGGCTGCGGCTCGTGGCGCTGAAGGACAAGCCCGCCACGGGCTTTCCGTTCAAGACCGGCGATCAATACGATCCCGCCGTGCTGCTCGATCTCGATCTGTGGGTGCTCTTGCCGGTGTAGCGCAAGATGGGCAAGGATCCGCGCGAGCAACCGCCGGTGAGGTACTACAGGGCGGTCATTCCCGCGAAAGCGGGAAGCCATGCCAGCAAACAATGACGTTTCTGCAAATACTTGCCATGGGTTCCCGCTTTCGCGGGAATGACGCCGCGGAGCAGTTATCGCTATGTTCCGGGTGCCTGCGCGAGACGTTTGAGCATGGCGTACACGGCTTCGATTTGTGGCGCGTCGCGGGTCAGGAAATCGAGGCCGGTATAGCCCCACCAGTCCCAGCAGGAGCCGGGATTGAGCGCCGTGGAGGCGACCTGCGGAAACAGTACAATAATTCTGTTCGTTTCCGCCCAATCCGCAAAGCCGGTATCGCGGATTACCGCGCCGTCCGCCCAGGCGCGCGACTGTCCGCAGCCGTGAAACACGATATGTACCCGGCAGCCGGCTTCCGCACGGCAAGCTGAAGGCACGTAGACAACGCCTTCGTCCGCGAGCGTGGCGTTGGATGCGGCGTAACCACCTTGAGCGAAGGCGATGAAATTCTCCGGCCGCGCAGCACCCTTGGGCGCCAAAGGCCCGTAGATGAGCCGCAGGATCGCGCCGGCCTGATCGTAACCGCAATTGTCTATGAAGGGAGGCGCGCTCCTATCGCAGGCGGCGCCCTTGTCCGCGGTCAGGAAGGCATGCCCGCCAGGGTTCTTGAACACGAACTCCATGTTCCCGGCGGGCACTCCGGCTGCGAGGTAGAAGTTACGCGCCGCCTCCGTTACTGGCTTTGCCACAGTGCGGTCGTCAGCCCCTGAGTAGAGGTAGACCTTCGAGCGCTTCAAGCCGGACAGCGGATCGATCTTGCCCTGGTCCGCGAGCGCCGAAGCCCGCCGCAGCAACATTCCGCTATCCAAAACGCCGAGCCCGGAAAGAAGGTCAGCGGTGCAGCCGCTCTGAGCCTGTATCAGGTTGGAGGCAGCGGCGGCCGGGAAAACGGGAAAGGCGTCCGCCGCCGCACTCTGCGCGCACCCATAGGGACCGGCGGCCAGAATCGCGGCCCCGGCAACGGTTGCGGAGTGGGCTACGTGGAACTGCCCGGCCATGTAGCCGCCGGACGACAAGCCGGATACGGAAGTCTGCGGCAGGTCAGCCCCGAGCGCGGGTAACTTCGGGGCATCAGAGCCGCAGCCGGGAATGAGAGCTAGAAGAGTGCAGGCAACAAGAGCGCAAAGCGCTCTTCGCCACACCGTCACCGGAAGAACCAGCCAAACATGTCTCCTCTTCCGCCTCCTCCTCCGCCTCTGCCGCTGTGGCCGAAGAAAGCGAAGGGATCGTCGCGCTGCACGGGCGCAGGCTTGCGAAGCTCATAAATGCTCGACAAGCCGTCCATGTCGGTGACGGTTACGGAAGTCTGCGTCCAGGCCCATTTCGACTTCGCGCTGCCCGCGATGTACGGCTCGATGCCAAGCACTTGGGAGCGGGAAAGGTCTAGGATCGCAACATACTCGTACGGCCCGCCCTTCTTGGCCTCGGCGCGGTAGCGAAGCAGGCCTATGCCAGCGAGGCTATCCTTGAGAGGCGTCCACTCGACGATCTCGGCGGGGCTTTCATCCGGTACTTCGAGCTGGATGGGTAGCTTTGGATAGTGCTCATTGAGCGCGTAGAATTGGCCGGAGGCGACGCGGATCACTTCCCAGCCGTCAACCGCCGCTGCAAGCGGCTTGACGATGCTGTCCGGCGTGTCGCCGCTCGCGGCCCTGTAAATTTCGCGCGCTTCCTTTGAGAATGGATCGCACTCAAGCGCGCGCCGGAAATCCGCGATGGCTTCGTCGCGCCTGCCTGCGTGGTCCCGCATGTTACCGCGGACGCGGTAGGCCTCAGAATAGTTCGGGTCGAGTTCTATCGCCTTGCTAAAATCCGCTTCGGCGCCTTCGATGTCGTTCTGGCTCTGGCGGATGACCGCGCGCCAGAAATAGGCTTGCGCCGCGTTCGGATCGAGCGAGATCGCCCGGTTGAGGTCTTCGAAGGCCACGTCCTGGCGCCTGTAGTCGATATATTGAGAGGCCCGGCCGATCAGCGCCGGCACGTTGTCCGGCGAAAGCTCCAGCGCCTTGCCGAAGTCGCGGAATGCCTGCTGCGTGTGCTTGTTGAGCACGTCGATCCTGCCACGGGCAACGTACAGCTCCGCGCTGTCCGGGATAAGCGCGATGACCTTATCTAAATCCTGCGCCGCCTCCTCGTTCCGGTTCAGCGAGATGTAGACCTTGGCCCTGTTCCGATAGGCGGAGGTGTATTGCCCGTTTAGCGCGATGGCCCGGTTGAGATAGCGCAGGCCTGTGTAGTAATGGCCGAGGCTGCTTGCAATTTTGCCGCGGCCATTCAAGGGAACGGCGTTCGCCGGCATCAGCTCGATGGCCTTGCGGAAGTCGTTTTCCGCCGCCTCCAGCCGCATAAGCTTCTGATTCGCATTTGCCCGGTTACTGTATGCGGGGCCGAAACTGGGCGACAGCGCGATGGCCTTTTCGAAATCCTTGTAGGCGTCCTCGGTGCGGTTCAACTCCAGATAAAGATTGCCGCGGTTGTTGTAGGCGGGGGCGTAGTCGGGATTGAGGGAAACGGCTTTGGTGAAGTCGGCAATCGCGGCGTCGAGCTGCTTGAGCCGCCACTTCGCCACGCCGCGGTCGCTGAGGACGGGGGCCTGGCGGGTTGGCGAAAGGCTCGTGTTTCTGAGCGCATCGTCGAAAGCGGCAATGGCCAAGTCGTAGCGTCCGCGCAAGAGCGCCGAGCTTCCTTCCTGGGACTTCAAAATCGACCGGTCGATTGCCGCATATGCCGGAGGGGCAAAGCAGATTGCGGCCTGGAGCATAGCCAAGCCTGCGAAAAGATGCGTGAAGCGAACGGAGGCTGTAAAGGTTCCTTTACCGGAGTACCGCATTCCGGTAACACATTGGAAAAACCAGCGACCTTCCAGCCTATGGTGCATCGAATATATCCTGTTCTTCGCGGGCTAACCCTTGGCCTTGCATTTCTTGCGCTGCCGGCTGCGGCGGCGCAAATCGGCGGCGTGGCAGAGTATAGCGGCGCCGGCGCCGGCGGGCTAGTAGCGCGTGAAGCGCCGCACCGTTCATCCTGGGGGCAAGACAGGCTGCTGATGGCGCAAGCCGGCCCGGACAGCGGCAATGCCGGTGCGGATGGCCGGTCGCAACTTAGGCGGGAACTTGATCGAATCCGCCGGCCGAATGCCGGGGAAGCCGCACCACCCGCCCGATTCGCGCCACCGATGCCCCAGCGCAGAAGACAGGGCCAGGCAGCTGCCGAGCCGGAAAGTGCGCCCGCTCCGCAGCGGCTCGCCACAGGCGCTGCCGATCCCAAGGTCGACCGCCTGACGGGCCAGCTCTTGCTTTTCAATTTCAGGGGGAGCCAGCCAGCCGATTCGGGCCCAAGAGCGGTTCGTGCGCTAATGCAGTCTGGGCACATTGCGGGCGTGGTTCTCGGCCGGGAGAACATACAAGGCCGCTCGCAGCTAAAGGAGTTGATAAAATTCCTGGCGTCCGCAGGCGGGCAGACCCGGCCCATTATCGGCGTCCGCGAGATTGGCGGCGCTTCGGAAGCCTTTCCGGCCGTGAAGGATTTCGAGCTGTGGCCTTCGCAACGGGATGTGGCAGCCAAGGGCAATCCGCAATATGCCTACTCCACCTACCGTTCGATGGGGGCAGCGCTTGCGTCCTTCGGCTTCAACATGAATTTCGGTCCGGTGCTGACCGCAACCGGCAACGTCAAGGACCCGGCTGCAAGCTTCGGCAGCAATCCGCTTCAAACAGGGGTTTTCGCCAAAACCTTCCTCCTTGGCCACAAGGAGGAAAATATCGTCGCTGTGCCTGTGGTCGATGCCAGCGCCCATTCGGTCCGGGCACTTAAGACGATCCTCGTCTCCGATCCGGGGATTCCCGTAAGCGCGGTGATGAAAGAAGGAAGCGGGATCGCGCCCTTTGCGGCCTATGCTGAGCTTGTGAGGGGCGCCCGCTTCTGTTTCGCGGCGCTTTCGGCTGCCAATGCCGGCTCGGGTGCCGTGAGCGGATTTCAGGCGCGGCTGTGATGTGCTGGTCCTGGACGGCGGCGCGGATAGCCCCGCCTCAGTCAGGGAACAGGCCGCACTTGGTATCGCCAAAGCCATTCAAGTCAACGAGCTGAGCTTCGATGCGCTGAACGCCGCAGCTGTGCGGGCTGCCGAGCTTCACTGGCCTGGCAAAGCCGGCAGGGCAGCCTCCGCCGGCAGGACCAGATAGCACAAAGCCCCCGTCACAGGATGAAGGGGGCTTCTGGCTGAATGCTTCCGCGGCGTCGTTCCGGCGAAGGCAGAGACTCATGCAAGAGCTTGTTCCAGCGGCAAAATGGATCCCCGCTGGAGTTTAGCCCCGCGAAAGCGGAGCCGGAAATGACGCTTGGTGGCGTCCTTGACCACCCGGGATCAGGTCTGTAGACGTTCTGACCGGTTCAACGAATGCAACGTCAGGCGACCGCCTCGGCGAGCCACGCCTTCAGCTGTTGCTTGGGTAGAGCGCCTACCTTCTGAGCGGCAACCTGCCCGTTTTTGAACAGCAGAAGGGACGGAATGCCGCGGATATTGTATGCCTGAGCGGTCTTGGGATTGCTGTCGACGTCGAGTTTGACCACCTTGAGTTTACCGGCAAGCTCGTTGGACAGCTCCTCCAGAATTGGCCCCACCTGCCGGCAGGGGCCGCACCACTCCGCCCAAAAGTCCACCAGCACAGGCATCGCAGCCTGCTTGACCTCGCTGTCGAATGTCGCATCTGTTACGGCAGTGACCATGGATACCCCTATATTTGCGCGGCGCGCAGCCGCTTTTCGTTAGCAGGAAATAAAGGAACGCAAGCGATGGCGTCAAGATGCAGTACCTTGGTCAACGCGATTGCGCCACACTCTGCCAGATAAGCAGCCGGGCTCGCCTGGGAAAAGCGCAAATTCCGCGCTTTCCAGGCATTTCCCGGATCGCCGCTAGTGTGGCTTATGTCTCCGAATTACCGTGCGAGCCCTCGGCAAATGGTGCGGTAATTCGGAAACGGGACACTAGTTCCAATCCTGGAACGGGTTTCCGCCGCGGTGTTCCGGTGCCTGGCCGGCGATTGGCTTGGGCGCGGGGATGCGCCCAGCTCGTGGGCTGCTCGCCCCCCTCCCTTTCAGAAGAAGAAGCCGCCGATGGCGGGGCAGGCTCCGATGCAACCTGCACCGGCTGCCCGCGAAGCGCGCTCGCCACGCGGTTGTCGAGGCCATAGAGGTCGTGATAGTAGCGAACTTGGCCTTTTTCATCCACCTCGGCGGTGAAATAGACGATGTGCACGGGGATATGGTTTCTAAGCGCGATCTCGTGGGTCTCGCCCGACGACACCATATCGCGGATCTGCGCGGCGGACATGCCCCTGTCATGGGCCAGCAGCACCTCGGCAAAATGAATCGGGTCTTGCGTGCGCATGCAGCCGTGGCTGAAAGCGCGCAGGCCGTTGCCGAAGAGATTGCGGTCCACCGTGTCGTGCATGTAAACGTCGTACTTGTTGGGGAAGCGGAATTTCACTTGCCCCAGCACGTTCTTTCCACCCGCGCCCTGCGTGAACGTGTAGCGCCGGATGTCTACCCTCGACCAATCCACCGAATCGGGATTGACAGACTTGCCGTTCAGGCTGACGCGCAAGCCCCCCATTCGCTGCAGGATGTCGCTGCTTCCGCCACCGCCATCGCTGCCGAAACCGAAAATGCCGCCGCCGCCGCCGCTGCTGTTGCGAAGCCGCGGCGCGATCTCGTTGACCTTGATACCTTCCGGGACGCCCCATTCGGGATTGAAGGTGATGACTTGCATCGGTGCGGAGAAGCTCGGTGTGGGGGTCTGGGGCTTGCCGACCACGATCCTCTCCTGAAGCACCATTTTGCCATGGTCGAAGATACGGGTGTACTGCTCGGCGATGCTGTCCCAGACGTAGAACTCGCCCAGGTTTTCCGGCATCCAGCGCCAGCGCTCCATGTTCACCAAAAGGCGCATCCGCTTCTCGTTCAGGCTTGCGCCGCCGCTATCGTTATCGCTGCTGCTGCTGCCGCTACCGCCGGCCGATTCATTCAACGATGCCCGCAGCTCGCGGTCGACGATGCCTGTGACTTCGAGGCCGTGATCCTTCTGATAATGGTTCACGGCTTCGAGCAGCCCCTCGTCGTAAGCCGTTTCCTTGGACCCTTGCGCACTGACGCCCAGGCGCTTGCGTATGAGCGCGATCTGGTGGTTGTCGTCGCCCGGCTTGAGGTTGGGGCCGGACGGGATATGCGCGGACGAGCTACTGCTGGAGCCCCTGCCCCCAAGCGCGAGATAGGCTTGGCGCAAGCGTTTGAACTGCTCGTGCTTGGGATGCAGGCCACGCAGATAGGCGTCAGCCGAACCGGCATCCGCTATGCCTTCCAGGACCGATTTGGGGTCGAAGACGTGGGGGCGGCGGTCGATCATCGGGCTGATAGAGGGTGGGTTGAGCCGGCCGCCGCGGGCATACCGTGCATATTTCAGTACAGACAGACTCAGCCTGACCTCGGCCTCGGCCTGTGTTTCCACGCTTGCCGATCCTCCAGGATTCGACGGAATCGGGAACGCGGAAGCGTCCAGGCCCCAATCGTTCGCATTGCGGATTTCGTGGATGGCCTTATGGGCTTTCTGGTTGAAGCCTTCCTTGGAGAGCCAGATCGGCTGGCCCTTGTTCTCAGTATAATACGCCGTGGCTCCGGCGATATCGTCCCCTGTATCGGACCTGCCGCCCGTCTTGTGCAAGTGCGCGAGAATTTGCTTGGCGAGCGGATCAAGCTCGGGCTGGGGCGCTTGTGCAATATCCGCAGGCTTTGCGTGTTCGGCGCCAGGCGCTCTCGGGGGCGGGCCATTCGGCTCAGGCGGCGTCAGGGGATCGGGGGTGGCAGGGCTTGGCTCGGCATCCAAGGCCACAGCCGGGGCCGGTTTTGGCGGGGCCTCTCCGGCCTTCTGCGCTGGAGCGGCATTGGCGCTTACGGCGCCCGGATTAGAAGGAGCAGGCTTTGTGGAGACCTCAGCCTTCTGCGCTGGAGCGTCGGCTTGCGGCTGCGTGTGCGAAGCGGGAGTGGCGCCGGCCGCCCCCCGTGCATTCATGGCCGCCGCGGCTTGCGCCTCGGGCGTTCCCACAACCTGCGCCATGGCGAGATGCGAGACGCCGGCAAAGCATGCGGCTAGCCCCAAGCGAAACACTGTCCTTGCTATCATTCCAAACCTCTATTGCCCCCTGGAAGGTATCTATCTAGAAGACTGTGTGGTTCAAGCTTCTTGGCCCGCTGCAAAAACTGGAAAGTTTTGTCTCAGGCGGGCATGGGTTCGTGCGCCGTTCCCTGGCGAAACCCTGGCGCGCGCACGTTATGTTGTAAACGGTCCCGGCGCAAGCCCGGTTAACGCTTGAGTTAACGCTTGAGTTGCACTCTGGGATGCAGCAAAAACCTTGTTTCATGAGCCTTTCGCCATAAATTGACGTTGGAAGGCAAAGGCTTCGCCCAACCGCGGGCTTGACCGCCCAGCCGAGCGGTGCTTTGGCTGCTGCAAACACTGCGGTACCCCCTTCCTGGAGACCTGGATGCGTTCCTTCTTCCGCGCGAAAATTCACCGTGCGACCGTGACTTAGGCGGACCTCGACTACGAGGGCAGCTTGTCCATCGACCGCGACCTCATGGACGCGGCGGATATCGCGGAGTTCGAGGAGGTGCACGTCTGGAACGTGACGCGCGGCACGAGGCTCACCACCTACGCGATCGAGGGGGAGCGCGGCAGCGGCGTCATCTGTATCAACGGGGCGGCGGCGCATCTCGTGCATGTCGGCGACCTGATCATCGTCGCGACCTATCATCTGGTGGCGCGCGCCGAGGACGCACCGGCCCCCATCGTGGTGCGGGTGGACGCAAAAAACCGCATCATTGGGACTGAGCCCGAAGTCGCCGGACCCAGGATCGCGCCGAAGCGCTGATGACCAGTGGTTAACCTCATTCACTGCAATTTTGCTGCGGGCGGTGGGGATGGCCTGCCTCTCCTATGACTCGCAATTGTACGCGCGGAATTTTGCGCAAATCTTACGTTGCACTCAAGGTGCCGATTTGCGGTCACTGGGCTGTCCATTTAACCGGAGCGGGCAGATAAAGCCGCCAAGCCATCTCAGCCATCCAGGTAGTCCAAGCAATCGGCATCGGTCTGGAACCACGCCTGGAAGTCTCCAAGGGCTTTGGGGTAGTGGGTGCCGGCACGAGGACGTTCCATGGCGGCATTCTACGCCCAACTCCGGTTAAATGGACAGCCCAGTGCGGTCTTATGCAGCACATCCCACCAGATGAACCTCGCATCTGACCACGGTAGTACTTAGCCTATACTCTCCTGCGACAGAAGAATGCAATGGGAGAACCGCATGTGATCAGCGCGTTGCGGGACAAGCGCGCGGAGATTTCCGGCGGGATCCTCAAGTTGGAGAAGGAACTTGGCCAGCGGCGGGCGGATTTGATGCACCTGGATGCCACGCTTCGGCTGTTCGCCCCTGATCTGGCTCCGCAAAGTATCAGGCATAAAAAGAGCCAGGGCCGCAAGTCCTCCTGGTTCCGCCATGGCGAACGCTCCCGGCTGGTGCTTTCGGTGCTGCGCACAGCGGGGCGGGCGCTGACAACGCGGGAGATCCCCGGACGGCGGATTGCTAACAACCAGCTTTAGCATGCCCTGGACCTGGGCGCCGTTGCTGTGGCGGCGCGTGCGGCCAATGGGGTGCGAAGTTGCCTCGGGCTGTACTAGGGGTTCAAAGAAGCCCGGTTCAGCGAGGCGGGCGCGGTTTGCGCTGCGAGGTTAACGTCTTCGGCCCTGGCAGCGGAGGGCGCCCGGGCTACGGGTTCGAGGATATGCGGTTCCAGCTTGAAACCAGCGGGCAGTTTCTGGGCGTAGGTCTTCAAAAGCGCTGGCCCGTCTGGCGACGAATAAATTCCTTCAAGTCTTACGACATTGTCGCTTAGCGAGGCGTTGCCCGCATAGAGTAACCCGAGCATGTCGAGTGCGGCCTTGGCTGCTTCGAACCATTCACGGGGCTCGCCCTCAGCGAATTCCATACTGCTGTTCACACGAAGGTTCTGGAACACGTTCTGGGCATAGTCGCAAAGCTGGCGGTCTTGCTGGTTGGGTACGTGCCCGCTCAAATTGATCGAGCCTGGTTGCAATTGCGCCGTCCATACAAAGGGATGGACATCGTGCGGTTTCACTGCCGTTTGCAGGCTAAGGCCTTTCGGCCGTTCATCATTCAGCTTTTTCTGCACAGAGGCAAAGTCGTCGCCGGATTTCGTAACCCCCTCGATGATAATCGAGCTGTTGCGGAATTGGGCTACGCCGTGCTCCAGCTTGCCGAGTTGGCGCAACGCAAAGGTCATGGCGGCGAGCCAAGCATCGCGGTTAGGAACATTGGCGTTCAGCCGGCTCTTGTCGGAAAAAGCCGCGCCGGGCGAGGTTGCCGCGGCAACGCCCTGCAAGATCTTGAGGTCGCTATCTGAAGGAACATCCCCTTTAAACGTGATCGCGCCGTCTTCCTTCGTGATGCGGCTCACATAGATAGGCTCGATCTTCTTGTTCAGCTCTTTCTGCTGAATAAGCGCAGCGTCGCCGTCGTTGCGGACCAAGTTCAATACATGGTCGAACGCAGCGAGATACCAGGGCCTTTGGGGCAGCGCCTGGGACGGCGTGGTACAGATGGTTCCTAAGCAAAACAAAGCGGATGAGAAGACAGTCAGGTTAAGACGTCCTACTCTCATTTTCTGAGCTCCCGCCGCGTTGGGTCTATTATCCTGCATGCGTATAGAGGCCGGCCCGCCGGAACTAACTGGTTAGTTCCGGAATACGGTTCTTCCCCCCGCAGGAAAGAAACACTGCCCACCGGTGCATCTGCGCACCCGATGCAAAGCAGCATCACTCGTCGGTAAATGCGACTTTAACGGATCGAATTGAATTCTCCAAGGACGAATTGGCGCTTTTTCGCCGCTTTTTTTGCTTGTGGCGTGCCCGGAATCAAAAAAGCCCGGCCGAAGCCGGGCTTTTTTGTGTCTAAAACGCGGATTATTCCGCTGCGTGAACCTGGGCCGAGGCCTCCGCCGCAGCCAATTCGCTGCCGCCAGCCGCCCCAGGCAAAGCCGGAGCCGCTTTGCCCCGCTCCTGAAGGATGAGGTCGTCGCGATGAGAGGCTACGCGGCGGAGCTGGCTTATCATGCCGCCAGTGCCCGCCGGAATGAGCCGGCCGACGATAACGTTCTCTTTCAGGCCGTCCAGCGTATCGACCTTGCCGTTGAGCGCGGCCTCGGTCAGCACGCGGGTGGTCTCCTGGAACGATGCCGCCGAGATGAACGACCGCGTCTGCAGGCTTGCCTTGGTAATGCCGAGCAGCACCGGCACGGCCATGGCGGGGCGCCCGCCCGAAGACTCGACAACCGCATTGATTTCCTCGAATTCAAGCTTGTCGATCTGCTCGTTCTTCAGGAAATCGGTATCGCCTGGATCGGTCACCTCAACCTTCTGCAGCATCTGGCGGACGATTGTTTCGATGTGCTTATCGTTGATGGTCACGCCTTGCAGACGGTAGACTTCCTGGATTTCGTTGACGAGGAACGAGGCCAGCTCTTCCACGCCCTTGATCGCCAAGATGTCGTGCGGCGCCGGGTTGCCGTCGAGAATGAACTCGCCCTTTTCGATGCGGTCGCCCTCTTGCACGGCGAGGTGCTTGCCCTTGGGCAGCAGGTACTCAACGGGTTCGTGACCCTCCTCGTCCGGCTCGATGATGACGCGGCGCTTATTCTTGTAGTCGCGCCCGAAATGCACCGTGCCCGAGATCTCCGCGATGATTGCGTGATCCTTGGGACGGCGCGCCTCGAACAGCTCGGCCACGCGCGGCAGGCCGCCAGTGATATCGCGGGTCTTGGCGCTTTCGAGCGGGATACGAGCCAGCACGTCGCCGGACTTCACCTTTTGGCCGGGCTCGACCGAAAGGATCGCCTCCACTGAGAGCAGGTAGCGTGCCTCGCCGCCGCGCGGCAGCTTCAGCACCTTGCCATGGACCTTGTCCTTGATGATGACGGCCGGACGCAGCGCGGAGCCGCGCGGATTGGCGCGCCAGTCCACGATCACGCGGTTGGTGATGCCGGTCGTCTCGTCCGACTGCTCGTTCACGGAGATGCCTTCCAGCAGATCCTCGAACTCGATCACGCCGTCGGCCTCGGTGATGATCGAGCGGCTGTACGGGTCCCATTCCGCAAGCCGCTGGCCGCGCTTGATGGTATCGCCATCGTCCACCTTGAGGTGAGCGCCCTGCGTGATCTTGTGCACGGCCCGCTCGCGCCCGTCCTCGTCCTGGATTATGACTGCCATGTTGCGGCCCATGGCCACGAGCCGCCCCTGACTGTCGCGGGCGGCCAAACGGTTGCGGATCTTGACCTTGCCCGCAAAGTTGCTTTCCACGAACGAGTTGTCGGCAACCTGCGCCGTGCCGCCGATGTGGAAGGTGCGCATGGTGAGCTGGGTGCCTGGCTCGCCGATGGACTGCGCGGCGATCACGCCCACGGCCTCGCCGATGTTCACCGGCGTGCCACGCGCGAGGTCGCGGCCGTAGCACTTGCCGCAGATGCCGTTCTTCAGCTCGCAGGTCAGCGCCGAGCGGATGCGGACCTCCTGAACCTGCGCCTCCTCGATCAACCGGGCCTGCGCCTCGTTGATGAGTTCGCCCGCCGGTGCGATGATCTCGCCCGTGGACGGATGAACCACGTCGTCGGCCGGCACGCGGCCCAGCACACGGTCGCCCACGGAGACGAGCACTTCGCCCGAGTCGATCACCGCGCCGAGCTTGATGCCCTTGTCGGTGCCGCAGTCTTCCGCATTGATGATGCAGTCCTGCGCGACATCGACGAGGCGGCGGGTGAGGTAACCCGAGTTCGCCGTCTTGAGCGCCGTGTCGGCAAGGCCTTTGCGTGCGCCGTGGGTCGAGTTGAAGTATTCGAGAACCGACAGGCCTTCCTTGAAGTTGGAGATGATCGGCGTCTCGATGATCTCGCCCGACGGCTTGGCCATCAGGCCGCGCATGCCGGCCAGCTGACGCATCTGCTTTTCAGAACCGCGGGCGCCAGAGTGCGCCATCATGTAGACGGAGTTGATCGGCATCTCCCGGCCGGTCTCCTTGTCGTGCTGAACGGCTGAGATGCGGTCCATCATCTCCTTGGCGATGCGGTCGGTGCACTTCGCCCAGGTGTCGACGACCTTATTGTACTTCTCCATCTGCGTGATCAGGCCGTCATTGTACTGCTGCTCGTAGTCGAGAACGAGCGCTTCGGTGTCGGCGATGATCTTGGTCTTCGTCTCGGGAACGAGCATGTCGTCCTTGCCGAAGGAGATGCCGGCCTTATAGGCGTGGTGGAAGCCGAGCGACATGATCCGGTCGCAGAATATGACCGTCTCCTTCTGCCCGCAAGAGCGGTAGACGGCGTCGATCACCCGCGCGATGTTCTTCTTGGTCAGAAGCCGGTTCACCAAATCGAAGCTGATCCCTGGCTTCTTCGGCAGATGTTCGGCGATGATCAGCCTGCCTGGGGTCGTGTCGTAGACCTTGGTGACGGGTTCCCCGTTCTCGTCCAGGCACCTGTAACGGCCCTTAACCTTGGCTTGCAGCGTAACCACGCCGGCGGCCAGGGCATGCTCGATTTCCGCCAAGCCGCCGAAAACATGGCCTTCGCCGGGCTCTTTGTCCATGGCAAGGGACAGGTAGTAAAGACCGAGCACGATGTCTTGGCTCGGCACGATGATCGGGACGCCGCTCGCCGGATGCAGGATGTTGTTGGTCGACATCATCAGCACGCGGGCTTCAAGCTGCGCTTCGAGGCTCAAGGGCACGTGCACGGCCATTTGGTCGCCGTCGAAGTCGGCGTTGAACGCCGCGCAAACCAGCGGATGGAGCTGAATTGCCTTGCCTTCGACCAGCACCGGCTCGAAGGCCTGGATGCCCAAGCGGTGCAGCGTCGGCGCGCGGTTCAATAGCACGGGATGCTCGCGGATCACCTCGTCGAGGATGTCCCAGACCTCCGGCCGCTCCTTCTCCACGAGCTTCTTGGCTTGCTTCACGGTCGCCGAGAAGCCTTGCGCGTCGAGGCGCGAATAGATGAACGGCTTGAACAGCTCCAGCGCCATCTTCTTGGGCAACCCGCACTGATGCAGTTTCAGCTCCGGGCCCACCACGATCACCGAGCGGCCGGAATAGTCCACACGCTTGCCCAGCAGGTTCTGGCGGAAGCGGCCCTGCTTGCCCTTGAGCATGTCGGCGAGCGACTTCAGCGGACGCTTGTTGGCGCCGGTAATAACGCGGCCGCGGCGGCCGTTGTCGAACAGCGCGTCGACGGCCTCCTGCAGCATGCGCTTCTCGTTGCGGATGATGATATCCGGCGCACGCAGCTCGATCAGCCGCTTCAGGCGGTTGTTGCGGTTGATGACGCGGCGGTAGAGGTCGTTAAGGTCGGAGGTCGCGAACCGGCCGCCGTCCAGCGGAACCAGCGGGCGCAGCTCTGGCGGGATGACCGGGATCACCTTCATGATCATCCATTCCGGCCGGTTGCCCGACATGATGAACGCCTCGATTACCTTGAGCCGCTTGGCGAGCTTCTTGGGTTTCAGCTCGGTCGTGGCCTCGGCGATCTCCTGGCGGATCTGCTCGCGCATCTGCTCAAGATTGAGCGCCATGAGCATGTCGCGCACTGCTTCCGCGCCGATGCCGGCCTGGAAGTCCTCGCCATACTCCTCCTGATATCTGAGGTAATCTTCCTCCGACAGGAGCTGGCCGGCCTTGAGCGGCGTCAGCCCTGGCTCGATTACGATGTAGTTCTCGAAGTAGAGCACGCGCTCCAGATCCTTGAGCCCTATGTCGAGCAAAAGGCCGATGCGCGAGGGCAGCGATTTCAGGAACCAGATGTGCGCGACGGGCGAGGCCAGCTCAATGTGCCCCATGCGATCGCGCCGCACCTTGGTGAGCGTCACCTCAACGCCGCATTTTTCGCAGATGACGCCCTTATACTTCATCCGCTTGTATTTGCCGCAGAGACATTCGTAGTCCTTGATCGGGCCGAAAATTCTCGCGCAGAATAAGCCATCCCGCTCCGGCTTGAACGTGCGGTAGTTAATCGTCTCAGGCTTCTTAATCTCGCCATAAGACCAAGAGAGTATCTTCTCCGGGCTTGCGATTGAGATGCAAATCTGGTCGAATACCTGAGCCGGTACCTGTGGGCTGAAGAGATTCGTGATCTCTTAATTCATTCGTCACTCCTGTGAGCCGCTGCTGCGGCGTATATCGGTGTGTCCTGGAACGTCTGCGTCCGCTAAGCGGATTTTGAGGCTTCCCGCGCCTCTCCCTGCTTGAAAACGGCAATTGCGGACACCGCCAGAGCGGTGCCCGCTTGAGCTTTACTCGGCGGCCTGCTGCGTTGGGCGCGGCCTTTTCGGCAGCGCGAATTGCGGCGCCCTAGGTGCTGTCGGCGTCTGCGGCGGCTGCACCTCGGCGCCTGGCGCGCGCGTCTGCTTCAGCTCGACGTTCAAGCCCAGCGCGCGCATTTCCTTCACGAGTACGTTGAAGCTCTCCGGCACGCCCGCCTCGAACGTGTCGTCGCCCCTGACGATGGCCTCGTAGACCTTGGTGCGGCCGGCCACGTCGTCGGACTTGACCGTTAGCATCTCCTGCAACGTGTATGCGGCGCCGTATGCTTCGAGCGCCCACACCTCCATTTCGCCGAAGCGCTGGCCGCCGAACTGCGCCTTGCCGCCCAATGGCTGCTGGGTGACGAGGCTGTATGGGCCAATGGAACGCGCGTGGATCTTATCGTCGACAAGATGGTGCAGCTTCAACAGATACTTATAGCCAACCGTGACCTTGCGGTGGAACGCGTCGCCCGTGCGCCCATCGTAAAGCGTCACTTGGCCCGACGTGTCGAGGCCAGCCGCCTTGAGCATATCCACGATGTCCGCCTCGCGGGCACCGTCGAACACCGGCGTCGCCACAGGCACGCCCTTACCGAGGTTTTCGGCAAGCTCGACGAGCTGGCCATCTTCGAGCGACGTAACCGCCTCGTCATTCTGGTAGGCCTTAGCCACTGCGGTGCGCAGCTCTTCGGCGCGCTGCGTCTCGCGATAGGCTTCGAGCGCCTGATTGATCATCCGCCCAAGCCCGCGCGAGGCCCAGCCCAAATGGGTTTCCAAAATCTGCCCCACATTCATGCGGCTCGGAACGCCAAGCGGGTTCAGAACGATATCGACCGGTGTGCCGTCCTCCAGATAGGGCATATCCTCGATAGGCACGATATGGCTGACCACACCCTTGTTACCGTGGCGTCCGGCCATCTTGTCGCCCGGCTGGATCTTGCGCTTCACCGCGACGAAGACTTTCACCATTTTCATCACGCCGGGCGGCAGCTCGTCGCCGCGCTTCAGCTTGTCGATCTTATCGACGAAGCGCTGTTCAAGGCGCTTCTTGGCGTCGTCGTATTGACGCCGGATCGCCTCGATGCCGGACATGGCCTGCTCGTCCTTGAGCGCGATGTCCCACCACTGGCTGCGCGGAAGGTCGCCGAGGAGTTCCTCGTTGATCTCCGTGCCCTTCCTCATGCCCTTGGGACCGCGGGCAACCTCTTTGCCAATGAGGATATCGCGCAACCGGCCGTAAACGTTACGGTCGAGGATGTGCAGTTCGTCGTCGCGGTCCTTGGCCAGGCGCTCGATTTCCTCGCGCTCGATGGCCATGGCGCGCTCGTCTTTCTCGACGCCGTGCCGGTTGAAGACGCGAACCTCCACGACCGTGCCAGCCACGCCAGGCGGCAGCCTGAGCGAGGTGTCGCGCACGTCGGAGGCCTTCTCGCCAAAGATGGCGCGGAGCAGCTTCTCCTCCGGCGTCATCGGGCTTTCGCCCTTCGGTGTGATCTTGCCGACCAGGATGTCGCCCGGCTGGACCTCGGCGCCGATATAAACGATGCCCGCCTCGTCGAGGTTCTTCAGCGCCTCTTCCGACACGTTCGGAATGTCGCGCGTGATTTCCTCCGGCCCAAGCTTGGTGTCGCGGGCCGAAACCTCGAACTCCTCGATGTGGATCGAGGTGAAAACGTCGGTCGAGACGATGCGCTCGGAGAGCAGGATCGAAGTCCTCGAAGTTGTAGCCCTGCCAGGGCATGAACGCGACGAGCACGTTCTTGCCGAGCGCCAGATCGCCGAGGTCGGTCGAAGGACCGTCCGCGATGATGTCGGCCTTCTCGATCCGGTCGCCCACACGCACCAGCGGCCTCTGATTGATGCAGGTGTTCTGGTTCGAGCGCTGGAACTTGCGCAAATTGTAGATGTCGACGCCGGACTTGGACGGGTCCGTCTCGTCGGTCGCGCGGATAACGATACGGGTCGCGTCCACTTGGTCGATGACGCCCGCGCGCCGTGCACCGATGGCGGCACCGGAATCGCGCGCAACCACGCTCTCCATTCCCGTGCCGACCAGCGGCGCTTCAGCCCGCAAGAGCGGCACGGCCTGCCGCTGCATGTTCGAGCCCATGAGCGCGCGGTTGGCGTCGTCGTTCTCAAGGAACGGGATCAGCGCCGCAGCCACCGAAACGACCTGCTTCGGCGACACGTCGATGAAATCCGCCTTGGAGTTCGGGACGAGCGAAACGTCGCCCTGATGCCGGCAGATAACCAAGTCTTCGGCGAAGCTGTTGTCCTCGTTCAGCTTCACGTTCGCTTGCGCGATGTGGTGGCGAGCCTCCTCCATCGCGGAGAGGTAAATGACCTTGTCCGTGACCTTACCGTCGATCACGCGGCGGTACGGGCTTTCGATGAAGCCGTATTTGTTCACGCGCGCGAACGTAGCCAGGCTGTTAATAAGGCCGATATTCGGGCCTTCTGGCGTTTCAATCGGGCAGATCCGGCCATAGTGGGTCGGGTGCACGTCGCGAACCTCGAAGCCCGCACGCTCGCGGGTAAGACCGCCCGGCCCTAGGGCCGACAGGCGCCGCTTGTGCGTGATCTCGGACAGCGGGTTGGTCTGGTCCATGAACTGGCTGAGCTGCGAGGAGCCGAAGAACTCGCGCACTGCCGCACTTGCCGGCTTCGCATTGATGAGATCCTGCGGCATCACCGTATCGACATCGGCAGTGGACATGCGGTCGCGGATTGCACGCTCCATGCGCAGGAGGCCCAGCCGGTACTGGTTCTCCATCAGCTCGCCCACCGAACGCACGCGGCGGTTGCCGAGATTGTCGATGTCGTCCACCTCGCCACGGCCGTCGCGCAAGTCGACGAGCGTGCGGATGACCGAGATGATGTCCTCCTTGGTCAGGACGCGCATCTCGTCCGACTGCTCGATTTCAAGCCGGATGTTCATCTTCACGCGGCCGACCGACGAGAGATCGTAGCGTTCCTCATCGAAGAACAGGCTCTTGAACAGCGTACGCGCGGCGTCCTCTGTCGGGGGCTCGCCCGGACGCATGACGCGGTAGATGTCGAACAGCGCGTCCTGCTCGTTCTGGTTCTTGTCGTTGTGCAACGTGTTGCGGATGAAGGAGCCGGTGGTCACATGGTCGATGTCGAGCACGGGCAGTTCATCCACATTCGCGGCGCGCAGGCGGTCGAGCACCTTGGCGTCGATCTCGTCGCCAGCCTCGGCATAGATCTCGCCCGTGGACAGGTTAACGATATCTTCGGCCAGATACCGCCCATGCAGGGCCTCGTCGGGGACGGCAATCGCCTTCACCTTCTCGGAGAGCTGGCGGACCGTGCGCGCATTAAGCTTCTTGCCAGCCTCAACGACCACCTCGCCGGTGTCGGCGTCGTAGATATCCTGAGTTGCCTTGACGCCGCGCATGCGCTCGCCAACGAAGGGCGTGCGCCAGCCTTGCGGCGTCGCGCTGAAGAGGATGCGCTTGTAGAACGTGGACAGGATTTCCTCATTGTCCATGCCTAGCGCATAGAGCAGCGTCGTCGCGGGCAGCTTGCGCTTGCGGTCGATGCGCGCATAGACGCTGTCCTTGGCGTCGAACTCGAAGTCGAGCCAGGAACCGCGATAGGGAATGATGCGCGCGGCGAACAGGAGCTTGCCCGACGAGTGGCTCTTGCCGCCGTCGTGATGGAAGAAAACGCCAGGCGAGCGGTGCATCTGGGAAACGATGACGCGCTCGGTGCCGTTGATGACGAAGGTGCCGTTCGACGTCATGAACGGGATGTCGCCCATATAGACGTCCTGCTCCTTGATGTCGCGGACGGAGCGCGAGCCCGTCTCCTCATTGACGTCGAAGGTGATAAGGCGTAACTTTACTTTCAGCGGCGCCGCGTAGGTCATGCTTCGCTGCTGGCATTCATCGACGTCATATTTCGGCGGCTCGAAATCGTAGCGGACGAATTCGAGTTGCGCTTTGTCCGAAAAGTCCTTTATTGGGAAGATCGAGGCGAATACCGCCTGCAAGCCGGTATTCGGGCGCCCGCCAACCGGATCTTGAACCATAAGAAATTGATCGTAGGATTGCTTTTGCACCTCGATCAAATTTGGCATCTCAGCGGCGTCGGCAATGTGCCCGAAGCGCTTGCGGATACGTTTACGGCCGATAAACGTTTGCGCCATTTGATCTCCTTAATTTTTACTGGCGGCGACTTATTCCGCACGCCGCGCGCGACTTGGCGTGAGAGCAAGGCCAAATTCTGGGAAGCCACTTGATATGGCATCCCATCAACAATTTACAAGCCCTGTTCTTGATCGCCGACGCCCCCCGCCGGTTTTCCGGAGGAGGGCCTCGAACCTCAGCCGCACACGTGGCATGTACCGCGGCGGCTCTGGCTGACTGGGCAGCGGCGCCCAGCCATCGCGATAAACTACTTGATTTCGACCTTGGCGCCTGCCGCCTCGACCTTCTTCTTGATGTCCTCGGCTTCAGCCTTGGACACGGCTTCCTTGATCGCCTTCGGAGCGCCCTCGACCAAGTCCTTCGCCTCTTTCAGGCCAAGGCCCGTGATCGCACGGACTTCCTTAATGACGTTGATCTTCTGAGCGCCAGCCTCAGCGAGAATGACGTCGAACTCCGTCTTCTCCTCGACCTCGGCCGCGGGAGCAGCGCCCGGCATCGCCATAGCAAATGCCGGCATGGCCGCGGCTGCGGAAACGCCCCATTTGTCTTCCAGGAGCTTCACAAGCTCGGCGACTTCCAGCACGGTGAGCCCAGACAGCTCATTGTAAAGTTTCTCGAGTTTATCAGACATTTAGACCTCTAGAATGTTTGTAGACCGGTTGGTGATTGGAGGCTCTGCCTTGAGCCGTCACGCCGCTTCTTGCTTTTCCTTGTAAGCTTGCAGCACTCTCGCGAGGCTTTGCGCAGGCGCGTTAAGCTGCCGCGCAAACTTGGAGCCGGGTGCAAGCAGCACGCCCAGAAACTTGGAACGAAGCTCTCCCATCGAAGGGATGGCGGCCAAAGCCCTTACGCCATCCGCATCCAGCGCTTGCCGGCCGAGCAAGCCGCCCACAATGACGAACTTGTCATTGGTTCTGGCATAGTCAGCCGCCACTTTCGCTGCTGCCGTCAGATCTTGCGAGTACGCAATGCCCGTTGGCTCTAGGAAGAAATCCGCACCTGCGCCATCTGTGGCGGTGCCAAGTGCAATTTTGGCGAGACGGTTCTTGATGACTTTGAACTGAGCACCCGCGCCGCCCATTTTACGGCGAAGATCGCTCATCTGCGCTACGGTCATGCCTTTGTAGCGCGCCACCACGACAGAGCCGCTTGTCGCGAAGATGTTGTTGAGGGACTCAACCATCTCCTTTTTTTCAGCTCTATCCACCGCTTCTCTCCAGTTATGGCGGGCCGCAATCGCGAACCGCCGCTTCGATCACGCCGCTGCCCTGGTGAAAGGCGAGCGACAGCTCAAACCTGTCCCGAGGCGTGATGCGGCGCGACCCACCAACCAGCCAAAGCCGGCCGCCGGAATCGCCTACAATCCGTTCCCCGTCTCATGCTGGCAGACATTAAGCCCTTGGTTGCGATCCCGTGGGCGCCAGCAATCTTGGACAGGCTGCCCCCGGTTTCCCGGAGACAGCGGCCAAGGCCGTTGCCGCCCCTGGCCTATCGGACGGCGAACCGCCCGAAACTCTTGAGGTGGCCGAACCGCCCCCCCTGCCGTCATTCCCGCGAAAGCGGGATTCCAGTTACCGCGGGAACCTGTGTTGTCCCCAACCCTGGGTCCCCGCTTGCGCGGCGACAACGTATAGCGCTAATGCGCGACGCCGCCGCTCGACAGCGACGACGGCTCGATCTTGACACCCGGACCCATCGTGGAGCTGAGCGCCACGCGCTTCACAAAGGTTCCCTTGGCGCCCGTGGGCTTCGCCCTGTTGACGGCCTCCGCAAACGCCTTGACGTTCTCGATCAATGCGGCCTCGGTGAAGCTCGCCTTGCCGACGGCAGCGTGCAGGATGCCCGCCTTCTCGACGCGGAACTCGACCGCACCGCCTTTCGCACCCCGGATCGCCTCGGAGACGTCCATGGTCACCGTACCAACCTTCGGGTTCGGCATCATGCCGCGCGGACCCAGGATCTTACCCAGCCGGCCGACCAGCGGCATCATGTCGGGCGTAGCGATGCACTTATCGAAGTTGATGTTACCGCCCTGAACCTGCGTCACCAGTTCCTCAGCGCCGACAACGTCGGCGCCCGCAGCCTTCGCCTCGTCGGCCTTGGCGCCACGGGCGAACACAGCGACACGCATGGAGCGGCCCGTGCCGTTCGGCAGCGCGCACACACCGCGCACCATCTGATCGGCGTGCCGGGGATCGACGCCGAGGTTCATCGCGATCTCGATAGTCTCGTCGAACTTAGCCTTGGCGCACTCCTTCACGAGCTTCACGGCCTGCTCGACCGGATAAAGCTTGGTGCGTTCGACGCCCTTCTTAGCGTCGCGTAACCGTTTGCCTTCCATAGCGCTTACTCCTTCACCGTAAGGCCCATGGAACGGGCAGAGCCGGCAATGATCTTGGCCGCCTGATCGAGGCTGGTCGCGTTCAGGTCCTTCATCTTCTTTTCGGCGATCTCGCGCACCTGATCCATGGTCACGGTGCCGGCCGAGCCGAGGCCCGGCGTCTTGGAGCCGCCCTTGATTCCCGCTGCCTTCTTGAGGAAGTGCGACGCGGGCGGCGTCTTCATCTGGAAGCCGAAGGACTTGTCCTGATAATAGGTGATGACAACCGGGACCGGGGAGCCAAGCTCCATCTCCTTGGAGGCCGCGTTGAAATCCTTGCAGAACTGCATGATGTTCAGGCCGCGTTGACCGAGCGCCGGACCAATGGGCGGCGACGGGTTAGCCTGGCCTGCAGGAACCTGCAGTTTGATGTAACCAGCAACTTTCTTTGCCATTTTATCCTCTCTGAGCTAAGCGCCCTTGGGGTTGAGGCATGTGGTGCGGTCCCGATGCGCCTGCCTGGCAAGCAAGCGCGAACCTCCCACAATGAAAAGTCAGGCTAAGACCGTAAAGCGCGGCTCGCGCTACATCTTCTCAACCTGACCGTACTCCAGCTCGACCGGGGTTGCCCGGCCGAAGATGGAAACCGCGACCTTGAGCCTTGCGCGCTCCTCGTCGACCTCCTCGACATGCCCATTGAATGAGGCAAACGGACCGTCGGCGACACGCACTTGCTCTCCCACCTCGAAGCTGATGGACGGCTTCGGCCGGTCCACCCCTTCTTTCACCTGATTGAGAATACGCTGCGCTTCGGCCTCGGTGATCGGCTGCGGCTTGTTATCGGCGCCAAGAAACCCGGTGACCTTGGGCGTATTCTTGATCAGCAAAAAAGCCCGGTCGTTCATGTCCATCTTAACGAGGACATAACCCGGGAAAAACTTACGCTCCGTCGCGACCTTCCTGCCGCGCCGGACCTCGACCACCTCTTCCATCGGCACGACGATCTCCTCGAAGCTTTCATCGAGGCCCGCCTGACCCGCACGTTCACGGATAGCGTCCGCCACCTTTTTTTCGAAGTTGGAATAGGCGTGAACGATATACCAGCGTTTTGCCATCAGTCTTACTGCTTTGTGGTTAAGTTTTAACTTAAGGGGCTACTGCCCAAGGCTTAAAACCAGGCTAACGAGGCGGCTGATAATCTGGTCCGACAAAAGAAAAAACAGCGAGGCGAAGACAGCCATCGCGACGACCATCATTGTCGTCACCAGCGTCTCGCGGCGCGTGGGGTAAGTGACTTTCGATGCCTCCGCCCGCACCTGCTGCAGAAATTCGATTGGACTGGGGTTTGCCATTTTCTTCCGGTACCGGCGCGAACGGGATAGCCCGCGCTGTAAATTCTTGTTGTGCCTCTAGGCTTTTTATTGCCCAACTATACTAATGTCCTGCCGCCCCGTGGTGGCAGGAGTGGAGGGACTCGAACCCCCAACCCCCGGTTTTGGAGACCGGTGCTCTAGCCGATTGAGCTACACTCCTCCATCTGACCGGCAATAAGCTGGCAGCCCAGCCGCTGGACGATTATCCACAAACCGCACCTGCCCGCTCAAAGTGATTGATCAGTAGTAGGGGCCTGATAGCTATCACGCAGAAGGGCTGCCTGCCAAGCGATTTTCGCTCCGGGCTGAAACAAAATTGGAAATGTCAAGACCAGATTCACAAGCGGTGGAAAACCGCCCATT
This sequence comes from uncultured Alphaproteobacteria bacterium, assembly GCA_963740975.1. Taxonomy (GTDB): domain Bacteria; phylum Pseudomonadota; class Alphaproteobacteria; order Rhizobiales; family Rhodomicrobiaceae; genus Rhodomicrobium. The sequence continues at coordinate 77,740 of CAVUGF010000029.1, read as the reverse complement.
CGCTTTTTTCGTTGAGCGCCGCCGCATTATCGCTAATGTAGTGCACGCGCGGGTGTAGCTCAATGGTAGAGCAGCAGCCTTCCAAGCTGAATACGAGGGTTCGATTCCCTTCACCCGCTCCAAGCCTCAAACGTTCCAGCGCATCCAGCCCGGCCGAGTTAAGCGGGGCATTCGGCATCGCATCGAAGTTCACCGTTGCTGCTAAAGGAACGGCACGCGGCTGGCAATCGGACCGATCCATTCTTCGCGCGCAATCCAGGCGCTTGCAGGACCGGTCCAGGCTGCTATATCCGGTGTGTTTCCAACCTACTTTCTAGCTCAAATCCGGAACAGAGAAATGGCAGACACGGACAACCTCTCGAAGGGACCCGCCACTGGGACGTTTTCGTTTCAGGCCGAGGTCGCCGAACTGCTCCGGTTGATGGTGCACTCCGTCTACTCGGAGACCGACATCTTCCTGCGCGAGCTTATCTCCAACGCTTCGGACGCCTGCGACCGGCTGCGCTACGAGGCCATCGCCAGGCCGGAGCTGACCGCCGGCGATGCCCGTTTTGCGATCCGCATCGCGCCGGACAGTACCACGGGCACGCTCACCGTCGCGGACAACGGAATCGGCATGGACCGCGAGGAGCTGATCGGCAATCTCGGCACCATCGCCCGCTCCGGCACACGCGCTTTCGTGAACAAGCTTTCCGAGGCGAAGGACGGGGCGGGCCTCATCGGCCAGTTCGGCGTCGGCTTCTATTCGGCCTTCATGGTGGCGGAGCGCATTGAGGTCGTAAGCCGTCACGCGGGATCGGGTGAGGCTTGGTTCTGGATATCTTCGGGCGGCGGCGGCTTCGAGATCGCGCCGGCAAGCGAGGCGCAGGCGGCAAGGGTTCCGCGCGGCACGGAAATCGTGCTGCATCTGAAAGAGGACGCGAAAAAATATCTCGAACCGCACGAGATCAGGCGTGTCGTCTCGACCTATTCCGATCACATTCTCTTTCCGATCGAGCTTGTTGAAGCGGAGGGCAAATCCGAGCAGATCAATTCGGCGAGTGCCTTGTGGCAGCGGCCGAAATCCGAACTCAAGCCCGAGGACTATACCCAGGCCTACCGCACCATCGCGCACGCTTTCGACGAGCCCGCAATGACGCTGCATTACCGGGCGGAGGGCCGTCAGTCTTACGCGGTGCTGCTCTTCGCGCCTTCACGGCAGCCATTCGATTTGTTCGATCCGGCCCGCAAGGGGCACGTGAAGCTTTATGTGCGCCGCGTGTTCATTTCGGACGATGCGAACCTGCTTCCTGCCTATCTGCGGTTCATCGCCGGGGTGGTCGATAGCGAAGATCTACCGCTCAACATCTCGCGCGAGATGCTCCAGAATAATCCGCAAGTAGCGCTGATGCGCAAGGCTCTGACTGGGCGCGCTATTTCGGAGCTGGAGAGCCTTGCCGAAAAAGATGCCGCGGCCTTCGGGAAAATCTGGGAAGCCTTCGGTCCCGTTATCAAGGAAGGCCTTTATGAGGACTACGAGCGGCGCGAGGCGCTGCTTGGGCTGACACGCTTTGTCACGACCAAGGGCGATGTCCGCACGCTCAAGGAGTATGTGGCAGACCTCAGGCCGAACCAGACCGAAATTTATTACCTCCTCGGCGATAACGTGGGGCGGCTGAAGGCCAATCCCAAGCTTGAAGCGGCCCGTGCGCGCGGCATCGAGGTCCTGCTGTTGAGCGATCCTATTGACGCGTTCTGGACAGCGGCTCCGCTGGATGTTGGCGGCAAGCCATTCAAGTCGCTCAGCAAAGGCGAGGTCGATTTCGGCCTCATTCCGCTGCTTGATGAGAAAAACGAACATGAGCCGAAGCCCGGGGAGGTCAGCGTCGAGAGCATTCTCGCAGTGGTAAAGGCGGCACTTAGCGAGCGCGTATCGGAGGTGCGGCCGTCGAAGCGGCTTGCGGACAGCCCCGCCTGCCTGGTCGCCGGCGGCCACGGGCCCGATCTCCAGACGGCGCGCATGTTCGCACGCCAGCTGGGCGGGATGGCTCCCAAGCCCATCCTGGAGCTGAATGTCCACCATACGCTGGTGAAAGCCATTGCCAGCGCACAAAAGGCTTCACGCCAGGAAGATGTGAACGACCTATCCGCGCTTTTGTTCGAGCAGGCGCAGATCCTGGACGGCGAGCTGCCGGAAGATCCTGCGGCCTTCGCGGCAAGACTGAACCGGCTGGTGGCGCGCGGCCTGACGTAAATATGAAGGTGACGATTATTGCCCTCCTTCGCCGAGCTTTCGGAGGGCATCCTGCGAAGCCCACAGGGCGAAGCAGGATGGCGCACCCGGCAGGATGCCAACCTGTGACCTCAAGATTAGGGATCTTGTAAGAATTGTTAAGGAACAATGATTTAGGTGTAGGCCGCCTGAGCGTGTAAAATAGTGCCGTAATTTTACAACTGGCGGTAAGATTTTTTCAACGGCATCCGTCATTTATATCGGAGACCGCTATGGTTTCGATCGCTGGCCGGCCCGCGATACGGGCATCCTAAGAGCACCCAATTATCCGCCAAAGATGCCGGCCTAAGCCGATCGAGCACCACTCTGGTGCCATTGCCGAAATTCGCTTTTCACAGTTCAGAAAGGTTCAACCGGCGTTCTGCGCCAGCACCGAGAACATTGCCCATTTGGGCCTCCGCAGCAGGCGGAAACCTATCCTTCCCGGCAAGCCTCTGTTACCCATCACTGAAGGATTAGCAGCCTGCCCGGTACAATAGTTAAGCTGTCCGGTTATATCCACGAACGCAGCGCAGCGCTTCGCCGGACTGGAATGAGCACTTCGCGATGCAGGCCGGGATTGCGGCGTCCAGACCGGCGCTCGCCAGCAAAGCCCGCTGCAACGACCCGCAATCAAGCCCAACAGCGGTGCGGGAAATGCGAAAAACCGATGAAGGAGAAATCCATGCAAAATGCATCGAGTACCCGCTTAGTTCGTTTGGGTGCAGTTCTGGCCGTTTCTGCCGCTCTTGCTGTCACGGCTCAAGCCCAAGCGCCTTCGCAGACGCAGGGCGGGATGATGGAAGATACGATGCCCAGCTCGGCGCAGGACGGCGGGATGATGGGAGACACGGTGCCCGGCTTGGCGCAGGACGGCGGGATGATGGGAGACACGATGCCCGGCATGATGCGTGGCCGCGGAATGATGCGTGGCATGATGCATGGCAGAGGAATGATGGAGAAGATGGGGCATTGCCCGATGGGCGGCGGCTCTGCCGCATACACCGAAGGCCGCCTTGCCTTCCTCAAGGCCGAACTCATCATCACCGCCGAGCAGAAAGGGGCCTGGGAGGCTTACGCCAGCGCCCTTAAGAAGAGCCGCGAAGCTATCGAAGGCGTGCACGACGCCATGATGAAGGCTGCGCAGGCGGCGTCGCCGGCGGGCCGCCTCGACGCGCACATTGCCGCCCTGGAGGCGAAGGCCGCGACGCTCAAAGAGCTGAAGCCTGCGCTCACCGCTCTCTATGCAGCATTAGGCGCTGAGCAGAAGAAAAAGGCGGACGAGCTTTTAGCCGGCGCGGGCTGCATGATGTAAGGGACACTGGCGCAATATGTGAAGCCGGATGACGCATGTGTAGAGGCTGCGATTATCCGGCTCCGCCTCCGGGGGGACACTCCCATACGCGCTAACTTAAGGCTTGCCAGCTAGAATCGAGTCAATTCTAGCATGGCATGACACACGTATCGCTTCTGAACGAGCTTTGGCAGACAACTTTGACCCGGCTTGGCGGGACATCGGCCATCGAAGCATCCGCCCGCGAGAAGGGGGCATTTGCGCGAAGCCGGGCCGTGGTTTGCGCAACCGATCTGCTTCGGTTGATCCTGGCCTATTGCCTGGGCGGCATGGGGCTGAGATCGGCGAGCGCATGGGCGGCGTCCGTGGGCCTGGCGGACCTTTCCAACGTTGCCCTGCTTAAACGCCTGCGCAAGTGCGGCGCCTGGATGGAACATCTTGCAGGCACGCTTCTTAGCGCCGGTGTCCAGCCTGAGGCTGGAGGGCGGCGCATCCGGCTCCTCGACGGGACAACCGTTCCGAAGGCTGGGAAAGATGCAAAGAAAAACAACGGCCTATGGCGGCTTCATTGCACTTTCGACCTGCCAGCGGAGAGGTTTAGCTTCGTCGAACTGACCGATGAGAAGGGCGGAGAGCGGCTTGACCGCACTCCATTTGTCAAAGGCGATATCGCTATTGCGGATCGCGGCTACATGCATCCCGAACCCCTGGCGCATATTATGGAACAGGGCGCCGATGTCATTGTACGCACTCCCTGGACGGGGGCACGGTGGCTGAATGAGGATGGCAAACCCTTCGATCTCCTGGCGGCTCTTGAGGCGGCGGAAAACGCAGGCGTTCTCGACGGACCTATCTGGATTGCGCGCAAAAAGGCTCCGGCTCTGGCGCTGCGGCTCGTTGCCATTCGCAAGCCCCCTCTTGCGGCCGAAGCATCCCGCGCCCAAGCCCGGCAGACCGCCAAGCGGAAAGGAAAAGCTATCTCCGCCGGCACGCTGGCCGCGGCCGCATGGGTCATTCTTATTACATCGCTCGATGCAAAAGCATTCTCCGCCGGCCGGATCGGCGAGCTCTACCGCGCCCGCTGGCGCATCGAGATGGCATTCAAGCGCTTGAAAAGCCACATCGGTCTCTCTGCACCGCCAAGCGAGGATGCGCAAACCGCCAAAACCTGGATTTTGGCGCATCTACTGATGATCCTCCTGCTCGAGCCGCACACCAGCGCGCCTGAGATCTCTCCCCGCATGGCCGCGTAACCGCACCAGCGCTTTGGCGCCTCACATGCCTTGCTGCCAAGGCACTGCTCGCGGCGATCATGCCAGCGGCCATGCCGCGGCTTGGCGCTCTGCCAATCCTCAAGCGTCACCTGCTCGAACCGCCGCGAAAACGGCCGCATCAAGCAATTCCAGCCTTAAGTTAGCGCGTATGGGACACTCCCCCCGGGAACTTGCGGGAGCGCTTAGAGCAAGCCTTGGCGGCCCTTCGTCCAGAGCGCGAACTCGGTCTCCAGCAATGCGACGTGCTCCCTCTCTTCGGCGGCAAGCTCTTGATAAAGCTGCTGCTCGACCGATCCCGCCGGCACCGTCTGCACGCGTTCGCTGAAGAACGACACCGCGCGCTGCTCGAATTCAATCGCCGCCTTGAACAAGGTGGCCGGGTCGTCGATCCTGCCCTCGATGTCCGCCCTCACAACGGCCAGATCGGCGCGGAAACCTTCGTTGGCCTCGGGGATGGGGAGATGATAGCGGCGGGATAGAGTTGCCATATGCTCGTGCTCCATCGCAGCGAGCCTGCCGAACAAGTCCTTCAGCGCTGGATCGGTGGATTGCTTGGATGCCTTGGTATAAAATTCCAGGCCGCCCACCTCGATTTCGAAGGCGGTGCGAATGGCCTCTATTCCAGCCTCATCGCTGACGCCAGCGCGTTCGAGAGCCTTTAGCGTGCCGCCGCAATAGGGGCACATGCCGTAGGGGAATGCGAAGCCCTCGCTTACCTTGCCGCATTGCTCGCAACGCCATTCGAGCTTGGCATTGGCGCAGCAAATGTAGGCTTCGCCGCCCTCGACGGGCTGGCGGCACTTCGGGCAAAGCGCTTGCATGCTGTCCTCCACTTTCGCCACCGGCTTGCCAACGACGAAGGCATCCGCGGCCTCGCGCGTCGCGGGCCAGGCGGCCTTTCCGCTTTGCAGCCACCCGGCGATAGCCTTGGCGGCACTCCGGCCGGCGCCCATGGCGAGAATGACGGTCGCACCGCCAGTGACGATATCGCCGCCGGCAAAGACGCCGGGCAGGCTGGTCGATAGCGTGTCGCCGTCAGCGACGATGTAGCCCCAGTGGTTGAGTTCCAGGCCCGGCGTCGACTGGGCGACGATCGGATTGGCCTTGGTGCCGAGCGCGTAAATCACGGTGTCGCACTCAAGCTCGATGAACTCGTCCAGGGCGATGGGCTTGCGGCGGCCGCGCTCGTCCGGCTCGCCCAGCTCCATCTTCTGCACTTTCATGCCGCGCACATCGCCTTGCTCGTTGAGGAGGATCTCGACCGGGCTGTGCAGGAAGAAGAACTCGATACCCTCCTCCTTGGCATGGCGGATCTCCTCGATGCGCGCCGGTGCCTCGGCTTCCGAGCGGCGGTAGACGCAGCGAACCGTGCTAGCGCCCAGGCCGCTTGGCCACGCGCAAGCAGTCCATGGCCGTATTGCCCGCGCCGATCACGACGACGCTCTGCCCAGGCTGATCGGCGTGTCCAGGTAGGGGAAGCGGTCGCCGCCCATCAGGTTGACGCGGGTAAGGAACTCGTTGGCCGAATAGACCTGGCCGGCGAATTCGCCAGGAATGCCGAGGAACGACGGCGCGCCCGCGCCGGCGGCGACGAACACAGCGTCGAAGCCGCGATCCTTCATTAACTGAGCGATGGTGAAGGTCTTGCCGACCACCTTGTTGGTCTCGAACTTGACGCCATGTCCTTGAGCCGCTGAACTTCGCGGTCGATGATGTCGCGCGGCAGGCGGAACGACGGGATGCCGTATTGCAGCACGCCGCCGAGTACGTGCAGCGCCTCGTAGACCGTGACGTCGGCGCCGTAGCGCACCAGGTCGGCCGCGGCGGCCAGTCCCGCCGGGCCGGAGCCGACGATGGCGACCTTGCCGAGCTTGTGCTCGAAAGCGCGGCGGCACGGCCTTCGGCGGCCGCGCGTTATCGCCGACGAAACGCTCGAGCCGGCCGATCGCCACCGGCCTCGTACTGCTTATGCTTGATGACGACGCACTGCGCCTCGCACTGCGTCTCCTGCGGGCAGACGCGGCCGCAGATCGAGGGGAACAGGTTCGCCTCGTTGATCGTCGCCAGCGCGCCGTCGAGGTCGCGCAGCAGAAGGCTGGCGGATGAAGCGCGGAATGTCGATGCCGACCGGGCAGCCGGCGATGCACGTCGGCTTTTTGCACTGGATGCAGCGCTCGGCCTCCTCGAAGGCGTCGGCCATGGTGTAGCCGAGGTTGACCTCCTTGAAGTTGCGCGCGCGCTCCTTCGCGTCGCGCTCCGGCATCGGCACTGGATGCGGCTCGAGGTCCTTGAACTTCTTGTAGTTGCGCTTGCTCTTCGTCGAAGAGCTACTTTCTCCAGGTTGCAGACGTGAGCGAAGCGCTCGTTTGCCTTGCCCTCTTCGGGCTTGAAGCGCTTCTGGCGTGCGTGCAGTTCCTTGAAATCGACCTGATGGCCGTCGAAATCCGGGCCGTCGACGCAGGCGAACTTGACCTCGCCGCCGACGGTGACGCGGCACGAGCCGCACATGCCGGTGCCGTCGACCATGATGGCGTTGAGCGACACCATGGTCTTGACGCCGGAGGGCCGCGTCGTCTCGACGCAGGCGTTCATCATCGGCAGCGGGCCGATGGCGACCACCAGGTCGGGCTTGTCGCGCTCCAGCACCTCCTTCAGCGCGCCGGTGACGAAGCCCTGGCTTGCCGTAGCTGCCGTCGTCGGTGCAGACGATCAGCTTGTCGCGAGTACTTGCCGAACTTGTCCTCCCAGAACACCAGATCCTTGTTGCGGAAGCCGATGATGGCCGTTGTGCGGTTGCCGGCCTCCTTGAATGCGCGCAGCTGCGGATAGACCGGCGCGACGCCGAGGCCGCCGCCGACCAGCACCACGTGCCCGACCTTTTCGACGTGCTGCGGCAGGCCGAGCGGGCCGACGAAGTCGGCGAACTGTCGCCTTCGCGGTACTTGTCCCGCATCTCGCGCGTCGTCTTGCCGAGCGCCTGGATGACCATCGTGATGGTGCCCTCGCTCACGGTCGAAATCGGCGACCGTCAGCGGAATGCGCTCGCCGCCCTCGTCGAGGCGCACCATGACGAAATGGCCGGGCTGCGCGGCTTGCGCCACGTCGGGAGCATAGACTTCCCACAAAAAGGACGTGCTCGAAAAAGTCTCGCACCGAACGATCCGATACATGGCTTTCACCCCTCCATCAAAAACAAGCCAGCCGCCATGGACCGGCATCCAAGCCGCCGAACGATTTGTAGTAAAGCAATTTCCGGGCCGTCATAGCACAGCATTTTTAAGCCGGGGTGCGACTTGGCGTCTCTCATCATTTTGGTGATTATGTGCCAAATTGAGTATATTGGCCGCACCTCTGCATGGCAAGCGCGCAGCATCCAACAAGTAACCGGAGAAAGAACGCAAGGGAGAAAACGCGCTATAAAGAAGCGGCAATTTGCATTCAGGCGCGAGCTTCAAGATTTTCGCCCGCCGTCCTCGATCCGTTCAGCCCCCCGTTCTCCCGCCCGATGCGCGGCGCCACACTCTTCCCTGAGCTTGAAGCGCTGGATTTTGCCGTTCGCGGTCTTCGGGAGTTCGGCGGCAACCTCGATCCACCGGGGATATTTCCACTTACCGATCTTGTCTTGCACGTGAACCTTGAGAGCCTCGGCGATACCGTCCGCGCTCGCACCTGGCTTTAGCACCACGTAAGCTTTCGGCTTCTCCAGGCCATCGGCGTCGCGCTGGGCGATAACCGCGGCTTCGAGCACCGACGGATGCGACGCGAGCGCCTGCTCGATCTCGAAGGGCGACACCCACATGCCACTTACCTTGAACATGTCGTCGGTGCGACCGCAAAAGACGAGGCGGCCATCTTCGCGGAGCACATACTTGTCGCCTGTCCGTGTCCAGTTTCCTTCAAAGGTCGAGCGGCTTTTGTCGCGTTGGTTCCAATAGCCCTCTGCCGCCGAGGCGCCGTTCACAAGCAGCTCGCCGATCTCACCCGCCTTGACCTGATTTCCGCGCTCGCCAACCAGACGCAATTCGTACCCAGGCACGGCGACGCCGGATGTGCCGTACACAACCTCTCCGGGCCGGTTCGACAGGAAGATGTGCAGTAGCTCCGTCGAGCCCACGCCGTCCAGGATGTCCACGCCGAAAATCCGCTTCCAGCGCTTGCCAACTTCCTCAGGCAACGCCTCGCCGGCCGAGATACAGCAGCGCAGACGGCCGATGCCCGCCGGGCTCTTGCCTTCGAATTTGGCCCCCATCGCTGCGTAAAGCGTTGGGACTGCGTAGAAAATTGTCGGCCGCACCTGCTCGATCGCAGCCAGCACACTGTCGGGGGTTGGCCGGTCTGGAAGGATGACCGCGGTCGCGCCCACCGACATCGGGAACGTCATGGTATTGCCGAGGCCATAGGCGAAGAACATCTTGGCGGCGGAGAAAACGATATCCTGCTCCTCAATGCCAAGCACCTGGAGACCGTAGGTATCGGCTGTGAATTTGAGGCTGCCATGAACGTGGCGCACGCCTTTGGGAGTGCCTGTCGAGCCGGAAGAATAGAGCCAGAACGCGCTTTCGTCCTCGCTCATGTTGAGAATGGGGCGCCGCTCGGACGCTGCAAGTTCCGCTGCAAACGAAAGCGTCTTGGCGCCGTTGCGCTGCTTGCCATCGTCCCCGGACAGCTTGCCCAGGAAAGAAGAGGAGGAAGAGGAAACTTTGGCGTGCTCGCCGCGCTCGATCACAAATACCGCCCGCAAATAGGGGTTTCCTGCGAGAATGGGCTCGACGGTCGGCAAAAGCTCGGCGGATACGAAAAGCGCGCGCGCCCGGCTATCCATCAGGATGGCGTTGTACAATCCCGCCGGAAGGAGCGTATTGAGCGGAATGGGCACGATGCCGGCCTTGAGGCTTCCCCAGAAGACGATGGGGAACTCGATTTGGTCGAGCACCAGCATCGCGGCGCGGTCCTCCGCCCGCAGTCCGTGCCGCTCGTAAAGCGCGGCCATTCTGTCCGATTGGAGCGCCAAATCCCGATAGGCGATCATCCGCCCATGCGGCCCCGCTTCTATGAACGCTGCCTTTGCCGCAACCGGCCCTGCCCGGTGGCGGTCCACGAAATAGGCCGCGGCATTTCCATTCGTCCCTGGCATCGGCGTTCCTCCCCTGCCGCCCTTGTTATTTGCAGGTGCTTATTCTTTTATGAACTCGATGGCGCCGTCCGGCAGCAAATAGAGGAAAAAGGGATTGCGGCATCCCCTGCCGATATCGATCTCATGCTCATCGAGGGGCACGGCTGTCCTGTATGACGCCGCGGCCCGAGGATGACCGGGGAGGAAGGCATCGCGATGGCAGACATTTCCAGCAGCGCATTTCAATGGGCGGACCCGCTGCTTCTGAACGCCCAGCTCACGGACGGCGAACGCCTGATCGCGAAGACCGCCCGCGACTTCGCGCAGGAGAAGCTTGGTCCCCGCATCGTGCAAGCCTACCTGGAGGAGAAGACCGGCCGCGCGATTTTCGGCGAGATGGGCGAGCTTGGCCTCTTGGGCATGACAGTTTCGGAAGATTACGGTGGAGCGGGTGCGGGTTACGTGTCCTATGGCCTTGCCGCGCGCGAGATCGAGCGTGTCGACTCCGGGTACCCGCTCGATCATGAGCGTGCAATCCTCGCTCGTGATGTATCCGATTGAAGCCTATGGCTCGGAGGAGCAGAAGCGCAAATATCTGCCGAAGCTCGCAACCGGCGAGCTGGTTGGCTGCTTCGGTTTGACCGAGCCTGATGCTGGTTCCGATCCTGGCGGCATGAAGACCCGCGCGGAGAAAGTCTCCGATGGCTACCGCCTCTCCGGCTCCAAGACCTGGATTTCCAACGCGCCTATCGCCGACGTATTCGTTGTATGGGCGAAATCCGCCGCGCATGACGGGCAGATCCGCGGCTTCATTCTCGAAAAGGGCATGGCTGGGCTTTCCGCGCCCAAATCGGCGGCAAGTTGAGCTTGCGCGCCTCTGCTACGGGCCAAGTCGTCATGGAGGACGTGGTCGTGCCGGAGGAAAACCTGCTACCAAACGTTTCAGGCTTGAAGGGGCCGTTCGGCTGCCTCAACCGTGCGCGCTACGGCATTGCCTGGGGCGTCATGGGCGCAGCGGAGGACTGCTGGATGCGCGCACGCCAATACGGCCTCGACCGCAAGCAATTCGGCCGGCCGCTCGCCAACACCCAGCTCTATCAAAAGAAACTCGCAGACATGCAGACGGACATCGCGCTTGGCTTGCAAGCGGCACTCCGGTTGGCCGGCTCATCGACGAAGGGCGGGCGGCACCCGAGATGATCTCGCTCATCAAGCGCAACAACTGCGGCAAGGCGCTTGACATTGCGCGCCAAGCCCGTGACATGCACGGCGGAAATGGCATCCAGATCGAATACCACGTTATGCGTCACGCGCAAAACCTTGAAACGGTGAACACTTATGAAGGCGCGCACGACATTCACGCTCTCATCCTCGGCCGCGCGCAGACGGGGCTCCAGGCCTTCTTTTGATGCGGCATGAAGCGCGTAATCGACTATAGCGAACTGCCAAGCCTCGCCGGCTCGGGTCTGCCCTCTTCAAACTGGCGGCTCGTCAGCCAGGAGCAGATCGGTCACTTTGCCGATGCGGCGGACGATCATCAATGGATTCATGTCGATGTGGAGCGTGCTGCCCGCGAGATCGGTGGCACGATCGCCCACGGCTTTCTGACCTTGTCGCTGCTAGCGCCGCTCTCCGCCGCAACGCTGGACTTCACTGGCGTCTCGCGGCGGATCAACTACGGCTTCGACCGTTTACGCTTCATAAGCCCCGTGAAGGCTGGCAGCCGCGTGCGCCTAACGCACCGGATCACGAAGGTTGAGGAAAAGGCAGGGGGCCTCGCCTTCACCCGGGAATGCCTTCTTGAGATCGAGAACGAGGAACGCCCAGCGCTGAGCTGCGAGTGGATCGTCCTGCTATTTCCTTGATGGCGGAGAAGACCGCGCGGCCGTGGGCGCCTATCTCGCTAGTCTTCAACAAAGCCTGGCAGGCTGCATTCCTTATCACCCAGAAGTATGAGTGAGACGGTGCATCTTAACCGTCTCACTCTGTCGCGGGGTACCTCCCGAATACCTCACGAAAAACGTCCTTGGGCGCTCCCTAGACTGGGAATCTATGCCTGAACTGTGTTTTATGTTATTTCTTGCAGGTCCGCTTTGCTGCGACATCCAACGTAGATGGCAAGTAGCGCGTCACCTCGAACCCCGCATCGGTTGTTGACGGTGCCGGTTTCGTCCAAATCTTCATAGTTTCCTCCCTTGCTTATTTTTTGAGTCCGTATCCGCACACGCTGGCGATTATACAACACATCTTACGTATGCGCAAGAATAGCATTACGCTATCTATGTACTATGAGAAAATGTTCACGATATTGTGTGGCTGTGCCACTATTATTGTTGCAAAGCGTTCGAATATATAAACGAATTTGTGGCCGAAAAAAACGCCAATTTGGCTCATAACATCTACCGTGGGCCTGCTAGAGCTAACAATTCTGCAGAACTCCTCTTTAATGCAGTAGCTGTAGCAGTGACGCAGTTAGGGCGGATCGATCTTGCGTTCCGATTGGACGGTATTCTGGCCGTCGCAATGCACACAGGTGCCGTTGAAAACTTTCTTTCCTTCCGATGCCAAGCTCGCGCCATCCGCCGCGCAGGCCGCCGCAGTTGCAGGGAAGCCATCCGCGCAGCCGGCTGCGAATGGTGCAAGCCTGGCTTTGCCGGAAGTACATCTACAGTTACCTCCCCTGGCATTTGTCGTTCATCAAAGGAACAACCTCCATGTATGCGATATTATGACGCAGGAAGCCGATTGTCACATTCGACTTTCGGTTAATTGCACAAATGGAATCCCTGCTCATCACAATAATTTTATCTAAGACTTGGCCGGCTGTGCCGATTCCACAAAGAGGCGTTCCATATGGACCACGCCGCCCGCCTGCCGCGAGCTGTACCGCAGCCAGAAAGGCGGCGCCCTTGAAGGAGCGTGCGGCGGAGTGCTCAACAAAATTTCCCGGTACGCCGCCTGTTCATGGTCAATTTACCGGGTTCTGGCACCTTTCCACAATCTGTGGTGGTTGTAGCGGGAAGGGCGTACCGGCATGGCCGCATCGCAAGACGAGCTGTCTCATACGGCAATCAGCCTCGATGGTGTCCGCACCATCCGGACCGCCGGCCAGAGTCACTCCCTGTTGCTGGAGGCATTCCGGAACGCTTCCTCGATCACCGTGGACTGCTCACAAATCACCGAGGCCGATCTGAGCCTTGTGCAGCTCTTGCTGTCCGCGCGCAAATCTGCGGCCGCCGGAGGAAAACGCCTGACCCTTTCTCACGCGGCGGAAGGAGCCCTTGGCAGCGTGCTGGCGCGGGGCGGCTTCCTTTCGGTGGACAGCCCCGCCGGCGAGCGGGCTTTTTGGCTCATGAGCGAGGCGTCCGATGAAAACCGTGCTTAGCGTGGACGATTCCGCAAGCATCCGGCAGATGGTGAAGATGACGCTCGATGGCGCCGGCTACACGGTGCTCGAAGCGGCTGACGGGGCGCAAGGGTTGGCCCAGGCTCGCAGCAAGACGGTCGATGTGGTCATCACGGATTTGAATATGCCGGTGATGGACGGGATGACCTTCGTCAAGGAGCTTAGAAAGTTGCCTGCCTATATGGGCGTTCCCATCCTCCTGCTGACGACGGAAAGCGATGCCGCGAAAAAAGCGCAAGCGAAAGCGGCCGGCGCAACCGGCTGGATTACCAAGCCGTTCCAGCCCCAACAGTTGCTCGATACTTTGAAGAAGGTGATTGGCTGATGAGCACGGCAGACCCCAAAAAGATGTTCGAGCAGGAGGCGCAAGACCTTCTCGCAACGCTAGAATCGGCTTTGCTGGATCTCTCCAGCGACCCCGGCAACCGTACCTTGATCGACACCGCTTTCCGGGCGCTTCACACGATCAAAGGCTCCGGCGCGATGTTCGGTTTCGAGCCGGCCGCTGCATTCACCCATCATGTGGAAACTGCGTTCGACAAGGTGCGCCAGGGCAAGGCGGAGTTCGAGCCCGGAATTGATTGCTCTCGCTCTGAGAGCCCGCGATCACATCCAGATCCTGATCGAGCGTCCCGAAGAGGCCGACGCCCAGGCTGGAGAGGCGATTTTGGCCGAACTCAGCGCTCTCAGCCCCTCTGTTGGCGCTGTGGCTCCGGGCGGCACTGGCGCGGGGTCCTCCGCCCCTGCCGCCGCTGGAGCCAGCACATGGCGCATCCGCCTGCGGCTGCCGCGCGATGTGCTGGCGCACGGGACCAATCCCATTCTGCTGTTGGACGAGCTTTGCTCGCTCGGTTCGGCCACGGTCACGCCGCTGACGGAAGAAATTCCGCTGCTTCAGGATTTCGATCCCACAGCCTGCTACACCGCCTGGGAAGTCCTCCTGACAAGCTCCGAGCCGCGCCAGACCATCGAGGACGTATTCATTTTTGTGCGCGACGAAATGCACCTTGAGATGGAGCCCATGGAAAGCGTTGAACAGAGCCAGGCCGGAGCTTCCGCCACCAAGGAGGCTGCACCATCCCCATCCAGCCAGGGCGCGGTGCGGGAAGGTGCTTCTTCCGGCATCCCGGCACAACCGGGGACGGCGGCAGGCCAGCCGCCTGCCGAGGCCGGAAAAGCCAAGAGCCGCAGTGCGGAAGCCGCAAAGGTCAGCTCCTCCGTCCGGGTGCCGGCGGAGCGTCTCGACGAGTTGATGGACCGCGTCGGCGAACTGGTGATCGCGCAATCCCGCCTCACCCAGATCGCGGCTGCGAGCACGGACCAGGCGGTTCGCGCGGTCGCCGAGGAGATCGAGCGGCTGGTCGCTTGAGCTGCGCGATACCACGATGGGCATCCGCATGGTGCCGATCGGCTCGCTGTTCGGGCGTTTCCGGCGCGCTGGTGCACGACTTGTCGCGCGATCTCGGCAAGCAGATCGAACTCGTGACCGACGGCGAGGAGACCGAACTCGACAAGACCATGATCGAGCAGCTCGACGATCCGCTGGTCCACCTGATCCGCAATTCGATCGATCACGGCCTCGAGGAGCCAGCCGGAAGCGCATGGCCGCCGGCAAGCCGCAAGTGGGGCACGATCAAGCTCTCGGCGCGCCATGCCGGCGCCGAGGTGCTCATCACGGTCGCCGACGACGGGCGCGGGCTCGACCGCGAACGCATCCGCGCCAAGGCCGAGGAACGCGGACTGATCGCGCCAGACGCTACCGCTCACCGACAACGAACTTTTCCAGATCCGATTTCCAGCCGGGCTTCTCGACCGCCGAGCAGGTGACCACGCTGTCCGGCCGCGGCGTCGGCATGGATGTCGTCAAGCGCACCATCGAGGGCCTGCGCGGCACCATCGACCTCGCCAGCACGGCCGGGCCACGGCACCGAGATGACGCTGCGCCTGCCGCTGACGCTCGCCATCATCGACGGGCTTGCTGGTCCGGGTCGGCACATGGCCGCTACGTCATTCCGCTCGCCGCGGTCGAGGAATGCGTCGAGCTGCCGCCCGAGGACGACGCCCGCTCCCGAACGGCCGCAGCTTCCTCAATATCCGCGGCGAGCTGGTGCCGTTCCTGCGGCTTGCGGGAGCTTTTCGCCACGAACGTGCCGCCAGACCCATACCAGAAGATCGTGATCGTGTCCTCGGGCGGCATGAAGGTCGGCCTGGTCGTCGATCAGATCATCGGCGAGCATCAGACCGTCATCAAGTCGCTCACCAAGCTGCATTCCAGCATCGAGATCGTTTTCCGGCGCCACGATCCTGGGCGACGGCACCGTCGCCCTTATCCTCGATATCCCGCATCTCGTCGAATACGGCCAGATGAACGAAGAAAATCTCAGGGCGGCCGAATAATGAGAGCGGACATGACAAAACCGGATGACGCAAACGCGCTGGAAGTTCTCACTTTCAACCTCAACAATCAGGCCTTTGCCCTGGAGGCATCGTATGTGCGCGAGATCCTGGATCTCGTGCCTGTGACGGAGGTCCCGGCCAGCAGCCCCTTCGCGCGCGGCCTGATCAATGTGCGCGGCAAGATCGTGCCGCTCGCGGACCTCAGGTACAAGCTGGGCATGGAGGAACGGCCTCCGACCATCGACACGCGCATCGTTGTCATCGAGGTGGATCTCGATGGCGACCTGACCACAGTCGGCCTTCTTGCGGAAAAGGTGCACGAGGTGACAACCATTGCCGCGGCCGAGATGGAGGAAACCCCAAAGATCGGCATGGTCTGGCGGCATGAATACATCCGCAGCATCGGCAAGCGCGACGGCGACTTCATCGTGATCCTCGATGTAGCCGCCATCTTTTCATCGGTGCTACAGAGGAAACAGGAATTGAGTGTCCATGCCGGCGAGAGACACGCGGCGTAGCTCTGCCCGCCGGTGTCATAGTCAATTCAGAATACTTCGCCATCGTGCGTGCCTTACGCGCTAAGTGCCCGTTAACCCAGTTTCCGGTTGCCAGCGGCGGATTTTGTGCGGTTCCCCCGGCTTCCTTTGACGCTCAAATGTAGACAATTGCGCCTTTCTAAAACACTAATGTGGGTAAGTTGCTGATTTTAATGTGCGATTCTAATAAGGCGGCGCAGCGCGGCAAGGGCGGACGCGCTGCTTTATGGTTAATTTCACAATCGAGTTTATATTTAAAGGGATTTTTGAGGCGCAGAAATTGACCCAAAACGGGGAAAAATTCGCAGAAATACCGTGGAAGAAGATGTCGCGATGCGCCGTTTACCTTGGCGGTATTAACCATAATACACGCGCAAGCAAAACGAACGCTTAGTTAAGTTATCAGTCCCGCAGCTAAACTTGATACTCAGCCAAAAAGTACCGGCAGCTATAACGGGATCTTAAATCAATACAGGCACCCTCCTCATTCTATACAACCTTGGCGGGTACGCGCTTGCATGCGTCCGCCCCCCGATGCCGGACGCGCGGACCCCTGCTTCCCTGCAACCGGATCTGAAATATCTGTGTAGCATACGGGATCGAGCTAATGCGTTTTACAATCAAACAGAAGTTAGCCAGCACCTTTGGCGCCATCATTCTGTTATCGGCCCTCACCGCGTGGTTTGGCATCAGCGGCCTCATGACGATCAACGACGATATGAAGTCGCTTTTGAGCGGTCCAGTGCAACGTGTTGAGCTTGCGACGACATTACTTAATGCGTACCACAACTCAGTAAGGCATGAAAAAAATCTCGTCATGGCTAATAACGCAGACGACATAAAAATTACGCTTGGAGAAATACATGCAGACCACAAGGCTATTCCCGCCGCCCTTGAGGCGCTATCGAATGCATCTACCGCAGATATGCAAAACAAGCTTAATGAAATCAAAGATAATGTGGCTAAGCACATCGCCAGTCAGGTTAAGGTCGTGGAATTCGGGCAGCACGACACCAACGCCGAAGCTTTCCAGATCGCCCAAAAGGAAGGGCGCCCCAACGAGCTTATGCAGATGCTCCGGCCGCTGCTGGACCATCTTGTAGCCGTTCAGCAGCCCACACCGGATACCATAAAAGCCAGTTCTACCGTGGCCGATATCCTGCTGCTGCTCTCCAACATCAAAACCCACCAGCGCGACGCTATCCTGGCCTCCACGGATGCCGAAACCGCAGCCTACAACCAGAAGATCAAGGAAGACCTCGCGACAATCTCCAAGCTGCGCGATGCGTTCAAGCGCCTGCCCGAAGGCCAGGATCGCGCCCTGGCGGAGCAGTTTTTCGAGCGCTTCGACAAATGGGCCCCGGTCAATGATCGAATTATAAACTTGGCTACACAAATGTCGAAAGCGCGCGCCACCGGATTGTCGATGGGCTCAGGCAAGAAGATCGGAGATGCCCTCAGAGCCCAGATCGTTGACCTGGTCAACATCATCGAAAAAGAAGTGAACGCTCAGTTGGCGCGTGCCGAGGATGTATACGGAAGCACACGCCGGATGCTGATCGGCACCACCATCGTGTCGCTGCTGATCGCCTTCGGTGCGGCCGTCTGGATGTCGCTCAGCATCAGCCGCGGCCTATCCCGCGCGGTGACGATGGCAGGCACCATTGCCGCCGGCGATCTCACGCAGGAACTCAAGGTTAGCAGCAACGACGAAATCAAGGACATGGCCGATGCCTTGAACCGCATGGTTGTAAAACTCCGGGAGATTGTCGCCGAGTTGATGGCCGCGGCCGGGAACGTTTCGGCGGGCAGCCAGCAGCTTTCGGCGGGGGCGGAGCAAATGTCCGCCGGCGCCAGCGAGCAGGCGGCGTCTGCTGAGCAAGCATCCGCGTCCATGGAGCAGATGGCGGCCAATATCAAGCAGAACGCTGACAACGCCTGCGCAGACCGAAAAGATCGCCCAGCAGTCCTCGGCCGACGCCATGGCAAGTGGCGCCGCCGTTGCGCGTGCGGTCAACGCCATGCGGACAATTGCCGAGAAGATCACCATTGTGCAGGAGATTGCGCGGCAGACCGACCTCCTGGCACTCAACGCCGCGGTGGAGGCAGCCCGCGCAGGCGAGCATGGCAGGGGCTTTGCTGTCGTCGCTTCCGAGGTGAGGAAGCTTGCGGAGAGGAGCCAGACAGCGGCTGCCGAGATCGGTTCGCTTTCCGGCGATACGATGAAAGTTGCTCAAGAAGCCGGCGCCATGCTGGAAAAGCTTGTCCCCGACATCAAGAAGACTGCCGAGTTGGTGGAAGAGATCAGCGCCGCTTGCCGCGAGCAGGACATCGGCGCCGATCAGATGAACCAGGCCATTCAGCAGCTCGACACGGTGATCCAGCAAAACGCCGCGGCTGCCGAAGAGATCGCCTCGACCTCGGAGGAACTCTCCAGTCAGGCCGAAAGGCTGCACTCCAGCATCTCCTTCTTCGACACCGGCGATCATGGCCGCGCCCTTGCGCGTGCCCCTGCCGCCGGGGCTCCAGCTACCCTGGCAAAGGCGCAGAAGAGTGCAATCCGTTTGGCGGCGCATAGGGCGCCGGCGCCTGCAAAGCCGCTTGGCGCGAAGGCGCAAGCGAAGGGCACGGCGCAGCGCCCAGGTGGACTTGCGATCAATCTAGGCGATCAGGGTCCCGATGCAGACGACAGTCAATTCGAGAGGTATTGAAACATGAGCGCTGCGGTTGCCAGAGCGGCGGTGAAGACCGCTACGGAAGGGCAGTTTGTGAGCCTTGCGATCGACCGGGAGGTGTTCGCCGTCCCTGTGGAATTGGTGCTGGAGATCCTCGATATGCGTCAGGCGTCCCGGATTCCCGAAGCGCCGCCTTATCTGCTTGGGCTCATCGATCTGCGCGGGCGCAGCATTCCCGTGCTCGACTTACGCGTCAAGCTCGGCCTGCCCGCTGTTCCGCCAACGGAGACGACCCGCATCCTCGTGCTGGAAGTCACGATAGCGGGCCTGCCGCTGGTGCTGGGCCTGGTCGCGGACCGGGTCATCGAGGTCATGGCGCTGAGCCCTGACGAGATCGAGCCAGCGCCCGACATCGGCGTGCGCTGGCGCTCCGAATACATCATGGGCGTCGGTCATCGCGACGGGCGCTTCGTCATCATCTTCAATCTGGCGCGTCTTTTCTCAGAGGAGGACACGGCGGCGCTCTTGGGCACCGCCGCTGCTGCGTAATGAAGCAAGCGACTGCGGCAAACCAGCCAGACACCGGCCAGGGCGGCGCCTGGCCAGCCACACCAGGCGGCATGTCCCTGGATTACCTGACCCCCGCCAACTTCGAGTTCCTGGCGGAGTTCATCGAGAACTACAGCGGCATCAAGATGCCGCCATCGAAGAAAATTATGGTGGAGTGCAGACTGCGCCGCCGCGCGCAGGCGTTGGGCTTGCCCTCGCTGCAAGAATACTGCTCCTTTCTGTGTCAGCAAGGCGGCCTCGACCAGGAAGCCATTCATCTGATCGACGCTGTCACAACGAATAAAACCGACTTTTTCCGCGAGCCGAAGCACTTCGATTTCCTCGCGGAAGAAGCGATACCGGCGCTGCGCCGGCAAGGCGTCCTGACGCGCAGCCCCCTCAAGGTTTGGAGCGCTGCCAGCTCCATCGGCGCCGAGCCTTATACGCTCGCGATGATCCTGGCGGAGCAGCGGGAGACGATCCCAGGCTTTTCCATTCTGGCGACCGATATCAGCACACAGGTGCTCAAGATCGGGATGCGGGCGATCTATCCCGAGATCATGTCCCAGGCCATCCCCATGGAACTCAGAAGACGCTATCTGCTCCGCGCGAAGCACGGCGCGCGCGACAGGGTGCGCATCGTTCCGGAGTTGCGCCGCTCGGTGCGTTTCGAGCGGGTGAATTTGATGCAGACCCCTTACAGCGTGGCCAGGGACATGCACGTCATCTTTTGCAGAAATATTCTGATCTACTTCGACAAGGATACTCAACTCGGCGTCCTGAAGCAGCTCTGCCAGCACCTCAGGCCGGGCGGCTTCCTGTTTTTGGGGCATTCTGAAACTGTGGCCGGGTTCGATCTGCCTCTTGTCCAGGCCGGCCAATCGGTCTTTCGCGCGGAGTATTGATCATGGGCCAGCCTGTCCATGTTTTGATTGTCGACGACTCGGCCTCGGTCCGCCAGACCCTGGCCGGCATTCTGAGCGCCGATCCGGAAATCGAAGTCATAGGCACGGCTGGCGATCCTTATGCCGCGGCCCGGAAAATCGCCCAGGCGAGCGCCGGACGTCATCACGCTCGACGTGGAGATGCCGCGCATGGATGGCATCACCTTTCTGCGCAAGCTGATGTCGCAGCACCCGATCCCGGTGGTGATGTGCTCAACCCTGACGGAGGAAGGCTCCGCGACGCTCATGCAGGCGCTCGAAGCAGGCGCGGTCGATGTGATCCTGAAGCCGCGCATGGATACGACGCAGGGCCTGCGCGAGTTGAGCGTGCGCATTTGCGAAGCCGTAAAGGGGGCGGCCCGCGCGAATTTGAGGCGCCTGCCGCCGCATAGGGCCAAGGAACCGCAAACCCAGGCAAAGTTGAGCGCCGACGTCATGCTGCCGGCGCCGGTTCCCGGCCAGGCGATGGCGCGGACCACCGAGACTGTCGTCTGCATGGGCGCGTCCACCGGCGGCACCGAGTCGCTTCGCGTTGTGCTTGAAGCGCTGCCCGCCGATTGCCCCGGCATCGTCATTGTGCAGCACATGCCGGAAAAGTTCACCGCGGCCTTCGCCCAGCGCCTCGACGCGCTTTGCGCGATCGAGGTCAAGGAAGCAGCGAACGGCGACACGGTCTTGCGCGGACGGGCGCTCATCGCGCCGGGCAACCGGCATACGCTGCTCCAGCGCAGCGGCGCCCAGTATTACGTCACGGTCAAGGACGGGCCGCTGGTGTCGCGCCACCGGCCCTCGGTGGATGTGCTGTTCCGCTCGGCGGCGCCTATGCGGGGAGCAATGCGACCGGCATTCATCATGACCGGCATGGGCGACGATGGCGCGGCGGGCCTCCTCGAAATGCGCAATGCCGGCGCCCAGACGGTAGCGCAGGACGAGGCGACCTCGGTTGTTTTCGGTATGCCCAGGGAAGCCATCGAGCGGGGTGCCGCGGAAAAGGTCGTGCCGCTTGACTTGATCGCCATGCAAATCGTGCAGGCCGGCAAGCGCTGACGCTGGACGATGCAATGAACTGGGCGAATCTCCCCTCACCCCCAGCCCTCTCCCCATGGAAGAGGGAGTCCCGGCGTACCCGTTGTTAGGGCGTTCCCTCCCCCAGGGGAGAGCAAGGGACAGGGTGAGGGAGAATCGCTTGGAATATGGCAGAACCTCTCATCCGGCACGCGGCGCAACCGGCCATCCTAATGCCGCAGGAAGTTGATCCTATCCGCATCGAGATCGACCGCGCCGCGAGGCTTGGAATTGTCCGCACAGACCCATCGCGCGAAGCCGCACCGGTCCAAAATTCCGGGGATCGACGCGATCGAATTCGAATCAGGCCGCGCCTTTCCCCGCCACTCCCACGATCAGTACGGCATTGGCGTCCTGCTTTCGGGCGCGCAAGCGTCGTGGAGCGGTGTGGGGCCGGTGGAGGCGTTTGCGGGCAGCGTCATCACGGTCAACCCCGGCGAGATGCACGACGGCATCCCGCTTGGCGGCTGCGTCCGCCGCTGGCGTATGCTTTATTTCGATCCGTCCCGCCTGAACCGCGGAATGCTTGGCGAATTTCCGGCTGAGGCCGAATTCAAGGCCCCAAGCCTGAACGATCCCAGGGCGGCAGCGCTCGTTCTGGCCCTCTTCCAGCATGCGGCCATCGAAGGCGGCGCGCTTGCGGCGGAGGAGTATTTGGTCCGCCTCGCCGTTCCGCTTCTACAAGTCCGCACGCCTTCCGCTGGATCGCGCAGCACCTCGCCGGCAGTGGCAAAAGCGAAGGAGCGGATCGATGACGATCCCGCTTCGCCGGTCACGCTGGGCGAGCTGGCGGTTTTGTGCGGCATCGGCCGGTTTCAGCTTCTGCGCGCCTTCGCACGCGAGCTTGGGGCCACGCCGCACGCCTATCTCGTCCAGCGCCGCGTGCGGCTGGCGAGGCAGTTGCTCCTGGCAGGCGAGACGCCCGCGAACGCCGCGCAAGGGGCAGGCTTCGCCGACCAGAGCCACATGACGCGCGCGTTTGTGCGCCACTTTGGCGTGACGCCAGCGCGATATGTGGCCGCCCGCGCCTGATACGCAATTTCCTTCAAGACAAGAAGCGGCCTTCCGGATCATCTGCGGAAAGCGCGGCGCCAGCATTTGGCAGAGGGGCGCGCCATGTTCATAGGGCACAACCCCTCACCCCATCCCTTGCATGTTGGAGGCGGGCCCGAATTGCTTTGGTGATGAGGGCGCCGCAAGAGGGATGGCCATCCCTCTTGCGGCGGGCGGGCGGGACCGTCAGTCCCATAAGCTTTTGGCTTGCGGGAGAGCTTGGTCCGTCCGCCCCGGCTCGTGTTCTGAACAGATGATTGGGGAGCAAGTCCCGCATGCAAGGCAAGATAACATCCGTACGAGCCGATGAAGCAGTTTACGTGGGCATCGACGTCTGTAAAGCGTGGCTCGACGTTTATCTGCACCCAACTGGCCAGAGTTTCCGCGTTCCCAACAGCAAAGAGGGTATCCGGCGCCTGCGCAAGGAACTTGCCGGCTCCAAGGTGGCGCTTGTCATTGTGGAGGCGACCGGCAAGCTGCACCGGCTTGTGCACCGCGTACTCAGCCAGGCGGGCTATCTGGTTGCCGCCGTCAATCCCCAGCGCCCGCGCGAGTTCGCCAAGTCGATCGGGCAGCTTGCCAAGACTGACGGGATCGATGCGCGGATTCTGGCGCTTTTTGGCGCCGCCACCGGCCCTAGGACCACACCCGTTCCGGCCAAGACGGCGGCGGAGCTTCAGGAGCTGGTCTTGGCCAGGCAAGCCGTCAAGGCCGATGAAACCGCACTCAAGAACCGGCACGGCACCGCTGAAAGCGCGCTTCTGAAGCGGCTTCTCAAACGTCAGCTCGCTGCTTGCGAGCGGGCGGCGGCAGACCTTGACGCGGCCATCGCGGCGCTGATCGAAGGCGATTCTGTCCTGAAAAGCCGGTACGAAATTCTTCTGTCCATTAAAGGCGTCGGGCAGGCCGTTGCGGCAACCCTCGTGGCCTGCCTGCCCGAGCTTGGGCTCATTTCTGCCGCCAAAGCCACGGTGCTTGTGGGCGTCGCCCCCCTCAACGACAATTCCGCGGATCGCCAGGGCCTGCGCCGCATCCAGGGCGGCCGTGCCCATGTCAGGACCGCGCTTTACATGGCGGCACTTTCCGCCGCCCGCTGCAACCCGGACCTGAAAGCCTTCTACGCCGGGCTGCGCGCCAGAGGCAAACAGGCCAAGCTCGCCTTGACCGCAGTCATGCGCAAACTCGTCATCCTGGCCAGCGCCCTCATCCGCGAAAACAGGACATGGACCGAAAAACATGCTTGACCTCAAACACAGATGCTCTCCCCATGGGAGAGGGAACGCCCTAACATTGGGCACGGCCGGGCTCCCTCTCCCATGGGGAGAGGGTTGGGGTGAGGGGCAATGCGGGTTGTGTGGTTTCGAAGAGGCGCAAATGGCGGCGGACTACGTTCACGGGTACAGCGAGAGAGAGGCGCAACGCCTGCAAGATCAGGCGCGGACGCTTACGGAACTCTTGCATTCGGACACGGCCTACCCAGAAGGCTCGTCAGTCCTCGAAGCGGGCTGCGGCATCGGCGCCCAGACCGTGACGCTGGCATCGAAGAGCCCAGGAGCGCGCATCGCTTCCATCGATATTTCTGAAGCGTCGCTGGCGGCGGCGCGCGAAGCGGCGGAGGCCGCGGGCCTTTCGAATGCGACGTTCAGCCAGGCGGACATTTTCATGCTGCCGTTTGCGCCGCAATCCTTCGACCATGTATTCGTCTGTTTCGTGCTTGAGCACCTCGCCCGGCCGGCCGATGCGCTTGAAGCCTTGCGCGGCGTGCTGAAGCCCGGCGGCACCATCACGGTCATCGAAGGCGACCACGGCTCCGCCTATTTCCACCCAGAGAGCGCGCATGCCCGCAAGGCCATCGAATGCCAGGTGGCGCTTCAGGCCAGGGCGGGCGGCGATGCAACGATCGGGCGGCGGCTTTATCCGCTGCTCAGGGAGGCCGGCTTCGAGGGCGTGCAGGTCTCGCCGCGCATGGTCTACGCCGATGCAAGCAAGCCGGAACTGGTGGAGGGCTTCACGCGGCTGACCTTCACTGCGATGGTCGAGGCTGTCCGGGAGCCTGCGCTCGATGCCGGCCTTATGGCAGCGGCGGAATTCGACCGGGGTATCGTGGACCTGTACCGCACGGCGGAAGAAGATGGCGTCTTCTGCTACACCTTCTTCAAGGCGCGGGCGGTGAATCCGCAGCAGGCTGGATAAGACCTCTCACAAATCCAGCGATACGAGGACGGGCGTGTGGTCGGAGGGCTTGTCCCAATTGCGGGGCTTGCGGTCTATCTGCGCGCTATGGAGCCGCGCCAGGGCTTGCGGCGATAGCAGGATGTGGTCGATGCGCAGACCCCAATCCTTCTGCCAGGCGCCGGCCTGATAATCCCAGAAGGTGTACTGCCCGCCACGGCTGTCGCAGGCCAGCACCGCGTCGGCGAGGCCCAGATGCAGGACGCGCCGGAAGGCTTGCCGCGAGTCGAGGCGGAATAGCGCGTCTTCGGCCCAGGCCGCGGGGTTGTAGACGTCGAGCGGGCGCGGAATGATGTTGTAGTCGCCCGCGAGCACCAGCACTTCCTCGTAAGCCAGCAGCGTCCGCGCATGCGCCTTGAGCTCGGCCGAGCCAGGCGAGCTTGTAGTCGAGCTTGGGCGAGGGCGCGGGGTTGCCGTTGGGCGCATAGATCGACGCCACGCGGATTGCCTTGCCGCCCGGCAGCGAAATCGCCGCCTCGATATAGCGGGCCTGCTCGTCCGCGCCGTCGCCCGGCAGCGCGGTCACGGTCTCGTCGATGGGGTGTTTCGAAAGGATTGCCACGCCGTTGAACGACTTCTGGCCCAGCACCGCGCAATTATAGCCGAGGTCTTCGAAGGTGCCGCGCGGGAAGCTCTCCGTCTGGCATTTCAGCTCTTGCAGGCAAAGCACGTCCGGCGCGATTTGTTTGAGCCATTCCGCAGCCGCCGCCTCGCGCTGCTTGATGGAGTTGACGTTCCAGGTTGCGATCTTGAGCACGCTTGCGTTCCATCCGCGGGTTGGCGCCCCGGCCGCGCAGCACCTGGGCGCGCCCCGGAGACATGGGGGAGATTAGCAGATTCCCGGGCGTTATCTATAGGGGTATGGGCGTGAACTTGCTGGCGGTTGTGAGGGTAGCGCGGCTGGCTGCGCGCGAAGGGAGGTTGAGGCCGGGTGCGGCCAGCCGGGTCTAAAATGGGCTCGTCTCAAGTTGGGGGGGATTGCCGGCGTCGAAACCCTTTGCATGCTGCGTACTTCAGGTTGACCTTCACGGGTTTTGCCTTTGGCTATTCCTCGGTTTGGCCCCAGAGATAAGCGCCCCAGGCGGCAGGGCGGTGGCGGCGCCCAGGACGGTTCCGGCGATGCTCATCGAAAGCGTTTCCAGAAGCGGCCGGCCCCATTTCTGCCAGCGGCTGAAATCCAGCGGCAAGGCGCCGGCGGCAAGCTGGAGGATCGCGGGCAGCGCATCCACATAGCGGCGCAGGTCGAAAGCGCCCGCATACGCAAAACCGTCAGGCCCTCCACCGTTACCGCGGTAACAGGAGCCTTCGGCCGTCTCCCAACCAGAACCGTCATGTGTGGCTCGCTCGCTCCAACGCTGCTGCACTTTGCCCATGGAATTGCAAGGGGCGGGCCAAAGCCTACAGTCCGCAAATCGCGCCGTTCCTAGCCTCAGGGCGGGCGCACCGCGACGAACAAAGAGCAGGCGGTTTCGTGCCTTTCTGTACGATCATGCTGACAAAAGGCTTCAGCACAGCGTTATGGCGGGCTTTGGGCTTCTATGCCTGAAGTACGTGCCGTTCTTACGCACGCGGTCCCGGTCAGGTTTTCGTCAGGATAATCGGTTATCTTCAATCTTACGAAATGCGGCCGCCGGCCTCTGGCACCGATCCTATCCCGGGTGCGATCAAACCGGCTAGCGTTGTTGAAGGCTGCGGGGGAGATTAGGAGAACGCACACGTGCTTTACGTAACGCCAGTTGCATTGGGCACAACGGGTCTCCAGCACTCTCCCGGCGAAAGGCTGTATCCAATCTGCAAGTGAGGAAGCTGTTATGCATGTCAACGGTTACGTTACGGGAACGACCTATCATATCGAAAAAGGGGATACCCTTTCGGAAATAGCTCAACGCTTCGGAGCGGCCGTCGAGGCGCTGGCAAAAGCCAACAACATTGGAAACCCGGATCTGATCTATGCGGGCGCCACACTCGAACTGGGATCAGGCAAAGGCGCGGGACAATACGGCGGCAACGCCAGCCCTGCTGCATACGCTGCCCCCGGCGGCTCAACTGGGTGGATGAATATTGCCTACAAATATATGGGACAACATGAATATGCCAACGGCAATAACCCGTTCATTGTGGCCTGCCTCGCCTCCACAACGTATGGCGCTGCGAGCGACGAAACGCCCTGGTGCTCGGCTTTCGTAAACTACGTGATGGAAAAAGCTGGTTATAAAGGTACTAACAGTGCCCTCGCGGACAGTTGGGCGCACTGGGGCGCTAACGCCGGATCGCTGGCCAATGGACGGACCGGGGATATCGTCGTGCTTCACGACCGTGCCGGCCATGAGCATGTGGGTTTCCTTGTCCGGTCTGGCAACGGAACCGTAACGCTGCTTGGCGGCAATCAAAGCAATCAGGTCAAACTGTCCACGTTCAGTTTGAGTTCGCACTACATTTACGCCATCCGGCGTCCCGCTCAATCGGTGTGATGCTAGGATGGCATGGCCAGAAGGATACCCCAGCAAGGCCCGGGCGGCATTGCGCCGATGGTTGTTAACCTGACTTTGCCGATTCGACCGGCTCCGGGCTGTGGAAAGCGGGCGCCCAAAAACGCAATTTGCAAAAATGCGCCTGCCGGACGCATGACGTGGCACCGTCAACCACGCCGGCATTAACCGTGATGCTGTGCCTGCACATCTTCATTATGCGTTCATAACCGAACGCGCCGTAGGCGCCTTCCTGCACCGTCGATGGTGAACTCCGGCCTGTTAAGACCGAACGCGATCGCAATTACAGCGAACTCCGGCTTCGTCGGCGCCGCTCACTGGCGCGGTGGGCCAAAAGCGGGAGCGGCTATGCGCCGCGCTAAGCGCAACTTTGACCGCAGCTTATTGCCCAAATTGCTGAAGCCCGGCGTGCGACCGCCGCTCAACTCGCGAGCGGAAACTTTTCTCGCAGTCTACCCGGCCTGCCGTGAGCGGCGGTTTCAAAGCCGCCCTTGAGGTATTCGTCCTGAAATTCCTCAGTTGGAGCGGCATCGATGCCGCCTCTCACTGTAAAGGCCGCGCGAGATTTCTTCACGCCCAGCCACTCGATTAAGCCCCACGTTAGGCCGCCCGTTATAATAATAAGCTGTCCTTATAGAGGATTCGGTATTGCTTCGGAGCTATTCATATCCCGTGGTGGTGCCCGGGGGGCGGGAGGATTGGATACGGTGAATTCAAAGGCAGTTGTGCATATTGTCGATCATGCAGGCGCTCTCGCGGAGAAAGCGCACCTCTTTGCGGTGCTCAACCTTGAGACGCGCTTGCATCGCTCCCCCTTGGAGTTTTTGCGGGAATTCACTCACGATGAGCCCTGCTGCCTGATTTCCGCTATGCGCATGCCGGAGCTGCCCGGCCTCGAACTGCTGGCAGCGCTGCAAAAGCAGCAGGTGCCGCCGCCCGTTATCATGGTGACGGCTTATGGCGATGTCAAAACGGCAGTGCAGGCGATGAAGCTAGGGGCCGCCGAGTTCCTGGAGCTTCCGGTGCATGACGAACTGCTGTTGCGCTCGGCGCAAAACTGGATACGCATGGACCGCGTGCGCTGCGATAAAGCGAACAAATGCACAACTGTCCGCGCGAGGCTTTCCACACTCTCTGCGCGGGAACGCGAGGTTCTGGCTGGTGTGCTCGATGGCCGGTCTAACAAGGAAATGGCGGCGAAGCTCAACATCAGCCCCAAGTCCGTCGAAGTGTACCGCAGCAAGCTTATGGCAAAAATGGAGGCCTGCTCCATCCCTGAGCTTGCGCGCGAGGTCCTGTGCTGCCCCATATTTCAATGCAGCCCCTCCGAGATCCGGCTGTCTATGCACGGGGTCTGGATGTATCGGTAACAATTCAGCTCAGTTGACAACATTTTAAGCTATTTAGTAAATACACTATTTACAGATTTAGTGTGCCTGGAGTAAATGCGCAGTAAACTATTCTGGGGTGGCACCTAATAACGATAAGGAGTTGACCTGCCTTTCCGCAATCGTTGCACCATGGTACAGGTCATAGTTGGAGCGTTCAATCGCAGCACGAAAGGTCGTTACAATGGCTGTTGAAATGACGGTTGGTAGCGAAAAGCCTTTGCGGTCGTTCGCAGCGCTTGACGCGGACACTCTTCGAGATTCTGGCCTGTCCGCTAGCGCCCCCGGTTTCAAGCGAACGATGCTTCTGACCGCCCCATTCCCTGGAACCCAATACATTACAGCATTATATCTCACCGAGATTGAGCCCGGCGCTAGCGTATCCAACCACACTCACCCAGGCCTTGAAACGCTCTATGTTCTTGAGGGTGAAGCCAAGCTGGCCATCGAAGGCGAGCCCGAAAAGCATTTAAAGCCGGGCAATTCCGCCGGGGCCCGGTGGAAGCCGCGCATTGCGTGACCGCCCTGGCAAAGCCAGGTCAAGATCCTTATCACCTATGCTCTAGAGAAAATTAAGCCGCATGCCACAACCATCAACAGAATATAGTCAGCTATTCTGGGTGGGTATCGTCGCAACAGCACGCACCTCTTGTGAAAAGTGACTGCAACGGCGGCCCAACAAGCCTTCTGCACGGTGTCTATTTTTACGCTTATTATTTCTACAGTGTTTAGAACTATTTATTAGAATGAACCCGATACTAACCAGCGTTATGCCATCTGAGGCGGGCATCGAAGCATCGAAGGCAAAAGGAGAACGCTATGAAATCCGAGCAGTCGAAGGCACAGGCCTCCCAGTCTCAAAAGCACCAAACCGAGGTAGCCACCCGGAGCCTCGATGACCTCTTGGCAATGGCGCAGCATTACCGCAACGAAGGCGAGCTGCGGCAGGCAGAGGACATGTTCTGGATGTTGGTGCAAGATCATAGGGAAACGCCGCAATCTGAGATTGCGAAGGACGAACTGCGGGGACTGGCTCGCGTGTATGAACATGATGGCTACGCCCATGCGGCGCGTGCGATCTACGAGCGTCTGACGTGATGCCCTTGTCCGTGCTCAAGCCGGCCCATTTCCACATCCCGCCCTGCGCGCTCAGGGATTGGGAATAAGGCAAAAGCGAGCCGGACAGTTGCGCGCGGGCCCGTCACAAGGCGATTGCGAAAAATCCGGAGACCGTCCCAAGGCGCTGGAAAGCCTGATTTGAGGCGTCCGCCGGAGGATCGGCTTTCACGAGAGTGACGCGCAGACGCTTCGCCTGAGCACCGGGCAGGGCAAGCTCACGGCCCGGCTTGAGGCGCGGATCGTGGCGGCTGAATTCCAAGGCGCGCCGGCAACAGGGCGGGCACGGGAATATATTTTCCGCTTGCTTGATTGCTACATAGAACCCATTTTCGCGTGGGAGATTTCAGCACTCGCGGATGCGCGCTGCTATTAAGCGTTTCCTTGCGGCACATACCTGGGTAACAACAGACATGGCTATTTCGATGTTCGGCGGCGCTTCCGCCAAAAAGCCGGAGACGGCGGGCAAT
The DNA here is from genome assembly GCA_963740975.1 of uncultured Alphaproteobacteria bacterium. GTDB lineage: Bacteria > Pseudomonadota > Alphaproteobacteria > Rhizobiales > Rhodomicrobiaceae > Rhodomicrobium. The sequence continues at coordinate 47,488 of CAVUGF010000029.1, read as the reverse complement.
CTCATCAAGGACACGACGACGCAGACTTTCGTCGCCGACGTGATCGAGGCATCGCGGAAAGTGCCGGTGCTCGTGGACTTCTGGGCGGCGTGGTGCGGGCCGTGCAAGCAGCTCACGCCGGTGCTGGAAAAGGTGGTGAAGGCCGCGAAGGGCGCCGTGCTGCTCGTCAAGATGGACATCGACAAGTATCCGGAGGTAGCGGGGCAACTGGGCGTGCAGTCGATCCCGGCGGTGTTCGCGTTCAAGGACGGCCAGCCGGTGGACGGCTTCATGGGCGCGCTCCCGGAGAGCCAAGTGAAGGCGTTTATCCAGCGGCTGATTGGGCCGGACGACGCCGCGGCCGGGATGCCTGGGCTCGAAGAGGCGAATGCAGCCTTCGAGGCGGGCGATATCGGCGGGGCGGCGGCGCAGTTCGCGGCGGTGCTGCAGGCGGACCCGGAGAGCGTGGATGCTATCGGCGGGCTGGCGAAGTGCTATACCGCAACAGGGGATTTCGGCCGCGCGGAGCAGATGCTGGCGCTGGTTCCGCCCGCGAAGCAGACGGCGGAGGCATATGTCAGCGCCAAGGCCGGGCTGGAGCTTGCGAAGAAGGCAGGGCCGGCGGCGGATATCGCTGCGCTTGAGCAGGCCGTGGCCGCCAATCCGCGCGACTGGGACGCGCGCTTCAAGCTTGCGCTCGCGCTCAATGCGGGAGGCAAGCGGCAGGCGGCGATGGACGAGCTTTTCGAGATCGTGCGCAAGGATCGCACCTGGAACGAGGACGCGGCCAGGAAGCAGCTCGTCGAGTTTTTCGAGGCCTGGGGAGCGAAGGATCCGCTGACCCAGGCGGGGCGGCAACGTTTGTCGTCGCTTTTGTTCGCTTGAGCGCCGGGGCACCGGCTGGGAGGCAGTCTTGGGTATAACCGACAGGTACAGAACCGCAGGCGACCTTCCTGCTAGCATCCCTGTGTTTCCGCTTCAGAGCTGCATTCTGCTGCCAAGGTCGAGCCTGCCGCTCAACGTGTTCGAGCCGCGCTATCTGAGCATGATCGACGACGTGATCGCGGGCGACCGGATCGTGGGCGTCGTGCAGCCGCTGGGCAGCCAGGAGGAATCGCCGCAAGCCAAGGGGCATCCGCTCCGCGGGACGGGCTGCCTGGGCTGGCTTTCCGCGTTCTCGGAAACCGAGGATGGGCGGCTGCTCATCACGCTCACCGGCATCTGCCGCTTCGACATCGCGGGCGAGAGCCGCACTGCCAAGCCTTACCGGATTTGCGACGTGAATTACGGGCAGTACGTCAAGGACCTCGTGCGCGGCCATGGCCAGGACGGGGTGGATTGGCCGCGCTTCCTGCACATCCTCAGGAATTATCTCGAAGCGAGAAGCCTCTCGGCCGACTGGGACAGCATCCAGCGTTCGCCCACGGAGCTGTTGATTAATACGCTTGCCATGATCAGCCCTTACGGTCCAGAGGAGAAGCAGGCGCTGCTGGAGGCACCCGACCTCAAGACGAGGGCGGAGATCCTGATGGCGCTCGCCGAGATGGAGATCGCCGCGCCGGATTCCGGCGCTGGCTCAAGCTTGCACTAAAGGCCGAACGCGATGGACACCGAAAGCCCAAGAGAAGAGGCCGATCCGGCCCTCCTGCAAATCCTTGTCTGCCCTGTAACCAAGCAGCCGCTCACCTACGACCGCGAGACGCGCGAGCTGGTCAGCAAGGCCGCCGGGCTCGCCTACCCCATCCGCCAGGGTATCCCCATCATGCTGCCGGAGGAGGCGCGCAAGCTCGGCGACGAGGATAAGCGGGCTTGAGCGCAGGCGCTAACGCATGCGCGGGTTGCTGCGGGGCCGTGCCATAGCCGATTTCGCCCAGGCCAAACGCATAGATCCACACTTTGCATTAGCCCATGTGGGCCGTGGCTTGGCTTACCGCGACAAACAGGAATGCATTCTAGCCATAAGCGATTATGATCGAGCCCTCCGGTTCAGCCACAAGGACCAGCTTGCCCCGAAGAATAAGGCGCTCGCTGAGAAGGAACTTGCGAAGGCCAGAATGACGTAGGGTGCTCTTGAAATCCCCTTCCCATCTTCCGATGCTTCGAGAAGCGCTTCCCGAAAACGGACGTGTGGAATGATCGATAGCGCACCCCTTCTGCAGTTCAAGCCGCTCGCTGAGGGGCTACTGCGGCCGATTTATGCGGATTACTCGTTCGCCAACATCCCCGCCACGATCCACTATCTCCTCACCGGCGAGCGGCTGGGCGCACTCTTGCCCGCAAGCTGTTTCGGCGGGGCGTATCCGAGCCCCAGCAAGGTGGTGCTGTTCTTTATAAACTCCTTCGGCTGGAAATTCTGGCAGGAGCATCAAAGCCGCTTCAGGACGACGCGCCACGTTGCGGAACACGGCGTCGTGACCCCGATCTCGGCGGTGTTCCCGAGCACCACGGCCGCCTCAGTGGCCACGCTGAGCTACGGCGTTCTGCCTTCGCAGCACGCGCTTTATGAGTGGAACGTCTACGTTCCGGAGTACGGCGAGGTGATCCAGACCCTGCCGTTCATGCCGCTGGGCCGGCACCCGCGCGATGCGTGCCTGGCAAAGGGCTACGACCCGGCGCACCTCGTCGCCGTCCGCGAAACCGCCCCGCAGCGACTGGCAAAGCATGGCGTCCGCACAATACAGTTTGCGCACAGCAGCTACGCCACCTCGGCCTTTAATAAATTCGCCTTCGCGGGAAGCGAGCTTATCCAGCACGATACGCTGGCCGAGGCGCTGGTTCAGCTTGAGGAGGCGCTTGAGCAGGTGAGCGGAAAGGCGCTGTTTTCCTTTTATTGGGGCGCCATCGACCACATCGCTCATGATTACGGGCCGGGAAGCGCCCACCACAACGCGGAGATCGCGAGTTTCTGGCGAACCTTCGATCACGTCTTCTCCGGCGTGGACTCCGCCGATACGCTCTACCTGTTCACCGCTGACCACGGCCAAGTGCGCGGCGATGCCCGGCAGACGATTTACATCAACGAGCGCATTCCGGGCTTTGCCGAACTCCTGCCGGTCAGCCCAACCGGAAACCTCATCTATCCAAACGGCGGCCCGCGCGACGTTTTCCTGCACATCAAGCCCGAGCGCCGCACCGAAGCGCTGGACCAGCTTCGCCGTCACCTCGCCGGCGACGCCCTGATCCTGCCAATGGAGACGGCCCTGGACGAAGGCCTGTTCGGCCTGGAACCGCCAAGCGCAGAGTTCCGCCGCCGGCTTGGCGATATTCTTGTGCTTCCCTATCCCGGCAAATTCGTCTGGTGGCGCGAGCCGGGGCTCTTGGCCAATACATTTCATGGCCATCATGGCGGCTTGGCGGCTGAGGAACTGATCACCCTGATCGGCGCCGTAGGCGCTCTGTAAGCCGTTGAACCAGCCTGGGTCCTTTTCCGGCTAGTGCAGCTTTTCGGAGGCAAGTTCGCTTGAGCGCTAGCGGCAAATGGGGGCAAACTTGCCTCCAGCTGTACTAGCTCCGTACACTCCGTCTCGCCGATCATTGGGAGGATGAGAATGACGGAAGCGAAGCGCCGGTTCTTTCAATCTCGCGGGTGTGACGGTTTCTACCCCATCGCCGGCGGTCATGCGGCCGGCCTGGTCCGCGTCCACATCGATCTTCTGATGGTCCTTCCAGATTGAAGGCCAGCGCTGGGGCCTAGCACTGGGTTCGAAATCGAGTGGCAGCAGCGCAACATTCATGTGGCAAACTCGCAGCAATTCGCGTGCAATTGGCGGTTTCATCGGGAATGCTTGAATGCGTGATTTTTTAGTAACGAAATTCTAACGAATCGGACAAATTAATGAAGTGTAAACGCGATTATCGCGCATCCGGATTAGATGTTGTACCGGAAAAAGGCGGTTCAAGGGCTTGAGTACATCGCCGGGCCGCCACCAAGAGGGCAACAGCTTATGCTTTCCACTCACTTCGAGCACCGGCCTCCTGCCGGTTTCGTTTACGACATAGGTGCATCGCGAGTTCTTCTTTGCGGCAAATCCCTGATCGCAGACCCTACTGGCGCGATATTCTGGCCCGCGGAAAACACGCTCATTATCGCCGACCTCCAGCTTTCGGGCGGCTCCTATCTGGACGGGAACGACGTTCTGCTCCCGCCCTACGATACGGCATCCTCCTTCGAGAAGCTTGAGGAGGCCCTGGACCGCTACGATCCAGAAAGGGTCGTTGTGCTGGGCAACAGCTTCGAGGGCTTAAGCTCCAGCGGCCTAAGCCCCCATCAAAGGGACTGGCTCCAGGACATGATCGAGGGGCGCGACTGGTACTGGGTGACCGGTGAGGAAAACACGGAGCTGCCCGCCGGCATCGACGGCGAGGCGGTTCCCCAACTGACGCTGAGCGGCATCAAGCTCCGTGCACAGGCTATCCGGGCGCCCGTGGCGAACGAAATCGCCGGCGGGCTTCATCCCGTCGCCCAGATCTCGCAATACGGGCACGTTGAGCGCGGCCGCTGCTTCGTCACGAACGGCATGCGGCTGGTCATGCCATCGGTGGGCAACTACGCGGCAGGAAGGAACGTGCTGAGCACGGCCTTCGACCCTTACCTCGCACAGGGCGCGCTGTTCGTGTGGTTCCTGGCGCAGGGCTACGTTCAGCCCGTCGCTCCGCCTCAGCTCATCGACGATCAATTGGCCGCATAGCGGTTCTCGTTACGGCCGGGACAATCCCGGCCGCCGGCGCTGGCAACCACATCACGCGGCAGAAGCAAACATGGCCGCAGAGACTGCGGCCATGCGGGTTTATCTTACCAGCGGGCAGATAAACGCTACTTTTCCGGCTTGGCCTCTTCTTCCAAGGCGGGCACCTCACCGGCGGTCGTCTCAGCCATGAGCTTCAGCGCCTGTGCAGGCCAATTCTCGTGCTCCATCCGGCCGCCGAGCTTCAGGTAATCGTCAACCAGCGCGATCTCGTCGTCGGAGAAATTGGCGAGCTGCTCGAACTTGATGATGCTGAGTTCGTTCAGGCGCTTCTCGTCGTGGGCGTCGAGGCCTTTGATGAGCTTGAGGTTGTCCGGGTTGCCCTTGGGGCGCTTGAAGCCCTTGAACTCGGCCTTCAGCGCCTTGGCGCGGCTATCGGTGCGCTCTGGAATGCGGGCCGCCTTGCCGCGCAGGCCGCGCAGATAATAGAGCTTCGCCCGGCGGACCTTGCCGCGGCGGACGACGGTGATGCTGTCGATCAGCGGCGAATAGAGCGGGAACACGCGCTCCACGCCTTCGCCATAGGAGATCTTCCGCACCGTGAAGCTCTCGTTGAAGCCCCGGCCCGAGCGGGCGATGCAGACGCCTTCATAGGCCTGAACGCGCTCGCGGGTGCCTTCGACCACTTTCACGGCCACGCGCACGGTGTCGCCCGGCTGGAAGGTCGGAATCCGGCGCTTCGTTTCGAGCTGCGCCATTTGCTCTTTTTCAAGCGTCTCGATGATGTTCATCACAGAAATCCTCGTTGCGGCACATCAAAGGAGCCTCATGCCGCGCAAACATGCGCGCGCCCGCCGCGCCAGTTGATCCGGAATCCTCGCTTCTTAAGGCAAAAAATCAGGCTTGTCGATTGCAACATTGCACTCCCCGCCCGATTTCCGCGCAAGTCTTAGCGAATATGTTGACGAAAACGGCTGAGAAACCCCACATTCGCAATCATGATGCAAAAAACATCCTCTATGGCGGCCGGTGCCGCCCTTGCAGCCTGCCTCTGCGCCATGCCCGCCGCATGGGCGGGGGACCAGGCAAGAAGCATTATAAATGGGCTCGACCCGAAGAGCATGAACGAGCTTTTCGATGCTTTGCCGCGCCAGCCCGACGCGGCACTAACCAATATCCTTCCCGTTGCCCCGAACAAATTCAGGTTCTTGTTCGTTTGGCCGGGGTCCAATCCGCTGATGACCTACGACCGGGTGGGCAGAAGCTTCGTGGACCGCTTCGCCGCGTTCGCCGGGCAACTGAAGCCGCTGCCAACTGGATATTGCCTGCCCTCGCAAAACATGTTTTTCGGGACCGCCACCTACGGCGAGGACGAGGTGAACGTCGCTTACCGGGATATCGTGGTGCACTATCAATTCGGCTGGCAGCCTGCCTGCCAGGGCCGCTACATCAAGGCGGCGGAGTTGGAGCTGCTTTCGAGCATGCCAACCCATCACGGAGGCTACGACGCCGCCTTGCCTGCTCCCCATCCTCTAGTCCCAACGCAGGAGCCGCGAAGCCCCGAGGACAGCTTGAAGCCGTTCATCAACTCGCCGGCCGCCGCGCCGCCGCTGGAGTAGTCCCAGCAAGAGCCGCAACGCGGGGTAGACTGCGCGCCCGCGTGCGGCCGGCTTAAAGAACTCGGCGGCAGCGGGTTTACCGTCATGCGCGAGGGGCGGGGAATCCGCTAATTCGTCTTAGCTGCCGGGGGCTCTTGCGCCACGCCGGTTTCCTTGAACAGTACATCCGTGCGCATGCCGGGCAGCAGCGGCACACCGTCGTCCAAATCGAGGACGACTTCCAGAATGTCCGCATCCGTCTGCTTGCGCTGCCCCCGCATCAGGAACTGCGGCTCGCTCAAGGCGCGGGCGGTGACCGACACGCGCGCATCGAAGGAGCGGTTGGGGAAGGCATCCGATTTCACGACAGCCGCCTGGCCCGCGTGAATTTTGCTGACGTCCCGCTCCTGCACCTCTGCACGCACCTGAAGGTGAGACGTATCGCCAAGCACCAAAAGCGGGCTTTCACCTTGCGGGTTTGCCGTCTCGCCAAGCTTTGCACGGAGTTCAAGAACGGTGGCGTCGATAGGCGCACGGACATGGGTCCGCTCGAACGCAGCGCCCACAACAGCAACCTCTGCACGGGCAGCCTCAAGCGCCGCCTCATGCCGCGTACGCGCCGGAAGGTTCTTTTCCAGATCCGCTTCAGGTTCGCATGCTCACGGCCGGCCTTCTGCTCGGCTGCCGCCACCGCCGCACGGCCCTTGTCGACTTCCTTGGCTCCAGCCTGGTTTGTGTGGGCAAGGGAAATAAGCCGGTCCAGCTCGATCCTGGCTTCGAATGCGTCGCGCTCCGCGTCGTAGAGTGCATCCTCGGCCTTGCGCCGTTCCAAGGAACCGCCGCGTGCTTCGCCGCTGTTACGATCCGCTTCGCGGGCTGCGGCTTCGGCTTCCGCCGCCTGGAGCTTGGCTTTCAGCTCGGAGTTGTCGAGCCGGATGAGCAAATCGCCGGCTTTGACGCGGTCGTTGAGCTGAACGAGAACCTCTCTGATGACGGCAGGTGCTGGTGCGCTAACGCGAAGTGCGCGCCCCTTGGGCTCGACCCGTCCCGGTGCCGCCGCAGCCCAGGAAGGCTCTGCCCCAGATTCCTCAGCCCTGACACCCATGACGCCTGTGCCTGGGGCCAGAACGCCAAACAGAAGCACCGCCCCGCCAATCGTGACGCCGAGGAGGCCGTAAAAAACCTTGGGCGAAGCAAAGCCCTTCCAGAACATATCTTTCAAACCCACGGCTATGTTACGCATTTGCATATTGCTTTCTCTTCCGGCCACTTCTGCCGCTTCCGCCAGCGGGCCGCACTTCGCTTGCGGCTTCAACCGGCGCTTCTACACCGTTCGCCTGTTCCTTGATCAATCCGTCCTCGATCTCGATCACGCGATCCGCGTAGGGGATCGTCCTCGGGTCGTGGGTGACGGCGAGGATCGTGCGCTGGTCGTCCTTCGCGAGCTTCTGGAGCAGTTCCATGATGGCATGGCCGTTCTCGGTATCGAGCGCCGAGGTTGGCTCGTCTGCCAGCACGATCGAGGGCGAGGACGAAATTGCGCGCGCTATGGCCACGCGCTGCTTCTCGCCGCCGCTGAGCGTTCCTGGATGGCTATGAAGCCGGTGGCCAAGGCCGACGGCACGGAGGGACTCCTCCGCCCGTTTACTGGCCTCCTCCGCGGAGAAGCCGCGAACGTCCAGCGCCAATTTAACGTTATCCAGCGCGTCAAGCGTCGGAAACAGGTTGTAGGCCTGGAAAATGAAGCCCAGATGACGCCGCCTCAAGCCGGCGAGTTCTTCGGCCGAGCGGCCGCTGGCGCTCTCGCCCGCGACGGTGACGGAGCCCGAGGTAGGAGACAGAATGCAGCCCAGAATGGAGAGCAGTGTGGTTTTTCCGCTGCCGGACGGCCCCATCAGCAGGGTGAACTCTCCCGGATAAAGCGTCAAATTTCACGCCCTTCAAGGCCTGAATTTTCGCGTTGCCTTCGCCAAGCTCCTTGACGATTTGCCGGGCTTCGAGGATTGGGGCTCGTGTCATCGCGAAAACACCATGGCTGGGTCGATCTTTGTGACCTTGAGAATGGAAGACACTGCGGAAAGCGTGCACATCACCAGCGTGACGAACAGTAAAAATACCGCGAGACCTGGCGTGAAGATGATCGGCAGCGCGGCTTCCCCGCTGAAGGTTGAGATGAGGATGGTCAGCACGGTACCGAGAGCCCAGCCACATAGGCCGCTAACGGCAGCTTGCGCGAGGATCACCTTATGAATGTAGCTTGCCGAGGAGCCGAGCGCCCTAAGCGTGGCGAACTCGCTCAGATGGTCCTTCGTGCTGGAATAGAGCGTCTGCGCGACGATCACCGTGCCGACGAGGAGCCCGAGCACGGTTCCGCCCAAAAGCGCTCCGCCGGCACCCGTGCCGAACAGCCAGTAGTTCAGGTTCTGTTTGCGGAACTCCTCCTTCGTGAAAACGAAGACCTTGCCCAGGCGCGCCTGCAGCTCCTGTTTAACCTTGGCGGCATCCGCGTCCGGCGCGAGTTTCACAAGATAGAAGTTGGCCTGGCCTTGCGGCACAGAGGTCAGCGTGTGCGCCTGGCTCAGGGAGGTGAAAACGTAAGGGGAGGTGGTGAAGGAGCGGATGCCGTCCGTCATCCCCTCGACGCGCACCGGATGGCCTTCGATCTGGGCAATCGAGCCGACACCAGTAACGCCGAGCGCCTTGGCATAGGTGCGGTCGACGATCACGCCGTTGGGGGCCACTGGAAAATCCCGGCCTTCCACGACGTTCCAGGGCTCGATGCCTTCCTCGCCCTTGTTAGAGCCGACAACCACGATATGCGCTGTGCTCTGGTCGGCCTTGCGCCACTCGGCAAAGGATACGATGAGCGGCCTCACCTCCTGCACGCCTGGCACCGAAAGCGCCACGAAACGCTCACGGCCGGTCAGGAGCAGGCCTTGCTCGATGCTGTCCGCGCCATAGGCGCCAATCCAGATGTCGGCATTCGCGCGATCGACCATCGCGGTAATCATCTGGCGCGCGCCAAAAAACATCCCAAGCTGGATCGCCACGAGCAAAACCGCAAAAAGGATACCGACAAGCGTTACTAGGAAACGGGCCCGGTCGTGAAACAGGTTCCGTGTTGCAAGTTTTATAATCATCGACTCAGAAAAAGACCCTATGAGTTAGATGGCGATGCATGCCCCTACGATGTTAAGGGGCGAGGCTTGCGGGAGCTAAGCCGGCAAGGGCGCGCGAAACATCGGGAGCTGGCCCTTATATATTTGCGCTAAAATGTTGAACAAATAACTATGGCAGCATCCGGGCAGCACTCTGTGGCTCCCGCGCCACATATTGGGCAGGCTTGAGGCATTGCCTCCGTCAAAAACAGCCATCGGAAATCCTCATCCTCCGGTATAGAGCAGCCGCCATGGCAACCCAGGAGCTTCGGTATATGTAACGTCCCGTTAACCCTTTCAACCGCTCCGCCGGCCTCGGTGCGAGGCGCCTTCCAATCTTGAAGTAATTTAGCAGAAACGTCTTGAGCAAGGGTTAAACGCCAGAATACGCCGTATGTCATTGATATGCCACGCACAACACGACATCTCCTGTTGAGGCTGGCGGTCATGGCGAGCGAATATTTTGGTTAATCTGAAATATTCGATTATATTTAATCTGGTTTTTGAAACGCAGAAATTGAGCAAAAATGAGAAAAACACCGCAAGAATGCGCGTGAAAAACGCGTGCGTCCGCGCGTTTACCATAGCTGCGTTAAGCATGATGCGCGCATACACACGCGAAATGCAGCATTTATTAAGATGCGGCAGCACCGGGCCGGCGAGCCATTTCCGCCTGCGGTAGATAAAGGTTCATGGGAGCGCTCGCAAACGGCTCAAAGCTGAACGCGATCTTGAGATTGAGGTAATGAAGGAGATCGCGGCACCAGGGCGGCGAAGCATGCGCCGGTGGCGGCGAGGCCGGCCGGCTTCAATAAGCCGCGATGCGAGCGCCTTAGGCCGCGAGCCTGGTTATCTGTGGAAGGTCAGGCAAGCGCTTGAGGCGCGCGGGCAGGCTGAGCGAAAGCAAGGCCAGAACATACGGAGCGCCGGCATCGGGCCAGCGGCTCAGCGCCGCGCGGCAGGGCACGCTGCCCCCGGCCTCGCCCGAGAGCACCAGCGTGTTGCGGCAGACCTTGGCGCCCGCGATCAGCTTCTTGACCATGCGCTGAAAAATGGTTCGCTCGGCGGGTGCCAGGACGTTGGCGGCCGGCTTTCCCAGCAAGCCGGACTTGCGGCAGCCAACCGTCTGCGGCCGGCCTTCCGTGCGGGAGACGGCGAAATCGCGATCGAGAAAAAGTACGAGATCGAAGGCGGAGAAGAGGAGGTCCGGAGCGGCCTGCATTTCTGCTTCCGGCATGGCTTGCCGGGGCGGCTGCGCGGATACGGCCGCGGACACAGGCGCGGCCTTGGCACTGCGTTGTTTTTCCCGCGCCAGCCGGCGGACGGTCCGGCCAATGGATTTGAAGGCCCGCAATTCCTCGGGAGTAAGCTGGCAGCCGGGTGCCGCGGCGGGCTTGCTGGGCGCCGTTTGCTGCGTCGGCGCAGCATGACGCTTGCCCGAAGGCCTGGCGGTTCCGTTCTTCTCGGAGGGGGTAGGCAGGAGGACGGCATCGGCAGGCTCTGGCGCTGCAACCGCATCCGAAACGATAAGCCCCTTATGCCCGCCGGCAAGATCCGTAACCTCAAAGGCGCACGGTATGGCAGGATAACGTCCAGCCTTGAACCTGATGGACCCGGAGGCGGTTCCGTTTGCCAGAGCCAAGTCGAAACCCTGCGTGAGGCGTGCCACAACGCTCGCGGGCGGTTCCGCCCGTAACGTCTCAGCGCCAAGCCCGAACTTGGAGCGCGCTGCGCTGTTCACCCATGTGATGGCGCGCGCCGTGTGATCCCAGATAAAGGCTGCACGCGGCGAGAACAGCAAATCCGCGAAAGGATCGCGGCTGGCCATGGCTTTGTCCGGTTTAGCTGCCAATTTCTCTTCCTGCCGCGATTGCATGGGCGCAGCACTTGCCTCGACTGTTCCGCAGATGGGCAATGTTCGGGGCGGAATGCAAGCGAAGAGAGATCAAGGCTCGCTATGTGTGTGGAAAATTTGGCCAAACCGCGGCTTTCAACAAATGGTGCAGTGCACAATATTTTGTTGCGGTGCAGCATAATTGCCTGTATATACGGAGCCAGGCTGGATGCTGGGGTGTTATCCAGCTTCCTTGGATCGGAATAGCAGGTAGGAGAGCGCTATGAACCAGCAAATCGATTTCGAGATTCCCGCATCCGTGCGCGACCTCGCCAGCAAGAGCGTCGATCAGGCGCGCGAGGCCTATAACCGCTTCATGGATGCGACCCGCCAGGCTCACGATGCCGTAGCCAAATCAACCGACGTGATTGCGTCCGGCGCCCGCGAGATTAACGAGAAGGCCGTGAAGTACACCGAGGCCAACCTCCAGGCCAATTTCGAACTCGCCCAGCGCCTCGTTCACGCAAAAGACCTCAAGGAGGCGCTCGACATTCAGAGCCAGTTCGCGCGCCAGCAGATGGAGACCTTCGCGCAGCAGGCCCAGGAGCTTTCGCGCCTCGTCGCCCAGTCCGCGCAGAAGGCCAATCCTTCCACCCACTTCTAAGCGTTTCTCCCGAGGTGCAAGAGCCGGTTTGCGGCTCCTGCGCTTCTTCGCATGAACGAAGCGCTTTCGCGCCGGAAAGCTGCATTTGCGCGCTTGAAGTTTGCGCAAAAACGCTGTTTACTGCGGTCTTCCTTACGCCGCTGTAGCTCAGTTGGTTAGAGCACCAGATTGTGGATCTGGGGGTCCCCCGTTCGAGCCGGGGCAGCGGTACCATTAAAATCAAGGACTTAGCGCTATTCCCCGTTAGGCTCTCATTTTACAAATAGGCACTGTGTAGGCACCGCAACCAGTAACGCTGGACACCGCTTGAAAGTGCTTCCGGGCTCTTGACTCGCGCAGGTGCGACTTTTTGACGTGAAGCCTATTTGCACTCAATCGAGCTTGCCGCTGCATCCTGCCATGCTTGGAGCCCTCCGCCGACGCAATTACTATATCAGGCGCACTGTTGCTGCGCATGCCGGACACTGCAGCACAACCGGCCCGGCTGGCCTGTCATCCAGGGTGATATCCGAACCTTCGACGCGAGGCCCTACCGGGGCACCGATCTCGTCGCTGCCGGCCTGCCTTGCCCGCCATTTACATCCGCAGGCAGGCAACTCGGCGAAGCGGACGAGCGCAATCTTTTCCCGGCGGCTTTCCGGATTATCCAGGAAGTGCAACCCGAGGCTGTCATGATCGAGAACGTCCGGGGCCTCCTTGACAAGCGTTTTGCCCCATACCGTGATCTGATAGCCGGCCGGCTTCGCGGCCTTGGTACGAGGTGCGCTTCGAGCTTCTGAATGCGGCGGATTTCGGCGTACCGCAGAATAGGCCTCGCGTTTTTATTATCGGGCTCCGTCCTCAATACGCCTCCGCTTTCGAAATGCCAGCGGAGGAGCCCCGGCGCACTACCGTTGCCGATGCCCTATTCGATCTCATGCAAAGCCGGGGGGCGCAGAGGAGTGGCGGAAAATAGCCGTAGGCATCGCGCCAGCGCTCGTTGGCGGCTCAAAGAAACACGGCGGCCCAGACCTCGGCCCCACGCGGGCACGTGCGGCTTGGGCGGCGTTGGGAGTCGATGGCAGGGGCATTGCCGATCACCCACCCGCAGAGGATTTTGCTGGATATCCGAGCTTTACCTCGCCATAGCCTCTGATTTTTTTCCACTCCCATCGCACCCATACATCTCTCTTCCCAAGGTTGGGCTGGGAGTGGCGAATCGATGAAAACTCCGTCTACAAGGGGCGGCGGCTAGGATGCCAGGTATCTCACAAAGGTGGTCACCGCTCTGGGCGTGGCGTTTCGGTGGTGAGTAGGGAGTTCCCGCGATGCGGTACATTTTTGAGAGAGATTGGTACGGATGGTACGATAGGCTTTATGAACGCAAATCAAAAAACGATCCATGTGCCCACCTTCGTATCTTTATTATACGAGTAGACAAATGGCTCTGGAACCTTGCACCGGAGGATCGAGCCAACCTACGAGCAGCTTGTGGTGCTGTCTGGAATCTTAAGGAAGATGCAGAGGCAACGACTGACTTTTTTTGGAAACATTTCATCATACTCGGCAAGGAAACGCTGAAACAATTTGTTCATGATGCCGAGGGTTCCGCCGGTTACTTTTTAGAGCATCATATTCATGCCGTATGGCGGGAGTTTTGCGGAAGCATGCAGCAGGAATACAACGGCGACGCGTTTGAACGAACCAAGAGTGCGATGGATATACTTGATGAGTATCTCAGAAGCAGCGCGGCCCATAAAGTAATATTAAGCGAATATAATCGTAGGGTCGAATTTTCCTGGGAACACGTGCGGATCGATATTCTCCGGAAGGGCTACCAGTTTATTCCGTTCGACGCGATCGCTTCGCTCTGGCATGCGCTTGCCGATTTCGTGGAAGATGTCCGTGTAAAGCACAACTTTCCGGATTGGAGCAGACGGCCGGCGGATGTCGAGGAAGGACGGCTCCGCGACTTAATGGCCAATACATCCGTAACCGATGCGGACGCCACAAGAAGTGCGGACGCAAGGAATGCGGAATTCGCCTGGCATCTAGCCGCGCACATCTCCAATTTGCGTCAAGGCCGTATTCCCGAAGCTCGGATCCTTGAGGTACTATCTCTCCTTCTGATAGCCGCTAACGAGCTAGCGCTGAAGCTGGATGCGCCTGCATCGCACCGCGAAGTGAGCCAGCTGCAAAGCCGCGAGAAACGGCAAAAGCCGGATGCTATTCCGTCGCAGCAGGAAGCTGCCGGCAAGAATGTGCGGTTGAAGGAAGAGGTGGCGCGCTGGGCCGAAGCCCTAGCCCCGCTCGTCTATAATGCTTACCCGGCCATGTCCCTCACAGCGATTGCTAAGCTTCTTGCTTCCGCGGAGGCGCGTAGCAATCTGGCGGACCAGCTTACTGACCCGCACGCCAAAGCGCTATTGGAGCGGGGAACACCGCGGAAACACGCAGGCCGGCGCAGCATTTATGACAAGCTGGCGCACGCCATTGAACAAGGGCGTCTACCAAATTGCCCGCGTCCCCAAAAACGGAGTGAAATCACGAAATCGTGATGGCCGACTTATTGCAAAGTCTGCGGCTTTGCAATCCCATTTGCAAAGTCAAGGCGGTTTGCAATCGACTTTTGTGTCCGCGCTTCGCCATGCTGCCGGTATCGCTGAACAACACAAAGGTTCTTGCAATGCCCAAATCTCACGAATCTAACGGCCAATCCAATACCGGCGCAGGTGCACGCATCATGACTACCGGCGAGGCCGCCGCAGTCCTCGGCTTGTCCGCCTCCTACCTCAACAAAATGCGTGTCACAGGCTGCGGACCGGTATTCCTGAAGTTATCGCGGGCCGTGCGGTACACGCAAGCCGACTTGGATGGGTGGATTTCCAGCCGAAGGCATAGCTCCACGAGCGCAGCACAAATCGCCTTCGAAGCGCAGGCTAGAGAGGGTCGCGGACAAAAAACGCCCGCGGACTGACCCACACCCTCGGTCCCCCATCCCTGGACGGCCGCACATAATCTCTGGCCACCCCGGATCGCCGGCACAGCAGTAACTGGAACGCAAACCGGCAGCTCAAATCGAGCTGCCGTAGCGGGTTGCTTCGTGCGGCATCCCGTCAGACGCCAACAGAAAAGAGAGGAGGCTCTCGCCCTTCTTCGGCGAGAGCCTCCGTTCCGGCAACGGCGTACTTCAAATCGATCTTCTGGAGAGGCTCGAAATCGCTCATGTGCCGCACGAGTGCTCGCCATTGAACGAACGGTCCGGGAAACGCAAAGGCCCGCGCCGGTAACGCGCGAGCCTTCATCATCTATTCTGGAGAGATTGAGGATGAAAGCAGTTGATGAGAGTGTCAAGGGCCAGCCGCACGGCTGCATGAACGCTCATCCGGTGCATGTGGAAGAAAAAGGCGGCATCGCTTCGCCCGCACCGGATACTGGAGGGACTGCGGCGCCGCCGCCCTCCGGTGGAGAAGAGAAAGTTGTAAGGGCTGAGCGTAAGGCACAAGTCAGGGCGGAAGCCGTCGCCGGCAGCGCATCGGACGAGGATAAAGAGAGCAGGCCGTCCCAGGCGGACACGCTGGTGAAATATGCGGGCGACGCCGCGCGGTTCTACCGCACCCCGAACAGCGAAGAAGAGCCCTACGCCCTTGTGAAGATGAGCGGGCATTGCCCGCGCTTACAAATGGCGCGTGCGGCCTGATGCGCGCCTCGCGCCAATGCCCAGAAAAGATTTCGGCCCGCGAGTGCCACTCGCGAGCCGTGAATTTCGTGTGCGTTCGTGTTCTGCTTGATCCTGCGACCTGCCTGCCAGGGCGGCGCCGGATGTTCTGCTCATTCACCCCACTGTGGGGAAACCCCGGACCCCTCCTGAAACGTTGCCGTTGCGAGCGCGATATTTGGATTTGTGCAATCCGCAATATCGCATTTAGCGACGTGCGCCGCAAGAGGCATTTCGGACTTTCCCCAAGGAACGTTCCAAAATGTCTTGCGAAATCAATGCCGCACAGCATGTAAACGGCCATCTGAACGGCGAGGCTGGCGCACACCTTGCGGCTCCCGGCGATGACGCAATCCGCAAGCCGGAAAAGGCGCAAGTTGCGCAGGCCGAGCCGGATCACGGCAACGCTGAGCTTGTCCTAAGCCTTTACCACAGGGTGGCTGAACGCGCGCCCGGCGCGTTCGTGCTGTCCTATATCACGCCTTCGAAGGTCAAAGAGGCCGGGAAACGTCCGCTGAACGTTCAGCGCTTCCTGACTGGCGCCGCCGCTGCGATGGCCGCGGAAGCGCGGGGCCGGGCAAGCCACGCGAATGTCTATTTCGGCCCGGCTCTTATGCGCAAAGACTTAAAGCGCGGCGAGCGCGGGAGAGAAGCCGATATCGAGGCTGTGCTCGCCTTGGTCCTGGAGGAAGATGCGGACACGGGCAAATTCGTCAAACTGCCGCACAGCATAACCCAAACCTTTGAAATCGAGACAAGCCACGATCCCAAGCAAAACCGGCATTTCCATTTTGTATATGACCGGCCGTTGCCCGCGAAGGAGGCAAAGGAGCTGGCGCTACTGGCGCACAGAAAATGCGGCGGCGACACGGGCGGCAAAGACGTCACCCATGTCTGGCGCATCCCCGAAACGCTCAATCATCCCGATTGGCGCAAGATCGAGCGCGGCGGGCCGGAAGCGCCGCAGCCGGTGCGCCTGATCGGCGGGACTTTGGAGCCCGTCAACGTCGAAGAGCTGCGCGCCGCTCTTGAGGCCATGCCGGACCTCTACCCCGAGCTAAAGGCCGGCAATGGCGCCGAGTGGCAAGGTGGCGGCTCAGAAGACGTTGCCGGGATCGTTAAGCGGCTCAAACCCGCCGTGTGCAAGAAGATCGGCGAGCCGGGCCATGATCGTTCGAAGCACTGCTTTTCCGTGCTCCTGAGCCTGTTTGAGGCCGGGCTGACCGACGCCGAAGCCCTGCTTGTCGCGGACAGGGCGCCATTCGCTGCCAAGTTCTGGGAACGCGGCGACCTCGATAACCAGATTCAGCGCGTGCGTTTGAAATGGATCGGGAAGGGCGGGAAACAGGCGCCAAAAACGGCAGCGCTTAACGCTACGCCGCCAGTTCGCCATGGTCCCGCCGAGGCCACGAAGGGGCAACGCTCGCGGGATGGCGGCATGGAAGACGCCGCGGAGATTGCTGCCCTCGCGTGCATGAAGGTCATCGACTTCGCTAAGGTTAAAAAGGAGCGAGCTGCCGCGCTTGGGATCTCGGCAACGGACCTCGAAAGAGCGGTGGCGGAGGAGCGGAAGCAATTGAAGGCTGCCGCGCGCGCAAGTGTCGATGACGGGGACGGCAAAAAGGGCACGCAAGCCGATATCCTTCTGCGGCTCGCCCAAGATGCCGCAACATTCTTCAGCGTTCCAGGAGACGATGCGGCCTACGCCGTTGTGCAGTTGAAAGGGCACAGGGAAACGTGGCCGTTGAAAAGCCTTGGCTTCAAGCGCTGGCTTATCAACCAGTATCTCAACGAAACGGGACGCTCGCCGAACTCCGATGCTCTTAACCAGGCGCTCAATACGATAGACGCCATCGCCTGCGGTGAGGACGGCGAAAAAAAGCCGGTTTTCAAACGGCGTGCCGAGCACGAGGGGAAAATCTATCTCGATCTTTGCGATGAAGCTTGGCGCGCAATCGAGATTGATGCGAGCGGCTGGCGCATTCTGGACGAGCCGCCGGTCCATTTCATCCGCAGCCGCGGAATGCTGCCTCTTCCTGTTCCCGTCCGGGGTGGCAACATCGACAATCTACGGGAATTTGTGAATGTGGCGGACGAGGCTGCCTTCAAGCTGCTGGTGGCATGCCTTCTCGCGGCATTGCGTCCGGCCGGCCCTTATCCAGTGCTCGCGTTTATCGGAGAGCCTGGGACGGCAAAGACCACAACCGCGCGGCTCTTCCGGGACTTCTTCGATCCGAATTCGGCCAAGCTCCGGCGCGCTCCCAAGACCGAGGAGGATCTTTTCGTTCAAGCCTCAAACGCTGCTTGTCTCGTCTACGACAACCTTTCGGGGATCCCGGAATGGCTGAGCGACAGCCTGTGCGTCATAGCGACGGGCGGTAGCTACTCGAAACGGCAGTTCTATACGGACGCCGAGGAAACGATTCTCACGGCGTGTCTCCCTGTGGTGCTCACGAGCACAAGCGAGGTTATCGCAAAAAGCGATCTCGCCGACCGTGCCGTGATTATAACCTTGAAAGCCATCCCGGATAATAAGCGCATGCCAGAGGGCAAATTCAAAGCCGCGCTCGACGATGCACGGCCGCGCATCCTGGGCGCGCTCCTGGACGCCGCGGCTCATGGCGTTAGGACGCTGCCGGCTATCGAGATCGAAAACCTACCCCGCATGGCCGATTTCGTCACCTGGACGCGAGCATGCGAAGGAGCTCTCTGGGATGAGGGCGATATCCAGGCCGCTTTCAAGGCCAATGCGGACGAGGCTGTTGACGCCATCCTGGAAGGAGATCACGTCGCAACCGCTCTCCGCTCCTTCATGGAAGGCCAGCCGGGCGGATATTGGAAAGGGAGCGGCGAAGCTCTTCTCGGCAGTCTAACCAATTGTGCCGCCGCGGGCATGGTAAACAAAAAGGAATGGCCACCAGATGCAACACGGCTTAGCAACCGCCTTTCCGTTGCCGCCCCTTCCTTGCGCAAGCGCGGCATCACCATCGTAAGGGGACGCGAATCCGGCGGCAGCTCGTACGGCAAGCGGACACGCTTTTTCGAGATTACGATGGCCGCGGAAAAGGAGGGCGGCGCATGAGAAAAAAAAGCGTTTCCCTTTTTTGCAGAGGAAAACAGCGTCCCCCGCGTCCCCCCTGCTGTGGGAAAGTGGAGTTTTCCGTTGCGAGGCAACGGGTTAAAGAGGGGACGCTGAGCGATATGGCTAGCGTCCCTCCAGCGTCCCTGGCGTCCCCCTTGAGTGTCCCCAGCGTCCCTGTTTTTTGGCGACCGGCTAGCGTCCCTGCCGCTTTCAGCGTCCCTGGCTAGCGTCCCTAACCAAATCATTGAAACGGTTAGCATTTTTCAATGGGGGGACGCTTGGGGACGCGGGGGACGCTATTTTTCCCAACAACAAGGGGGAAACCGAAAAAAACACACGAGGCCGAAAACGGAATGAGAACGGCGAGGGCATGACATACCAATTCACCCTGAACTTCATCTGGCTCGACTGGGTGGCCGGGACGCAGGGCTGCGAGACATTCGAGATCGCAGCGCAGCATCCGCGCGGCTACTACGGCGTCTTCTACGGCGAGACGGCGCTCACGATCAGCCGACAATCGCAATCGGATGAAGTGCTGACCCGAGAACGTCCGCGGCAGCCTTGCAGCTGACCCTTCGCCAACGACGCAATGGGGCAGCACAGCCCGCTGGTGCGGTTATGGAAGCTCAGGATCGCCGCGAGCACCGCGAGATCCGCCGCGCCGGGAACGCCCGGCAGGGCGTCAGTGGGCCTGGTCCGTTCCGTGTCTATCTGGTTAGCACAGACACCCACTACATATTGGGTTAGCGCGGAACCGCATCGTCACCGCCCAATCAACCGCACATGACCCAAACCCGTCTATGTTGCTTGAGCGCATCATATGTGCTCTGCGAGCTGACACGACGGGGCAGCGGATGCCTCCCTGATGCATCTTTACAACTTGAAGCAAACGCCAGGTTGCAGTAGCTCTACCTACTTCACGCCAGTGTTGTGGTTGGGCGCGTTGAGGTGGATATTGTGCCGCGTTTGTTTATTTCGCATGCGAGCCAAGACAATTTTGAAGCGCTGGCCTTCCGCGATTGGCTGACACAGGAAGGCTGGGCCGTTGGCGATATCTTCCTCGATCTAGATGGCATTGGCGTCGGCGAGCGCTGGAAAGAGTTGCTGGCCAAGGCCAACGAGCGCTGCGAGGCCGTGGTGCTTCTCGCCTCCCCAGCCTCGCTCGCCTCCTCCGAGTGCCGCGTCGAACTGCGCATGGCGGAGGACTACGGCAAGGAGATTCTGGTCGCGATCTTGCACCTTCTGACGCCTGACAGCGAGGAGCTGAGAGTTTACCGCGAGCGCCAAGTCGTGGACCTGTCGCTGGAGCCGCGCGAGGCCGCCTTCACCGTCACCCACAACGGCCAGCAGAAGACAATAGCCTTCCACCGCCCCACGCTCGCTCGCATCAAGGCGCGCCTCGACCAACTCGGCATCTCACCGACGAGTTTTCCTTGGCGGCCGGGCGATCTCAGCACCGCTTCACCCTATCCCGGTCTGAAGGGCTTCGAGGCGGGAGATGCGGCGCTGTTCTTCGGCCGCGCCAGCGACATCGCGCGCGGCCTTGCTGAGATCCGCAAGCTGCGCCGCACTGCGACGGGACAGATCCTGGTCATCCAGGCCGCGTCGGGCGCAGGCAAATCGTCGTTTCTGCGGGCCGGACTTGGCCGCGGCTTTCGCGCGATCCCGAGTTTGTGCCGCTTGCCATCCTGCGGCCGGTCACCGGCATCCTCACGGGAGAGCACGGCATCGGCCGGCAGTTCGCCGACTTCTTCGCCGCCCGCAATTCCGGCGCGCGGCGTGTGCTCACGGCGGCGCAGATTTATCAAGAGCTTCGTAAGCCGGATGAATCCGCCCGCGCCTTCCTCACGGGCCTCATCAACGCCGCGACCGAAACCGGCCATGCCGCCCAGCGCCTCGCCAACCCGGACGCGCCGCCGCCCACGCCGCTCATCGCCGTGGATCAGGCCGAGGAGCTGTTTGCCGCCGGGGATTTGGAAGAAAGCGCCCGCTTCTTGCGGCTGTTCGCCGACCTCACCGAGCCGCACCGCACCGGCCCGGATGCCCCCCAGCTCACCATCGCGCCGCAGCTCATCTGGACCTTGCGCGCGGACAGTATGGACGCGCTGCTGCAAGCCACCGAAGCGGCCCGCCTGAAACCGCCCGCGCTCTTCCCGCTGCCGCCCGTCCCGCGTGATGCCTACCGCGACATTATCGAGACGCCGCTGGAGGTCGCAAACGCCGTCGGCATGAAGCTCGTGATCGACCCGCTGCTGGTGGATGCGCTCGTCGCAAAATCGGCTGGTGCCGACGCTTTGCCTCTTCTCGCCTTCACCTTGCGCCAGCTTATCTCAGACAACCGTGTGGGTTCTGCGGCAAAGCTTACTCTGGAAAGCTTCGAGGCGGCCGGCGGCATGGAGGGCGTGCTTGCCGCGCGGCTGGCTGTAGCCCAGCGCGTAGGCGGCTGTGGGCCGGAAGCGCTGCGCCAGCTGTTCCTGCCACATCTTTGCACCTGGGATGCCGAAGCCACGCCGCCAGGTGCCAAGCGGCTCGTCGCCCGCGAGGCAGACCTCACCCAAGGCCCTCGCGCAGACCATCGGATCCTCATCGTGGCGCTGGTGGACGAACGCCTGCTCACCCGTTCGGGCGATGCCTCTGGCGCGGTCACGCTGGAAATGGCGCATGAGGCGCTGTTGCGCCAGCCGCCCATCTCGGAATGGCTCGAAGCAGACCGCGAGTTCCTGATTTGGCGGGACCGTACAGCCAAAGCGCGGGCAGCCTATGAGGTCAACGCTCGTGGCCTGCTGATGGGGCGCGAGCTTGAGATTGCGCGAGGGTGGCTCGAAGTCAAGGCGGCCGTGGATGTGCCGGCGGCAGACCGCGCCTTTGTCGAGGAAAGCGTGGCGGTGGACGCGTCCCGTCGGCGGGAAGCGGAGGCAAAGGAACAGCAGTATCGGGAGGCCGAGCTGCGCGTTGCCAAGGCGCGGGTGGATGCCGCACACCGAGTGGCGCAACGAACTATGGCCGGGTTGGTAGCGGCGGTGTTGCTGGCTCTTGCGGCAAGTACTGCGGGTTTTTGGGCTTGGCACCAAAAGCGTGCCACCGAAGAGCTGCGGCGCCAGACACAGATCACGGAGTCAGGTCTTCTCTCCATTGCAGCGGATGCCGCTTATGGCGACGGCAACAACTGGACCGAAACGACGAACGCAGCTCTGCTTGCTCTGGAGGGGCTGCCAGATATATCCGCAGGCGTTGCGCGCCCTCCTGTGGCGGAAGCACAGTGGCAACTCGAACGTGCGAATCGCGGATTGCGGGAGCTGGTCCGCTTCGCCCATGACGACGCCGTCGGAGCGGCCTCGTTCAGCCCGGACGGGACGCGTATAGTCACCGCCTCAGGCAAAACGATGCGGGTGTGGGACGCGGCTACGGGCAAGGAACTGGTCTGCACCACCTATAACGGCAGCGTCTGGTCGGCGTCGTTCAGCCCGGACGGGGCGCGCATTGTCGGAATCCTTAATGACCCTACGGCGCGGGTGTGGGACGCGGCCACGGGCAAAGAGCTCGCCAAGCTTGCCCATGGCTTCGTAATCCGGTCGGCGTCGTTCAGCCCGGGCGGGGCGCGCATCGTCACTGCGTCCCTTGACCATACGGCACGCGTGTGGGACGCGGCCACGGGCAAGGAACTGGTCCTCTTCGCCCATGACGACGGGGTCAAATCGGCGTCGTTCAACCCGGACAGGACGCGCATTGTCACCGTATCAGGCAAGACGGCGCAGGTGTGGGACGCGATGTGGGACGCGGTGTGGGACGCGGCCACGGGCAAGGAGCTGGCCAAATTTATCTATAGAGAGCTGTCTCAACTTGTCCATGACGGCAGCGTTGAAGCGGCGTCGTTCAGCCCGGACGGGGCGCGCATTGTCACTGCGTCCGATGACCATACAGCACGCTTGTGGGACGCGGCCACAGGCAAGGAACTGGCCCGCTTCGCCCATGACGGCAGCGTCAAAGCGGCGTCGTTCAGCCCGGACGGGGCGCGTATTGTCACCGTATCCGATATTGAATCCGGTAATTTGTCCATAAACAAAACCGAAGCGCGGGTGTGGGACGCGGCCACGGACAAGGAGCTGGCCCGCTTCGCCCTTGACGGCAGCGTCACGGCGGCGTCGTTCAGCCCGGACGGGACGCGTATAGTCACCGCATCAGGCAAGACGGCGCGGGTGTGGGACGCGGCCACGGGCAAGGAGCTGGCCCGACTTGCCCATGACGACAGCGTCAGTGGGGCGTCGTTCAGCCCGGACGGGACGCGTATAGTCACCGCATCAGGCGAGACGGCGCGGGTGTGGGACGCGGCCACGGACAAGGAGCTGGCCCGCTTCGCCCTTGACCGCAGCGAAACGGCGTCGTCGGTCAGCCCGGACGGGGCGCGTATAGTCACCGCATCAGGCAAGACGGCGCGGGTGTGGGACGCGGCCACGGGCAAGGAGCTGGCCCGACTTGTCCATGACGACATAGTCAACGCGGCAGCGTTGAGCCCGGACGGGACGCGCATCGTCACCGCATCAGGCGAAACGGCGCGGGTGTGGGACGCGGCCACAGGCAAGGAACTGGCCCGCTTCGCCCTTGACGGCAGCGTCACGGCGGCGTCGTTCAGCCCGGACGGGGCGCGCATCGTCGGAATGCTTAATGACTCTACGGCGCGGGTGTGGGACGCGGCCACGGGCAAGGAGCTGGCCCAACTTGCCCATGACGGCAGCGTCACAGGGGCGTCGTTCAGCCCGGACGGGGCGCGTATAGTCACCGCATCAGGCAAGACGGCGCGGGCGTGGGACGCGGCCACGGGCAAGGAGCTGGCCCGCTTCGCCCATGACGACGGGGTCAAATCGGCGTCGTTCAACCCGGACAGGACGCGCATTGTCACCGTATCAGACAAGACTGCGCGGGTGTGGGACGCGGCCACGGGCAAGGAGCTGGCCCGACTTGTCCATGACGATATAGTCAACGCGGCAGCGTTCAGCCCGGACGGTGCGCGCTTAGTCACCACATCCAAGACCTGTTGGATTCGGATCGGGCACGGGAGGGAGAAGCCGACCTGCCCCGCAGGTGATAGATTGGCCGTCCCGGCGTTCAGTCCGGACGGAGCACACATTGTCACGGTATCCAACGAATGTACGGCGCCGGTGTGGGACGCGGCCACAGGGAAGGAACTGGTTTGCCTCTCACATAACCGATCGGTCCTGGCGGCGACGTTCAGTCCAGACGGGACGCACATCGCCACCATATCCGGGACGCCCAGTTTATTGTTCGCAGAAGATTTAGACGCGCGGGTGTGGGACGCGGCCACGGGCAAGGAGTTGGCCCGCCTCGCCCTTGACCGATCAATCTTCGGGGCGGCGTTCAGCCCGCGCGACGGCGCTGGTTACTTTCGGATTATGACAACATCTGGAAATATTATCTATTCATGGCGAGTTGAACGCTCGGTGGATCAGCTGGTCCAGATCGCGAAACGCCGCGTGCCTAGATGTCTTAGTTCCCACGCAGCGCGCCCAATTCTTTCTGCCCGCCGCCCCGCCACTCTGGTGCATTACCGGCTCGGGCCTCGAGGAGGAAAAGGACCCCGCTAAGTGGCAGCCTAAATGGCCCTACCAATCGTCTGTTTGGCGCGAGTGGCTAGCGGCGAGGCTCCGTGGCAGAATCCGCCGCTCCCCACATCGCAATGAACTTGCGCTGGACCTCACTAGCTTCGATTGTGTACCCAAAACGAAACACGTTAAGAGCTTGCACCAAGGAAGGAGGGTCCGGAAGTGGCCCACTCCTGCCGCTCAAGGTGTGGGTGCGGCAACCACAACATATAGTGGCGTCCGCGTTAACAGGATAGGCACGGTCCGTTCCTCTAACTGTTTAGCTAAAAACATGATGCGCGCGCGCTCGTTCCGGTCGAGCGGGCGGCAATAGCGGCTCACATCCATGACAAAATGCGCGCCGCGGCGGTGTCTCTGCGTCATCACCTTTCCCCAAACTTGCCGCTTGGAGCTATAAGACAGCCGCTCTCACCTTGAGAAAACAGCTTGCGAGTCGGGGGGAAATCGGAGAAAAACGTGTAGTGACATAGCCTTCTTCAGGGGTTCCCCTGGTTGCAAGCCCGCTCTCAAGCGGGTTTTTGCATTTTCAGACGCCGTAATTGCGATTACGGCGATTATCCACACAAGACACACTTCGCCTGGCTCTTAGCGTATGCGCTATTTCAAATACGCGGCTTGTATGTAATTTGTCTACAGTGCCAAGGTGTGACCCGGACTTGCCGGCTATGCGCTTACCGCCAGCCTATTCCAGGTTTGGGGGCAATTTTGACGCTTCTGCAGGCTAGCTTGCGGGGCGTTTCACGGGCTAGCCTGCGGTCAAAAGTCCGAGCTATCTTTTGGTGAGGTTCGAGCTACCTCGGCTTGGATTCACAAGCTACCTTGCCCGGCTCACTGCCTACGGCATGAACAGCTCGCAGAGCGGTTTTCTGACTGCCTGGGCGAGCTTCACCATGGTGTCGATGCAAACATTCTGCATCGCGTTTTCCATCTCGGAAATGTGCGCCTGGGCAACGCCAGTGCGGTGGGCGAGCTCGCGCTGGCTCAGATCGGCTTCGGTGCGGAAGCGCCGCAAATTGCGCGCGAAGATTTCGCGCTCAACCTGGCTTTCCAAGCGTTTGCTGACGGCCGGCAATGCGCGCTTTCGCGGCTTGGTAATGCCAGCGGCATCTTGAGGCATGGTGAAATCCATGGTTTCGAACTCTGTCGTTGCTTGTTGCGATCCCACCGGCGCTTGTTTCATGACACCAGCCGCGCAGTTTTGGAAGCAGTTTTGCGCTGCGGCACCCGCCTTTGCTGCCCGCTCGCGGCAGTGCTTAAAAAAGAGCGCGTCGCGCGGCCCCGATTTCCTCCGGCCGCACCCGCATACTTGATTGCTGCCATGCGATCAAGAGCAGTTGCTTAATGCTTCCAGCGGGGTAGTATGCTTTCGCCGTTCGCCGGCAAACCCTGCCCGCCGTCGATTGAGTTCCGGACATACTGCCACCGGAGTTTGTACTTTTGTTGGGTTGGCCCCTAAACCTTGGAGAGGCTAGCCCATGCTGCACGGCTTCGATCTGCCCGGCCCGCTTCCCGGTTCTCAGCAGGGGAAAGCCATGCCGGATCTCGATCTGGAACAGATATGGAGCCGGACGGTCGAGATTACCGTGCTGCGGGCCTTGTTTCCCTCTCCAGCGCTCCGGCTGGCCTTCATAAGGACGGTTGGGCCAGAGCAGGCACTGAACGCCGTCTCCGAGTTTCTGCCCCTGAGGCCCGCGATGGAAGCGTTCGCGGGCCCCAGCAGGCCCGAAAGCGAGTGTCTGAAGGTGGGCTTCGTGCCGGTCGCCTGCGCCACACCGCTGATGCTCGCCCACGCCATGGGCATCTATTCAAAACACGGGTTGAGGGTCGAGGTGGAGAAAACCACCGCCTGGGCCACGATCCGTAACAAGTCGCTTACCAGGGAATACGACGCGGCGCACATGCTCTCGCCAATGCCGGTGGCCATGACGCTTGGGCTTGGAACTCTTATGCCCGCTCCCTTCGCTATGTCCGCGGTGGAGAACGTCAACGGTCAGGCGATCACGCTGGCGTTGAAGCACAAGGCTTGCCGCGATCCCCAGAGCTGGAAGGGCTTCAAGCTCGGCGTACCCTTCGCTTATTCGATGCACAACTACCTGCTGCGCTACTACCTGGCTGAGCACGGTGTGGACCCCGATAGGTATGTGCAGATCGTCGCGGTCCCGCCAGAGCAAATGCCTGAGGAACTGAAGGCCGGGCTCCTCGACGGTTATTTGGCTCCCGAGCCGATGAACCAGCGCGCTGTCTACGACGGCACGGGGTTCATTCATTTGTTATCGAAGGAGATTTGGAACGGACACCCATGCTGCGCTTACGCGATGCCCCGAAGCCTCGTGGCCAGCCGCCCCGCCGTGGCTAAGGCGTTTCTTAAGGCCGTCCTTGAGGCGACGGTTCTCGCCAACGATTCCGCGAACCGGAAATCGATCGCGTCGCTCATCGCCCCGGATCATCTCCTCGGCCAGCCTGTTGAGGTCGTCGAGGCGGTGCTGACGGGCAATTTCGAGGACGGTCTGGGGAACACGCACACGGTTCCCGACCGCATCGGCTTCGATCACTTCCCGTGGCACTCCTTTGCGATCTGGATCTTGACGCAGATGAAGCGCTGGGGACAGGTCAAGGGCGATCTGGATTATCAGGCCGTGGCGCGGCAGGTATTGCTGGCGACCGGCGCCGGGAAGCTCATGTACGAGGCGGGTGCACCGCCGTCCGCTAGGACCTCTAGGAAATTCACGGTGCTCGGCCGGGAATTCGATCCTGACGCCCCCGAAGCCTATCTCGACAGCTTTCCGATTAAGCACCTACCCTAAATCCCCAGCCCGCTTCTGGCCGTCCGCCTACGGTCAATTGTCCAGCCTTCTTAAAAATGTCGCGATCACAGATTTTTTCTTGCAAACCAGTGTTTAAGCCATGTTAGTTGGCTATGGCTACACGGACTTAATCGGGGGAATAATGATCCAATCTACAAGCTCTGCCAAATTGGTCGCGGCCAGCCGCGCCAAGCCGGAACAATTCACCGCGGGCGCCCGGCCGGCCGGGCAGATATCGCCTGCCCAAAGCTCTTCGATTGAAGGTGCAGAGGCCGGCGCTTGCTTGACGCTGGCGATGTTGAGAACCTCCGAGGTGCCGGCGCACTTTGTCTTTGCGTACCATAAAACGGGCATGCTCGTGACCGAAGAAACGAAATACCGTTTCAGCGGCACAGAGCTGATGTGCTGGGATGCCGCCGTGCTCGAATATTTCCGGAACGAACGGAAAAATAAGACCGGGGCCGAAAGCGCCGCCGTTCACTAGCGTTAAACGAGCTGCCTACCGTTCGCGGCTGGTTGCTGCCGCTGCCAGTCTCTCGCCTTTGCTCATCGGCGGTGCTCCTTTTGAAGATTGACCGCTCCCCCGTCTCGATCCAGCGGACCCGCCGCGGCCGTAATCATGGGCCTGCCCGGCACGGTCTGGCTGAGAAGAGAGGGGGAGCGTGAGGCGAGGGCCTCCAAGGGCAGCCCTTCGGGGCTATCCTTGGAGGCCCTCGCAAGCCATGCGTTATTTGCGGCCTCGCGCGGCACCCTTCTTTGCCTCGGCTTCGGCCTTTGCACGCTCTTTTTCTTCCTTGCGGTGCTTGCGCAAGCGGTGACGGGCAGGGTCCGGTAGCGAGGGGGGCTCCCTCTCCCCAGGGGAGATGGCTGGGGTGGAGGGGGACAGGCTACCACCCGCCCGCCATTAGCTCGGCCTGCCTTGGCGGCCGGCGAGGCAGGCACAGCGGCGCAGATCGCGGCGAGCTGCACTGTGTCTTCGGTGTCAAGATCGGGCGCGATCACGCCGGCGTAGCCCAGCGTCACGCCCAAACTTGCGCGCGGCCTTCCTCGCGCTGGTTGCGCGCAGGGCGCGCCCCCTTGCTGAAAATTGAGCAGGGGTCGTTGCCCAGAGGACATTATCGATAGATGTCGCGCCGGTTTCCGATCTCGATCACCAGGACACGAAGCGCGCCGTCTTGAATATCGCAGATGATACGATAGTCGCCGATCCGGTAACGCCAATATGCGCCAAGCGACGGCCCCGTCAACGCCTTGCCGGTGCGGCGAGGGTTTCCCTGGCCGGCGACACGTTCGTCCATGAAATCGAGAATGCGCCGCGCAGTCGGTTTGTCGAGCTTGCGAAGCTGCTTTCTCGCCGTCTCGGTGTAGTCAATTGTCCAGGCCAAGGTCTTCCCTTATTTCCTCGGTGGAATAGACCTTCTCTTCGCCCTTGCGGACGCGCTCCATTGTTGCGTCCGCCAGGTAATAGTCTTCCAGATCGTCCAGGCCGTTCTTGACCAATTCCCGGAGGTAGTAAGCCTTGGTGCGTCCAGTCTGTGCGGCCAAGCGGTCAAGCCGTTGTTCGGTCACGGGGTCAAGCCGGATTGAAGTCGCCATGATGGAACCCTTATTGAATACGTGTATGCACTGTATCACACACGCCAGCCGCACGCCAACCGTCTAGTGAACGAGGCAGAGGACGCATGAGCGACGATCCGGAGCTATGAGCGTGCCTGTCAGAAGGCGGCTGGGAGACTCTGAGCCGCAGCATGTGCGGCGATTTTCGGGCGGCGGGAGATGGCTTGGGGTGGAGGCGGACAGGCTACCGCCGGTCCGCCATTAAATCGGCCCGCCTGCATTTGAGCCAGTGGCCGGCGTCGAGACGCTTCCCTGTGCCGCCCGCGCTACCGGAGTACGATGCGGACTTTTTGTGCGGTGATGGGGGCACGATTGGCGTTGTGGTCGCCAATCAGCAAGGCGAGCGATAAGGGCGGAACGTGGATCACGGCCAGCGCGATCTGCAATACCGTTATGATGCCGGCGTAGGGCAGGTTGGTCCGTCTGTAGTTGTTCACCACGAGCCAGCACGCACCGAAGAGGCCAGCTCCAGCAACGAGCAAGCCGTTCAGGATATCGCCATGCGCTTGAGCCGCCCTCGCCATCCATGCCTGTCCCGCGTAAAACAAGACGGCATAGAACTGCCAAAGGCAGATCGTCGCCGGCGACAGCGGCTTAAAGCCGAACTTGGTTTGGCAGTGCATGCCAAAGCCCAACGTCATTGCCAGCACCGCGAATACCAGAGCCAGAGCAGCTAAAAGCGTCAAGATCAGCATTTTGGCTCCCCCTCCTTTGCTATTCGAGTTGCTCGGCCCGAAGCATAGCATGAATTGGTTTGGTTCAGCACGGCCTTTGCTTTCATGACCTCGGCGCGGCTGCCGCTTGCGGCGGCGGGCTTCCTGGCCTTCCGCGATAGCGGCCGGCACAGCCTGCCGGTGTCCGGAAAGACGCGGCGGAACGCGCGTGCCCTATGGAGCGTGTTCCGCCGCGTATGGCATGCTCGAAACAGGAGAAAAAAACAATGAGGAGAGCCACTTGCAAAATAGCAGCAGCGAGCGGGATTCTTCATTCTGATGGGGATGTTCGTTCGTTTGAAGAAGCTGCGGAAGACGTTCTGGCCCAAGGGGATTGGTCGCCAATCCAGGAATGGACGACTGAACATTTGAAGTGGGCTGACGTCGCCGGACACGCGGTCGAGGTCAAAGGTCCCGATCCGTTAAGCGTGAGCGATTTCGAAGACGCGTGGGGCAATGGAATTGGGACGTATCTTCCACCGGAGGAGACGCCGCATGAGACAGCGGCGCGAGCGGGCGCCTAAACGCAAAAATGCCCGCGAGGGAGTTCGCGAGCGTTGCATCGGGTGAATTTGTTTTGCCTGACGCCCGCACCACGGCGCGCACGGCCGCCGGTGCTACAAGCGTTCAAGATAAAGGAGGGAGGTAAAGCCTCCCTCCCCGCCAGTTAGCCTTTGGCCAGCCCCACATTCACGAAATCCCGGAGCTTGTGCGCGGCGGAAGCGGCATCGAACCCCGCTGGTTTCCGGCCGCTTCGCTGGTCAAAGTTCGCTGAAACCATCCAGGGCTTACCTGTAGGCTTCAGCTCCTCCGCGAAGGCTTGGAGCGCTGCTATGCAGTCCGCAACGGTTTTGATCTCGACGGTCTTTTCTGGAGTTGCTTGGCCAAGGCCGAGCTCAACGGTGTACGATCCGCTGGGTTTGTAGTCCACGAGTACGAAGGTCGTGAGCTTGATCTTAGGCATGTCGTCTCCGTTTGGTTGAGCAAGGATGTCCCGCGAGCTGCGGGTACTCCTGCCTCACCGGCGAGGTGCGGGTGGCAAGCGGAGTGGTGGCTTCGCGGGGAACCGGCTGCAGGGAGCGCAAGCGGACGAAGCTGGGCGGAAGCCGCTCGAAGCGCGCCAGGGCGGAGCCCTAAGCGTTGTTTGCAGCCCCGCTGGCGGTGCCAATCTTTTTATCCTTTCCGGATTCCGCTGTGATTGCGTATACGCTAGCGAGCACCTCGCGCTTTTAGAAAGGGTGACGATGACTGAGATCGGGATCGGAGCTGAGCAGCCTAAACCCAAGCGCGGCGTTTTAGCTGCCGCCCTTGTCGCTATCGTGATCGCGATCAACGCCGTGGCGACCCAGTATTTGGCGGCGCACTTCGCCTATGCCCCAGCCCTTGGGAGCCCGCTTATTGGCCACATCTATGCGCCTTGGGAGTGGCTTTTCTGGCAGCAGAAATTCGCATCGCACGCCCCGCACATCTTCCACACAGTCTCGACCAGCATCGCTTTGACGATGGTTTTAGGGCTGTTCGCGGCGCTTGCCCTGACTGGGCGCAAAGGCGAGCGCCATGAAGGTATCCATGGTACGGCCCATTGGGCCACCAAGGCAGAAATCGAAGCTACGGGCTTGCTGCCGCGCAAAGACAAGGCAGGTCAGGGCGTTTATGTTGGCGGCTGGCGCCGCAAGACCGGCCCGCTCCATTACCTCCGGCACGACGGCCCTGAGCACGTCGTAGCCATCGCGCCAACGAGGTCCGGTAAGGGCGTCGGGCTGGTGGTGCCGACGCTGCTCTCCTGGCCTCATAGCTGCGTTGTAAACGATCAAAAGGGCGAGCTTTGGAATTCGACGGCGGCCTGGCGCCAAAACGGCGCGGGCAATGTCGTGCTAAAGTTCGATCCCGGCGCCGCGTCCGGCAGCGTCAGCTTCAACCCCCTGGAGGAAATCAGGCTCGGCACGATCCACGAGGTTGGCGACGTCCAAAATCTTGTGACCATCCTCGTGGATCCCGAAGGCCGCGGCCTGATCGATCACTGGGCCAAAACCAGCCACGCCTTTCTGACGGGTGCGGTGCTGCACGTTCTGTACAAAAAGAAGGCGGAGGGCAAGGTTGGCTGCCTGCCCGATGTTGCAAACGCGCTGTCCGACCCCGACCAGCAAATCGACGATTTGTATGTCGAGATGATCGCCAATGGCTGGGGCGAGCATGGCGAGCCGCACCATACTATTGCCTCGGCTGCCCGCGATATGTTGAACCGGCCGGATGAAGAGCGGGGCTCGGTGCTATCGACCGCCATGTCCTTTCTCTCGCTCTACCGCGATCCGCTGATCGCCAGGAACGTCGCCCGCTCGGACTTCAAGGTGACGGATCTGATGAATCACGCGAGCCCTGTGACGCTGTACCTGGTGGTGCGGGCTGAGGACAAGGACCGCATGCGCCCACTCCTGCGGCTTATCATCAACCAGCTTGTGCGGGTTCTCTTGCGGCCGGAAATCACGTTCGAGCGCGGCAGGCCGCAGATGCCGCACAAGCACCGGCTTCTGCTCATGCTCGATGAGTTTCCCTCCTACGGAAAGCTCGAAGTCTTCCAGGAAGCGCTCGCCTATGTCGCGGGGTACGGGATCAAAGCCTATCTCATCATGCAGGACATGTCCCAGCTTTGGGCCGCCTATGGCAAGGACGAGAGCATCACCTCGAACTGCCATGTGAGGATCGCCTATGCCCCAAACAGGGTTGAGACGGCCGAATGGCTTTCGCGCATGGTTGGCACGTCCACCGTTGTGAAAGAGGACGTCACCACGAGCGGCAAGCGCTTCGGTGCGGTGCTGACGCAGGTCTCGAAAACCTATCACCAGATCCAGCGCCCGCTTCTTAACGCAGACGAGATCATGCGCTTAAGATCGCCTGTGAAGGCAGGTAACGATCTGATCGTCGAGCCAGGCGACATGCTGGTTTTCGTTTCCGGTCACGCCCCGATTTTCGGCACTCAAAGCCTTTATTTTCTCGATCCTGTCTTTTCAAAGCGGGCGCGGTTGCCCGTGCCTGCTAGCGATAGCCTGCACCGGAGCGAGGCCGAGCCGTTCCAATGCTGAGCACCCGCCCCGCCGCCCGCTGGCTGGCCTTTTTGGCCGGCCTGACGCTTGCCTTTCTCTTCGCAGGCGTCTCAATTGCCAATAGGATGGGATACTGCATTAATACGACGCCCTCCGTGCCTGCCGGCATTTGGCGCGTGCTGCCTCTTCCGGCCAGACCCTCGCGCGGCCAAATCGTCAGCATTTGTCCGCCGCCCACCGCGGCCTTCATCGAGGCGCGCGCCAGAGGCTATCTGTCCTATGGCCGCTGCCCAGGCGGGCTTGAGCCCATGTTGAAGCCCGTGGCGGCCATCGCTGGCGATGCCGTCGAGCAGACCCCCAGCGGACTTGTTCTCAACGGCAAGGCCCTCCCAGATACCGTAGCGCTTGCCGCGGATAGTTACAGGCCGGCCTCTTGGGAGGCTGCAAGGCTCCCGGCTTGCGATTGCAGCCGGTGAAGCTTTCCTTCTTTCCACCATGAACGGGCGGAGCTTCGACAGCCGCTACTTTGGGCCTCTGCCTGTGACGGCGATCGAAGGGCTTGCCGTTCCGGTGTGGGTAGCCGCGGATCGGCAGGAGCTGGCCTCGCGGGCAGATTAGTAGCGCCGGCGGCGGCGCGCCCGCCTAAGTAGCGTCCAGGCTATTTTCTCAAATCTCGAATAGCTTGGAGAGCGGCTTTTTTAGGTGGCGCGAGAGAGTGACCATTGTGTCGATGCAGACGTTGTGCATTGCGCCTTCCATCTGCGAAATGTGCGCTTGCGCGATGCCCGTGAGCTTGGCTAGCTCGCGCTGGGTTAGGCGAGCTTCCACTCTCGCCGCCCGGATATTCCTAGCGAAAATCTCCCTCTCGGGCTGACTCGCGGGGATATGCCGCCGCCCCTTGGCATTGAGGGTCCGTTTCGATTTGGCCGGCTTAATTCCGGCTCCAAAACATGGGTCGCGCTTTTAGCCATTGTTTCCACTTCTTCCGCGTAGGTGTATTGCTTATACACAATAGACTCTGGTGCGTATGCAATATTATCCCTGAGATACCCCGGCTGCCCACCACTCAGGAATTGCACGCGAGCTGTCAAGTGGTGCAATTGAGCCACAGCCGGGTTTAGAGGTTTCGGGGGCATAGCAGGAAGTTCCAAAAGACCCGCGCCGTAACGCTCGCCTGGCATAAAGCCGCAGCGGCCAAGAGCAGCCCGCCCCAGAATAAAGTTTTGTGAATAACTCTATACGAGTTGAGGCATAACCTATTTGATTGTGCATAACTAATATTGCCGTCCGCCCCCGTCTCTCGCGGCAGACATACTAGGTAATGACTTGAAAACGCTGGAACAACCGCAACCGTAGCGGTAGTGGAGACGATGCTTGTAACTTATACGGGTAGTTTCTTTTGCTGATTTGATAGCGTATACGCAAACACATCAGGATCGCGTTTAGAGTGCCGGGCCCCATGTCGAGCCATAGCGGAAAATCGGAATATCAGTTGCGCGTCGGCGAGAAGCTCGTCCGCGAGCTGGGCCCGCTGGTTCTCGGCTGTCTCGATGACCCGGAGGTCATCGAGATCATGCTGAACCCCGATGGGGTTCTTTGGCGCGAACGCATGGGGCATGCCATGGAGCGCATCGGTGAAATGCCGCCGCATCAAGCCGAGGCGGCCATGGCCACAATCGCGGCGATACACAGGACCACGATCACGCGCGACAATCCGATTCTCGAATGCGAGCTGCCCTATGACGGTAGCCGGTTCCAAGGCCTGGTTCCGCCCGTGGTGGCCGCCCCGAGCTTTTGCGTGAGGAAGCACGCGAGCCGCGTTTTCAGCTTGGGCGATTATGTGAGCGCGGGAACCATGACCGCGCGGCAGAGCGGCTTGATCCGGCAGGCGGCCCTCGACCACAAGAATATTCTCGTCGTGGGCGGCACGGGGTCTGGCAAGACGACCCTCGTCAACGCCATCATTCACCTGATCTCCGAGGAGATGCCGCACGAACGGTTGCTCATCCTTGAGGACACAGCGGAGATTCAGTGCTCCTCGCCCAATCACGTTTTCAAGCGCTCGACCCCTGAAATCAGCACGCAACTGCTCCTGCGCTCCAGCCTGCGCTACCGCCCGGACCGTATTTTCGTGGGCGAGGTCAGGGGCGGAGAAGCCCTCGAACTGCTTATGGCCTGGAACACGGGTCATCCGGGCGGGGTGGCCACAGTTCACGCCAACTCTGCTAAGGGCGGGCTCACCCGCCTCGAAAGGCTCGTTGCCTTAGTCTCCGCCGCTCCGATGCAGAACACCATCGCCGAGGCCGTCGACTTCATCGTTTTTATCGCCAAGGCCAACAAGACGGTCAACCCGTCGGGGCGGCAAGATCGAAGAGCTTCTTCGCGTCATCGATTACGATGGCACCAATTACATCACCCAAACGGAGTAGTGATCCCGTGCCCGGCCCCACCGCCAGCATCGTTAACGCAGTCATGCTCCTTGCTCCGCTCGTGGCCGGTGCCGCGCTGAATGTCAGCGTGGTCTTCTTTATTGCGTCGCGGCTCTCAAAGGAGGGGCAGGGGTAACGCGAGCTTCACGCCGGCGGCCAGGCTGGCACCGGTCGCATCATCGAAAACTTGAGGGATAATCCATGCCGAAACAGACCTTCAATCCGCCTATTTCCAGCATCGCCACGTTCGCCTTTCTTTTCGTGCTGGCGGCCGTCTTGCCCGGGCAAGCATGGGCATCGAGCACCAGCAGCGGCGGCCTCCCCTGGGAAACCCCGCTGCAAACCGTAGCCTCAAGCCTCACCGGCCCGGTTGCCTACGCGATCTCGCTCATTGGCGTTGTCGTCACCGGCGCCATGCTGATCTTTGGCGGCGAAATCAACGAATTTGCCCGCCGCATCATCATGCTTGTGCTGGTCGTCGCTCTGCTCGTATCGGCGACCAACCTGCTCAGCGCCCTGTTCAGCACGGGGGCTGTCGTCTGATGAGTGAACCCCGGCGCACGGAGATTTACCGGGCGTTACATCGCCCGAACCTTTTCCTCGGCGGTGAACGTGAGCTTGTTCTGTTGACGGCCGTGATCTGCGCCGGGCTGCCCGTATCGAGCCTCAACCTGGTCGCGGCAGCGATCGGGTTTGGGCTTTGGATTTTTCTAATCGCCATTTTGCGGATGATGGGCAAAGCCGACCCCTTCATGAGCAAGATCTACCTCCGGCAGCTCAACTACGCCGCCTATTATCCCGCCCGCTCGCGGGCCTCCCGGCCAGATTGAGGAACGAACGGCCATGCTTAATTTGAAGCAATTCCGGGACCGCGCAAAGGGAACCGCCGACCTTTTGAACTATGCGGCCCTGGTCGACGACGGGCTCGTTCTGTGCAAGGACGGTTCCCTGCTCGGCGGTTTCCTTTACCGCGGTCCCGATACCGCCTCGGCAACGCCGTCCGAGCTTAACTACACAACGAGCCGCATCAATGCGGCGCTTGCCCGGCTCGGCACCGGCTACGCTCTTTGGGTCGATTCCGTCCGGCTTCAGGCGGTAAGCTACCCTGAGCCGGACGCCTCGCATTTTCCCGATCCCATCACCGCGGCGATCGAGGCGGAACGCCGCGGGCAGTTCTTAAGCGAAGGCGCGCATTTCGAGACCGAATATGCGTTCGTGATCTCCTACATGCCGCCCTTGCGGCGCAACGATAAGCTCGCCGAGCTCATCTACGACGATATTCCTGGTGCCGATACGCAAAGCCCTGGCGACCGGCAGATCGCGGTATTCAAGCGCGCCCTGGACGAGATCGAAGACGGGATGTCCGACATATTGCGGCTGAAGCGCATGCGGAGTTACCAGGTCCGCGATGGCTTGGGGCATGCTCATCTGCAGGACGAACTCGTCAACTATCTGAGCTTCGCCGTCACCGGCTATCTGGCGCCGTTGAACGTGCCACCTTGTGCGATGTACCTCGACGCCTGGCTTGGGGGGCAGGAACTTTATGCCGGCGACACGCCCAAAATGGGTCCGCATTTTATCGCGGCGGTCGCGATTGAAGGGTTTCCCGCCGAATCCTATCCGAGCATTCTCGCTCACCTGGAGACGCTAGCGATCCAGTTCCGTTTTTCCCAGCGCTTCATTCCGCTCGATGCTCATGAAGCCTTGGGGATTTTGCGCGCCAGCCATCGCAAATGGAAGCAACGGACCAGGGGCTTCTTTTCTCAGGTGTTCAAGACGCAAGGCGGCATGGTCAACGAGGACGCCGTTAGGATGGCGGACGAGGCCGAACACGCTATCACCGATGCAAGCTCGAACCTTGTCGTGTTCGGTTATTACACACCCGTTCTCATCTTGATGGGCGAAAGCCGCGAGACGATCCAGGACGAGGCCCGCATCATCAGCCGGGAGCTTCGGCGCTTCGGCTTTGCAAGCCGCGTCGAGACGGTCAATACGCTCGAAGCCTTTCTGGGCTCGCTGCCAGGCCATACCGTCCCCAACGTCCGCCGGCCCTGCTCCATAGCCTGAACTTCGCGGACCTTATGCCGGCGTCGTCGACCTGGCCTGGGCTTGCGGCTTGCCCAAGTCCGCTATTTCCTCCGAAATCGCCGCCGCTCCTCTACGGAGCCACGAGCGGATCGACTCCGTTCAGGCTCAATCTGCACGTAGGCGACGTCGGCCACACGCTGATTTTTGGTCCCGACCGGTGCCGGCAAATCCACGCTTCTGGCACTGATCGCCGCGCAGTTCCGCCGCTATAAAGACGCTCGTATCACCGCCTTCGACAAGGGCCGCTCGCTGTTCGCCCTCGTCTCACGCGGCCGGAGGCCGGCACTACGACCTTGCCGGCGACAGCGGCAGCCCGAGCCTCTGCCCGCTCGCCAGGCTCGATACCCAGGGCGACATGGCCTTTGCAGCAGATTGGCTTGCCACCTGCTACCAGCTCCAGCACGAGAGCGCTCCAACGCCGCGGCAGAGGGAGGAAATTTACCGGGCACTCCGGCTGATGCGGGAGAGCCAAGACGGACAAGGGCGCAGCCTCACCGATTTTGTTGCGACCGTGCAGGACAAGGATATCCGGTCCGCGCTCGCCAACTACACCATCGAGGGTGCGCTCGGCCATCTGCTCGACGCCCGCGCCGACAGCATCGAAGACACCTCTTTTACGGTCTTTGAGATCGAGGAGCTGATGGCGCTGGCGAGAAGAACCTTATCCCGGTGCTGCTCTACCTCTTCCGCCATTTCGAGCGCTCGCTGACCGGCGCCCCCGCCCTGCTTCTTCTCGACGAGGCTTGGGTCATGCTCGGCCATCCGGTTTTCCGGGAGAAAATCCGCGAGTGGCTCAAGGTGCTGCGCAAGGCCAATTGCGCCGTGGTGCTCGCCACCCAAAGCCTTTCCGATGCGGTCCGGTCAGGCATCCTGGACGTGCTGCTCGAATCTTGCCCGACCAAGATTTTGCTGCCCAACGAAGAGGCCGGCAAGGGAGGCTCGGGCGCGGTCGCCGGTCCCCGCGATCTGTACCAGCTTATCGGCCTGAACGAGACCGAGATCGATCTCATCAAGAGCGCGACCAAGAAGCGCCACTACTACTACACGAGCGCGGAAGGCCGGCGGCTGTTCGATCTAAGGCTGGGCCCGGTAGCGCTAGCCTTCACTGCCGTCTCTTCCCGCGACGATCTCGCCCGGGTCCGGGCCCTCATGCAGACTCTATGGAGAAAATTGGACGCGGCCTTGGCTTGAACATCGCGGCCTCGATCCAGAAGCGGTTTTTGGGAGCATACCGGAGGTATATCGATATGAAGAAGCTGCTTAAATTCGCGCGCCTGGCGATCGTTGCCATAGCCTGGGCTTCGGCCGCGCAGCCAAGCTTTGCGCAGTGCGCTGGCGCATGCGCGAGCGAGCTGACCCAGCTGTTGAACATGGCGAAGCTGGTGGACCAGCTTGCCACTCAAGGCAAGCTCCTCACGACAGGCAACGCGCATTTGCAAATTGCCACCGTGAATACAACGCCTTTTGCCTCCCTATCGATGAGCAGCAATGGTTCCGGCCTGCAATCTTACAATTCAACGTTGTCAAGCAGCGGCACAATCTCCTTTGCCGCCCCGAACCTCCTCAGCTTGTTCACTTCGCAAAATAGTAATTACAACAGCTACGTGTCGTCGCCGCAAACCAGCGCAACGGCTGCCGCCAAATTTCAGCAGTGGTCGACGAACACCAATTCAAGCGTGCTCTCGACCCTGCAAGCAGGCCAGCTTCAATCGACCGCGATGACCGGTACGGAGCAAAGCACGCTGTCCGGCTTGAAAACTCAAATCAGCACCGCGCAGGGCAATCTGCAGATAGCGCAGGCAAACGGCAGCGCCATACTTTTTACTGCCCAGGAGCTGCAATCGCTGCGCCAGCTCATC
The DNA here is from genome assembly GCA_963740975.1 of uncultured Alphaproteobacteria bacterium. Lineage (GTDB taxonomy): Bacteria > Pseudomonadota > Alphaproteobacteria > Rhizobiales > Rhodomicrobiaceae > Rhodomicrobium. The sequence continues at coordinate 8,622 of CAVUGF010000029.1, read as the reverse complement.
CTGACGCACACCAGCCTCCAAGCCAACGACATTCAAACGCGGTCCGACAAGGAAACTTCGCAGCAGGCAGCCTGGCGCACTTTCGTTAATACGCAAAACAATATCCCGACAAGCGGAGGCCAGCGGTTCTAATGAGGCAGCTGTCAATCACCTATTTGCCCATGCAGCGCTTGAGAAGCGGCCTCTTCTGGGCCGCTCTCGCTTCTGGGATCGCCTTTGCGATAATTCTCGCTTCGGTCGCCGTGCTCGTCCTAAGCACGGGCTCGGCATCGGCGGCCGAGACTACGAGCAATAGCCTCGATACGATTGTGCAGCGTTACCAGCAAGCCGCGCAGAGTTGGGAAAGCACGCTCAAAACCTATGCCCAGACACTGTTCTGGCTCTTGGCAACCATCGAAATAACCCTTGCGGGTATCCGGCTTGTCTTGAAGGGCTCCGATTTCAGCGAATGGGCGTCCGAGCTTGTAAATCAGATTTTGTACATCGGTTTCTTTGCGGCGCTCCTTCAAAATTCGACCGGGACGAACTCCTGGGCGAGCGTGATCGTCCAGAGCTTCCGGAACGCCGCCAATTCAGCCGTCCAAGGGTCGGGCGGCGCAAGCATGATGGCGCCTTCCGACATCTTCGGGATCGGGCTCAGCATGGCAAATAAGGTGCTGGATCAGACCAGCATCTGGAGCCCTGGATCGAGCGTGGGACTCGATCATCTTCGCCCTCGTGCTTCTCGTTTGCTTCGCGTTGATCGCAGCCTTCCTCGTCCTCGCCCTGGTCGAATCCTATATCGTCATTTCGGCCGGAGTAATCTTCATGGGCTTCGGCGGATCGCGCTTCACGAAGGATTACGCGCTCAAAATCCTGATTTATGCCATGAGCGTCGGCGCCAAGCTCTTCGTAATGCAATTGATTGTCGGGCTTGGTCAGCAGATCTTCAATCAGCTCATGCAGAATTTTCAGACCAACACCTCCGACCTCCTGGTCGCGGTAGGTTCAGCCATCGTTATGCTCGCACTCACCAAGATCATTCCGGACATGATCCAAGGGCTCCTCAACGGTGTGTCGGCCGGTAACGGCGGCGTTCTGAGCGGCATGGTTGCCGGCGCGGCTGCCGGTACGGCCGCAGGCGTTGCGAGCAGCGTACATGGCGGGAGGCAGCGCCTACTCGCTCGCCAGCACGCAATCGGGCGTTGCCGGCTTGCGCGGCTTTCCAGGGAATATGGCGCGCGCGGCTGGCAACCTTGCTTCGGCGGCATATAGCACGGTCGGAGATCGCTTGAGCGGCCGCGCGCACTTTGGCACCTTTGGGGGGCAAATGGCGCGCAGCATGGATGAAAAGGCCGACGATCCTGAAAAAGAAGTGACGGTGGCCGTCAGCATCGGGTTTGAAAACGAGGGGTTCATGAGAAGCAAGACAACAGCCGTCCAAACCATCCCAAATCCTTATTTGGATAATCGGCGGGAATGGAATGAGCGCTATGGCAGCTACATTGCCCAGGCAAGAAATTGGCGATTTGCAGCGATCGTTGCGCTGCTTCTCGCCCTGGTCTGTGCTGGCGGCCTCATCCATGTCGCGAGCCAAAGCCAGATCGTTCCGTACATCGTGCAAATGGATAGCCTCGGCCAGGCCGCCGCCGTCGAGCGGGCGGGCGCCGTGCCCTTCAAACCGGATAACCGGCTTATCGTGGCGAGCCTTGCCCGCTGGGTTGCCGCTATCCGTTCCATTTACACGGACGCCGGCGCACAGCGTGTCCTCCTCAAAGAGGGCTATGCCATGGTGAACGAGCGGGGTGAGAGTTACGCGAAGCTCAACGAGTTTATGCGTAGCCACGATCCCTTCGCGCGTGCCCAAACCGAGACCGTCACCGTCGAGGTGGCGAGCGTGCAGCCTTTGAGTGCCGATAGCTGGCGCATCGAATGGCGGGAAGAGACGCGGGGCCGTGATGGCTCGGCGCCCAAAAGCCAGCAATGGCAGGCAACCGTCGGCATTCTCATCAGCCCGCCATCCGACGAACAGACCATCCGGTTGAACCCGGCTGGAATTTACATCAACAGCTACAACTGGTCGCAGCGGCTTTAAGCCAAGGGGGAACTTTATTATGCGTATCGTGATTGCGTATGTACTATCATCCTTCCTATGCGCTGGGGCGTCTCGCCCAAGCGCCAAGCCCGCAAGCCAGCGGATACCCTGAGACCCGCCCGCCGGCCTTGCCGCTTTATAGCGGCACGAATGTGCCGTTAAGCAGCAAGGAGGCAAAGGGCGTCCGCATCGGCGAAGCGTGGGCTAATAACAGATCGGGCCCCGCGCGCGGGGACGAGGGTACGACCGTCTTCCTGTTCGGCTCCACCCTGCCCACCATCGTGTGCGCCCCGCTTTATGTGTGCGATCTGGCGCTCCAGGAAGGCGAAGCCGTTAACGATCTGAATGCCGGAGATTCCGTCCGCTGGAAGATCACGCCGGCGACGCAGGGCGCTGGCGAAACGCTCATCACTCACGTCATCATCAAACCCGTCGATATCGGGCTTGTCACCAATCTGGTCATCACGACGAACCGCCGCACCTATATCGTCAAGCTCGTGAGCCGTGAAAGGGACTGGATGCCCCGCGCGGCCTTCCAGTACCCGGACGACGTGAATACCCAGTGGCAAGCCTACCGGTCGGCCATCGCGGACAAACAGGCCCAGCCCGCGGCAGCGGCCTCGCCTGTTTCTCCCCCACATTTCGATTTCGGCTACGATGTCTCGGGCGATGCCCCGTGGAAGCCCATCCGGGTCTATACCGATGGCACCAAGACCTACATTCTGTTTCCTTCGCAGGTGAGTTCTGGCGAGTTGCCAGCCCTTGTCGAGATCGGCGAGGACAACAGCTTCCTGGGGCAAATCGGCCTCGGCAGCCTCATCAACGGAGAGACCACCCGTCTTGTAAACTATCGCTTCGTCGAGCATCGCTTCGAGGTCGATAAAGTCCTGACGAACGCGCGCCTCTCCGCGGGAGTGGGCGGTGGCGCCACGACGGTGACGATCGCCAGAACCAAGGCGGATTGACCATGCCGTCTATCTCCGCCCCCAGCCTTGGAAGGGCTGCTCCCCGCGTCAGCGCGGCGGCACCCGCTATCCCCATTCAGGAGGTCAAACCGTGACCGGCCACAGACCCGATTCACCCGATCTGCTTCAGCAGCCGGACCCGCTGCGAGCAGGGGTGCGCAGACTGAACCGCGTACCCTTCATGATCGCGCTGCTGATCCTTGCCCTCGTTACTGGGGCCATCTTTTACACCTACTGGCAACGGCTCCAGCAAGCCAATGCGGCCAAAGACCGGTCTGACAGTAAAATTGGCGTTCTCGCTAATGCGCCTGACGGGGGCTTCATCCAGCCCAAGGCGTCGGAGACCATTCCGGCGCTGGCCTCCGCCCCCGCGGCTCCTCCGCCTGTTCCCGAGCTTCCAAAGGTCAATCCCTATCAGCGTGAGTGGGAAGAGTTCGTGCAGCGCCTGGCGCGGATGCGCCAGGCGCGCGAGCAACTGAACATCGCGGCCCTCGACGCTCCATCGTCCGTCAAGGCGGCCTTGCCCAAACCTGCCGCCGCTACTTCCGAATCTGGGCAATCGTTGCCAGGCGGCTCGGGATCGGCCACCGAAGCGTTCACGAAATATGCGATGGATCGCCTCGGGCAGATGGACGGCAGCGCCGCTGACTTGAACCGTCAAAAGGACAAAGCGGAGTTCATCGGCGAGCGGGACCCCAGGGGCGCAAGCCAGAACACTCTTCAAGCCGGCCGCGAGGCGCCAAGATCGGCTTATGAGCTGCGCGCCGGGGCCGTCATCCCCGCTGTCATGATCGGCGGCGTGAATTCCGATATGCCGGGCCAACTGCAAGCTCAGGTGTCGGCCAACGTTTACGACACCGCTACTGGAACGCGCATTCTTATTCCCCAGGGCTCGAAGCTCATGGGAATCTGACGATTTCCGCGTCACCACCGGACAGGAGCGCGTGCTTGCCGCCTGGACGCGTATCGTTTACCCGGATGCCTCCGCGATTGACATCGGGCGCATGCCCGGCGCCGACGAAGGCGGTTACGCCGGATTTCATGACCAGGTGAACGATCACTTCTGGAAGGTCTGGGGCAACGCCTTGTTCCTGTCGGCCTTCTCGGCAGGCATTCAGCTCAGCCAGGGCAACAGCAACAACCAGACGAGCGGGCTTACCGCCACTCAAACCGTAGCCGCCTCTACTGGCCAGCAGATGGGCCAGCTCGGCATGGAGATCGCCAGGCGCAATCTCCAAATCCAGCCGACGCTCGAAATCCGGCCCGGCTACCGCTTCGCCGTCCAGGTCACGAAGGATATCCTCTTGCGCCGGTGGGCGCCAAAGGACCACGCAACCGCTTTCATCAGCGGCATGCCCTATCGCGAAGGGGTGCAGCGTTAAAAGCGCGGCAATGGGCGCCACCGCTTAGACAGGCGGCCGCCCATTGCTTCAATCTGAGGTGGACCCCGTCGGTTGGACAGGAAATGGGCGGACTTAAGAGAGAGTGTCGCCGGTTAATTTTCTCCGGCTAAGCTGCCAGAAGAACCCGTCCGCAGGCTACCACTTTTTCTTCGCAAAGCGAATCCTTCTCTGTTTGTTGCTGCTGTTCCTGTGGGTATGTGGTCAACGTCCTTCCGTTGTCCACATATCCACAGGCCTGGGCCGCGGCGAAAATCTCGCCCGGCGTGCAATAGCCGTGGGATTGATGCTTGCGCTCATCGTTGTAAAACGCCAGCCACGCACCAATGCCGAGCCGCGCTTCCGCTACCGAGGCGTAAGATTTGATGAAGACCTCTTCGTATTTTAGGCTACGCCAGAGACGTTCGATAAAGATATTGTCCAGAAACCTTCCCTTGCCGTCCATGCTGATCCGGACGTCTTGCGCCGCCAGCGTCTCGATGAACGCCGCCGCAGTGAACTGGACTCCCTGATCGGTGTTGAATATTTCAGGCTTGCCGTACCGGTTCATGGCCTCCTGCAACGCCTCGACGCAGAAGTCTGTCTCCATGCCGATCGAAACCCGCCACGCCAGCACCCGGCGGCTGAACCAATCCATGACGGCCACCAGGTAAACAAAGCCGTGAGCCATCGGGATATAAGTAATGTCCGCGCACCAGACCTGATTGGCGCGGTCTATCGTCAAATCCCTTAGCAAGTACGGGTATATTTTGTGGCTTGGATGCTTGCGGCTCGTGTTGGGTTTCTGGTAAATCGCCTCGATTCCCATAAGCCGCATCAGCCGCCGCACATGCTTGCGGTTCACAGCGTACCCCTCGCCCCGCAATTCCGCCACCAGGCGCCGCGAGCCGTAAAACGGCCACTTCATATACAACTCGTCGATCCGCCGCATCAGCGCGAGATCCCCGTCACTGGCAGGTTTGCGTTTGTAGTACAGCGTCGAACGCGGCACTTTCAGCAATTGGCACTGCTGCACAATGGAATAGTGTGGATGAGGGCGAGCGATCATCGCCATTCGAGAGGCCGGACTCATCCCCCAGACCTTTCCCGAAAAAAATCTCTCTCCATTGTCAGTTGGCCGATCTTGGCGTGTAACTCGGTCAACTTGGTTTTGTCAGCTGCCTCGGCGCGGGCTGCTTTTTCGCCGCCCTCGAACAAGGCCGTCACGCCATCCTGCACCGCCTTCTTCCACGTATGGATCTGGCTTGGATGCACCCCGTATTTGCTCGCAAGCTCCGCTGCGGTCCCTTCCTCCCGGATCGCGGCCATAGCCACTTTCGCCTTAAATTCCGCGCTGTGTTTCTTTCGCGTATTCGCCATCTGTTGCCCCTGGTGATCCACCGTTTTAGGGGCGACGCTCTCTCTTAGCCACCTGTCCAGGTTTTGGGGGCCAGCTCAATCTTCACAAGGCCCGCTGGCCGTAAACGGGTTCCGAGTGGCAGCGAAAACCGGCCGGGGAGCAACGGAAAGCCAGGGTGTGCATCCCCGCGCCAGGAGCCAAAATTCGGTGTTGCCGCGACCGTCCCCTCTGGGTCGGAAGCGGATATCGCTTAGGGAATTCCATTCACCCACACTGCCTCCGAATGCCGAAGTTGCCTTCGATAGCCCCAATTGGCGCGCCTGCCGTATCAATCGGGCAATCCTATTAGAGTGAAGGCCGCCCAATTCTGAGCGCCGGGGTAGCGTTCCCTCGTAGCCAGTATCGCGCGTCTAAGCGCGACGGATTTTGCGTGCCCTGCCACCAGTTCCTTATAGAAAACTGGCATCAACTCAGCGGTCGGCGCATCCGGTATCGACCACAAAGTCATTACGACCGAGCGAGCCCCTGCCACAAGAAATGCACTTGGCAACCCTACAAATTGGGAGGTGTCTAAACGGCCTCGGGCAGTATCGCACGCGCTAAGCGTTACCAGTTCAGTATTGAGCGTCAACGTAAGTATCTTGCCGGACGCAAGGAAGCCATTGAACGGCATTTCGCCCCCTGCGTAGGTCTCAGGTCCACCGGACGCCCGTGCCAGAGCAATGGCACCAGGCGGCAAGTCCGCTGAAATCGAGCCCGACACGAAGGATAGCGTTTCAGCCGCGGAGTTGACGAGCAGGCCGTGGGTCGCAAAATGTATTACTTGAGCCCTTGGCATCAGCTTTACAATTTCTACCTCTGAGGCATTCTCCGCTATAAGTGGTTCTGTACGTAGAATGGAAGCTACCGCTTTGGCTTCTCGCTCGGCTCCTGGCAATTGAGGCAAGCCGTATTTGCTGGCCAGCCAGCCCGGCAATTCGGGCATCTTGGGGTCACCTACTACCAAAGCTGGCCAAGGTTCTTTCGAATGCATCAACTGGGACCGCTTCTTTCGAAGCAAATCGTAAATACCTAGGGATGGGACGAACGATAGTGTATGTCGCTCTATAAGATGCTTTCCGTTTGCATCCGTAAGCGCGTAAAATGGAACCAGATAGAGGCTACTGTCTGGCACTATTATGACATTATCTTCTGGGTTTCCAGGCAGATATGGCTCCAGTTTTTCTGCAAGCGTCTTATGGAGCCGTCTAAGTATTACACTACCATCATTCGCGGTTTGCTCTGATCCAATTGCGGACGTGGGCTCAACCACACGGTCAACAACCCCGCGTGGGACTGTTGTTGTAAACTGATTCATAGCTTCTGTTATGGGATTTCGACCTACGTATTGACCGACGGCAAGCAATTCATCGAGTGGCAGAGGCACAAATCTGATTTGACCGTTTGGCGCAATGATCCACGCAAAAAGGGTGGCCGTCTCGTACTTTGTGTGGTCCCGATACAGCTGTTGTTCGCTCAGGTGAAATATAAGCATGTACACAACGAAGGTCGACCTGGTTTCCTGCGCGAGTGCGCGCATCCGTGTAACGTTCATATTTGCGAAGTTCTCAGTGGTATTCCCGTCAAGATACTTCCAATGTATCACCGCCTGAAGCTGTTTTGAGCGCCCCCTTTCCGTGTATTCTAGCGCCTCTTCATACTTTTTCTCTGCGATTAGAAGTTTAATCAGCTCAGGGTATGCCACATCCAATATCACGACAAGGCGTTGGCTATTGTTCCCGCTCACGCTGCCTCGTTGCGGAGGTGGCCAGTATGGAGGGCTGTAGAGCTGGAGGTAGTCACTTGGTCGGAAGTCAAACTCATCGATCACACGCTGGTAGAGCGTTTTAGCCGCAACGGAGCGCCCATTTCTAGTGTAGCGGTCAGCTAGCGCCGATAGGGAATTGTCGTTTCGATAGTGTTCACGGCGCATCCAGGCTATTTGATCGTCAATTGTTTTTTGCTCTACAGGTGAAACCGTTTCGCCGAATAGCTTCTCTGCTTCCGCAGCCTGCATTTTCTGAAGGCGCTCTTCCGCAGGAGCTGCAGCAATTTTGCCGGAGTAATCCGCGATTTCCGCATCGGTAAGGCAGAGAGTTTCACCTCTTTGGATGTCCTCAATGTCCGCAGGTGCCTTCCAACATTTCGCTCCGGCCATGCAGTAGTGCGCCCCACACTTGGACCACCCTTCGATAGCGATATGATACTGTTTCGGTTTCAATTCTTGTAAGCGAGTTTGGTATAAGCGACGAATGCAATCGACTTCGGCGCGGCATGAGCGCCGTTGCTTGAGAAATGTGCGTTGTGCATCGCGAATAGCGATTTGCCGTGGACCGGCAGCATCCATCGCTGAGCGGTAGACTACAGCCATTTCATCGTCCAGGGCCGACAACGTTGCATTGCCGCAGATTGCTTGCTCGTCGGGGGCACGATCAGTCAGGCAATTAAAACTAGCTGCCTTCAACCGATCCGATGCGCACAACATAATCAACGCGGCCACGAAACTGGTAATCCCCCGCATCGCCCCCTCCCGTGTCCTCGCCAAAGTCTGGACTTTGAAAGTAGCATGTTGGTGTGCCCCCGCACAAACCAACATTTACAACCGGTTCAAATTGGATTTCTCAAGGCGCTGATAAAAAAAGATCGACTTTCTATGTGCCATCGATGATTGGGCGGACGACTATTCACGCTCCTGGCTCCAGGTGCCATACGTAGGTTTTGCAGTCAACGGCATCTGGTATTGACGCAGCAGCTCATCCTTCACCAAGAGACATTCCATCGAATGGCCCCAATGGCAGGGATCGT
>CAVUGF010000028.1:0-44088 GCA_963740975.1 uncultured Alphaproteobacteria bacterium | reverse complement strand
GGTATCCGAAAACCCTCGGGGAACGAACGCGCGGGGAGCAGGGCACCCGGAAACTGCACAACGCTATGAGGCGTCATGGTTAATGATGGCATGGTAAACACACGCACCGCCCTCCATTCTTGCCGCATTTTCGCGCGATTTTTGCTGTTCTTCACTTGAATTCTACTGTCCAAAAACCCTGTTGTGTGCCGTAGCGCACGAACCAGGAGGTTCAGAATGAGAACCTGACTTGGGCGTGCAGAAGCTGCGTGAGAGATGAAGGCAGGCCCTTCGAAGCCGGCTTCCAAGAGCAGGCTTCAAACCACTCCAAGCTGCTTCGGTCAAAAGCCGCGGTGGTGAGCGTTGGAGTCAAAGTCCGGAGAAGTATCTCCGGGCAGGTAAGGTCCGGGAAGACGAGCGAAAGCAAACCCTTCGATGACGCGTCGATAATTGAAAAATGCTGTCGAAACCAGGGGCGAATGGGACTTCTGGGACAAGTGCGCCGGGTACTTGGTTACTGGGCGTGCGGCAGCCTGCGTATAGGGGGCGTGAACCCGGTCCAGGCTCTTGTGCGGAACTACGGGAACCAGGGCTCGGATGCCAAGGGAGAAGTTCAAGTGGTGAAAGCCATGAGGCGAGAGTACCGATGCCGAGACCTGGGGCGGACCAGCTCGTAGGAGCGATGAAGGCCGGTAATGCGGCTGGAGCAAAGGGGCTGGATCAAGCGGCTGCATTGTGCGTCCAACTGGAAACAGGAGGAGGCGTATGAGTGTAGCAAGACCATTCAACATTCCAAAAGGACTGGTTGCGGCGGTCTTCCGTGCTGTCAAGAGTAATGCGGGAGGTGCTGGAATTGACAAGGAGACGATAGGGCAGTTCGAATCGAAGCTAGGAGATAATCTTTACAAGATCTGGAACCGTATGTCTTCAGGGACCTACTTCCCGCCGCCGGTCAAGGCGGTTGCCATTCCAAAGAAGAGTGGCGGGGAAAGAATACTTGGCGTCCCTACGGTCTCGGATCGTGTGGCTCAGATGGTGGTCAAGATGGTGCTTGAGCCTAAATCCGGCAGTTGACTGGGCCAATTTCGCCTGAGACTCGTGCATTCTCAGGGACATGAGCCAAGATATGCACCACCTTCCGGTTCACCCAGCGGGTGATCAACCGGCGATTGTACAAGACACCGCGTTGGCACCGGCAACGCTCGATACCTGGGCAGGCCCTGTGCGGGTTGAATGGGACCCCACGGCGCCGCTGACACCCTATGGACAGCTCCCGTTCTTCATCGAATTTCTGAAGGTGGCGGGGCTGTTCGATGCGCTCGTAGCCGATTGCCCGCTCGCCTATACGAGCCCGAACGCGCCGGATAAGCGCGATGTGCTTGGCACAACGATGCTGTCCATCGTGGTTGGGCACAAGCGTTACGCCCACATCACGGCGCTGCGGAACGACGGCGTGCTGCCCGAGTTGTTGGGCATGGAGAAGATCGTCAGCGAGGATGCGGTCCGCCGCGGCTTCAAAGCCATCCCAGAAGACGAGGGCAGGGAATGGCTGCAACGCCATCTCGATTACTGCACAGCGCCGTTGCTGGGCGAGCCGTGGGCTATGGATACGGATTCGACGGTCAAGCCGCTCTACGGCCATCAGGAAGGGGCCGTGCTTGGCTACAACCCCAAGAAGCCGGGCCTGCCCAGCCATGTCTACCACACTTATACGCTGGCCGGTCTGCGGCTGGTGCTCGATGCCGGGGTTGCGCCAGGCAACGAGCATGCATCGAAGCATGCGGCAGCCGGACTGTGGGCGCTCGTGGATCGCATTCCGCGCGATTGCTGGCCGGCATTTTTGCGCGGCGATAGCGGCTTCGGCACGGAGGCGGTGATGAGCGGGGCCGAACAGAGAGGGCTGCCCTATCTGTTCAGGCTGCGCCTGACTGCTAACGTCAAGAAGCTGATCAAGAAGACTTTTTCCAAGGGCGATTGGACTGACGCAGGCCAGGGCTGGCAGGGACGGGAGGACACGCTGCGCCTCGAAGGCTGGAGCCGTCAGCGCTGGGTGGTGATCTTGCGCCGCCGGCTGAAGGAGGGCATTGCCATCGCTGGGCGCAATGACAACGGTCAGCTGTCACTCGGCTTCATCGAGATCGGGCCAGACGCGGAGGCTTACGAATACGGCGTGCTCGTCACTTCCCTTGAGGAGGAGGTTCTGGCGCTCGCCCAGCTCTACCGCGACCGGGCGGACTGCGAAAACCCCTTCGACGAACTGAAAAACCAATGGGGCTGGGCAGGCTTCACCACCCGCGATCTTGCCCGCTGCCGGACCATGGCCCGCTTCATCGCGCTCGTCTACAATTGGTGGAACTTGTTTGTGCGGCTGGCCGAACCCGGCAAGCATTTGGAGGCCATCACTAGCCTGCCGCTGCTGCTGTCCGCCATCGCGGAGCGCAGCCGCCACGCCAGGCAGACCACGCTGCGTGTGGCCAGTTCGCACGCCAAGGCCGGTTGGGCGGCGAACGTGCTCTCCGGCATCGCCCGCTTCCTTGGCGAGCTTGTTCAAAATGCGGAGCAGTTGACCGCGGACCAGCGCTGGCGCCGAATCCTCTCCCATGCGGCCCGCTCCTGGCTCGGCGGGCGCCAGCTGCGCGCTCCGCCGCGCCTTATGGCACCGGCCTGACCGGCAGAACCCACATCAATAGGTTGAGCGGACGCTTCGAATTTGCGAGGTGTGGAGGTCAACTGCCGTTTTTAGGTTGAGCCTATTCTGGAGCCTGTCTTTCTTCCGGACTCCCATGGCTACCGGCCGGAGAAATCCGCGCTGGACGCAGTGGCGGTCACGCGCGAGCGTTGCTGGAAGTATGATTGGGTTCTGGAGTTCGATATCAAAGCACTGTTGGATCCTGCTTCATACTGCACCCCAGCTTTTTCAGAGTTGTTCGAATAGGTCTTGCTGACGCTGTATCACTTTGAGACGCAAGCCTTTTTGCCTCCCGCTGCGGACATGCAACGCTTCGATCTCGCCGCGCTTGACACGCTGCAACACCGTCTGGCGCGAGACGCCCAAGAGGCGCATGGTCTGGTACATCGTGAGGTAGCCTTCAGGCGCCTCCTCAGCAATGCGCTGGCGTAGATCAGCGGTGATACGGATACGCCAGGGCGCGCCAGGCGTGAGCTGCTCGCCTTGGATGACGCCCTCTTGGAGCCAGCGGTGAACGGTGGAGGCGGCAAGGCCAAGCTCTTGCGCCGCCTTCTGAACGGTCAGAAGCTCGCCCTCGGGCTTTACTGCAGGCCGCTGATAGCAGGGTATTTTCCAGTTCTGACGCAGGCTGGAAACGCGGCTGGCGGTGAACCGGTGGCCATAGGCCGTGTGCCGCCCCTGCCGGTTGAGGATGCCCGCGATCATGGCGTCGGGATAATGGGCAGCCAGCCGCCGCAGAAGGTCTATGGTGTCTTCCTCCGTGCGCACCGCGGCTTGCCGGTGCCGCGGCAGATCGAGCGCGATGCCGGTGATCGCGCCGCCGCGCCAGCGCAAAGTGAGCTGGGCGCGGCCTTCCTGCTTTTGGACAGCGACGATGACTTCCTCAAGGATAGCGCGCAACAGCTCCTTTTTGTCGCGCGCCGTCGTGGTTGGCGCCTGCCAGGCTTGCGGCAGATCGGCGCCCAGCGCCAGCAAGTGCTGCCGCTCCGTGGCACTCAGCGTTCTGGGCTGGCGCTGCTCGCGGCGGGAGAGTTCGGCCTTGGCCTGTTCAAGCTCCCGCAGCCGCTGCTCCCATTCGGCCTCGATGCCACGGGCGACAAGGCGGTTTTCGGCATCGACTGCACGATAGCGCCGTTCAGCGCGCTGCGCCTCATAGGCCGCCCGCTCGACGGCCAGGCGCCACTGTTCGAGCACAGCATCGCGGCCGGCTTCGGCCTGCTCTGCGGCGGCGAGCGCTGCCTCAATACCCAGGGGAGCGAGCGCTTCAAGCACAGCGCGCGTTACCACCCCGTCAACTTGCATCGCGCCGATGCTGAGGCAATAACAGCCACGGCCTTCAACGATTTGCCTGCCTGAGCAGTGGTAGCCTGGGGACGCTGTGCGGCCGGTATAATGCGTGCGCAATTTTCGCCCGCAATGGCCGCACACAGCAATGCCCTGCAAAAGTGCGCTGCCTTCTCTCACGGCGCCGCTCCCGGCCTGATGAGGCCGCGGTTTGGTGTTGGCGGCGATCCTTGCGCGGTTGCTCTCATAAGTATCCCAGCCGATGAAGCCCTGATGGTGTTCGCGAATGAGCACCTGCCATTCTTCGGGGGCAAGCTTGCGCGTGCGTCTTTTGCGCTGGCCCGCCGCATCCAGGGTCAGTTCGCGGCGCGTTTTGCCGTAAGCATAGGCACCCGCATAAACCGGATTGGTCAGCACATGGTAGACGGCGGTGTAGCTTGGATCGATCCAGCGGATCGGTGCGCCGTAATGGCGCTGCAGCGGGAATTTCAGGCCTTCCGAGCGCAGCCAGAGCCAGACCCGGCGGGCCGAGCCAAGCTCGGCGAAACGGCTGAAGACGGTGCGGATGGCGGCGCAGACGGCTTCGTCGGGATGAAAGCGCACCTCGCCGTCCGCCTCGCCCCAGACGAGGCCCACGGGCAGGCCGCGGCGGAGTTCGCCGCGCGCTGCCTTGTTCCGGATTCCGCCATTGAGGCGGGCACGGAGGATGTGGAGTTCGGCTTCGCTCATGGCCCCCTTGAGCCCAAGCAGCAGGCGGTCGTTGAACATGGCCGGGTGGTAGATGCCATCGGCATCGCCGATCAGCGTATCCGTCAGGCCGCAGAGTTCGATGAGGCGGTGCCAATCGGCATTATTACGGGCAAGGCGCGAGACCTCGATGCCAAGCACGATCCCGGCGTGTCCCAGCGCTACCTCGGTGGTGAGCTTACCAAAGCCCGCGCGTTCGACGGCGCCGGAACCCGAGAGGCCGAGGTCTTCATCGATGACGGCGATCTGCTGCGCCGGCCAGCCAAGCTCGCTCACCCTGGAAGCCAGGGCATATTGCGCCCGGGTGGATTCCCGGTTGTGTTCCACCTGAGCAGCGCTGGACTGCCGCAAATAGACATAGGCCATGCGCCGCAGATGCGAGGCGGTAATTTTTGCGGCGTCATTCATGGCCGTGCTCCTCCGGCTTCGTCGTTCCGGCGGCCTGAGCGAGGATGCGCACAAGTATCTCCTGCGCTGTCCGGCAGGCTTGGGGATCGATTGCCACCTCTGGCGCGGGCGGCGGCGGGGGAGGCTCGGGAAGGGCAAGGGTCAGCTGCATGACTTTCCTCATGGCTTGATGCGCCGGGCCCGGGAATTGGCCCGCGCTTGAGGAGAGCGTCAGCGATCTCGCGGACCTGGAGCAGGCCGCCAGCGGAACAAAGCATGCTTCTTGAGGGCTCGAAGCGGGTACGCTTCCAGCGTCCTCCGCCTGCCAATCGGTCCACTCAGCCGGAATAAGTGAACGGCTGCCATCCGGCAGGATCAGCAGCAGAAGCTGAGCGCCGCCGCGCCGCATGCCGCCCATGATGGACAATGCCTGCCCTTCCAGCGGATGAGACGGACGCAGGATCGTCGCCGATCCCGAAAACTTACGGTGATGGGTAGTGTGTGGTGGTGTCCTTCGACAACATCGAGCATGGGCTATTGCTGAAGGCACTAGATAAGCATACGGATTGCAAATGGGTGAGGCTCTATATCGAGCGGTGGCTTACGGCTCCCTTGCAACTTAAGGATGGAACCCTTGTGCAGCGTACACGGGGAACTCCGCAAGGGGGCGTCATCAGCCCGCTGCTGGCCAATCTCTTCTTGCATTATACATTCGACGTCTGGATGACGCGGACCTATCCGGAGGCTCCCTGGTGCCGGTATGCGGACGATGGACTCGTGCACTGCGAAAGCGTGAAGGAGGCGCAAGCGATTAAGGCTGCGCTGGAAGCGCGGTTCGCGGCGTGTGGCCTGACAATGCATCCAGCAAAGACCAAGATTGTCTACTGCAAAGATGGAAGACGCACCGGAACGCATGAACATACCAAGTTCACCTTTCTTGGCTATGAGTTCCGGGGCCGCTATGTGAAGAACAAGACAGGCAAACTGTTTACCGGCTTCACGGCCGCGGTCAGCCCGGCGGCTCTCACGGCGATGCGCCAGAAGGCGCGCCGCTTGAACTACCGGAAACGCACGGACCTCAGCCTTCAGGATATCGCCTCGAAGCTCAATCCCATTCTCCGTGGATGGATTGCGTACTTTGGGCGGTTCCAGCCTTCGGCTTTGGGTCCGCTATACAGGTATATCGACATGTCGCTGGTTGCCTGGGCGAAGAGGAAGTACAAGCGGTTCCGGGAAAGCAAGACGCGGGCGGGGGGCTTCATGATCGAAGTCTCCCGGAAATGCCCGCAGCTCTTCGCACACTGGAAAACGGGGATGGCGGGTGCGTTTGCTTGATGGGAGCGGTGTGAGTTGAGAGGCTCACGCACCGTTCTGCGAGAGGCTGCGGGTGAAAGTCCTGCGGCCTACTCTCCAAATATACGCGCAGTTTTAATATTAATCATGAACGCTCCGCGACCCGGCTGTATTCAATGTAATTTTTGCATTGTGGATCAATCGTCTAATCCGTGCGACCGTCTATTAAGCCTTCCTCAAGGAGCATCTGCTAAATTAGTTCAACATCAAAATACCATACGCACACGGGAAAATGCTTGCGAATTTGGTTAACATACTGGATATGGACACGTCCGTGAGCCTCGATCCAGGCAAGGACGATAGGAAGCAGGAGCGGTCATGATCGACCATACGGGCATCGCTGTCAGCGATTTGGAGCGGAGCAGGGCGTTCTATGTAAAGGCGCTCACGCCGCTGGGGTACGTGCCAATCGTGGAACTGCCCGCGGGCGTTAGCGGTGCGATCTTCGCCGTGGGGTTCGGTATACCGCCCAAGCCGGATTTCTGGATCGGCGCGGGCCAGCCGCAGGCTTCGAACGTGCATATCGCTTTCCGGGCAGACAACCGCGCGGTGGTCGATGCCTTCTACGAGGCGGCCATGGCCGCGGGCGGGCGCGATAACGGTGCGCCGGGGCTTCGGCTGCACTATCACCCGAACTATTACGGCGCCTTCGTGCTCGATCCCGACGGCTACAACATCGAGGCGGTGTGCCATCACGCTGAGTGATGGCCGCACGGCAGATGAGGCTTGTTGAATGACGGGCGGCGCACCGCGGAAACCGCTTGCCATCGTGGCAGCGCAGGCCCCCGCGCGGACCAAGCCATCGAGCTACCCCGAGCCGTTTTTCAGCCGCATGAGCAAGCGGGTAAAGCGGCCTTTGGGCGATGTGTTCGGCCTCAAGAATTTCGGCGTGAACCTGACGCGGCTCGCGCCAGGCGGCGAGTCCGCGCTTCTGCACCGCCACAGCAAGCAGGACGAGTTCGTTTTCATCCTGGAGGGCCGGCCAACGCTCGTTACCGATGCGGGCGAGATGCAGCTTGGGCCAGGCATGTGCGCGGGTTTCCCGGCAGAGGGCGCCGCGCATCAACTGGTCAACCGGACCGGCCAGGACGTTGTTTTCCTGGAAGTGGGCGACCGGACCGCCGGAGACGAGGGCAGCTATCCAAACGACGATATCGAAGCTGCATTGGGTGCGGATGGCGGCTGGGTTTTTACCCGCAAGGATCGCACGCCCTACTGAGCCGGGATGCCGGCTGACGGATTAGCTACAACGTGGCATATTGTGTAGGCGCGCCGTTTTTGCTATGCGAACCGGCCGGGCAAAACGGGAAAGAAAAGTGCAAAGTTCAGCGAACCTTTTTTCGGAGCTAAACGGCCACTGGCGGGATACGGAAAAGACCGCCATCGAGACCGCGGGCGGCAAGCGCTATCGCTTTGGCGATATCGAAGACCAGACGGCGCAGCTTGCGAATGCGCTTGCAGGGCTGGGCGTGAAGCCTGGGGACCGGGTTGCCGTCCAGGTTGATAAGTCCCCCGAGGCTCTGTTTCTCTACCTGGCGTGCCTGCGCGCGGGCGCGGCCTATTTGCCGCTCAATACCGCCTACACGCCGGCCGAACTTGAGTATTTTCTGACGGATGCGGAGCCGGCGCTGTTCGTCTGCCGCCCGAAGGACGAGGCGAAAGGTGCCGCGCTTTGCGCGGATGCTGGCGTTGCCCATTGCCGTACGCTGGGTGCGGCAGGCGAGGGGAGCCTGATGCCGCTCGCCGCCGTGCAGGCCAGCGCCTTTGCGGATGTTCCGCGTGCGCCGGACGATCTCGCCGGCATACTTTACACGTCGGGCACAACGGGCCGTTCCAAAGGTGCGATGCTCACGCACGCCAACCTTTCCACGAACACGCATGCGCTGATTGAAACTTGGCGGTTCACCGCTGACGACGCGCTGCTGCATGCGCTGCCGGTCTTCCATACGCATGGGCTGTTCGTGGCCAGCAACGTGGCGCTGATGTCCGGCGCCTCGATGCTGTTTCTGCCGAAGTTCGATGCGGACGAGGTCTTCCGGCTCCTGCCGCGCGCCACCGTGATGATGGGCGTGCCGACCTTCTATGTGCGCCTGCTGGCGGATCAAAGGCTTACGCGCGAGGCGGCGCAGGGCGTGCGGCTGTTCATTTCGGGGTCGGCGCCGCTCCTGCCGGAGACGTTCCGGCAGTTCCGCGAGCGCACTGGCCACACCATTCTCGAACGCTACGGCATGACCGAGACCGGCATGAACACCTCGAACCCCTATGAGGGCGAGCGCGTGGCGGGCACGGTGGGTTTTCCGCTGCCCGGCGTGGAGGTGCGTATCGCAAACCCCGAGACAGGCGAGGTCCTGGGCGCGGGCGAAATCGGCATGATCGAGGTGCGCGGCCCTAATGTGTTCAAGGGCTATTGGCGCATGCCGGAGAAGACCGAGGCGGAGTTCCGCGAGGGCGGCTTTTTTATCACGGGCGATCTCGGCAGGATCGATGCACAAGGTTACGTTCATATCGTTGGGCGCGGAAAAGATCTTGTGATTTCAGGCGGTTATAACGTCTACCCGAAGGAGGTCGAGAGTGAGATCGACCGGCTGGATGGGGTCACGGAGAGCGCGGTGATCGGCGTTCCGCATCCCGATTTCGGCGAAGGCGTCGTCGCGGTGGTGGTAAAGACAAATGCGGCCCTCACCGAGGTGGATATAATGGAGCCGCTCAAGAAGCGGCTTGCTAATTATAAACTGCCGAAGTGTCTCGTATTCGTCGAAAACCTCCCCCGTAATACTATGGGTAAGGTGCAGAAGAATTTGCTGCGCGATGAGTACCGCGGCCTTTTTTCGTAAGAAAAACGCGCCGTTTCGCTGCGAGCCGTCGCACCCGCGAAAGCGGGAATCCATATTCGCAAGGCAGAACGAGCTTTTATATAGATACCCGCTTGCGCGGCTATGATGGCTAGTGCAGCCGGCCGGAAGTTCGCACCCGTTTGCCGCGAGTTCGCAAGCGAATTTCTAGCCGCTAAGCTGCACTAGCAACAAAGATCTGCTAGTAGGCCCGATCCGCCGGAAATCCTGTAAGCGCCAACCGCAAACGGGTCAGGATTTCCTGCGGGGCGTACTAGGTATTGAGCAAAAGCGCTTCCCGCGAGCGCCTATCGTATCTGGTATTTGCGCAGTTCCAGCTTGGCGATCTGGTTGCGGTGCACCTCGTCAGGGCCGTCGGCGATGCGCAGCGTGCGGATTGATGCGTAATCGTAGGGCAGGCCGAAATCGTCGCAAATGCCCGCCCCGCCATGCGCCTGGATGGCCCAGTCGATCACCTTGCAGGCCATATTCGGCGCCACGACCTTGATCATCGCGATCTCGGCGCGGGCGGCCCTGTTGCCCACCGTGTCCATCATATACGCCGCCTTAAACGTCAGAAGCCGCGCCTGGTCGATCATCATGCGGCTTTCGGCGATGCGTTCCATCCAGACGCCTTGCTCCGCGACCGGCCGCCTGAAAGCGACTCGATTTTGCAGCCGCCTGCACATCTTTTCGAGCGCCCGCTCGGCCCGGCCGATGGTACGCATGCAGTGATGGATGCGGCCCGGCCCAAGGCGGCCTTGGGCGATTTCGAAGCCGCGGCCTTCGCCCAGCAACACGTTCGCTTGCGGCACACGCACATCGGTGAAGCTCAGCTCGCCGTGGCCGTGCGGCGCATCGAGATAGCCGAACACCGGCAGCATGCGCTCCTTCTTGACGCCGGCTGTGTCCATGGGCACCAGGATCATGGATTGCTGCTTATGCACGTCCGGATTGTCTGGATCGGTTTTTCCCATCAGGATCAGGATCTTGCAGCGCTTGTCGCCGGCGCCAGACGTCCACCATTTGCGCCCGTCGATGACGTAATCGCCGCCGTCCTTCTTGATCGAGATCGAGATATTCGTGGCGTCGGACGAGGCCACCCCCGGCTCGGTCATAGCAAACCCCGAGCGGATCTCGCCCGCCAAAAGCGGGTTCAGCCACCGCTCCTTCTGCGCCTCGCTCCCGTAGCGGACCAGCACCTCCATGTTGCCCGTGTCGGGTGCCGAGCAGTTGAACACCTCCGGCCCCCAATGCGAGCGGCCCATGATCTCCGCCAGCGGCGCGTATTCGAGATTGGTGAGCCCCGCGCCATGCTCGCTATCGGGCAGGAACAGGTTCCAAAGCCCCTGGGCCTTCGCCTTTTCCTTGATCTCCCGCAAGAGCTTAAGCGGCTCCCAGCGGTCTGGCTGATGGTCGGCGGCGTTGAACAGCGCCTGTTCGTTGGGATAGATGTGCCCGTCCATGAAGCGTTCGAGCCTGGCCTTATAATCGGCGGCCTTCGGGGAGAGCTGGAAAATATCGGACATGGAACCCCTCCTATCGGACCACACCTTGCCATAGCGGCCGAGCCTGCGCCATGCCTTACGCCAATCGATTTACCGCCCCTTAACCGAACATTGCCGCGCTTGTTACCCAAATCGCTGCGATCGAAGGGGCTTCATTTAAGGGGCAATTGTATCGAATACTCCTTGAGAAATATTTAACATCAGTAACGCATTGATATATAACGGCACAATAAGGAAGTAGACGGATTGGACGAGGCGTGCGTATGGTTAACATTAAAACTGCGGGTATATTTAAAAGGAGTTTTGAATTGAGGAAATCGGCCAAAAGCGGGGAAAATTTCGCAGAAATGCGCACGAAATTCGCATGGGCGGCATGCGTTAACCATGCCGTTATTAACCATGATCGCACCTTACGCGAAGCGAAGGATTTGTTAAACCGGCATGCGCCGGCGCTGGACGCAATAGCGGCGCGGCTGGCGGCGCTGCGGGAGCCAAGCCACAAAGGCGGTTGGAAAATACGAGACGGCATTGTCTCTTGTTAAGGGCGAAGGGAGAGTAGTGCGCTTGCAGCTGACTCGGGCGATCGTTGGGTTTGTGGCAATGGCGCCGTTCTTCCGGACTGGACATCTCGCTAAGCGCCGGGATAACACAACGTATGTCTTACAATATCGAGCACATCGCCGCCCAACTGCCGCTGTTCCAGGCCCTGGACAGCGGACAGATGGCGCAAGTGCTGCCGGACATCAAGCCCCGCCGTTTGGCGAAAGGCGAAGTGTTGTTCCTCAAAGGCGATCCGGTGACGGGTCTTCATATCGTGGTCTTCGGCCAGATCAAGCTGGCCGTGCAATCGGCACAGGGCGAAGAGAAGATCATCGAAATCATCAGCCAGGGCCAGAGCTTTGGCGAGGCGGTGATGTTCCTCGGCCTGGCCGTATCCGGTAACGGCGGAGGCGCTGGCCGGCAGCCTGGTCCTCCACGTGCCGCGCGACCGGATCGGCACAATGCTGGTGGAGGATGCCTCGTTCGCACGGCACATGCTGGCCGGACTGTCGATGAAACTGCATTCGCTGGTGCAGGATGTGGAGGCGTATTCGCTCGGCTCCAGCATCCAGCGCGTTATCGGCTATCTGCTGCAGCAGTGCCCCGAGGCTGGCGATGAGGCGGCGGCCGGGATCGTTCTGCCGGCCTTGAAACATGTGATTGCCTCGCGGCTGAACCTCGCGCCGGAAACGCTGTCGCGCGCCTTGACGGAGCTGACGCGCGCCGGGCTGATCGGCGTCGAGGGCCGCAAGATCGCCGTGCCCTCGGTGAACAAGCTACGTGAATACAATCTGTGAGCGGCTGGACCGCCGGGGACCTCGCGCTCCCCGGCGGCGATGCCGGTCAGGCGGCTTTATGCAACGCAGCCTCGATATCCGCGCCCGGCTCGCCGATGGTCTGGATGCCGTAGCGGTTCGCCAGCACATCGATCAGGTTCGGCGTCAGGAAGGCTGGCAGCGTTGGCCCGAGGCGGATGTTCTTGATGTCCAGCGCCAGGAGCGTCAGCAGCACGGCCGCCGCTTTCTGCTCGAACCACGAGATATTCAGCGACAGCGGCAGGTCGTTGACGCCGCAATCGAAGGCGCCGGCCAGCGCCGTGGCGATTTTGATGGCCGAGTAGGTGTCGTTGCACTGGCCGATGTCGAGCAAGCGCGGGATGCCGCCGATATCGCCGAAATCCAGCTTGTTGAAGCGGTATTTGGCGCAGCCCAGTGTGAGCATCACGGTATCGTTTGGCGTCTGGCTGGCAAATTCCGTGTAATAGTTGCGCCCGGACGCGGCGCCGTCGCAGCCGCCGATGAGGAAGAAATGGCGTATGGCGCCGGATTTCACCGCCGCTACGACCTTGTCCGCCACCTCCAGCACAGCATCGTGGCCGAATCCGATGGTGATGCGCTTTTCCGGCTCGTCCGCGGGGAAGCCGGGCAACGCTTGAGCGGCCTCGATGACGGGCGAGAAATCGCCGTGTTCCAGATGCCGCACGCCCGGCCACTGCACCGGACCGGCGGTAAAAATGCGCTCCTGATATTTCGAATGCGGCTTGATGATGCAGTTGGTTGTCATCAGGATCGGGCCGGGAAAGGCGGCGAAGTCGAGCCGCTGGTCCTGCCATGCGCCGCCGTAATTACCGGCCAGATGCGGATAGGCGCGGAGTTTGGGGTAGGCGTGCGCGGGCAGCATCTCGCCGTGGGTATACACGTTGATGCCGGTGTCCTTCGTCTGTTCGAGCAGCGCTGCCAAGTCGGCGAGATCGTGGCCGGACACGAGGATGGCCCTGCCTTTGACCGGCGTCACGCGGACGTTCGTTGGCTGCTGCGCGCCGAACGTACCGGTGTTGGCGGCGTCGAGCATCTCCATGACCGCGAGATTGAGGCGGCCGAGTTCGAGCGCCTCGTCCAGCAGGACGCCGATGTCCGTAGGCTCGTTGCTGAGGAAGTCCAGCGCCTTCTCGATGCCAGCATATACATCGGCGCTCTCATGGCCCAGCATCTGCGCGTGATAGGCATACGAGCATACGCCTTTGAGGCCGTAAAGGATCAGCGCCCGCAGGCCGATGACGTCAGGTCCAGCGGTTTCGAGACCGGCGTTGATGCCGATGTCTTTGGCCTGGGTGAGCAGGCCAAAGAGGCTGGCCGCCGGCTGCCATGCCGCAGGGCCGGTGAGCACCTCCTGCGTTTTGCCTGCCGCCGCCGCTTCATACGCAGCCCTCGTCCGATCGCGCAGGCTCGCCGCTTCCGCTAGCATTGCAACAAAGCTGTTCGCGTCGAAATTCACATTGGTCAGCGTCGTGAACAGCCCCTTGAGGATGAAGCGGCTTGCGGCGTCAACCGGTGCGCCAAGATCGCGTGCGCGGCGGTTATATTGGGCGATGCCTTTGATGGCGTGGATGAGCAGATCCTGCAGGTCCGACGTGGCGGCGTCCTTTCCGCAACTGCCTCGGGCGGTCATGCAGCCGGCCAGCTCCGGTGCGTTCGGTCTGTTCACATTGATTGCAAAACACGGGTTGCGTTCTCCTTGCGCGGGTTGGGGATTCGGGTAACCCCGCAAGAAAGGCCGATTGCCTGCCTTTGCTTCCTTGACGGCCGTCATGCTTTCCGGCGATTGCGGTCAGCCCGTGGCCTCCGGGAGCGGCCCCGCTGTCCACACAACGTTTGGATGCGAAGGCCGCCGCGGCGCCAAGCGGGCGGTCAGCTTCTGGGACTATCCCGGCAACCGCCTTGGTGTGCCAGACGCACTGGCCGTGCCAAGCTTGGCCGGACTCATCCTCTCCCTCGCCAAGTTCTCCAAATTCTCATGGCGGCGAGGTTGTTTCTTAAGGCCGGCGAAATTTGACAAACCGGGCTGGACGCCCCATCAACAGACCAAGTTTCAGGCAGCGCTTGAACTTCGGCGCGCGCCGTTTCACATAAGCATGGCGGGCAGCACCGATTGAGACCCGCTAGTACAGCCGGAGGCAAGTTCGCCCCCCATTTGCCGCACGCTCGAAAGCGAACTTGCCTCTGAAAAGCTGTACTAAAGTCAATACGTTACTAGTGCACCTTATCCGCGGGAAATCCTACTGACGCCCGCGGCAAACGGGGTAGGATTTCCCGCGGGGTGTCTAGTGTGGCATCCCGCAAGTGCCTGCCCGCAAACGGCAGGGGTTCGCGGGCAGGACCGAAGCCGTGCTAGAGCTACGTATCTGCTAGCCGCACCCGCATTGGAGGAGCTGTATGTTTCCGGCCCGCATTCGTCTATTTTCACTGCTGGGCTTCAGCGTCAGCATCGACATCTCCTGGTTCTTCCTGGCGTTCTACCTTGTGCTGACGCTCAGCACGCGGTATTTCCCCGAGCAGGTTCAGCATCTCGGCTGGCGGGCATATCTGGCCATGGCTATCGTTGGCGCGGCGGGGCTTTTCCTCTCGATTATCCTGCACGAGCTGGCGCATGCGGTGGTGGCGCGCAGCTTCGGCCTGCCGATTGGCGGCATCACGCTATTCATCTTCGGCGGCGTGGCCGAACTGAAACAAGAGCCGGCGAACCCGCGCTCGGAATTCTGGGTGGCCATCGTAGGCCCCGTCGCAAGCATCTCCATAGCCGCAAGCTGTTTCGTTGCCGCAATCGGCGCCGAGGCGGCAGGCTTGGGCGGGATCGAGGCGGTGCTGGCCTTCCTCACGATCACCAACACCGTGCTGGCGCTGTTCAATCTCGTTCCGGCCTTCCCGCTCGATGGCGGGCGCGTGCTGCGCTCGCTCATCTGGTGGCGCACTGGAAATTTGATGCGCGCGACCCGCATCGCCTGCTGGTTCGGCACAGGCTTCGGCGCACTCCTCGTGCTGTCGGGTTTTGCCCTGCTCATCTCGGGCGACAGGCTTGCTGGCAGCTGGCAGATGCTCATTGGCGTGTTCCTGGCCGCCGCCGCCTCGCAGGCCCGCAACCAGACCGCCACCGCGCTGAGCCTCAAGGATGCGACGGTTGCGGATTTGATGGAGCGCGCGCCGCTTTCCGCGCCGCCCGGCATCACCGTCGCCGAGCTGGTGAACGACTATCTTTACAGGCTGAACCGCAAATTCGTGATCATTGCCGGCGACGGCCAGACCATTGGCTATGTAGGGCCGGAGCAGATCAAGAAGGTTCCGCAATCGCAGTGGAACGAGACCTATGCGCGCGCCATCGCTGCGAGCTTCACGCACGACACGGTGGTTTCGCCGGCAGCCCCCGCCATCGAGGCGCTGCGCAAGCTGCAATCGAACGGCACCGGGCATCTGGCTGTGCTCGAAGGCTCGAAGCTCGCTGGCACTGTGTCCGAGGCGAACTTCGTCAATTTCTTAAGCGTGCGCGAGGAACTGGCCTCCATCGGCGCCGGCCCGCGCGAGGCCGGCACAGCTCCCACCAACGGCTAAGGGGCTATCCAGACGCCCCTGCACCCATCAGTCCGGCAGCCGGCAGGCAACTTTCCCCGGAGCGGCCGAGATCGTGCTTTGGCCGCCTTCGAGCGTCACCACCGCCTCGTAATCCACCGCGCTTGGAATGGAGGCGACCTTGGCCTGATTGGGCGTCCCCTTCATCCTTTTCTCCTCGGCCTTATAGGCCGCGGCGCAATCGGGCGCGGGGCCTTGCGTCAGTCCCGTGGCCTGCTTCACCTTTGCCCAGCAGCTGGCCGGATCGGCGTAGAGCGAGCACTCCGCAGCGTAAACCCGCGTATAGCGCAGCGTGAGCCCAGCCGGCTTCAGCTCAACGGCGTGCAGGTCTGTTGCTATGTCGTCGAACAGCTTCTTGCCATCCGGAGTGAAAACGGCGAAGCCCACGCCGCCATTATGGCCGTCATCCGCGTCGAAAAAGATGTAGGAGCCCTTGGCGCCCTTGAAATAGCCGGACCAATCCTTGGCATCGATGGCGATTTCGCCCGGCGCGGCTGCCTCACGGCATTTGTAGGCCTCCGCGCCGTTCGAAAGCGGGACGATGGAGAGTTCCGCGCCGACCTCGCCGCGGTCGATCTGCTTTGCGGCGAAGCCATTGAAGTAGAAACAGGAAACGGTGGCCTTGGCCTGCGGGTTCTGCGGGTTCTGCGGATCGGCGGGAAGCGGAACCTTCGCGACCTTGGCCGGCTTGCCGAACAGCCCGGCTGCATCTTTCGCCAAGGCACTCGCGGGCAGCAACGAGCAAAGTAGAATAAGGGCAGGTGTTCGCATCGGGGCGTGCTCCAGGCTAAAAGAGGACGGTTGCATTGTTGGCGCGGGCGCACCTCTTGGCGGCGGATCTTGTCCTTTTTCCGTCTTCTGACTTGGCAGGAGGCTGGCGGAGCCGTGACTGTTATAAGACCGCCCGCTTCGTCTTGGTTTAGGCCCACTTGAAGCCCATTCCTTCCTTATGCGGGGCTGTCGCGCCGCCTGGATCGGGGCCGTTTCCTTCTTGCCAGCCGCCAGAACTTGCGTTCCAAATCTTCCCAACCATCATTGTCATTAAACCGCTTGGCAGCCACGGCCAGCACGATTATCCAATTCTGGAATTTCCAAGGTACCGCCAATGACCATCGAACGCATCGCCACCACCCCCATTCCCGGCATGAAGCCTGGCACCAGCGGGCTCCGTAAGAAAGTTACTGAGTTCGCACATGGCAATTACCTCGCGAATTTCGTGCAGTCCGTGTTCAATGCCGTGCGGCCCGCGGAAGGCTTCGGCGGGTGCACGCTCGTGGTTGGAGGCGACGGCCGCTATTACAACGCCGAGGCGATCCAGACCGTGATCCGCATTGCCGCGGCTAACGGCTTCGGCCGCGCCCTGGTAGGGCAGGGGGGCATTCTCTCCACGCCCGCCGCCTCCTGCGTCATCCGCAAGCATGAGGCCTTCGGCGGGCTGATCCTGTCGGCGAGCCACAATCCTGGCGGACCGGACGGCGATTTCGGCATCAAGTTCAACGCGGCCAATGGCGGGCCGGCGCCGGAAAAGATCACCGATGCGATCTATGCAGAGACACTCAAGATCGCCGAGATCCTGACCCTGGATACGCCCGATGTAGATGTCAGCCGCACCGGCAGCCAGCAGGTGGGCGGCATGGTGGCCGAGGTGTTCGACCCCGTTGCAGATTATGTCGGGTTGATGCGGCAGCTCTTCGATTTCGATGCACTGCAAGCGGCGTTTGCGGGAGGCTTGCGGCTTAGCTTCGATGCGATGCACGCCGTCACCGGGCCTTACGCGCACGCGATTTTCGAGCGCGAGCTGGGCGCGCCTGCGGGCACGGTGAAAAACGGCACGCCCCTGCCCGATTTCGGCGGCCATCACCCCGACCCCAACCTGGTGCACGCCAAGCACCTCTTGGACCTGATGATGGGGCCGGACGCACCAGACCTTGGCGCCGCCTCGGACGGCGACGGCGACCGCAACCTCATCATCGGCCGCGGCATGTTCATCCCGCCATCGGATTCGCTGGCAATGCTGGCGGCGAACGCGCATCTGGCGCCGGCCTACCGGGACGGTATCGCGGGCGTGGCGCGCTCAATGCCCACTTCGGCGGCAGTGGACCGGGTTGCGGCCAAGCTCGGCGTGCCCTGCTTCGAGACGCCAACGGGGTGGAAGTTCTTCGGCAATCTGCTCGACGCCGGGCGCATCACGCTTTGCGGCGAGGAAAGTGCCGGCACAGGCAGCAATCATGTACGCGAGAAGGACGGCGTGTGGGCGGTGCTGCTTTGGCTCAGCGTTATCGCGGCGCGGCGGCAAAGCGTGGCGGAAATCGCGCGCGAGCATTGGGCTACTTATGGCCGCAACTACTATACGCGCCACGATTATGAAGGCATCGCCACGGCCGCCGCACACGCGTTGATGAAGGCTCTTGGCGAGCGGCTTCCGGGCCTCGCCGGCACAAGCGTTGGCGGCCGGCGCGTCGCGCAAGCGGACGATTTCAGCTACACCGATCCCGTCGACGGCAGCGTGTCCCAGAACCAGGGCCTGCGCGTGATCTTCGAGGACGGCGCGCGCATCGTCTACCGGCTCTCCGGCACCGGCACCACGGGCGCCACCTTGCGCGTCTACATCGAGCGCTACGAGGCGGACCCGGCCCTTCTCGCGCAGGAGACGCAGGCCGCGCTGGCGGATCTGATCGCCACATCCCGCGAGCTCGCCCGCGTGAGCGAGTTCACCGGCCGCAGCCAGCCCAGCGTCGTCACCTGATAGGCCCGCATGGATCTGCGTTTATCCGCGCGGCCTCTGACGCCCGTTCAACCCCGATGGGCGTTATAGGTGTGAGAAAGCCGCCGCGCACAACTCCGGTTCTTGGCGGCGGCGGCTTCCACACCTCCGGTGCTTCGTCAAATCCCGGCTGCACCGAATGCTCAAGCAATGTGAAAAGGCGCCAGCGGTTGGGGCTCCATTATCCCCGGCGGGCGGCCCATTCTTCGATACATCGGTCCAGGTCGCGCAAGTTCAGGCGCATTTGCTCAAGGGCGAAGCCAATTGCGAACAACCGCTCGACGTCCTCGCCCGGCAACTCGCGCAGCGGGCCTGCACGCCGTAAGGCTTCGATCTCCGCGGTGTATTTGGCGAGCGCGGCGTCCAGCGCCTCGCGTGAAGGCGGTTTATGCTTGGCAATGAGTGCCGCGGCACAGGCCTGCAAGGCGGTTTTCGAATTCCTGCCCTACGTTATGCAAAAGCGCCTGGAGCGGCTCCTTGAGCTGAGCCGGCAGCGGTGAATGTGCAGCGCGGCCCATGATCACCAGATCGTGGCGCAACCGCAGAAGCGTGCGGAACAGCGGCCCCGTCAGCGGGTCTTCGGCCAGCCGCAACGGGCGCTCGCGCTCGGCCTCGGCGGTGACGGAAAACAGCGCGTTGAGCTGCTGGCCGATGCCGTCCTGGGCGCGATGCGCCTCGGCCTCGCTCAGGCCATGCTCGAAGCCCTCGAACAGCTCCGGGATGGCACGGGCCATGCTCTCAAGCGTCTGCGCAGCGATCTCGCGGGCGTGCTGGAAGGCACTCGACCGCAGGAATACAAAGGAAACGAGGAGCCCCGCCAGGCCGCCCAGCAGGACTTCTTCCACACGTTCGATCGCGGAAGCGATTGTGGTGGTGTGCAGCACTTGCGGGATCAGAACCACAATAGCCGCGGTGGCCGGTCCGACGCTGAGCCAGGGATAAAGGGCAGCCAGGAAGGCAATCGGGGCCAGGGCCAGAAAGAGCACGAGTAGAAGTGCCGCCTCGCTATTATGCGGGACGAGGATGGAGACGGCCGCGCCCCACAGCACACCGCCGACCGTTGCCGCGAAATAATCCAGCGTCACTTTCAGCGAGCGCCCAAGACTGATCTGCGTCACGATCAGGGCCACCAGCACGGGCCAGAGCGGCAGTGCCATCCCGATGCGGTGCGATGCCCAAAGCGCCAGCAGCGCCGCGGCGCTGAGTCTGATTGCGTGCAACGCAGCCCCGCGCAGCCGGCGCCTGTCCAAGCCGATTTTCCGCATGCTCCCCGCTCTTTGTACCTTCAGCCGAGCCTATCCACCGTTTCCGGGGCGTGGCAATCACAGCACAGCAAAAGGATTAAAAGGTGGTGCGGCGCCGGCTGAAGCCTCCCTCATCCGTCCTTCGCCCAGCAGGGAAAGTGACGTCAGGACCGGGGATTTTCGAATGGTGCAAGATTGAGCGCCGTCCGGGCTGGCTCGCACAATCACCAGTTCGTTTGCTGGCCTTGCCGCCGGCTCTGGCGCAACCACCTTCCATTTTGAGCATAAATTTTTGAAGGAGCAGGCCATGATTTCGATTCGCAGGGCTGAAGAGCGGGGGCTTACTCAGATCGCCTGGCTCGACAGCCGGCACAGCTTCTCTTTCGGGCATTACCACGATCCGAGGCACATGGGCTTCGGCCCGCTTCGCGTCATCAACGAAGACCGAGTGGCGCCCGGCGCCGGCTTCCCCCCCACCCGCACGGCGATATGGAGATCGTCACCTGCGTGCTCGAAGGAGCGCTTGAGCACAAGGACAGCCTTGGCAACGGCTCGGTAATCCGGGCGGGCGAGGTGCAGCGCATGAGTGCCGGCACAGGCATCGAGCACAGCGAATTCAACCATTCGAAGACCGAGCCCGTGCATTTCCTGCAGGTCTGGATCAAGCCCGAAACCCACGGCATCGGGCCTGGCTACGAGCAGAAGAGCTTCGAGCCTCCGGCGGAGAGCGGGCTCACGCTGATTGCCTCGCGCGACGGGCGCGGCAACTCGGTAACGGTCCATCAGGATGTGGCGCTGAGCCTTGGCCGGCTGCGTGTGGGCGGGGAGATTTCACACGCACTTGCCGCCGGCCGCTGCGCCTGGCTGCAGGTGACGCGCGGCTCAGTAGCGCTCAACGGCGAGGTTCTCAAGGCCGGGGACGGCGCAGGCATCGAAAACGAAGCGCAGATTGCCCTCCAAGCGCCTGAGGACTCGGAGTTTCTGCTCTTCGACATGCGCACCTGAAACCGCCGCGATGCGCATCGTGGTGGATTGCAAGCAGTCTTCACCGGCTGCGGTGGCGCGCGCTTGACTTGCGCAACCGCAAGCAACTAAAGCCCAGATTGCAGATAAAAAATTAGAATGTGTGGCCCCTCTGCGATTGTAACGGAGTTTGCCGGCGTGCTAACTTCCGGCAAACTCGGAGATGTGTATGTTGAAGAAGTTGGTGTTCCTGTTGCCTATCTGCGTGGGCGTAATCCCAGGGTGCATGTCTACGCCGGACCTGTCGCAGGCGACGGGCGCCGAGCACAGCGAGATCATGATCAAGGACGTGGTGCAGCGCGTGAAGTGCGAGCTGTCCGAGGCGTTCGACAAGAAGGTCGATCAGCGCGATTTCCGATGGCTGGCAAGCTGGACGGCTCACGCGGATCTGTCGCTGCAAATCAACGACAATGCCGGCGTTACGCCGAACGGGACTTACACGCGGTATCTCGGTAAGACGGCCGCTCTGCAAGACAAGAACATCATTCAGAGCGTCGCCGAAACTTTCACGTTTAGCGCCTCCGCCAATCTCAATGGCCAAGCCGTCCGCGCCGAGACGGTGAGCTTTACTATCGCGCTGGACGAGCTGAAGGTTTGGCGTAAGCAGCTTGACAAAATGGAGGCGAACCTCCCGCCCGAGAAGCGAACCTGCTATTTCGACGGCGCAACCGGCGTTACCGGCAATCTTGGCCTGAAGGAGTGGGTCGATTCCGCATTCTTCCCGGTCGAGGCAGGCCAATTGCAGGCAGGCATCCATCCCTATGGCGGAGGCGGCGGCAAGTCGGCAGGCGTGCAAGGGCCTTCCCGTGGCGGCGCGAAAGGGAAGGCGGAAGCCGTCGTGACCAGGGATAAGATTGCCAAGGAGGCGGCCGTCTGGGCGCAAGAGTTGTCGCAATTGCAGGCAAAGACCAAGGCTTCCTTTGCGAAAATCGACACCGCCATCCAGAATATGGCCACGGCTGACGCCGATTTGCAGAACAAGTTGAGCGTCCTGGACGACAGCAAATACAAACCCGTTCTGGCCCCGTATCTGAAGGCCGCATACTCCAAGAGCAAATCGTTCGATACCTATCTGAAGAACCATAAGGCAGACGAGGACAAGTGCACGGCGTACAAGGTCAATCTCGGCAATGCGGTGACCTTGCTTGGGCAATTGCAGGCGGAACTCAACAAGCCGGGCGGGGAAGTTACCGTCCCCATGGAAATGGCCTACAACAGCCTAAGCGACGAGATGGACGGCATTCACGCCAACGATTATCCGGCGCAGTCCGCCAAGTGCGCAACCGCACTTACGCAGGCGGCAGACCGGGCGGCGAAAAATGCGGCGGCATTGCCGAACCAGATCGATCCGCCGATCAACTCTGTCGCGCACTCGATTTCCTTCGTGGTGGCTTACGGTGCGGGTATTTCGCCAAGCTGGAGTCTGTTGCAGTTCAAGGGGCCGTCCGGCGGCGGAAATACGCCCTTCTTCTCCGCGTCGGGAACGAGGACGCACACGCTTAACATCGCGCTCGCTCCGCGCAGTGGCGGGCCTGCAATCGGCACCGATGCGCTGCGGCTGATCAATAACCAAGTCATTCGTTCGCTGGGGAACTAACCCATATCCCGATTACTCCGGCGTTTCCGCCAGTTCAACTCGCGGCGGCACATATTGCCGCAGCGCTGTCCCCGCGTAGGCGCATAGGCGCCCGGTAGTGCCTTGCACAGAGGGAATCTCCCCTCATCCTTCTCCACGCGAACTCGCCTTGGCGAGTTCGCGTCTCGGTGTGTCCGCAAGCGGATGCGGATGGAGAAGGGGCTCCTGAACTGTCCGCAGCTGGATTTCTAGCGTCCCCTCTCCCATGGGGGACAGGGTGAGGGGAGCGAGCTTCGAGAATACCGGACCTGGCATCCGGCAGAGCTTATCCCCGCAGCAATCCTTTGGCTCCTATAGCCTCGCATCCGGTGACGAGATCCACGAGTTCGGTGGTGATCTCCTCCTGCCGCGCCTGCCGTGCCTGGCCTTGCAATTGCTCCAGCTTTTTCTCGACATTATCGCAGGCCGATTGCATGGCTGCGAAGCGTGCGGCGTTCTCGCTAGCGATGGATTCGACGGAAGCCACGGTCAGAAGCGCGAACACGTATTCGGCCGCGAGCTTTTCGAACAATGCCTCGGGTTTCAGATTGCTAAGCGGCGCTTGCCGTGTGCGGCCCTTGCTGAGAGTGGCGGCGTCCAGCGGCAGGAGCAGCCGCCGTTCTATCGCAGGCTGCCTACCCTGCCGGTGGCGGCCGAACATGATCTCTACGCGCGCCACCTCGCCCCTGGCTATCCTGGCATAAAGTTCTTTGGCAAGCCGGTCGGCAGTGGCTGGGGCCGCCGCGAGCCGCGTTGCCATCGGCTCCGTCCAGGCCGCCCGGCGGCCCCGCTCGAAAAGAAAACTCGCTCCCCGGCTCCCCACCACGAACAGAAGATCGCCTTGCTTGAGTTCTGCTTCGGCCGCTTCGGCAATGCGCTCATTGAAGCCCGCCACGAAGCCATGCTCGGCCATGCACACAATGAGCACGCGGCGGCCGTCCTGCGCCTGCAAGCCGGGCACCTGCCTCTCCACGAGCATAAGCGCCCCTGCTATGCCGGCCTCCATGGCGCCGGCATAGCGGCGGATGCCAGGGAGGGCGCGTTGCGCTTCTTGCACGCGCATGCCCGCCAGCGACCGCATCGCACTCATGATGTTCATCAACTCGCCCATGCTGGCGATACGGCCTTGGATGTCCGAGAGGCGGGGCATGGCTATGGCCCCGTGCCCTTGGGCGCCGCCGCCAGCAAATCGGCAAGCGCGCCGAGCACGTGCTTCAGGCGGACGCGGGCCTCATCTGACAGCGGAGGGGCCTTATCGTTCAGGGCTGGGATTTCCGGCATTTTTTCGCCGAGCCAGGGGCCAAGCGCCTCGCGGAAGGCTCCCACGCGATCAAGCGGCAGGCCATCGAGTACGCCATCGCTTAGCGCACACAAGAACGCAACCTGCTCACCGAGGGAAAGCGGTTCGAACTGCCGCTGCGCAAGGGCAGCGCGGATACGGCGGCCGTGCTCGATAACCTTGCGGGTGCGCTCGTCCACCATCGTACCGAAGCGCGTGAATACCTCCAACTCCAGAAACTGCGCGTATTCCAGCCGCAGGCTCTGCGAAAGGGCCTTGAGAACCGGGGCTTGCGTCTTGCCGCCTACGCGCGAGACGCTTTTGCCAACATCCACGGCCGGCTTTTGGTCCTCGTAGAATAGGCTCGGATCGAGATAAATCTGGCCGTCGGTGATCGAGATGAGATTGGTGGGGATGTAGGCGCTGATATTGCCGGCCTGGGTCTCCGCGATGGGCAGCGCCGTCAGCGATCCGCCGCCGCGCTCGGGCGAAAGCTTTGCCGCGCGCTCCAGGAGCCGCGAGTGAATGTAGAAAATGTCGCCGGGGTAAGCCTCGCGGCCCGGCGGGCGGCGTAGCAAAAGCGAGAGCTGCCGGTAGGCGGCGGCGTGCTTGGTGAGGTCGTCGACGACCAGGAGAACGTCGCGCCCGCGTTCCATGAAATATTCCGCCATCGAGCAAGCAGCATAAGGCGTGAGCCATTGGAGGCCGGGCGGGGCGTTGGCTTCGCCGATAACGAAAAGGCAGCGTTGCGGAGTGCCGTAACGCCGGACGGCCTCGATCACCTGCGCAACCGACGACGCTTTCTGCCCAATCGACGCATAGACGCAAATGACATCGCTCGAACGCTGGTTGATGATCGTATCCACCGCGATCGCGGTCTTGCCGGTCGAGCGGTCGCCGATGATGAGTTCGCGCTGGCCCCGGCCCAGGGGGATCATGGCGTCGACCACCAGAAGCCCGGTTGCAATTGGCCGGGTCACGAGAGACCGGTCGACGATGGCGGGCGCTGGCTGCTCGACAGGCGCAAACGAGGTGGCTTCCAGCGGCCCGCCGCCATCCAGCGGCGCGCCAAGCGCATCCACGATGCGGCCGAGCAGCGCCTCGCCAACAGGGACGCGCGCAACTTCGCCGGTGCCGTGCACGATGCTGCCCGAGGAGATTGCGCTGGTACCGCCCAGGAGCACGCAGCCGATTCATCCTCGCCAAGATCGACGGCAAGGCCCATGACGCCGCCTTCGAAAATAAGCAGCTCGTCCAGACGCGTTTCCGGCAGGCCCTGGACCGTGGCCACGCCGTCGCCAACCTGCATCACCCGGCCAATCTGCTCCACCCGCGGCTCAAGCGGCAGGCCCGCGACGCGTTCGCGGCTCTCATCCAGCCATTCGTTTAGATCCTCAGTGAGCGTTGCCATGAGCCTCGATCTCCGAGCGCAAGGATTGAAGCTCGCTCCGCCACGAAAAGCGGAGGACGGCAGCCGGAAAGTGGAGTTCCGCCCCGGCGATCAACTCAGAATTCACCTCGAAAGCGATCGCAATGTCATTGCCAAGACACCGGCTAAGGCGGTCTTTCCAGGTTTCGGCGGCGGCCCCGGAAAGCGGCGCGGCGATCTGCACCGTAAGCGCATGGCCATTCGCAAGCTGCTTTTTGAGCGCCTCACGTTCTGGCTCCGGCAGCGCATTCAAGTGTTGCTCTATCCCCTCGATCCATGCCGCTCCGCGAAGCTCCGAGGGCGTTTCAGCCAGCAGCCGCCGCGCGAATTCCGCCCCCAAATCGAGAGCCGCCCGGCGCACCTCGCCGGCTACCTGCTTGCGCTCGTCCGCCAACGTGGTGCGGGTGCCATCGAGGAGCGCTTGCGCCTCGCGCTTGGCTTCCCCGAGCCGCGTCTCCGCAGCTTCTTGTGCTTGTGCGGCGGCTGCTGCGAGTGCGGCCTTGCGCTCCGCCGCTATGCCTTCTCTGGCTGATGCGATTGCCTCCAGACCGGTCCGTGCCTTCTCCTCAATTGCCTTGGCGTCATCGTATTGCCGTTGCACCTCGGCTTGGCGCGCTTCGATCATGCCCAGCACGGGCTGGTAAAGGAAGCGATACAGCAAGGCAGCCAGGATGACGAAGTTGACCGTCTGCAGCGCTATGGTCCACAAATCCAGGTGCATGCTCAACCGGTGTAAGGATTGGCGAAAAGCAGAAGCAGCGCCACCACAAGGCAGTAGATCGCCATGGTCTCGATCATCGCGAGCCCCACGAACAGCGTGCGCGAGATGGTGCCTGCCGCCTCGGGCTGGCGCGCGATAGCATCCATGGCCGCGGCAACGGCCCGCCCCTCGGCCAGCGCCGGGCCGATGGAGCCGATCGAAACGGCCAGTGCAGCCCCAATGATGGCTATGAGCTTGACGTCCATGAAGCCTCCTTATCCATGCTTCGTATTGCCGGCCGCCGCGCCGATAAAGACGGCGGCAAGGACCGTAAAGATATAGGCCTGTACAAGCCCGACCAATATTTCGAGCGCCATGAGCGGGATGGGCACGAACAGCCCCGCGAGCCCCACCACCAGCGCGATGACGAATTCGCCGCTCATGATATTGCCGAAAAGGCGCAGCATGAGCGAGAACGTCCGTGTGATCTCGGACAGTATGTTGAGCGGCAGCATAATGAGTTTGGGCTCTGCGAAGCTTGCGAGATAGCCGCGCAAGCCGCGCCCCCGCACGCCGTAGTAATGCACCGACAGGAACACGATGAGCGCAAGGGCGGCCGGCGTCTCAAGCTTGCTGGTGGGGGCCTCCACGCCCGGCAGCAGGCCGGAAAGATTGGCCGTGACAAGGAAGATGAAAATCGTGCCGAGCAGTGGCAGAAAAGGCCGCGCATCCTTGCGTATTATGGCTTCGATTTGCTGCTCGATGCCGGTTACCACGAGTTCAAGCACGGCTTGCCGCGCTCCGGGCTGCTTTTCCAGCCGGCGGGTTATCAGCCAGCAAACGCCGGTCAAAACAAGCATGATTATCCATGTCGTAACCACTGGACGGGTAATCGCAGCCGGTCCGATATGAAATAAAACCGTACTTGTGAGCGGCGAAGCCTGCTGCATCAGCTTGCCCTCCTCGCTAAACGCAACGCCAGCGCGCGAGCCAGCATGAAGCCGGCGAATGCGGTCAGGAGGGGAGCTGCGCCGAGCCTTGCCGCAAGCGCCAGGAACGTGGCCGCGAGCCCTATCCGGGCTATCGTGAGCGCCACGGGCGCAAACCAGCCTCGGCCGGCCGCAAAGAGGATGGCTGTGCGCTGGACAGCCGCGAAATAGAGAAGGCCAAAGACGAAGCCCGCAAGCGCCAAAGCCGCGAGAAGAACCGGCGCTGGAATGAGAGGAACGGCTGTCATAGGACCTCCGCCGGCGCGCGTGCCGTGCCCCTGGCCGCGTCATTCAGTGAGAGCGTGCAACCCCTCACCCTGTCCCTCTCCCCATGAGAGAGTGAACGGTGTTGCGCGCTCGCGGACTGTTCAGGCGTCCCTTCTCCCAGGGGGAGAAGGACAGGACGAGGGGTGATACGCCCAGTAATGGAACGCTTCATTCGCTGTGCATCCTTTTCCAGCCCAGCCAGCAGCCAAGCGTCAATCCGGCAACCATCAACCCCAGCGTCCAGAAAATTCCCATGTTGAAGGTGTGGTCGAGCCAGCGGCCCGCGAAAACCCCGATCAAGGTGGGAGTGACAATGGTCCAGCCCAGTACGCCGATCATCGCCAGATTCTGGCCGATTGAGCGTTCGCCCTCGCGCTGCCATTTCGCTTTGCGCTCAGCCCGCATTCTCACAGCCTCCGCAAGCCGTTCGTGGTTTAGCCGCTCCCGCCTCATCGCTCAGTACCATGCCGGAAGGCGGAGCCAGGCACGCTTGGGAGTGTAGGCTCCCGTTCGAACTTCAAAAAGCGGCAGATTTGCCTGATCGCCGCCAGATAAAGCCTTTCCGCATCGGTGCGGGCCATCCGTTCCTCTTCGTTCCGGCGATGAAAGGCGGCAAGCACCTCGGTTTCCAGCCGGTGCAGGTCGTCGCTGGCGATGGCCTCGCGCGCCGCAATGGTGATCGTTTGGCCGCCTTCGACTTGCAGCATGCCCCCGCGAACCGCAACGTGATGCTCGGAGCCCGCGGCGTTGCGCCAGGAGGCAACTGAAATCTCAAGCGCGGTCAAAAAATCCGCATGCCCTGAGAGGATGCCGAACGCTCCCGTCTCATCTTCGGCGCGCAAATGCGCAACATCGCCGGCTTCAACGATCACGGCGAGCGGTGTGGTTACCGTCAGCTTCATGGTGCGCTCCTCGCCACCGCGGCTTCGCGCTGCCGGGCTTCCTCAAGATCGCCAACCATGTAAAAGGAACTCTCGGCCCAATTATCGGCTTCCCCGTCAAGGATTGCGCGGCAGCCTGCGAGCGTTGCCTCAAGCTCGACCGCGCGGCCAGCCTTGCCCGTGAATGCGGTTGTCACCATGAACGGCTGTGTCAGGAAGCGTGTGAGCCGCCGCGCGCGGCCCACCGCGCGGCGGTCGGCTGAGGAAAGCTCCTCGATCCCGAGTAGCGCGATGATCTCCTGAAGGTCCCGGTAATGGGCGATGGTTTTGCGCACGTCTTGTGCTATCCGGTAGTGCGTCTCTCCAACCAGGCGCGGGTCGAGCAGGCTTGAAGCCGATGCGAGAGGGTCGATAGCCGGATACATGCCTTCGCTTGCCATGTCGCGGGACAGGACGATGGATGAATTGAGATGGCTGAAGATTTCGGCTACGGCAGGATCTGTGAAGTCGTCCGCCGGTACATAGACGGCCTGAATTGAGGTGATGGCGCTTCCTGAAACCGAGGCGATCCGTTCTTCGAACTCCGCGATCTCGCTTGCAAGCGTCGGCTGGTAGCCAACCCGTGAGGGCAGCCGTCCAAGCAGGCCGGACACCTCGCCGCCTGCCTGCACCAGGCGGTAGACGTTGTCGATCAGAAGCAGCACGTTTTCATGCAGTTCGTCCCGAAAATACTCCGCAATCGTGAGCGCCGTCAGGCCTGCCCGCCATCGCGCGCCTGGCGGCTCGTTCATCTGTCCGAAGACAAGCGCCGTGCGCTCCAGAACGCCCGATTGCCTCAGCTCAAGCAGAAGCTCGTGGCCCTCGCGCGAGCGCTCGCCAATCCCCGCGAAAACCGAAATACCCGAGTGCCGCTCCACCGTGGTGCGGATCAGCTCCATGATCAAAACGGTCTTGCCGACGCCCGCACCTCCGAACATGGCCGCCTTGCCGCCTTTGACCAAAGGGGCGAGCAGGTCGATGACCTTGATGCCGGTATGAAAAACCTCAAGGTTGGCCCCCAGCCGGTTCAGCGGAGGTGCGGCCGCATGGATCGGACGCCGTTCCGTGCCGCTTGGAAGCGGCGGCCCGCGGTCGGAGACCTCTCCAATCGCATTGAGAAGGCGGCCGAGCACGGGCTCGCCGACGGGTATGCGAATGGGTGCGCCAGTGGGACGGACAACGGCGCCACGGCGAAGTCCGGCGGTGTTTTCAAGTGCGACGGCGCGTATGATCGTAGGTCCAAGATGCTGCTGAACTTCGGCGATAAGCTCGCGAGCCGGGCCGGATTCGATCACGATCGCTTCCTCGATATCGGGCAAAGCGCCGGCGGGGAAGCTCACATCCACGACCGAGCCGCGAACGGAAATGACTTGTCCGCGAAGGGCCAAGTTGCCGGTGCGTTGCGGCCCTGCCGTCATTCGCTCACATCCTCCGCGGTTTCCGGCGGCAGTCTCAGCTCAGAGACCCAAATAAATGGTTACGCGCTAAAGTATCGTTGGGCGTTGACGCCGGTCAAAATGCCGGCCCGCGTGTGGAGAAATGCCGCCCGGCAGCCAGTGCCCCGTGGCTTCTTATGTTTCAAGACTACTCCAAGGAATAACCCTTCCCATTCTGACGGGGGCGCTCATCGCCGGTTTCGTCCTCTGCACCACGCTCGTTCTGTTTTGGGTGACGCAGTCGGAACTTCGCGCCGGGGAAGCAAGACGGGCCACCGGCACCGCCGTTAGCGCCATCCAGTCGGTTTCGGGCAAGGTTGCCGAGATCCAGAGTTTTACCGGAGCCATCGCGGCAGCGGTCGAGGAGCAGACAGCGGCGGCGGAGGAAATCGCAAGCAATGTCGCGCTTGCAGCAAACGCCAGCAAAAATGCTTCGGTCAGTTCAAGCGAGGTGTCGAAAACCGCCGCTCAGACGAGGCAGCTGGCTGTGTCGGTGTCGAACGTATCGCAGCACCTGACAACTGTTTCCTCGCAGCTTTCGAAGGCGGTCAGCGACTTCCTGGCCGCGGTTGCAGAAGACATCTCGGATTCGCGGCATCAGGACGCTGGCGAAGGCATCGGGTACGTCTCCTTCGCCCAAGCCGCTTGACCCGCCGGACAGCGGCGGGCCATCGCTATCGTTGGAGGCGAAGCCTACCCTATTTCGCGGCGGAGGCGATGAACTCGATCTCCACATGCGCGCCGCCGGGCAGCGCGGCTACGCCAATGGTGCTGCGGGCAGGGTAGGGCGCCTCGAAGAATGTCTCATAGACCTTATTCATCGCGGCGAAATCGTTCATGTCCGTGAGAAAGACGTTCGCCTTTACAACGCCGTCCATGCCGAGCCCTGCGGCGGCGAGCACCGCCGAAACCCCTTTAAGGAGTTGCTCCGTCTCCGCGGCAACCCCGCCTTCCACGAGTTTGTTGGTGGCGGGATCGATGCCGAGCTGGCCCGCCATATAAAGGTTATCCCCGGCCCACACGGCACGCGAATAGGGACCTAACACTTTTCCAAGGGCAGGCACGTCATTAACTGCACGGCGAGTCATGGCTCACTCCTTATATGTCTGGTTGCAACCAACATCCGTCATCGCGAGGCGGCAAGGCCGCCGCGGCGATCCATAAGCTGGCACTGTAATTTACGGCTCTGGATTGCTTCGGGGCGATGCCCCTCGCAATGATTGGAGAAAGGTCTGGACCGATGGCGATCGCAATTATTCGGCGGCGGCGTGCTTCGGGCGCGTGTTGGCGCTGTAGTCGGCCATCAGCGTTTTGGTGATCTCGCCTGGGGTGAAGCGGTATTCGCCGGCCTCGGACACAGGGGTTACCTCGGCGGCCGAGCCGGTCAGGAAGCACTGCTCGAAGTCAGCGAGTTCCTCCGGCATGATCCGCCGTTCCACCACTTCGATGCCGCGCTTCTTGGCAAGCGCGATCACCGTACGGCGCGTGATGCCGTCCAGGAAACAATCGGCAATCGGCGTATGCAGCTTGCCGTCCTTCACGAAGAACACGTTGGCGCCGGTCGCCTCCGCCACGCGGCCCTGCCAATCCAGCATCAGCGCGTCGGCATAGCCTTCGTCCATCGATTTGTGCTTCTCGATCGTGCAGATCATGTAGAGGCCCGCGGCCTTGGCGCGGCACGGCGCGGTTGCGGGGTCGGGCCGCCGGTAATCCGCCCAGCGCAGGCGGATGCCCTTGAGCCGTTCCTCCTCCGGGAAGTAGGAACCCCAATCCCAGCAGGCGACGGCAACATGAAATCTTGGTCCTTTTCGCCGCGACGCCCATTTCTTCCGCGCCGCGCCATGCGATGGGCCGGAGATAGCCATCGGTAAGCCCCTGTGCCTCGATGACATCCCGGTACGCCTGGTCGAGCTGCGCAACGGTGTAAGGTATCTCGAAGCCAATGATCCCGGCGGAGGCATGCAGCCGTTCGCTGTGCGCCGTGGAGGCGAAAACCTCGCCGCCGTAAATGCGCGCGCCCTCGAATACGCCGCTACCGTAGTGGAGCGCGTGCGTCAGTACGTGGATCTTGGCGTCGCGCCACGGTACCAGCGCGCCATCAATCCAAATGAAGCCGTCTCGCTGATCATATGGAACGAATGACATCGCCTTCTCCACCGGTTTGATTTTGTTTCTTGAGTGTTCGAGAATCCGCTCGCGCTGCGGGGCGCTACGGCATTCAGGCTCCTGAATAGCTAAAGAGTGGAGGAAAGCGTGTCAATATCGCTGGCGGCTACTGAGAAGTTGTTTTGACCGTACAATCGCCTTACAAAGTGTAAGCTCAGCACCGGAAGCATGATAGCCATGACAGCGGCCGATATCGAAAAGCCCCATTTGCCCGACGACGCCCCGCACCTTCTCGTGGTCGACGACGACGAGCGCATCCGCGACCTGCTCGCCAGTTATCTGCGCCAGAACGGCTTCCGGGTGACGCAGGCGGAGGACGGAGCGGCGGCGCGTGCGCAACTGGTAGGGCTTGCCTTCGATTGTATCGTCCTCGACGTGATGATGCCAGGGGAAAGCGGCTTCGAGATCGCGGAGTGGCTCAGGAAGGAATCCGACGTGCCGATCCTCATGCTGACGGCGCGCTCCGAGCCCGAGCACCGCGTGAAGGGGTTGGAACTCGGTGTCGACGACTATATGCCGAAACCCTTCGAGCCGCGCGAGCTGCTGCTCAGGCTGCAAAACATCCTGAAGCGGCGCTCCACGCCCCAGGCCAAGGCCGGCGAGGTCCGTTTCGGGCCGTTCATTTTCGATCTGCGCCGCAATGAACTCAAGCGCGGCGACGAGCCGATCCGCCTCACCGATAAGGAGCGCGAGGTCTTACGCGAGTTCGCGCTTTCCGGCGGCGAGCCCGTCTCGCGCGAGGACTTGGCCAAGCTCGGCGAATACGAGAACGAGCGGGCCGTCGACGTGCAGATCAACCGTTTGCGGCAGAAGATCGAGGTGGACCCCGCCAATCCGGCCTATTTGCACACAGTGAGAGGCAAGGGCTATGTCCTTTACCTCGACTAGCTGGGGAGGGCGCCGCCATTTCCCTTGAGCTTTCTGAAGGCGCCCCCGCGGCACCGGCGGGCAAGGCGGAACACAGCGGCGGGCCGGGCTGCGTGAGGCGGGCACTCGCCTGGCTTGACACGTTCTTCGCGGCCTGGATGCCCAAGGGCCTCTACACGCGGGCGCTGATCATTATCATTGCGCCGATCGTCATCCTGCAATCCATTTTGGCACTTGTCTTCCTGGACCGCCATTGGCAGGTGGTGACCGGCCGCCTCTCGGTCGCCACGGCGCAAGAGATCGCCATGCTGGTCTCCACATACGATTGGGCGAAGGACAAGGGGCCGGATGCAGCGGCCCGGATTTCCGAGATGGCACGCGATGAGCTTAACCTGTCCGTCCGCTTCGTGCCGGGCGAGGAACTGCCGATCACCAGGTCGAAACCTTTCTTCGACCTTCTCGACCGGCACATGTCGGAGGAAATCCGCTACCGCATCCATAAGCCCTACTGGATCGACACAGTCGGATCGTCGGCGCATATCGAAATCCGGATCAAGCTCGGTGGCGCCGTGATGCACATACTGGCGCCGCGGGCGCAGCTCATGCCCTCCAACACCCACATCTTTCTGGTTTGGATGGTGGCTTCCTCCACCATTCTGCTCATCGTCGCCATCCTGTTTCTGCGCAACCAGATCCGGCCGATCCAATCGCTTGCCGACGCCGCCGACCGGTTCGGGCGCGGCAGGCCCGCTCCTCCCGATTTCAAAGTTCGCGGAGCGCGCGAGGTGCGGCTTGCCGCGCAGGCTTTCCTTGAGATGCGCGACCGGATCGAGCGCCACGTCGAGCAGCGCACTATCATGCTTGCCGGCGTGAGCCACGATTTGCGGACGGTGCTCACCCGTTTCCGGCTGCAACTCGCCATGATGCAGGGCACCCAGATCGAAAGCCTGAAGCGCGACGTGGACGAGATGCAGGAAATGCTGGAAGACTATATGGCCTTTGCCAAAGGCGCTTCCGGCGAGGAGGTGCGGGAGGTGGACGTGAAGCACCTGCTGGAAGAAGCGCTGGCGGGGGCTCAGGGAAAGACGCTCAAGCTCGAAGTGCGGCAGGACCCGCTCATGGTGTCGCTCCGGCGCAATGCGTTCAAGCGCGCCTTCGTGAACCTCGTCTCCAACGCCTCGCGCTATTCCAGGACGATCTCGATCCGGGCGCTCAGATCCAAGGGCTGGCTCACGGTCACGGTCGAGGATGATGGCCCAGGCATTCCAGCGGACCAGCGCGAGGAGGTGTTCCGGCCGTTTCATAGCCTCAACAAGGCGCGGAACCAGAACGTAAAAGCCACCGGCCTTGGCCTCGCCATCACGCGGGACATTATCCGGGGGCATGGCGGCGAGATCACGCTCGGCAACAGCGTGCTGGGCGGGCTCAAAGCTGTGATCCGCGTCCCCCTCCAGCCGGCCGCCGATTAGCCCGGCTCATTATTGGCACCCGTCAGCGCCGCCACCTTTGCGCTGTCCGTGCCGCCATTCGAGCTGCCTGCCAGCAGAATGCCTGCTTTTGCGGCACCCGCCATCTGTTTCCCGCACTGCCTGAACATCCGCAATTCCCTTGTTGAGCGCTCCTCCCTTCGCTGCGGCAGGTACAAGCCAGGTTCGATTCCCGCAGCGGCAAAGTGTGCCCAGCGAAATTCACCAAGTCTGAGAGCCTGCACTTGCCTCCGGCCGGCTTGGGCTTTAGCTTCCGGCGAGTGATTTGTGAATAGTACCCGCCGGAAGCCGGATGCCCGAAAATATCATTGTGGCCGAGCGCCTTGGGCGCGAATTCGCCATGCGCCGGCCGTCAAAGCCTGGCTGGCGGGGCTGGCTTGCCAAGAGCGTCAAGCAGACGGTTGAGGCCGTGGCGGAACTCTCCTTCACGATCGAGGCGGGAGCAAAGGTCGCCTTTATCGGCCCCAACGGCGCGGGCAAGTCGACGACGTTGCGGATGCTGTGCGGCCTGCTGCGGCCGACCAGCGGCATGGCGCAAGTCTGCGGCCTCGTTCCCTGGGAGGAGACGCAGCGGCTGGCGCGGTCCATAGGGCTGGTGTTCGGCCAGCGCTCGCATTTGTGGCCGACCCTGCCGGTGCGTGACAGCTACGATCTTTTGGCAAAGATCTACGATCTGGAGCCCGAAGCCTACCGCGCCCAGCGCGCCCGGCTTGCCGCCGTTTTCGGCCTGGACGAGCTGCTCACGCAACCGGCCCGCACGCTGTCGCTCGGACAGAGGACGCGCTGCGACCTGGGTGCCGCGTTGCTGCATCAGCCGCCGGTGCTGTTTCTGGACGAGCCCACCATCGGCCTGGACGTGGTGGCCAAGGCGCTGCTCCGCGACCACTTGAACCTTCTGGCGCACGAGTTCAACACGACCATCCTGCTCACCAGCCACGACACGGACGACATAGAGCGGATTTGCGACCGCGTCATTCTGATCGACCGTGGCCGCAAGCTGCTCGACACGAGCCTCGGCGAGTTGCAACGCGATTACAACCGCTTCAAGACGCTGCGCCTGGCCACGGCCGAAGAGGCGCCCGCCTATGCCCGCGGCGGCGTCACCGTGGTGGAGCAGGGCTTGCACCGGCTGGTGCTGACCGTCGACACATGCGCGGTGGCCCTGGAGCAGGTGATCGCCGATAGCCTGGGCCGCTTCTCCGTGCAGGACATCGCCATCGAGGGCGTGCCGCTGGAGGAGATCGTTAAGAACATCTACGCAACCAGGCTGGAGCCGCAATGAGGCCCGGCCACGGTATCGCGGTTTTTGTGGAGTCGGCCCGGCTCGGCCTCAAGCATACGCTCAGCGAGCGGCTGCTCCTCCTGGGCAGCTTCCTGCTTTACGGCGCCGTCTTGCTTACCTACTCCGCTGTCTTCCGGGCCGTCGGCACGGCCAGCATCGCGGGCTTCGGGCTCTCCCAGGCCAATCTCGTCTGGTATATGGGCATCACCGAGCTGGTGCTGTTTTGTACGCCCACCTTTCAATTCAGGGAGTTTCAGCACGAGATCCAGTCGGGGGATATCGATATGCTCCTGGTGCGCCCTTGCCCGCTCTGGATGGTAAAGCTCGGCGACGGGACCGGGCGCTTTTGGGCGCGGCTCCTCGTGTTGTCCGTTCCCTGCCTGACTTTAACCAGCATTGTCGCGGGAGGCGGCTTTCCGGGCTTTGGCCGGATGGCGGGCGCGCTGCTCTGTGCCGGTCTTGCTTCCCCCTTGCTCACCGCTTCGCTTTTCATGCTCGGCGCATCGTGCCTGTGGGTCCGTCACGCCGATCCGATTTACTGGATCTG
Organism: uncultured Alphaproteobacteria bacterium; assembly: GCA_963740975.1. Classification (GTDB taxonomy): domain Bacteria; phylum Pseudomonadota; class Alphaproteobacteria; order Rhizobiales; family Rhodomicrobiaceae; genus Rhodomicrobium. Next base: position 8,355 of record CAVUGF010000028.1, on the reverse strand, counting down.
GCATAAGTGCCTGTTCCTGCTGGGTGGCCTGCTTTGGCCCTTGGCGCTCTATCCGGCAGCGGTCAGGCACTTTGCCTGGGCAACGCCGTTTCCCGCCATGATCGCCGCGCCCGCGCAATGGGGGCTGCCCGGCGGAGAATGGTGGCTTGTGGCAGCGGTGCTGCACCAGTTGTTTTGGGTGGCGGCGATCCTCCTCGCCATGGCAAAGGCCGGAAACGCGATGCTGCGGACCATCCAGGGGGGCGAAAGCGCATGACAAAGTCCGCCCTCACTCTGCCTCTCTCCCCGCAAGCTCGCCAAGGTGAGCTTGCGTTCCCAAGTTTCCGCATCCGCAAGCAGATGCGGATGGGAGAAGAGGATCCTGGAAATATCGCTGCGGAGAATTCTAGCGTCCCCTTCTCCCCTCGGGGAGAAGGGACGGGATGAGGGGGGCTTCGCAAGGCAATCGACCGGAATTGGTATGAACCATCTGACCTATGTCTTAGCCCTGCTGCTGGCCAGCTGGCGCGAGCACTACTCAAACGCCGGGCGCGCGCTGATTTTCTCGGGCTTCATGTTTGCGCAGAACCTCATTTTCTTCCTGGCCTGGGTCTTCTTCTTTGGCTCGGTGGGAGAGGTCCAGGGCTGGCGCCTGCAAGACGTGTCGATGCTCTACGGCTTTCTCGCCTTCGCGGTTGGGTTTGCCTTGTTCCTCTGCGACGGGATCAGAACCCTTCCGCTCTGCATCCAGGACGGAAGCCTCGACGCCTTGATCGTCCGGCCGCGCCATCCCCTGCCTGCCTTGATGTTCAGCCGTTCGAGCGTGTCGAGCCTGGGCGATGTGCTGAGCGCTCCGCTCTACTGGTTCGTTTTTGGCGGCCTGACGCTCGACCGCTTGCCGGTGCTATTTGCGGTTGCGCTGCTTGCCGCGGCGGTTCTTCAGGCGGCAATGGTGCTCACCTACTCCGTGGCCTTCTGGCTGTCCGGCAGCGGACGTTTTTCGGACCAGCTTTTCGAAATCCTGATCATCGCCGCTGCCGTTCCCCAACACGGCCAGCCGCTTGGCATCAAGCTCGTCTTGTTCACGGCGATCCCTGCGGGCTTCATCACGTTGACGCCGGTCTCGCTCATGCAGAATTTCGACGCATGGCTGCTTGCCGGCCTCGCCGCCGCCACGGCGGCCTATGCCGCGGCTGCCGTTCTGGTGTTCAACGCTGGGCTGAAGCGCTACATCTCGCAGGACGCCAGTTAGCCTGCGGAATTTCGCAGCGCCCCGCCGCGCATTTCTCACAAAGCGCCTGGCCTGGCAGCGTGATGCCCGATTTATCTATTTTATGCGCCGGGCACGATCCCAGCGCTGCAGGCGTTTTACGCGGATTTCACCGGGGCCATCCTCTCGGGCAAACACAAGGAAGCGGAGGAGGCGCTGGCCGCCTTTCCAGGTGGCGGTCAGGCGGCTGTGCCTGCAGCCACTCGGCAGCGCTTTGAAAACCGCAAGCTTGCCGGCCTCAATCTCTATGATGAGTGATCGAAATTGCCAGGTGCTGGGCAGAGCGATCTTGATGCCGCCCCTCGCCCGATGCACACCACTCGCAGGGGGGGGCGGCGCTATCCTCGCCCCCTGGAAGGAACGGGCACCGCAGCCAGAAGACAATTACGTTCTGAAGGCCTATAAGGCTCCTGGAGCTGACCGTCGGCGTTGCGTTGCGCGGTGGGGAAGCTTTACAGGGCGTGATATTGGTCTGCCAATTATTTCCTGTTGAAGGCGGAAAGCGCCCGTCGCCCCAGCCCTCCCCCAAGGAACTGGGAGGCAGCGGCCGTTGGGCGGGCGTCCCTTCTACCGCCTGCATCCGCAAACGGATGCGGCCACGCAAAGAGGCAAACTCACCAAGGCGAGCTTGCGGGGGGGCAGGACTGGATGAGGGGGACATCGGAAGCAATCGGGCGGCTGGGCCAGAACTGTGGGAATGGAGCGGAATAGCATGGCGGAAGCACAGATCATCGACGGAAAACAGATCGCTGCGGACTTGCGGGCGCGCGTGGCTGCGGCCGTGGGCGGCTTGAAGGAGCGCGGCATAACTCCGGGGCTCGCGGTCGTGCTGGTTGGCGAGGACCCGGCGAGCCAGGTTTATGTCGGGTCCAAGGCCAAGCAGACGGGGCAAGCCGGCATGCGCTCCTTCGAGCACCGGCTGCCCGCGGGCACCAGCGAGGCGGAACTGCTGGCGCTGGTGGCCCGGCTCAACGCGGATGACGCGGTGGACGGTATTCTCGTGCAATTGCCGCTGCCCAAACACATCGGCGCCGCCAAGGTGCTGGAGGCCATCGACCCCGCCAAGGACGTGGACGGCTTCCATCCCATCAACGCCGGGCGGCTGGCGGCGGGCCAGCAAGCGCTTGTGGCGTGCACGCCGCTTGGGTGCCTCATCCTCGCCAAGACCGTCGCGCCGTCGCTGAAAGGCATGGAGGCGGTTGTGGTTGGCCGCTCGAACATCGTGGGCAAGCCGGTGGCGCAGCTTCTCCTGCGCGAGGACTGCACCGTGACCATTGCCCATTCGCGGACGCGCGATCTACCCGGCGTGGTGCGCCGCGCGGACCTTGTGATCGCCGCGGTGGGCAGGCCGCAAATGATAGAGGGCAGCTGGCTTAAGCCCGGCGCCATCGTCATCGATGTCGGCATCAACCGCATTCCCGCCGCCAACGGCAAGACGCGGCTGGTGGGCGACGTGGACTTTGCGAGCGCCAAGGAGGTGGCGGGCGCCATCACGCCGGTGCCCGGCGGCGTTGGGCCGATGACGGTGGCCTGCCTGTTGCGCAATACCGTGGAAGCGGCTTGCGCGCGGCGAGGCATCGCCGTGCCAGAGATGTGATGCCAAATCCGGTGGAACAGTTCCGCAGCGTCATTGCCAGGGCCTTCGCCCCCGAAGCAAGCCGCAAGGCGCGAACGAAGCGGCGGTTTGTGGATTAGCACAGAGGCCGGAGGCCGTTTCGCGATGGCGGCGTTGCATCGCGTTCATGTTTCCCCGCCAGGGGCACGTGCGCGTAAAGGTTAATGCAACCTAAACATTGCCTCGCAAGCTGTTTCCGCAATAATACGAGCCGTCTCCTAACCCTCTAGCCTTCCAAGAGGCTAGAGGGCCCTTCTAAGGACGTGGCTTTGCTGGAAACTCTCGAAGCATTGGGGATCGTAAGCCTCTTCATTGGAGTGGCTATTGGCTGGCGGATCTTTGAGGATTACCGCCAGGGCTGACGGGGCATCCCGCAATTGCCTGCAATGTTCGAGGCTGAACTCTTACAGGTGGTTGCGGGACATGATCCAGGCTGGCCCGATTTGCTTTTCATCTTCCACGGCCTCCACTGCGAGGCGGCATAGCGCCGCAGCTTTCCGTGGCGCAATCTACGCGCGGGACTTGCGTTGCTTGACGCTACTTTGGCAAATCGCAGCCAGCCCCAACGAGCCGAGGGAATGCACAAATTGTACTGCATGGCCCCCGCCTTGATCCAAACTAAGGAATCCTTGCTTCAGAAGCCCTTTTTATACAGAATATACAAAAATACAGAAGCTGGGGAGATGGGCAAATGCAAGAGGGCGCGGTATGAGAATGCACACCTACCGCTCGGTGGAACGGCAGGCTATTCGCATGCACGAGATGATGCGCCGCCTCGATGTCGATCCTGGCAAGTTTATCCGTTTGCGTGGCGGCGAGGTTTATGCCGAGGCGCGGTCGAGGTGCCTCACCTGTAATACGATTGGCGATTGCCTCCGCTGGCTCGACGGCTACTCGATGGAAGACGAAAGCCCGGATTTCTGCCCCAACCTGCAGACTTTTCGCCCCTGCAGGCGCAGGCAGCAGGCCTGCTGACGCAGGTGCGCCGGTTCAGCCGGGCAAAAGCGGCCGGGTTTCCAGAACCCACGCTTCCCCGGCTACGAGAGGGAACGGCAGCGCGCTGCATTTGGCTCGCTACCGTGGCATTGCCGGCTTGAAGCCTGTGCCGGCGCATGCTATGTAGTCGCCTTCAGCCGGACACGTAGCTCAGCGGTAGAGCACTACGTTGACATCGTAGGGGTCACAGGTTCAATCCCTGTCGTGTCCACCAGACCTCCACCATAAGTCACTGTTTTTGCGGGTTTTTCATATTGGTGGGACAATCCGGGGGACAGCACCCAACGCTCGATTGTCCCTATAAGAGCCAGCGGCTCATGGCGTTTTTCACCGCAGCGGCTCCCATTCAATTCCGGCACACCGGTCGTGAGGCAAAAAGGGTGGATTTATAGCTCGCAAACGTGCTATATCATGAGCTATAAACAGACGGTTTATCGCTCATGATATGGAACTGGCAGCAGCCGGACTGGCCGGTCTTCACTTACAGCAAAGCCCGGTTTGATGAACTGGAAGCGCAATTCCTGCGCCAGTCCGGGGTGCTGCTCGGCAGTTACCGCCATGTGCGTGACGATGACAAGGCCGTCCTCGCCATCGAACTCATGAGCGATGAAGCCCTAAAAACCTCGGAGATCGAGGGCGAAATCCTCAACCGCGATAGCGTCCATTCCTCCATCCGCAGGCATTTCGGCCTCGATCCGGGGCCGGGTAAGGTTTCGCCCGCCGAAAAAGGCATCGCGGATATGATGGTCGAACTCTACCGCAACCCGGTTGCGCCCTTAACGCAAGAGGCTCTGTTTTCCTGGCATACGATGATCATGGCCGGCCGGACCGATGTCGCCGATATTGGCCGTTACCGCACCCACGGTGAGCCCATGCAAGTTGTCTCCGGACCGGGCTACAAGCGAAAGGTACATTTCGAAGCACCGCCCTCGAAAAGCATCCAGCGCGAAATGACGCGTTTCATACGCTGGTTCAACAACACGGCGCCTGGCAGCGCTGCTCCACTGTCAGCGCTGGTCCGCGCGAGCATCGCTCACCTCTATTTCGTCAGCATCCATCCGTTCGAGGACGGCAACGGCCGTGTCGCGCGCGGCCTCGCCCAGAAAGTCCTGTCGCAATCGCTCGGCCAGCCGGTTCTGATCGCGCTCTCTCAGGTCATCGAGAAGCAGAGGAAGACCTATTATGACATGCTGGAGCGGAGCAACAAGGGCAACGCCGTTGACGAATGGGTGGACTATTTTGCAGCCGTTATCCTGAACGCCCAGGATTACACTCAGCGTATGGTGGATTTCTTGATCGAAAAGACCCAACTCCATGACAGGGTGCGGGGACAATTGAACCCCCGGCAGGAAAAAGTTCTGGCCCGTATGTTCCGGCAGGGGCTCGAAGGGTTCAAAGGAGGCTTAAGTGCAGAGAACTACATCAGTATCTCCGGCGCATCGCGCGCCACCGCCACGCGCGATCTCGTAGGCCTGACCGCGATGGCGGCCCTTGTCCGCACGGGCGAACGCAAGTCGACACGTTATTGGCTGAACATCAAGAGCACGGATCGGAACCGGCAAGCTACGGAATAATGGAGGCCCGGGGTCGCGTCCCGCTGCGTGGTTCCTGATCGCGCAAACTTGGACCGCCTCTTGTCTCAAGGCAAAGTGAGAACCGGATGAGGTTCGGCATAACCGCCCTGAAACCTGCTCGCGCATACGTTTTGGGTGGGACATTTCAGCAAGAAGCTATGCGTTTCCATGAGAGAAAATTGTCCCACTTTTTCGCTAATCCTCTGATTCCGCTTCGTTATTGGTTCCCTGTCGTGTCCACCATCCAGCTTCCAAGTTGCTGTTTTTGCGCGCCATTCCAGGCAGTGGGACAATGATCGCGCTATACGCAACCTTCACTTCGTGCTGCTGAATAGCCGCACGATCTGCCGTTTGGAGATATCGATGCCCAGTTCCTAAGCTGGGAGCGGAGCGCCAAGCTTGGGCCGCTACCGTCCCTTCTCATAGGTGCCCACAAGCGTGGCTTGCTCAAGTATGTGATCGCGCATGGCTGCTTCGACCGCCGCCTTGTTGGGATGGTTCAGGCCGGTAAGCGTGGTGTCGAGCGCGTAGAGTTTGAAGAAATAGCGGTGGCGGCCGGTTGGCGGGCACGGACCGCCATAGCCGGTCCGAATCCAATCGTTGAGGCCATTCATGGCGCTGCCCGGCTGCGCCTCCGTGCCTTCTGGAAGGCCGGTTGCGTCCGCGGGCATATTGAACAGCACCCAATGCACCCAGGTCATATTCGGCGCCATTGGATCGGGCGCGTCGGGGTCGTCCACGATGAGCGCAAGGCTCTTGGTGCCTGAGGGAATCCCCACCCACGACAGCGGCGGCGAAATGTCCTTGCCTTCGCAGGTGTACTTCCGGGGAATGGCCCCGCCCTCCAGAAAGGCGTCGGATTCAAGTCTCAGTGTCACGGAATTTGCCTCCGCTTGGGCCGCGTCCGCGAACAGGATGCTCCCAACTATGAAAAACATAGTTAGCCAGAATGACCGCTTTTGCGTCTTCTTCAACATTGGCTCCCGTCGAATTCCGCCGCCTTGTGGGCTGAACACTCCGCCATTTGCCTCCTCGATCCGGTGTTTTTCAAGCTCCTGGCTATACTGCCTCTAAAGATAGGCCTTGTCGATTTAGCTGGCCGCAAGGCCGCTTTGCGCTGCCGCCACCACCGGATGCACCCCGGTTCAGCCTTCGCAAATAGGGCAAGCGCGGCGTGGATGTTTTGTCTGACGTCAACCCGCCAGGCGCGGAAGGAGAAAGCCGGGCACCCTGCGCTCGTATTCCTCCGGCGCAAAGCGATGGAAATCGGCATGGGGCGCTTCGGGAACGATCCAAAGTTCCTTCGGCTCGTTCGCATTCGCGTATATGCGCTTCATTTCGGCGAGGCTGGCGTGTTTGTCCTCGGCGCCCGCGATTAGCAGCAATGGCGCATGGACGTTCGCGATACGCTCTGCCGGTTTCAGGATGTCCGGATCGAAACCCAGGCGCGGCTTGACCTGGTACTTGAGCAGCGGCGAAATCCGCCGGCTTAATGGGCCGAAACGCGTCGCAAGCCGGTTGCCGAGCGCTTCATCGAACGAGCCGAAGACTGCTTCGAGCACCAGTGCGTCAGCCTCCAACGGCTTTTCGGCAAGGATCGCCGCCGCCCCGCCCAGGGACATGCCGATGACGCCGATGCGCTCGCCGGGAGCTTCTGACGCAGGAAATCGAAGGCGGCCCTTGCGTCGCGGGCCTCAAGGTAGCCGAAGGTGAGGTACCGGCCGGGGCTTTCTCCGTGCGCCTGGAAATCGAACAGAAGCACCGCGAAGCCGTGTCCGTGGAGCATTCTCGCGCGGTCCAGCATCTCCAGCCGGTTCGCCCTGATCCCGTGCATGAGCAAAACGCCGCCGCGCCGGGGCTGGCCCTGGATGAACCAGCCTTCAAGCCGGTCTTCCCGAGCCGCTCTCGATTGAGATCGCCTCCACGGGCAGATCCGCCTGTGGAGCCCCCACGATCGCGGGAGCCGGTGCCTGTGCGATGCTCCCCGCGGCGAAGATACTGGCAAAGCCCGCCGTCGTGCCCGCGATCAGAACCGTTAGAACTTTGTAGGCCGCCCCCATGTTTTGCCACCTGCATCCCGGTCCGTCCGTCATTTCCATGGATTTGCGGCGGCAATTCGTCCGCCGATCCAACGAATCAATTAAGTTGCCGTTAACGGAGGGTACGAATGGCGAACTTCAACACGCATCTGGCAGTGGCGGCCGTGGGTAGCGGCCTTTGCGCAACGGTCGCGCTGGCGGGCCATGCCGCGCCGCCGAATTACCTGCTGACGCTCACGCTTGCGGGCACCATCGGCGGCATCCTGCCCGACATCGACCTGGACAAGGCGATCCCGTCACGCATCCTGTTCAACGCGCTCGGCGCGATCAGCGCTTTCATCGCCCTGTTCAGCCTTTCTGGGCAATATTCCATCGCGGAGCTTTGGATCGTCTGGCTTGGCGTCTATCTGGCAGTGCGCTATGGCGGGCACAAGCTGTTCCAGGAGCGGACCAAGCATCGCGCGCTTTCATTCGGTGCTCGCCGGCGGTTTTTTATGGCGCTGACGGCGGTCATTTTCGACCGTGTCTTCCACCCGCCTGGCGGACCCGCTTGGCTCACGGGCCTTTTCGTGCTGATCGGCTTCCTCACCCATCTCGCGCTCGACGAAATTTATTCCGTCGACGTCGAAGGCGCGGCCGTCAAGAAGTCGTTCGGCACGGCGCTCAAGCTGTTCGACTATCGTTCCTGGCGCTCGTCCGCGCTCTATGGCCATCGCTCTCGTCGCAGTAGCGTTGGCAACCCCGCCCGCCCGCGATTTCTGGGAGACCGTGAAGCCGCCCGTGCTGTTCTCCTTCCTGAAGGAGCGCCTGCTGCCGAAGGGCCAGTGGTTCAGCGTGCGCCCCCCCGCAACCACGGCTGCAATCAAAACGGCTGCATCTGGC
>CAVUGF010000027.1:0-12840 GCA_963740975.1 uncultured Alphaproteobacteria bacterium | reverse complement strand
CTCGACTCTACCCATGACGCTACCTTACGCGAAAGGAATGGAACGTTAACCCCACATGAGCGGCCGCATCGGCGAGGGAGCGCCAATTCGCCGCAATGAGCTTCGCCTCTCCCCCCATTACATCGCCCGCATCGATCAGGTGCGGCGCCTCTTGCTTGAGCGGATCGCTGCACTTGGAAATGCTGGCGAGTTCGGCCTCAAGCTGAGCCGGGCGGGCTTCGGCGGGACGCGAAGCTGCCCCACCAAAGTTTAGCCTTTCGCTACTACGTTGCGGCACTGAAAGGTTGCAACGGGGGCTTTGGGCTAAAGCCAATTTCAGGCCGGGGTTCGCCGTTGCTGTTTTCCGATCCGCATGGCCCCAAATTTGACGCAGATGCGCTGCTTCACCTCAAATGCTGGTAGGCGGGGCTTCTCTGAGGTAAGCAACGGTCGCTGCGTGCCTTCCGCCGTTTGGAGTACCGTCATGAGCTGGGTGTATCTGCTGATTGCCATTTCAGGAGGGGTGATTGCCACCTCGGCGCTGAAAGCGTCGGAAGGCTTCACCAGGCTTACACCGTCCAGCCTCGTGATCGTTGGCTACGCCATCGCATTTTATTTCCTGTCGCTCACGCTCAACAGCATTCCGGTGGGCATCGCCTACGCTGTCTGGTCCGGCCTAGGCGTCGTTCTCATTTCGCTCATCGGCTGGGTCTTTTTGGGCCAAAGCCTCGACCTGCCGGCGGTGGCTGGAATCGTGCTCATCGTTGCCGGCGTTTTGGTCATCAACCTGCTATCGGATGCCGCCCCGCATTGACGGGCCTGCGAGCTGCGCCATGACGGAACTTGTGGAGACCGGCGCACCCAATTGAGGAGCGCGGAGCCGGCCTGGCTTCCCGGCTCACCGCCAAGCACGGCCGCTGAGTTCGCGGCAAGCAGTGCCGCAGCCATCCCCGATTTTTTTCTTTCCTAATCGCAGGGCCTCTGCTAACTTGCTCCCACTATTGGGAACAAGTTAGCAGGCACCTTCCCTCAACTTGAAACATAGCGGCAGCCCGGCATGACAATCATCGGCGCTTCTTTACTGGCGGACTATGCAAGGCGGCACCCGGAGGCCAAGCCGGCACTTGCGGGGCTCAGCGCGCTGATCCGCGAAGCAGCCTGGACCTGCCCGGCAGACGTTGAGAGGCAGTTTCCGGCGCTGGTCCGTTCCAGCCCGCCCGGCGCCGCCGTGCTGGAGATCGCTGAGGCACACCTGCGTGTGACCGCCTGGATCAATTATGCGCTCAGCCTGGTCCGGGTTTCGTCCGTAGAGCAGATGAATGACCAAGGGAGGTAGCCATGCCCGCCAATGACGCCGTGAAGCCCGTCCGCACCGCCGGAGATCATGCGGCGGCGCTTGAGGAAATCGGCCTGGCTGTTCGATGCCGCGCCGGGGACGCTGGAAGCAGACCGGCTGGAGGTGCTCTCCATCCTCGCCGCCAGCTACGAGCAGAAGCATCACCGCCTTGCACCGGCGGACCCGGTCGAGCTTCTGGCTTTCGCGATGAAGGCGCAAGGGCGCAGCCAGGCGGACCTCGCCCAGCTGCTGGGCTCCCGCTCGCGCGCATCGGAAGTTCTGAACCGGCGGCGGCATTTGTCGGCGGAGATGGTAGACAAAATCGCCAATGCCTGGGGGCTGCCCGCGAAACTGCTGGCGGTGCCCTATGCGGTTCAGGGCGGCATGAAGCGCACGGCTGTCCGGGCCGCTGCGGCGCTGACGCTCGTTCTGGCGCTCGGCGCAACGGCCACGGGCGGCCTCTTTTGGACTTACGGCCGCGGCCTGCCAGACAGCGCCGCCATCGCTTCCTTTACGCCGGTCGGCATCGCGCGGCTGGGGCCGGACGGCCCGCTCGTGGAGTTTCGCAAATTCGTGCCGCTATCCAGTATCCCGCCGCATATTGTGCTGGCCTTCCTGGCGGCCGAGGACGAGGACTATTACGGCCATCACGGCTATAGCTTTGCGGGGATTTTGCGGGCCGCGATTTACAATGTGCAGCACCGCCATGCCGGCAAGAACCCGGAAGGCGGCGCCACGATCACGCAGCAACTGGCCAAGAACCTCTTTCTCATAGGCCAGCCGCCGTCGCTCGAACGCAAGGTGAAAGAGATCGTCCTGTCGCGGCGGATCGAGGCCGCGCTCAGCAAAGACCGCATCCTGGAGCTTTATCTCAACCAGATCTATTTTGGCGGCGCGGCTTGGGGGATCGGGGCTGCGGCGGAGCAGTATTTCGGCAAGCCGCTATCGGAGCTTAGCATCGCCGAGGCTGCCTATCTCGCCGCTTTGCCCAAGGCTCCCAACACCTACCGGCTCGACCTGCCGGACAATGTGGAGCGTGCGAAGGAACGGCGGGACTGGGTGCTGGCGCGCATGGCAGATGGCGGGCTGATCACCACGGCAGCCGCCCAGCTCGCGCAGGCCGAACCGTTGAGGCAGTGAGCGAATGGCCGGTTCTCATCCCGATTTCCGTTAAACGGATTGCGAAGTTCCCCCTCACCCTGTCCCTTGCTCTCCCCGAGCGGGAGAGGGAACCCTCGAACTTCCGCTACGGACAATTCTGGCGTCCCTTCTCCCTGCCGCATCTGCTTGCCGATGCGGCCACATAAGGAGGCAAGCTCGCCGAGGCGAGCTTGCAGGGAGAAGGGCAGGATGAGGGGGCACTTTGTTAGCGTCAACGCACGCAAACGAGCCGCCCCATAGAACAACCTTCCTTAATCGCGAAAGAACAATCCGCGTTCATTTAGCCCTCCGCGCTGTGGATTCCGCCGCTTCTGCCATGCAGGAAAGCGCATCGGCGCTTGTCCGCGGCCTCGACGAATGCCGGCGCCCTTTAAGATCCGGGATGCCGCCTTTGGCGGTTCCAGGATGACCGTGACGGACGGCCCGCCGGCTGACCGCACGCCGGCGTCTCCCCAGCCGTTTCCGCTGGCCATCGCTGTTCGCAGCCCGGGAAACCGTCAGGCACCAAGCCGGCGATCGACGAGAAAATTCAGCCGTGGCGTTGCAATATGGCCCGCGATGACCGAAGTTTACGGCAATCAATTGCTCTCTTAGGTGTCAGCATGCCTTTTCAGGAGTTTGCCCAGCTTCACATTCCCGCGCTCGAAGCGGACGAGATCCGCTTCAATCTGCAGATCGCCGTAATAGCCGCGGCCGCAAAGGAGTACCCTTCCGGCTTCCTGTATTGGACGCTCGGCGCACCCGGCCACTGCGCAACACAATCTCCGCACCATTCGGTCCTGCTTGGCGATCTGGATCGAGGCGAGTGCCAGCGCCTCGCGCGCGAAACGAAAGAGCATCCCTATCCAGGTGTGCTGGGGAGCGGCAGCACAGCGCGCTGGTTCGCGGAGGAAGCAAGCTCGCTGGGCATCGTTTTTCCGGAGGTAGAGCCGCAGCGCATTCACGTGCTTAGGGAGCCGCCCCGCTATCCTGGCGCGGACGGCACCCCGCGTGGTGCGGTGCTGGCGGACACCGACCTCCTTCTCGAATGGATAAGGGCATTTCAACGCGAGGCCGTCGCACATGAGCCGCCGTTCGAACGGGCGAAGGTTGAGAAAGCGATCGCGCTCGGAAAATATTTGCTGTGGACAGTTGGAGACCAGCCTGTCTCCTTCGCGGCTCTCGGACGGGTCCTGAAATCCGCCATGTCGATCGGGCCTGTGTACACGCCGCCAGACAAACGGGGCCGCGGCTATGCCGGCTCGGTGACGGCGGCATTGAGCGAGCGCATTTTTGCGGATGGCATGCCCGCGGCCTGCCTCTACACCGACTTGCGCAATCCCTATTCGAACCGCTGCTACGCCAAGATCGGCTTCAAGCCGCATTGCGACTCCTGGCACTATCTCAGGGCAGCGGCAAGCTAGCGCGTCCAGGTGGAGACGAGCGCCTCGCAGGCCTGTGCGTATTTGAGCCCAGCATCGTAGACCATGACCGCGATTTGGCCCGCTGATGGGCGGGCGTGCCACCCGGCATCGGCTCGACATTGAGCGGGAAGCCGTCCGCGCCCAGCGCCACGATACGGCGCGCGTGCTCCGCGAAGTCCTTGCGCTGCGCGGCGTCTTCGAGATGCACGTCGCGGCCGGGATTGCCGCCGCTCCAGGGGATCACCCGGATTTCCGGCGCGAACCGGTGAAACTCCGCAAGGAACGCGCCCGCTCGCTCCGGCACATAGCGGACATGCCCGGCCCCCGCAAGAGCCACCGTGGCAAGCATGCAAAAGGCAAGACACTTCCGTGGCAGGAATCCCCCTGTGTCCGTGTCCGCGCGGCCACGGCAAACAAAAAACAACCTGACCGTGCGAAGATTTTGTTATCTTGTTGCGGGTAAGGTTAAAACCAATCTAGGCCTCGAATTTGTCCCAAGATGCGATAAACCTGTTTTAACCGTGAGGGCGGCGGAGTTGGATGGATGCGGTGTTCGTGTTTGCGGGGAGTTCCAGGGCCGGATGCGGCCGTTTAGTTGCTTGCGAGTAAGACAATGAGAACCATTCTCCTTGCCGAAGATGATGACTCCATGCGCTGGTACCTCGCCAAGGCCCTTGAGCGTGCCGGCTACGACGTCATCTCTTACGGTAACGGCGCAGATGCCTTCGAAGGCTTGAAGGCGAGGCCGGTGACGCTGCTCCTCACCGATATCGTCATGCCCGAGATGGACGGCATCGAGCTTGCCAAACGGGCCTCCCAGCTTCAGCCGGGCATGAAGATCATGTTCATCACCGGCTTCGCGGCGGTGGCGTTGCAGGACTTTCCCGAGGCGGCGCGGCAATCGCGCGTGCTGTCGAAGCCCATTCACCTGAAGGACCTGGTCCGCGAGGTGGACCGGATGCTGGCCGCCTGAGCCAAAGGGCACGGCCCGAGCGTCCGCCCCTCTCCCGGCGGTTGCGCGAACGTGCGCGCGCCGGCTAGGGTCGCGGCTTATAAAACGCGCCGCTTCCGGCGCCTTATGCCGCAAACGCCCTGGCAGGAGACTTCGATGATCGGACGCTTGAACCATGTCGCTATCGCCGTGAAGGATATGGCCAAGGCTGCCGCTATCTATCGCGATACGCTGGGGGCCAGCGTGTCCGATGCGGTGCCGCAGCCGGATCATGGCGTTTCCACCGTTTTCATCGCCCTGCCGAATACCAAGATCGAGCTTTTGGAACCGCTTGGCGCGGATTCGCCCATCGCGAAGTTCCTGGAGCGCAACCCGGACGGCGGCATCCACCACATCTGCTACGAGGTTGACGACATTCTGGCCGCCCGCGACCAGCTTGTAGCCAAGGGCGCGCGCGTGCTGGGCGGCGGCGAGCCCAAGGTTGGCGCGCATGGCAAGCCCGTGCTGTTCCTGCACCCAAAGGACTTTTGCGGCACGCTGGTCGAGCTGGAGCAGGCGTAGGCCGGCCGCTCCAATTATGTAATTATTAACCGTATTCTACACGATTCCGGCCGGATGCTGCCCGGCCAGCCCCATCCTCATTATCGCGAACATGATAGCAAAGACCCGTTCCCGAAGGCTTAATGACGCCGCAAGGCGTTAATACTGATGGATAATTTTTACGTTGACCGGCGGCGCCAGGCCCTGAAAAATGCACCGTTTCATGGTTAATCTTGAAGTTGCGAATATATTTAAAGGGATTCAGGAATCGTAAAATTCGCGCGAAAACGCGGGGAAATTCGCCGAAAGCGGGCAAAAAAACGCATGCCTCCCAGGCGTTAGCCATCCCCGTATTAACCATGACCCGGCGCCTGCAAGTTTTTACCCTTGCTTAAGGTACCAGCGGTGCATGGAATGGCACCGATTGCCCGCGCCGCCGGTCAAGGCCGATGCCAGCCCCCAGCTATAACAAGCCGGGAACACAATCCTATCCGCGCGCAAACAACGCGCATCCGCAAGCCGATCATGGTAGGTATGTGTTGACTTACCACAACCCACGCCAGGGCGCGAATGCGGTACGAAGAGCGCGCACGTGTTCAATCGCGAGCGCGCTTGACCTATTCAGTCTATCCAACAGCTCTGTCATAGGCGGAATGGTATGCTCCTTCCGCCGCTGCGTCAGCATATTGGTCCGGAGGGGTAACAAAAATATTAGCTTCCAGATTCCTGCCAAAAGCCTGCCACTTATCGGAACCGTTGTCTACCAGGGGGTCTGTCCAATATGCAATCCAAGCAACAACCGGCACTTTAGCGGCTACTAGGGCAATGATGCTGTTTATCATCCTCGGATCGCCCTTTAATCCTTCGGCGCCAGCAGCGAGCCCTCCCATGAAGAACCCTAGCATCTCGGCGTTGGGATACGCAGTTCCCCCTCCCGCAGCCGGTTCGGGTGCATAAAGCCACTTAGCGAAAGCACTCTCGTCTGCACCAGGCGATGCCGCTGTCCCAAGCAAATTCTTCAACTCTTCAGCGAGGACTTCATTCTGCCCCGAGGAAAACATTTCGCGCGCGTACGCAACGAAAGCTGTTCTTCTGGCCTCCTGACTAACAGGACTATTGTTAGTAAGAGAAAGAAATCGCATTACACCTGACGTATCCGATTTTAGTATTTTAGTCATTCCCTGCAATATATAGGCTTTTCTCTCTTTGACAGAACTTGCGTCAACACCAATATGATTTGCATCATTTATAGTTAGTCCGGCAGCTATGAACATTCTCGACTTCAACGAGACATCAGAAACGTTAGCTGTCGCCTCAAGCACATCACGAGATAGATACGCTTCCGGACAACGACGGCCAGCTGCAGCATATATGACCGACCGCATTTCCCCATTATCGAGCTGGCCCAATACACTCGCTGCGTTTTCTGGGAAATCCTTCATAGTTGACAAAATATATGCCGTCGCTAAGGCGCCGAATTTCGTATCGTGCGCGTCGTCCACTACACCATCGATCAGACCGCGGTCAGACATTATTTTCACATATTCGATCTTTATGTCCGATGGTGTGTAGTTTGCAATAGCTTCTGCAAACATCATTCCCCTTCCTTCGAAAGGAGAAACGTACTTAAAAATTCCATCCATCGATGCCGATATATTGGCCAAGTTATTGGCATCAAGATTTTTAGCGAAATTTTCATAAACCGCTTCCAATTCCGCGCTACCGAATGCTAAGTCCACCGATAAAACAAATATACCTAACACTTCATCAAGCATTCCATCCTGTGCCAATTTGCTAATAATTGCGTTAAGCACATCCGGCGAGGCATTGTTAAGTATTGCCGCAATTTCATCCGCATTTTTAGCGCCTCCTTGTGCCAATTGCTCGATGCGCTGCGTCTGGAAGTACGTTATAGCGTACACTTCGCCATTTTGCCCTCTTGTAGTCGGATGGCCCGTAAGCGGTCCGGAAGGAGCCTGAACTCCCGCTTTGCGCCTGCGTACGATGAGCTTCGATTTGATCGTAACCATGATCAGGCGCTGCTGGCACCACTCTCGTGGTCGGATGCCCAGTAAGCGGTCCAGATGCAGGCGAATTATTTCCTCGCAACTGGGCGTTAAGCGCTCCTTCGAAATCGCCGCTGTTGTTTCGGCTGTAGGCGGTATTGGCGGCAGTATTTGCGTTAGCTGCGTTGACGGCGGCCATGGCATTCTCCCCGGTATTTCGACATGTTATGCACAATACGTGCTTCTTGATGCATATATAAACAGAGCAAATTACGCGATGGCAACTCAGGGTATACGCATCTCAAATGGCAACCGCGCCATCCGCTTTTGAAAGGAGTTTAGTCCGTTATCCTGACGAAAACCTGTCCTGTGCGATTTTTTGTAATTGCCGATCCATGTTCAGGCCGGGGTAGCGGCGCCACGCCGCGTACAAGTTCTTCCCGTAGCTGAGGAATACAACCGCGAAACGGACATTGCCACCGGCGCCGCCAGATACTCGCGCAAGTGGGGCATGCTCAAATCGACATTCGATTTCGAAGCGCTGGCAGAGAGAATCGAGCGCGCCCTGGCCCGCCAGGCCTTCATTCATCTGCCCCGCCGCCAACACGCTTGAGCATCTCAAAAACGCGGACCCGGACGATCCCGCCTATTACAAGTTCGAGCCCGCAGAATGGAAATATGAGGGCAACGGATTTTTCGAGCCTGACAGGCTATTCGCCGGGATATCCACCATCGTGAGAACGAGAGTCATGGACGCCGGGGACGATACAGACCGCATTCGAGGCGTTTCAGTCCCTGCTGTATGAGACCTGCCTTGCCGTCCTGAAGAAGCTTCACGGCGAAGGGTTCTTCAAGGCTGTGTCCAGCAAAGAGATATTCGTCACCTTCTCCGTGACCGAGCTTGAATTCGAAAGGGAGAAGATCGGGGAGATCGTAACCTCGCTGAATGACAACGAGTACCGGGACGAATATCTGGCCTGGATGGAAACCTGGGCGGCGTAAGGACACGGGACAAAATAACTAAATCGCTTTTTACGGGCTTGATTAAATCCCGGCAATACACAATCAGCCTGAAACGCAGCGCTTATTTTGTCCGGTGCCCTAAGTTTTGGTGCGGCACCGCCAGGTTTTGATGCAGGCTTGCGCCAGTAAACGGGCAAATCTCCCCGCCCCAGCCCTCTCCCAATGGGAGAGGGAGTCCGGCTGTGCCCGTTGAGACGGCATCCCCTCTCAAGGGAATCGGGTGAACGGCTCAAGCGGCGGCCTTGCGCCTTGCACGGATGGATGCTTTGCCTGGCGCTCTTCGCGTTAGATTGTGAGCCATGTGCTTGATCGTGGTGAAGTTCGCGGCGGCATCCCCGCTAACGGCGGCAGCCTGAAACAACGGCACGCGGCCCGCCGGCCAGAGCAAATGGACGCAGTTCCGCAAGCAAAGAGATCAGTGATGGTCGCAACTGTTTGCTGCCGTTTTCAGGGTTCCCTGGAAATGGGCGGCAACGAGGCGTTCGGGGGTATCGACTGGCGCGCCGATGACAACCTCGATGCCCTTTTGGGCGAACAATTCCAGCGCGCGCGCGCCGATGCCGCCGCAGATAACCATGGTCACGCCGCGCTCGGAGAGCCAAAGAGGAAGCAGGCCCGGCTCATGCGGCGGGGCCGGGATATCGTGGCGCGCGGTGATGGCGTTTGCCGCATCCGCCTCCATCAGGGCAAGGCTGGCGCAATGGCCGAAATGCGCGAACAGTTTGCCGTCGGACAGCGGAATGGCAATTTTCATATGAGGTTTCCAATTTGGATCATGTTGAAACAAGGGTATTCCAGACGCTCCGGATGTCGGCGGCGCTTGGGGCTTCGGTTTCGATCACGGCGCGCGCCTGCATTTGGGCTTTTGTCACGCCGGGATCGTAACGAATGCGCCCTACGACCGTCGCACCCGCGGAACGCGCGCTTCTTCTGATCTGCGTTGTCTTCGCGGCGTTGATATCCCATTTGTTGACGCAGACGCAGGCCGGCACATGGAAATGCCGTGCCAGCGTCCAGCGTCCGCTTCAGATCGTGAAGGCCGGACGCCGTGGGCTCCGTTACGATCAGAACCTGCGACGCGCCGCCGATGGAGGCGATCACGGGACAGCCGATTCCCGGCGGGCCGTCCACCAGGATCATGTCGCGTTGCGCCGCTTCGGCGACACGCCGCGCTTGCTTTCGAACCGTTGAAACGAGCTTGCCGGAATTTTCGGCCGCGATGCCAAGGCGGGCATGAACCATTGGCCCCGCCCGCGTCTCGGACACCATCCATGCGCCGCACAGCCTTCTCTCGGAACTCGACCGCGCCTTTGGGACACAGCCGCACGCAG
The DNA here is from genome assembly GCA_963740975.1 of uncultured Alphaproteobacteria bacterium. GTDB lineage: Bacteria > Pseudomonadota > Alphaproteobacteria > Rhizobiales > Rhodomicrobiaceae > Rhodomicrobium. Next base: position 3,109 of record CAVUGF010000027.1, on the reverse strand, counting down.
ACGCCGCATCCTTCGCATGCCGTCGGGTCGATTCGGAAAACGGACTTATCCGCTGCGCCTTGAATTTCGCTGATCGCGCCAAAGCGGCAATGCTCCAGGCAGGTGCCGCAGCCGTGGCAACGCTGCTCGATCGATGACCGCTTCATGGCCGCTCCAGAAATCGTGCTTCTCCTTGACGTCCGGCGGCAGCAACAGGTGCAAATCGGCCGCATCGACGTCGCAATCGGCCAGAACGGCGTTCCCGGCAAGGATCGCGAAGCTGGCGACCAGGCTCGTCTTGCCGGTGCCGCCTTTGCCGCTGATGACGACGAGCTCCTTCATGCCCTGGCCCTTGCCGCGATCTTGAAGAAGAAGTCCTCGAACAGCGGGCGGTATTCCGGCAACGCCTCGATGACGGCTTCGCCTCTGGAATAGGCCTCCGCGATACGCCGGTTGTTGGGAATTTCGGCCAGCAGGGCGAAATCTTTTCCTTCGACAATAGGACCGCACACGATCGTCGTCCGATATCGGCGCGATTGATCACGATGCCGAACGGCAGCCCCAGATTCCCGCACCACCTCCACCGCCAGTTCGAGTCGTTCAGTCCGAACAGGCGTCGGCTCCGTCACCAGCACGACATAGTCGCTGCCGCGCAGGCTTGTTCCAACCGGGCAGGCGGTGCCGGGCGGCGCATCCAGGATCACGAGATCGGCACCGCGCTTCCTCTTTGACGGCGCGGATCAGGGGCGGCGTCCAGACGACGCCGACGTCCAGCCTGCCTTGAACAAGTGTTATGGCGCCGCACTGCAGAATTTCAACCATCGCCGATGCGCTTGGGAATTTCGCGTATGGCTTTGCGCGGCAGATGCGCATGCACCCGCCGCAACCATGGCACATCTCCGCGAAATGTAGGGCGCGGTGCCGAACGAGACGATGGCGTTGAACTCGCAGAATTCGACTGCATTCGCCGCAGCCGTCGCAGCGCGCTTCATCGACCTCGGGAACGGATATCGTGACGATCCGCTGGCTTTGGATGCGGCCGAGGAAAAGATGGGCGTTCGGCTCCTCAACGTCGCAATCGAGAAGATGCACGGCCCGTCCGCCGCCAGCGCTAGATTGACGGCAACCGTGGTTTTTCCCGTTCCGCCCTTTCCGGATGCCACGGCGATCTTCATGCTGCCGTGACTTCCGGGAGGCTCCCGGTACTGAAGGCTTCAAGCGCTTCCGACAGGGACATGGATTTGGCCGAGTAGATTTTTACTCCGGCCTTTTTCAGGACGCCTAACGCTTTCGGCCCGCAATCGCCTGTGATCAAAACCGTCGCGCCGGCCTTGACAATCGTTTCCGCCGCCTTGATCCCCGCACCCTGCGCGGCGGCGGCATTCCCGTTGCCGATCGTGACGAAATCGTTCGTTCCCGTGTCAAGGATCAAGAAGCGCGCCGCGCGGCCAAAGCGCGGGTCCATGGGAGCCGCCATCTCTGTACCCGATGTTGTGAATGCGATTTTCAATTTGTCCATCCCATGCGTGGTTTCATCCCGCCGATGCGTGCAAAGCCGGCTTGGCAGACACTTTCGAACCAAGATGTTTAAGCTGAAATGCTATGTTCGCCGCCGGCAGGCTTCCGCGCGTTTCGGTCGCCGCAAGCGAAATGGCGCAGGCAATCGCGCCCCGGAAGCCTGCGCCTCGGCCTTATTCTTCGCTTTTGCCCCGCAGGCCATTCAATCGCGCTTGCATCTCCGCGATGCGCCGCTCAAGCACTGCCGCTTCCTCCGCCTGCGTGAGCGAGTTTTGTCCAGACCCGTTTCCGCAAAAACCGCGGCCGCCATTGCCATTGCCACGCCCGCCCCAACGGCGGCCTTGACCACGGCCGCCGCCGCCGGGCGAGGAAGGGTCCGCCTGCCCGCACAAGCCTCTGCCGCGCCCAACCGGCCCAGTCCCAAAGGGGCCTGTCTTATCCATCGCTGGCATCGTCTGTTCCTTTCATATTTTCAAAGGTTGTTTCCACGGCGTCCCCGTCAGAGACGAGCTGAAAATCTCCGCCTCCGATTTCGAGCGCTGCGCCTTCGACGAGCGCTGTCGCCACAGACCTTCGCGCCTGCGCCAGAATGCGCGAAAACGTGGAGCGCGAAATGTTCATAAGAGCGGCGGCGGCCTCGTGATCGAGTCCTCTGCCATCCGCGAGGGAAAGAGCTTCAAGCTCCTCGTCCTTGATGGAGATGATACGGAGCTGACGCAAAGGAATGCCCCGCGGTTTGTAGAACCTGGCCGCGGGATTGATCCTGATACGCCTGCACTTTCTAGGCCTTACCATGAGCGGACAGCCACCTGTCTGTTATGAACACATGCTCATAACCATGATCCTTTCCGCGCTAGGCGTCAAGCCTGTTTATGCACGCACGTGCAAAAATAGCGGGCGCCGGTCTCGCGCGTCATCCCCAATCCGTAAGGCTGCTTTCCCTCTCAACGAACCCAGCCAAGGGGCAATTCCCTCGTTCGGCCAGATGAGGAGCAGCCGAGCTTGCCAGGCCACGCCTCGCGATGTCGATCATGCTCTATCTCGGGGTGAGGCGGACCGATGCCGTCTTGATCGGCAGGAGGCATGAGAGCAACGACGGTGACAGCGTGACCTTTCAGGTCTTCAAGGGGCGCAAGAGGCTCGTCAAAATGCTCACGCTGCCGATCTTGCCGCCGTTTCGCGCGATCCTTGACGCGAGCGAGCTTGGCGGAACAACCTTGCTGGAAACGTCTTTCGGCAAGCCTTACAGCGTTGCGGGCTTTGGCAATTGTTTTAAGGATTGGTGCAAAGAAGCCGATTTGCCGCAATGCGCCTGCCACGGCTTGCGTAAAATGGGCGCCGTTCGCCCGCGGAGGCGGGCGCAAGCGGCAGGCAAGAAACTTCAGGCGCACCACGCTGAAAAAGTACTTCCATCCCTGCGCGCCGTCAGCCGCAGCAGATGGTGGAAAATCCGCCGCGCGCCCGGCGATCCCACTTCCTTCAGAATATCGAGGCGCTGCCTGGCGAATGAGCAAGACATCGCGGCGCGCAACAAACGCCGGCGTCTGTAAGGTCACGCCATCGGCAACGCCTGCGACATTTCCGGCACGGCGAACGGGGGCTCCAGGCCGGT
>CAVUGF010000026.1:0-10044 GCA_963740975.1 uncultured Alphaproteobacteria bacterium | reverse complement strand
ACACCACCACACACTACCCATCACCGTAAGTTTTCGGGATCGGCGACGATCCTGCGTCCGTCTCATCCGCTGGAAGGGCAGGCATTGCCCATCATGGGCGGCATGCGGCGCGGCGGCGCTCAGCTTCTGCTGCTGATCCTGCCGGATGGCAGCCGTTCACTTATTCCGGCTGAGTGGACCGATTGGCAGGCGGAGGACGCTGGAAGCGTACCCGCTTCGAGCCCTCAAGAAGCATGCTTTGTTCCGCTGACTGGCCTGCTCCGCGTTCGCGCGATGGCTGACGCTCTCCTCAAGCGCGGGCCGATTCCCTGGCCTGGCGCATCAAGCCATGAGGAAAGCCATGCAGCTGACCCTTGCCCTTCCCGAACCTTCCCCGCCGCAGCCTGTGCCAGAGGTGGAGATCGATGCCCAAGCCCGCCGGACAGCGCAGGAGGTTCTCGCGCGCATCCTCGCTCAAGCCGCCGGGGCGGCAAAGCCGGAGGAGCCCAGCAATGAATGACGCCGCTAAAATCACCCCGTCGCATCTGCGGCGTACGGCCTATGTCTATTTGCGGCAATCGAGCCCCACTCAAGTCGAGCACAACCGTGAATCCACCCGGGCGCAATATGCCCTGGCTTCCAGGGTAAGCGAGCTTGGCTGGCAGGCGCAGCAGATCGCCGTCATCGACGAAGACCTCGGGCTTTCGGGCTCCGGCGCCGTCGAGCGCGCGGGCTTTGCGAAACTCACCACCGAGGTGGCGCTTGGACATGCCGGGATCGTGCTCGGCATCGAGGTCTCACGCCTTGCCCGCAATAACGCCGATTGGCACCGCCTCATCGAACTTTGCGGCTTGACGGACACGCTGATCGGCGATGCCGATGGCATCTACCATCCGGCCATGTTCAACGACCGCCTGCTGCTTGGCCTCAAGGGCGCCATGAGCGAAGCCGAACTTCATATTCTCCGTGCCCGCCTCAACGGTGGAATCCGGAACAAGGCAGCTCGCGGCGAACTCCGCCGCGGCCTGCCGGTGGGCCTCGTCTGGGGCGAAGCTGATGGTGAGGTGCGCTTTCACCCTGACGAAGCCGTCTGCAGCGCCATACGCACCATCTTCAACCGTTTCGCCGAGCTAGGCTCGGCCCGCAGTGTTTGGCTCTGGCTTCGCTCGGAAGGCCTGAAATTCCCGCTGCAGCGCCATTACGGCGCACCGATCCGCTGGATCGATCCAAGCTACACCGCCGTCTATCATGTGCTCACCAATCCGGTCTATGCGGGTGCCTATGCTTACGGCAAGACGCGCCGCGAGCTGACCCTGGATGCGGCCGGCCAGCGCAAAAGACGCACGCGCAAGCTTGCCCCCGAAGAATGGCAGGTGCTCATTCGCGAACACCATCAGGGCTTCATCGGCTGGGATACTTATGAGAGCAACCGCGCAAGGATCGCCGCCAACACCAAACCGCGGCCTCATCAGGCCGGGAGCGGCGCCGTGAGAGAAGGCAGCGCACTTTTGCAGGGCATTGCTGTGTGCGGCCATTGCGGGCGCAAATTGCGCACGCATTATACCGGACGCACAGCGTCCCCTGGCTACCACTGCGCAGGCAGGCAAATCGTCGAGGGCCGGGGCTGCTATTGCCTCAGCATCGGCGCGATGCAGATCGATGGCGCGGTGTCGGGCGCCGTGCTTGAAGCGCTCGCACCTCTGGGCATCGAGGCAGCGCTAGCCGCCGCCGAACGGGCCGAAGCCGGACGCGATGCCGTGCTTGAGCAATTCCGCCTGGCTGTCGAGCGGGCGGCCTATGAGGCGCAGCGCGCCGAACGGCGCTATCGCGCGGTCGACGCCGAAAATCGCCTGGTTGCCCGCGGTATCGAGGCCGAATGGGAGCAGCGGCTGCGGGAGATCGAACAGGCAAAGGCCGAACTCGCCCGCCGCGAACAGCACCAGCCCAAAACCCTGGACGCCATGGACCGGCAGCGCTTGCTGGCGCTTGGTGCCGATCTGCCGCAAGCCTGGCAGGCGGTAACCACAACGGCGCGCGACAAGAAGGAGCTGCTGCGCGCCATTCTTGAGGAAGTCATCATTGCCGTCCAGAAGCAGGAGGGCCGCGCCCAGCTCACTTTACGCTGGCGCGGCGGCGCGATCACCGCCATCGCGCTCGATCTGCCGCGCCACCGGCAAGCCGCGGTGCGCACGGAGGAAGACACCATAGACCTTCTGCGGCGGCTGGCTGCCCATTATCCCGACGCCATGATCGCGGGCATTCTCAACCGGCAGGGGCGGCACACGGCCTACGGCCACCGCTTCACCGCCAACCGCGTTTCCAGCTTGCGTAAGAACTGGAAAATACCCTGCTATCAGCGGCCTGCCGTAAAGCCCGAAGGCGAGCTTCTGACCGTTCAGAAGGCGGCCCAAGAGCTTGGCCTTGCCGCCTCCACCGTTCACCGCTGGCTCCAGGAGGGCGTCATCCAAGGCGAGCAGCTCACGCCTGGCGCGCCCTGGCGTATCCGTATCACCGCTGATCTACGCCAGCGCATTGCTGAGGAGGCGCCTGAAGGCTACCTCACGATGTACCAGACCATGCGCTTGCTGGGCGTCTCCCGCCAGACGGTGTTGCAGCGTGTCAAGCGTGGCGAAATCGAAGCGGTGCATGTTCGCTCGGGAAGGCAAAAAGGCTTGCGTCTCAAAGTGATACAGCGTCAGCAAGACCTATTCGAACAACTCTGAAAAAGCTGGGGTGCAGTATGAAGCAGGATCCAAATACTTGGATAAGTCAGCGTCCACCACATCGGTGTACCCTTGGTTGAGCATGCTTTGCACGACCTTGATCGCGTCGAGCGCACTCTTCCTTGGACGATAGCCAAACGTATAAGGAGACAGGTCCGCCTCCAGAACCGGTTCAATCACCAGTTTGACGGCGGTCTGCACCACCCGGTCCCGTATGGTTGGGATGCCGAGCGGCCGTTCGCCGCCGCCGGGCTTGGGGATCGTCACCCGCCGCACAGGTTGTGGCTTGTACCGTTTCTCGCACAGTTCCTGCCGCAGGCCGGACAGCCACTCCTCAACTCCTGCCTCCTCGATCTGGGCGAAGGTCACTCCGTCTACGCCCGGCGCGCCGCGGTTTGCCTTGGCGAGCTTATAGGCGTGTTCCAGAATGTCCTCGCGGTAGACCTTATCGTACAGAAGATAAAAGCGGTATTCCGGCTCCGCCTTCGCTTTGATGTAGAGCTTTTTCTGAAGATTCCTGATCTTTTCCGGCGTTTCCAGGCTCATCGCCAATCCCCTGATCCTTATCCTCTTCAAAAGCATGCCAGAAGTCAGGCGCCTTCCCTCCACCGGAATTACCCGGCTTCGTCAGTACTATGCACCTGTCCGACTCCCTCGTAATCCGCCAGCTACTCAGGCGTTTAGGCTGCGAGCCTTAACTACAAGGGTCTCCCACGTTACCCGGATTACTTTCATGGCGTGCTGTCTCCACTACCCCGGCGGACCCGGCAGGTGCGCTTGTTGGTTGCTTCCCTACCGGTACAAGCCTTCCCCTGCATTAAGGAGGGTCGGCATCCGCATTAAATCTTTCGAGGCCTGCTCAGAGTTCACTCACGTTACGGCCCGCCAAGTCGCTCGGCCGCCCAAGGCGGCCTTTGTCACAGGGCTTCGGCCTGGCCAGTTACCCAGCCAAACCGCCTGTCAGCTACCGGAGCTAACCAACTACTCTCCGGGTGAAACTTTCATTCACTAATAATCCGTGCCCTCGTGGCACACTTAATGCCGGCATGGTAAACGCGCGGAACCCATGCAGTTTTTCGGCGCATTTTTGCGAAATTTTTCCCGCTTTTGCCCGTTTTCCGCGCTTCGAAAATCCCGTTAAATATACGCGCAGATTTGAAATTAACCAATATTTGGGCCGCATCGCCAGCCATTTATCACTGCAATTCAATACCTTACAAATACCGCCAGCCATTAACGATCTATCAAGGCGCTTCTGCTAAATTAGTTCGAAATGGAAAAGCAGCCTCAACCGCGGCAAAAACCTTAACGGCCCGGCTGGCGAGGCCGCCCACGCCTCCCGGAAAGCCACGGTTTTCCGGGAGTTACCGGCATGCTGCCGGCGGCGCGGCATTTGCTGGCTTGATCTTACGGCAAAAAGCGGTCATGTAGTGTGCGAACTCCCCCTAAATTCCTGCTGGACAAGTTTCGATGACCACAGTCCTTCTCGTCATTCATATCATGGCCGCCTTCTCGATGATCGTGCTGATCCTCTTGCAGCGCTCCGAGGGCGGCGCGCTTGGCATGGGCGGCGGCGGAGGCGGCTTCGTCACAGGCAAGTCCGCGGCGAACTTACTGACCAAGGTGACAGCGATTCTGGCGGCCATCTTCTTGACCACCAGCCTCACGCTTGGCGTCTTCAGCCACCGCCGGGCGGCAACCTCGGCCGTTGGCGCGCCGGTGCAGGGCACTTCCGCACCGGCCACGGCGCCGGGCGAAGCCGCGCCTGAGAAGCTTCCGGACATCACGCTTCCTAAGCAGAAGACGCAAAGCGCGCCCGCAGTCCCTGCCCAGCCGCAGCTTCCGCAGTCGAAATAGGCAGGCCTGCGAACCATATGGCGGACATTACCCCTGTCCCTATGGAGAGGCGACGTCTCATAACGCGCGCACCGGCCCTCCTCTCCCCTTGGAAGCGGGCTGGGTGACGGGTGTGCCCATAGTTACGGCCTGCCTCGGCTGCATCCGCTCAACCAGCGGCGTCATGACGCCGTTGAAAACCGCGAGCTTTCACTTTCGTTTGGGCCTTCAAAGCGGTACGTTGCGATTCCATGGCGCGATATATCTTCATAACTGGCGGCGTGGTCTCCTCACTGGGCAAGGGCTTGGCATCGGCGGCGCTGGGCGCGTTGCTGAAGGCGCGCGGCTACTCGGTTCGGCTGCGCAAGCTCGACCCCTATCTCAACGTCGATCCGGGCACGATGAGCCCCTATCAGCACGGCGAGGTGTTCGTTACCGACGATGGCGCGGAGACCGATCTCGACCTGGGCCACTATGAGCGCTTTACCGGCGTGTCGGCCCGGCGCGACGACAACATCACCACCGGCCGCATCTATCAGAACGTGCTCTCGGCCGAGCGGCGCGGCGACTATCTGGGCGGCACGGTCCAGGTGGTGCCGCACGTCACCAACGCCATCAAGGAGTTCATCCTCTCCGGCAACGAGGGCGCGGATTTCGTGCTGACCGAGATCGGCGGCACGGTCGGCGACATCGAAGGCCTGCCCTTCTTCGAGGCCATCCGCCAGCTCGGCAACGAGCTGCCGCGCGGGGAGGTGGTGTTCATCCATCTGACGCTCCTGCCCTACATCAAGGCGGCAGGCGAGCTTAAGACCAAGCCGACCCAGCACTCGGTCAAGGAACTGCGCTCCATCGGCATCCAGCCGGACATCCTGCTGTGCCGCGCCGAGCAACCGGTTCCCAAGAGCGAGCGGGCAAAGATCGCGCTGTTCTGCAACGTCCGCGAAAGCGCGGTGATCCAGGCGCTGGACGTGGCCAACATCTACGACGTGCCGCTGGCTTATCACGCGGAAGGGCTCGACCGCGAAGTGCTGGCCGCCTTCGGCATCCAAGATGCGCCAGCGCCGGCCCTCGATGTCTGGCGGCAAATCTCGCACCGCATCGCTCATCCGGACGGCGAGGTCTCTGTCGCCATCGTCGGCAAATACACCGTCCTCAAGGACGCCTACAAATCGCTTATGGAAGCGCTGGCGCATGGCGGCATCAGCCACGGCGTACGCGTGAATATCCATTGGCTCGATGCCGAGCTGTTCGAGCATGGCGATCCGAGCCCGCATCTTGAGAACATCCACGGCATCATCGTACCCGGCGGCTTCGGCGAGCGCGGCGCGGAGGGCAAGATCGCAGCGGCGCGTTATGCCCGCGTTCGCAAGGTGCCGTATCTCGGCATCTGCTTCGGCATGCAGCTCGCCGTGATCGAGGTGGCGCGCCATGTGGCCGGCATCGGCGGGGCAAACTCGACCGAGTTCGGGCCAGCCACCGAGCCTGTCGTGGGCCTGATGACGGAATGGACGAGCGGCGCGGCCTCCGTGCACCGCGATGCGCAAAGCGAAAAAGGCGGCACCATGCGGCTTGGGGCTTATGAGGCCGTCCTGGCCGAGGGAAGCCATGTCGCCGGAATTTACGGCAAGACGCGCATTAGCGAGCGCCACCGCCACCGCTACGAGGTGAACATCAATTACCTGGAGCGCCTGGAAGCGGCCGGGCTTGCGCTTCTCAGGCATGTCACCGGACAAGAAGCTGCCCGAAATTGTTGAGATACTGGATCATCCCTGGTTCGTGGGCGTGCAGTTCCATCCGGAGCTTAAATCGCGGCCGTTCGAGCCGCATCCGCTGTTCGCCTCCTTCATCGGCGCGGCGGTCCACCAGAGCCGGCTGGTCTAGGCTTAAGACTCTGGAAGCATCGCGTCTGCGGACGCACAGCGCAGCTTTCCCGCGTCCCCTCAAACAACCGGGCGAGGAAATGGAGAAGATCGTTTACTTTGTCCGTCATGGACAGAGCGTTGCCAATGCGTCGGCAATCTTCCAGCCCCCGGACTCGCCCTTGAGCGAGACCGGGCGCCGGCAGGCGGCGTGCATTGCCCGGCGCGTCTCCAGGCTTGGCGTAGAGGCGCTACTGTCGAGCACGCTGCTGCGCGCCAGGGAAACGGCCGAGGCGATCGCGAAAGCGGCAGGGCTGGTGCCCGAATATTCGGAGCTGTTCGTCGAGCGTATGAAACCCGCCAGCATAAACGGCCAGCCCCTAGACAACGTAGAGGCGCATGCGGTCTGGACGGATTGGAACAAGACCCTCTACACGCCCGGCGTGCGCGTGGAGGACGGCGAGAATTTCGACGACTTGATCGCGCGCGCGGACGCGGCGCTGGCCTATCTCCAGGCGCGCGGCGAGACCTCAATCGCCGTTGTGACGCACGGTTATTTTTTTCGCACGGCCGTGGCGCGCGCCGTGCTCGGCGGCCTGCTGAGCGGCGAGGCGTTCAAGCGCTTCCAGCGCATGGCTGGCATGGAGAACACAGGGCTTGCCGCGATGCGCTATCGTGAGGCCGCCGGCGAGGAACCCGGCTGGCGCCTCCTATTTTACAACGACCACGCACACCTTAGCGAATGCCGGCAGCCCCCTGCGCGGCAAGACGCCGGCGATGTGGAAGCATAATCAGAACATCCCGCCTTGTATGGGGCTTTTTTTGTCAAGCTCTCAATTCTGGCTCCTCTCCTTATTTCTCTTTTTAGGCGTCTATGGACTTTCGTGACAATCGAAGGGGAAACCCCGCCATCGCAGCGCGGCGCCAAGCCGCGTACAGCCTTGTATCCGGTAGCCTCTAGCGAGGCCCACCATGATGCAGTCATTCGCATCGTGGGCGAAGCTCCTCAGTGGCGGTCCCATTCTAAAGCTCGGCGTTTGAATGCCATGGCCGGGATCGGGTTCCGCCGCCTCGGATCGTCATCGGCAGCCCATCCGCTCAACGCTGCGGGAGGGGACGCGATGAATTCAGGTTACAATTGGATCGATTGAAGTTATTACGCTGCCGGCCGCAAGATCATGCCTTCGGGGACTTCGCCTGTTGTCACCATGCGCCAAAAAGCGATAAGTAGTTTGCGGGCAAGCGCCACAATCATGGTTTTCCGGGTCTGAGAGCGGCCATCGGCTGTCCGCGCCAGGAACCATTGAACCAGCGCACAGTCCTTCTGGAACATCAGCATCCGCCAAGCCAATTGGATCATGCCCGTGCGCAGCCGCGCGCAGCCCGCCCTGGCAAGCCCTTTCTCGCGGCGCCTGGAGCCGCTTTCATCTGGCGAGCCAGTGAGGCCGCCCAGGCGCGCCACGGCCCGGCGGTCGCGCAAGTTTCGCGACAGCGCCTCTTGCACCAGCATGTCCGCCGTTTCGACGCCCATGCCAAGCACACGGGCGAGCAGGACAATCATGACATGCGCTTTCTCTTCCGGCGCCTTCTCGATCCGCTCCAGGCGCTCAGCTTCGATTTGCCGGATTTGCTCTTTGAGCTGCCTTAGCCGCTCCATATCCCGCTTCAACTTGGCGACGGTGTTGGGCGGGATGGGGCCTCCCTCGGGGGTGCGCACGGCGTCGAGCTTCGCCGGCGCCTTCTTCAGCTTGGGGTTGAAGTTACGCACGCCGAGCCGGGCCAGATCGCCTTTCATGCTGTTGACGATACGGGTGCACTGGGACACGAGCGTTTCGCGCTCGCGGCCTGGGCGCTTGCTGTCCTCTTCTTCAACGCTGGGGATGGCCACCATCTTGCAATGGCCAACTTCTCCACGCAGCCAGCCCAGAAAACCGCGCTGCAACAGCTCGATATCGAGGCGGTCAGTTTTAGCCCGCCGATGCTCCCTCGACACTGCCGTGCTGGCTGCGTGGATAACATAGGCTTCAATCCCCTGCGCCCTCAGCCATCGCGCCAGCCAGAAACCGTCCCGGCCAGATTTGAATGCGACGGCGATCCGCTTGATTTCCTGTCCCGCTTGGATCGCTTCATCCCGCCAGCGCAACAACAGCTTGAGCGTTTCGTCTTCCTTATTCGCGCTGGTCAGCTTCTTGGAGGGGCTGCGCTTAAGTCCTGGCACAATTGCTCCAACAAGCCAGGTCTTTTGGCTCAGCTCGATAACGGCAACCAAGGTCTTGCTTTGGTCAAAGGGCGTGCACGATTTGCGGGTGTCAAAATTGTTTGTCATGGGGCGAATGTCTTTGTTGCAGTTGCCATCGCTTCGGTTGTTCGCGACGATGCTACCTGCTTCGCCGCTCGCCCCATATCATCAAAGCCCTGAGCAAGGGCTCCCGGTAGCCTGGGTCCTTTTCGTTCCAATAGACGAGGCCGTTGGGCAGATCCACGTTGAAGTAACACTCGTAGTAATCCGCATCGCCCTCCGGATCCGCTTCGCGGCCGAACAGCTTTATCTTGACGATTTCGCGCTCCAGATCGATCTCGCCTTGGTGCAGGGCGATGATTGTGAAGCTTTCCGACGCGGCAAAGATGAGACCGGCACCATCCATGCCACAGCGCCGGGCGATGGCCGAGATCAGCCGGTCGCTTTCCGGGCCAGACCTCAGGAACACGACGCCATTCCGATGAACGCCATCTTCGGCCTGATTCATTTCGGCATCGAACCCAGCGTTGATTTTCTTGAGAACGTGCACGTCCGCGCCCACCCGCTCGCCCTGGTAGGACGCGCTCATATGGAAGCGCCAGCAGTCTCCGTCGGCACTCAAGCTCTCAATCCCGAACACGCAATCCACAAAGTCTTCCTCGCTGAACTGATCCAGAATAGGAAGGCCGCTCCTGTCTACCACAAGCCCCATAGCGCCACTTTCGCGTTTACACCGGAGCCATCTAACTAACATCGCCTCCCCGGCGCTGCTACGTCTTTCTGGCAGCAGCCCGGCTTGACCGAAGGCAATTTGTCCGCCGCTGCTTCGGGCGGTCTTGGCCATGGCGGCCTTGCCGTGCTAGAGACGGCCCACGTCCGCCTATGGTCTTGAAAGCACACCCATGACCCATCAGCCTTCCGCCACGCAGTCGCCGAACCCCGTGGTCAAAATCGGCAATATATGCGTCTCCAACCGCCTGCCGCTGGCGCTGTTCGCCGGGCCGTGCCAGCTCGAAAGCCGCATGCACGCGCTTGAGATGGCGGCAGCCCTGAAAGAGATCGCGGACAAGCTGCGCATCGGCATCGTCTACAAGACCTCGTTCGACAAGGCGAACCGCACGAGTGCTGGCGCCGCGCGCGGGATCGGGCTCAAGGCGGCGCTGCCCATCTTCGCCGAGATCCGCGAGACGTTCGGCCTGCCAGTGGTAACCGACGTTCACGAGGCCGCGCATTGCGCGCCCGTCGCCGAAGCCGTGGACGTGCTGCAGATACCGGCGTTCTTGTGCCGGCAAACCGACCTTCTCATCGCCGCGGCGGAAACCGGCCGCGTGGTGAAGATCAAGAAGGGCCAGTTCCTCGCCCCCTGGGACATGAAGAACGTGGTCGCGAAGGTTCTCGCCGCGGGCAA
>CAVUGF010000025.1:0-29431 GCA_963740975.1 uncultured Alphaproteobacteria bacterium | reverse complement strand
AGTCACGGAATTCCGGTAGCGGCGCCAGCAAGGCCAGAAGCGGCCCCGCGATCATCAAGCCGCCCGGATCGAAGCCGGCAGAGAGATCCACAAGCCGCCGCAGGAGCGGGGAGAAGCAGAACAAGGCCAGCACGGCTTGCAAATGCTCGCCGGGCGAGCGCGACCATGCGTACCAGCCCGCGGCAAGGCAGCCCAGCAGGAACAGCGGGCGGGCCGCGCCGCCAAGCGCCGGCCCCGCCACAGCCGTCGCGGCGATCAAAGCAGCGGCCGGCAGCCAGCCTGGCATCGTACGCCCGGACCAAACCGCTATTGGGGCCTCGCTCCTCATAGGCGCCCGCTTTCCGCGACGCGCGCGATCAGCCCGGCGATGGCGCTGCGCATGGGACCGGTGCCGTACATCTCGCGGGCGCGCGCCTCCGCCCTATCTGTCTGGACCGCAAGCGCCGCGCCGCCTGCAAGCACTTCCCGCAGGGCCTCTGTAAGTGCTTCGGCATCGCCTGGAGGCACCAGCGTTCCGGCATAGCCTCCCGCTAAAATCTCGGATGCGGCGCCGGTGTCCGTGGCAATGACCGGGGTGCACGCCAGCATCGCCTCGACCAGGGTGCGTCCAAAAGGCTCCGGGTCGACCGATGGGTGAACCACGATATCCACCGCGCGCATCAAGGCCGGCACATCGCTGCGCTGGCCCAGGAACGAGACGCGGTTTTTTATGCCGAGGTCCGAGGCGAACACGCGCAGGATTCCGGCGTAGGCATCCTCGCCGAACAGGGCGCTGCCGGCGATGATGCAGTGCACATCCGGCAGCCCGGCAAGCGCGCTCAGGACGATGTGCTGACCCTTCCAGGGAGCGAGGCGGCTGAACACACCGATGAGCGGCCCAGGCGGCAGGCCCAGTTCCTCGCGCAACTCCGCTTTGGGCAGCCGGAGAGGCTCTATGTCGAGGCCGTTCGGAACCACGCGGGCGAGCTGCGCCCGGCCGCCTTCCGCTATGAATGCGTTCGCGACGGACCGGGAAGGAGCCACAACGCAGCGGGCGAAGCGGTTGGCGAGGCCGATCTGAAGGCGGCGCTGGCCGGCGCCGAAATGGGCCTTGCCGATGATGTCGTGTAAATGCCAGATCAACGGCTTACGGGCGATTGCCGCCGCGAGCGAGCCCAGCACGAAGGCTTTCTGCGAATTTGCGTAGAGAACGTCGTAGCGCCGCGCCGCAAGCGCCAGCTCAGCCGCCAGCGCGGACATTTTTCCAGCTAGCGGAAGCGCCTTGAACAGGCTGCTGTCCCGCTTGATACTGGCAAAGCCGCCGCCGAAGCGGGATTGCATGACCTTGACGCCAGCGTCCTTGAGCTTCGAGCCAAGCGCCCCCTCCTCGAACAGGAACGCCGCCGGGCTCTCGCAGGCGCGTACAACGTCCAGAAGCACCATCTCCGCGCCCGAGATCGCGCCCGTGTGGTTCAGAAATAGCACACGGGGGCCGCTCACCGCTGGGCCTCATAGGGCGAGCCGAAAAGGCATGGGCGCTCGTAAAAGCGCTTCTCCTCCGGCCATACCTGGGTGACGGCAAAGCCCACGATCCGCACACCGGGCTTGGCTAAGCCGTCGAGCGCCGCCTTGACATCGGAGCACTGCGCGCGCGCCCACTGCGCGCACCAAAGCACTCCGGCCGCGGATTGAGCGAGAATGCCGGCGTCGGGGAACCCAGCCGCAGCCGGGCCGTCGAGCAGCACCAGATCGTACTGCTCCGCCCAGCTCATCAGCTTCTGCATGCCCATTTCCATCAGCAGCAGCGATGGGGCGTTCTGCACGGCACCGCTCGCTATAACCGCGACGCCTTCGAACGCCCCCTCAACAACAGCCTTCTCTGGCTCGATCTCCCCGCGAAGGATTTCCGCGAGCCCGGCTCCGGCAGATAGTCCAAGTCTGCCGGCAAGTGCAGGCAGGCGCAAATTGCAATCGATCACCAGCACCTTGCGGCCAACCCCGGCTGCGCATTTCGCCAATGCCAGGGCTGTGAAGGTCTTGCCTTCGCCCGGCATGGCGGAACAGACGAGAATGCTTCGCAGCGGCTTTCCGGCTCCGGCTTGCACAAGGCGGGCATAAAGTGCCTGAACGCTGTCTTCGGGAGCCCCGCTCTCCAAGACTGGGCTGTCCGCTCCAAGCAGGGCCGCGATCCTGTCCGCCACCGCGCGCGTAAACCTTCGCCTAAGCGATGGCCGCCTGCCGCTCCCGCCGGGCTTGACGTACGGCAATATCCCCAGCACAGGAACCATGGTCATCGCCTCAAGCTCCTGCGTCCGCCGCACGCTGCCATCGGTGGCATCGCTGCGAAGCGCCGCCAGAGTGGCGAGCATGAACGCCAGCGTCAGCGCGGCCGCCGCCAGGGGCGTCCGCTTGGGGAAATAATGATGTTTCGGAAGCTCGGCCAGGCTTCGAGCCGGCCGCCGCCTTGCAGCACGCGGCGCTCGCTCTCGATGCCGGTCGCCTTGCTGTAAAGATCCTGGTAAAACCTCTCGCGCGGCAGGGGTACAGCAGCCTCCGGTGCTCCTTTCGTCCTCCCGCTCTCGCTTGCAGCCTCGGATGCGCTGGCTGCGCCCTCTTTGAGCAGCCACGCGGCCGTGACCTCGCGGGCACGCGCGTTCTCGGCCCGCTGATCCTCCAAATAGGTGACAATGAGGGCGTTGGCCATGACGAAGGCAACGTCCGGCAGGGGCGACTGGTAGCCTATGGAAATGATGCGCGAACGGCCGACTCCGCGCACCACGTAGTGGGCCTCGGCATAGTCCACCAGCTCCTGGCTGTTGGGCGTCATCTTCGAGCAGTCCGCGCCGCGCCGGAGCAAGGCGGCGATGCCACGGCGGTAACGGCACTCCTCGATCACCGCCTCGATCACGCCGGGCCGGGCTAGGGCGAGCCTCAGCATGCGGCGCGATTGAATGATCTGAAGCTGGCTTTCAAGGTCGGCCGGATCGCCAAGCTTCTCGATCCATGCCGCCGACGCGGAGCTGCTCGCCGGCTCCTGGTTGCCGATAACCACCGTACCCGCCGCGTAGTAGACGGGGGTAAAGAGCAGTATCACCGCCAGCGCAGGCAGCAGTGCCAGCACGAAGACCAGCGCGAACACGCGCCGCCGCCGCCAAATCTGGGGCAGGAGACCGTTCACCGCATTCGCCCTTAGCGGAGCATGACGGTGCAAGCTCGCTGGGGCGAAGTTCATGGCCGCCTACCCAGCCAAAGCGAGCTGCGCGCGCGCGGGGCACTGCACCGCCCGCAACGATTGGTTCTCGAAACGCACACGTTCCATCTCGCGCTCAACCAGGGACTTGAACTGCTGCCGGAAGCGGATCGCCTCAAAGTTGCACGCGTTCGCTTGGCAATTTTCACGCGAGAATACGGATCGATTAGCTAAGAAAGCGTTGACGCAAGCGGCGATGCTGCGGGCCTCCGCCGTCTCGAAGAACATGCCTGTCCGCCCAGACCCCTCCGCGACGACCGTTTCCCTTGCACCGCCGCGCCCAAGCGCAAGCACGGGCGTGCCTTCCGCCTGCGCCTCCACGGGCACGATGCCGAAATCCTCTTCAGCCGCGAAAATCAGCGCTTGGGCGCCGGCCATGAGGTTGCGCATCTCGCTATCGCTGACGGAGCCCTTGAAGGCGACGTTGGGTCCGGCAATCGCGCGCAGGCTCCCGGCTTCCGGGCCGCTCCCCGCCACAACCAGCTTCTCCCCAGGCAGGAGCTTAAACGCCTCGATAATGGCGCGCGTGTTCTTGTAGCCCACGAGCCGGCCAGCCGCGAGGAAGTAGTCTTGCCTGGGCGTTCCCGCAGCCTGCGGCGTTACATCTACGGGCGGGTGCACGACCTCGGCGCCCCGGCCGAAGGCCTTCCTGATCCTGCGGGCGACGTAGGCCGAATTGGCAACGATGGCGTCCGGCCTTAGCCCCGATATGGCATCCCAGGTGCGGATACGGTGCAAAAGCAGCCGCGCGAAAAGCTGCTTGAGTTTGCCGCTCCCGCTCAAATACTGGTGCTGCAAATCCCAGGCGTAGCGCATCGGCGAGTGGACATAAGCCACATGCACCTGATCCGGGCCGGTGATGACGCCCTTGGCGACCGCGCAACTGCTCGAAATCACCAGATCGTAGCTGGAAAAGTCGAACTGCTCGATGGCGAGCGGCATCAAGGGAAGCAGCGCCCGGTGGATTTTCCCTATGCGCGGGATGCGCTGGAGAAAGCTCGTCCGCGATTTTTCAAAGCCTATAGTGGCGCGATCCTTATCGGACAGCACGTCGAACAGGGTAAAGACGTCCGCACCTGGATAACAGGCGAGCAGTTCCTTGAGCACGCGCTCGGCACCACCAAGAACGTAGAGCCAGTCATGAACGATCGCGACGCGCATTCGCTTTTACTCCGCCGGGGCTATCGAGTGAGCGAGGCAACCTGATCGCGCGGGCCAGGGCCGGTCTGGCCCTGGATCTCGATCACGTCCCCCGGCATGATCGGGGTCGTCTCGCTGGCCTGCTCGAAGACGAGTTCGCCCGACTTGGTGCGCCGCATGATCCTGTAGCTGACGCCTTGGCCCGGCCCGCCCTGCCCCGAAAGCGTGTCGAGCGTAGAGGCAAGCATGCGCGTTTGAGCGGCGGCAGCCTTGAGCCGGGCGATTTCCCGGTCCGCCGCCGCGATTTCCCTGGCGGTGCGGGCGTTGGCGGAAAGCTCCAGCAAGGCCAGCTCTTTCTGCGCTTTCTCCTGATCGGCGCGGGCCCGTGCATGTCCGGTAAACGCTGCCTGCTTGTCGCGCTGGGCGGCATCGAGCGCGGCAGTGGCTTCAAACAGGCGCTGCTGATTGATCACCCTATGCTCGTGGAGCGTTTTCAATTGATCGAAAACCGCCGCCATCTCCTCCACGCGCTTGCCCGTCCTGACAATTTCAGCGCGGTAACTTTCGATTTCGGAGTTTGCCAACTGAATTGCGCCTTCAAACCCCGCTTTCTCGCGTTTCGTCACTTCGCGGGCGCGCTGCAAGAGGTCGGTCTCGCTGGCGATCAGCGCGCAGGCGCGGGCTGGGTCCAGATCCTCAAGCTCTTTCGGCATCCGGATTGCGTCCGCGTTGCTGCGCTCGGCCTCCAGGCGGGCCCGGCGCGCGATGAGATCTGTCAGCCGGTCCATCGTCTCGTTCAGGTTGCGCTTCTCGCGCATCGAGTCGGCAACGGACCCAAGCGGCGTGCGGTAGAGGCCGCCTGCCACCGAGACGGCGTGCAGCACGGTATAGCCCGGCATATATGGGTAGGCGCCGGGGCGGTTGGCTAGGCCTGTTACGTAGAACGGCCGGCACTGGGCGATGTCGATGGAGAAATATCCAAGCTTCTCGCCCCTGCTTTCGACGTTGCGTCGAATTTCGTGCTCAAGCTCTACGGTTGTCTTGTCCCGCGCGTCGAAGACGCCGATCCTGGGCAGACGCACCTGACCGCCCTCGCCTACCACGTACTCACCGTTGAGATCGTCGCGGTCGTAGCGGTCGAAAAAGCGTATCCGCAACCGGTCGCCGCCGCCGAGGCGGTAATTTTCATCCACGACCGACCCCGCCGGCATGGAGCTGGAAGCCCTGCCCGCTATCTGCCCGGCGGAAGCGGCCTGGTCCGGCCCGGCGGCCACGGCCGCGCCAGAGCTGGCTGCCAGGGACGCCGCGATCGCCGCGGGCACAAGCAGTGCATTGAAAATGGGCTTGCGGCTTGTTTCAAACCCGCTTTTACGAAGCCATGCAATCATCAACTCTGTCTCCCAATCTTGACTGCGCGGAATACAAACCAGCGCCCTGCCTTTTTCAATATCAGTAGGCATTGGGGCTGTAGAACGGAACGAGAGCGGTACGAGCCAGGATTTTAATGTCGAGCCACGGCGACCAGTTCTTGATGTAGAACAGGTCTAGCTCGACGCGCTGGCGCATATCTTCGGGCGACTTTGTCTCACCGCGGCAACCGTTGACTTGCGCCCATCCGGTAATACCTGGCTTTACCTTGTGCCGGTTGGCATAGCTGTTCAGGAGCCTGGCGTAGGACTCGTTGTGCGCTACGGCATGGGGGCGCGGACCCGCTAGCGACAGCTCCCCGCGCAGCACGTTGAAGAGCTGCGGCAGCTCGTCGAGGCTCGTCCGGCGCAGGAACCGGCCCACGCGCGTCACACGCTTGTCGTCCCGCACCGCTTGCGTGACGACCGCCCCGTCCTCCGCGACCGTCATGGTGCGGAACTTCGCGACCCTGACGACGCGGTGATTGTAGCCGTGCCGCGACTGCACGAAGAAGACCGGCCCGCGGCTGTCCAGTTTGATGGCCGCGGCGATAGCGAGCATAAGCGGCGAGAAGACAACCAGCGCAATCGTGGCCAGCACATAATCCATGGCCGCCTTCAGGATGACACCCCGTGCATTCAGCGGCGGGCGCTGCAAGTCGAGCAGAACCAGCCCGCCCGCACCGCGCATGCCGGGAATCTCCGAGGGAACCGCCATCGCGTCCGGGCAGAGCTGGACGTCGATCGGCAGCACCTCAAGCGCCGCGATGGCTTCGAGCATTTCTTCTTTTGCCCACGATGGCATCGCCAGGATGATCCGGTCGCAGGCGCCGGTTTGCGCAGCCGCGATGAGATCCTCCATTCCGCCATCTGGAATGCCATGCGAAAGCGAGGGATGATCGCCGCTGAAGATCCCGGCGAGCACCAGATTGCGATCCTCCGCGAAAAGCTGCTCCGTCACGCGGTTGGCGAGATCCATGCTGCCGTAGACCGCGACCCGCTGTAGCAGCCGCGTCTCGGCCCGCAAAAGTCGCGCCCATAGAAGAATGCCAAGGCGCGCAACCAGCAGGAAGCCAACGCTAAAGCCGTACCAGAGCGCGAACCAGCCCCAGGGGAAGCTGCCCGAAATTTGCAGCAGATTGAAAAGGCAGAGCATAGCCGCGAAACTGATGCTGACCGACAGCAGTATGACGCGGGTTTTCGCCTCTCCAGCGATAATGGTCTGGACGGAATTGAGGTTGGCAAACCGGCCTATCAACGCCATAATGATCGCTGCCAGGATGCCCGCGCCCAAATAAAACGAGCCCGGTGCCGAGCAATGAAGGATAACGTCGAAATAGAAAATCTCGGCGGCCGTTGCGCAAAGCGTAATGCCGGCCGGGAAGACGATGGCCTGGGTTTCGGCTAGCAGCTCCGGGCAAACGCCTGGCCGGATTACCGGTGCGGGATGATCGAAAGCGGTCCTGGCATGCGTTTGCGGCATGAGGCGCTTCGGCAGCGGATAAAGTTCAGCCACGCTGTCTTTGCTTGCCCTGCGCGAAACGCTTGTGGAGATGGAGCCGGAAATTTTGCTGCCCATAACTGCTCTATAACCTCTACCAGAACCGGAATGAGGTCATAGTACACACGTTTTACGGGTATGGCGCCGTTTACCGATACTTAACCTTAATTCGCTTGGCGCGATTGCATACACATCCGGTGCAGGAGGTAGTAACAATAGGTATAGATAAGATTTATTATCGCTTTTATTATATTTTCGTGGTTGCCTGCCAAGCCCAGTGAGGATTTATTAACCATTGCGGGCGCCCGCCGCCCGCATGCGGCTTGGCTTGTACCCTATAAGGCGTTCTGCTATTGCGATGAGGCGCGGAATCTCGCACAAGCGAGCCACCCAAAGCCCGGTTTACGGCTCAATGCCTGCTTCCAGTGTCTTGGAGCACGGAAGCCTGAGCCACTTGGCAAAAGCAATCTATAGACCTATCCAATTCAGCGGTTTCGAGACGGGCATTGGCTGGGCACTCTGCATTCCCGGCCGGAGCGCCATCGTTACGCAGGCTCATGAAGGCTGGAGCTTGCCTCCAGTTTTCTGCTGAAAAAGCCATCGCTCCAAGCCTGGCAGGCCCAGCGCAACCGATTTCCGGATCGGAACATCTTCCGGCGTGGAATGAGCCCCCCCTTGAGGGGAGGCCTTTTCAGAAGCTAAGCGTTGACACCTTCCGCCGGCTGCTCCACCTGGACGGCCTGAACGGGAGCCTCGCGCGGGCGTTCCAGAATGGCGCAGACGCCCATGCCGCCCGCCGTGCAGATCGAAATCAGCCCCCGCCCGCCGCCGTTCTCTTCGAGAATCTTGGCGAGCATGGCAGCAATGCGCGCGCCGGTCGCCGCGAAGGGATGCCCGTATGCGAGGCTTGAACCCTTCACGTTCAACTTGGCGCGGTCTATCGAGCCGAGCGGCGCGTCCTTGCCCAGCATGGTCTTGCAATATTGCGGGTCTTCCCAGGCATTGAGCGTGCACAGCACCTGCGCGGCGAAAGCCTCGTGGATCTCGTAGAAGTCGAAATCCTGCAAGGCGAGGCCAGCGCGGTCCAGCATCCTCGAAACCGCGATGGTGGGCGCCATGAGCAGGCCTTGCCGGGCGTCCACGAAGTCGATGGCGTAATGCTGGCCATGGGTCAGGTAGGCCAGCGGCTTCAGGCCATGCGCGGCGGCCCACTCTTCGGAGGCAAGCAGCATAGCGGAAGCGCCATCGGTTAGAGGCGTCGAGTTCGCGGCCGTCAGCGTGCCGGCCTCGCGGTCGAAGGCGGGCTTGAGCTGGCCGATCTTCTCAAGGTCTATATCCGCGCGCAGATTGTTGTCGCGGAACACGCCGGATGCGGGCACCAGCAGGTCGTCGAGAAAGCCCGCATCGTAGGCCGCCGCCGCCTTCTTGTGGCTCTCGTAAGCCAGTTGATCCTGCGCCTCGCGGGCGATGTGCCATTCCTTAGCCATCAGCTCGCAGTGCTGGCCCATGGAAAGGCCGGTGCGCGGCTCGGCATTGGCGGGCGGGCTCACGGCGATGTCGCCCAGCGAGAGGCCGCTGAAGAAGGCGCTGGCCTTGCCCGTCAAGGTTTTCTCGGCGCTCATGCGCGCGAGCCGCTTGGCAAGCTGCCGCCTGAGTTCGATCGGCGGGTCGGAAACCGTGTCGGAGCCGCACGCGATGGCAACCTCGATCTGCCCCGTGGCGATCTTGGCCGCGCTGCCGAGCACCGCCTGCAGGCTTGTGCCGCAAGCTTGCGAGAGGGTCACGCCAGGCGTGTCCTCCTTGAGCCTGGTGCCGATCACGGCCTCGCGCGTCAGGTTGAAGTCCCTGGCGTGGGTGACGACCGCGCCGCCAACCACCTCGTCGATATGCTGGCCTTCAAGGCCGTACTTCGCAACGAGTCCATTCAGCGCTGCCGTCATCAGGTCGAGGTTGGTCAGGTCGTCATAACCGGTATTGCCGCGGCAGAAGGGCGTCCGAACCCCGCCGATAACGGCCACTTTCCGCAAATTCTGCATCGAAATCTCCCGCTTTCAGCGTCATCGCGAGGGGCTTTAGCCCCGTGGCGATCCAGTGAAACAAACTCTGCGACTGCATCCTCTGGATTGCTTCCGGCTGCCCTTCGCTGCGCTCCGGGCCGCCGTCGCAATGACGGATATTTGATTACTCTGCGGCGTGGGCCGCGGCTGGCTCCGGCTTCTCCGCCCGCCGGCGTCCCTGAGTGACGCACGGTAGTGCAGCGGCCCGCCCCGGAACGGCGCGAAGCCCGTACCGAAAATCACGCCCGCGTCCACATGGTCCGCGGTCGCCACAACACCCTCGGCAAGCGCCTTCTCGCATTCGTCGATCAGCGGCTTCACGAGATCGCGGCCGAGCGCTTCAAGCTCCTTTGCGTCCCAGGAAACCTCCATCTTCTGCGCCTTGCCGCCCACCCATTTGTAGAAGCCCTCGCCGCTCTTCTTGCCGAGCTTCTTCTGCCCGACGAGCCGCATCAGCGGGCTATCCTCGGGCGTGGGCAGGCCCAGCACCTTGGCGACGCTCAAGGCCACGTCCAGGCCCACGACATCCACCAGCTCGACCGGCCCCATCGGCATGCCGAATTTCAGGGCGGCGGCGTCGATCAACTCCTTTTGCGTGCCTTCGGCGGCGCGCTTCATCGCCTCGAACATGTAGGGCGCCAGCACGCGGTTCACGAGGAAGCCTGGCACCGACTTCACGATCAGCGGGAATTTGCCGATGCGCGTGACCACGGCCGCGCCCTTGCGGACCTCCTCCTCGCGGCTTTGCGGGCCGCGCACGATCTCGACCAGCGGCATTCCCGCGACGGGATTGAAGAAATGCAGGCCGATCAGGCGGCCGGGGTCCTTGAGCACGGCGGCGATCTGCTCGATCGGCAGCGACGACGTATTAGTCGCCAGCACCGCGCTGGCTTTAAGCTTCGGCTCGACCTCCGCGAACAGCTTCTGCTTGGCTTCGAGGTTCTCGAAAATCGCCTCGATCACCACGTCGGCGCGGTGAGCCTGCGCGCCTGCCGGATCGGCGATGAGCCGCGCCATCGCCTTCTTGGCCTCGGCGTCCTTCTTGAGGCGCTTCTTGAAGAAGCCCTTCGCGCGTTCCAGCGCCTTGTTGACGGCTTCCGCCGACATATCCTGGAGCGTAACTTCCATGCCCTGCGCCACGCACACCATGGCGATGTCGGCGCCCATGGTGCCCGCGCCGATGACATGTGCGCGCAAAGGCTTGAAGCCATGCTTCGGCGCCTCTGCCTTCAGCATCTCGGACAGGTGGAAGACCCGGCGCAGGTTGCGCGACTGCTCCGAAACCATCAGCGGCGCGAAGGTCTTGGTTTCCTCGCGCTTCAGGCTCTCGTAACTGCCGCCGTGCTTCTCGAACAGGCCGATGAGGCGGAAGGGTGCGGGATAATGCTCCTCGCGCACCTTGGCGGCGGTTTCCTTCCGCATGCGGTTGGCGAGGTAGCGGCGGGCGGCCTCGAACATCGTCACTGGCGCGAGGTAGGTGGCCACGCGCTGCGATTTCCGGCTCTGGAACACGGCCTTGCGCGCGGCCCAGCGCAATTCGTGATGCGTCGGCACGAGCTGGTCCACGATGCCCGCCGCGCGCGCCTGGGAGGAGCGCAGCATGCGGCCTGCGAGCATGTTGGGCATCGCAAGCATTGGCCCCGATTGCCGGAGCCATCGCGCAACACCGTTGAAGCCGGGGATGATGCCAAGCTTTATTTCAGGCAAACCGAGCCGCGTTCCGTCCTCGCGGTCCGCGATGCGGTAATGGCAGGCGAGCGCGAATTCCAGGCCGCCGCCCAGGCAGAAGCCGTGGATTGCCGCCACGGCCGGGATCGGCAGCCGCTCGATGCGGTCGAACATCGCGGTGACGGCGTGAATGACCTTCCGTGACATCGGCCTCGGTCTTGAGGCTCTCGAACTCGCGGATATCGGCGCCGGCGATGAAGCTTTTCTCCTTGCCCGACATGAAGATAACGCCGCGGATGCGCTTGTCGCGCGCACCTTCCTCGACCGCTTGGACGATGGCGCCAAGCTCCTCCAGCGGCCCGCGTCCGAGCGTGTTCTGCGACTGGCCCTGAACGTCGAAGATGGCCCAGGCCACGCCTTCGAAATCGACCTCGAAGCGCCAGTCTTTTAGGTTTGCAATATCCGCTGCCATGACCGCTCCTTCAAAACCTCTGATCAAAACGCCGCCACTCGTGTGGCGTCTCCGAATTACTCTGCAAGCGTCCGGCAAAGGTGGCGGCAATTCGGAGACTGGACACTAGCCGGCTTTAGCGCCGAAACTATCCAGAAACAACCGTCCGCCGGTTGCCCCTGGGTTGCCACGGGCTCCGCCCTCGCAATGACAGCAATTACTCCGCCGCGTGCAACTCCGCAGGCGCCGCCGCGCCATTCAACGCCGCGCGGACATCGCCGGCCTGCGCGAAGTGCGGTTGAACTGCTTCCGCCTCGAAATCGTCCACGGCGATAACCTTCTCAACCAACCGCTCCGTATAGCGCAGCAGATCGGCCTCGTCCGCGCGCAGCACGCCCTTCTCCTGCGCCTCCTTGAACCAATCGCCGCCGAGATAGCGTTTGCCCACCCCCTGCCGGACGGCGCGCTCCAGCTTCCGGTCCGCCTCGTCCGCCTCCACCACCTTCAACATGGCCGCTTCAAGCAGGCCCGTTGAGTCGTTCTCATCATGCGACACGAAAATGTAGCGGGTAAGGCGGTCGCGCACCTCGCCGGGCTCCAGCACCGCGCGGACCACTGTCTTGGCGAGGCTGTCCTTGGGTTTCCGGAAGTGGTTGCCGAGCGGGAACACGCAGAATTTGAGCAGCGGGCGCGCGGCGAGCACAGGGAAGTTGCTGATGGCCTCATGAAGCGCGGCGTAGAAGCCGTGGAAGGCCTTCTGCACGGAGTAATCGAAGACAGGCAGCTCGGTGGCAAGTTTGCCGTCATCCTCGTAGCGCTTGAGCAGGCAGCAGATGAAATATAGCTCGGAGAGCGCGTCTGCCAGCCGCGCCGGTGGTGCGCTGCTTGGTCTTAAGCCTGCCGCCCAGCAATGCCACCGACAGATCCGCCACCAGCGCGAAATTCGTCGCGGCACGGTAAAGTTGCCGGTAGTAGTGCGCCGAGGCCGCGTTTTCCGGAACCTTCGCGAACTAGCCGAAGGTAACGTTGTGGAAAATCGAGCCGAAGATGTTCGCCAGGCCAAGAAAGCAACATGCGCCTCGAAGGCCTTCTCGAAGGCGAGGAAGCCTGCCGCGCGGTCCGGGTTCTGCACCGCCTCGATCTCCTGATACAGATAGGGATGGCTCCTGAGCGCCCCTTGCGCGAAGGTGATCAGGCTGCGGGTCAGGATGTTGGCGCCCTCGACCGTGATGGCGACCGGCGTATCTGGCATAGCCGCAGAACAGGTAGTTGCGCGGTCCGTCGCAGATGGCCCTCCCGCCATGAATGTCCATGGCGTCGTTCACGCGGTGCGCGCATCGCTCGGTGCGCCCGGTATTTGATCAGGCGCCGACATCACCGCGGGCTTGCGCCCCTCGCCACCATGGCCGCCGTCACGCGCGCGCGCCGCTTCCAGCTGTAGGCGGTCTCGACCATGCGCGCCAAGCGGCTCCGCCACCCCTTCCATGAGGCCGACCGGCATGGCGAACTGCCGGCGGATGCGCGCATAGGCGCTGGTGACGCGCAGGCCCTTGACGCCCGCCGTGCCGATGGCCGGCAGCGAAATCGCGCGGCCCGTCGGCGAGGCACTCATCAGCATGCGCCAGCCCTGGCCCGCGCGCTCGGCGCCGCCGATCAGCAAATCCAGCGGAATGAAGACGTTCTTGCCCCGGAGTCGGCCCGTTCGGGAAGGCCGAGCCGCAGGGCAGATGCCGCCGGCCGATTTCGACGCCGGGATGATCGGCGGGGATCAGCGCCAGCGTGATGCCGACATCCTCGCCCTTGCCCAGGAGGTTCTGCGGGTCGAGCAGATGGAAGGCGAGCCCGAGCAGCGTGGCGTCCGGCGCCAGCGTGATATAGCGCTTGTCCCAGCTCAGCTTGATGCCGGTGACCTCCTCGCCCTCGTGCATGCCCTTTGTCGACCTACCCCGACGTCGCGCATGCCCGCCGCGTCCGAGCCGGCAAGGGGCCCGTCAGCGCGAAGCACGGGATTTCCTCGCCCTTCGGCGAGGCGGCCCAGATATTGCTCCTTCTGCGCCGTCGGTGCCGAATTTCTCGATCAGTTCGCCCGGCCCGAGCGAGTTGGGCACCATGACGATGATGGCCGCGTCCGGATTGCGCGAGGAGATCTTGCCCAGCACGATGGACTGCGCCTGCGCCGAGAAGCCCAGGCCGCCATGCTCCTTGGAGATCAGCATGCCGAGGAAGCCGTTGTCGCTTGACGAAATTCCAGACCGCTCCGGGACATCGGGCCGGATGTGGCGGATGTCCCAATCGTCGAGCATGGCACACCTGCTCGACCGGCCCGTCGAGGAAGCGCCGCTCCTCCTCCGTGAGCTCCACGCCTGGCACGGAGCGCAGCTTCGCCCAGTCGGGCCGGCCGGAAAACAGCTCGGCGTCGAAGCCCACCGTGCCGGCGTCGAGCGCCTCCTGCTCGGTCTCGGAAACCGGCGGCAGGACGCGCTTGATCATGCCGAAGACCGGATGCATCAGGAGCCCGCGCCGCGCGGGGCGCCAGGACAGAAGGCCAAGCAGGATCGCCGGCAGCCAGCCAACGAACGCCCAGGCCGTGAAGGACGGCAGGTGCAACTCGCCGGCAAACAGGCCGAGCTTGATGAACAGCACCGTCACCGCCAGCAGCACCGCCCAGGTCCATAAGGCCTCGCGCCGGATGGCAAGCGCAAACATTGCCGCGACGACTGCAAGGACGAGCAATAGGCCGATCATAGCCGCGTTCTCCGCTTCGCCCGGGGCGCGCCAGCCGCACCGGGCGCAAACCGGAATAGTTAAAATTTTTCATAACTTAGGTGTGGTCGCAATGGCTCGGCGTCAACCGCACCTCCTTAGAGACCACCCGGTCCTCCTGCAACCTTTGGCAGGGAAGTGTTTCAGGGCCGTTAACCATGGGTAGATCTGTAGCGCAAAGGGCGCGGCGACTTCGCAGCATTGGATACGTATCGTAACGGGCGCTTTCATTGGCCAAGCTGCATCGGCGCGGCTCATGGAGCTACGCCGGAACAGGCTCCGCCATCCGGCCTGCCTGGCTGGGCCCGCACGGAATTTCTCCGTGGAGTTCGGCGGCCCGGCGGATAGCGTGAGTGTTCTCCGGCGGGGTGTTCAGGGAAATGTCCGCCCCTGTGGGGGGCAGGAGAATTATACGATCCGTTAACCCCGGAAGTGCTCGCCGCAAACGGGGCGGGATTTCCCGCGGCGTGTATCGGCGGCAGCCCTTTCACATTGGCGAAGTCTACCCGCGCGAGCAGAACCGGCGCGGGTAGCAAGCGTTGGATCGTGCGGCCTGAGGCTGACCCGGCTTACCGCACCTTCGTCATGTCGAAGCGCGAATAGCATTCGCGGCTCGGCAGGTTGTCGTGCCCGCTGATGGCATCGGCCAGCGCCTCCTGCAGGTTCGCGCCATCCGCCCTGGCACGCACGCCAGCCAGCATGATCGGGCGCTCGAAGCTCGTATCCTCGGCCTCCTGCTTCTTGCACCCCTTGCTATATTGGCCGAGCGTCAGGCTCCAAAGCCCTGTACTGGGGCTGGCCACCTTTGCAAGCCAGCCGCCGATGGTCTGCGAGCGCGCCAGGGCACGCGCCTCCTCCGCCTCGCGCTCGCCTTCCTGCGAGGCAAGCCCCACCGAGATCAGGTCGCTCGCGCTGGCCAGCGACTCGCGGACTTTGGCCGGCAGCACACGCTCGGTGACTTCGGCCTCCGGCACCGTAGCGCCCTTGGACACGACCTCCGTGGAGCTTCCCAATGCCCAGGTGTATTCGCCGGTCAGAACGATGAAATCGAAGGAGGCGGCACGGCCCTGGGTGTCCTTGCCGTCGATGCGGAAGAAATACGCGCTTTCGATCTTCTCGCGCACCGCATGCACGGGCTGAGCGGGCTGCTGGACCGGTTGAGCCACCTGCGCCGGCTTCGGCTCGTGCTTCTGGTGCATCAAATAGTAGAAATATCCCACGGTGACGGCAAGCACCACGGCCGCCAAATAGGCCGGGCTCCACCACCAGAAACCGCCCACCTTGCGGTCCTCGTCCTTCTTCTCCGGCTGGTTCCCGGGGCTCCCGGATTGCGGCCCAGAAATATTAGGTGCATCGGACATTAACAACTCTCCATGAATGAAAGGCTGAAGCTTCGAATTGCGTCTGCCACGCACTCGCGACGCGATTATGACGCTTTTGGGACTGGTAGCGCATTCTGAACCATCATGGTGGACCGGACAATTTGTCAGGCACCGTTTGTTAACCTTCCTGCCAAAATGGCAGGCCGCTAAACCCCGGATTATCAGTTCTGTAACGAATTTTCATCGTCTTCCCCTGCCATTTTGGCAGGTATTTGCGTGCAAAACCAAGCTCGAACACGCAGCGTTTGCGCGCAACACATTGTTCTATAGAGATTTCTCTATGCGTTCCAGAAGGTGGCACGAAGCTTGCGCTTAGGCGTAGCAGTAACAACGGCGGAGGGGCAAATCGCTGTGTTTGGCAGAACTAAAGGGTTCGCCCATTGGGCAATCGTGCCGCTGATGGCTCTGGCTACCGCCGCTTCGGCGCAAACGCCAGCCTATATTGCGGGGGTGCAGCCAGATAGCCGCCCCGCGGCGGCTCCAAAGATCGAGCGCTATGAAAAACCCGCCGGATGGCTCGGCCAAGCTACGCGCGGCATAGAGAAGCCGCATCCGGACAGCCTCAAATTCCTCGACGATCAAGGCGCCTGGTACACGCCGTTCATCCGGCCGGGCATGATGGGCCCTTACGACATCAGGCACTACCACCGGTCTTCCAAGGCCGGTCACGGCGAGCGGGCCGGGAAGTCCGCCCGCGCAACAGGTACCCACGGGACCGGGTTCAATACCGGGCCATCGCTCAAGGTTCCCGCCCGCCCGGGCGAAGCGGTGTCCAAACATGACGTTAAACCCAAAGGAGGGAAACATGACCTTAGTGAAACTCGCAGCAGGAACGGTTCTCGGCTTGGCCGCGCTCACCGGCACGGCGTTCGCGGAAGGCGTGCCGCAGCCGGGCCCGGACTATGTCTGCGTGCAATATGTGGGCGGCGGCCAGCAGGGCATGTCCGGTATGTCGGGAATGAGCGGAATGTCCGGCATGAGCGGCATGTCCGGTATGTCGGGCATGAGCGGAATGTCCGGCATGAGCGGCATGTCGGGAATGTCGGGCAATGCCCCTTGCGCCAAGTGGGCGAAGAAGTAGCCTATGAAGACCGGGCGGCCGCATGTGCCGCCCGGCAATCCGCCACCTGCCGTTCGTCATGGGCGGTCCATTCTTCCGCCCTTGCGATATAAGGAGTTCTGTCCGTGAGAGGGATACTTGGCAGACCCATCCTGCTCGCCGCCGCACTTCTTGCGTCAGGCGGGCTCTTCGCTGGAACTACAGTCACAGCCACCGCGCAGGATAGCCCTGCGGAACTCGCGAAAATAACCGATTATCAGCAGGCGCGCTGGCACAAGCTGCATTTCAAACCGGCCAGCGGCACAGCCACCAACGAGCAGTGCCTGGCTTGCCATCGGGAGATTCTAACCGGCAAGGTGCGCGAGGCTTCGCCCGCGGGGCTCAAGTCCGCCAACGCCGAAGCCTGGTATCAAACGCTCGACACCTATGCCGGCTCACAGGAGACCTTCCACGCGCGGCATCTGACCACGCCGTTCGCCAAGCAGGTGATGGACCTCAAGTGCACATTCTGCCACCAGGGCGCGGACCCGCGTGAGAAGGCGCCGGGGTCGAGCGCCACCAACTTGGCGAAGGACGCGGCGTTCACCCTGCGCAAGACGGTCGATCCCTCCCAGACCTGCCTCAGATGCCACGGTCAGTTCCCCAACCAGAACATGGGGCTCGAACCCTGGGTCCAGACCCGCGAAGGCATGGAGACGCCCGAGGCGCCGAACGGCTGCCTCACCTGCCATGCCGAGCAGTTCCGCACCGTCCGCCATCAGGTGAACTACCTGAAGGCCGATGCCATCGAGGCACTGGCGAAGACCAAAGCGGACGCCTGCTACGGCTGCCACGGCGGCAGGGCCTGGTACCGGATCAGCTATCCCTATCCGCGCCACCCCTGGCCGGGCATGGACGCCACAGTTCCTGATTGGGCGAAGGACCGTCCCAGCGAATCGGAAGCCAAATACCGCCTCCCTCAAAAGTGAGTTACCGGCATGAATTGCGAAGCCCCCCTCAACCTGTCCTTCTCCCCAAAAGGGGAAAGGGACGCCCTCTCAACGGCTGCGGCGGAACTCCCTCAGCCCTTGGGGAGGGGGTTGGGGTGAGGGGGTCTTGTGACCCGCTGGCGAGCAAGTCAGCGCGCATGCAAGAAGCTAGAACCTGCGCTCAAGTAGCCCGAAGGGCGTTAGCGCCTAGAAAGAGAGTGTAGCAATGCCCGATCCGAGGAAAGCAGGCTCCTGGCACGAGGTTTCGTGGAAGGCGGCGCTCAATCCGAACCGGCGCGATTTCCTTCGGCTGGCCGCGGCCAGTGCGGCGGCAAGCCTGGCCGTCACCGGCGGCTCGAAGCCTGCCTCAGGTTTCGCCTACGAGCCCTATCCGCGCGACGACGAGCTGACCACGATGGTTACAAGCTGCGCGCATAATTGCGGCTCCCGGCATATGCTTGTGGCCCACAAGAAGGGCAACGTCATCGTCCGGCTTTCGACCGACGACGGCCGCTATCAGGAAGGCGGCGAGTTCGGCAAGGACACGCTGGAGGAGCCGCAGCTTCGGGCCTGCCTGCGCGGCCGCTCCTACCGCTCAAGGCTTTATTCCGCCGAGCGGCTGCTCTATCCAATGCTGCGCGTTGGGGAACGCGGCGAGGGCAAGTTCAAGCGCGTATCCTGGGACGAGGCGCTGAGCTTCACCGCCAGTAAGATGCAGGAGATCAAGGCTAAGTACGGCCCCACCGCGCTGCTCGACCAATCCTATGCGGGCGCCTCGTTCGGGGTGCTCCACAAATCGGACCAGATCGAGGGCCTGCTCGGACGCTTCCTCGGCATGTTCGGCTGCCGCACCAGCTCCTGGTCGGTGCCGTCCTATCAGGGCACGACCTTCTCCTCGCGCATGACCTTCGGCACCATTGAGGACGGCAACGAGGACGACGCCTTCGCGCACTCCAAGCTGATGATCATGTGGGGCTGGAACCCCGCCTACACTTTCCACGGCGGCAACACCTTCTACTACATGCGTATCGCCAAGCAGAGGGGCTGCAAGTTCGTGGTGGTCGATCCCCAATATACGGACTCGGCCGCCGCCTACGATGCGTGGTGGATTCCGATCAAGCCCAACACGGACGCGGCGATGCTCGCGGCCATGGCGCAATACATCTTCGCCAGCAACCTGCACGACCAAGCCTTTATCGACAAGTTCTGCCAGGGCATGGACGAGGGCACCATGCCGGGCTGGGCCAAGGGCAAGGAGAACTTCAAGGACTACATTTTCGGCAAGTACGACGGCCAGCCCAAGACGCCCGAATGGGCCGAGCCGATCTGCGGTGTCAAGGCGGACGACATCAAAAAGCTCGCCCAGATGTACGCGACCACCAAGCCAGCGGCGCTCAAGGCGTCCTGGTCGCCAGGCCGCAACGCCTATGGCGAGCAGTATAACCGCATGGCGGCGGCGCTCCAGGCCATGACCGGCAATATCGGTGTGCTGGGCGGCTCCGCGGAAGGCGTCGGCAAGGCATGGCACCCCGAATCCGTCGCCTACCCTTACGACGATAACGCCAACATCTGGTTCGCCTCGATCAAATCGGATCGCTGGGCGCACGCAGTTCTGAACTACCCGAACGTCAAGCGCGAGGAAATCGGCTGCTGGCCGCGTTCGGACAATCTCGACGGCCAGATCCCCAACATCAAGGGCATCTTCTGGCAGGGTTCGGACTGGTTCAACCAGCTTACGAACATCAACAAGCAAATCCAAGCCATGAAGAAGCTTGAGCTCGTGGTCTGCTCGGATTCGACGATCACCCCGTCCGGGCTTTGGGCGGACGTGCTGTTCCCCATCGCCACGCACTTCGAGCGGCACGACGTGGCGCTTCCCTGGTACAAGGGACACTATTACATCCACCGGCCCAAGGTCATCGAGCCGATGGGCGAGTCGAAAACCGATTTCCAGGTCTACACCGAGCTGGCCTACCGGCTAGGCTTCGGCGAGAAGTACAACCCCAAGGCCACGCGCGACTACTTCAAGAACGACACCGATGTGGACGAAGCCTACCTTTCGGCTTGGTGGGAGAAGGTGCAGCACCACCAGGGCGCCACGTCGAGCTGGGAGGAGTTCAAGAAGCGCGGCGTCTACAAGTTCAAGCTCGGCGAGCCGCACGTCGCCTTCCGGAACCAGATCGAGAAGGGCTGGAACTTCCCGACAGCCTCGGGGAAAATCGAGATCCTATCGGGCCAGCTCGCCACCGTAACCGACTGGACCAAGCTCGCTTACGGCTACGAGATTCCCTACATCCCGAAGTGGATCGAGCCCTGGGAGTCGCTCAACAGCCCGAAGACCAAGGAACATCCGTTCCACCTCATCAGCCCGCATCCGCGCTGGCGCACGCACTCCATCTTCCACAACATCCCCTGGCTCAGAGAGACCTACGACCAGGAAGTGACGATGAATGCGTCCGACGCAGCCAAGCTCGGCATCAAGACCGGCGACACGGTCGAGGTGTTCAACGCGCGCGGGCGATGCGTGGTGCCGGCCTATGTCACGGAGCGCTGCATGCCGGGCGTCGCCGTGCTGCACGAGGGCGCCTGGATGGATCTCGACAAGGACGGCGTCGACCGGTCGGGCAACCCGGACTTCCTTACCCTCGACGAGCCGAGCCCGGCGGGCGCCTTCGCCTACAATACCGTGCTTTGCAACATCAAGAAGACCAACCTCGAACACCGGCCGGGCTGGGACAAGCTCGCCACCTCTCGCAGCGCCATCTTCCGGCGCAACTCTTAAAGGACGGGGAGCTGAGCCATGGCCACGCCTGAAGACAAAGCCAAGATCAAGGAAGCCGCCGAGCGCAAGAAGCGCGAGGTCTACGAGCCCGTGAAGCCGGACATGCAGCTCGGCTTCATCCACAACAACGTGGATTGCATCGGCTGCCGCGCCTGCGAGATCGCATGCAAGGACAAGAACGGCCTGGCGCCCGGCCCGCGCTTCCGGCGCGTGATGTATATCGAAGGCGGTACCTATCCGGACGTGTTCGCTTACAAAGTCAACATGTCGTGCAATCACTGCGCGAAGAGCCGGCCTGCCTGCCAACCTGCCCGACGGGCGCGATCTTTAAGCGCAAGAAGGACGGCATCGTCGATATCAACTCTACGCTCTGCATCGGCTGCCGGCGCTGCGAGGCCGCCTGCCCGTTCGGCGCGCCGCAGTTCATCGCGGATCAGAACATCGTCGGCAAGTGCAATCTGTGCGTCGATGAGATCAAAGGCCGGCCGCAAGCCCTATTGCGTCATGGCGTGCATGATGCGCGTGCTCGACATTGGCCCAATCGACAAGATCCGCGACGGCAGCTACGAGACCAAGGCGAAGGGGCCGAACGACAAGCTCGCCCGCCAGGTCAAGTCGATGTCCGATGTCGAATTGACCAATCCGTCGATTGCCTTCATCGCACATAGCAAAGGGTTCGTGAAGTGAACGAAGCGCTGGAGGGCGGGATGCTGGAGCCGGAAGAAACCCGTTTGAGTGCGCCGAAAGACCCCCTCACCCCAACCCTCTCCCCAAGGGGAGAGGGAGGCTGCGAGCGTTGTGCAGGCGCCCCCTCTCCCCTTGGAGAGAGGGACAGGGTGAGGGGGGACTTTGTGCCGTCACCAACCGCTTACGACATAACCGAGGCGATTGCAGGCGATCTGGAACTCCTGGCGGCGTTGCACGATTGCGAGCCATCGCGCGAATGGCTGGAAGCGGCGCGTACCTGCCCTGTCCAGGCGCAGCTCGGGCTTGTGCTCGAAAGTGCCAGCGGCCGCGCGGCGCTCATCGCTTTCGACGCCGCGCTGGCTGCGTTGCCGCCCGAACTCAGCGAGCAGGAAATAGACGATTTCGCAGCCGAGTACGCCAATATCTATCTGCGCTTTCTTTACCGCGCAGCACCCTGCAAATCCGTGTGGCTGGACGAGGAAGGGCTCCAACACCAAGCCCCGATGTTCCAGGTCAATGACTGGTACCGGCGCCACGGCCTCGTCTCGCAGGACTGGGCGAAGCGTTCCGGCGATCATCTCGTCGTCGAACTGCGCTTCCTCGCCTTTCTGTTCGCGCGGGCGAAAGATCGCGACGATCTGGCCGAAGCCGCGCGCTTCCTGGATGAGCATCTCCTGCGCTGGGTAGGGCCGTTCGCACGCCGCGTGGCGGCCGAAACGCCCCTTCCCTACTTTGCGGCGGCCGCCACGCTGACGCAGGCGTATCTTGAGGAACTGCGCGATCATCTCGAAAAGGCGGCGAACCTGCCGCGGCAAGCCCCGGCGGCTGAGCCGGTCAAAAGCGCCAAACCCGTCCTCACCTGCGCGGACGAAGTGAGGCCTTATGTCCCAGGTGCGGCGCCAAGCTGGTAAGGGGAGTGCCAGCCGCCTGAATGTGTCATAATAACTTGCCCGCATTTCTCACAATCTGCGCGCGCCCTTGCTCGATCTTTGTCCCATCATGCCTTTCTCGATCCTCGCCGATACGTCCAGTATCGGCTCCGGTCTCAAAAGCCCTGCTGGGACAAATCTCTACGCAATCATCGCGCGATCTTGTGTGAAATGCGGGCAAGCACGTGACAGCAGGCGAAAGGTACAGGCATGAAGCTCAAGGGTATGCCCCGGCGGCTTTCCAATAAGCTTCTCTTGGGCCTCGGGGCCGGGATGCTCTTGAGTTCATTGATTTTCCTGGCCGTTTTCGTCGAAAGCTACCGGTACAAGCTCCAGGAGGAGCGCGCCGTTGCCTCTGCGGAGGTGAACAAGCTGTTTCAGTTCTCGCTTGAGAACGCGATGCTGAAACGCGACCTGCCGGGCTTACGCGAGATCATCGGCCGGCTCGGCCAGCAGCCCGGCATAATTGCCGTCCAAATCGTGAATCCCTCGCTCGAAGTGCGCTTTGCCAGCAGCGAAGGCCTGCTTGGCGGCCATGTCACCCTGCCCGATCTGGGCTGCACCGACTGCTCGGGAGGCGTGCCGGCGCTCTCGCCAACCTCCTGGCTGGCCACCGGCTCAGACGGGCAAACCGTGCTGCGCAGCGTCAACCCAATCCGCAACAAGCCCGAATGCAAGCAGTGCCACGGCCCGGCGGAAAAATCGCCCGTCAACGGCATCCTCATCGTGGACCGCGAGGCGCACAACATCCGCAGCCAAGCCGTGCTCGCCGCTTCCTGGATGGCCAGCGCCGGCGCCACCGTGGTGCTCATCGTCATGACCGGCACCTGGATTTTCCTGCGCCGGCATGTGCTGACCCCGGTTGCCGCGCTGTCCGCCGCAAGCCGCAGGCTCGCCGAGGGCGATCTCAGCGCCCGCGTGCAGGCCCATGCGGACCCAGGCGAGGAGCTGGGCGCGCTGTGCGGCGCCTTCAATAGCATGGCCGGCAGGCTTGAGGAGAGCGTGGCGGAGATCAAGGCCAAGGAAGCCTTTCTCAAGGCGCTGATGGACGCGCTGCCCGACGGCTTGCGCGTTATCGACCAGAACTACAACGTAATCATGGCGAACAAGGCCTATGCCGCGCAGCTTCAGGAGGATGCCGCCTCCCTGATTGGCGTGCCCTGCTACGCGGCGCGGGGGTGCGCTCAACCTTGCCCGCCCACGCTCGTCACCTGCCCGTTCGCGGCGATCGAGAGCGGCGGACAGTCGGTCAAATATATCGACCGGCACCTCAAGAAGGACGGGAAGGAGGCCCTTTTCGAGGTGACCGCCGCCCGGCTGGATACAAACGGCAGCGCCGAGCCGCGTACCCTGGTCATCGAAGAGTTCCGCGATATGACCGAGCAGGTGCGCTATTCGCAGGAGCAGCGGCTCGCCGAGATCGGCCAGCTCGCGACCGGCGTGGCACATGAGATCTATAACCCGCTGGCCTCGGTGCGGCTTGGCCTGCAATTCATCATGAAGCGCCATCCGGAGGGCGAGAGCCTCGATCCGGACACCTACTCCTATCTCCGCGTGGTCGACGGGGCGGTCGACAAGTGCATCGAGATAACCAAGCGCCTTCTTAACCTCTCGCAACTGCCGAGCCAGAGCACGCAACTCGTGTCGTTTTCGGTAATCGTGCCGGAAGTGGTCTCGCTCCTGCGCTACGAAGCGGAGCAGATCGGCGTTGAAGTGGCGCTCGACCTGGGCTCCGCGGACCTTCGCGTGCTCGCCACGGACAGCGACATGCGCATGCTGATCCTCAACCTGGCGCAGAACGCCTTCCACGCCATGCCCACGGGC
This sequence comes from uncultured Alphaproteobacteria bacterium, assembly GCA_963740975.1. Classification (GTDB taxonomy): domain Bacteria; phylum Pseudomonadota; class Alphaproteobacteria; order Rhizobiales; family Rhodomicrobiaceae; genus Rhodomicrobium. Next base: position 5,584 of record CAVUGF010000025.1, on the reverse strand, counting down.
GGCCGGTTCTCTCTCAGAGGCCGCATCGAAAACGGAAGCGTGGAGATCGAGGCTCAGGACACTGGCGGCGGCATCGCCGCGGCCGTGCTGCCGCGCATTTTCGACCCATTCTACTCGAAGCGCGCGGACGGCGTCGAGGGCACGGGGCTAGGGCTCACCATCTGCAAGGCTATCGTCACACGGCACGGCGGCGCGATCCGGGCCGAGACCGAGGCAGGCCACGGCGCAACATTCACGGTAACCCTGCCTTTCGCGGGCGAGGCTTGATGGGCGGCAATGCAAACACCAGTCTACACCGTCCTGGTCATCGAAGACGACCTCCCGCTGAAAATGCTGATCGCCCAGCATCTGAAATCGCTGGGTTACAATGTGCTGGCCGCGCGGTCCTGGAAGGATGCGCAGGCGCTCCTTGAGCTGAACGAGCCCGATCTCGTCATTCTCGACATGCGGCTGCCCGACGCCAACGGCCTCGACCTCATCAAGGAACTGGCCGGCGGCCACGCCGTCATCGTGCTCACCGCCTACGGCTCCATCAACAATGCGGTGCGCGCGATCAAGGAAGGCGCGTCCGAATACCTCACCAAGCCGATCACGCAGGAAGAGCTTGAGATGAACGTGCAGCGCGCCATCCAGAACCTGGTGCTGAAGCGCGACTACGTCTTCGTCCGCGACCAGCAGCGCGCGGCCAGGCCGGGCGTCGTGGTGGGCACAAGCGAGGCGATGAACACGCTGATGGGCCTCGTGAACGCCGTGGCGCAGTCCAACGCGACGGTGCTGATCCACGGCGAAAGCGGTGCCGGCAAGGAGATCATCGCCCACGAGATCCACGAGCGCTCCCCGCGCGCGGGCCGCAACTACGTGGCGCTCGACTGCTGCACACTGCATGAGAACCTGTTTGAGAGCGAGTTGTTCGGCCACGAGCGCGGCGCGTTCACCGGCGCCAGCACCATGAAGCGCGGGCTCGCCGAGGCGGCAGACGGCGGCACGCTGTTCCTGGACGAGATCGGCGAAATCTCTCCCGCCGCCCAGGCCAAGCTCCTGCGCGTCATCGAGACCAAGCAGTTCCGGCGTGTCGGCGGCACCGGGGATCTCGCCGCCGATGTGCGCATCGTGGCCGCGACGAACCGCGACCTGGCCGGGCTCGCGCGCGAGGGCAAGTTCCGCGCCGACCTTTATTACCGCCTCAGCGCCTTCGAGCTGAAGGTGCCGCCGCTCCGCCAGCGCCGCGAGGACATACTGGCGCTCGCCAACCACTTCATCCAGAAGCACGACTTCTCGCGCCGCGTGCTCAAGAAGCTCTCGCCCGCCGCCGAGCGCGCGCTCATCGAATACGACTGGCCCGGAAACGTGCGCGAGCTGAGGAACGTCATGGAGCGGGCCATCATCCTTTCCGGCAACGAAGGCACGATCAAGCTGCCGCATGTGACGCTGCCGGACGCGGCCTCGTCGCGCGGTGCGGTCACGCTGTCATTCGAGCGCGAGGTCAAGCTGGAGGACGTCAAGCGCGTCTATGTCGAGGCCATGCACCGGAAATATTCCGGGCACCGCTCAAGGCTCGCGCGCGCGCTCGGTATCAGCGAGCGAAACCTCTACCGGCTCTTGCACAAATACGGCCTTGAATAGTTGTATATGTTCCAAGGTATCAAATAATTTACTGTTCAAGGCATTACTCTAGCAGTAGCTTCTATTTGGGGTCATGCTGTGAAACAGCCATTAACGCGGCCCCGCAACAATATCAACTTCCAACAACGGCCAGCGATGCCCAGGCGGCGAAACCCTTCGCCATGCCCGGAATGAGCACGTCCGGCTGAGAAGCTGGAGGCAGCCGCGATATGGCGCTCGTCAACGTTCTAAAAACGGCCTGGAGACCAGGGCGATTTCTACCCTTCCCCGCCTGGCTGCCCAAGGTCAACCGGCGAACTTTACCCGCGGATCTCCTCGCGGGATTGACGGGCGCCATTATCGTGCTGCCGCAGGGCGTCGCCTTCGCGACGATCGCCGGCATGCCGCCCCAGTATGGGCTGTACGCCGCCATCGTGCCGACCATTATCGCCGCGCTGTTTGGCTCCTCTTGGCATCTGGTCGCGGGTCCCAGTACCACAGCGTCCCTTGTGCTTGCCACCGCGCTCCCCGCTTTCGCCGAACCTGGCTCCACCCATTACGTGCAGCTTGCCATAACGCTTGCCTTCATGGTGGGGCTGATGGAGCTGGGGCTCGGAGCCTTGAGGCTCGGCGCGCTCGTCAATTTCATATCGCATTCGGTAATCGTGGGCTTCACGGCGGGCGTCGGCGTTCTCATCATCGTTACGCAAACCCGCCATTTCATCGGCCTCGACGTGCCCAAGGGCCTGCCGATTCATGCGCTCGTCCTTTATATCGCCGCCCACATCGGCCATGCTAATCTGGCAACGGCGCTTACCGGGCTTATTACACTCGCCACCGGCATCGCGGTAAGGCACTTTCTGCCGCGCATCCCCTTCATGATCGTCGCCATCGTGGCAGGCAGCCTCGCGGGCATGGCGTTCAACGCGGCCGGCGGCGATGTCGCAACCGTGGGCTCACTGCCCTCGCATTTGCCCCCGCTCTCCATGCCAAGCTTCGATCCCGCCCTCTGGAGCATGCTGATGCCCACGGCGCTGGCGCTGGCCATTTCCGCGCTAAATGAATTCGGTGTCCATTTCGCGGGCGCTGGCCATCCGCTCCGGCCAGCACGTCGATGCGAACCAGGAATTCATCGGCCAGGGGCTCGCCAATTCCATCGGCAGCTTCTTCTCAGGCTACGTCGTCTCGTCCTCCTTCAACCGCAGCGCGCTCAACTACGCCGTGGGCGCACAAACGCCAATGTCGGCGCTGACCGCCGCCCTCTTGCTCGCCGCGATCCTTTCCGTGGCCGCGCCGCTGGCCGCATACCTGCCAAATTCCGCGATGGCGGCCTCGCTCTACCTCATCGGCTGGGGCCTCATCGACCGCACGAACATCGCCCAGATCGCGCGTACAAGCCGCGTCGAGACCTCCATTCTGATCGCAACGCTGCTTACGGCGATCTTCATCCAGGTGCAGGTGGCGATCCTCGCCGGCGTGGTGCTGTCGCTCGTGGTCTACCTCTACCGCACCTCCAATCCGCGCATCGTGCACCGCGTGCCGAACCCCGCGAACTCCAGCCGGAAGATGACCGAGCCCGGGCCAAATCTGCCGGAATGCCCGCAATTTCACATCATCCGCTTCAACGGATCGCTGTTCTTCGGCGCGGTGAACGCCTTCAAGGAAGAACTCTTGCGCTGCGGCCAGCTCAATCCCAGTTGCCAGCACCTCGCCATCATCATGGCGGGCGTGAACTTTGCCGACATCGCAGGTGCGGAGGCGCTCGCGCAAATGGCCCGCCATTACCGCAGCCAAGGTGGCGCCCTCTATCTGATCGGCCTCAACAGCGCCGTGCTCGATATCCTGGAACGGGGCCGCTATCTCGACGTCATCGGCAGGCAGAACGTCTTTACGTCGAAAACCGCCGCATTCCGCTATATCTACACCAAGCTCGATTACGATTTCTGCCGCAACTGCAAGCTCCGCGTCTTCGTCGAGTGCGCACGCAAGGGCAAGCAGGAGCCTGCGGTGCTGGAAGAAACGGCCGCCCTTTGAACCTAAAAACGGCAGTTGACCTCCACACCTCGCAAATTCGAAGCGTCCGCTCAACCTATTGATGTGGGTTCTGCCGGTCAGGCCGGTGCCATAAGGCGCGGCGGAGCGCGCAGCTGGCGCCCGCCGAGCCAGGAGCGGGCCGCATGGGAGAGGATTCGGCGCCAGCGCTGGTCCGCGGTCAACTGCTCCGCATTTTGAACAAGCTCGCCAAGGAAGCGGGCGATGCCGGAGAGCACGTTCGCCGCCCAACCGGCCTTGGCGTGCGAACTGGCCACACGCAGCGTGGTCTGCCTGGCGTGGCGGCTGCGCTCCGCGATGGCGGACAGCAGCAGCGGCCGGCTAGTGATGGCCTCCAAATGCTTGCCGGGTTCGGCCAGCCGCACAAACAAGTTCCACCAATTGTAGACGAGCGCGATGAAGCGGGCCATGGTCCGGCAGCGGGCAAGATCGCGGGTGGTGAAGCCTGCCCAGCCCCATTGGTTTTTCAGTTCGTCGAAGGGGTTTTCGCAGTCCGCCCGGTCGCGGTAGAGCTGGGCGAGCGCCAGAACCTCCTCCTCAAGGGAAGTGACGAGCACGCCGTATTCGTAAGCCTCCGCGTCTGGCCCGATCTCGATGAAGCCGAGTGACAGCTGACCGTTGTCATTGCGCCCAGCGATGGCAATGCCCTCCTTCAGCCGGCGGCGCAAGATCACCACCCAGCGCTGACGGCTCCAGCCTTCGAGGCGCAGCGTGTCCTCCCGTCCCTGCCAGCCCTGGCCTGCGTCAGTCCAATCGCCCTTGGAAAAAGTCTTCTTGATCAGCTTCTTGACGTTAGCAGTCAGGCGCAGCCTGAACAGATAGGGCAGCCCTCTCTGTTCGGCCCCGCTCATCACCGCCTCCGTGCCGAAGCCGCTATCGCCGCGCAAAAATGCGGGCCAGCAATCGCGCGGAATGCGATCCACGAGCGCCCACAGTCCGGCTGCCGCATGCTTCGATGCATGCTCGTTGCCTGGCGCAACCCCGGCATCGAGCACCAGCCGCAGACCGGCCAGCGTATAAGTGTGGTAGACATGGCTCGGCGGCCCGGCTTCTTGGGGTTGTAGCCAAGCACGGCCCCTTCCTGATGGCCGTAGAGCGGCTTGACCGTGAATCCGTATCCATAGCCCACGGCTCGCCCAGCAACGGCGCTGTGCAGTAATCGAGATGGCGTTGCAGCCATTCCCTGCCCTCGTCTTCTGGGATGGCTTTGAAGCCGCGGCGGACCGCATCCTCGCTGACGATCTTCTCCATGCCCAACAACTCGGGCAGCACGCCGTCGTTCCGCAGCGCCGTGATGTGGGCGTAACGCTTGTGCCCAACCACGATGGACAGCATCGTTGTGCCAAGCACATCGCGCTTATCCGGCGCGTTCGGGCTCGTATAGGCGAGCGGGCAATCGGCTACGAGCGCATCGAACAGCCCCGCCACCTTCAGAAATTCGATGAAGAACGGGAGCTGTCCATAGGGTGTCAGCGGCGCCGTGGGGTCCCATTCAACCCGCACAGGGCCTGCCCAGGTATCGAGCGTTGCCGGTGCCAACGCGGTGTCTTGTACAATCGCCGGTTGATCACCCGCTGGGTGAACCGGAAGGTGGTGCATATCTTGGCTCATGTCCCTGAGAATGCACGAGTTCAGGCGAAATTGGCCCAGTCAACTGCCGGATTTAGGATGAATACAAATCCGGCGGCAAGCCGGGCGCGCAAGCGCTGTGCTATACGGCCGCAGCGAACCCCTGAGTAACGCCATGTTAACCCTCCTGGCGCCCCTGCGGCCGTTTTGGGCTGTCTGAAGTGCGCTTTTCGATTTTGAAGCAATATAGCAGAGATGTCTTGAGCATTCGTTAAGTGGGCTAGCCTGTTGGAATCCCTCATGAATATTTGTGTTCGCCGGCAATAGAGGGGCCGCGTTTCTATTAACGGAAAATCAGCGA
>CAVUGF010000024.1:0-105683 GCA_963740975.1 uncultured Alphaproteobacteria bacterium | reverse complement strand
CCCAGGTTTGATGTTAACCGTAATTGTGGCGTATACTCCTTACCCTGGGCAATCTTCCTGCCACTTATCATCCAAGCATAACAATAACATAGAACAAACATGCGCTCTTAGCGCTTTCTTAAGCCGCATCTGCTAAATTACTTCAAGATCGAAAAGTGACGTCCTGAGCCGGAAAATGCGGGCAGATAGCGTTAACAGCCAGTTAGGCGGCAGCTTTATGGCGTGGGGCGCGGTGGCGCGGCACCAGCGGGAAGAGCCTGTCGTAGCGCGCATTGTCGCCAGGCTTGCGCTCGTAGCAGCTATCGGCGATCACCGGCTCGCCCTTGGCCAGAAGCTCGCTCACGGTGGCGAACTCGAAACCGCGCTTCCTGAGATCCGCGATTACCAGCGGCAGCGCCCCGGCTGTGTGAAAGCCGCGGCCATTAGCGTGCATGACCACGATGGAGCCCGGTTTTACACGCGAAACGACGCCTTGCCGGATCGCTTCGGCCTGGACCGTCTTGGAGGGATCGCCCGATACCACATCCCACTGGATGGCGAGCAGGCCCGCATCGTTTACCGCGGCCGCGTACCGGCGTTGCAGGTGCCGAAGGGGAAGCGGAACAGAGCCGCGTGCTCCGCGGCCGCCGCGGGCCGGTAGCAGGACTTGGCGTTCAGCGCGCGGCGTATGGCCGCATCGGCCTTGAGATCGAGCGCCAGATCGGCCGCCGCGCCGGCAGGCTCAAGAAGCCTGAAATTCCGGTGCGTCCAGCTATGGCTGCCCACCTCGAAAAGCGGATCGGCGATGAGTTGCTCCGCGCGTTCCTTGTGGTCGAGCAGCCATTTGCCGCTGGGGAAGAACGTCGCCTTCACGCCGAGCCTGCGCAGCGTATCCACGATTTCGCCGTCGTAGCCCGAAATTTCGTTGGCGTTAGAGCAGAGGTCGAAGGTGAGCGCCACGAGCCGCAAGCCCTTGGGCAGGCGCACGCTGCGGATGGAGCCCCGGGCCGTCCGGCAGGGGGGAAAGCGCCACGTCTTCTCCACCGGGCTCGATGGCTGGATTGTAAGTGCTTCTGCTGATTGCCTTTTCTCCCTGCCGCGCGGCGAGCGCTTCCGCGCTCCAGCATTGCCCGTCCTGCGCTTGCGCAAGGCCAGCACTCGCACATGCAAGAAGAGCGCCACAGCCAATACCAAGGATTGCCAGCTTCATAGTACCCCGCATGCTCTCTATTCTCTCCTTCAGCGCACAGATTTCTCAAGAATACCAGTAAATTTTTTATTGCGTAAATCCTGCGTTGCTCGCAAACTCCGTTTGCGCCCTTTTCGGTTTGGCGCTGTTTCATAGGTGAACGGATATGGCAAAAAAACCCGAACCCAAACCCAAGGAAACCAAGACGGAGAAGCCCAAGGCAGGCGCGAAGAAGAAGAGCGCCAAAAAATAGGTTTCCACCGGAGTGAAAAAGGGTGAAGAGACGATCTTCCCCTTTTTTCTGCTTTTGCCTATAAGCAGAGCCGCACCCGCTTCATACCAATCCAGGATGGCGCCGCATGCGGCTTTTCTATCGGCTTCTGATAATCCTGCCCGTTGCCTTGGGACCCCAGGCGGTATCCGCCATTAGCCTGACGAACCGCGATACGGCGGACCGGAAGCTTATAATCATCGAAGGCGATACGCAAAATGAACGGGTCATAAAGGCGGGCGAGAAGCTTGTGCTTTGCGAAAAAGCTTGCGTGATCCGCATGCCCGATGGCGAGGACTACGAGTTCGATGGCCCCGAGATCGTCTCGCTGGAGGAGGGGTTGCTTTTCCTGGACACTCCTGAAGAACAGGGCAAGGCAGCCCGCTAGTGTGGCTTATGTCTCCGAATTACCGTGCGAACCCTCGGCAAATGGTGCGGTAATTCGGAGACGGGACACTAGAATATCTCGGGGTTAGCCCGGCGGCCGGCGCTTCTAACCTGCGGCTACCGGTACCGCGACATATGCCTCATGTCCGTTGTGCCTCAGGAGAACCAGGGCAAACTTGCGTCCCGCGGAATTCGCGGCATCAAGGGCATCCTTGAATTCCGATGGCGTCGAGACCGTCTTGCCACCGGCCTTCAAGATAACATCGCCTGGCTCCATGCCGAGGCTTGCAGCTTTGCCGCCGGGATCGACGCTCACGATGGCGACGCCCTTGCTGCCTGCGCCTTCCACCTCGTCCGCTGGCGCCAGTTCCAGCCCAAGCTTGCCGGCCTGCGACCGGCCCGCCTGCTCCCGCGATGCCCATTTGGCGGACTCTTTCATCCGGCCAATTTTGACCGTGACGTTTTCGGCCTTGCCATCGCGGTTGATCGCAAGCTTAAGCTCCGTTCCAGGAGCAATCCCTGCAATCTTGCGGGCAAGCGCACGCGCATCTTTGATGCTGTCATTGTCCACGGCGGTGATCACATCGCCGGACTTGAGGCCCGCCTGCGCCGCGGGGCTATCCGGCTGCGGCTCCGTGATGAGTGCGCCCTCATCGTTCTTGAGGCCAAGGCTGTCCGCTATGTCCTTGGTAACAGCTTGAATCTGCACGCCAAGCCAGCCGCGCGTCACATGTCCGTGTTCTTCAAGCTGCGGGATCACGTTTTCCACGGTGGAGGCGGGGATGTCGAAAGCGATGCCCACCGAGCCGCCTGAAGGCGAGAAGATGGCCGTGTTCACGCCCACGACCTCGCCTTTCAAGTTGAACGTGGGGCCACCGGAATTACCACGGTTGATGGGCGCGTCGATCTGCAGGAAGTTGTCATAGGGGCCTTCTCCGATATCGCGCCCTTGCGCGGAGATGATCCCCGCGGTGACGGTGCCGCCAAGGCCGAACGGATTGCCCATCGCTACAACCCATTGTCCGATCTCCGGTTTTTCCTTGGAGAGCGCGACGAACGGAAACTTCTGACCGGAGTCCACCTTGAGCAGTGCGAGGTCGACCTGTTTATCGGCTCCAACCACCTTGGCGGTGAGCGTTTGTCCGCCGTCCGTCACAACTTGGACCTCGGTGGCATCGTCCACAACGTGGTTGTTGGTGACGACGTATCCGTCTGAAGAGATGAAGAAGCCAGAGCCTTGCGCCTCTTGGGGAGCGGGCCGCATTTGCTTCCACTGGCCGCCGCGCCGTCCTTCGAAATCGCGGAAGAACTTCTCGAATGGCGAGCCCTTGAACGGATTGCCGGATTTATCGTCTGACATGACTTGTGCCGTGGCTTGCTGCTTCACCCGGACGGACACGACGGCGGGCTTTACACGCTGCACAAGCTGCGTGAAATCCGGCAGCGCGGCGGACTTTTGGCTGAACGTCAGCGCACCTGGCGCTTCGTTCTTCTGCAAGACAGGTGTATCGGCATTCGCGTGGTACGCGGCGGGTGCAGCAGCAATCAGCGCCGCTATAGCTACGCCGGATAGTAAATATTGCCTGAACCGCCAGCGCGGCGCTGCTTCGCTTTCGCTTTCACTTTCATTAGCTCTTTTGTCTGGATGCGACATCTTGGTTCCCTTCCTGCAAAGCGGGTTAGGTTTTGTGCTCAAGACGTATATAGTAAGGAAACGCCGCTAAACCTGGGGTGATAACATTAAGTTTTCTCAATCTGCGGCGCGCGGGCTCCGCCTGGGCACTTGCTGCGTAAAGGCTTGCGCTGGGCAGCATTCCCGGACATTTTGCGCCCATGCTGCACATCAACGATCTTTCATACCGCATCCAGGGGCGGCCACTGTTCGAGCATGCCACGGCGGGCATTCCAGACGGGCACAAGGTGGGGCTTGTGGGCCGCAACGGCACCGGCAAGACCACGCTGTTGCGCCTGATCGCGGGCGAAATCCACCCCGACGACGGCACCGTCAACTTTCCCAGGAACGCAACCATCGCGCATGTCTCGCAAGAAGCGCCGGGCGGTCCCGAGACGCTGCTTGAGACCGTCCTGGCCGCGCATGCCGAGCTTGCTGCGCTGAGTGCCGAGGCCGAGACTGCGGAGGATGCGCACCGGATCGCCGAAATCCACACGCGGCTTTCGGACATCGACGCGCATTCGGCGCCAGCCCGCGCGGCGCGCATCCTTTCAGGGCTTGGCTTCGACGAAGCAGCGCAAGCCCGGCCCTGCGCGGAATTCTCCGGCGGCTGGCGCATGCGGGTCGCGCTGGCTGGCGCGCTGTTCGCCGCGCCGGACATCCTGCTGCTCGACGAGCCGACGAACTATCTCGACCTTGAAGGCACGCTCTGGCTGGAAGACTTCATCCAAAGCTATCCTCACACCGTGCTGATCGTAAGCCACGATCGCGATCTCTTGAACAATTCGGTGGACAGCATCCTGCATCTTACCGAGCGCCGGCTGGCCTTCTATACCGGCGGTTACGACCGCTTCGAGGAGACGCGCCGCGAGCAGCAGCGCTTGCAGCTCAAGCTGAAGAAGAGCCAGGACGACCAGCGCCGCAAGATGGAAGCCTTCGTCGAGCGCTTCCGGGCCAAGGCCACCAAGGCGCGGCAGGCTCAGAGCCGGTTGAAGGCGCTGGCCAAAATGCAACCCATCGCGGCCGAGATCGACTTCGGAGGTGGTGCCCTTCCGCTTTCCCTCGCCCGGGCAGCCGCTTGGCAACCCGTTGATCCGCATCGAAAATGCCAGCGTAGGCTACGATCCCAGCAAGCCGGTCCTGCGCAACGTGAACCTGCGGCTGGATTGCGACGACCGCGTTGGCCTTTTGGGCGCGAACGGCAACGGCAAATCGACGCTCGCCAAGCTGCTGTGCGGCAAGCTCGGCACGCTCGAAGGCCACTACCGCGCCTCGAAAAAGCTCGAATACGGCTATTTCGCCCAGCACCAGCTCGACGAGCTGCGCCCCGGGCTCTCGGCCTACGGTCATATTGCGGAGCTTATGCCGGACGCCACAGAGGCCCAGAAGCGGGCGAAAGTCGCGGCCGTAGGGTTTGGCGCAGGTAAGGCGGATACGGCCCCAGAGAAGCTCTCTGGCGGCGAGAAGGCACGTTTGCTGTTCGCGCTGGCAACCTTTCACGCGCCGCACCTGCTGATTTTCGACGAACCAACCAATCACCTCGATGTGGACAGCCGCGAGGCGCTGATCTACGCGCTCAACGATTACGAAGGCGCGGTCATCCTCATCAGCCACGACCGGCACTTGCTGGAGGCGACCGTCGACCGGCTCTGGATCGTGCGCGGCGGCACGGTGGCGCCCTACGATGGCGATCTCGAAAGCTACCGCCAGGAGAGCCTCGCCGCGCTCAGGCAGGCAGCCGCGGCGAAGAGCGCGAACGGTGGCGCACCGGGGGCCAGCATCAAGCTGAAGCGCGAGGACGAGCGGCGGCAGGCCGCGCAGCGCCGCGCCGAGCTGGCGCCGCTCCGCAAGCAGATGACGGAGCATGAGAAACGTATCGAGGCGCTGCAAAAGAAGCTTGCCGCCATAGACTTGACGCTTGGCGACCCGGCTTTCTACGAGAAACAGGCCACGAAAGCGCAGGCGCTTACGCAGGAGCGCGGCCAGCTCGCCAAGGAGTTAAAGACCGCCGAGGAAGCATGGTTCGAAGCCTCCTTGGCTTACGAGGAGGCCACAGGCGCGGCCTGATTGTGCCGTAGCTTTAGGGCGGGCGATAATTATTACATGCCCGGAGATATTTTACTTTATCCAATCTGTCCGTATCCGCCGCGCACGCCAAGTCCGGTGCACCGGCATCCCGGCAGCAAAGCGCGGTGCGGAAGCTGCTTGCGCTCGCTTGGAGAGGTGATCGAGGAGACAACGGCAGCCCGCCAGGCTATGGAGACGCCTGCGGAGAAAGTAGCTTAAATGCCTGCCCCGCTTGCAAGGCTATTTTAGGACAGCCCATCAATAATTACTTCAAGCAGCTGCCGGTACCTAGCCGGCTAAAGCTGCGCCATAGTAACGGAGAGTAATATGAAGGGCGAGCCGAAAGCTGTTGAGTACCTCAATTTAGGCCTCCGTCACGAGCTGGCTGCGGTCAACCAATACTGGCTGCATTACCGGCTCTTCGACAATTGGGGTTACAAGGAGCTTGCCAAAAAGTGGCGCAAGGAATCCATCGACGAGATGGAGCACGCAGACAAGCTCATCAGCCGCGTCCTCTTTCTCGAAGGCTCCCCCAACATGCAGGCGCTCGAACCCTTGCATATAGGGCAGTCGGTGACGGAAGTTCTCGAATGCGATCTGAAGCTTGAGCTGTCGGCACGCGCCCTTTACGAGGAAGCGGCCACCCATTGCCATGTTGTCAAAGACTATGTGAGCCGCGACCTCTTCGAAAAGCTCATGCACGACGAAGAGGAGCACATCGATTTTCTCGAAACCCAGCTCGGCCTCGTCAAAAAGCTCGGGCCGGAGCTTTACGCCCAGGCGCACATAGGCAAATTGGACAGCGATTAATCCGGCCTGCCCGCAGCGGCGCCTTCTGCATCGCCGTCCCACCAGGTTTCAAGCCGCGCGCCGTAAAGCGTGGAGCCAGGCGGCTGGCGCAGATGCGACCACGCGGCGATCCACTGCTTGGGTGCGTAGTAGAGCGGAATGCCGTAGCGGCCGGAAAGCAGGAGCCGGTCGAGCGCACGCACGGCCGAGACAAAGTCCTCTCGCGTACTGGCATTGAGCATTGCAGCGATCATCGCGTCCACACCGGCGCTTTTCACGCCCGCATAGTTGTAGCTCCCTTCTTCGTCCGCCGAGGCGGCCGACCAGCGGAAGCTCTGCTCGTTGCCGGGCGAGAGCGAGGAGGCCCAGACCACGGGCATCATGTCGAAGTCGAAGGAGGTGCTGCGCCTCTGGAACTGCGCAGAATCGATCATGCGGACCTGCGCGGCGATGCCGATTTGGCGCAGCTCAGCGGCGTAGGCCAGTAGCAGCCGCTGTTGGTCGCGGGTCACGCAAAGCATCTCGAACGTGAAAGGCTGGCCAGTGGCCTTGGCAACCATGACGCCGTTTTTCAGCTCGTCACCGGCCTCGCTCAGGAGCGCGATCGCTTCCTTGCGTCCTTCGCGGTTCGTTCCCGTGCCGCCGGTGACTGGCTGGTTGAAGGTGCCTTCCATGGCGCCGGGGGCTAGCTGGCGCGCATAGGGCGCAAGCAGCTGCCGCTCGCGCGCATCCGCTGGCACGCCGTGAGAGGATAGCTCCGAGCGGTCGAAAAAGCTCTCGGTGCGCGCATAGAGCCCGCGGAAGAGCTGCTTGTTGAGCCATTCGAAGTCGAACATGCGCGTCAGCGCCTCGCGCACGCGGGGGGCCGCGAAAATGGGACGCCTCGTGTTGAACGCGAGCGCCGCCATGGGGGCAGGCACGCCCACGCCGAACTCCATTTTCTTAACAAGCCCCTGCCGCACCGCGGGAAAATCGAACGCGTCCGCCCATTTCACGGCGTCGATCGAATCGCTGTCGCCCATCACGTCGAAAAGCCCCTTGCGGAAGGCTTCCATCATGGCGGTGCTATCCCGGTAGTAGTCGATGCGAATCGTCCCAAAATTGAACTGCCCGCGCATGATGGGCAGGTTCCGGCCCCAGTAATTGGGGTTCCGCTTGAACACGATGCCGGCGCCGGGCGAAACCTCCGCGACCGTGTAGGGGCCGCTCGCCAAGGGTTTATCGAAGCTTGTTTTCTCGAAGCTCTCAGGCGTTACGGCATGCCGCGGCAACACCGGCATCAGCCCCATGATCAGGGGCATCTCGCGGTCTCCGCCATTGGCGAAAGTGAACCTGACGCCACGCTCGCCGGCTTTTTCCGCGGCGGCAACCTTGGCGTAGTAGGTCCTGTGGTTTGGCCGTCCTTTGTCCTTCAGAAACGACCACGAAAACTGCACATCCTCTGGCGTCACCGGCGCTCCGTCCGCGAAGCGGGCCTCGGGGCGGATTTGAAACGTGACGGAGCTGCGATCCTCAGGCGTATCGATGCTTTCCGCGATCAATCCGTAAAGCGAGAAGGGCTCGTCGTAGCTGCGCGCCATGAGGGTGTCGTAGACGTATTCGCGCATACCGGCGGCCGGCTCGCCCTTGATGATGAAGGGATTGAGGCTGTCGAAGGAGCCCAGAACGGCTAGCCGGAGTTCCCCGCCCTTGGGTGCATCCGGATTAACATAATTTAAGTGTGGAAGCGCGGCGGCATATTTGGGCCGGCCGTGCATCGCAATTCCGGCCTCCGGCGCAGCCCATGCCACCCCCGCCAGGAAGCAGGCCGCGACTGTTGCTAGAATACAATGACGGCCGGCCAATTTGGGGAGCCAGGCCCGGCGCTTAGCAATTCCAGATGCCAAAACGGCGGTGTCCTTTGCTTGAATGTTCGATTTTAGCCGAGGTTTAGACATCAAAAACCTCGAAAAAATGGCGGTTGAGTAGACGGTGAGGCTGGCAAGGCACGCGGACAATGCCGTTTGATCGAGACTGGACGACTGTCACGGGAAAGCCGCAATTGGGCGGTTTTCAAGCAACAGCCCCGTTGAGGGGCGACGGTTAGGATACCCAGCACGTTTCGGGGAAAGGTTCGCATTAATGGTTTTCGCAAAGCTTGTGAAAGCATCCACCTTCGGTGTGGCTGCTACATTGGCGCTTACGCTCGGCACAGCCGGGAGTATGGCCGCTGACAAGAAACCCGCCGCTCCCGCGGCTCCGGCCGGCGCGGCCCAGAAACCGGCTGACATCTGGTACAAGCTTTGTATCGATGTCCCGGCTCCGGAGCCCGTAAAGCCCGGCGAGAAGCCGAAGGAGCAGAAGCCGGAAGATATGAAGAAGGTCAACGTCTGCTTGACCCAGGTTGACGTCCGCGACAACGCAACCGCCATCCTCATCGGCAAGCTTGCGGTCCGTCAGGTTGCCGGCCAGGAGAAGCCGCAGCTTTTGGCCATGCTGCCGCTCGGCTCTGCCCTGCCTCCGGGAGCGCTCGTGAAGGTTGACGACAAGGAGCCGGTCAAGCTCGCCTACACGACCTGCGATCAGGCCGGCTGCTATGCCGAGGCTCAGATCGAGCCGGCTCTCGTTGCCCAGATGAAGACTGGTAAGCAGATCGCCTATCTTGGCATCGACGTCACGGGCCGCGCTCTGTCGATCCCGCTGCCGCTCGAAGGCTTCGCCAAGGCTATCGACGGCAAGCCGGTGCCGGTCGAGAAGTATAACGAGGATCAGAAGAAGATTGCTGAAGTCATCAAGCAGCGTCTGTCCGACCTCCGCGCCAAGCAGGCCGAGGCCGCTAAGAACGCTCCGGCAGCGGATCAGAAGAAGAAGTAAGCTTCTGCCACGCTTAGGTAAAAAGGCCGCTTAATGCGGCCTTTTTCATATCTCCGGCAGGCGTTTTGCAGAAAGGTATCTTATGCCCGCGCAGTTCTGGCTTTTCCTTGCGGCGATCCTGGGCGGCTTGGCCGTCGTTGCCGGCGCGGTGGGCGCGCACGTGCTTTCCGATACGGCCACGATCGATGGCCCCCTGCAGCAGGCCTATCAAACCGCCCAGCTTAATCACGCGATCCATGCGCTTGCGCTGCTGGCGGCGGGTATCCTCATGCTGCACGCGCAAGAGCGCGGCCTGGGCTTCTCCGCCTGGGCGCTGCAAGCCGCGGCCGCGGCTTTCACTATCGGCATTATCCTGTTTTCTGGCGGCATCTACGCGCACGTCGCGGGCGGGATCGCTGCCGTCACCAAGTTCGTTCCGGCAGGGGGTATGTTCCTCATTGCCGGCTGGGTAGCGCTCGCCGCCGGTGCGCTGGGGTTGCGCTCCTAACGCAAACGGCCCAGGCTACAGGAGCTGACGATGCCGGCGAAGCCGCCCACCTGTTCCGGAGATAACTCGCCCACTCATTCCGGGGTTATCTCGCCCGGGGGCGCCGGGGCTTGCTGGCGATGGAATTTGACTGTTGTTTTGGGTGGAGGTCAATCCTCATCTGCTACGCTGTGACGGAGCCAGGAACGCGCAGGGCTGGAGCTGTACGCGGCGGACCGCCATTTTCCCCCTGAATACCCCTTGCCCACGGCAGCCTTCCGCTGAACGCGAGTTGTCTGGATGCCCCGCCACGGCCTCACTCTCCCTTTCCGGCCCGCCCGCGCTATTTGCGGATGGTCTCGCCGTCGAGTTCGATGCGGTGGGCGTTGTGGACGATGCGGTCGAGGATGGCATCGGCGTAGGTGGGTTCGCCGATGAGTGCATGCCACGCGGTCCACCGGCGGCTGGCTGGTGATGACGGTGGAGCGCCGCCCATGGCGCTCCTCCACGACCTCCAGGAGGTCCTGGCGGGCTGGGGCGTCGAGCGGGCCAAGGCCGAAGCCGTCCAGGATGAGCAGGTCCACCCGCGACAGCGTCCTGAGCAGCCGGGCATGGCGGCCGTCGCCGCGGGCGAGCGCCATGTCGCTGAACGGCTTCGGCACGCGCTGATAAAGGACCGGGCGGTTGTCGCGGCAAGCCTTGTGACCGAGTGCACAGGCGAGCCACGACTATCTCTTCCCTGCCTGTGGATGCCGAAACCATGCTCAAAGCTACCCGCGCCCATTGGAGCATCGGGAACAACCTTCATTGGACGCTCGATGTTATCCTCGGCGAGGATGCATGCCAGACGCGGAAAAGTCATGTGGCTTGCAACCTGGCTACCATCCGCAAAATGGTGCTCAGCCTTTGCCGTCAAAACCCAAGCAAAATCCCCATCAAACGCAAAATCAAAAAGGCCGCCCTCAACACGGACTTCCTGGCCCAACTCCTGCGTTAATAATCTATGCGGGGGCCCTGACTTCCCTTAAAACCGCCTTGACAGAGGTCCGGACACGTCCTTGACAGGCATAAGGGTGGGATTGAAACCAGCGGCATACTCTGTTAAGAAGTTAGAACCTTTCGCCACTATGTTTGTTTCTTTTGCCCGATGAGCGGGATACAGCCAACGCGGGCGGTTGGTCGCCTCTTCACCTGGGATACTCTTTCTAACCATATGCTTTAGAGCTCGCCGCTCAGGTTTACGCCTTTCGAATTGCCACTGGCGCTCGCACGCGCCAGTATTTAGCTTGGGAAGTTAGGAATCGAGGTACCGTTTTATTATGAGCAGGAACGATACCCATACCGAGAGGGTGAGAGAGCGGCTGTCCCCCCGGAGCAAGCCGCAGCAGGACCGAAGCCGGGTACGGCTTCAAGCTTTGCTCGATGCGGCCGAGGAAGTGATTGCAGAGTTTGGGCTACAAGGACTGGCAATGCGGGAGGTTGCCCGCCGGGCGGATTTGACGATCGCTTCTGTGTATCACTATTTCCCTTCCACGGCCGCGCTCATACGCGTCCTCGTTGAACGGCAACTCGAAAAGTTGAGGGGGGTCCTGGAAACCGGATTGCGGACACGCTTCCCGATGGACGCCGCCGGCATGAGTGTTGAACAGGTGAAAGCACTTTTGGTCGAACAGCTGAGCGGACTTGTAGACGATATTGCAGCCTTTTTCTTCAATACACCGTGCGTATCGGAAATCTGGGGCGGTTTGCAGGCTTATCCAGATCTTCGCACACTCGATATTGAAGATACAAAAAGGAATGCTGCGCTCATCCAGCCCGTTTTCGCTCGCTTCATTCCGTCTCTTGAGCCCGGGCAGGCGCCCATGATGGCCATGGTTCTCGTCGAAAGCGTAAGCGCCAGTCTCCGGTTCGCGGCCGCTTTGCCGCCAGATGCTCGTGTACAGATTGTTGACGCCCTTAAGAGCTTCGTTACCCAGTGGCTGACGGGCCTTTTACAAACCGCCAGAGATATGAACGTGGATTGATCCAATCCGGTCCCAAAGCAAGCAAATGCGCCCCTCACCGTCCGGAAAGCCGGGCAACATGCACCCAGCAAATTGCAGTCTCGCCACAAGCATGCTTAAGATTGCGTGCCGATTCTTCTTTAAGCTGGCTCCGCGCGAATAAGTTGATGAGCGGGACGGAACTGGCTATCAATCGTAAACAGTTAATCGAGTAAGGCTCCAGTACGAAGGTCCGTGGAATGGACAAAGAGGGAAAGCTGCAAGTTGCCACGCAAAGTCTCCTCGATGAAATCGAGGGTATTCTGAGCAGGGCAGCAGATACCTATCCTTATTTGGACGCCCCCGCCCGCGCACTCAGGCGCATGGCAAAGGCGGCAGGCCGGCCCCTGCGAGTTGGGATACTGGGAGCGGCGAATTCCGGCAAGTCCTCGCTAGCCAATCTCCTTGTCGGGGTTCCCGTCTTGCCCGCGCCCGCTCTGGCGAATGCAGGGGTGCCGGCACTGATCACATATGCCACCATACCCTCCGTCGCGGCCATTTACGAAAGCGGCGAGAGGGTCGCTTTTCCGCTACTTCAAGACGTTGCGCAGACCGTCGCCGCCATTCAAGACTGCGCCGCGATGAGTAGCCTACTGGCTGGCAAATGCATTCGATCTGGCGGTCTGAAATTCCTGGAAGCGGGGCTTCCAAGCGACATCCTTCGTTCAATTGAAATTCTGGACCTTCCCGCTGACAGTCCTGGTTTGCGGGGCTTCCAGCTCGATGCTGTAATCTGGACGACAGTTGCGACGCAGGCATGGCCTGAATTGGAGCGGGCTCAATGGGCTAAACTGCCGCGATCCGTCCGGTCCAGAAGCTTGCTTGCTGTAACGTTTTGCGATCTTGCCGGGGACAGCGAAAATAACCTGAAACGGCTACAGGCCAGGCTTGAAGCATCGGCCAAGTCCTATTTCCAGGGGATTTGTTTTGTAGCAAACGGAGACCCAGATCTGGCTGCCGCCGCACCCAGGAATAATGCCCTATTCGTACAAATTCAGTATTTGGCACTGCAATTCGCCGCGGAGCGCTTTGGCAAGGCTATGGCCATTGCGCACCGTGTGATGGCGAAGGCGGCTGTGAAGCCTGGCCCCGGAACTGAACCTGTGCGTAACGGCCTCAGCGGCCATGCGGTCGCAGAAGCAGGCATAGATTTGTTTAACGGGGACCGGCGGATTGCATTTAAGCGGCCGCTTCCAGAGGGCGACTCGTAAAGCCTTTAATATTGCTCAATGGACATGCATCTGGGGCAGCGGCAAAAACTGCGGTGCGCAGAGCAGAAGCCGGCAAAGATTTGATTGCCGCGGATCGGCGGATTGCCCTGAAGCGGCCGCTTCCAGAGGGCGGACTTGTAAAGCCCTTAATACTGCTCAACGGACATGCGTCTGGGGCAGTGGCAAAAACCATGGTGCGCAGAACGGCACAGGCAAGCCTTACTTCGGCCGCCGGGGGGGGAGCCAAGGAGCGGCCTCGTTGGATGACAACTGCCATGGCTGCCGCGGTGGCGGGCACGGTAACGTTGGTGGCAATTCAGTTGGGGCTGATTGGCACCGGAAATAGTCCGGTTTCAAATCCGATGTTCAGCGCTTCCGAAGCGGTTGGACAAGGCGGCATCGAGAAAGTGGAGACGCGCAGGAAAGCTGAGGCGGAAGCCGCTGCGTCCAAGGAACGCAGAGAAGCTCAGGCAGAGGCCGTTGCGGCTGAAGCGCGCGGAGAAGCCGTGGAGGAAGCCGCTGTGGCCGAGGAACGCAGAGAAGCTCTGGCAGAGGCCGTTGCGGCTGAAGCACGCGGAAAGGCCGTGGAGGAAGCCGCTGTGGCCGAGGAACGCAGAGAAGCTCTGGCAGAGGCCGTTGCGGCTGAAGCACGCGGAAAGGCCGTGGCGGAAGCTGCTGTGGCTGAGGAACGCAGAAAGGTTTATGCAGAAGCCGCTGCGGAACCTAAGAGGCGGAAGAAGGCAGAGGCAGGGAGGCGCAGGAGGGCTGAATCAGCGGAAGCGGAAGGACGTGGGCGCGCTTTCGTGTTGGCGATCGGCAACGGTCCCATCATGCACGGCATAAGCCAATGAGCGGGATCATCGAGCCTGTAAGCACGATAGAGCCTCGTTTGCCCGGCGATCCAGTTGCTGCCCCAGGCAAGCAGCAGTTCTGCGGTATTGCAGTCCCATCCCACCATTGAGGGGGCAATCTCACCGCCGGCGTCTTGAGAGACACCGCCTGGCCGAGGGCGATTAACGCCCAAAACCGCTGGCGATACCTGCAGCCTCGGCCTGATATCGCGGCTCGATGAAACCGGCTAAGCGCAGAAGTTGCATTGTTAGCGCCTATACAAGGGTGCGAATTTGCATGCCTCACCCTAAATTGCAGACTATCCACCGGCAATACTTACGGTTGCGCTTTAATTTTTCTTTGTGCCGCTGCCAAGCGAACACGTTGATGAACGGAACTGAACTGGCTATCAATCGTAACCAGCTAAACCGAGCGAAGCTCCAGTGCGAAAGTCCTCCCAATGGACATAGAAGGGAAGCTGAGATTTGCCGCACAAGGCCTCGCCAATGCAGAGGGCATTTTGCGCAGAGCCGCGGATGCCTATCCAACTTTGGATGGACCCGGCCGTGCGTTCAGGCGCATGGCGAAGGCGGCAAACCGGCCCATACGGATCGCGATACTGGGAGAGCTGAATTCCGGTAAGTCCTCGCTGGCCAATCTTCTCGCGGGGGCTCCTGCGCTGCCTGCCGATCCAGTGGCGAATACGAGGCTGCCAGCGCTGCTCAAATATGCCTCCAAGCCCTCCGTCACCGCCATCTACGAAAGCGGCGAGAAGATCGCTTTTCCCGTGCGCAAAAACGTTGCCGAGGCCATCGCCGGCATTCAAGACGGGGCTGGAAAGGGCAACCTTCCGGCAGGCATAAGCGCTCCATCCGGCAGCGTGAAGAACCTGGAAGTGGGGCTTCCAAGCGACATACTGCGTTCGGTTGAAATTCTGGACCTTCCCGCCGGCCGCTGGAGCTTGCCGGGCTACGGCATGGATGCCGCGATCTGGACAACAGTGGCAACGCAAGCTTGGCGTGAAACGGAGCGGGCTCAGTGGACGAAATTGCCGCAAGCCGTGCGGTCCACGCGGCCTGCTTGCGGTAACATTCTGCGATCTTGTGGCAGACAGGGAAAACAATCTGAAACGGTTGCAGGCCCGGCTTGAAACTTCGGCCAAACCCCATTTCCGGGGGATTTGCTTCGTCGCAAATGGGGACGAAGATCCGGCTGCCGCCGCAGCCAGGAATAGGGTGTTATTCGTACAAATTCAGTATCTGGCACAGGAATTCTCCGCCGAGCGCCTGGGCAAGGCGATGGCCATCGCGCGCCGTGTGATGACGAATGCGATCGCAAAGCTTGGCCCCGGAGCCGAGACCGCGCGCGCCGGCCTTACCTGCGATGCAGTGGCGGAGGCCAGCAGAGGGCTTTTCGACGAGGATTGGGTGGCTGCCCTTAAAGCGCCGCTTCCGCAGGGCGGGTTCGAAAAGCCTTCGATCCTGCGCACCTCGCGCGCATCCAGGGGGCAGGCAAAAACATCGTCTGCGCCTAGCGGCTGGGCCGCAGGAGGCGGGTCCGGGGGACGTCCTCAGTGGATAACGATCGGCGCGGCGGCATTGCTGGGAGGGGCCGTGGCATTCGTCGCAATTCAGTCGGGGCTGATCGGTACGGGAAATAGCCCTGCTTCAAATCCGCCGGCCGGCGCTTCCGAAGCGGTTGAACAAAGCGCCAAGGCGGAAGCAGAGAACCGCAGGAAGGCTGAGGCAGAGGCTGCTGCAGCGGAAGTGCGTAAGAAGGCCGAGACGGAGGCCGCTGCAGCCGAAGTAAGCAGAAAAGCAGAAGCAGAAGCGGGTGCGGCCAAGGCACGCAAGAAGGCTGAGGCGGAAGCTGCCGCTGCTGAGGCTCGCAGGAAGTTGGAGGCCGAGGCCGCCGCTGCTGAGGCGCGCAGGACGTTGGAGGCTGCGGCCGCCGCTGCTGAGGCGCGCAGGACGTTGGAGGCTGCGGCCGCCGCTGCTGAGGCGCGCAGGAAGTTGGAGGCCGAGGCCGCCGCGGCTGAGGTGCGCAGGAAGTTGGAGGCCGAGGTTGCCGCGGCCGAGGCTCGCGGGAAGGCCGAGGCAGAAGCTGCCGCGGCTGAGGAACGCAAAAAGGCGGAGGCTGCCGCGGCGGAGGCGCACCGGAAAGCTGAGGCGGCGGCTGCGGAAGCCAGAAGGCGGAAGAAAGCGGAGGCCGAAGCGGTGGAAGCGGGGAGGCGCAGGAGGGCTGAAGCGGAGGAAGCCGAAAGGCGCAGACGTGCTGCGGCAGAAGCGCCGGTCCGCCATTCTGGCGGCAGCAGTCCCATCATGCACGGCATAGGTAACTGAGCGGGGTTATATCACATCCGTTCGATCACTTCCGTGCGGTTTCGAATTAAGGCCATGTTAACTCTCCAAACTGGTGCGCCGGGCGGTTTGCGCAGGCCGGAAAGGCGCTTCTTGATTTTGAAGTAATGTAGCACGAATTCTTTGATTAAGAGTTAAATGTGCAACACATTGAAATGTAACGAAAAACAGGTGGCTGTGGCGGTGCAGGACCGCAGTGCGTGGCGGCGGTATCCGTTAATACAAAATATTCGCGTATATTTAACGCGTTTTTTTTGAATAGCATAATTCAAATAAAAAACAGCAAAAAGCGCGCGAAAATGCGGTAAAAATGAAGGACGGCGCGCGTGTTAACCATGCCTGCGTTAACCACAATAAGCGCTTGCGCGAAATATACTGTTTTTTAAGATGGTGACGGGAGGCGCAATGCCAAGTTCACTTGAACAGGTCCCGGCCGTCATCCCCGCAAATCTGTGCACTCTTCCCGGCAGACGGCTGGGGAATCGTTCAAGCGGACTCCGTATTACTTCGCGCGCTGTGGCCAGCCTGCGGCGGGACCGTCACCTGCAAGGGTGCGCCGCCTCGCTCTAAGGCAACGCTCAGGAATAAGTGAGCCGGATGGCGCCGGAATTTTGGCCGGCTGCAAGCTGCAAAAAGGGGCGCATATCCAAGATATGTAACCCTTTTTGCAGCGCAGCAGGCGGGCAAAAGAACAAGCCAGATGGCGCAGTTATTCCTGAGCGTTGCCTTAGCTGGGGAACGCCGGTCAGGTCCGCTTCAGCGGCTCGCAGCCGCCGCCGAAATGATAGTTCAAGCCGGACCGGACCGTGGAGACCGCGTAATCCTCTTTGGCCCGGTTCGCAAACATGCCGTCTTGCCCGAGGTTCAGGTGTTGGTACTCAACCTTGACCGGCCAAGACGGATTGAGCTTGTGCCCGGCACCGCCGCCAAGAACGTAGCCCGCCGCGTCCGTACCGGCCTTCCCGAGGCCCGTGGCAGCACCGCCGGCGCTCCCGTCCGCTTCCCGTTCAGCCCTTCTCCCGCGGCACTGCGGCCCAGGCGATTGCACAGGCCATTACACATGTTGCAGAATTGGCTCTGCCTGCCTCAAAAGCTAACCACTGATTGAAAAAGCAAGAGCCGATCACCGCTCGCAACCCTTGGTTAGTTTATTCAACTCGCTGCTCTGTTAAATATAACAAATGATCGGCGATCGTAATATCTGGTTAGTTTCTGCCGCTTGCGGCTTTGCGTAGATGTAATTGAGGCCAGGGGAAGCTATCTGCGAAGCATATTTGTAGATAGGTGGCTTTTCGGGGTGAGGGGGGAAGATGTTACGCATAAGGATGCGTTCGCAATGGGCATGCAAGGGCGTTGACACCAGTTTAACTCGCCGGGCGATGCCGATGCTGGTCAGCGCCGCTGCGCTGACGGCAGGGTTGCTGGCCACCACCGGCGCACAGGCGCAGTGCACCAGCAACGGTAGCGATTTAGGTATTGTCGGCAGCGGCCTGACCGCGATTACCTCGATGATCGGTACGGTCAATACCGCCTTCATGACCCCCGGCTCGGCTTTCGTCGCTTCTTCGGAGAGCGCCCCCAACCAGATCGGCGGCGGTGCGTGGGCGAGAACGGTGGGCGGAACAGCCGATACGTATTCCAACACCAATTTTACTGGGACGTTCGCAAGCTCCCGATTATGTTCATTACACCGATCCGTACAGCCCTCAACCCAACATATCCTGCCGCACAAAAATCGGACAGGACTTCTCGGGCTTCCAGGCCGGCCAAGACATAGCCTATCTCAATCAGGGCGGCGCGGGCCAGAACTGGCACATCGGCGTAATGGCCGGGTATATAGGAGCGAAATTCAAGGACGAGACCCCTGCCGGTGCCGGTTCTATCCCAGAATCGCTCGGCGGAGCCATGAAGGGCGCTTTCGAAGTGCCCTATGGGGGCGTCTACGCCACATTCTCGAAAGACCGCTTTTTCGCCGACGTTCAGGCCCGCGCGGATTTCTACCAGGGCGAATTTTCGGGGCTGAGGCTCGATGCGCGCGGCTATTCGCTTACCGGCAACATGGGCTATAACCTTGCGCTTGGCGGCGGCTGGAGCCTTGAGCCTTCGGTTGGCGGCGTCTATTCGAAAACTTCGGTCGATCAAATGCAGACGGCCGGTTTCATGGCGGCCCAGGCCAACAATAACGGCGGCATCGTCACTATGCCGAACATGGGCACCATGCAGATGCAGGACGTTGAAAGCTTGCTTGGCCGCGCAAGTGTAAAGCTGGGCACAAGCGTGGCTTTGGACGAGGGACGAATTTTCGCGTTCCCCTTCGCCACGGCAAGTGTGATGCACGAATTCGCCGGCGATGTTAGTGCCTCCGTTTCAGCGATGGGCATGAGACATGAACAGTGACCCCAGTTTGCCCCCCACTCTTTGGCGCGGCAGCGGCACGCTTACGGCCAGCCGAATCGGCACATACGGCCAATTCGGCCTCGGCAGTTCGTTCATGTTCGCCAATACCGGTTGGCTCGGCTTTGCCCGCGTGGACTACCGCATAGGCGACAATATCGAAAGCCTTTCGGGCACCGCCGGATTGCGCTACCAGCTCAATCCCGAAACGGGCGGTTTGAAGGAAGGCGGCAGCCTGAAAGATGCGTCCCCGGCAAGCCGCTCGTGGACCGGCCCTTATGTGGGCGTGTCCGCAGGCGGCACTGCGGGCAACACGCCTTGGACCCACGGAGATGTCTCGGTCGATCCCGATTACGGCGGTTATCTTGCCGGCGCGCAGGCGGGCTACAATTACCAGGCGGGGCGGTTTGTGCTCGGTGCGGAAGGCAGCTACGGCTTATCCAATGCCCGCGGAGCCAGCCATGTACCCTATGACGTGATGACGCCTAGTCCTGCCTGGACGAACGCCAACGATACCTTTGAAGTTGACTTGAAGTCGCTGGGAACCGTGACAGGCCGGCTGGGATACACGTTCGGCCCAGCGTTGTTCTACGCCAAGGGTGGCTGGGCCTTCGGGCAGCTCAAAGAAGGAAAGCGCCAGATCCCGGTCCCCGGCTTTACAACGGGTGCCAGCGACTACGAGCCCTCCACCATATGGGCGAACGGGTGGACTGCCGGCGGCGGCATGGAATTCGCTCTCTCGGAGAGGTGGTCCGCGAAAGCCGAATACATGCACTACGAGTTGGGTAAGAGAAGCTTCGACCAGGGCTCTATTGGGCAGCCGGAATTAGCTCCCGTCGACGCACCAGGGGCGACAGCGTTCAAGTCGGCGTAAACTACCATCTGGGCAGCAACGGCGCGGGCGACACGAACGCTGGCGCACCGGACGCACCGCTTAAATAGCCGGGCCTCACCCTATCAGGTCGCAAATGGCCGCTGAGGTTCGCCCCAGCGGCCGTGTTTTCAGTACTCCTAGTATCGCGTAGAGATGCCTGATGAGGTTTTTATTTTTCTGGCGGAAGTCCGCTTCTGAGCCCGAGGATGCCGCTCAACAGCAGGAGCGCGTAGACGGCGGAACGCAGGCTCCGCCACCGGAAAAAACCAGCCGGATCTTGAGGGGCGTTCTGGATGGGCCTGAGCCTTCGCAGCCGGTGGCTAAACCTCGTGAGGGCGAGACCGGGGAGGTTCCCTTATCGCGCCGGCTGAGCGTCGGAGCGAGGCTGGACAACACCAAGGGGCGCGCCATAGAGGCCGCCGCAAAGCTCATCGCGCATGCGGACATGGAGACCGCGCAGGTCATTGCGTCGGTGGCGGAAGAGCTTAGAAAGCAAGCCTGCCGCATCGCGTTCGTCGGGCAGGTGAAGGCTGGCAAGAGTTCGCTCGTCAACGCTCTCGTCGAGCAGCCTGGGCTTTTGCCCGTGGACATCAATCCGTGCACGGCGGTAATCACCCGGCTGAACTTTGGTGTGCCGGGCAAGCCGCAGGCCGGCGCCGCATTCACGTTCTTCAGCCGCGACGAGTGGCACCGCCTCTCGCTCGGGGGCCGCACGCGCGAGCTGACGGACCGGCTGTTTCCGGACTTCGACTGGGACGTATTGAAGGCCCAGGTCAAGGAGATGGAGGAGAAGGCGCAGAAAAGGCTCGGAGCCTCCTTCGAAAACCTTCTGGGAACGGAGCATATTTACCCGGAAATTCAACCTGGCCTGCTTGTTCGATATGTGGGCACGGAACATGCGCAGGCGGAAAATGCGGCGGAGCGGGCCGAAGGAGAATTTTCGGAGATCACCAAATGCGCCGACATTTTCCTGGACCTGGGCGCGTTCAGCTTTCCGACGGTTGTGATCGACACGCCAGGCGTAAACGATCCGTTCCTGGTGCGGGACGAGATCACCCGGCAAAATCTTGAAGCGGCCGACATTTGCGTCGTCGTCATCACCGCCTGGCAGCGTTTGTCCGCCACCGATCTCAACCTTTTGCGGATGCTTCGGGGGCTCAAGAAGGACAGACTTATCGTATTCGTAAATAAGGTCGACGAGCTGAAGGGCGGCGAGGCCGTCGCACAGGAGGTCGGGCGCCAGGTGTCGCAAACCTTGGAGCAGGAGTTTCCATCCACCTCTATTCCGGTCATTCTTGGCAGTGCCGCTTTTGCGCACAAGGCACTAAACCCGGCTGCTCCCGATTATTTTGTGTCCAGCGGGTCCGCTGCGGGCGCATTGAACGGAGGCGATGGCGACTCCGGCCCCAGCCTCCAGGAGCTGGGCAGCGTGGGCCTTGATTGGCTGATCCGGGATGACAGCGCCGGTGGTGGCACGGCCGAGGACTATTTCGAGAAGTCGGGTCTCATGTCCCTGGCGGTTGCCGTATCGGAGACGATAAATGCCGGCTCGATTGCTGCAACAATCAACGCGTCTTCCCGCTTGATCGAGACGGTTGGCCGCAACCTCATTGCGTGGCGGGAAATCGAAAGCGGTTTGCTTCGCCAGGTCCACTCCGATGCCGGGCGGGCAGAAAAAGAGCTCGCCGCCATTACTGAGCTGAGAAGGCAGTTGAGCGCCAAGTTCGATGCCTTTGCGGGCAGCCTTGATGCGCTCCAGGCCAGAAAAGTGGACCTTATCAAGCAGAGGCTTTCTTCGGCTGTGCAGGCCTTCATTCCGGAGGCGCTGGCTTCGTTCGGGGGCGGCGAGGCTACCGTGCAGGCGAGCCAAATCGACGTCAAGCTCCGGATACGGCTTGAGCTTGCCTTCCTGGAGGCGATGGAGGATGTCCGCAACGTGCTCGAAAACGAGCAGGAACTGCTCAGGCTGGAACTCTCAAAGGTGCTGGGGGCCAGCGGCCTGAGCGCCGGTCCGATGATCGTCCTGGGGCAGCCACTTGCGCTCACCCCGTCTCTTGCCGCGTTGAGCGAGCCCGCGGCGCTGGGATTCACCGCGTATTTAACCGGGCTCGCCGGCGGCCAGGACCAGGGCGTCAAGCTGCCGGACCTTATCGCCGCGGACTTCGCGCCGATCATCGACAGGCTCGCAAGCGAAGCATCGATGGTTTTCCGGGAGGGGGCCTCCACCTTTGCCGGGCAGGCGAAGTCCCTGACATTCGGCCCCATGGATAGCGTGATCGAAAGAGTTTCCCTGGCGCTCAAGGAGGCACAGGCGCAGCCGCCCGCGAACGATGAAACGGTCATTCAGGCTATTCGCGATACCATCTCCAATCTCAACCCCATTGCGGAGCTGGGGTAGGCAACCGGCTCCGCGCAGGCAAGCATGCCCCGGTCCTAGGCTCCCGTAAGCACTTGCTGCAACTGAGAGACGGACAGACACCATGCGGCAGTTGCTAGCGCCATCCGATCTCCCAAAGGGGTTGCATTTCGGGCTCTTTGCAGTTCGCCTCTCCGCAGCGGCGGGAGGTTTTCCAGGAGAACGCTGAACAGCACTTGCGCACCGGCTGTGCTGCCGCGCTGGGGCGAACGGAGGTAGCGGGGCGGGCACATGGCATGAAGTTTGCGCGTTTTGCCGCGGTTGGCCGATATTGCTGCGTTCCCAGCCGGTGTATTGAACATTCGCGCTGTTCAAAAACGGGAGAAGGTGGAAGGCGCGGCGAAACGGGTTTGCTAAGCTGGGCTCCGTAATTGGGGGAATGTGTCATGCGGACGTTGGCAGCCATGGCCGTGGGCGCGGCGTTGCTGGGGGCTGCAAGGGCGGAGGACCTGCCCGGCCGGGGGGCCATGCTTCGGATCGAGCCTGGAATGCACACCGCACAGCTCACCCGTATCGGTGTGGATGCGGCCTGCACTCTGATGGCGACCGGCTCGCTCGACAAGACGGCGCGGCTGTGGGCATTGCCCGCAAGCGGCCGGGGCAGCCCCAAGCTCCTTCGCACTTTCCGGGTGCCCATCGGCGACGGCGACGAAGGCAAGGTCTATGCCGTGGCGCTTTCGCCGGACGGCAAATGGGTGGCGGCTGGCGGCTGGGACGCGCATTACGCCGTGGACAAGACCCTGGCGGTCGATATTTTCGAGGCCGGCACGGGGCGCCTCGCCGCCCGCCTTGGACCGCTCGGCAATGTGATCAACCACCTTACGTTTTCGCCCGATGGCAGCCGTCTTGCCGCGACGCTCTTCGGCGGCGAAGGCATGCGGTTGTGGGAAACGTCAAGCTGGCGGCAGATCGGCGGGGACAAGGACTATGGCGGCAAGGGCAGCTTCGATGCGGCCTTCGATGGCGCCGGCCGTCTTTACACGGTTGCCTTCGACGGGCTGATCCGCCGTTATGCCGCCGATGGAAAGCTGGAGGCGAAAGCGCCTGCTCGCGCCAATAAGACGCCCTTCAGCGTAGCGGTGCATCCGGGAGGTGGCAAGCTCGCGATCGGTTTCAGCGATTTGCCCGCGGTCGAGATCTACGATGCGGGCAGCCTGGAATGGCTTTACGCCGCCGATACCGGCGATATAGCGGCCGGCGATCTCAGCAAGGCTGCCTGGTCGGCAGGCGGCACGCGCCTATATGCGGGCGGGCGTTATTCGCCAGGTGACGGCCGCCGTCTCGCGATTTGGGAGGACGAAGGCCGGGGCAAGCGCAGCCGGGTGCCGCTGTCGCAAAACACCGTTATGCAGCTCCTGCCTTGCGGAGACGGCATCGCGGCGGGCACGCAGGACCCTGCCTTCGGGTTGATTGCAGCGGATGGCGAAAAGCGAGTTTGGCAGGAAGGTGTGTCGGCCGATATGCGGAACAAGCTGGGCGATGGCTTGACCTTGTCTGCGGACGGCAAGCGTGTCCGCTTCGGCTTGGACCAAGGCTCCGGGCAGCCCGTCCTGTTCAGCCTGGCCCCATTCGAGCTTAAGGACGCGCCCCAGGCCGTGGCCGGCCTTTCCGTTGCTAAGACTTCCGGACTCGCGGTTACCGATTGGGAGAGCGGAGAATTCCCGAAGCTGGACGGCAAATTCCTGCCGCTTGAGAACTACGAGGAATCGCTGTCGCTCGCCATCGCACCGGATCAGTCGCGCTTCACGCTGGGCACGGCATTCTGGCTTAGAACCTTTGCGGCCAACGGCACGGAGATTTGGCAAAAACCTATTCCTGGGGGGGCCCGGGCTGTGAATATCAGCGCCGGCGGAAGGCTCATCGTCGCGGCATTCGAAGATGGCACCGTCCGCTGGTACCGGCCCGGCGATGGCGAGGAGCTGCTCGCGTTGTTCGTTCATGTGCAAGACCGCCGCTTCATTGCTTGGACGCCGAAAGGCTATTACGCAGCCTCGCCCGGCGCCGAGGACCTGATCGGCTGGCACGTCAACCGGGGTTGGGATCGCGCACCGGATTTCTTTTCCGCCTCGCATTTCCGCGAACATTTCAACCGCCCGGACATCGTCAGCCGCGTGCTCGACGACCTTGACGAGGACACGGCCATCGCCGAGGCCAACCGGATCGCTGGCTCAAGGCGGGCTGGAGAGATCGCGAAGCGATTGCCGCAGGTTGCTGCTTTGGTATTCCGAAAAGCGACGGCGTCATGCAGGTGACCGCCGGCATTTTCGGCATTCCTGCCAAGCGGCCGCATACCTTCGAGACCTCCGGGCTCGGCGCCGCCATGAATGCCGCCGTTGGCGCCGGCATCTACGCCACCCACGCGCGGGCACTGGCACGGATGAGCAGGCCGGAGCGCTTTTTCCTGCCGCAAGCTGAGAATGCGGAAATTTACAACCGCCTTTATTTCCAGTGTGTACGTGCGCATATACCCCCGGCTTGGGCCGCTTTACCAAAGCATCCGCCGCATCGCCAACTATCCGGGACTGGACCGATACGGGGCCTGCCGCCAGCTTCCACTTCCGCACACATAGCCACCTGCACCATTTACTTAGATAATACTTAATCTAAGCTAACCGCATCGTCTCAATTTCTACCTCTTCGCGCCCATGGCAATTCAACACTACTGTTGCGCGCACGCACTTGTGTGCCGTCGAAGCCGCATGCTATTTCTCCTGATATATTGAACTGGGCTCTTGGGGCGGGACGGGGCATGAAACGAATTGCGGCATGCGCCCTGGCGTTTGCGGGCTTCACGGCGGCCGCAAACGCGGGCGATTTAAGCGGCATCAAAGACCCTCTGCCGGAAACGCTGAGCTGGCATGGCGTAACGCTCTACGGCACCGTTGACGTGGGATACGGCTATCAAAGCCACGGCGCGGGCACCAACGGCGAGTTCCGCCAAGGCGCCGATTACAATATCTTTAGCTCGAAATACGCGAACAACGCGTTCTGGGGATTCGAGCCGCACGGGCTTGAGCAATCGAAAATCGGCCTCAAGATCGAGGAAGACGTTGGCGGCGGCTGGAAGGCCATCGGCAAGCTCGATACCTCGTTCAATCCGCTCTATGGCACGCTGCCAAACGGGCCGAAATCGCTGATTGAAAACGCCGGCATCCCTCTCAGCAGGCAAACCGCTAACGGCGACTCCGGCCGCGCGGGGCAATTCATAAACGGCGCCGCCTATGCGGGCATCAGCAACGCTTCCTACGGCACGCTCACCGTGGGCCGCCAAACGTCGCTACAGGGCGAAGCTTTCGCCGCATACGATCCGCAGGGCCAGTCGAACGCGTTTTCGCTGCTCGGATGGTCCTCGTCCATGGCAGCCGTGGGCATTACCGAAACCTCCTCTTTGGATAACTCGGTGAAATACGTTTACAAGTACGGCCCGCTGCACGCGGCCGGCCATTATGCGCACGGTGGCGACGGCACTGGCTTCTTCGGCGATGCCTACGGCGCCAATATTGGCGGGGCATACAAGGGTTTCTCGCTCGACGCGGTCTACGAGAAGGTAAATGCCGGGGTCATGCTGTCGGCCTACACCGACACGGCCCTCAAAGCCCAGATTGCGGACGGCGAATTGTGGTCCGTGCAAGGCAAATATTCCCTCAACCTTGACGGCGACCTAAAGGACAGCGGTGCCGGAGACAAGCTTACCTTCTATGCGGGCTATGAGAATATCTCGATGGATAATTCCTCGCAGACCCGCTCTGCCCAATATATCGGCCGCACCGCCATCGGCGGCTACCTAATCGGGGCGGCTTCAGGCTCGTCTTACGTCTCAGCCAGGGTTCTGCAACTGGAATGGGCAGGCGTGAAGTATGAACTGCCCTCCGGCTGGAGCTTCACGGGCGCTTACTACCATGTGGATCAGAACTATTATCAGGGATCGGCCACCGCCCCCCTCACGGGATCGCCAAACAAACAAGCGGGCAATCTCGCCGGCAGCTTAGACGATGGTTCATTCGTCGTGGACTACAAATTCAACAAGCACCTCGACATCTATACCGGCGTGAACTACTCGACGATCGATGGCGGCCTCGCGTCGGGCTATCTCGCGAACGATCAGGCTAGCGTTGTGACGGGCGCGCGGCTGAAGTTCTGACGGCCGCCGGCGCTGGCGGAAACGCAGCTACCGGCGAAACCTCAAAGCGGCGCTTTCGCCGCTACTTTCGTTTGGGCGCCATACAGAGCGCAAAGCCGCTACCTGAGAATCCGGTCGCTTAGCGCAAGCACGATCTCGAAGGCGATCAGCACGATGATAAGGATTTCGAGGCGGTGGCTGGTGCGCGTGGCGACAAGATCCGTCACTGTCTCCGCCATCTCGCGGATGACAGCGAGCTTGCGCTCCACAGCGCGGGCGCGTGCCGCCAGATCGTACTCGTCCACCAGCTTCGCCCAAAGCCGCTCAAGCTCGGGATGGTCCCAGAGCACGTCCGGCTTCTCGTCGAGGTCCACGCGGGAGGCAAGCCGCTTCTGGATCAGGAGCGCCTCGCCGATCTGCTCCAGCATCGCCGATTTCGGGCCGGGCGGCAGGCGGCGCCTGATGAGCGTGGCCGCCAGCGGCTCGATCTTGTCGAAGGCCGCGGCAATACGCCGCTCATCATAGGCCAGCGCCACCGAAACAGCCAGCGCCTCGCCTACGAGCAGAAGGCGGTCCGTGTCCGTGGCCTTGAGCTGGATCGCGCCGGATTTGCTGAGCAGGTTCTCCTCCTCCGGCGCGGTGGCAATCAGCGCGGTTTCGATCTCGCGCTCGCCGAGCGGACCTTGGATGCGCGGCTCAAGCCCGTGGATAAGCCCCTCCTCCTCGATGGGCGTCATATTGAAGAACACCACGGCCCCGAATTTGAACAGCATGGCCGTGCCGCCGCCGGAGGTGGTGAACGCAAGCGGGTTGGCCGAAAATGCGTCCTGGCGCTCCAGGCCCTTGAGATCGAGCCCCTCGCCAAGCAGCAGCGCCCGTACAATCGTGCCAGGCTCAGTCATCTAACCTTCCATGCAGCCACCGCCTCTTGCGGTCCCGGCACCCGTTATGCCGCAATTGTGTAAACCCTTCCTGCATGGGTGCCCAAGAGCCCCCAAGTCACCGCGCCTCTCCCCGGCCCGGCTAAGACGGCGGCATGAACCTGGCTCATGCCGCGCAGAGGCGGTCGCGGAGGTGCTGCGCGGCTGAGACAGCCGCCTTCCGCTCAGGCGCTGCAATCGCGGCTGGTAAGCACCCAGAGCTGGATGTCGCGCTGGAGCTTGGACATAAGCTCCGGCGGCAGGGAGACATTGCGCGTGCCAATGAGGGTATTTTCGTTGTATTTGTGAAACTCAACCTCGAAGGCTTCCATAGAGCTGTCACCGCTATAGATCGTGACGTTCTGGAACCCTTCCGAGCTACCGCCCTCTCCGGCTGCGCGTTCGCCGGTCTGGAAGCGATAGCCGGCCAAAGCCGCGCCTGGCCCGTTGAACCAGCAAACCTTCATCTTATCAACGAAGCTGCGAAGAACCTCCGGCGGTGCGCCGAAGTAGAGCCGCTGCGGCTCGGAGCCTCTGAGGCTCTCCACAGCGGGGTCGCGCTTCGCGCACGCTTGCGGAAATAGCGCTAGTAAGCACAGAATAATAGCCCGGAATCGCAAGCGAGCGCCCCCTAAGTACAGCGTTACCATAGTGCCATTGGGGGTGTTCATGGCAAAACTGAGGCTGCCGCTTAAAGAGGCTTGCCGGCGCACACGGTTTTTGTGCGCAAGCGCCGCCTTAGTTAACTCCGGC
Source organism: uncultured Alphaproteobacteria bacterium (assembly GCA_963740975.1). GTDB lineage: Bacteria > Pseudomonadota > Alphaproteobacteria > Rhizobiales > Rhodomicrobiaceae > Rhodomicrobium. The sequence continues at coordinate 78,089 of CAVUGF010000024.1, read as the reverse complement.
CACACCCGGCATGGACCTTTGCGGCTTGCGCCTGCTGGCCGGGCGGACCTGCCGGTGGGCTTCCAGGCCGCCCGCCGATTCCGCGATCTTAAGCGTTTCGAACGCTTCCAGCGCTTCCTGGCGGGCACGTTCGAGCCGCTTTTCCAGATCCATGATCGAGGCCTTGAGATTGTCGCGCCGGCTCATCGCAGCCCGGGCGAAGGTGGGGTATGCGAAATGGTTGACATCGCTTATCCCAGAGTTCTGCTGTTCGATCTTGATCTGCTGATCGAGGTCGCCCGCCATGCGGCGAAAATCGGCGATCATCATTTCCAGGTCGTTAACCTGCTGCCGTTTCTCGTCGTACTCGAACCGTTGATTATTCACGGCATTACTGTTGTCAACCATTGTTTCTGCAAGCCCCCTAACTCCACTTACACATTTTCCGGGCCGCTCCAATCGAGCCCTTTCAGCTTCGCTCAAAACCATTAATTCGGAGTAAAACGTCGCCGCTTTGCAACAGCCGTCTCATTAATGCAATCCTAGCCAAATTGCTGTTGGCCCTTCGGGCGAAATACGTCAGAGTAGCTTCGCCATCAGATTCGCGGGGGCTCTAATAATGTGGCGAATGAATGGCGCGTCCAGGGGCACCAATCCGTTTGGGATAACCTCCACTCCGTAATCCGTAATCCGTAATCGTGTGCCGCAGGTTGAGCGATCGATGCAAATCGGCCGCTTACCATGTAACTGCGTGGTGGGCTTAAGATTTATTAACCTTTCCTGCGTTAATGTCAGTCCTGAAGTTAAGCTTCACGGCGCGGAGACGGCCATGCCTCGCGTCAAAGCGAATTAGACTTGCAGCAAGCGAGGGATCCCATGCGTGTGCTTCTTATTGAAGACGATGCAGCAACAGCTCAAAGCATTGAGCTGATGCTTCTTTCCGAGGGATTTAACGTCTTTCAAACCGATCTTGGCGAAGAAGGCGTAGGTCTCGGTAAGGTATATGACTACGATATTATTTTGCTGGATCTTGGCTTGCCCGATATCAGCGGATACGAAGTTCTGCGCGCGCTGCGCGTGAACAAGATCAAGACGCCTATTCTCATTCTGTCCGGCATGGGTGGCGTCGATGAAAAAGTGCGCGGCCTGGGCTTCGGCGCGGACGACTATCTGACCAAGCCGTTCCACAAGGACGAGCTGATCGCCCGCATCCATGCCATCGTACGCCGCTCCAAGGGTCACGCCCAGTCCGTGATTCAGACTGGTAACCTCCAGGTGAACCTCGACACCAAAACCGTCGAGGTCGATGGCGAGCGCGTGCACCTCACCAGCAAAGAATATCAAATGCTTGAGCTGCTCTCGCTCCGCAAGGGCACGACGCTCACGAAAGAGATGTTCCTCAACCACCTTTATGGCGGCATCGACGAACCCGAGCTGAAGATCATCGACGTTTTCATTTGCAAGCTCCGCAAGAAGCTTGCCCACGTAAACGCCGGCCAGCATTACATCGAGACCGTTTGGGGCCGCGGCTATGTGCTGAGGGACCCGAAGGACGAGCAGGCAGCCGCCTAAACATGCAAGGGCGGCCATTTCAGACCGCCCCGCACTTACATCCCGTTTGCTGAAAGCGCGCCCGGATTTTCCGGGCTATTTCGGTTCAACCGTATAGACAGCGTCGTCGCCGTCTTTGGTGGCGCTTATTTTATAATGGGCCTGTGTTGCAAGGCGCGACGCGTAATAGGCCACCACGAGCTTGGTGTCGGTCACCTTCGCCTCTTTGCCCGCGAAGATTTCCGCAACGCCCTCTTGAATCCGCGCGGACCTGCCCTTGCAGATGATGCCCAGCTTGAAGCGTGCCGGCGTCCGGCCACCGGCATTATTCCCCTGGATGCCCACGTAGAAGTCTCCGCCCGCGGGCAAGGACGTAAGTGCCACCGACAGGACGGCCAGCAGCAGCCGCCCGTTCTCCTTGTCGATGTCCTGCAAATTGGACTGCCAATGCACCCTGCGCTTGTTGTTTTCGATGTAGCGGCGCGCCACCTGCTCGACATGGCCCAGCGGCACCATCGCGCCGAGGCTCGAAGAGGCGCCGAATGCAAGCCTGTGGAAATCGAGCTGCGCCCAAGCGGCTTTCGCGCTGTTCTGGATCAGCTCAAACGCGTAATAGCGTGTATCCTCGTCGTTTTCCTCTTCCAGGAGTTCAAGGCCGTTATTGATGGCGCCGATCTGCCCGGCGAGGTCGTGGCAGATTTTGCTGGAAATCAGCGCAGCGAGAGTAGTGTCTTCGAGCCGCGTGTGTGTGGTCATGCTAATTCTCCTGCTGCGGCGCGCCGCGCCCAAATACCGTTGCCTTCGTTACGAATGGCGCTAACGTACCTACTTCACGCACCATGATTTGCCTGTGGACTTCAACATGGCCTGCTAAAAAATATGCCGGCGCGCGCATAAATGCTACCGCGCCGTTGCAGAAGAGCAAATTGCAACTCAAAATTCAAGGACCGGGTGCATCGTGACACTGGAAATGAATGATTATAAAACTTTCGGGCTTTCCATCATGGCGGCCGCCCAGAGGGCTGGCGCGGCCATCATGGGCATTTATGGGCCTGGCATGAACGTGCGCTACAAGGCGGACAGCTCGCCCGTGACCGATGCCGACCACGCTTCCGAGGACATCCTGCTTGCCGAGCTTGGCAGGCTTATGCCAGGGGTCCCGGTTGTCTCCGAGGAGCAAGCCGCCGCAAACAATCTTCCTGAGACCAGGCAGCACCTATTTCGTTGTCGATCCGCTGGACGGAACCAAGGAGTTCCTGAAGCTTAATGGCGAGTTCTCCATCAATATCGGTCTCATCAGCGGGCAGAAAGCGATTTTCGGGCTCGTTTTCGGCCCAGCCAAGGCAGATTGCTTCATCACACTTGCCCCAGGCCAAGCGTTCCGCTGCGCGCTGCATCCCACCCACGATCCGGCGCCGCGGCAAAATTTCGATTTCCTGGCCTTGGACGGCGAGGCCGCGGGCAGGGCCTTCACCGCGATTGTGAGCCGTTCGCATCTCATGCCCGAGACGGTGGCATTTCTTGAAGCCCAAGGAGATCCCGGAAAATTGACCATGGGATCGGCGCTGAAATTCGGCATGCTGGCCGCCGGCGCGGCAGACGTTTACCCCCGGCACGGTCCCACGTACGAGTGGGACACGGCCGCCGGCCAGGCCATTCTCGAAGCTGCCGGCGGCACTGTGCTAACCCTGGAAGGCAAGCCGCTGCTCTATGGCAAAAAGGATCAAAGTTTCAGAAATCCTCCGTTCATCGCCTGGCGCAGGCGGCCGGAGGCCCTATCTTAGCATCCTAGACGATAGCCCAAGCCCGGTGCGATCGGGCACCAGAGGTTCATGCGGTCATGCACCACACCAGACATCTCTTCCCCTCCTATACGCGGCTTGAGCACATCGCGGATGCCTGTGTTCACGCTGTGGGCATCGTTTTCAGCCTTGCTGGGACGGCTTTCCTGCTCGTGACAGCGCTGCGCACCCTGCCCGCGGCCGATATCGCGGGCCTGATCGTCTATTGCATCGGGCTCATAGGCATGTTCGCCGCGTCGGCCGCCTATAATTTCTCCGCACATGGCAGGCTGAAGGAGATCCTGCGGCGCCTCGACCATTCCGCCATTTACGTCATGATCGCGGGCAGCTATACGCCCTTCGCCATTGCGGTTGGAGGCGGCGCCGGCGGCTTCATGCTCGCGGCAGTGTGGGCCATCGCCATCTTCGGCGTAGGGCTCAAGCTGCGCTTTCCCCGCCGCTTCGACAACCTTTCCATCGCGCTTTATCTGGCCCAAGGCTGGCTCGTGCTCCTCGCGATTGGGCCAGTGACGGCTACGCTGCCAAGCGATGCGCTGTGGCTCCTGGTCATCGGCGGCATTGTCTACACGGCGGGGGTGCCGTTCCACCTGTGGGAGCGGCTGCGCTACCATAACGCCATCTGGCACCTGTTCGTGCTGGGCGGAGCCGCCTGCCAATTCTTCGCCATCAAGGGAGCGGTTATCCCGGCGTAACGGCCGGCGGCCGGTGGGCGGAATTGCTGCCGCGGCGCATTCTCAGTAATTTATGCTGACGCGAACGCCTCCGATAGCCGCCTCCGCAGCCGGTGCGCCGTTATTGTCAGCAACGTTCCCACCTGGATGCCAGATATATTGAAAGTCAGGCTGAACGACCAAGCCTGGCAGAACCTCAGCCTTATAGTAAACTTCAAGCGCAGACTCGAAGTCGCGCACCGTCAGCGCTGCGCCGCCGAAGGCATTCGCGTCCTGGCCGAGGGGGCTGGCCCTGCCGGAAATGCCCGCATAGGCAAAGCCCGCACCAAAGCTGTCGCCGGGCCGCGAGGAAATAAAGCCGCTGAAAACCAACCCGCCGTCGGCATAAAAGTCGATCAGATTGCGATCTGAGGGGCTGCCAGAGATCCGCCCGAAGAGGTTTATCCCCTTCTCGGCATCGCTGCCCGGCAAGCGGTAGATTTGCTGGTCGATGACGGCATAAAGACCGCAATCTCCGCGCAGGTTTGCCGCAACGCCGGTACTATCCGGACTTGCAAGCGAAAGACCGGCGGCGTCAAAGCGTTGATCGCTGAAATCGCCGGTGTGATCCCAGCCGCCGAATTTGATCGTCCCCGGCAAGCCAGATGCATTTTTTTCCCGATGGTACTTGTATTGCGCCTCCGCGATCAGGAAGGGAGGGTCGTTCACCCGGAAACTGGTCCCGTAACGGTTGCGCTCTTGCGGATCGTTCTCGCCCGGTCCCGCGGGATCGCCATTAAAAAGCGCCGCCAGAAAGACGAAATTGCTCGTTGGCTCAAATTTGAACCTCACGCCCGGCGTCGCCAGCGGATAAGCAGGTCCGCCACTCGGAAGATCGGCCGCCAGGATGCCAGGCCAGCCGAATGTGCCGTTGATGAAATTCGCTCCATTGGCGCTGACAAAAAATTCGCTGTCCGCAGCCAATTGCCCGAAGCGAACGGAAACCGCTTGGCCGATTTTTTGCTCAAGCCAGAGTTCGAAAAGGCGCGTCGAAGGCAGCGCCTCTATCGAACTTACAGCAAGAAGGTTTCCGAGACTCTCTCTGGACAACCCAGCGCCATGTATTTGATAGGCATTGGTGTGGAGCGAGAGGCCTTTGAGCCCCCAAAGCTTCTCCATATCGGCATCGAGCACGCCCTCCAGACGCCCTTCATAGATCGCGCCCTGCTTCTGGCCGCCTGAAGCGTTCCCCAGTGTCTCGCCGATGTAGTTTATGCCGTAGGTAATTCCCTTTGCCGCCAGCCCGGCCCTCGCGCCCCCAGGATCCCCCTTGCCGGGAAGGCTTGTTGCAATGGACGGGCCGGGTATGCCGTCTTGGGAGCCTGTCTCTTCAGCCGCAAACGCTGCAAAGGCCGCGCCGCAGCATGCCATCACAGCCGCCGCAGTACGCGCGATGCCCGGTCTCTTCGAAAAATGAATGTGAAGCCACAAAGATCGATTGGCCGCGTTCGCGGCTACGCGATTAATACCCATGAAGCCCCCCACATAGATATCCCTGGCGCACACCTGGAACATTTCCGCGGCGGCCTTCCGGACCCGATGTATCCGGCAAGCGGCGGTACAAAAACGGTAGCCGATGGGACGGTACGAAACCAGTTGACTTGATGTCCATAGCAACAGCTCACAACGCAGTCAGCGCGCACCAGAAACACGGAGGGCGTGGCAAGCCGCAGGCCGCTCCCGCCGCGGCCGCAGGCTCGCAAGTCCCAGCGGGCTAAGAGGAGCGCGCGGCCTCACCCGGCCGCCTGCTTCTCCTCCGCCTCGTGATATTTCCGCCGGATACCTTCGATATCCACCCGGGCCGGCGGCAGCTTCAGCTTCATCGCCTCCAAGGTGTCCGCGACGATTTCGGAGATCGCCAGGTTCCGGAACCACTTATGGTTTGAGGGGATGACGAACCAGGGCGCATGATCCGTGCTCGTCAGCGACAGCGCGTCCTCGTAGGCGCGCGATATATCGCCCCACAATTTGCGCTCCGAATAATCGCTCTCGCTGATCTTCCAGTGCCGCACCGGATCGTCAAGCCGCTCCTTGAAGCGCGTAAGCTGCTCCTCCGGACCGATGTGCAGATAGAATTTCAGGATGCTCGTTCTGTTCTGGGTGAGCATCTTCTCGAAGCCGTTGATGAGATCGTAGCGTCCGGACCAGACGTGCTTCGGCACAAGCTCGTGGACGCGCGCGACCAGCACGTCCTCATAGTGCGACCTGTTGAAAATCATGATCTCTCCGTCCGCCGGCGCCTTGGCATGAACGCGCCAGAGAAAGTCCCGCGAGTCCTCCTCGTGCGTTGGCGGGCCGAAGCAAGCGACTTTCACGCCCTGCGGATTAAGCCCGCAAAAACTGCCCGATGACGCCGTCCTTGCCGGCGGTATCAAGACCCTTGCAGCACCACCAGCAGCGATTGCCCGGCATCGGCATAAAGCAGATACTGCGCCTTGCTAAGGCGTTCGAGGTTGGCTGCAACCTCGCCTTCCGCCTTCTCATGGGATTCGTGCTTTCCCGTGTAAGAAGGATCGATCTTGTCCAGCTTCACCTTGGACTCAGGCTCAACCAGGAACTCCTTGCGATAAGCCATATGGGCTCCTCCCTATGTTTTAAACCCTGCTTTGTATGGATGGTAGCGTAAAATTTTCGCCAACAGCTTACACAATGCTATGGTTCTCGCCCCTTACAGCTGCAACGGAGGCACAATGGCAAGACCGCGCTTAACCCTGGTACAAGCCCTCGAAGGCGTCATCGAGCCTTCGGGCAAGACCATCGTCGACGTGGGCTGCGGCGGCGGCGCGCTCGTCCGCCACTTCGCCCGCCTTGGCGCCCGCGCTATCGGCATCGAGGTGAGCGAAGGCCAGCTCGAACGCGCGCTCAAGCAGGCGGGAGAGGGCGAAAGCTATAACGTGGCCAGCGGCGAGCACCTGCCGTTCGCAGACGGCTCGGCCCACGCCATCCTCTACATGAAAAGCTTCCACCATCTGCCGGTGACGGCGATGCAGCCAGCCATTGCCGAAGCAGCCCGCGTTCTTGCCCCGGGCGGGCGCCTTGTTGTTGTCGAGCCGCTGCCCGAGGGCAACTTTTTCGAGCTGACGCGCCTGGTGGAGGATGAAACCGAAGTTCGCGCGGCGGCCTACGCGGCGCTGAAATCCCCGCCGCCGGCGCTTATCGCCGAGAGGGAGTTTTTCTACGACAGCACTGTGCGTGTCCCAAACGTGGAGCATGTGCTCGAAATGATGGCAGCCGTGGAACCCGCGCGCCGCCAGCGCGTGGCTGAGGCTGAAGCTGAGATCAGGCGCCGTTACGAGGTCCTCGTGCAAGAGGACGCGGAAGGCCCCTTCTTCATCGCCCCCATGCGGCTCAATGTCTTCGTCAGGGCCGGCTAGCGTTCAAAGGCGCCCGGCCGTGCCCTGAACAAAGGGAAACTCCCCTCATCCTGTCCTTCTCCCCATGGGAGAAGAGACCCTCGAACAACCCGCAGCGGAATTTCTGGCGTTCCCTCTCCCAGCCATATCCGCTTGCGGATATGGCCACTTTTGAGTGGCAAGCGCGCCAAGGCGAGCTTGCGCGGGAGAGGGACAGGGCAAGGGGGTGAACGCTCAGGGCATGCCGCTCCCCTTGCAACTGGCAGCAGCTACTTCTTCCGCCACGTGAAAATGGCGCTCGCCGAGAAGTTCAGGATCGTGCTCACGGCGATGCCGCTGAGCACAGCGAGGTTCAAGACCCATCTGCTTTCCTCCATGCTTTCCGGGAACCAAGACCGGACTTGCGCAGCGAAGGAAACGCTGACAACAGCGCCAACACCGCAGATTGCCAGGAAGGAAAGCAGCCCGCTCAAAACGGACCAGCCGCGGAGCCGCTTATCGCGATAGGTCAAGACATTGTTCAAAAAGAAGTTGGACGTGGCCGCCACAAGCGTGGCCACACCCAGGGCAATCTTGAACCGCACGTCGGCGTCAGGCGAATAGCTCCCTGCCGCGCCGGTAAGAAGGAAGTGCCGCGCCGCCCAAAACACTGCGAAATTGACCAGAACGCCGCTCGCGCCGACCAAACTGAATAAGATCAGCCGGATGGGAACGAAACGGCCGAACATCTTGTCGGCCAGGAGCACGAGATATTCCCAGACGGTCAGCGTGTCGAGCTTGCTCTCGCCATGCAGCCGCTCCCGGAATGTGTATGGCAGATCGCGGAATTTCAGGCGGCGGTTCGAAGACGCAAAAACATCGACGAGGATCTTGTTGCCGATGCCGGAAAGATTGCGGATCGCGCCCTCGAATACCTCGCGCTTGGCCATGAAGAAGCCGCTCACCGGATCGGTAAGCTTGGCGCGCAGGATGGTCTGGGCGAGCCTGGTAGCGATGTAGCTCGTGATCTGGCGGAAGCGGGTGAAGCCTTCCGAGAGGCTCTTCTCGGTGTAGCGGCTACCAATGGCGACCTCCGCTTCTCCACTTTTTAGCACCGCCAGCATCTTGGGCAAGAGCGTCTCGTCGTGCTGCAAATCGGCGTCGATGATCGCGACATAGGGCGCAGAGGACGCAAGCACCGCTTCCGCGCAAGCCGAGGTGAGCCCGCGCCGGCCCAGCCGCTGCACGCAGCGGACCCGCGAATTGAGCCTCGCCTGCTCGCGCACCCGCTCCGAGGTTCCGTCGGGCGAGTCGTCGTCGACGAAAATCACCTCCCAATCCACGCCCTCAAGCGCCGCCGTCAGTTTCTCGATGAGCGGAACGACGTTCCCGGCCTCGTTGAAGCTTGGCGCGATGACCGTCAGCTCAGGCCCCGGATGCGGCGCAGGCACACCGGCCGGCCGCTGCAAGGCGGATGTTTCTAGTTGCATGCTGTGCCCCAGTTTGCCTTTGTGCCGCAAGACTGGCTCTTCGCCCGCTCGAAAAGCCCGCCGCGATAACCTGAAAGAAGGTACACATCATAGGCATCGCGGGAATGAAATCCAGCATCGCGCATAACTGTGGTTACGAAGCGCGAATTTTCGAAAAATTGAGTGGTTCCAGTAACATCGCCACCCTTGCGCAGTACGAGCAGCGCGGGGCCGCTCTTGAGCCTCGCCTCATCGGGCGCCGGCAGGTTCGCGTAGCGGATACGTTCGCCCGTTTGCAGCACGGGCCGGTCCTTGGCTCCGTAAAATGCAAGCTCGCCGGTCATGGCGTAGTTGCCCGTCAGGATGCCGGTGGCACCGTGGGTTTCTGCCAGCTCCGAGATATCGGTGCCGAGCCTTGCCCAGCCCTTGAGCCGCGCGGTTGGATCTTTCTTCGACTCGATGGGAAGCGCGCCAAGGCCTAGTTGCAGGAAGGCGGTGAGCGTGAAAACCGCGCCCACTAAAGGTGCGAGCTTGAAGCACGCTTTGGCCCACTGCGGCACGGTGCGTTCCTTCGAAAATGCAAGGAAGCCGTGAACGCCCGCGAGGATCGCGGCCGGGTAGATGAAGCCCGGCCAGTTCGCCTGGATTTTCTGGTTTGCCGCATGCACCAGGAAGAAGAGCAAGAGTGGCGCGGTGGCGCCGCCAAGCAGAAGCCAGCGTGCATCCCGCCGCTTCCAGCCACGCAGGAGCGCGAAGAAGCTGCCGAACACGCAAAAGCCGAAGATAAGCGGCGTGGCGAGCCCCGCCTGCCCGCCCAAAAGCTCGCCGATGCTGGCTATGGCGCTCGCGGGCTTGTCCTTGATGCTGTGCTGCGCCTGCTTGGCGAACGAAGCCCAGTCGTGCACGTAGTTCCACCAGAACACCGGCGCCACCAGCAGGCCTGCGATCAGGGCGCCGGCATAGGGCTCCGGCCGCGCGAACCAGCGCCGGCCTTCCGCCGTGGCCGCCATCCAGATGAAGACGCCGGGCAGCAGCAGAACGGCGGTGTATTTGCTCATGAAGGCGAGCCCAAGGGCTGCGCCTACGCCGTACCACCACGCCCCTTTGCCGGTTTCGATCAGCTTGGCCAGCGTGAACAAGGTCAGGATTGCGAAAAAGCCGAGCGGCGTGTCGGGCGTCGCAACGATGGCGCCGGCGTTGCCCAGCAGACTTGCGTTCAGCCACAAAACGGCGAGCAGCGCCGCATTTGCATCGCGGAACAGGCTCAGGCTCGCGCGGTACAGCAGGTAGGAGCCGGCCAGCGAGCTTAACAGCGCAACGAAGCGCACGCCGAAGGCGGTCTGGCCGAAAAGCGCGGTCCCCGCCCTGATCCAATAGGCGATCATCGGCGGGTGATCGTAATAGCCGGGCGGCGAGATGCGTGGACCAGAGCCAGTAATAAGCCTCGTCCTCCGCGAGGTTCGCGGTGGCGGCCAGAACGAAGCGCAGGACGATCAGGAGGGCAACAAGCCCCAGCGCAAGCCGCACACCGGCATCCGCCGTTATGCCGCTCGCACTCAACTCAACCCCTGAGCCTGCTGTGCCCTCTGCCACGCTCATCCAACTTCCTTCCTCGCCCGTGCCGGACTTGCTTCGCCGTCTTCGCGAGACGCCATCGGCGCCCTGGCGGCCCAGAGGCGGTTGGCCCTCCTCATAGCTGGGAGCGGAGGCACGTTCAACCGCCAAAGCGCAGCCTTGCCTCAGGCATCGCCCGGAAATAACCGCGCCGTCCAGCATGGTCTTTTGCCCGCCTGCGGCGTTGCAAAAGGGGTTGCATATCTTGGATATAGCCTCCCTTTTGCGCCTAGCGGTCAAAATCTAACGCCAGACACCCAATTCCTAAGGTCGCAATGGGTCGATAGCGGCCTTCGAGTTTCTGTCAACAGGCCACGCCCGAATTGGCAGTTTCTGTATCCTGAAGCTGCTTTTTGCCACCCGTCACTTTGCAATAGTGCGGTTGACCGGCTGCCGGCCTAGCCGCGCATTCAAAATGCTGAAGCTATAAGCGCCAAGCAAATGATTGTATTGACGATGTGGATACAAATGAGCATACTCCTGCCCATGTCAAAAGTTGGTTCCTCATCTTCGGTAAATGCTAGCGCTGCGGTCGCGGAACGCTCTGTGAAGGCTGACGCAAAGGGGAGCATCAACCTGCGAATTGAGGCCAGCACCCGTCAGCTCATTGATGATGCGGCGGAAATTCTCGGCAAGACGCGCACCGAGTTCATGATCGAAAGCGCCCGGCGGCAGGCTATCGACGTCTTGCTGGATCAGCGGTTATTTGCGCTCGATGCCCAGCGCTACGACGCCTTCATGTATGCGCTCGATAATCCCCCCCCACCGGGACCGAAGCTTCGATCGCTGCTGCGCCGGCCGCCCGCATGGCAAAAGTAGAAGACGAGCCAACGTGCCAGGAACTCCGGCTTTCGGCTCCCGTTCCCCTGACAGCCGGGCATGACCTTTCGGTTTTCGACTGTGGTGAGCCCGCGCTGAACGATTGGCTGCGGCATCGCGCATTGAAGAACGAAAGCCGCTTCTCGCGCACCTATGTCGTTTGCGAAAACAACCGTGTGGTTGCCTATTTCTGCATTTCTGCTGGATCGGTAGAGCGTTCCGCCTCACCGGGGAAAGTGCGGCGCAATGCACCGGACCCGATCCCTGTTTCGGTGATCGGGCGGCTAGCGGTAAGCCACAGCCATGGAGGCAAAGGGCTGGGCGCCGATTTGCTGTCCGACGCACTGCGCCGCATCGCCATCGCCTCACAAAGCATTGGTATCGGGGCGGTGCTGGTTCACGCCAAGGACGATGCAGCCAAGCGCTTCTATATGAGATGTGCGGAATTCATTGAATATCCAGAAGACAGCCGGACCCTGTTTCTCCCCATCGAAACAGTGGTGGCAGCCTTCAGCTAAATTTGGAGAGCAGCGAGATGGGCGAAGCCAAGCGAAAGAAACTACTGCGGGAACAAGAAGTCTGGCCGCACGCTGGCGATTTTCGGGGCATGATCGGCCTGCATATGTTGCCGCCAGCGCCACCATCAACGGTGCACGCATCCGCGAGTTGACGCGTGACAGCATGATACCCGATACGACGCAGATAATCTTGCAGACATTCCGCGTTGAGGTTGGGGACCGGTCATTTCATGCCGCTTTTGCCTCGGCAATGAAAACGGGTTCAGCGCTATCGGCATTGCTGTGATCGACCGTTTGATGATGGAAGCGCCAGACGCCGCGCTTCATGTTGTACCGGTAGCACATCAGGATATTGCGTGGGACACTGTGCTGCGGCATCTGCGCAGTTTCGCAGTTTCGCAGGACAAATATTGCTGTTCGCCTTCCCGGATTCCGATGTCTATGATGCAGGGACGGCGGAAATATATTATTCCGAGATAATCCGCAGGTTCGACGACAAGGGCAAGCAACGTGAACAGCTGACGGCAGCGCGACGCCACAAGATACGAGAGCAGAAGGCTGCGATTCTCAACCTTCCACCGCCGAGATTCTACGAGGCGTCTGGTGTGGCGCAAGAAGACGTGCCTTGGGTCTTCCTCTTTGCGACACCTGCTGGAAAAGTCATCCGGACTGCCGTATGGAACGGCCGCCGAAACTATGCTCATGAATTTCCGGAGGACATTGTGCGTTGGGTGGGCGGCGACAAGATCGCCATCGTGCAAGTGGACAAGCCGGTCGGGGTCGAACGGCGTTCGTCCCTCGATCTGACGCACAAGCTCTCCAAAGATTTCGATGGTGTTATTCATTGGGCGCGCGACACGGAGACTTTTCAGTCCATCCTCAAGTCGTTCATCCGGCTCGATCTGGAATCCACGAGCACGCCGGATCTTCCAGAAGGGTGGAAGCCGGAAATCACGATCCTCGCCGCCAACCATCGCAATGAATGAAAAAGGCACCCCGATGCGTTACGGATTGTCGCAGCAGGCATTCACAACGCCAGTTCGATCAAATAGATGTTCGCACGCCACCTGGGCCGCTTCGCGAGGCCGCTCGTTTCAAGAACCAAAAGCTGCCGTCCCGCAGATGGTGGCTCTTGAGGTGTACTAAGATCGCTCCCGGCCTTTAGGCTACGCTCAGGAATAAGTGAGCCGGATGGCGCCGGAATTTTCGCCGGCTGCAAGCTGCAAAAAGGGGCGCATATCCAAGATATGTAACCCATTTTGCAGCGCAGCTGGCGGGCAAAAGAACAAGCCAGATGGCGCAGTTATTCCTGAGCGTTGCCTTAGCTCGCCAGCTTACCAATCAGCCGGAGCAGGTCATATGGGCCAAATCCCGGCGTTGGTGGCTATATCCGCGGCGGGCACCAAACATTAGCCCTGGACCGCGAGCTGCCGGCCAAAATCCCAGCGCCCCGGCTCGCATATTTCTAAGCCAAGCCTTATCGCCGCAGGACGCTTTCCCTCAAGCGCGCGCCGTGCTAGGCCGGAAAAAACCTCGATATAAGAGCGAGATGCCATGACGGAATTGCGCCCCCATGGGGCTCCCCCAAGCCTATCCTGGCCGCACCCGCTGCCTGTCTGCTGGTGCCTGACCGATGGCAGGCCCGGCATGGAAAACCAGGCGGTTGGCCTTGCCGAGGCCATGGGGTTCACGCCTGTTGTGAAGCGCGTGTTCCTCAAGACCGCGTGGCGAATCCTGAGCCCGCACATCACCGCTTTCAAACGCTATGCGTTCAGCAAGAATGGCGACCAGCTCGAAGCGCCCTGGCCCGACATCCTGATCGCCACCGGGCGGCCGAGCATCCTGCCTTCGCTCTACGTCAAGGGGCAAAGCGGCGGACGCACCTTCACCGTCCAGCTCCAGGACCCGGTTTCGCTGCGCCACCGCTTCGACCGCATCGTGGTACCGGCGCATGACGGCCTTACCGGCAAAAATGTGATTGTAATGGACGGCGCGCTGCACCGCATCAACCCGGAGCGGCTCGCCGCCGAGGCCCCGCGCTGGGAAAGCCGGTTCGCGCATATCCCCCGTCCCCGCGTGGCGGTCGTGCTCGGCGGCCCGAATGCCCGCTACGCCTTGGGAGAAAAAGAAATCGGGCAGCTCGCGGAGCAGCTCAAGGCGCTCGCGGCGCAAGGCTTCGGCCTGCTCATTACCGGCTCGCGCCGCACCGGCGCCGCCAATATGGAGATGCTGGAGAAGGCGCTCGAAGGCCAGCCCGCCTTTATCTCGGACGGCACTGGCGACAATCCCTATTTCGGTATGCTCGCCCATGCCGATGCCTTCATCGTCACTTGCGATTCCGTCAACATGGTCACGGAAGCGTGCAGCACCGGCAAGCCCGTGCATGTGGTCATGCTGCCAACCCCCGGCCGGAAGCCAAGCGGGCGCGACAAGTTCTCGCGCTTCCATGTGAGCCTTGAGGCGAGCGGGCGAATCCGGCCTTTCAGCGGCCAAATAGAGAGCTGGTCCTACGAGCCGTTGCGCGAAATGGAGCGCGTCGCCGGCCTCGTACGCGAAGCATACCTCGCGCGGTAGTTGCAGAATCCGCGTTCTACCGGTCTTGCGCTCTACTCCCAAATCACGCATCAAGACTTCGCATAGACATGGATTCGCAATTCGACCAAATGGCGGAATCTGCAGCGAATTTGTAACCGATTTTGTGCGGAGCCGGTTTTGCCCGCACTTCGCCGCGAAGTTGCCGTTCGATCGCATCCGTGGGGTACTCAAGGGAGACGTAAATATGAAGTCGTTTGTAAAAATTGCCGGTTTGGCGCTGCTTGCACTCGGGATGACCACCGCAGCCCAGGCCGATGCGCGCGTTGGCGTGCTGCGTTGCCACATTCAGGGTGGCCAGGGTCTTATCATCGGTTCTTCGCATCAGGTGCGCTGCTTCTACATGGGCGACGATGGCCGTCATGAGCGCTATGCAGGCCAGCTGAGCAAGCTCGGGGTCGATCTTGGCGTTACGCATGAGAACGTTCTTGTGTGGGCCGTAATCGCACCCGCCGCGCCCAGGCGCCACGCGCTTGCTGGCGACTACGTTGGTGCCCAGGCCGGCGCCGCGCTCGGCATCGGCGGCGGAGCGAACGTGCTTATCGGCGGTGGCAAGGGCTCGTTCTCGCTGCAGCCGCTCAGCCTGGAGCACAAGACCGGCGTGTCCGTCACGGCCGGCGCCGGCAGGCTCGAACTGCGCTAATCGCGGGTTAAGCTGCTTAAGCTTGAAAGGCCTGGATACCCTCCAGGCCTTTCGTTTTTGGCGGGGTGCAAGAACCTATTTGCCTTCCTCCGCGGCAAGAGCCGAAGCCAGTTTTTCAATGAACCCGTACTCCGCGTTTGAGGCGGGCACGAATCGCGGCCGGCCGAACGCCTTGAGGATCTCCTCATCGGTCAGATCGAGGATCGCCTGCTTGACCTTGCCGCCGAACCCCTCGCCAAACGTACCATCCAATCCGCCGCGCAACACGAAGCCATAGTCGGGAAATGGCGGCGTCTCCCAGATGACCGCGACTTTCGACGGATCGATTTTCCCTGCCCGTTGAGCTGCCTCGAACACCGTGTAATCCAGCGCTCCCACCTCAGCGGCACCGGCTTGAATCAAATCGAGCGTGCTCGCGTGATCGCCCGAGAAGCTGACGCGCGAAAATACGTTCCTGGAGCTTTGCCCCAATTCCTGCCGTATCCAGTATTCGGGAACGAGCCGCCCCGCCGTCGAGATGGGCGAGCCGAAAAGAAAGGATTTTCCGCGTATGTCCTGGGGAAACTCTTTCGACGGCTTGATGCCGCTTGAGTTATGCGCGATGAAGTACGTCTTGAAATTACGGTCCTTCTCGCCCTGTGCCACGAATTCCGAGCCGGGAATAGCCATGCGGGCGATCAAGCCTGAAAAGCCGCCAAACCATGCGAGTTGCACCTGCCCCGAGATGAAGGCCTTGACAGCGGCCTCGTAGCTGGAGACGGGGACATAGCGGGCATTTACGCCGAGCTTTTGCTGGAAGTGCGCCGCAAACTTTTCGAACCTTTGCACAAGAACCACGTCGTCCTGATCTGGAACGGCGGTGAACTGGAAGACGGGGGCCTGAGCGAATCCGCTGGAGATCCAGGCCGTACACACCAAAATGCCGGCGAGCAGGCGCCTGAGCACGCAAAACATTTCTTGCTCCTCTTAATACATGCCGGAGGCTGCTTGGAATGGATCATGCGATGGAGGCGGCAAGCACACTCCACCAGCTTGTCACTCTTCGCACGATAATGTGACAAGACTGATAGCAGGCTGACAAATAAGCAAGCCCTAGTGGCGAGAAATCCCCATGCACTTCCCGTTTAGCGCGCAGCCGTTGCATCTGGGACCGGCGAAGGCTTGGCCTTCAGCACCGTCTCGCATTCCGCCGGCAGCCGTCCCATCGCGAAGGGCGGCTTGGATTTGTGGCCCGTCAGCTTGCCCTTCCACGCCGCGATCTTGGCCCTGATCACGCCAAGCTTGGTGGCAGGAACGGCCGGCGCAGGCTTCATGAGGGCCGCGATCCACTGATCGAGGCCCTTTCCGCAGCCATCGCCGGTCTTGAGCACCTGGTTCTCGCAACCGGGATTGCCGGCCGGGCAAGACAGCCGCACATGGAAATGCGCATCGTGGCCCATGATAGGGTTGATCCTGGTGAGAAATGCCCGGTCGCCCTTCACATTGTCGCAGAGCCACTTCTTGATCGCAGGGTTCACGAAAATGCGCGCGACCTCGGGATAGGACACCGCGCGGCGTAAAAGCTTCTCGTACTCCGGCTTCCAGACCTCGGGATTAACATGGCCGGGGTCCAGGAGAAAGCTTTCCATTTTTATGCTCTCCCGCTCCTCGGCAGAAAGCTCGTGATCGGGTGCGGGCTTGTACCAGATATCCACGTCGAGCCCGACCTGATGGCTGGAATGGTCGGAAGGCATGGGTCCGCCGCGCGGCATGGAAAGATCGCCGACGAGCAGGCCGGACCAGCCGTCCTTCTCCTTTGCATCCTCAGCGAAGCGCTCAATATAGCGGATGAGCGAGGGATGGCCCCACATGCGGTTGCGCGAGAGCCGCATGACCTGCCAGGCTGGGCCATTCACCGGGAGCGGCTTTCCGCCGGCAAGGCAGCCTTTGGCGTAAAAGCCAATCGAGCGGGCCGCGAGGTTCGCGGGCTCCTTGGCCGCCGCGAACAACTCCCTCGCATTGGCTTTCTTCATCGCCGCCGCGGCCTTCGCCGCCGCCGTGCGGGCGGCGGTCTGAGGCGAAGCGGGCACCGGGGCGGCCGCGTCCTCCGAAGGCAGGGAGGCCGGAACAGCCTTGGCCTGCGGCTTCGCCGCCGCTTGCGCATGTTGCGCAGCTTGCATCGTGACTGCCCAGGACTGGCTCTCCGCCCTTGCTGCCTGAAGATATTCGCCACCCAGCATGGCCAGAATTCCTGCACCGGCGAGCATCGAGCCCGCGCCGGCAGCATTCAGAATGAGACGGATAACCTGCATTCGGAGACACCTCGCTGGCCCATAGGCTAATATCACCGATGGAGGCAGGCAAGCGCGGGCACAGCTCAACGGTTGAAAATTAGGTCTGCCGGCTTCCTGAAAGATTGCGCGCAACTTGAGAGCGGGCCTGTGCTGCTGGGCCAAGCTTTCCATGATTACAAAGCGTTACGCTTCCGCCACCCGCCTGCCGCGCTCACGCCACACTTGCGCGCGTATCAACCGGCGCTTTTGCAATCTTCTGTGGAGAGACCATGTTTAGAATTCTTATAGCCGCGCTGGCGGTGATGCTGTTCTCGGCCAGCGCCTCCTCGGCGCGCGAATGGGTAAGGCTCGGCGACCGCCATGTCAGCTTCATGAGCGACCGCGATACCATCCATGTCGGCAGGCACGAAGGCAAGTTCGTCCGCCTCAAGCTGGCCGTCCGGGGCAACGACATCAAGCTCAACAGCATCAAGGTCATCTTCGGCAATGGCCAGGCCGAGGACATCGTGTTCGACCAGCATATCCGCGCCGGCGGCGAGGCCGTGATCAAACTGGCGCACGGCTGGCATGCGGGCCGCTTCATCCGCGACGTCGAACTGCACTATCAGTCGCGCCCCAGCTTCCGCGGCGAGGCCATCGCCGAGCTTTGGGGCCAGGAAGACTAAGATCGGGATCGGTGGTCCGAACGGGGAGATTTCCCCTCACCCTGCCGTTCTCCCGCACAAGCTCGCCTTGGCGAGCTTGCCACTCAGGATCGGGCGGCCCCTTCGTCTTGTTTTATCGCGGGCAAGGCAAAATAGAACGTTGCGCCCTCGCCAAGCTTGCTTTCCGCCCAAACCCTGCCACCGTGGCGGCTGACGATGCGCTTGACGATGGCAAGGCCGATGCCGGTTCCTTCAAACTCATCGGCCGGATGCAGCCTTTGGAACACGCCAAAAAGCTTGTCCGTGAACTGCATATCGAAGCCGACGCCGTTGTCCTTCACCCAATAGATGTTTTTCCCGTTGGCCGTGGCACCGTTCACCTCAATGACCGCTTCGGTGCGCGGCGCCGTGAACTTGACTGCGTTGGAGATGAGGTTAACCAGCACCTGGCGGAGCATAGCCTGGTCGCCGCGTGCCGGAGGCAGATCGCCCATATTAAGAACGATGTTCCGCTCCGCAGCCGCCGCGCCGCGCACTTCCTCATAAACCTCCTGTGCAAGCCGGGTCATGTCCACGGGCTCTGGGGCAAAATCACGCTTCGACATGCGGGAAAAATCGAGAATATCGCTGATAAGCTGGCCCATGCGCGCGGCGTTGCTGGCGATCGTTTCCGTATAGCGGCGGCCCCCTTCGCCAAGCACACCATCGTATTCCTCTTGGAGGATGCGCGAGAAGCCGCCGATGGCCCGCAATGGCGCACGCAGGTCGTGGGAGATGGAATAGGAGAAGGATTCCAGCTCCTTATTGGCCTGCTCAAGCGCCGCGGTTCGCTCGGCCACGCGCAACTCCAGCTCCTGGTTGAGCTGGCGGAGTTCCTCCTCCGCACGGGTGCGGTCCCTGCGCACCCGCAGGACATCGATCCCGAACGCCAAATCGGCCGCCAGTTCCTCCTGAAGCCGGATTTCTTCAGGCGTGAAGGCGTTAGGCTCTGACGAATAGATGGTGAGGGCGCCGAACACCGCGCCGCTCTCGTCCTTGAGAGGCAGGGCGATACTGGAGCGGTAACCGCGCTGCAACGCCATCTTGCGCCAGGGTATGACCAAGGGATCCGCTGCAAAATCCTGGGCGACGGCCGTAGTCCCGCGCCTGATGGCAAGGCCGGTGGGACCGCGCCCGTAGTCCGTATCGGACCAGACGATGCCAGCGGCTGTGAGATAACCTTCCTCAACACCCGCCCAAGCCACGGGACGCACGGTCTTCGCTTCGTCGTTTTCAGGGTATCCTACCCAGGCCATGCGGTAACCCGCCTCGTCGCAGACGATGCGGCAAATGTCCTTGAGGAGCGACGGCTCGCTGGTTGCACGCATCAAAACCTGATTGCACATGCTGATTGCCAGCAGCTCGCGGTTCAATCGCCGGAGTGCTTCTTCCGCATGTTTGCGTTTCGTGATGTCGCGGGCAATGGTAGAGGCACCCGCAATTCTGCCAGAAGCGTCATGGATGGGGGAAATGGTCAACGCCACGTGGCTGATCTGGCCGTCCTTGTGCAGGCGCTCGGTTTCCAAGTGCTCGATAACTTCGCCGGCCGTCAGCCTGGCCATGATATTCGCTAATTCTTCCGCCGGCTGGCTGGAACCACGAGCGAAACCGGCTTTCCGGTGACTTCCGCGGCGGTGTAGCCGTAAAGATGCTCTGCGCCTTTGTTCCAGCTAACGATCTTTCCGTCGAGCGTCTTCCCGATGATCGCGTCGCCGCTGGATTCGACAATGGCGGCGAGGTGGCGGATTTTCTCCTGCACCTGCTTGCGCTCGCTGATATCCCGCGCCAGGGCGAGGTTATAGCCCACCTCGCCATACTCGAAGTAGTTGGCGCTAAGTTCGACCGGAATTATGCGGCCGTCCTTCGTCTTATGGCGTGCTTCGAAGACAAGCGAGCGTTGTTCCTTGAGTTCGCGCCAATGGCTCGGCCAGCGCTGCGCCGGAAAGTCGGGATCTATATCGGCAACACCGAGGCCTAGCAATTCCTCCCGGCTGTATCCGAGAACACGGCAGGCTGCTTCGTTAACATAAACGAAGCGCGCATTTTCATCGGCCAGGAAGGCGGCTTCATGCACACTATCTAAAGAAAAATTCAGAAGAAATAGTTTCTCTTCCGCCCGTTTGCGCTCTGTGATGTCGCTGAGCATTGCGAGCGAGCCCTGAAAATTGTGCTGCTCGTCGAACATCGGCGTGACGGACACCCAGGTCCATATTATCCCTCCGTTCTTGAGGCGGAGCCGGCGCTCGTACTGCTCCGGCCCCCGTTGGGAGCGGCTTTCGAACTTACGCATGTGATCGCGAGCATCTTCCTCGAACATGAAGCTGGTTGGGGGGTGTCCAAGCAATTCTTCAGGCTCGAAGCCGAGCATCGCGGCCAACCTGGCGTTAACGAAAGCTATCGTTCCATCGGGGCCAACGACCGAGACGCCTTCGTTCGCCGTATCGATCAGCCGCCGGTACTTCGCCTCGCTCGCCTGTAACGCCCGATAGGTCCGGGCGTTCTCCAGGGATATCGCCGCCTGCGAGAGAAGAATCTCAAGCAGGCGAACTCTCTCCTTGGTAAAGGCGCCGGCGGTCAGGTTGTTTTCGACATACGCCACTCCGACCAGAGCGCCGCGGCTCAAGAGCGGAGCACATAGCAGCGATCTGATCTTGTGCCGCCTGATGTAAGGATCGCGGGAGAACGTCCCTTGACTGGCGGCGTCGTCCAGCAAGACCCGTTCCTTGGTGCGGGCGACGAAGCGGACTACACTGACCGGCACTTCATCGGTCGCGTTCAAATCCAAGGGATGCGGCGCCTCCACCTCTGGAACGCCGATCTGCGCCTTGGCCGCCATCAGCCATGCAGCGCCGTCCGGCAAGATGAGAGCGCCGCTTTGGGCTCCGGCGTTCTCCACGACAATACGCATGGTCTGGGCAAGCAGCCGGTCAAGCTCCATTTCTTTGGAAATGGCGCGGGTTGCCTTCATCACCGTGCTCAAGTCCAGGGCATCCGGCCTGTGGGCCGGAACCGCCGGTGCCAATTTCGCAAGGAGGTCAGGGTGCCCGGCCTCCAGCGCTTTTACCTTTTTCCATGCCTGCCACCGGACATATGCCTCATAGGCGCCGTGCAGGTGAAAGATGGCAGCGTTTTCCATGCCGCGTTCGCGGTAGAAACTTGCAGCAAGTTCGCAGGCCAGGGCCTCCTCCTGGACGAAACCGTTCCTTCTCGCCCCATCGATGGCCTTTTCGTAAAGCTGCGCCGCATCCCATTCTTTTCCGTCAGCGCGCGCGAGTTCCGCGGCAATAAGGCCGGCCTTGTGCTGAAAGTTCATGGGCGCGAGCCGCGCAAACCGTTCAAGCCTGCTCAGGTTCTCGCGGATTTCGCCGGCCGCCTGAGGCGTGCGATCCAACCCGGATTTGAGAAGCGCCAGCGAGCCATAAAAGTAGGAGACCGGTACGGCGAAAGCTCCCTGAAAGCCCGCCTGTCTCGCCTTCACTTCGGCCAAATGCGCCAGCATTTCGCCGGGTTCGGTCTCGCCCAGCAAATAGGCGGCGACGAGCTTGCTTAAGAAGTAATAGGCGAGGCCGCACTGGTCGTTCGCCGCTTTCGCCGATGCCAGCCAGACGTCTTCGTCGAATGCGCCTAGCCCGGCTGGCCGCTCCCCGGCGTCACTGAGACGTTGAGCTGCCAGGACATGAAAAGCAACCCAGTTCCAAATGTATGTCTGCCTCATGCCGGCTATGGTATTCATGTTCCGGAGCAGACGCGGCGTGAGCTGATCGAGCGGTTCGCCCATGAAAAATGCAGCCGTGCAGCTATTAAATGCGGCGTAGCTTCCAGAAGTGAGATCTCCCAATTCAGCCGCTGCCCCAACCGCCTCTTGAAGTGTCGGAAGGGTATCCCGCAAATGCTCTGTCCATGGCTGGATTGTGCAGCCGTAGATGTTGAGCAGGCGGCAGCGCAGGGATTGCGCGCCCAAAGGTTCCAGCAAGGCAATGGCAGCCTTCGCCAGGCTGGAGCCTGTTTCGACATGGGCGGTGGCGCACAAAGCGAGCGCGAAGGCGGAATAGGCGAAGGGGGACAGGGCACAATTTCCATGCCGCAGGGAGATTTCGGCCATGACCGCCGCCCACACCAGAAAGAACTGCGGCGAACTTGCGTAGGCAGGCTCTCCAAGCTCGCTGAGTATGGAGATGCAGGCGAGCTGTTCCGGGGATGTCATGGCGGGCAGGCTAGAAAGCTTCTCAATCGGCCGCTCAAGGAGAAGGCTGAGGGAGGTCTTCATATGTTCTTCGACTTCCTGGGCGGCAGGCTCCGCCGGCAGCGGCAAGCCAAGACGCTCCAGAACGCTCAAACCCAGGGTGATCGCCGGGAGCAGTTTGCCCTGGGCCGTAAGCGCCCTGATCCCGGTTTTATAGGTTGGGATCTCGTCCAGAAAGATTCGACGCATGCGTGTGCACCGCGTCCGCCAGCACCTCCATGCGGCTGTATCCGCCGCTAATGCCAGCCGCCTCCGTGGCCTCCCGGTGCAGGTTGAGCGTGAGCCGATAGTGCTTTTCCCAGCTTTCCGCGCTCAGCAACCGCAGACCGGCCTCGAAATATTCCAAGGCGGCGGAAAATGCCGCTCTCGATTTCGCCCTTTGGCCTGCTTCGAGATTCAAATTGGCAATTTCCGCCTGCTCCTCCCGCGTTGCGAAAGGCCGGCGCCGGTATTCAGGTGATCCACAATGTCGAAAATGCGGCTGCCGGGAGCCGCTGGCGCCATCTCCCGGAGCAGCAATTTGCCGATCCGCCAATGCATGGCCGCTCTGTCTTCAGTGGGGATGAGAAGATAAGCGGCCTGTTGCACGCGGTCGTGCACAAACCGGCATTCCTTTTCCAAAACAGCGACGAACTGCGCCTCGATAGCCCGGCGCCAGACCGGCAAGAACGGCATCGAACGGTTCGCCGCTGGCAGCGCTCAGCGTGGCAGCATCGAACGAGGCGCCGAGACAGGCCGCAACCTGAAGGATGTTCTGGGTGGACTGCGGGAAGCGCCGTAACCTTTGCAATATCAGATCGACAACGTCGCTAGGCACGCTCATCGTTCCGATTGCCTTTGCGTCCCATTGCCATCGTCTCAATCCGCGGTCGTAGGTTAGAACTCCTTCACTTTCGAAGGCGCGCAGAATCTGGAGGATGTAGAAGGGATTCCCGGCGGTCATGGCGTAAAGCGGCCCCGCCAGCGTCTCGGTGTAGCTCCTATCGGCGGTCAGACAACCGGCGAGCCAGGCACCGATGTCATCCTGCGAAAGCGGCGCCAGGCTGAGACGCTCCACTGCCGCACGCGTATGCTCAAGTTCGCCGAGGGCTTTCGACAGCGGATGAGTGGCGTCCACTTCGTTGTCCCGATAGGCGCCGGCGATCAACAGGCCGGAAACACCGCTTGCGGTCAATACATAGTTCAGCAAACGCAATGAAGCGGCGTCCGCCCACTGGAGGTCGTCCAGGAACACCACCAAGGGGTGCTCTTGGTCCGCTACGGCTTTGATAAATTCGAGAAATATATAGTTGAACCGGTTCTCTGCCTCGGCTCCCCCCAACTCAGCGATGGGAGGCTGCGGACCGATAATCAAATTCAGATTTCGTATGACATCGGTCAGGACCCTGCCGCTATTTTGAACAGCGCTCAAAATACGCTGCTTGTATCGAGCCAGGTCCGCATCGCTTCCCATCAGCAGGCTGCTGACAAAACCCTCGAATGCCCGGAGCCAGCCGGAATAGGGCGCATTTCGCTGCAATTGGCCAAATTTGCCCTCTATGAAATATCCGCCGCTGTCCCGGATGGCGCCGGTGAGTTCATGGACCAGCGCCGTCTTGCCCACACCGGCATATCCAGCCACCAGCATCAATTCGCAAGCGCCGGCGCTCGCCCGCTCGAAGGCTTCAAAAAGGCGGGCGGTTTCCTTCCCACGGCCATAAAGCGTTGGCGGCGCGCGCAAATGCCCCGGCAGGTCGGCGAGACCAAGCTCAAAGCTGGGAACAGCGCCGCCTTCGGCCAATGCCTCCAGGCACCGTTCCAAATCCGCCTTCAATCCAGCCCCGCTCTGGTAGCGGTCTTCCGGCGCCTTGGCCAGTAGCTTCATAACGATGTTGGATATAGCCGCCGGTATGGCTGGGTCGAGGGTAGCGGGTGCGGCGGGCATCTTGGCAATGTGGCAGTGCACCATCGCCAGCGCCTCCTCCCCCTCGAACGGAGGCCTGCCGGAGAGCAACTCGTAGAGCGTGGCGCCAAGAGAATAGAAGTCTGTCCGGTAATCAACTGCGCGATTCATCCTGCCGGTCTGCTCAGGAGAGATATAGGCCAGCAGCTTCCCGGAAAGCGCCTCAGTCTTCAGCGGCTCGCCCGCAAAGCCGAAGCCGGTGAGCCTGAATTGACCATCTTCTGGATTGAATACAATATGCGAGGGATTGATAGCCCCATGGACGATCCCCAGCCCGTGAAGCCCCTCCAGTGTGTCCGCAAGCCCGGTCGCCAGGGGGATAAGCTGGGCCAGGGGCAGCGCGCGGCCCGCCATACGGTCGAGCGACTGGCCACCTATATCCTCCAGGGCCATCATCAAGCCGCCCTGATAGTCCTCCAATCCGTAAGCCTTGACGGCGCCGGGCAAGCCGATTTTCGAAAGCGTGCCGAACTCGCGCCTGAAGCGTGCCTTGGCCTCCTCCGACGCCGCCTCGGGCCTGAGGATTTTCAGGACAGCAGGTTTTCCGCCGGCTAAGCGATGCCCCCGGCAAACAAACGTGCCACCGCTTTCACAAATCTTTTCGCCGATCTCATACTTAATCGTCACGACTGCCTTCATCCAGCGGCAACATGCTACGCCGCTCAGCAGCAGCCGCATTAGGCAGCCTGCTCAGCGATAAGCCTTCATAGCGCAAAAAAAATAACAGCCAGTTCCCGCGAGCGCAGCCCGAGGTTGCAATGATCCAGCCAAAGGCGGCGGTATCGGCGAAGCCCGTGCCCGTGCAACATTGCGGGAGCGTGAGCCGCTACGCGCGTACCGGCGGCTTGCACTTTGAGGGCGCGCCTGAGCAGCGAAGGATGCGCGCGGGAGGGGGAGTTACGGGCAGCGAATGAAAATGGTAGGATGGAGGTGACTGGGGCGTGCCCTGGACTGGTGCGCCGCAGGGTTGCAAAACGGAGAAAAAGCGCTGCCGCCGGGTTAACGCAGAGTAAACTCCCGTAGGCGGCGCGGTATGGTTAATGTAGGTACGGTTAATCCCGGTGCGCGGCGCAACTCTTACCCGCATTTCGGCGGATTTTTACGTGTTTTCGCGCGATTTTCACGTTTCGAACCCCCCTTAAATATACGCACAGTTTTGATCTTAACCATAAAACGGCGCATCCGGTTTCCATAAGCGCCAAAAATATCCTGCAATATCAATACGCAATCTTTTCTAAAGGCGCATCGCCTATAATAGCGCCTTAAGTGGAAAGGCGGCATTTTTGCCAAATCGGCCAGAAACCGGAAAGAATAGGCTTAGCAATGAGTTAATGAACGCTGGTCCAGCGCCATGCCGCGATCCGGGGCCGGGCCAGGGCGGCGCAAGGCTCATAACGGTGGCAGGAGACGAGGTGGTCGTTGACGAGGCCGCAGGCCTGCATGAGCGAGTAGGTTGTGGTGGGGCCGGTGAAGCGGAAGCCGCGGGCCTTGAGTTCCTTGGCGATTTTCTGGCTGAGCGGCGTTTGCGGCGGCACCTCGGCGAGGCTCGCGAAGCGGTTCTGGATGGCCTCTCCGCCGGCGAAGCCCCAGAGGAAGGCGGCCAGCGATTGGTTTGCGGAAAGCGTGAGATAGGCCCGGGCGTTGGCGACGGCGGCTTCGATCTTGCCGCGGTGGCGGACGATGCCCGGATTGGCCAGCAGTTCCGCGATCTTGGCGTCGCCATACTCCGCCACCTTGGCCGGCTCGAACCGGTCGAAGGCCTCGCGGAACGCCTCGCGCTTGCGCAGGATGGTGATCCACGAGAGCCCGGATTGAAAGCCTTCGAGGATCATCTTCTCGAACAGCTCGATGTCGCGGGTTTTGGGCACGCCCCATTCCTCGTCGTGGTAGCGCAGGTAGAGCGGATCGGCGTTCACCCACGGGCAGCGGCAAAGGTCCGGTGCGGCGGTCATCAGCGCGTCACCCCGCCGCCGGCGCTGTCGAGCGTGTAGCTGGCCCAGGCCGGCACGGCGAGCGTTACGCCAACACCGCCGGCGCTGAGGGCCACGCCTTTCGCCAGCGCTTCGCTGACGCGGTCGATGCGGGCGAGCGCGATGCCGCGTGTGCCGGCAACTGAGCCGAGGCGGCCCACCGAGAAGCCCTCGGCGAGGATATCCGCGCCGTCCGCAGGCAGCGGCGCACCGGCCGAAACCGCCAGCACGCGCGTGCGCGCCGTGCCCCGGTGCTGCATGCGCGAGACCACCTCCTGGCCGACATAGCAGCCCTTGGTGAAGCTCACGCCGTGGAGCAGGTCGAAGCAGGCCTCGTGCGGGAAGGTATCGCCATAGGCGTAGTCCTTGCCGCCCTCCGGCACGGCGCCCGCAATGCGCAAGGCCTCGTAATCCGCAAGGCTTGCGGAAATGCTTGTGGCCTCGCCCTGCCCGATAAGGCCGCGAAAGCCCAGAGCGGCAAGGCGCGGGTCTTGGAACGCGATGCTGGCGCCGGCTTTCAGCGCTTCTCCAGCCACCTCGCCCCAGGCCGCCGCCACGCGCCATCTGTCCGAAACATCGGCGAGCGTAACCTTCGCGCGCAACTTGTAGAAGGTGAGCCGCTTCAGGAGGTCCGCCGCAGCCGCTGCCGGGCAGTCGAGCAGGATCGCCTCGCCGGTGCCGATCGCGAAGAAGTCGAACAGGATTTTCCCCTGTGGCGAGAGCAGCCCTGCAAAGCACGCCTCTCCAATGCCGAGCCCGGCCACATCGTTCGTGATGAGCCCCTGAAGAAAGCTCGCCCGCTCCTCGCCCGCAACCTCCAGCAGGCCCCTATCGGGAAGGATTGCTGCCGCTCCTGTCATTCCATTGCCTTTGCGAATTGTGGGGCTTGAGCTGCCGCCGCCGGGCAGCTAGGACATTCCGCCTAAAGATAGTGCGCGATCTCTCTTAGGCTAGGCTTGTACGTCAATGACGAAGTTTGGGCTATTCGTTCCGTTCCTGCCGGCGGCCATGCTCGCGGCGGGCCTCTTCCACCTCGTTTTCCGGGCATACAACCCGTTGCCGCGCTGACCCGGCAGGCACCGCCGCAATCGAAGGACGGCCAATGAACAAACTCTTCATCGCAAGCCTTGCCATTGTCGCCGGGCAAGCAATAAGCACGGCTCCAGCTGCGTGGGCCTTCGATTGCACACTGGCGAAGACCGTCACCGAAAAGGCGATCTGCGGATCGCCGGCGCTCACGGCCAAAGACCGCCAGCTCAACGCGGCCTATCGCACCGCACTGGCCGCTCAGCCCGCCGCTCAAACGGAGCGGCTCAAGAAGGCGCAGCGTGCCTGGCTCAAGGAAAACGATAGCGCTTGCGCGGGTGCGGAGGATTGCCTCGCGAAGCGCTATGACGGGCGCATCGCCGCTCTAAATCAGGCGGCGCCGGCCCCGGAAAGGGCAGCCGTCAGCGGAACGCTCAACTACAAAACCGTAACCGTCAAGAAGACGAAGCCATACGAGCTGAGCCTGTCCTATCCCAAGTTTGAGGGCGCGCCGGCGGAAGCGGCGGCATTCCTGAACGCCTTCGTGAAGAAGCAGCTCCCGGACTGCGACGGGATCGGCACGGGCCAGGACCCGTCGACGAGCTATATCGACACCACCTTCGAGGTCCAGAAGCTCAACGGCGATGTGGCGGCGATCCGCGAGTCGGGCGAAAGCTTCTGCGCGGGCAACGCCCATCCGAACCACGGCTCGGCCGATCGTTTCATCGCGCTCAAGCACAAGGCAGAGGTCAGCCTTTTCGCGGGGCTGAGCGATGCGGGCAAGGCGGACCTCAACGCGCGCATAGCGGAGGCAGGCAAGGACATCCCGGCGGGCGATGAATGCAAGGATCTGTTCTCGCTGGATAATCTCAAGGACGGCGTCATCGCCTTCGAGTACCGTGACACCCAGCAGCTCACCATTCGCCCCTCGTTCCCGCACGTTGCTCAAGCCTGCGAGACTGCAGCCGATGCAACCATCCTCATCGCTGACCTGGAGAAATATTACACCGGCCAGCCCGCCGCGCTCGCGGTCCTGAACGGGCTCAAACATTGAGTGGCTGAACCGGCGTTTCGGGGACAGCGCCGTTGACGATGCCTGACCGGGCAGAACTGCTTCTGCGGGTGCCCTATTGGGCCGGAGCCCGGTGAGCGCCTCGCTGACCTCCCAAAGGCGCAGCGCTACCGCATCGTCATGGGCGATAGGATTGGGCGATAGGATTGGGCGAGCGAAGCCGCCAGCCGCCGCGCTTGTTTGTCTTTGTAACTCCCGGTCTGGCTGAAATATTCCCCGGACTGACCAGCCACCTCCGGAGCAAGCAGCGTGGTTTCTGCGCCTTCCCAAGGCTCGATCATCCCGCCGAGACGCAGGATAGGGCGCATCAGGTTCTGAGCCCAAACCGGCATTGTATTCCGGACCAAATTTGTGCGGACCCAACCGGGATGGACGCTCACGCGGGTGACGCCGGTTCCGGACAGGTTGCGGGCGAGCTGTTTCGCACGCAGCTGGTTTGCGAGCTTCGATTGCGCGCAGGCCTCCCAGCCATCGTAACGCCGCTGCCGATAGTTCAGGCCGCCGACATGAATGGCGCCTGCGCGTCCCATGGCCTGATCGTGGTAACAGCTCGATAGGTTGACCACGCGCGATGGTGCGCTGGCCTTCAAGATGCCGGTCAGGAGCGCAGTATTGCCGCCCGCGCTGTCTTGGGGCTATAAGTGCCGCTCGTTGTTTCATTTCCAAGGAGATAGCAGTGCGCGGAGAGGCTCCAAAGCCCAGGCCCGGCGTGCTTGCGGTCGACCCTTACGTTCCGGGGCGGTCGAAGCTCAAAGGCTTAGGGCCGGTTATCAAACTGTCGTCGAACGAGACGCCGCTGGGGCCGTCCCCCTTGGCGGTTCATGCCTATCGCGA
Organism: uncultured Alphaproteobacteria bacterium; assembly: GCA_963740975.1. Classification (GTDB taxonomy): domain Bacteria; phylum Pseudomonadota; class Alphaproteobacteria; order Rhizobiales; family Rhodomicrobiaceae; genus Rhodomicrobium. The sequence continues at coordinate 49,017 of CAVUGF010000024.1, read as the reverse complement.
CGCGGCGGCACAGCTCGACCGCTATCCCGACGGCTCGCATACGCTCTTGCGCGAGGCACTGGCCAAGGCGCACGGGCTCGACCCGGAGCGGATCGTCTGCGGCAACGGCTCCGACGAGCTGTTCCACATGCTGGCGCAAGCCTATCTCGGGCCTGGCGACGAGGCGATCTATACCGAGCACGGCTTCCTGGTCTACCGCATCGCGATCCTGGCGGCGGGCGCCACGCCGGTCGTTGCGCCCGAGCGGAACCTTACGGCCGACGTGACCGCGATCCTGAACCGCGTCACGCCGCGCACCCGCGCCGTCTTCATCGCGAACCCGAACAACCCCACTGGCACGCTTCTTTCCGCCGATGAGGTGCGGCTCCTTAGGAACGCGCTGCCGGACAACATCCTGCTCGTGCTCGATGCGGCCTACGCCGAATATGTGAACAGCAACGGCTACGAGCCGGGCTTCCACCTAGTGGCGGCGGGCGAAAACACCATCATGACGCGCACCTTCTCGAAGATTTTCGGGCTTGCCTCGGCGCGCGTCGGCTGGGCCTACGCGCCGCTAGCGGTCGCGCAGGCGATGAACCAGATCCGCAGTCCGTTCAATCTGGCGGGGCCGTCGATGGCCGCGGCGGTGGCGGCGCTCAGCGACATGGAGCACATCGCGCGGGCCAAGGCGCACAACGCGGAATGGCGCATCCGGGTTACGCAGGAACTGCGCGAGATGGGCTACAATGTGCCCGATAGCTCGGCGAATTTCGTACTGATCCCGTTCGGTACGGAGCCCGGCCGCACAGCCCAGGACGCCGACGAGTTTCTCATCTCGAAGCGCATCATCCTGCGCCAGCTTGCCTCCTACAAGCTGCCCCACGCGTTGCGCATGACCATCGGCCTCGAAGGCGAGAACCGCGCCGTGCTCGACGCGCTGCGTGAATTTGCACAGCGTTGACGGGACAAGGAGCTTTGGGGTACACGCAGGAGGAGCACTTTTAATGAATTGGAAAAACTCCAATGCTCCTCCTGTCCGATTTGCCGCAACTGACCCAGGGGGCGATTGTGTTTATCGCCCTTTTGTTCGTTTACTTTTTGTTCGCCAACGCATCGAGAACCGCCTCCTACGCCCCTACCATCCTGACGACGTGCGGAATTCTGGCGACATTCGTTGGGATTGCGCTCGGCCTTAAGGATTTCGATCCGGAAAAGGTTGCGACGAGCCTGCCAGAGCTTCTGAATGGCCTGAAGACCGCGTTCTGGGCATCCGTCTTCGGCGTTGGCGGCGCGCTCCTTTTGAAGTTCCGTTACCTCATTATCGACCTTGGCGGCCGTAGCGAGCATCCCGCTGGCCCGGTTAGCGCCGAGGATATCGTGTTGCGGCTGGCCGCGATCGAAGACGCGATCGTTGGCGAAAAGCCGGTATCTCTCGCTTCTCAGTTGAAGCTTGCCCGCCAGGACAGCAATGAGCGCCTCGACGCGTTGAAAGATGCCCAGATAGAGGCCCTGGGCAGGATTTCGGACATGGGGACGCGCGCGCTGGTCGAGGCCCTTCAGGAAACCGTCAGGGATTTCAACACGAACCTTACCGGGCAATTCGGCGATAATTTTAAAGAGTTGAATGCGGCCGTGCATGAGCTTGCCGTATGGCAAGGCCAGTACAAGGACCACGTCGAAAGCACCGTCCAGCGCCTTCAGGAAGTGGTGCAGTGCAGCTCTGCGATAACCGCCGATTACTCGAAGTTTGTGGAAAAATCGGGGGCGTTTGCACAGGTCGCGGCCGATATGGGGACGCTGCTCACCGCGCTTACGGAGGGAGAAAAAAGGCTGGCGGAGACATGTCACGCTCTAGCCGGATTGCTTCGCTCTGCCTCGGGAAGCCTCCCCGATGTAGAGCGGAAAGTGACGGAACTCACGTCGCATCTGGCGGCGGCAGTCGAGCACAATTCAAGCAAGATCGGCGAGGCTGTAACGACAGCAGCGGAAAGGCTTCAGGTTGCGAACGACGAGCAGAACAGGGTGCTCTCCTTAACCGTTGCGCATACGAAACAGCAGGCGGAGGCGCTCAACAAGTCTTTGGAAGAAGCTTTAGATACGTCTATTAACAGTTTGGCCAAACACCTGGCCGCCCTTTCAGAGAAATTTGTAAAGGATTACGAGCCGCTCGTGGAGCAGTTACAGGAAATTGTTAGCATTGCTGGGCGCGTAAATGCATAGGATACTTTCATCGAGCGCAAAAAGAGGGCATCAGGACGACCATTGGATTCCGCTCAGCGATCTCATGACCGGGCTCATGATGATGTTCATGCTGGTGGCCGTCATATTCATGCTGAAGGTGGAAAACGAAAAAGCGGAGATCCAGAAACTCAGGGTTGAAGCGGAGAACCAAGCACAGCGGATAAAAACAGTCGCAATATTATATGGCGACCTTAAAGAGCAACTATACAACGATTTTAGTGTCGAATTTCGTGACGATCTGCCGCGCTGGCGCGCTACACTCGATAGGAACCTGGCTATCCGCTTTGAGGAGCCGGACGTTCTTTTCGATACCGGGAAATCGGTGATTAAGCCGGCTTTCGCACAAATATTGGAGGATTTCTTCCCCAGATACGCCCGCATTTTGGCGAGCCAGAAATATCGTGAATCCGTTGAGGAGATTCTGCATCGAAGGGCACACATCGACGATGTGGGCTGCGATTTCGGGGACGGATGCCGCCTATTTCCGTAACATGGAGCTATCGCAGGGCAGGACCCGTAGCGTGCTGGAGTATGTGGTACTGCTTCCATCTCTAAATACTTACAAATCCTGGCTGATTTCAAAAGTTACGGCGAACGGTCTGGCTTTCTCCCGCTTGCGGTTTACTTCGGAAGGAACGGAGGATCGGGAGGCGTCGCAAAGGGTGGAATTCCGGGTTCGCACCAACGCGGAGGCACGTATTGGCGAAATTCTCCGGGAAGCACAAAAATGAAACTGCCTGATTTCGCTAGCGATGAACGGTTCCTCGATCTTCGCCGTAAGATGGGCATCCCCGACGGATATGCTGCGCGATTTCCGGACTGTGAAGTGGATACGGAGCTAAGTTATAGCGAAAAGCGCGCTTTAAGAACTGAAGGCATCGATGTCGATATCGGCAATATTTTGGTCCATACGGACAATACGATGGCCTACAAAAAATGCCGTGTACTAATATATATTAGAGATGTTCACGACATGGGCCATAGCGCGGCGGAGCCGCGATACCATCTGGCGTATTGCCCGGTGATGCAGCAAATGTGCGAGCAAAACTTATTTGAGAGATACGTCATATCTACGGAGATCACCGGGACATTTAAAGTAAACTACATCAGAGATCGTCATGCCATATCGGAAACCAGGCAGCTTCCCGTGTGCCGGCATTGTCTGGAAATGCTTGGGCTTTGCGGGTATAGAAGTACTCTTTCTCAAGCTCAAGGATACGATATCGTTCGCAATTTTACGCCTGGAATTTTCTTCGAGCGCTATCCGATGTCATTATATTCCTGGTTGCCAGGGGACTTCGCGGATAGCAGCGAAACGAACGTCTACCGTGGAAACTGGGCTGCCGAAAGCGAGCGCATCCGCCGCAAGGCAGGCTGGAGGTGCGGCAAATGCGGGCAGGACTTCAACTGGTACCGGAGGCTTCTAGACATTCATCACAAGGACGGAGACCTGCGTAACAGGGATGAATCCAATCTGGAAGTCTTGTGTGTCAGGTGCCACGCCGATGAGGCGAACCATGAGCATATGAGGCGCGATCCCCGTTATAGGGAGTACGTGCGGCTCATCAGGATTCAGGTCACGATAGATCTGGCGCGCGCGCGCATGGCCGGCTAACAACCTTCCCCATGACAAAGCCCACGTTCGAAAAAATTGCGCTGATCGGCATCGGCCTGATCGGCTCCTCGATCAGCCACGCAGCGCGGCGGGCAGGCCTCGCGGGCCGGATTACCGCAGCCGCGCGCACGGCAGCGACGCGGGAAACCGTGCGCCGGCTCGGCCTCGCGGACGAGGTGTACGAGCACGCCGCCGATGCCGTGCAGGACGCGGACCTTGTGGTTCTTTGCACGCCGGTCGGCACCTTCGGAGCGCTCGCGGCCGAAATCGCGCCGCATCTGGCGCCCGGCGCGATCCTCACCGACGCGGGCTCGGTGAAAACCGCCGTGGTGCGCGACGTGGCCCCGCATGTGCCGGAAGGCGTGCACTTCATCCCTGGCCATCCTATTGCCGGCACCGAGTTTTCAGGACCGGAAGCGGGCTTTGCCGAGTTGTTCGACGGCCGCTGGACCATCCTCACCCCGCTTCCAGGCGCGGACGATAGCGCGGTCGCGAAACTCAAGGCCTTCTGGGAAGCCTGCGGCGCGCAGGTCGAGATCATGACGCCAGAACACCATGACCTGGTGCTAGCCGTGACCTCGCATGTGCCGCACCTGATCGCCTACAACATCGTGGGCACGGTCCACGACCTGGAGCGCGTCACCGAGAAGGAGGTCATCAAGTTCTCGGCCTCGGGCTTCCGCGACTTCACCCGCATCGCCGCCTCCGACCCGACCATGTGGCGCGACATCTTCATGAACAACAAGGAGGCGGTGCTGGAAATCCTGGGCCGCTTTACGGAGGACTTGGCGAGCTTGCAAAAGGCCATCCGGTGGGGCGACGGCGACACGCTGTTCAACCTGTTCACGCGCACGCGCGCCATCCGCCGCGGCATCGTCGACGCGCACCAGGACACGGCGGCGCCTGACTTCGGCCGCAAGGCTGCCGGCGCCGAGCCGGAGCAGAAGAACACAGCATAGGAAGACGTGGACCTCTGGATTTTTGCATACGGCTCGCTGATGTGGCGGCCGGGTTTCTACTATGAAGAGGCGGCGCACGCACTCCTCGAAGGTGCGCACCGGGCGCTGTGCCTTTATTCGATCATGCACCGCGGAAGTCCCGGCGCGCCGGGGCTCGTGCTGGGCCTCGACAAGGGCGGGCGCTGTGAGGGGATGGCGTTCCGCGTGCCCGCCTCGCTCGTGAAGCACACGCGCGCCTACCTGCACCGGCGCGAGAACATCACCCACGCCTATTCCGCCGTGATGAAGCCGGTGAAGCTCTCCGGTGGCAGCCACGCCGAAGCGCTGTGCTTCCTCGTGAACCGGGACCACCGGCAATATGCCGGCGCCTTGCCCGTCGAGCGGCAGGCGCGGATCGTGCGCAAGAGCGTTGGCGGCTCCGGCCGGAACATCGATTATGTCGTCAATACCGTTAAGCATTTGCGCGCGCTGGGCGTCCACGACAGCCGGCTGGAGCGGCTCATGACTGTGCTCGGCCACAGCCCAGTCAAGGCGAAATTTGCCTCGCTCCCCGGTTGAACGGTTGCCGCAATCGCCGCATATAAGGAGGCAACATAACTAACCAAACGGGAGCGTGGCCATGCTTGATAGTGGAACCCCTCGCGACAAGATCGTCGCCGCGGCGTTGCGGCTTGCGGAGGCGCGCGGCTGGCGCGAGCTGAGCCTCGGCGAAATCGCGGCCGAAGCCCAAGTGCCGCTGGCGGAACTGGCCCGCGAATTCCAATGCAAGGCGCAGATCCTCGCCGCCTTTACCCGCGCCGTGGACGAAGCCGTGCTCGCGAAATTCGCGGCCCCCACCGCCGATCCCGCCCGCGACCGGCTGTTCGACGTGATCCTCACCCGCTTCGAGGTCATGCAGCCCTATAAGGCCGCTCTGCGCCGCATCGCCTGTAGCCTCGGCATGAGCCCCGGCGCGGCGCTGGCGCAAGCTTTCCCTGCGCTCAAATCGCAATATTGGATGCTCAACGCCGCCGGCATCAGCGGCGAGGGCGCGCGCGGGCTCTTCCGCGTGAAGGGCCTGCTCGCGATCTACGCCCGCGTGTTCGCGGTGTGGCTGCGCGATGACGATCCGGGGCTCGCCGCCACCATGGCCGCGCTCGATAAGCGCTTGCGGCGTGGCGAGGCGGTGGTGCAGGGGATGGCGCGCTTCCGCGAGGGGTGCGAGGCCTTCGCCCACGCCGTCTGCGGGCCGAGGGTGAAGGGGGAGGCGGTGGCGGAGACGCCCACCCCGGCGGCTGAGCCGCAGCAGGCCTGATAACAATCGCATGGGCAATCCGCGGCCTGGAGATTGCCGCGAGATTGCGTGCAGGACTGCCCGTGGAATGCTATATTGCGCGGATGGAAGCGCATCCCATCCGCCTTATGACCGTCGACGAGTTCCTGCCCTGGGCGGAGGCTCAGGAGCGCGGGCGTTTCGAGCTTGAGGACGGGCGGATCGTCACCTTGCAATCGGAACGGATCGAGCACCGCGAGGTGAAGTTCGAGACGGCGATCGCGCTGCGCGAGGCAATCCGGAAGGCGGCCCTGCCTTGCCACGCGGAGATCGACGGCGCCACGGTCCGCATTTCGGACAACACCGCTTTCGAGCCGGATGCGCTTGTCTATTACGGCGAGAAGCCGCCTCGGGGATCGCTCGAAATCCCCAATCCCATTATCGTCGTCGAAGTCCTGTCTCCCGGCACAGCCATGCGGGACGCTCAGTCGAAACTTCGAGGTTATTTGAGCCTGCCGAGCGTGCATCACTACCTGATCTTGAACCCCGAGACGCGCATGGTTACACATCATGCCCGCGCCGGAGCGGACGAAATTCGCACGCGCATCCTGTCGTCCGGCCCGCTGCGGCTCGATCTCCCCGGTCTCGACTGCCAGGTCGAATTGTTTTTCCCGGCGGCGTGAGGGCGAGGCATGGCGAACTTAAGCGAAGCGGAGATCGAGCGGCGGCGGAAGGAGGCGGGTAGCCGCGCGCTGGCCGAGGCCGAGGCGCGCCGGCAAGAGGCCGGAAAGCCGCCGCTGCCGAAGGAGGTGGGCAACCGCAAGGGCCCCGAGCCCACACGCTACGGCGACTGGGAGAAGAAGGGTATCGTCTCCGATTTTTAACGCGCCGCGAGCAGGCTGGAAGCGCGCCGGCCGCAGGTCCGCCGCTAGCAGCTTCGCAAGCGATCCGTCCTGCCGGGAATGCCGCTCTCCACCCGCCGCCACTCGCCGTCCACGAGCCGCTCATAAGCGATGAAGCAGCTCGGCAGCCCCTTGGCCGTCCAGAGGCCGGGGCCATCCATCAGCTGATAATGCAAATGCGGCGCGGTCGAGTTGCCGGTGTCGCCCACACTGGCGACGGGCTCGCCCGCGCGCACCTGCTGGCCCTCGGCAACGCAGATCGAGCCGGCGGTCGCATGGGCGAGGAACGCGAAGCCCTCCTGCCCCCCGATGATGACGTAATTGCCGGCCACAATGCGGTAGTCGGCGCGCAGCCTGGGCTCGCTCAGGCGCATTCCGGCAGTGAGCGCGGCCAGGATGTCGAGCGGCGTGGCGCGTTTGCGTTCCGGCCAGCCGTCCTTGGCGTCGATCACCTTGCCGCTGATGGGGGCGAGAATCGGCGCATTCAAGCCGCGGCTGTGCTTCAGATTGATGCCGCCGCCGAAGAAGTAGCGCATGCCGCCCCGGAAGCTGTTGCCTAGCTCCCAGTCGGAGGCGTGAACGAAGTCGTAGGCGTAGCGCTGGCCGAGCTGATCTGTGCCGTGGGATGGGACCCTATGTCCGGGCGTGTTTGGCGCATACCACTCACCCGCAGGGAGCGGAAAAACGACGGGCGCGGGTGCCGCGCTGTCACGATCCTCCACGGCTCAGCCCTCCCGCCGCATGCCATTGCATAACTGCACGCATAGCGACTGTGCTTCTCTCGCTGTTGCGCCGCAAAGCGCGTGCCTGCACGGGCGCACCGAAGGCCGCTATTGCCGGGCGAAGGCCTTAACGGTCGATTTCGCCGAACACGATGTCGAGGCTGCCGAGCACGGCCGAGATGTCGGCCAGCATGTGCCCCCTGCACAGGAAATCCATCGCCGCGAGATGCGGGAATCCGGGGGCGCGGATCTTGACGCGGTAGGGCTTGTTGCTGCCGTCGGAGACGAGATAGACGCCGAACTCGCCCTTTGGCGCTTCCACAGCCGCGTAGATCTCGCCCGCGGGCACGCGCATGCCCTCGGTATAGAGCTTGAAGTGATGGATCAGCGACTCCATCGAGGTCTTCATATCGGCCCGGCGCGGCGGCGTCACCTTGTGGTCCTCCGCGAGCACCGGCCCCTGGCCTGCCGGCGAATTCAGCCGCTCGATGCACTGCTTCATGATGTGCACGGACTGGCGCATCTCCTCCATGCGGATCAGATAGCGGTCCCAGTTGTCGCCGTTCTTGCCGATGGGGATATCGAATTCGAGGCCGGCATAGCACTCGTAGGGCTGGGCCTTGCGCAGGTCCCAGGGCGCGCCGCAGCCGCGAATCATGACGCCGGTGAAGCCGTGGGCCATCGCGTCCTCAAGCGTCACCACGCCGATATTCACGTTGCGCTGCTTGAAAATCCGGTTGTCGGTCAAGAGCGTGTCGAGTTCGCTTAAAGCCTTGAGGAACGGATCGCACCAAGCCAGGATGTCATTGATAAGATCCTGCGGCAGGTCCTGGTGCACGCCGCCGGGCCGGAAATAGTTCGCGTGGAGCCGCGCGCCGCAAGCGCGCTCATAGAACACCATGAGCTTTTCGCGCTCCTCGAAGCCCCAGAGCGGCGGGGTGAGCGCGCCAACGTCGAGCGCGAAGGTGGTCACGTTCAGCAGGTGGCTCAGGATGCGGCCGATCTCGCAATAGAGCACGCGGATAAGCTGCGCGCGGATCGGCACCGTCACGCCAAGCAGGCGCTCGATGGCCAGGCAGAAGGCGTGCTCCTGGTTCATCGGCGCGACATAGTCGAGCCGGTCGAAATAAGGGATGGCCTGCAGATAGGTCTTGGCCTCGATCAGCTTCTCGGTGCCGCGATGGAGGAGCCCGATATGCGGATCGACGCGTTCGACGAGTTCGCCGTCCAGATCCAGGATCATGCGCAGCACGCCGTGCGCGGCCGGATGCTGCGGCCCGAAATTGATGGTGAAGTTGCGGTTCTCCGGCGGCCGCTCGACCTCTTGCGCCGTCGCCCCCGGCTCCATGCCGCCTTGAACCTTGTTCTGCCGCTCCAGCGATACCGTATCCTGCATGATCTCAACCTTTTCGCGCGGCTTGTGCTTTCTCGTCGCCCGGAAGCGGATATTGCGCGCCTTCCCATGGGGACAGGTAGTCGAAGTTCCGGAACTCCTGCGGCAGCTTCACGGGCTCGTAGACCACGCGCTTCTGCTCCTCGTTGTAGCGTAGCTCGACGAAGCCGGTGAGCGGGAAGTCCTTGCGCAACGGATGGCCGGTAAAGCCGTAGTCCGTGAGGATGCGCCGCAAATCGGGGTGGCCATCGAACAGGATGCCGTAAAGGTCGAAAGCCTCGCGCTCGAACCAGTTGGCGCCTGGAAAGATGCTCACGGCGCTGGGCACCGGCGTGGCGGCATCCGTCGAGGTTTTGACGCGCACCCGCAAATTCTTGTGGATGGAGAGAAAGTGATAGACCGCCTCGAAGCGTTCGGGACGCTCGGGATAATCCGCGCCGCAAATGTCGATGAGGGTCTTGAACATCCAATCGGGATCGTCGCGCAGCCAAGTCAGCACGCCTAAGAGCCTCGGCCGCGCCACAACCAGCGTCAGCTCGCCAGCCGTGAGCTTTGCATCGAGCACCGCATCGGGCAGGGCGGACTTGGCCGCTTCGGCAAGTGCTGCAAGCTTCGCCGTGTCAGTCATCGCGTTCCCTCAAAACCCTAGCGTGTGATCGTGCCGGTGCGCCGGATCTTCTTTTGCAGAAGCATGACGCCATAGACAAGCGCCTCGGCGCTGGGCGGGCAGCCCGGCACGTAGATGTCGACGGGCACGATCCGGTCGCAGCCGCGCACCACCGAGTAGGAATAGTGGTAATAGCCGCCGCCATTGGCGCATGAGCCCATGGAGATCACGTAGCGCGGCTCCGGCATCTGGTCGTAGACCTTGCGCAGCGCGGGGGCCATCTTGTTGCAGAGCGTGCCCGCGACGATCATCACGTCCGACTGCCGGGGCGAGCCGCGCGGCGCGAAGCCGAAGCGCTCCACATCGTAGCGCGGCATGGACGCCTGCATCATCTCGACCGCGCAGCAGGCAAGCCCGAAGGTCATCCACATCAGCGAGCCGGTGCGTGCCCAGGTGATGAGTTCGTCAGTGCTGGTGACGAGAAAGCCCTTGTCCGCGAGCTGGTCGCTGAGGCCGGTGAAATCCATCGCGCCCCCGCCGCCCGCGCGGCCGGGTGTGTCGAAACAAGGTTCGGGGATCGTTCGAATCATCGTGACACTCTCTCGCGGTTCCTCGCCTCGTTATATGTGCACGTGCGCCCAAGCGCAAAGCGGTAATTTTGCTGTGGCGGAGCGGGGATTTGCTTGCTTCAGCCGGGGCTAGGCCGGTGCCGCGCCCGCTTGAAGAAGGCTCAATCCCACTCCAGCGCACCCTTCTTCCACTCGTAGATGAAGCCAACGGTGAGCACGCCAAGGAAGGCCATCATCGCCCAGAAGCCAAAGGCTCCCGCCTCCTTGAAGGCCACGGCCCACGGGAACAGGAAGGAGACCTCCAGGTCGAAGATGATGAAGAGGATGGAAACGAGATAAAAGCGCACGTCGAATTTCATGCGGGCGTCATCGAACGCCGGAAATCCGCATTCATAGGCGGCGACCTTCTCGGGGTCCGGCCTAGCGGGCGCGACGATGAACGGCGCGATCAAAAGAGCCAGTCCGATCACGGCCGAGACGCCAATAAACAGGATAAGCGGCAGATAGGTTAGCAGCAGTTCCTTCATGATTACCCGCGCGTGGTTCGTTTCGCGTTTTACCGATACGATGGAAGTTCGAAGGACGCAATCGGGCTTTTTTATTTTGACGGTGGGGCGGTTCCTTGAGCGCCGCTTTCCACGGCTTGTGCCGCTTAGCCCGGCCAGTATTCCACACGCCAGGGCCGATGATTTTTGCCCTTGGATTAAAAATGAACGTATCTTGACGGCCAAGCCCGGGCTGTTATGCTCCCACAAGCGAATATTCGAATATAACGGTATTCGCATGTTTGCGCGGGCTGGAAGGCCGGGATAACGGCCGCATAGAGCCCGGGGGAAATAAGAAAACCAAGGAGCCTGATATGCTGAAATTTGTAAGCGCAGCTGCGATTTTCGCTGGAGTGCTCGGCCTTGCCACGGCCGCCAGCGCCACGACCACGGCCGATATGGTGGGCAAGTGGAAGTGGACGGATTACACCGTCGAGTGCAAGGAGGGCGGCGCCAACGGCATGTCCTGCACCGTGACCGCCGGCCCAAGAATGTCGGCATGGAGATGGTGCAGTCCAAGCTTGAGCCGAAGGACGGCGGGTTCGCCGGCGACATCAAGCACCCGGCCACGGGCGACGTCTACAAGACGAAGATCCAGCTCAAGGATAAGGACAGCTGGGCGCTTGACGGCTGCACCACAAGCGGCGTGTGCGCCACCGGCACCTTCACCCGCATAAAGTAATCCAAAGTTACGGCAGCGCCCGCGTGGCGCTGCCAAATCGCATCCGATGCGCGCTGGACCAGTTTCCCTACGTGATGGCGGCAGCGCTGTAGCACGCCAATATCGCGTCATGGGCCGCGGCACCGGATATCGCGCCGCTAAGGACAGGACAAACCGGCGGCCCCCATGCCATCCTGTCAGAGCATCGCGAGCAGCACTGAAATCGTCACGAACGACGCCATCGTAGCCGCTGCAAGCGCTGCCGCGCCCTGCCCCGCCCGGCCATAAGGCTGAGCCAGCAATGGGTAGATGGCAGCCATCGGCAGGGCGGCGAAAATCACAATCGCCTTGCCCAGCTCTGGCGCCAGCGGCGGCACCAGTTGCAGGCAGGCGAACACTGCGGCCGGATGGACGAACAGTTTGGCGAATGCGATCTGCGCGGCATCGCCAAGCATGCCCCGGACCGGAAGCCCCGCCAGCGTGCCGCCGATCACGAACAACGCGACCGGCGCGGCGGCCCCCGCCAGGAGGCCGAGCGTCTTTTCGAACGGCCCAGGCAGCGGCAGGCCGCCAAGCGACATCGCCGCACCGGCGCAGATCGCGATAATCAGCGGGTTTCTTATGAGGCGAAGCGCCGTGCCGTATAGGACATAGCGCAAGCGTCCGCCGCCATTGGTGCCGCTTTCGGCCAGTATCAGGGCGAGCGGCAGCATCACGACGTTCTCGATGACCATATTCAGCGTCATCGCCACGACCGCCACCGGGCCAAGCGCCAATGTCACCAGCGGATAGCCGATGAAGGCGCTGTTGGAAATCGAGCCGCCGAGCGCATGGATCGCCGCCGCCGTCAGCGTCTTGCCCTGCCAGCGCGCAAGGCCGAACAGCAGGAAATAGACGATCAGCGAACCGCCGCCATAAGCGGTCAGGTAGCCCCAGTTGGCGATTTCCGCCATGGGACGCTGCGCCAGCGATTTGAAGATCAGCGCAGGCAGCGCGAAGGTCAGGACGAAGGCGCCGAGCGGGCGCGTGCCGCCCTTCTCCATGATTCCGGCCTGCACGGCGGCGTAGCCGAGGCCGATGACGAGGAAAATCGGAGAAGTAATGGCAAGGACGTTGAGCATGCGGGCGGGATGTCTACAGAGGAACGCCAAGCTTGGCAATGCAAGCCTGCGCGAAGGAACGCCGCTGCGTCCTATACAAGGGGAGCAACCCTCGACGTGGCCGGGGGGCCTTTGAAGGCGCTTTCAACCGGCAGGCCGCGCGCCAAGAACGCTATGTTTGCCCGCTAAAGGGTGCACCAAGCTTCTCAGCATCCGGAAGACAATTCAGGTGATGGAAAGGGCCGTTGCCGCAGGCGAATAAACCGCCGGACCGGACCTTTTAATTCATCTTCTTATTTTCGCCCGAATAAGTATATAGTTATAGCACGGACGGCATGCCCCACTCGCCGTCGAAAGGCCCTCGCCGGTGACGTCGAAAGGCGAGGGCCTCCAGACACTGTGCCCCTAGTTTGGGGGAAACTAGGGGCTCGATGGGTGGGCTTCCATCTTTGGCCACACCACCCTAGGTTGCTGCACGCCGCGAATCAAGCAAAAGTTGCAATTCAGTAAAAGATGAAATTCAAATTTCCCTCATTAACGTACTTATCCACACAAATCCACAGGCAGCCAGGCGCTTGATAGCCCGCGAACCGAGGTTTGCGGCGATAGGCGCCAAGGCGCATCACCCGCGTGGCGCTGACGGCACCGCGATCATCCAATAGATACCACCCGCGACGAATCCAGCCATGGCAAGCGCCGCGGCCGTCTGCGCATTACCCGCCAAGTTGGCCTGCTGCCAAAGCGCCGCCGCGAACACAGCGGTCAGCGTGCCGGTCGCCCCGGCGTAGAACAGGAACAGGCGCGTCTTGAGAATTTCGCTCAAGAGCACCCCTGCGATGCCAGCAGCCAGGAAGACCGCCTGGCCGCCGTCGATGTTGCGGACAGCATCCTCCATGGCGTGTACGAGCTTAACGAATTCGCCCTCGGCCTCCGTGGCTTCGAACGCCTCGAACTGCTGCATTATCTTGATGAAGTGGAACACGAAGAGCGAGAACCATCCAATCGTCCCGGACAGGAAAATAGCGAACAGCACTCTTAGAATATGCAAGAATTTCATTGGCTTGCCTTGCTCCTATTATGCGCTTACCCCTGCTCCGCCCTTGGGCGCCAAGCCGCTCGCGCGCAGCTTCTCGCTCGCGGATTTGAGCTGGCCGCACGCTGCCATGATATCGCGCCCGCGCGGGGTGCGGATCGGGCTCGCATAGCCCGCGCGGTTGACGATGTCCGCGAAGCGCTCGATCTGCGCCCAATCGGAGCATTCATAGCGCGAGCCGGGCCAGGGGTTGAAGGGGATCAGGTTGATTTTCGCTGGGATTTTTGCGAGCAGGCGGACAAGCTCCCTGGCCTCGGCGATGGAGTCGTTCACGCCTTTCAACATGACGTATTCGAAGGTGATGCGCCGCGCATTGGAGAGCCCCGGATAGTTGCGGCAGGCGTCCAGCAGCTCGGCGATGGGGTATTTGCGGTTGATCGGCACCAGCTCGTCGCGAAGCTCGTCGCGCACTGCGTGCAGCGAGATCGCGAGCATGACGCCCATCTCCGCGCCCGCCCGCCCGATCGTTGGCGCCACGCCCGAGGTTGAAAGCGTTATGCGCCGCTTCGAGAAGGCGAGCGCGCCGGGATCGGCGGCAACCGCGATGGCGGCCTTCACGTTGTCGAAATTGTAAAGCGGCTCGCCCATCCCCATCAGCACGATGTTGGTGATCTTCCGCTCGGCGTCCGGGATGCCGTGGCTGCTGGCGGGGGCGGCGGCGCCGGGCCAGTCGCCAATGCGGTCGCGGGCAACGAGGATCTGCCCGATGATCTCGGCGGGTGTCAGATTGCGCACGAGCCGCTGCGTGCCGGTATGGCAGAAGCTACAGGTGAGCGTGCAGCCGATCTGGCTTGAGATGCAGAGCGTGCCCCGGTCCGGCTCGGGGATATAGACGGTTTCGATTTCGGGGGCGTGCTCGCCGGGCGCCTGCGGTTCAAGCCGGAGCAGCCATTTCCGCGTGCCGTCCTCCGAAATCTGCTCGGCCGCGATTTCGGGCCGCGCCAGCGTGTAGCGGGCGTCGAGGTCCGCGCGCAAGGACTTGGCGATGTTGGTCAGCTCCAGCAAATCCTGTGCGCCGCGCGCGTAAATCCAGTTCCAGAGCTGGCCTGCGCGCATCTTGCTCTGCGCCTCGGGCACGCCCGCTGCCGCAAGCGCCGCCATAAGCTCGGGCCTGGTCATGCCGGCAAGCGAGCGCTTGGCGGGCGCGGGTTCCGGCCCCGCTGCGGCGTTACGATTTTCGAGAAGCGTCGTCATCTCAAGAGAGATAGAAGAACGGGGCGCCGTTCACAAGGCGAACCTCGCGGAGGCGGGCGCGGCATCCGGCGTTATCGGGCCAACCATGCGGAAAGCGGGATTGAACCCCGCGCGCGCTGAGAGTAGAACGGGCGCGAACACTACAATAACGTGCCCGCCCCGCATAGGATTGCCCGCTATGTTCAATAAAATTCTAATCGCCAATCGCGGCGAGATCGCCTGCCGTGTCATAAAGACCGCAAGGCGCATGGGCATCGAGACGGTGGCGGTCTATTCCGAGGCGGATCGCGACGCGGTGCATGTGGAGCATGGCCGATGAGGCGGTACCGATCGGGCCGGCGCCTGCCGCCCAGTCCTACCTCGTGATGGACAAGATTATCGAGGCGGCCAGGCGAGACCGGCGCGGAGGCGATCCATCCGGGCTACGGCTTCCTGTCCGAGAACGCGGGTTTCGCCGAGGCGCTGAAGGCGGCGGGCATTGCGTTCATCGGGCCGAACGTGCAGGCCATCAAGGCGATGGGCGACAAGATCGAGAGCAAGAAGTCGGCGGCGGAAGCGAAGGTTTCAACCGTGCCGGGCTATCTGGGCGTGATCGCAACCGCCGAGCATGCCGTCCAGATCGCCAGGGACATCGGCTATCCGGTCATGATCAAGGCGTGTGCTGGCGGCGGCGGCAAGGGCATGCGCATCGCCCGCTGCAGACGATGAGGTGCGCGAAGGTTTCGAGACCTCGACCGCAGAGGCCAAGTCGAGCTTCGGTGACGATCGCGTGTTCGTCGAGAAATTCGTCGAGAACCCGCGGCATATCGAAATCCAGGTGCTGGGCGACAAGCATGGCAACGTGGTCTACCTCTTCGAACGCGAATGCTCGATCCAGCGCCGCAACCAGAAGGTCATCGAGGAGGCGCCGAGCCCGTTCCTGGACGAGGAAACGCGAAAGGCGATGGGCGAGCAGGCCGTGGCGCTGGCCAAGGCCGTGGACTACGAGAGTGCGGGCACCGTCGAGTTCATCGTCGACCAGCAGACGCAACTTCTACTTCCTCGAAATGAACACCCGGCTCCAGGTCGAGCACCCCGTCACCGAGATGATTACCGGCTCGATCTCGTGGAGCAGATGATCCGGGTCGCCGCAGGCGAGGCACTGCCGTTCAAGCAGGAAGACCTCAAAATCGACGGCTGGGCGGTCGAGAGCCGCGTCTATGCCGAGGACCCGTTCCGCAATTTCCTGCCCTCCATCGGCCGGCTTGTGCGCTACCAGCCGCCGGCGGAAGGGCCGCGCCGTGACGGCACCGCCGTGCGCAACGACACCGGCTGCGAAGAGGGCGGCGAAATCTCGATGTTCTACGATCCGATGATCGCCAAGCTCGTCACCTGCGGACCCACGCGGGAGGCCGCCATCGACGCGCAGTCCGCCGCACTCGACGCCTTCTATATCGACGGCATAGAGCACAACATCCCGTTCCTGTCCGCGCTGATGCAGCATCCGCGCTGGCGCGCCGGCAACCTCTCCACCGGTTTCATCGCCGAGGAGTACCCGGACGGCTTCAAGCACCGCGAGCCCGAGGGCGAGACGCACGATATTCTGGCCGCCGTCGCCGCCTCCATCGACCACCTCAACAATGTCCGCCGCCGCCATATCTCGGGGCAATTGCCCGGCGCGGTGGGGTTGCAGCTCGGCGAGTTGCGCGTGTGCCGGCTGGGCGGCTCCACGCAGCATGTGCGGGTGAGCGGCGATCTTTCCGACGCCACCACCGTCGAGCTTTGCGAGCCGGACGGCAGCGTGCGGCGCACCATCGTGCTGCATTCCAATTGGTGGCCCGGCCAGCCGCTGTGGCAGGGGAAGGTGATCGGCGATAGGGAGTTGGTCGTGCAGGTGCGGATCGTGCCCAACGGCCACGACCTCTCCTATGGCGGCGTGCGCGCCAAGGCCTACGTCTATACCGCGCGCGAGGCCGAGCTTGCCGCGCTCATGCCGGAGAAGAAGGCGGCCGATACGTCGAAGAAGCTGCTCTGCCCCATGCCGGGGCTGGTGGTTTCCATCGCGGTCGTGGAGGGCCAGGAGGTCAAGGCCGGCGAGACGCTGGCCGTGGTCGAGGCCATGAAGATGCAGAACGTGCTCAAGGCCGAGCCGCGATGCGACGGTGAAGAAGCTCAAGGCCAAGCCCGGCGATAGCCTCGCCGTGGATGCCGTCATTATGGAGTTCGCCTGAGGCTGCCCTCCAACATTGTCAAGCGGACGCCGGCTGCTTCCGGCGGCTTACCATTGGCGCCTGCCGAGCAGCCACATGAGGCGGTTCCACAGAAAGTGCAAGCATATCGTCAGGATGGCGCCGTTGATAAACAACTTGGCCAGCGCAACCATCCATAGCTGATCGTACATGCTGACGGTGAACAAAACCGCAGTGGCTGCGTATACCCACACTCCATTGGAAAATACTAAATATAGCAACAGTATCGTTGAGAACGTATACCAAACGATATAGCCCGCCAGCATCGCGAGTTTTGCCAGCGGGTCCGCCCGACTGTCATCCACGCGGGGCCGGGGCGCCTTGGGCGGCTGGCTTGCGGCTTGCGTCTTTCTCGCTTCGATCTCTTTGGCAAGACGGGCCAAACCGGTGCGCGGGTTATCGAAGTCTATCAGCGTATCGCCGAGTCCGGCATCGACTTTCAAAGGCAACCGGCTTGGCTCGATTGGGTCCAGCAGCACCGAAAGGAGCTTTCCCGCGGTCTTGGCGGCGATGGCCTCGCGCGCCACCCCAAATTGCATCACCGAATGCGCGGACCAGAACACAACGATGCAAGGTGCGGCGCCGGTCTGCTGCCGGATCCACTCGTTCCGGCTGTGCCCTGGCGGCGCCTCCTGATCCCAGAATACGTCGAAACCTTCCGCCACGAGCGCATCGCGGATGGGCCGCACGCGCTCGCGATCCTTGCTGGAATAGGAGAAAAATACATCCGTCATCGGACCCGCCCCCCGGAAACAGACAGGTTCTAGCGGAATATTAGGCAAATGCCAACAAGCCGCCAAACGCGCTGCGGCTATAAGACTTACCAGAAGATGGAGACGCCGAGGCTGTTGAAGGCGGCGTCCGCCGTCACCAGGGTAAGGTTCTCGCATTGCGCCTGCGCAGCAATGATACGGTCGAACGGATCTTTGTGGGGCGAAGAAATCGCCCCTGCCAGCCGCGCATGGGCAACCGAAATCGGCAGCGGCTGAAAGGCTTGAACCTGCAAATACGCCGCAAAGTTCTCGGCTAGCGCTCTGCCTTGCGGCATTTTGCCGATGCGAACCTTGGTGGCGATTTCCCAGGCCGATGCCGCGCTGACATGGACCGGCTCTTGGTTTGCGGCGATCCGTGCGTAGGCGGCGCGCGACAGCTTCGGGTTATCGAAGAACCACCATATCAGGGCGTGCGTATCAAGAAGAAGCGGCATGAGGCTTCCGCCCGGCGGGTTCGTTCAAGGGATCGCCTTCGTAACCCTCCTCCCATAGCTTCAGTTCGCCCTCGGGCAGCGGGTCGAAGAAAAAGCTATCGGGGAATTCCGGAATAACGCCTTTCAGCATGCCGGGCTGGCGTTTGGGCTTTGGCTTCTCTTCAACCATAGTGAGTTTCACCACGGGCTTGTCCCCGCGCGCGATAATGACTTCCTCGCCGCGCTCGGCGCGTTCGATGAGCTTGGAGAGATGGGTCTTAGCTGCGTGTACGGTGTAGGTCGCCATGGTTCGCTCCTTAGCTAGCAAGGTTAGCTAAGCTCTCCTTTCGCGTCAAGCCCACCGGCAGCCCACCGGAAGGCATGCTCAAGAGCGCGCATGAGGCCGGGCTTGGCCGTTCCCATCCCGTTTGCGGAGGGCCTGGAGGCCAAGGCCGGCGGGACCCTCACTGTCGATAGGGTCATCATGGAGTTTGCTTGATGCAAACATCGCGGGGAAGCCCATCAGGAACTGACCGGCATTACCTCAGGATAAATCCCCACAAAACGCCTCCAAGCAGCAACACGGATGAAATCACCATTGCAGCAACCGAATTATTCACCGCACTAATAAGCAGCGCCATTGTCGCTATAAGCAGGTACCAGTCTCTATAATATGTATAATCGTACGGTGGTGCCTTTTCCGCTTCTGGCGTCTTACTCGCAGTTGCGCCGCCAGCCGCGCGATTTTCCAGATAAGCCATTTCCGTTCTTAATTGTTTGACGTTTCTCCCCTCACCAGGCGTTTCATCGTATAATTGAAGAACTGCCTCCTCCTGCGCTCTGGAAGCGGCCGCCTGTTCTTCCCGCTTGCCCGTCAGTGGCTTTTCAGCAGCCAAAGCCGCTTCGATCTGCCCCTTCTGCGCGTGTCCAGCATCGACTTGCCGCTCAAGCCCGTCGATGCGTCTTTGCAGGCTCATCTCCCGGTCCACCAGCCGCTCCTGCGTCGCGGTGAGCGCCGATACATGCCGTTCGAGCGCCGCCAGCTTCCGGTGCATCCAAGGGCGGATTACCAGGGTTTCCACTTCGGCGCGGAGATGCTGCCAAACCTCCGGGGTAAGTCCTTCTTGAGGAATGACGGACGCCTGAGCGGTATAGAGGCCCATCGGCAAATGCCCGGATTCCAGCGGCTCCAGCAGAATGGGAATGAGCTTTCCGGAACTCTTTGCGGCAAGGGCCTCGCGTACGATATCGTCCGACGCCGCCGAATGGCGGGACCAGAACACCATGGCACAGTGCGCGGCGTCGAGCTGCTGCCCGATCCATTCGTGCCGCTCGCGGTCCGGCGGGGCTTCCCGGTCCCAAAATACATCGAAGCCTTCCGCCGCGAGCGCATCGCGGATGGGCCGCACGCGCTCGCGATCCTCGCCGGCATAAGAGAGAAATATATCCGTCATCGAACCGCCCCCGGAAATAGACAGATTCCAGTTGAATGCTGGACAATTGCCAACGAACGCTCCGGCCGCGCGGCAGGGCAAGGCTCAAGCAAGGAACGCCAGCAGCCTCGCCGCCAGAGCCGTCACATGGAGGCCGCTCGATGCAAGCATCCCGGACCGCCATCCATCGAGGGCAGACAAAGGTTACCGGAAGAGAAATCCCCACAAGGCCCCTGCGATCAGCAACATGGATGAAATCACCATCGCGGGGCCGGAACCGTTTGCAGCACTAACAAGCAACAATATCGTCGCTATAAGGAGGAACACATCCCTGGCATAGTTTGATTGAGACGCACCTTGCGATCCAGATGGTTTACTTGCGGCTTGCTCGGCCAGAGCACGGCTTTCCAGGTAAGCCATTTCCGTTCGCAACTTGTTGACGCATCTACTTTCTTCTAGCAACTCGTTGTTCAGCCGGAGAATTGTTTGCTCTTGCTCCACGGAGGCCGCCGCGATCTCTCTGGACTTTACCGTTTGCAGCTTTTCCGTGGCCAATGCCACTTCTAGTTGCTGCTTTTGTACGCGTTCGAGCTCGATTTGGTGCTCAAGCTCGGTGATGCGAAGTTGCTGCCTAACCCCCCGCTCCTCCATCTGCCCCCGGACCGAAGTGAACGCCGATAGCTGCCCTTCGATCCCGGCTATCTTCCGCCGCATCCAGGGGCGGATGGCCTTGGTCTCCACATCGGCGCAGAGTTGCTCGACAATCTCCTGGGTGAGGCCTTCTGGAGGAATGGCAACCGCTTGAGCTGTGCTATGGCCCATCGGGACCATCCCGGTGTCCACCGGTTCCAGCAGAACGGCAACGAGCTTGCCGGAACTTTTCGCAACCATGGCCTCGTGCGCGATTTCATCCGAGTTTACCGAATGCTCCGACCAGAACACCATGGCGCAGCGTGCGCCGTCGATATGCTGCCGGACCCAATCGTCCCACTCGCTGTCCGGCGGCACCTCCCGGTCCCAGAATACGTCGAAACCTTCATCCACGAGCGCGTCGTGGATGGGCTGCACGCGCTCGCGATCCTCGGAGGAATAGCAGAAAAATACATCCATCATCGAACTGGCTCCGGCAAATAGGTAGGTTGTAGCCGAATATTTGACAACTGCCAATAACGGTGCTGGACGCTCGGGTCTGGGGGGATCGCCCGGCACGGCGCATGCGCCTCATACCTCGCCTTAGCGGAAGGTTAACTTGGCGTAGGCACCCACCATGGTTAATATAAACGTGGTAAACGTGCGAGACGCATGTCTCAAACACGCGTATTTCAGCGAGTTTTTCCGTATTTTCAGCCGTTTTCTACACTTAAAAATCCCGTTAAATATAACCCCATGTTTGCAATTAACCAAAACATTTACCCGTGGAGCACCGCTCAGCCCCACAATAAGCACCACCATATCAATAACATAACCAGCTTAACGTGTACTCAAGACATTTCTGGTATATTACTTCAAAATCGAAAAGGCGCCCCTCCACCTCTCGAAAGGGCGCCAAGCGCGGCAGGTAGAGTTAATGTACGGTTACAGCTTGGCCGCAAACCAAGCGGACGGCGAAACAGGCAGCCGGATTTTGCACGCCCCCGGAAAAGCAAATGGCCGGGGTGTGCCCGGCCATTGCGAAATTCCAAAGCTCCCGCGGCGAGGATCAGCCGCCGGAGGCAACGCCCAGATCGAATGGCGTGGCAATCGCAACCTGGCCGCGCCAGATGCCGCACCATTCCTTACCGCCGCGAAGCCCCATCTCGGTCCAGAGCGTGCGCAGCGCGAACACGAGGCGGTCCATCTGCCCGTCGGTGTGCATCGGGCCGGGCGTCAAGCGGATGCGCTCGCCGCCGCGCGGGACGGTCGGGTAGTTGATCGGCTGAACGTAAATGCCGAAGCGGTCGAGCAGTGCGTCGGTCAGTTCCTTGCACTGCACCGGATCGCCCACGAGCACCGGCACGATATGGCTCGGCGTGTGCATCACCGGCAGGTCTTCCCTCACCAGCCGCTCCTTGAGCAGGGCTGCGCGGGCCTGATGGCGGTTGCGTTCCTCCTGGCTCTCCTTGAGGTGGCGGACGCTCGCCATCGCCCCGGCAACGATCGCCGGAGCAAGCGAGGTCGAGAAGATAAAGCCCGCCGCATAGGAGCGGATCGCGTCGACGCAGGCGGCGCTGGAGGCGATATAGCCGCCCATCAGGCCGAAGCCCTTGGCGAGGGTCGCTTCGATGACATCGACCTTGTGCATGGCGCCGTCGCGCTCGGCAACGCCGGCACCGCGCGGGCCGTACATGCCGACCGCGTGCACCTCGTCGATATAGGTCAGCGCACCGTATTTCTTCGCCAGATCGCAAATCTCGCCAATCGGCGCGATATCGCCGTCCATCGAGTAGACGGACTCGAACAGGACGATCTTCGGCGTGTCGGCATCGTATTCCTGAAGCAGGCTTTCCAGGTGCTCAAGGTCGTTGTGCCGCCAGATCCGCTTGGGGCCGCCACCCTGGCGCACACCCTCGATCATGGAATTGTGGTTCTTCTCGTCCGAGAAGATCACTGCACCCTTCAGAATCTTTACCAGAGTGGAAATCGTGGCTTCGTTCGAAACGTAGCCCGAAGTAAAAAGCAGTGCTGCTTCCTTGCCGTGCAGGTCCGCAAGCTCTCTTTCAAGTTCGACGTGATAATGGGTCGTTCCGGAAATGTTGCGCGTGCCGCCCGAGCCCGCCCCAACTTGGTCGATCGCCTCGTGCATCGCGGCGAGCACCTTTGGATGCTGCCCCATGCCGAGATAGTCGTTCGAGCACCATACCGTTATTGGCCGCGTCCCCTCGGCGGTATGATGGATAGCGGTCGGAAACTCGCCCTTCCGCCTCAGAATATCGGCGAACACACGGTAACGCCCCTCGGCGGACAAAGCCTCGAGAGCGTCCTGAAACTTGCCCTGATAATCCATGCTTCTTCCTCTTCGCGGAACGGCGCGGCCCCTTGCGCCGGGCGCATCTTTGGCCGGCAATACGCCCCAGCTTCCGCCTTATGCCGCGATCATGGCGCGAAGGCTCGGAAAAGTCTAGAGCTTAGAGCCCACACAAAGTGCCACAGGGGATTGCTCTTCGCAAAGATTGCTAACCTCCGTTTTGATCTAGATCAAACGTTAATCTAAACGGAAGGCGCGCTCACTTTCGGCGGCAAGGCCCTTCCGCTCACGCATGAGGTTAGCAAAACGTGTAAAAAGGTAATGACTGTCCTGCGGCCCTGGCGACGCCTCGGGGTGATACTGGACTGAGAACACCGGCTGGCTCTTGAGCCGGATGCCGCAATTGCTGCCGTCGAACAGCGACACATGCGTCTCCTCGACGCCTTGCGGCAGGGTCTCGCGATCGACCGCAAAGCCATGATTCATCGAGGTAATTTCGACCTTGCCTGTGGTGTAGTCCATGACGGGGTGGTTGGCGCCATGATGGCCGTGAGGCATTTTTACAGTGCGCGCACCGAGGGCCAGGCCAAGCAGCTGATGTCCTAGGCAAATGCCGAAAACCGGAATGCCCGAGCGGACCAGACTCTTGATTACCGGCAGCGCATACTCTCCCGTGGCAGCCGGGTCGCCGGGGCCATTCGATAGGAAGACGCCATCCGGATCGCGCGCCAGAACTTCTTCGGCTGTGGCGTAACCGGGCAACACCGTTACGCGGCAACCGGCCGAGGCAAGGCAGCGTAAGATATTGCGTTTAATACCAAAGTCTACGGCCACGACGTGGAATTCCGGGCGCTCCTGGGCCACGAATCCGTGGTCCCAGCCCCAAACCCGCTCACCCCAGTCATAGCTCTGCGCGGTGGTCACGGTCCGCGCCAGCTCGGCGCCCTCCATGCTGGGGCATGCGCGCGCCTGGGCGAGCAGCGCTTCAAAATCGAAGGCGCCGTCCGGATGATGGGCGATGATGGCGTTCGGCATGCCGTGGTCGCGGATCAGCATGGTCAGGGCGCGCGTGTCCACGCCCGAAATGCCGATGATGCCGCGAGCGGCAAGCCATTGGTGCAGGTGCTGGGCGGACCGGTAGTTGGAAGGCTCCGTCACGCCCGCATGCAGAATGCAGCCGCACACACCCGAGGCCGAGGCAAGGTTGGTGGTTTCGATGTCCTCGGGGGTCGTGCCGGTGTTACCGATATGCGGAAAGGTGAACATCACGATCTGCCCGGCATAGGACGGATCGGTGAGGATTTCCTGATAGCCGGTGATCGCAGTGTTGAAACAGACCTCGCCTGCCGCCTCGCCAACCGCTCCGATGCCATAGCCTTGAACTATCAGGCCATTTGCCAGAACAACGGCGGCTGTGTATGGGCGTTCGCCCCAAGCTGCGGCGCCGTCTGCGTTTACTTCTGTCATGACACGACCTTGAACTCAGGGGGCTTTCCGCCCGCCAGCTATAGCGCGATTTTAACGAAAGCGTGGCCGGAGCCAGCGAAATTTAGCGTGTTGGAACCGGAATTTCGCCCCGGTAGTCGTAGAAGCCGCGCTGCGTCTTCCGGCCGAGCCAGCCAGCCTCGACGTATTTTACCAGAAGCGGGCACGGCCGGTACTTGGTATCCGCCAGCCCCTCGTACAACACCTGCATGACCGAAAGGCAAGTGTCGAGGCCGATGAAGTCGGCGAGTTGAAGCGGTCCCATGGGATGCTTGGCGCCGAGCCGCATGGCCATGTCGATGGCTTCTACGGTGCCGACGCCTTCGTAAAGCGTATAAACCGCCTCGTTGATCATGGGCATCAGGATGCGGTTTACGATAAAGGCCGGAAAATCCTCCGCAACCGTGACGGTCTTGCCAAGCGATTCCGCGAACTTACGGCAAATACCGAACGTCGTTTCGTCGGTCGCGATGCCGCGGATCATCTCGATGAGGTCCATCACCGGCACGGGATTCATGAAGTGCATGCCGATGAAGTGCTCAGGCCGGTCCGTTACCGCCGCAAGCCGCGTGATCGAGATGGATGAGGTATTGCTGCCGACGATGGCTTCCGGCTTCAGATGCGGGCAAAGCGCGATCAGGATCTTGCGCTTGATATCCTCATCCTCTGTCGCGGCCTCGATGACCAGATCGCAATCGTTGAAGGCGTCGAACGAAGGGGCATAGGAAATCCGCGCCAGTGCTTGGTCGCGGATTTCCTCGCTGATCTTGCCGCGGTGGACTTGCCTCGTCATGTTGCCGTTGATGGTCGCAAGGCCGGCTTCAACCCGCTCCTTGCTCAGATCGTTGATCAGCACCTTGTAGCCACCAAGCGAGCAGACATGGGCAATCCCGTTGCCCATCTGCCCGGCTCCAATGATTCCGACGGTCTTGATGACGACAGGTTCGCGCCTCTCAGCTCTATTAACGAAAGGGTTTTCGCGGGCTGTGTATGGGGGAACCATCGTCAACTCCGGGTTGTGTAATGCTAGTTCCGGCGGTCCAGCGCGGCTTCGAATTCCGGCAGGACCTGGAACAAATCGCCCACAATGCCGTAGTCCGCAACCTGGAAAATAGGCGCTTCCTCGTCCTTGTTGATGGCGACGATCACTTTTGAATCCTTCATGCCGGCGAGATGCTGAATTGCGCCGGAAATGCCTACCGCTATGTAGAGTTCTGGCGCCACGACCTTGCCGGTTTGACCAACTTGATAGTCGTTCGGGACGAAACCGGCGTCAACCGCTGCGCGACTCGCCCCAACCGCAGCGCCGAGCTTATCAGCAATACGCTCCAGCATCTTGAAATTTTCGCCGGATTGCATACCGCGTCCGCCGGAAATCACAACTTTCGCAGCGGTCAGTTCCGGCCGCTCGGATTGCGACAATTCCTCGCTCACAAACTGGGAAGCGCCATTCGCCGCGGCGGGCTCAATCCGCTCGATTGCGGCGGAGCCGCCTTCGGCAGCGGCCGCGAAGGCCGTCGTGCGAACCGTCAGCACCTTCCTGGCCTGGCTGCATTCCACGGTTTGTATCGCATTGCCCGCATAGATCGGGCGCTCGAACAGGGTGGGGCTACGCACTGCGGAAACGTCCGAAAGCTGCGCCACATCGAGGAGCGCAGCAACGCGCGGCGCAAAATCCTTGCCCGCGGCGGAAGAGACCGCGACAAGCGCCGAATACTGCGCCATCAGCGGCACGATCAACGCGGCCATGTCTTCGGCAAGCCGTGCCTTCAGATGATCCGCGTCGGCAAGGAGAACCTTCTCCACACCCGAGAGCGCCGCCGCCTTCTGGGCCACGGCCTCGCAGCCCGATCCAGCGACCAGGATATGCACCGGGCCGCCAAGTGCCGCCGCCGCGGTCAGCGCCTTCGCGGTCGCACCGTTGAGGGAACGGTTGTCGTGTTCAGCTACAAGAAGAACAGCCATTATTGTATTACCCCCGCCTCGGTGCGCAGCTTCTCAACAAGCTCTTGCGCGGAACTGACCTTGATGCCGGCCTTCCTCGTGGGCGGCTCGGCGGTCTTGATAACCTTGAGTTTCGGCTCGATGGCGATGCCAAGCGACGCTGCGTCGATCTCATCGAGCTGCTTCTTCTTCGCCTTCATGATGTTCGGCAGGGACGCATAGCGCGGCTGATTGAGGCGCAGATCGGCGGTCACAATGGCCGGCAGCTTGATGGAAATGGTCTGCAAACCGCCGTCAACCTCGCGTACGACCTCGGCCGAACCGTCCTTGACGGTCACTTTGGAGGCGAAGGTCGCCTGCGGCCAGCCAAGCAGCGCGGCGAGCATTTGGCCCGTCTGGTTCGAATCGCCGTCGATCGCCTGCTTGCCGAGAATGACGAGGCCCGGCTGCTCTTTTTCGACGGCGTGTTTGAGAAGCTTTGCAACCGCCAGCGGTTCAAGCGCCAGGTCGGTCCTGTAGAGAATGGCCCGGTCCGCGCCCATCGCAAGCGCGGTGCGCAGCGTTTCCTGCGCCTTCTGCGGCCCCGCAGATACGGCGATAACTTCCGTGGCGTGGCCCGCTTCCTTGATGCGGATCGCTTCTTCCACGGCGATTTCATCGAAGGGATTCATGGACATCTTCACGTTGGCGATATCCACTCCGCTGCCGTCCGGCTTCACGCGGATCTTAACGTTGTAGTCTACGACCCTTTTGATGGGTACAAGAAGCTTCATAGCGTTTAGCCCTGACCTTTAGCCCGCTCATTATGCTGCACCGCAGCGCCGGGTCAACTCGCCTAAGGACGTACCAATCCGCAAGCGGCCCGGCTGTAGGTGCCGAAATTTATTTCGCAGTTGCGAAGGTGTCAATCCGCACGGGCTTAGACGTTAGCGTAGAGCCGCTCACTCTCCGGTGGCCGCGTCGAAAAGCGGCACCTCCCGCCGCTTCATGATGACAACGAGAAGGGCACCTGCGAGAAATCCGCCCACATGTGCCGGCCAGGCGATGGCTTGCGACGGGAAGAAGATTGCGCTGGCAGCCTGATAGAGTATCCACACGCCAATTACGATAGCGGCGGAGAACCGGAGCGGTATGAACGGCAGCTTCGGAAACGGGACCAGCACCCACACGCGAATGTTGGGGTGCAGCAGGAGATAAGCACCGATGACGCCCGAAACGGCGCCGCTCGCACCGATAAGGGGCACTTCGGGATAGTCGCTCAGAAGGCTGTAGACGACAGCGCCAATGACCCCGCAGGCCAGATAGAAGAGGATGAACCGGAAATGGCCCATCGCATCCTCTACATTGTCTCCAAACACATAGAGAAAAAGCATGTTGAAGAGGAGATGCAGCACGCTTCCGTGCAAGAACATATAGGTCAGCAACCTATATTGCCCGGAGAGATGTTGCAGAAACGCCCCCCAAGGCACGACTTGCTCCGGTTTAGGCGACAGCGCATCGACCAGACCCGCAGGCACCGCGAAAATAAGATTGGTCTCAAGGCCGAAGAAAATGACTGCGTTGAGGACGATAATCCCCACCGTCACATATTGAAACCGGACTTTCTTGAGCGGATTTAGGTCCCAAACCGGCACAAAGAGCATTTATGTATCCAATCAAGGTGAAGTTGCGTTTCGCCCCACCCCTAGGGCGTTTGCGGGACCTTTGCTGGCCCCGCGCAGCCGGTCACCCATTTTGCCCAGGCTGCCAAAGCAGGTCGTCCTTGCCCTTGCCGTTCACATAGCGGCTGGCGACGAACAGGTGATCGGAAAGCCGGTTGATATAGCGGCAGGCCGCATCGCTCACGGGCTCGCCTTCGAGCTTCAACTGCACGATGCGCCGCTCCGCGCGGCGGCAGATTGTCCGGGCAAGATGCAGCGCCGCTCCGGCCTTTGAGCCTCCCGGCAGGACGAAGGATGCCAGCGGCGCCATTTCTGCATTCATGGCGTCGATTTCCTGCTCAAGCCGTCCGGCTTGCGCGTCCTTGATCCTGAGCGGGGTGTAAGGCAGCGGCTCGCCGCCGCCGGGAACGCAGAGATCGGCGCCGAGATCGAAAAGGTCGTTCTGGATGCGGGCTAGCATCGCGGCCACGTCCTGCCGGTCTTCGGCGAGCATCAAGCGCGCCACACCGATGGCGGCGTTGGTCTCGTCAACGGTGCCGTAAGCTTCGATCCGGGTAGCGGTTTTGGGAACGCGCTCGCCGCTTCCGAGGGCGGTCGTACCGCCGTCGCCGGTCCTGGTGTAGATTTTTGTGAGAACAACCATTCGCTGTGCTATCAAAGACCTCGTTGCAAGGTCTTTCTATATAACACAGTTAGAAATGGTATCCTAGCCGGAGACCTGCATTGGTCAGGCCATGGTTCGGATGGCAAAGATTGGCGTTCGACATGTGGTCGACCTCGACCATCACCTTCCAATGCTGGTTGACAGAATAGCCGAGAGAGCCGGACTCCCGGAAATTCACTTGGCAGCCATAGGCAGGCAAGCCTGGATGGCTGGTTGGGCCGTCATGGGCAGCACCGCCGAAGGACGCTTCGAGAAAGAGTGGCCCGAACAGCTTGGCGTCCCAGGTAAGACCCCAATAAAATTCGTCCGTTTTGCCGAAGCCGATTGTCGTACCTAGATGCGGCCTGGGGGTCAGGAAGATGTCCAGCACGCTGTTCCCGTAGCTGCCTGGCAGGCGGCCGCCGAGAACTTCGAGGTTCAATGCGACGCCGCGTTCGCTGGCGGTGTCTTCGAGCGCGTGATCGAACACGCCTGCCCTCAGCTCATCGATCGCCCAGAACGGATGATTGGCCGGCGTTGCCGCCTCAATCGCCGCCGCCGGTGTGACGCCGGCTCCCGCCTGTATCAGCGCTGCCAAAGCTGCCGCCACACAGGCTTGCCCAATTCCAAAATCCCAATTGCGATACCGCATGCCATCCCCCCGGAAAGTCGCGGGCATACTCTGGGCACTAGGCGCAACATTTGTCAAACTCAACGGTGCATTGACTGGCGGTTCCGGCCCGAGTGTGAGAATAAGGATACAAGCCGTTAATGAGTTACAAAATATATCTCTGCAATTATCCCGAAGATTGCCTGGCGCATAGGTGTACTTTACCTTGCGTACAATCTAACGCTGTGCCACTTCCCTCTTGCCGCGCGTCATATCGACTAGGCCCGGCGCAAGAACCCATGCCTCCGTGGCCGCGCTTCGGGCAGGCAAATGCCCAGAGAAGCAGCTGGCTTTGCGGGGCTGCCGTCCGGTGGCATAGTCATGCTCAAATTTCAGGCATCGAAAGGCGCGCTTTTCCGAATCCTTCCGGTCAGCCGAACAAGCGAGCGAGGTATCGGGTCCATCGTGGCTAAACTTGAACACGGGACAGACGTGCCCCAGTTACTTGCCCCCGCGAAAAAAACTGGAAGGCCGGAGCCGAGGCCGCTGCGTGGCGCCATCCGCCTGCTCGAATCCATGGGCCAAGGCGCGCTGACCGAATTTCCGCTCAAAAGCGGGCGGCGCGCGGACATTCTTTCGCTTGGCGGGAAGGGGGAAATCTGGATCGTGGAGGTGAAGTCTGGCGTGCCCGATTTCCGGTCCGACAGCAAATGGCAAGACTATCTGGAATGGTGCGACCGGTTCTTCTTCGCGGTGGGTCCTGAATTCCCGGCAGAGATCCTGCCTCAGGACGCGGGCCTTTTCATTTCGGACGAATACGAGGCCATCCTGGTGCGGGAGCCTGCTGCCGCACCGCTTTCCGCAGCGCGCCGCAAGGCGCTGACCTTACGTTTCGCGCATGTGGCTGCCCGCCGGCTCTCCGGCCGCGACGATCCCATCGTAGGCTGAGACGCAGGCTGAAGCTTAACCTATGCCAGCGGAAGCCAAGTGTTTCTCCCGTGGAAAGAACTTCGGCTGGCAAATCCCCGCTAGGAGCGTGCATGATTTTGCGCTAAGTGTGGCCCGCGCACATAAATGACGCAAAGAAACGAGCCGGGGGAAGGGCCTCCGGCTGAAGCTGTTGGAATAGCGAAATGTTCGAAATACACCGGGAAGAAGTAGAATGGGGCGGCCGCACACTTACGCTTGAGACGGGGCGCATCGCCCGCCAGGCCGATGCGGCAGTGCTCGCGAAATATGGCGAAACCACCGTCCTTGCCACCGTGGTTGCGAACCGCGAGGCCGATCCGGCCAAGGATTTCTTCCCCCTCACGGTCAACTATCAGGAAAAGGCTTACGCGGCGGGCAAGATCCCCGGCGGCTACTTCAAGCGCGAAGGCCGCCCGAGCGAGCGCGAGACGCTGGTCTCGCGCCTGATCGACCGCCCGATCCGGCCGCTTTTCGCGCCGGGCTTCAAGAATGAGACGCAGGTCGTCGTCACCGTGCTCTCCCACGACCTGGAGAGCGATCCGGACGTCGTGGCTCTGGTTGCCGCATCCGCGGCGCTGACGCTTTCCGGCCTGCCGTTCCTTGGGCCGATCGGGGCATCGAGGGTTGGTTACATAAAGGGCCAGTACATCCTCAACCCACCCGTCGACCAGATGAAAGACACCCAGCTCGACCTCGTGGTGGCTGGCACGGGCGACGCGGTGCTAATGGTCGAGTCCGAGGCCAAGGAGCTGTCCGAGGAGGTCATGCTCGGCGCGGTTGTGTTTGGCCAGCAGGGCTACAAGCCGGTCATCGACGCCATCATCAGCCTGGCCAAGTCTGCGGCGAAGGAGCCGTGGGATGTGCCCGAGACGAAGAACGAGTTCGAGGCCAAGGTCAAGAAGCTCTGCGAGCGCGACCTCAAGAAGGCGTTCCAGATTGCGAGCAAGCAGGACCGCAATAACAAGGTCGGCGAGGCAAAGGCGAAGGCCATGGCCGAGTTGCTCACGGCGGACTCGGACGCGGGCGACAAGGTGAAGCTCGCCGGCGCCTTCAAGGAGATCGGGAAGAACATCGTCCGGTCGAGCATCCTCAAGACGGGCAAGCGCATCGACGGCCGCGATCTGGTTACAGTGCGGCCCATCGATTGCCTGGTCCACGTGATCCCGCGCACGCATGGCTCCGCCCTGTTCACCCGCGGAGAGACGCAGGCGCTCGTGGTGGCTACGCTCGGCACCGGCGAAGACGAGCAGTGGATCGACTCGCTGGAGGGCACCTACAAGGAAACCTTCCTCCTGCACTATAACTTCCCGCCCTACTCAGTGGGCGAGACGGGCCGCATGGGCTCGCCCGGCCGCCGCGAGATCGGCCACGGCAAGCTTGCCTGGCGCGCAGTGCATCCGATCCTGCCCGGCCCGGATACCTTCCCATACACCATCCGCGTGGTTTCCGAGATCACCGAGTCGAATGGCTCCTCGTCGATGGCGAGCGTCTGCGGCGCCTCGCTGGCGATGATGGATGCGGGCATTCCGCTGAAGGCGCCGGTGGCGGGCATCGCCATGGGCCTCATCAAGGAGGCCGACGGCGTGGCTGTCCTCTCGGACATCATCGGCGACGAGGACCACCTCGGCGATATGGACTTCAAGGTGGCCGGCACCGCGAACGGTGTCACGGCGCTCCAGATGGACATCAAGATCACCGGCATCACCACGGAGATCATGAAGACCGCCCTGGAGCAGGCGCTCCAAGGCCGCCTGCATATCCTGGGCGAGATGTCCAAGGCGCTCGGCACCGCGCGCGGGGAACTGGGCGAACATGCGCCGCGCATCGAGACCATCACCATCCCGACCGATAAGATCCGCGAAGTGATCGGCTCAGGCGGCTCGGTCATCCGCGGGCTTGTGGAGGAGACCGGCGCCAAGATCGATATCTCCGACGATGGCACGGTGAAGATCGCGGCTGCAAACCTGAACTCGATCAAGGATGCCATCAACCGCATCAAGATGATCGCCTCCGAGCCCGAGGTCGGCCAGATCTACAAGGGCAAGGTCGTGAAGATCGTCGAGTTCGGCGCCTTCGTGAACTTTTTCGGCGCCCGCGACGGCCTTGTGCACATCTCGCAGATGGCCGACCGGCGGCTGAAGCACGCCTCGGAGATTCTGAAAGAGGGCAGCGAGGTCTACGTCAAGGTCATGGGCTTCGACGACCGCGGCAAGGTGCGGCTGGTGATGAAAGGCATCGACCAGAATACCGGCAAGGAAACCGCGCCAACTGGCGATCAGCCCGCAGCGGAGCAGCCAGCGAGCTAAACCGGCTCCCGTAC
Source organism: uncultured Alphaproteobacteria bacterium (assembly GCA_963740975.1). GTDB lineage: Bacteria > Pseudomonadota > Alphaproteobacteria > Rhizobiales > Rhodomicrobiaceae > Rhodomicrobium. The sequence continues at coordinate 16,762 of CAVUGF010000024.1, read as the reverse complement.
AATATTCGACAATCGGCGAAGGCCGTCCTCCGGGGCGGCCTTTATCTTTCCGGCGCTTGGACGGCAACCCAACCAGCACCACCTCAGAATGCGCAGATTTCCGGCCAGGGTCGATAACGGCGTCTACAAGACGGGGTTCGCGACCGGCCAGGCGGCTTATGAGGAGGCGGTGCTGCCGCTCTTTGCGATGCTCGATGAGTTGGAAGAACGGCGCGGCCGCTAGCGCCATCTTTGCGGCGGGCGCTTAACCCAGGCGTACTGGCAGCTGTTCAGCACGCTCGTCCGCTGCGACGCAGTTTATGTAGGGCACTTCAAGTGCAACATCCACCTGACCGCGGATTACCTGGACCTGTGGGGCCATACGCGCGAGCTATATCGGTGCTCCGTCATTTGTAAGAACACAGCTTGCATCGTACCAAACCGGCGGAGAAAGGTAAAATGGTGCGGTCGAGAAGACTCGAACTTCCACGGGTTGCCCCACTAGCACCTCAAGCTAGCGCGTCTACCGTTCCGCCACGACCGCAACGTCGAGCAATTCAGCTTTGACTGAGCCGCTTGTCTAACAGAAGATTCTGAAGCGCACAACTAAAACGGACAAGGGCCAGCAATTCTCGATATGACGGCGGCGCCTGCGCTGGTGCGGCGCATTGACTCAGGGGGGCGCAGGAGATCTACAGCGGCGGACGAGCCGGATTCGCTGCGGCGATGCGAGCGTTGCAGACCCCGCTGGGCCCGTTGCGGACCTGCCTTGAGACGTTTCCAGACGGGCGCTGGGGCGCGAACAGCCGGCACGTCATGGCGGACTTCGGTATCCGCATTTCAGGTGTTCTGCATGCAGAGCCCCTCGCTTCTGGCCCACCAGCGGCGGCTGGAAGAGGGACATGGCCGTTCGAATTGCCGGAGCCTGTCCGGCATCGCCCCCCCCAACGGCAATCGCTTAGGCACATGCTCGATGCGGCGTATCCGGAGCTGCTGAGCCCGGTGCTTTTTGGAATACCCTCTCCGCTCTGCCAAGCAAAAGGCGGCCTTGTAGCGTACCAGCGATTGGGGGAGCGTGAGTTGATTGCTTTGGATGGCACCGGGTATTTCCGCTCCAAGGAAATCAAGTGACCGAACTGCGCGGCGCGGCAACGGAGGGACGGAATATTTTCACGCCATGCTGGGGGCAACGCTGGTCGCGCCCGGCCACGGCGAAATTATCCCGCTCTCGCTGGAATTTATTGTGCCCCAGGACTGTGCGCAGAAACAGGATTGCGAAAGCAAAGCGGCCAAACGCTGGCTCGCGCCCACGGTCGCGGCACGCTGCGCTCAACCCAGTCTATCTTGGCGGCGATCTATTCTCGCGCCAGCCGCTGAGCGAGGCCGTGACGGCCGCCGGCGGAAATTTCATCTTTACGTGCAAGCCGCCCTCCCATCCGCTGAGCCAGGAATATCTCGCCGGGGCGGACCGTCACAGCCGCCTGTGGCCATGGAGGCACGCGTCAATCAGGGCTGAGGTTTCGGCTTGACCAGAAGCTGCTGCCGGGAACGGCTGAGCGTCAGCTCCGTTGGCAGCGTGGGATAGCCCAGAGGCCGGTACACATGCACCCAGGTCGCGATGAAGCTCCTATGCGTGAGATACGTTCCCCTCAAAACCGGCATATCCACCCGCATGGTAATCGGAATCGGAATGGCATGGCCAGGTGCGGTGTCTGGAGCCCTGGGTGTGGCAAGAACGGCGGGGAAGCTCTGCGCCTGCGCCGCTGGAGACCCAAAGGCCGCGAGCATGCCAAGCGTGCAACCGAGGTAAGCCCTGCGCATGATATTTCCCCTATCGCGAAACAGGAAGGTGTTCACCGCAAATTAGCGCAAAACCTTAGCCGTATTCAAACCAAAAAGGTGGAATTTACCATACGCGCATTAACTATGATAAGACCGTGGGCGAAGTGAGCGGTTTGTCAAGGAAGGCACCACAACGGCATCGCACCATTGCGGCAGAGAAACCTCCTCGTCCTGTTCCTTTCCCCAGGGGGAGAAGGAACGGCCGGATTCCTCATAGCGGGAGTTCTGGTGGCCTCACTTCCACCTGCATGCGCTCGCGGACGCGGGATCTCAGAAACGCAAGCTTGCCAAGGCAAGCATGCTGGGACAGACACAGAGCGAGGGGGGACTTAAGGAGGCGGCTTTGGCCAGGAAAAAAAGCATACCACCGAAACCGCATATGGAACGGCGCGAACCGCTTCCCTGGCAATGGCCCAAATCCAAGGAGGAAGATCCGTTTGCGCCGGAGCGCGTCCAAGCAATTCTGGGCAGCCCCAGCTACCGCCGCGGCGACGAGGATGTGAACTTTCTGGCGACGGACGGCATGCGCGGCGTGCGCCTGCAGCTCGATTACTTCAAACCTGAGTTGCTGCTGGAGGAGCATCGCGTCCGTTCCACCATCGTGGTGTTCGGCAGCACCCGCATCTGCGAGCCTCCTGCCGCGCAGCGCAAAGTTGATGTGCTGACCGCCGAAGCGGCTGCCGATCCCGGCAATAAGGGGCTGGCCCGCAAGCTTGCCATAGCCCAGCGCATCCTTGAGAACAGCCGCTATTACGAGATCGCCCGCGAGTTCGGCCGGATCGCGAGCCTGGCCAACAGAACAAGCGGCAACTACGACAGCGTCATCATGACGGGCGGCGGGCCTGGCATCATGGAAGCGGCCAACCGCGGCGCATTCGACGCGGGCGTTCAGTCGGTGGGCCTCAACATCGTGCTACCGCACGAGCAATATCCGAATCCCTACATCACGCCGGGCCTCTGCTTCAGCTTCCACTATTTCGCGATACGCAAGCTGCACTTCCTCTTGCGCGCCAAGGCGCTGGTTGCCTTCCCCGGCGGCTTCGGCACACTCGACGAGCTGTTCGAGGTGCTGACGCTGGTGCAAACGCGCAAGATCAAGCCGATGCCGGTCGTGCTCGTGGGCGAACGCTACTGGCGGCGCGCGATCGATTTCGATTTCCTCGTGGATGAAGGCGTCGTCGACCAGGAGGATCGCGAGCTGTTCTTCTTCGCCGAGACCATCCAGGAAATCTGGGATGGCATCCAGGCCTGGCACACCAGCAACGGCGACACACCCCGCTAGCTTCTGAGCTAGACAGAGAACGCGGTTGCACATACTCCGCAGCGCCGTCCCAGCGGAGGCGCATCGCTCGATAGTGCCCTGAACGGAGGGAATCTCCCCCTCACCCCAGCCCTCTCCCCATGGGAGAGGGAGTCCCCCCGCAGCCATTCTGAGGGCGTCCCCTCTCCCATCCATATCCGCTTGCGGATATGGACACTCTTGAGTGGCAGGCTCGCCAAGGCGAGCTTGCGTGGGAGAGCATCTGTGTTTGAGGTCAAGCATGTTTTTCGGTCCATGTCCTGTTTTCGCGGATGAGGGCGCTGGCCAGGATGACGAGTTTGCGCATGACTGCGGTCAAGGCGAGCTTGGCCTGTTTGCCTCTGGCGCGCAGCCCGGCGTAGAAGGCTTTCAGGTCCGGGTTGCAGCGGGCGGCGGAAAGTGCCGCCATGTAAAGCGCGGTCCTGACATGGGCACGGCCGCCCTGGATGCGGCGCAGGCCCTGGCGATCCGCGGAATTGTCGTTGAGGGGGGCGACGCCCACAAGCACCGTGGCTTTGGCGGCAGAAATGAGCCCAAGCTCGGGCAGGCAGGCCACGAGGGTTGCCGCAACGGCCGGCCCGACGCCTTTAATGGACAGAAGAATTTCGTACCGGCTTTTCAGGACAAAATCGCCTTCGATCAGCGCCGCGATGGCCGCGTCAAGGTCTGCCGCCGCCCGCTCGCAAGCAGCGAGCTGACGTTTGAGAAGCCGCTTCAGAAGCGCGCTTTCAGCGGTGCCGTGCCGGTTCTTGAGTGCGGTTTCATCGGCCTTGACGGCTTGCCTGGCCAAGACCAGCTCCTGAAGCTCCGCCGCCGTCTTGGCCGGAACGGGTGTGGTCCTAGGGCCGGTGGCGGCGCCAAAAAGCGCCAGAATCCGCGCATCGATCCCGTCAGTCTTGGCAAGCTGCCCGATCGACTTGGCGAACTCGCGCGGGCGCTGGGGATTGACGGCGGCAACCAGATAGCCCGCCTGGCTGAGTACGCGGTGCACAAGCCGGTGCAGCTTGCCGGTCGCCTCCACAATGACAAGCGCCACCTTGGACCGGCCATTCCTTGCGCAGGCGCCGGATACCCTCTTTGCTGTTGGGAACGCGGAAACTCTGGCCAGTTGGGTGCAGATAAACGTCGAGCCACGCTTTACGACGTCGATGCCCACGTAAACTGCTTCATCGGCTCGTACGGATGTTATCTTGCCTTGCATGCGGGACTTGCTCCCCAATCATCTGTTCAGAACACGAGCCGGGGCGGACGGACCAAGCTCTCCCGCAAGCCAAAAGCTTATGGGACTGACGGTCCCGCCCGCCCGCCGCAAGAGGGATGGCCATCCCTCTTGCGGCGCCCTCATCACCAAAGCGATTCGGGCCCGCCTCCAACATGCAAGGGACAGGGGTTGCGCGCTTCGATCAAGCCGGAACCTGCCCTTGCAACCAGACGCGTGCCCTATTCTGCCGGCACCGCCTGTCCGCCGGTCTTTGCCTGCGCGTCGCGCAATTGCTGGATGCGGCGCTTCACAAACTCGACGTGGTTGCGCAGCTCGTAGAAATCGGCCGACAGGTGGATGGGCACCGAAATCTTCTGCACGCCGTCCTCGATGTGCGCAAGCTCCTGCTCCCGCAACTCGATAACGTCGAGCGGTGCGGTCTTGGGCAGGCTGTGCTCCAGGTTCTTGAGTTCGCGGTACCAGTTCAGGATGCGCCGCTTCATGCGCCAATTGTAGATGATGGGCACGACCCGGGCCAGCGGCAGGATGATACCGATCAGCGGCAGGATCATGATGAAGGCGCGGTCGAGCAGTGTGGCGACCCAGAACGGCAGCACGCGTTGGAAGAAGGTTGGGCCGTTCTTGTACACCCGGCGCGCATCGTCGGGCACGTTAAACTCCGGATCGTCGGAGAGGGCTTCGACGCCCAGCGTGAACAGTTTGGCGTCGCCATTTTCCTTGAGTGCCGGCTTGCTCTGCACAGCGAGGATCGCCTGCGACAGCACCGTTACCAGCGCGGAATTCAGGTCGTCGCGGACGAGCAGCGCCGCCTTCGTCGCGACCAGCGAAGTATCCTCCTCAGGGACGTTTCGCACAAAGTCCACCACGCCTTGCCTCAGCGTAACCGGGCTCAGGTAGGGGTAGCGCTGAATGAGTGCGCCAGCCTGGGGCATGTTCATGATGCGCACGCCGGGCTGTTGCATCAGCGCTTGCAGCCGGTTGTCCTCGGCCCCCAGAACGAGGAAGCCGGGCATCGGCCGTGCCCTTCTCGAATGCGGCGGCGTAATCGGCAAGCGGCATCGAGATCAGCGAGGAATTTTCGGCCGTGATGCCGTTGGCTGCCAGCAGCTTCCTCGCCGGTATGCTGGTTCCGCTGCCGCCGGGGCCGGTCAGAATGCGCTTGCCATAGAGCTGTGTGAGATGGTCGAGCTTTTCGGTGCCGCGGTAGAACACCCAGACCGGCTCGGTGATGAGCCGCCCCATCGAATGCAGGCTGGGCGAACTCGATGCTGTTGGTGAGGCCGCCCTGCACGAAGCCCGCCTGCACGCCGGAATCCGGGTTCTTGAGCAGCTTGAGATTCTCGGAGGACGCGCCCGACTCCCGGATCTCGATCTTGACGCCCTTCCTGGCCGCCTCAGCCTTGATCCGCTCTGCAAGCTGATAGTAAGCGCTGCCCTTGGCCGATGTGGTGATCGTGAAGTGATCCGGCGGCGCTGGCTTCACGTAAAGGGCGGCGAACCAAAGAGCCGCCACGCACAGTGCAATGGCGCCAAACAACTCACGAGAAATGAAGCGTTTCATCCGCAACTCCGTCCACCGTGCACAAATGCGGCAATTAGGCTTTCCTTTACGGGGGCTTGGCTGCCCGTGCAATCCCTAAAGTTTTCTGAACATCTGGTGGCCGTTTTACCGCGGCGGGCTTAAAGAGTGTAGCATTTTTGCCCTCGGGCGTTTGCAGGCGGTGAGCCATGGCTTCCACGGGCGTTGGATTTTCCGGCGCGGGCGGAGCCCCGGCGAAGCGCTCCAGCAAGGATGGATGATGCGAGTCCCAGCCCATGGCGAGCAACGGCTCGATCCCGGCCGCCTCGCACGCATTGACGTTGGCCTCGCTGAAGTAACCGTTATCGGCGAGCATTGTTTCAACCTTGCCCAGCTCTTCGGGCAGGGCGCAGGCCTTGGCCAGCATCGGCTCAAGCTGCTGCTTGTCGTTGGGAGCCTGGACTACATCGTTGGCGATTACCAGCATGCTGCCTTCCGCCCAGCAATACTCAATATGGCGGCGGTGCGGCACACTGACTCACATGGGCCAAGGGGATCCACAGCCGCCAGCGAATCGGATTCGCTGCGGCCATGCGGCGGCTGGAAGAGGGGCATGGGCGCTCGAACGGCCAAAGCCTGTTCGGCATGGGCAAAATCCCCAGCGATAATCGTATCCGCGATATGCTTGACCCCGTATCTCCCGGACTGCTCAACTCAGTGTTCTTCGAGGTTACCTCGCGGCTTGAGCAGGAAAAAGAAGGGTTGGACGCATTCCGGCGGCTGGCAGGCCACGTCTTGATTGCCTTGGATGGGACCGAATATTTCTGCTCCAAGGAGATCGGCTGCCCGAATTGCCTGGCACGGCGGCGCGGCACAGCCGGAATGGAATATTATCACGCCATGCTGGGGGCAACGCTGGTTGCACCCGGCCACGATAAGGTGATCCCGCTTCCGCCGGAATTTATCGTGTCCCAGGACGGGGCCGATAAGCAAGATTGCGAGAATGCGGCGGCCAAACGCTGGCTCGCCGCTCATGGTTCGCGCTATGCAATGCTTAAGCCCATCTACCTTGGCGGCGATCTTTTCTCGCGCCAGCCTCTCTGCGAGGCGGTGAAGGCTGCTGGCGGAGACTTCATCTTCGTCTGCAAGCCATCCTCTCACCCGCTGATCCAGGAGTACGTTGCCGGGGCGGAGCTTTCCACCTGCGAGAAGATAGTCAAAAAGGGCAAAAAGCGTTCTGTCCACCGCTATCGCTGGCTTTGCTGCATTACTCTACGCGATGGCAAGGATGCCTTGGCCGTCAATTGGTTCGAGATCGAGATTACCGATGCCGCCGGTAAGGTCACCTACGGCAACAGTTTCGTTACAAATCTCGATGTCAACGCAGCAAATGTCGCGGAGCTTACCGATTGCGGGCGTGCCAGGTGGAAGATAGAGAACGAAACATTCAATGTGCTCAAAACAAAAGGATATCACCTTGAGCACAATTTCGGTCACGGCAAGAAAAATCTCTCCGCCGTTCTCGTGGCGCTAAATCTGCTCGCCTTCGCCATGCACACAGCATGCGATATCGTGGACGAACTCTGGCGCCTGGCACGCCAGAAACACGGTTCGCGGAACCAGTTCTTCAACACGATTGCCGCCGTGACGGCCTTCCTGTTTTTTCCGTCGGGGGAAGACTTCCTGCAAACCATTGCTTTCGTCAAAGCTCCACCGGCTCCGCCTTGATCGCTGCACGGTCCGCCCCTTCCTATCCGCCGCAACACATCAAGGGAAATCCGAGCCAATGCCATATTGAGAATTGCTGGTCCACCTCAGTTCTTCATTTCGCGCCAGGGCGCCGCGTCACCTTCCCTCGAGATTGAAGAACAGTCCTTCGCCGGGCAGGGAGCCGTAGGTAAAGGGCTGCTGGCGGTTTTGCGTCGCTTGCAGGACTGAGTCCCGCACCTTGCTGAACATCAACCGGATATCGAGACGCGCCTCGCCGATGTGCTCCAGCAGGGCATTCGTGAAGGGGCTATGGCCGTCCTCGCCGTCCTCGGCGACTGAGCCGTCCTTGGTGGCGTAGACGATCATCTGACCCTGGCTTGGCTCCACGGCCGCCAGCCCTTGCCCGAAGGAACGCGCCGAGCGAGTCTGCCGCATGCGCTTCAGGAACGGGTTGTCGCGGCAGGCGTCGAGGATCACGAGCCCCAGCTTCTTCGTGCCGTTCAGGCTCTCGATGACCTTGTCGAGCACGAGCGTCTCGTAATCCACATGGCGGTCGCTTGCGAGCCTGGCGTCGGTTGGGATCAGGTAGTTGTGCCCGTCCACCTGCATGCCATGGCCCGCATAGAAGACGACCGCCCAATCGGAGTTCGGCGTCTTGTCGCCGAAGGACATGAAGGCGGAACTCAAGGGCGGCACGGGTCGGATCTTGGACCTCGATCACCTCGGTGAAGCCCAGATCGCGGAATGCCTTGGCCACGGCCGCCGCGTCGTTCGGCGGATTGCGCAGGGCCGGCGCATTTTTGTAGGCCCCCACGCCGATGACGAGCGCGATGCGCCGGCCGGGGTCGATGGGCTGCGCTTTCTGCTGTTGCGTTTGCGCGGGCTGCTGTTTTTCGGCGACGGTTTCGCCCTGCAGCACGCCCAGCCTTTCGCGCGCGATCACGCGGGCGTCGCGCTGGCTTGGAGTTGGCACATTCAGCCCAATGGCGGCGGTATAATCCGCCATGGCCAGCGCTTTCTGCCCGAGCTTTTCGTAAGCCAGCCCGCGGCGCATGTAGTCAATCGGCGTCTTGAACATCGACAATTGCAGCGCTTCGGTCAGGTCGTCGACGGCCTGAGCGTATTTGCCCTGCTCGTAAGCGATGCTGCCCCGGATGGAGATAAAGAAGTCCCGGTTCGAGCCAGAGCGCAAGCCAATGTCCACCTCTTTGCCGGCCTCCTCCAGCCTGCCCTGCCGGACAAGCGCCGCAGCCCTGATGCTGCGTGGGAGCCAATTCGAAGGGGCAAACTGGAGAGCCTTGCCGGCGTCCTGGATGGCTAGATCGTACTGCTTTTGCCAGTAATAGAACTGCCCGCGGGCCGCATAAACGTCAGCGTCGTCCGGAGCGAGCTTGATGGCCTCGTTGTAGTCGGCAAGCGCGCTCTCGAAGTCACCGATGTTGGCGCGGGCAAGTGCCCGGATTTTATAGCTCTCCCGGGCCACACCGCCCCGCAACTGCTCCACCTCAAGGTTGGGCGCCAATTCGATGGCGTGCGTCGCATCCTCGATCGCATGCACGTAGTCGCCCTTGTAATTGCGGGCGTTGGCGCGCACCCAGTATTCGGAGGCAGCCCCGTCCGGATTTAGGCGGATCGCTTGCGTAAGGTCGGAAATCGTGTTGTCGAAATTGCTCTTCCTGAAATAATAGTGTGCCCTTCGGCTGTAGCCTTCCGGATCGTCAGGCTTCAGCCGGATAATTTCGTTGGCATCCGCGATTGCCTTGTCGTACTCGCCAGCGTTTGCATAAAAAGTCGCCCTGACTTCATAAGTAAATGTGTCGCCGGGCTTTTTGCGAACGAGCTGGTCGAGCACGGATATGGCGCGATCGTTGTCCCCAATTTTCCCGTAAGCCTGGGCCAGTGTAATATAGTACGTATTTTCGTCAGGAAGGAGCCGCGTCAATTCCTTCAAATCGGCGATTTGTTTTTGAGTGTCGCCGGTCTTGGCGTAGATCAACTCCCGCGTCCCCAGGGCTGCCCTGTTATCCGGCTTCAGGCGGACGGCCTCGCTCAAATCGGCTATCGCCTTATCGTTTTCGCCCATCGACCTATAGGCGTCGCCTCGCATCACGTAGCTTTCAGAGCTGGGATCCGCGGCGATCAGCGCATCGTACTCCGCGATGGCATGCTGAAAATCCTTCTGGGCAATATAGATTTGCCCTATGCCATTGTGGGCTCCCGTGAGCTTCGGGTTCAGTTCAAGTGTCCGCTTGAAGTCCGCGAGCGCATGTTCGTAGTCCTTCTGCCCGAAATAGGCCCACCCCCGGTTGGCATAGGCATTGGTGAAATTGGGCAGGAGCCGGATCGCTTCGCCGATGTCGGCGACAGCGTGGGCGAAGTCCTTCTTGCTACGATAATAATAGCCGCGATTGGCATAGGCCTGCGCATTGCGCTTGTTCAGCTTGATCCCCGCGGTGGCGTCGGCGATGGCCTTATCGTAGTCGAGCCGCGCAACGGACAGGCCCCCTCGCAAGCTTAGCCCGCGCCAATATTCCGGCTGGAGTTCCAGGGCCTTGGCGTAATCGGCCGCGGCCTTGTCGTATTGGCCTTTGAGGCTATAAACCGCGCCGCGATCCGCGTAATATGTCTCGTCCTGCGGATACAGCTCTATCGCATCCTCCAAATCGGAGATGGCCCGGGCGTAGTCCTCGATGCCCGCATAGGCATCGGACCTGGCGGTATAGGCGCCGCCGAGGTTCCGTTTCGCCTCTATCGCGCTATCGGCGAGCTTTATCGCCTGCTCGAAATCGGCCTTCGCGGTTTCCTTATTTCCTGAGTTCCGGCGAAGCCAGCCTCTGGAGGCGTAAGCTTCGGGATCGGCAGGGTCCAGCCGCATCGCCTCCGCCAGATCCGCTTCCGCGCGGGATCGATCCGACAGTTCATCGTAAGCCCGGCCGCGCTCCAGATAGGCTTTCGCGTTCTTGGGATCTAATTCTATGGCCCGGTTGAAATCGGCAACCGCGTCGGAATAGTACGAGCGCTTGGCGTGAGCCTTGCCGCGGTTGATCAAGGATTGTGTCAGCTTCGCATCGCCCGGCGCTGCCCCCTCGATGAGCGCCGTGCAGCCGCGAATCGCCGCGGCGATCTCCCGCGCCTCGCACGATGCTGCGTCCGGCTTGGCGCCGCTGGCGTCCTGGGCCAGTGCCCCAAAGCCAAATGCGAAGATAGCCAAGAACAAACCCGCGCCCGAAATCCGGGCGCGCCAATACGATGCGAACGGCATATTGTCCCCTTGTGTCTCCTGCCCCTTGGCCTACCTAATCAGAAAGCGTGACCACAGTAAGACTTGCCTAAAATTGCGAGGGGTGCTTGCCTGAGCTGCTCATCGATTAACGGAGGGGAGCGAGTTTCGATCATGCCGGAACCGGGCGCTCAACGGTTTCTCGAAGCTCCCATGCTGAATTGTTTCAGCATCGAAAAGCCCTGGGCAGGGGGGCTGGCACGCTTAAATTTCGCCCAACTACTTGCGGACAGGACAATCGCGTTCCATAACGTGAACAGCCCGCGCACCCTGATGGGACAGTCACCATATCATGCAATGGCGGCACGGGTTTGCGCGGTTTATGTTTCCTCGCGGACATAAGCCGGCTACAAGCGGACCGGCAGTCCCGCTTTCGCGGGTGCTCTCACGCGTTTTTGACAATTCTCCCTAGAGCGGGTTATGGAAAACAACAGAAACTTTTGGCTTGCCATTGCGCTTTCTTTCGCCTTCGTCATCGGCTGGGATCTCCTTTACCTGCAGCCGTCGGCCGAACGGGCGCGCAAACAGCAACACACAGAGGCCACCCAGAATGCGCCGAAGCCCGCCCAGGGCGAGACGGCAGCGCCTGGAGCGCCACCTGCGCCGGCAGTTTCTCCCGGCGCCCCCATACCATCCATGCAGCCGGCGGCGGTCGCGGGCTATGCCACCCGCGAGGCTGCAATCGCCGCTTCGCCGCGCGTTGAAATCAACAGTCCCGCTCTGCAAGGCTCAATCAACCTGAAGGGTGCCCGGATCGACGATGTGATCCTGCGCAACTACACGGAGACGGTCAATCCGAAGAGCCCCAAGGTCGTCCTGCTCTCGCCTTCGGGGAGCCCGCATCCCTATTTCACCTATACCGGCTGGTGGACGAACGAGCCCGGCGTGAAGCTTCCCGGCGAGGACACGGTCTGGCAGCAAGAGGGCACGGGGCCCTTGACCGTGAACCACCCGGTGGTACTGCGCTACGACAACGACGCGGGCCTTATCTTCCGGCGCACGATCTCCGTCGACGACCACTACATGTTCACCATCTCCGACGAGGTGGAGAACAAGACCGGCCACCCGCTGACGCTCAGGCCCTGGGGGCAGGTGGCCGAGCTGACCGAGCCCACAACTCTGGGCTATTCGGTGCTGCATGAAGGGCTGATCGGCGTCTTCGGCAGCAGTGGGCTTAAAGAGACCACCTATTCGTCCGCACTCAAGAACTACGATCCGGCCACCAGGAACGCCAAGGACATCAACTCCACGGCCAAAGGCGGGTGGATCGGCATCACCTCCCAATATTGGGCGGCGGTGCTCATCCCGAACCAGGCGAAGCCGTTCGACGGGATGATGTTCGGCAACGAGCAGAAGCACTACTATTCCAATTTCATTCAGGAGGCGGTCACGGTAGCGCCCGGCGGCAAGGAAACCGTGACGGGCTGTTTGCCGGCGCCAAGGAGGTCAAGCTCCTCGAAAAATACAGGACCGACCTTGGGATCGACCGCTTCAACAAGCTCGTGGACTGGGGCTGGTTCTTCTTCCTTACCGAGCCGATGTTCTACCTGATGGACTTCCTCTATCAGCTTGTCGGCAATTTCGGCGTTGCCATCCTGCTGACAACCGTCGTTGTGAAGGCGGCCTTCTTCCCGCTCGCGAACAAGTCGTTCGAATCGATGAGCAAGATGAAGAAGCTGCAGCCGGAGATGAAGCTGATCCAGGAGCGCTTCAAGGACGACAAGGCGCGCCAGCAGGAAGCGCTGATGAAGCTCTACAAGGATGAAAAGGTCAACCCGATGGCCGGGTGCTTGCCGATCTTCATCCAGATCCCGGTGTTCTTCTCGCTCTATAAGGTGCTGCTTGTCGCCATCGAAATGCGCCACGCACCTTTCTTTGGCTGGATCAAGGATCTTTCCGCACCCGATCCCACGACCATCTTCAACCTGTTCGGGCTCATTCCCTGGACCCCGCCGCATTTCCTGATGCTGGGCATCCTGCCCTTGGCGATGGGCATTTCGATGTGGGTGCAGATGCGGCTCAACCCAACGCCGGCCGATCCGGTGCAGCAGCAGGTCTTCACCTGGATGCCCGTGATCTTCACCTTCATGCTGGCGAACTTCCCGGCAGGTCTCGTGCTCTACTGGACCTGGAACAACATTCTGTCCTTCTCCCAGCAGGCCTTCATCATGAAGCGGCAGGGGGTCGAGATCGATATCATGCACAATGTCGGCATCAAGAAGGTGCACGGACATGTGCAGCAGGTGCGGTCGCGGCTGAAGAATAATGGCGGGAGCCGCACGCCGGCCGAGTGAGGCTCTCCGGGGGGCTTCGGTAGACCGCGTGAAATAGGAACGAGGCAACGGTGTCCGCTGTGGATGACAACGAAGCGGCGGCGCTCAAGGCAGCCGAATTGTTCAAGACGCCAGCGGACTTTGCGCTGGGCGTCGCGAGCGTCGAGGGGCTGCCGGCCGGCGACAGGGTCGAGGTTGCGTTTGCCGGGCGCTCCAATGTCGGCAAATCCAGCCTTTTGAACGCGCTACTGAACCGGCGAAGCCTCGCGCGCGTCTCGAACACGCCGGGGCGCACCCGCGAACTGAACTATTTCACGGTCGGCGACGCCTTATATATCGTCGACATGCCGGGTTACGGCTACGCCAAAGCCCCAAAGTCGCTGGTCGAGGGCTGGACCAAGCTCATCCACGACTACCTGCGCGGCCGCGCCCAGCTCAAACGCGTGATGCTCCTGATCGACAGCCGCCACGGGATTAAACCGTCCGACCGCGAGATCATGACCATGCTCGACAAGGCCGCAGTATCCTATCAGGCAGTGCTCACCAAGGCCGACAAGCCGAAGTCCGGCGATCTTGCTAAGGTAATTCGCGAGTCCGAAGCGGAACTCAAGAAGCACGCCGCCGCCCACCCGGTTGTCCTGGCGACCTCGGCAGTGGAGGGGCTTGGCATTGAGGAATTGCGCGCGGCCATAGCGGAGCTTTGCTAAGCGGTCCGCGCTCTTCTATGCGCAACGCTGCCCTCCCACCGGATGCGGATACCGCCCCGTGAGATGTTGGTCTCGGCGGGCAGGAATTCGAACTCCGGCGGAACTCCAAGGCAGCCACCACGTCCCGCAACGTCCGGGGGTGAGGCGTAACCTGGCTCAATTCGAAGTCGGCAATGGTCTTGCGCGCTACCTGCGCCCGGCTGGCCAGCTCCTGTTGCGACCATCCCAGCATCCCGCGTGCCGCTCTGCACAGCTCTGGAGAAATGTTCATAACCACCCTCGAATACGCAAATCTAAATAACTTTCATCGGAGAAAATGGCTGTTTTATGTAACTGTCCTCAGATTGCATATCGGGCAGGTACTTCGCTGCGCCGCAAAGGCGAAGAACCTGCAAACCGGCTATGTTTAATTCGGTGCCGGAATTCTCAAATATCTCTACCGGCGGTAGTCACAGCTCCTATTATACAACCCTCGATAACGGCACATAGGTTCACAATTTCTTTCGCAGCCGCCAAGGCACAAACTTGAGGCGCAACAGGATCGCTCGCGCAACCACTTTTGGCGATCCACAGCCTATCGCAGCGCGCGAAGAACTATCCAGCGTTGCGCAGCCTCGTGTATTTCTGTAAAGGCCGGGACTGAATGGATCGAAAGAGGGCACGAATGCCGCGAGGCGATAACATGAATGGGCGGTCTGGAGCAGGCTCGATTTTTCAGCGCAAAGATATTGCGGCCATGGCCGAAGATCGCCACGGCGTTCAGCTTCACCGCACGCTCGGGCCTTGGAGCCTCATCGGCCTCGGCATCGGCGCAATCATCGGCGCTGGGCTTTTCTCGCTGACCGGCCTTGCCGCGGGCGAGAACGCGGGTCCGGCCGTCGTCATCAGCTTCGTGATCGCCGCGATCGGCTGCGCCTTCGCCGGTATGTGTTATTCCGAGCTGGCAAGCATGATTCCGGTTTCAGGAAGCGCTTACACCTACGCCTATGCGACGCTTGGCGAGATCGCCGGCTGGATCATCGGCTGGGACCTCGTGCTCGAATATGCCGTTGGCGCCGGCACCGTTTCGGTGAGCTGGTCGCGCTACGTGGTCTCGCTGCTGCGCGATTTCGGTATCAATCTGCCGGCCCAGTGGACGCTATCGCCCTTCGAGACCGCCACGCTTGGCGACGGCACCGTGGTGCATGGCATCGTCAACCTGCCCGCCATGTTCATTATTGCGCTGATCTCGGCGCTGCTCATCCGCGGCATCAAGGAATCGGCGGCTGTTAACTCGACGATTGTCGTGATCAAGGTCGCGGTGGTGCTCGCGGTGGTAGGGGTCGGGTTCTTCTATATCAAGGCGCAGAACTACGTGCCGTTCATACCGGAGAATACCGGCGAGTTCGGCCATTTCGGCTGGTCCGGTATCTTCCGCGGGGCGGGTGTGATCTTCTTCGCCTATATCGGCTTCGACGCCGTCTCGACCGCGGCGCAGGAGGCAAAAAATCCGCAGCGCGACATGGCCATCGGCATTCTCGGCTCGCTGGTGATCTGTACGGTGCTCTATATCGCTTTCGGCGCAGTCCTGACCGGCCTCGTCAATTACAAAGACCTTCAGGGCGACGCGCACCCGGTCGTAACCGCCATCAATCAAACGCCCTTCCCGTGGCTCAGGACCGCGACCACGCTTGGCGTGATCGGCGGCTTCACCACCGTGATGCTGGTCATGCTGCTTGGACAAAGCCGCGTCTTCTACGCCATGTCGCGCGACGGCTTCCTGCCCAAGGTGTTCTCCGTGCTGCATCCCAAGTGGAAGACGCCCTGGATTTCGAACCTGATCTTCATGCTGGGCACTGGGCTTCTGGGCGGCCTCGTACCGATCCGGGTGCTGGGGCACATGACCTCCATCGGCACGCTGCTCGCCTTCATGATCGTGTGCGCGGGCGTGATGATACTGCGCAAGACCCACCCCGAAATGGAGCGCGGCTACCGCACGCCGTTCGTGCCGCTGGTGCCCATCGGCGGCATTCTGGTCTGCCTCGCCATGATGGTTTCGCTCGACATCGATACCTGGATCCGGCTTGTGGCCTGGCTCGTGGTGGGTATGGCGATCTATTTCGGCTTCAGCCGCAGCCATCTGAAGGCGCGTTTGGCGGCGATGCAAAGACGGTGATCGCCGCCCTCTTCCAATTTGTGCGCCGGATCGCGGCCGCATCGTGCCGGCATCTGGCCTACCCGTTCCATGCACGGTCAAAATCGGGCACTCCAAGCCGACGGCGTTCCGGCATGTTGAACGGCACTTCCGGGCAGCGGGGTGTGCGCAACCGCGATCCGGCGCGGATGGAATTGAGGGCGTTCCGCATGCTTCCGTCCTCGTAATTCATACCATGCCGGTTCGAGCGCTTCCCTGCGGGTTCGGATTAGGGCCATGTTAACTTTCCAAACCGATGCGCCGGGCGGTTTGTGGAGACCGGAAAGGCACCGTTCGATCTTGAAGTAATGTAGCACGAATTCTTTGATGAAGCGTTAAGGGTGTAACATGCTGAAGTAGCACAATAAATTGGCGCATACGGTGCCGCGTGCGGCGGTGCCGGCCGCTGTTTCCCGTTAACATAAAGGTTTAGATTATAATTAACGGAGTTTTCGAACAGTAGAATTCAGGAGCAAAATAGCAAAAATCGCGAGAAAACGCATGAAAAATCGGGAGATGTGCGCGCGTTAACCATAGCATCATTAACCATGATAGTGGCTTACGGGAAATATGCCGAATATTAACTGGTGACGCGAAGGCGCAACGCCGGGTCTGCTTGAACGGTTCGCCACGCCCGCGCCGCGAAACGGGGCCCCATCCAACCGGCTTTCCCAACGTTCCGGCGCTTCGCCCCGTTCTCGCTAACGCGCAGGATGCCTGTTGTAAGTTTTGGCTTCAACTAGCGCAATAGGCCGTG
>CAVUGF010000023.1:0-173054 GCA_963740975.1 uncultured Alphaproteobacteria bacterium | reverse complement strand
GAACCGGAAGATAGGGTGTATCGTGGCTCATGTCCCTGAGAATGCACGAGTCTCAGGCGAAAATGGCCACGTCAACTGCCGGATTTAGGTTGAAATGTCTCCGGCGCGAGGCGGCAGGCTCTCAACCCCCAGCGATCCGGCACTGACGCGATATCCGGGGGAGGCCGCCGCTATCTCCCGCGCGCGGCACGCCATGCGTTGAAGCGCGCCTCCTTCTGCGTTTCGTCGTAGGCCTCGAACTCCGCCCAGAGCTGGCGCTCTGCCTGGCTCCTCGCCTCGTGGGCTCGCTGCGCCTGCATCCGGGCATGTGCCTCCGCCTGGACGCGGGCGTCCTCCACGCGTTGGGCCGCCAGCCGCGCCTGCGCCTCGACCTCGGCCGCTTCCAGCATCTCGACCAGATGGCGCGCCTCGGCGGCCATCCGCGCCTCGCCCAGAAGGCGCTCACGGTATTCGGGGTTCAACTGCTCCATCAGCCAGGCGATCTCCTCGCGGGTAGGCTGCCGCAGCGGGCCTGTCACCTGGCCCCAGACAAGCCGGTTGCAGGACATCACCCAGCGCTGCAGATCGTTGTTCGCATGCAGCTTCGCGTTGGCGATCTTGCCCGGCATGTGCGCCGAATGCTCCACCTCCTGGCGGTGCGCCGCTTCAACCTCCTCTCTGATCGGTCCTGTGAAGGCGAAGCTTGCGTCGAATTGGCTGCTCATAGCGATGCGTCCTTCTGAGGGGCAGTGCGGGAGACGTGGGCGAACCCGGACCGTCAAACCTAGCTTGAACAGCACAATAGTTCGCGCCAAGTCAAGCATGCGCACGCAAGAATATATTGCCGGGGGAGGTGCCAGAGCGCCGCGGCGATTTGCGAAGATTGTACCGCGCCCGCTATTGTTACCTTTGGATTGCTTTAGAGCGGGTGTCCCCAGCGGCAACCACAACTTGAAGGAAGCAAGCGCCATGCCTGACGTACATGGACGGCCTTATGTCTACCTGGCGGGTCCCGATGTTTTTTACATAAATGCGTTTGAACGCGGGGAAACGATGAAGGCGGCGTTGGCAGAGCGCGGCATGGCGGGGCTGTTCCCGCTCGATTCGGGGCTGAACTCAAGCGATTTTCCCGATCCGGCCGGGCTTGGCCTCGCGATTGCGGCGGCGTGCGAGGCGCAGATCCGGCAAGCCGACATGGGGCTTTTCAACATCCAGCCCTGGCGCGGACCGGAAGCCGACGATGGCACGGCCTACGAGTTGGGCTTCATGGCGGCGCTCGGCAAACCGGTGGTGCTCTATACGAGCGATCCGCGCCCCTTCGCCCTGCGCATCGCCGCGGATGTCCACCAGGGCGAGGTCTATCGCGACGGTCCGGCCTTACGCGGCAGGCGCGATCACATGATGATCGAGGAATTCGAGGGCTTTGCGGATAACCTCATGCTGGTCGGCGCGGGGGTGCGAACCGCGCGTCTCCTGTTGGGCGCGGGCGCCGCCCCTTCCGCCGCGGTGCACTCAAGTTTCGTGGCCGCCGCGGACTTCGCACAAGAATTCTGGCAGCGTCAGAATAGCCCAGCTTAGGAACAGCCTGATTTGTTATTTGGCCTTGCCAAGTCCTGCGCCGCGCGCGACGATAGCTTTTTCGCCGCCCGCTGCGGCGCGCGGCCCAAGAAGAACAATTCCGGCAGAGGAAGATCGAAATGGGCAATCAAGGAAATACGAACGGCAGAAGTCCGCGCTGCATCGCGCTCATCGGGCCGAACGGCAGCGGCAAGACCACGCTCTTCGAAGCGATCCTCGCAAGAACGGGCGTCACGGGCCACGAAGGCTCCGAAATCCGCAAGACCATCGGAGATCATTCGCCGGAGGCGCAGGCCCACGGCATGAGCGTCGAGCTTAATGCAGCCAATGCCGAGTATCTTGACGATACGTTCACACTGTTGGATTGTCCGGGCTCCGTCGAATTCATGCACGATGGCATGGCGGCGCTGGCGGGCTGCGACGCGGCCGTGGTGGTCTGCGAGGCGGACGAGAAGAAGCTCTTCGCGCTTCAGATGGTGATGAAGAGCCTCGAAGCGACGGGCATTCCGCATTTTTTATTTATCAATAAGATTGACAAGGTGGGCCACGGCCTGACCGACGTCCTCAAAATGATGCAATCCGCAAGCCGGATTCCGCTGCTCCTGCGCCAGGTTCCGATTTGGGAAAACAATGTGGTGAGCGGCTTTGTCGATCTGGCCCTCGAGCGCGCCTATGTCTATCGCGAGCACGCGTTGAGCGAGACTATCGAAATTCCAGCCGGTTTGGCGCAGTTCGAGTCCGAGCAGCGCTTCACCATGCTCGAAAAGCTCGCCGACTACGACGACGAGTTGATGGAGCAACTCCTGAGCGACATCGTGCCGGGCCGCGACAAGGTCTTCGGCGACCTCGTGGCGGAATTCAAGCGCGGCCAGATTTGCCCGGTCTTCTTCGGATCGGCCGAGCATGGGAACGGCCTGAGCCTGCTCTTGAAGGCGCTCAGGCATGAAGCCCCGTTCGTAGATGAGACCGCGAAGCGCTTGGGGCTCGGTTCGGCGAAATCCGCCGCCTACATCATGAAGACCATTCACACCTCGCACGCAGGCAAGCTCTCGCTGGCGCGGGTGCTGGCCGGGCAATTCGCGGACGGCGCTTCCGTCTATAGCGTGGCCGGCGAGGAGCGCGTTTCCGGCGTGTTCCAAGTTACGGGCATGGACGTGAAAAAGCGCGGGCCCGCTTCGGCTGGCGAGACTGCGGCGCTCGGCAAGCTCGAATGCATGCCCACTGGCACGACGCTCACCACCGAGAAGAATGGCGCGCTCTCCATCCAGACGGTGCAACCTCCGAAGCCTGTTTACGGCTTCGCCATCGGCGTCTCTGAACGGAAGGACGAGATCAAGCTCACCGCCGCGCTGGCGAAGCTTATCGATGAGGACCCGTCGCTGGCGCTGGTGCACGACCGCGAGGTGAGCCAGATCATCCTCTGGGGCCAGGGCGAGATGCATCTGCGCGTGACTTTGGAGCGGCTGCTGCGGCGGTTCGCCATCAAGGCGCAGACAAGCAAGCGGCAGATCCCCTATAAGGAGACGATCCGCAAGAGCATCGAAATCCGCGGCCGGCACAAGAAACAGAGCGGCGGCCACGGCCAGTTCGGCGACGTGGTTGTCGAGATTTCGCCGCAGCCGCGCGGGGATGGCTTCGCGTTCTCGGAGGCCATCACGGGCGGCGCCGTCCCGCGCAACTACTTCCCGGCGGTGGAAGCGGGCGTGCGCGATTATCTCTCCGCTGGGCCGCTGGGCTTCCCAGTTGCCGATGTCGCGGTTGTCCTGAAGGACGGCTCGTATCACACGGTCGACTTGTCGGAGATGGCGTTCCGCACGGCGGGCCGCATCGCCATGAGTGAGGGTATGCCCAAGTGCCAGCCCGTGCTGCTGGAACCGATCAGCCACGTGAAGATCTCGGTTCCGTCTGAAGCGACGCCCAAGGTCAACGGCATGATCTCGTCGCGGCGCGGCCAGATCCTGGGCTTCGACGCGCGCCCCGGCTGGGACGGTTGGGACACCATCGAGGCGCACATTCCCGAGGCCGATATCCAGGACCTGATTATCGAGCTGAGGTCGGCGACGGCCGGTGTGGGTAGCTTCGAGGCGAAGTTCGACCACCTCGTCGAGCTGACCGGCAAGCTCGCCGAGCAGATCGCCGCGGAACACGCCGCAGCGAAAGCGGCTTAGCCGTTTTAGACCGTTATCCCGAGTGCGGCACCCCCCTCCGCGCTGCACTCGGGATCGCTGCGAGTGCCGTCTAATATCCTGTGCGCGCGGAGTGGCATCGCTATTGCTTATCCCATCCGTTGTTTGAACAACGAAGGGGCTGTGTGCGAAACGCGGGTTTGCGGCACGGCGGAGGCAGCCGGTTCATGAAAATCGCTATAGCAACGAAGGATTGGCAGACGGTGAGCGGCCATGCGGGGCAGGCGCGGTGCTGGCTGCTTTACGATCTGGCGCCAGGCCTGGAGCGCGGGACCTTGCCGGCACCGCAGCGCATCGAACTGGCGAAGGAGCAGGTGTTGCATCATTTCCGCGACGACGGCCCGCATCCGCTCGACGGCGTCGAGATCGCTGTGGCGGGCAGCGCCGGCGACGGGTTCATCCGGCATATGCAGAAGCGCGGTACGCAGGTGTTGCTGACGGGCGAGACCGATCCTGGCGCGGCGCTGGCACGCATCCTTGCGGGAGAGGCCCTACCGGATCGGCGCTTCGACATTACGGCAACGCTTTGCAAATTGCGGGACTTGTTCTCCAGGCACTGACATTAGCGAACCCAGCTCACCAAATCGGGCTGCTGCGCCAGCATAAATGCGCAGGCGTTCCATCCTTGGAAAACGCGCGTGGGTGAGTGCCCTGAGGTGCCGGCCGATAGCGCTTCTTCGCGCGGTTGAAGGCTACTGGCGCTTTTCTGCCGGCGCGGGCGCCCGCAACATCGATACAACCCAAGATAAATATTTTGACAATCCGGCCGAATAGCACAATCCCTGCGTGTCATGTGGCGTATCGCATCCTGGCCAACGGAAGGACGCTGCCATGCACAGCCCCCGGACCTTCTCGCGCACTTGTCTGTTCCTGTTCACGGCTTTGACCTTTTGGGCCGGCCCCGCCAGCCCGGCGGCAGCCCAAAGCTCGGATGGCCTGCCACTGCCGCCAGGCGAGATCGTTACTGGCTTGGTGTACCGGGGGAAGAATTTTCCGCTGGCATCGCGCGGCACATCGTTCGGGCCCATTACCAACGGCGTTGACGCCAACACCTTTTTGGAAATCCCCCCGCCGACGCTGCCTTTCCTCAATTCCGTATCCTCACCGGCGCGCGTCGTGCTGACATCGGTGCCAACGCAATATGTCCGTTTCTATCTCCCGTGCGTTGGCACGAATAACCCGGCGGGCTGCGGCGGCCAGCAGGGCTCCTGGGTGGTCGGGTCGAATGAGGTGCGCGGGCTGACGCCGGCGCAAATACGTGACAAAATGGCGCTGCCCGCCATGCCAACTATGGAGACCCTTTATAGTTTCCCCGCAGGAACATGTATCTTGGTTGGCACGGCAGGACCGATTCTTGGCAATTTCTCCCCTGGCCCGAATATCCCCACGCCCGGTCCATGGGGGCACGGGGGCGCTATACAGGAATTCATCGTTGGTAATGGCTGCGGGCCCGGAACACCGGGCTATGCAGGTACCGCTTTTAATGCGCAGCCTATCGGAGCTTATGCGCTGGCCTATGTGCCGCGCGCAGGCAGCGGCAATGCCGGCGCGGTTGCGTTCGCTCTCGACCATGCCACGCCGCCGGCGTTATTCACCAGCATGGACGGGATCTACAACGCGCTCGATGTCCTGAATATCGGAGATCCGGGGCCGTTGCGCGCGGCTTTGGTCCAGCTCGATGGCGAGGTCTACGCCGATGTTCCTTCCGCGGCGATTGCCACGGGGCAGATGTTCCTCGACGTGCTGCACGACCAGACGCACCTTGCGCGCGGCGTCCCGAACCCCGCCGGCAGCCACGCATGGCGGATCTGGGAGAACGGATTCGGCGGTGGCGGCACATTCTCCGGCGGCGGCGATGCCCACCGCATCGATTTCGCGGGAGGTGGCGGCGCCATCGGCGCGGACCGCAACTTCACGCCAAATCTGCTCGGCGGCGTGGCTGTTGCCTATTCGCACACCGGCTACGGCACAAGCGGAATTTCCGGCAGCGGCGGCCTGGATAGTGTGGCAATAGCGTCCTACGCCGGATATACGGCCGGGCGGGTGTACTTCGACGGCGCGCTTGGCTATTCCTACGACAGCGCCAGGGTGAGCCGGACCATCGGCTTTCCCGGTGTGTGGGGCGTGGCTTCCGGCAATCCCACGGACAACGTTTTTCTCTCCCGCGTGGAGGCCGGCTATCGAACCAGGATGAATAATCGCATGGCCCTGACGCCGTTCGCCTCGTTCCAAGGCATCGTAGCCGGACAAAACAGTTTCGGCGAAAGCGGAGCGGGAGCGGCCGGTTTGAACGTCAGGAGCGTTGCCGATGCTTCCGCGCAAAGCGTTCTCGGCGGTGAAGTGAGCTACGATTTGCCGGTTGGCTTTGCCGTCCCGCTAAGCCTTGCGGCGCGCGCCGGGTGGGCGCACGATTTTGCCGATGTCAACCGCGGCATCACGGCCGGTTTGCAGGGCACGCCGGATGCGAGTTTCACGGTCAGCGGCGCACGCTGGCCACGGGATGCGGCTGCGGTGGAAGCCCGTGCTGCCTTGACATCGCAGCAAACGGACCTGTTCATCCGCTACGATGGATTGCTCGCCGAGGGCGTGTCGATCAATAGCGCGACGGCGGGGCTGCGCCTCGCCTTTTAGCTTATCCGAGGCAAGTTCGCGTGGCGGCGCGTGCGGTCAATGGGGGGCGAACTTGCCCCGGGTTGTACTAGCATGGATCGCGGAGGCAACTCTGCTACAGCGCCGTTGCCGTGAAAGCGGGAATCCATTTCTGCCGGCAGAACACACTCTTATATGGATCTCCGCATCCACGCGGACGGCGCTGCGGATTTGCCGGATCGTGTCTCGCTAGACCTCAACGCCCCATTCTTTGAGAACGTCCCCGCCTGGAGCTGAATGCCGCGGAAGCGAAGTGCACGACCGGGAGAATCGCGGCGCGGGTGGCGGCTGCAAATGGCCGTCCACCTCGGCAAAGGTGGAGCGGGCGGCGTTGTGCGGATGGCACGCTGCCTCGCCGAAGCTCAGGACCGGAGCAACGCAGGCGTCGGTTTTTTCGAAAAGCGAGGCCCAGGTGTCGCGCGGCTTGGTGGCGAAGATCGATTTCGAACTCACGGTGTAATGCCGGCCACCGTGTCCGGTCCCATTGTGTTGGCAGAAGCGTTGCGGCATCGAGCCCCAGCCCCTGCACGAGCGTGGCGAAGAACTTCGGTTCGAGCGCGGCCACGGCAACATATTTCCCGTCGAGGCAGCGATAGGTCCGGTAAAAGGGCGCGCCGCCATCGAGGATATTTTGCCCGCGCGGGCCGCCCCAAAGGCCGCCAGCCCTAAGCCCGAGGATAATCGCGAGCTGCGAGACGGTGCCGTCGAGGATGGCGGCATCGATGACCTGGCCCAGGCCCGACTTCTGCCGTTCCAGGAGCGCGGCAAGAATGCCGATGACCAGGAACGTGCCGCCGCCGCCCATATCGCCGATGAGGTTGAGGGGCGGCACCGGCGGCCCCTCCTCCGGTCCGATTGCCTCAAGCACGCCGGTCAGCGCGAGAAAGGTGAGATCGTGGCCCGCCGCGTTCGCCAAGGGGCCGTCCTGCCCCCAGCCGGTCATGCGCCCATAGATCAGCTTGGGGTTCCGGGCAAGCGCCACGTCCGGCCCAAGGCCAAGCCGCTCCATCACGCCCGGCCTGAAGCCCTCGATCAGCACATCGGTCTTTTCGACGATGCGCAGGCTCTGCTCAATCGCTTCCGCCTTCTTCAGATCGAGGAAAAGCTCGCGGCGTCCGCGATCCTGGGGCGCGTTCCGCACTGGAAACAGCTCGGGCGCATCCGGCCGTGCGATCCGCAGCACATTGGCGCCCAGGTCCGCGAGCAGCATTCCGGCGTAGGGTGCCGGCCCAGTCCGGCGAACTCCACGGCGCGGATGCCGGACAAGGGGGGCGATGACGGCGCATTTGGAAGCATCTATCTGGCCTTCAGGTTTTTGGCAGCCCAGATGCTTCCGCTTGAGGGGGCTTCAGAGACCGTTTCTCAGCGGAAATGCCATTAGTGCACTTGAACTCCGCAGCCGCATCATCCGGACCATCAGGTTCCATACTGATGGCGGATGTTACAGCGCAGCGGTTAACGCGTCTATCGCCCTCAATACTTCTGCTGATTTCCTGGTGCGGTATTGGTCCGCTGTCATGGATTTGCGTTGCTTGTTCCAATTCTCGCCCGACATAGCCCTTGCATCCGCCTCGGCCTTTTCCGACAGCCTGCGCAGTGGCGCGGCGGCGGCTGGTGCCTGTGCTCCAATCCGGTCCGCCTCCGCGCGCAAGGTGGCTGCGTTCTGCTCAAGCTGCTTCTTGGCTTCCGCAACGTTCCCGGCATCGCGCGACGCTACGGCTTTTGCGTTGACCTCATTCGCCATTTGCGCCGTGACCGATGCACTCACTGCCGCGCTTCTGCTCCGGCTCACTTCATCCTGGGAGGCGCTGAAGCTCACATTGGCCTTACCCGCCAGCCTGTTGCGCTGCTTCGTCTTGGGGTCGACATAGGAAACGTTCACATCGGCGATTGCGGCGCTGCCCTGCGCGATGCCCTTGGAGAGCTGAAGCTCAAGGATGACGTAGCGCTCCTGCTTGGCGCCGATGCGATTGAGCCGGAGCTCGCGCGGCGGCCCTGGATTTTCATGTCGCGTCCCATCCCGCGCAGAGGCTCGACGCCCTCGGGGCACTCGATCTCGACCTCGGCATCCTGGCCCACCACGGAAAACACGTCGCCGAATTCCTTGTTGAAGATGCCGGCCAGCTGCTCCGGGTTCTCGACGAAGGCATGGTTGCCATCGCTGGCGGCGGCCAGTCTCGTCATCAACTCCTCACTATAATCGAGGCCCAGGCCGATGGTCGAAACGGAAATGCCTTGGCCCGCCAGTTCGCGCCCGAGCTGCTCAAGCTCGGCGGGAGAGCTTGGTCCCACATTGGCCTGACCGTCGGACATGAGGATCACACGGCTAATGCTGCCCTCGGAGACGGCCTCGCTAACGCTCTGTCCCGCCTGTCTGACGGCTGCATAGATCGCCGTCCGACCGCCGGGATGGATGCTGGAAATCCGCTGTTTCATTTCGGGGAAGTCCACGAATGGCCCGGCCGGCACCACCACATCCACATTGTGATCGAAGGCGACAACCGACACGCGGTCGCGCGGCGTCAATCTGGAGAGCGCCAGGATGGCGGCCTCCTTGGCCTGTTCGATTTTCGGTCCCCTCATGGAGCCGGAGCGGTCGATCACAAGCGCAACGTTGACCGGCGGCCTTACCCCTGCGGGCTCCTCCTCGCCAAGCCCTTCGAGCTGCACCCGCACATACGCCTTGTTCGACTCGCCCGCAGCGAAAACCGATTGGTTCGGCTCGACGGCGAGCTTGACGCCATTTCCAGCCATGGCGCCGCTGCACTGGAAGCAGCCGAATAGGAGAATGGCAAGTGTCCGCCACCGGGGACCGGGATACCGCATCGCGCGCAACCTTTCCTGCTAATAGGCCAAGATATAGCCTGGCGCTGGCCAGGGGCGGCATTCAGGTGGCCGATGGCCATTTTTGCGGCACAACCATGGTGCGAATAAGGAGAGCAAGGCCCGGGTCAGCTCCGGCGTAAGGCGTCGCGAGCCTGAAGCCGCAGACTTCGTAAAATCTAACCGCACGGGAAGAGGCGCCGGTGACTACGTGGATGCCGGGCGAACGGTTTTGCGCACAAATCTCCGCAAACCGGCCAACCAGGCGGCGCCCTATGCCTTTTCCTTGCAGGCCAGGCCTGACATTGATGTGAAAGTGCGATGGGTAGTTCTTAAGTGCGCTACAGAAAGATGGGGTGAAGTAGTAGATGTCGCTGGTGACGATCTTGGACGCTGGCGAGAAGCTATCGGGGCAGCCAGCGACGTATCCCGCTACGTTTCCGCTTTCGTCGAGGGCGAATAGAAAGGCGCCGGGGTACGCATCCGCGTAGTTGCCACACCAGCGCTGATAGAAGGCCTTTCTGGCGGCTGCCAATTCAAAGGTCTTCGTAGGCGAGGTCTCGAAGAAAATCCGCTCCGCCTGCACCAGCAAACGCGCCCGATCCGGTGGAGAGCATTCGCTGAGCACGACATAGCCAGTCATGGCGTCCCCCAAGCGCCATCGCGAGGTGCTTCAGCGCCACGGCGATCCAGGGGCAATGGCCACTGGGCCATATTATCGCTCCTGGATTGCTTCGGGGCTCGCCTCTCGCAATGGCGGCGGAATGAGGTTATTCGGCCGCCTTCGGCTCGCTGCGGGCTTCGTGCGGGCGGTGCCCATTTCCGGACTCGACGGCCATTCCTTCGCCCGTCTCGCTGATGGTCTCCGGGCGCGGCATGGCGACGATGTTGTATCCGGAATCCACATAGTGGACTTCACCGGTGACGGCCGTCGAAAGGTCCGAAAGCAGATAAAGCGCGGCGCCGCCGACCTCGTCGAGCGTGGGTGTGCGGCCGAGCGGCGAATGCATCTTCTGATAGTTGAACAGCACGCGCGCGTCGGCAATGCCCGCGCCGGCAAGCGTGCGCATCGGTCCTGGCGAGAGGCCGTTGACGCGGATGCCCTGCGGTCCGAAATCCATCGCCAGATAGCGCACCGACGCCTCAAGCGCCGCCTTGGCCACGCCCATGACGTTGTAGCGCGGCACTACGCGCGTCGAGCCGCCATAGGTGAGCGTGATCATCGAGCCGCCATTTGTCATCAGCGCGGCGGCGCGCTTGGCGATCTCCGTGAAGGAGAAGCACGAGATCACCATGGTATTGATGAAATTCTCGCGCGTGGTATCGGCGTAGCGGCCCTTAAGCTCGTTGCGGTCCGAGAACGCCAGCGCATGCACCACGAAATCGATGCGCGCCCCATTTCGACTGGATCTCGGCGAAAACCGCATCGACCGAGGCAAGGTCGAGTTACATCGCAGGGAACGACGATCTTGCCGCCAAGGCCTTGCACCAAGGGCACAGCCCGGCGTCCGAAGGCGTCTCCCTGATAAGTGAAGGCGATCTCAGCACCATGGCCCGCGAGCACACGCGCGATGCCGTAAGCGATAGACCGTTCGTTGGCGACCCCCATAATGAGCCCGCGCTTGCCCGCCATCAGCGGCGCAGGTTTTGCAATGTCCATCGCAGCCATACAGATTCTTAGGCCTTTCCTCCCTTGCGGTTAGGCTTCGTAACGCCTAAAAACCAAAGTAGCGTTCGTGCCGCCAAAACCAAAGCTGTTTGACATGACCAGTTTAAGACGAATGTTGTCCAGCCGCTGCCTGACTATGGGCATATCCGCAAACGCCGGATCCAGCTCCTCAATATTTGCAGATTCGCACATGAACCCGTTATTCAACATGAGCAGCGAGTAGATAGCCTCCTGCGCGCCCGTCGCTCCGAGCGAATGCCCTGTCAGCGACTTGGTTCCCGAGATCAGGCGGACATCCTGGCCGAAAACTTCCCGGATGGCCTCGATCTCCTTCAGATCGCCTATAGGTGTAGAAGTTGCGTGCGGGTTGATATAGTCAATTTTTGTGTCAATTCCTTGCATCGCAAGCTTCATGCAACGCACAGCGCCTTCGCCCGACGGCTGCACCATGTCATGGCCGTCCGAGGTGGCGCCATAGCCCACCAGCTCGCCATAGATTTTGGCCCCGCGCGCCTTGGCCCGTGTCGAGTTCTTCCAGCACCAGCACGCCAGCGCCGCCCGCGATCACGAAACCGTCGCGATTTATGTCGTAGGCGCGGCTGGCCTTGGCGGGGGTCGCGTTGAAGTTCGAGGACATGGCGTTCATGGCGTCGAACAGCACCGAGAGCGTCCAGTCGAGTTCCTCGCCGCCGCCCGCGAACATGATGTCCTGCTTGCCCCACTGGATCATCTCCGCGGCGTTGCCGATGCAGTGCGCCGAGGTGGAGCAGGCGGACGAGATCGAGTAGTTGACGCCTTTGATGTGGAACGGGGTGGCAAGCGTGGCCGAGTTCGTGCTCGACATCGCCTTGGGTACCTCGAACGGTCCGATCTTGCGCGGGCCTTTCTCGCGGGTTATGTCCGCCGCCGCCACGATGGCGCGGGTGGAGGGTCCGCCGGAGCCCATGATGAGGCCGGTGCGCGGGTGACTGATCTCGCCTGCCTCAAGCCCCGAGTCGACGATCGCCTGCTGCATGGCGATGTAGTTCCAGCCGGCGCCAGCGCCCATGAAGCGGCGCACCCTGCGGTCGACCAGTTCTTCCCAGTTCAGTTGAGGCTCACCATGCACCTGGCAGCGGAAGCCCCGCTCGGCGTAGTCCTTGGCGGCTACGATGCCGGACCTCGCCTCGCGCAAGGAGGAAACCACCTCCTGGGTGTTGTTACCGATGGATGAGACGATGCCCATTCCCGTGACAGCAACACGTCTCATGACTTTAACCCCACGATTTACAAAAAGTTTCTCAGGCGGCGATGCTGGGCCTGGGCGGCTTAGGCCGCCTGGATGCCCGCATTATCGGTAAACAAGCCGACCTTCATGCCGCTTACCTTATAAATCGGCGTTCCGTCGGCCTTGAGTATTCCGTCGCCGATGCCCAGCGTGAGCTTGCCCCGGATCACCCGCTTCAAATCGACGATGTATTCGATCCGTTTCACGCTCGGCACCACCATGCCGGAGAACTTGATCTCGCCAGCACCCAGCGCGCGGCCCTTCCCAGGCGCGCCAAGCCAGCCCAGGAAGAAGCCCAGCATCTGCCACAGAGCGTCGAGCCCAAGGCAGCCGGGCATCACCGGATCGCCCTTGAAGTGGCACGCGAAGAACCAAAGGTCGGGCCGGATATCGAGTTCGGCCACGACGCGGCCCTTGCCATGCTCGCCGCCGGTCTCGGTTATGCTGGTGATTCGGTCGAACATCAGCATGGGCGGCAGGGGAAGCTGCGCGTTACCTGCTCCGAAAAGCTCGCCGCGTCCACATGCGAGCAAATTCTCAAAATCGTAGCTATCGCGGCGTTCAGACATAGTTCCTCGTTCGTGCTCGCATTGTGCCGGCCGGAAAGGCGCCTCTTAACTATCATACCTTACGCAACCCGCAAGGCATCTCGATGGCCGCCGGCAGAAAGGAGGGGCAGGGCTGCGCTTGCGAGTTAGGGCACCCGTACCTATAGTACAAGGTGAAACGCGAAAGAACGCAAACAAGAAATGCCTGATAACATTCCGGATCTGCCCATCCAGCGCTTGAGAAAGACCGGGCTGCGCCCGACGCGGCAACGCGTCGCGCTGGCCGAGCTTCTGTTCGGGCGAGGCGATAGGCATTTCACGGCCGAGATGGTGCACGCGGAGGCCTTGAGCCACGGCGTGCCGGTTTCGCTTGCCACAGTTTACAACACGCTGCATCAGTTCGTCGAGGCGGGGCTTCTGCGCGAAGTTGCGATCGAGAGCACCAAGACCTATTTCGACACCAAGACATCCAATCACTTCCACTTCTTCTTCGAGGGGGAGGGCGAACTCGAAGACATCGCCGTCGAAAACCTCGCGGTCGAGAACCTGCCCGAGCCGCCGGAGGGCTGGGAGATCAGCCGCATCGACGTGCTCGTAAGGCTCGCCCCGAAGCGCCCCAAGAACGGCGCGCGTTAACGATTTTGCCAGCGGCAAACCCGTTTTTCAATCTTGAACTAGTTTAGCAGATGCGTCTTGAGGAAGCGTTAAGGGCGGCGGCTCGAACTATGTATTTGATGAATAACGGAAAAATGCAGCCCAGCCATGGCCGCAAGCGGCGTAATCGTGGTTAATTCCAAACCTGCGCGTATATTTAACCGGATGTTTAAATCGCAGAAAATGGGCAAAAGCGGGTAAAAATCCGCTGAAATGCGGGG
Organism: uncultured Alphaproteobacteria bacterium; assembly: GCA_963740975.1. Lineage (GTDB taxonomy): Bacteria > Pseudomonadota > Alphaproteobacteria > Rhizobiales > Rhodomicrobiaceae > Rhodomicrobium. Next base: position 159,480 of record CAVUGF010000023.1, on the reverse strand, counting down.
GAAAAAGATATGAGGCTCCGCCGTTTACCTTACCAGAATTAACCACGATAGCGCCTTACGCGAAATTAGCGATTTGTTAATCGGGGGGAACGCCTGGGTCTGGAGTGTTGCGGCCGTTTGGAGTGCGCGTATGCCGGTCCGAAGCCGGGTGACGGCGCAGCGGGATCTTGCTTTAATGCCGTGGTGAAACCGAACCCTTACATGGAACAGGCGCTGGCCGAGGCGAACCTGGCGGCGGATGTGGGCGAAACGCCTGTCGGCGCGGTGGTGGTCTCGCCGGACGGCCGGATCGCCGGGCGCGGGCATAATCTCGTCATCGCCCGGAGCGATCCTACGGCTCACGCCGAGATCCTCGCCATCCGCGAGGCTTGCGCGGCGGCGAAGAGCGAGCGGCTGCCGGGCTACGATCTCTACGTTACGCTGGAGCCGTGTGCGATGTGCGCGGCGGCGATCTCGTTCGCGCGCATCCGCCGGCTTTATTTCGGCGCGGCTGACGGGAAGGGCGGTGCGGTGGAGCATGGCGTGCGCTTTTTTGCAGCCCATACCTGCCATCACGCGCCGGAGGTTTACGGCGGCATCGGCGAGGGACGCGCATCGGCGCTGCTCAAGGAGTTCTTTAGGAAGCTTCGCCCTTGAGTTGGCGGCTAGTACACCCCGCGGGAAATCCTGTAATCGCCAGCCGCAAACGGGTCAGGATTTGCCGCGGCGCGTACTAGTTTCGTTTGGGAGGTTAATATGCGGCCACAATAAAGTTAGGCTGTTTGCTGTAGCCCCGTGGCTCGTCGATGATGCTCACGGATGTCCGGATTCTTCATCCGGCGGGGAGCGTTCCTTCGTCCTGGCATACGCCTGGTGAAGCGGCGGGCGCGCAGTTTTTCCAACTCGCCGGCACAGGCAGGCTCTTATCCGGCCGTATTGCGGCAGCCAGCCCCCACACAAGTGCAACTTTCGTTGGCGGAAGCGGGCTGATAGGATCCTCGCCGCAACCCAGAAGGGGAAGAAACATTGCCGCAAAGGTTTTCAAAAAGCGCCGCCGAGCGAAGGAAGGCTTGGCGCAAATCCATGCGCCTGCGCCACTTCCGCTATGTAAGCCTCTCGCAAGAGGTATGGCTGCGCCGCTTGGTGTTCTTGGCCGGCGCCGTGGCCGTCGGACTGACCGCCGCCGGCTTCGCAAAATGCGCCGACATGGCACAGGAGGCTTACCGCGCGCTCGCCGGGGCGTGGCTGTGGCTGCCGCTGATTATGACGCCGCTCGGTTTTATCGTGCTGGTCTACATCACCCGCCGCTGGTTCCCTGCCGCGGCGGGCAGCGGCATACCGCAGGTCATCGCCGCCCGCAAAAGCGTGGAGGAGCAGCACCGTTTGTGCCTGCTCGGCTTTCCAGTCATGATCGCCAAGATCGTGATGACAACGCTCGCCCTTGTCATTGGCGCGTCGGTCGGCCGCGAAGGCCCAACCGTTCAGGTCGGCGCCTCGGTGATGTTCGCGGTCGCCGGCATAGCTGGCATCGGCAGGCACAACGGGCTGGTGCTCGCAGGCTCCGGCGCGGGGATTGCCGCTGCGTTCAACGCGCCGCTGGCCGGCATCGTGTTCGCCATCGAGGAGCTTGCCAAGGCCTTCACCGGCCGCATTAACGAAATCATCATTGGATCGGTCGTCATCGGCGGCGCGGTGAGCTGGGCAATCGCGGGCAACTATCCCTATTTCGGCGAGGTGTCCACCCATCTCGGCCGTTCGCTGGATTGGTTCGCAGTGCCGGTCTGTGCGGTGTTTGGCGGCATTCTGGGCGGCCTGTTCAGCCGGGCCATGGTAGCGATCGCGCGCAAGCCGCCCCGCCCGATAGCGATCCTGCGCCGGCGGCCCCTGCTGTTTGCCGGCCTGTGCGGATTGGCGGTGGGAGCGCTCAGCATCGCCACGCTTGGCTATGCCGCGGGCAGCGGCTACGGAGAGACGCGTGCCGGCCTTGAGGATGGCGTGCTCATGCCGTGGTGGTTCGGCTTTGCCAAGCTGATTGCAACCCTGCTGTCGTCCGTCAGCGGCCTTCCTGGCGGGCTTTTCTCCCCCTCGCTCGCGGTAGGGGCCGGAATGGGCTCCATGGCCGCGCAGGTCTTCCCCTTCCTCGATCCGCGCGCGCTTATGCTCCTGATGATGGCGGGTTACTTTTCAGGCGTGGTCCAGTCTCCGCTGACAGCCACGGTGATTGTCTTGGAGATGACGAGCGACCGGAGCATGGTGATCCCTCTGCTGGCCACCGCCCTGTTTGCCGCGACCATCTCCCGGCTGATCAGCCGCGAGCCGCTCTATCACGCGCTGGCCAGGAACTTCGCGCCGCAGGCATTCACCGGCCAGGCGCTGGCAGCCTCCGTCGGCGGCATAGCCGGTAACGGGCACGGTCATGGTTCGCATCGAGGTTCCGGGAATTCGAAAAGGCGGCGCGCTTGAGCGCATTTGTGGCAGCGGCCCCGCACGGTTTTTGCTGCCGATAACGCTTGCCAGTGCCTGGACATAGGTTTCGAAACGCGCTTCACGCTCTTCGATTGCTTGAAGGTTCATTCCCGCTGTCGCCCGTTCGATGAGCAAATCGGCCTTATTGCAAATTCGCCACATTCATGGGCCGCGACTTTCTGATTCAGTGAGACTAGTATAGCCCGAGGCAAGTTCGCACCCCATTGGCCGCACGCCCGCCACGCGAAATTGCCTCGGATAAGCTGTACTAGAATCAATAACTTGCTAGTACGCCTTGTCCGCGGGAAATCCCGTAAGCGCCAGCCGCAAACGGGTCAGGATTTCCCGCGGGGCGTACTGTGTCCCGTCATTGGATTGCCGCCAGGGTTGTCGCGCGCTGGCACGGCAATCCGGTGACCTAAGCCACACTAGCAGTACCTTTCGACCGAGAAGCCCATGTCCCACCGCAATCCCTCCTTCGTCCTGACCCTGTCCTGCGCGGACAGCCCTGGAAATCGTGGCGGCAATTGCCATAAGGCTCGCCGGGGACGGCTGCAACATCACCGACAGCGCGCAGTTCGGCGACGTAAAGAGCGGGCGCTTTTTCATGCGCGTTTCGTTCTCGGCGCCGGAGGGATTCAGCCGGGACGATGCCTGGAAGGCGCTGGCCCCGGCCATCGAGCAATACGGCATGGCGGCGGAGCTTTACGAGCATTCGCAGAAGGCGCGCGTGCTGATCCTCGTCTCGAAATTCGGCCATTGCCTCAACGACTTGCTCTACCGCCACTCCATCGGCGCGCTGCCCATCGAGATCCCGGCCATCGTCTCGAACCACCGCACCTTTTACCAGCTCGCGGCGAGCCACGACATCCCGTTCCACCATCTGCCGGTGGCGGCCGGGACCAAGGAGAAGCAGGAGCGGCGGCTGCTAGAAATTATCGAGGACGAGAAGATTGAGCTGGTCGTGCTGGCGCGCTACATGCAGGTGCTCTCGGAGGCGCTTTGCGGCAAGCTCGCGGGGCGCGCGATCAACATTCATCACTCGTTCTTGCCGAGCTTCAAGGGCGCCAAGCCTTACCACCAGGCGCATGAGCGCGGCGTCAAGCTGATCGGGGCGACGGCGCATTATGTGACGCCCGCGCTCGACGAGGGGCCGATCGTAGAGCAGGAGGTGGCGCGGGTGGACCATTCGATGCCGCCCGAGGAGCTGGCCACCATCGGCCGCGATATCGAGTGCGTTGTGCTCGCCCGCGCGGTGAAATGGCATGCCGAGCACCGCATCCTGCTCAACGGTAGCCGCACGGTTGTGTTCCGGTAGGACCGCAGTTGGAGAGGGCGCTTAGGGTACGGCGCTGAACCGCTTAGAGCCAGGCACGCCGGCTATCCCTCCTCCTCAAACGGGCCGCACCAGCCGGGGAGGTAGCCGGCGTCCATCTTCTTGGCGAGCGTGTAAGCTTCTTCGAGAGCTGCGCCGAAGTTCTTCTCCACGTCCTTGCGGCCGATGCGGCGGCGCAGGAAATCGGCCCAGAGGAACTCGCTGAAGGGCGTGGTGTCCTTGGCGTAGCCGCCCTTGCGGCGCAGCGCGCCCGCGAGGCTGCGGAAGGGGTCGTCGGCCATGTCCTCGATGGTTTTGGGGATGTCGCCATAGCTGCAGCGCTTGCCTTCGCCGTCGAAGGGATGCACGAGCCCTCTATTGTCCATGAAGACCCAAAAAGCATCCTTCTCAAGACGTGACAAATTCAGAACGACAGTAACGCCCACTTGCTTGTGTCCGGCCAGTAGCATGGCTCGGCATAAGTGATGATGGTCTATCACATAATATTTGTCCTTTGGCCCCTTCACCGCAGGTATAACATGCTTTCTAACGAACGGTCCTTTGTCCTTCTCCGCAAGTGCGTTCAGTTTTGCGGCCCTTGTTTCAACCTCCTTCAAGCCAATAGTCATCTGCGTCGGCTTCAGCCCGGCGATATCGACGGGATGGGAAAGCGGAGCGCGGACTGTTTGCATCATCATGGTGCTTTTCCCTTAAAGGCCCAGGCTGGAGTTTGAATCGGTTTGTGCAGAAAATGCGGGTCCGGCCGCCATCCCGCAAGTCCGCGCCGCGCTGTGCCGCGTTTGCCGTGTATGGATTGACGCGGGGGCGCGAAACGTGGATGACAGGCGCCGGCGTAACTGGGACGGAGGCAGGCATGGCGGCGGCGCGGAGCTGGTACAATCCGATAGCGTTCATCCAATCGGTGACGATCCGGCCCAGGTTTTACGGCGCGGTCCTGGCAGGCGCGCTGGCACTTGCGTTCCTGCCGCATGGCTGGCCCCGCGAGGCTCGCACGGCGCTGGCCTGGGATATGGGCGGCACCGTCTATCTCGCCTTTGCCTTCTCCCTCATGTTGAACTGCGGTGCGGACCGGATCAGGACGCGCGCCGCCCGCCGCGACGACAGCCGCGCGGTCATCCTGTTCATAATCCTGCTCGCCATAACAGCGAGCTTTGCCGCAATCGCGGGGCTGATCGGCGAGGCAAAGGCGCCTGCGACGCCCCAGACTGAAAAGATCTTTCTGACTGTGCTTGCCGCGGCAACGATCATGATGTCCTGGTTCGTGACGCAGGTCGTTTTCGCGCTCCATTACGCCCACGACTATTACCGCCCCGACGATGGCGGTGCGGTTGGCGGCTTGCGCTTTCCCGAATGCGAGGACCCCGACTATTGGGATTTCCTCTACTTCTCCACCTCCATCGGTGCCACCTCGCAGACCTCCGATGTCGACATTAGCTCGCGCGCCTTGCGCCGGCTGGTGACGCTGCACGCGGCGGTGGCATTCTTCTTCAACACCGCCGTTCTCGCCCTCACCGTGAATATTGCCGCAAGCCTTGCCGGCTAGCCGTAACCGGAGCTATTTATGAAACTTGAAGCCCCCTGGCAGAAAATCGCCCTGGCCTACTGCGCAGGCATTGCGCTCGTGGTACTGGCCTACTACTTCGCCGACCGCCAGCTTGCTGTTGCGCTCAAACCCATTACTGGCGGGGTCAAGCTTTTCCCCTGGCTCACCTATATCGTCAGGGTGCTGGGGCCGCTTGCTTCCATCGGGGCCGCCGTGGTAGCGGCGCGGGCACTGGCGCGCGGCTCGCTCACGCCGGCCGAAGCCGCGATCCTGCGCGTCTCCTGCGCCATCCTGATCGCCTGGGCGCTGAAGGAAGAGCTGAAATGGGCGTTCGGCCGCACTTGGCCGGAAACCTGGCTCAAGCCTGCCAACCCCTCTTTCTTCGGCGACGGCACTTACGGTTTCTTCCCGTTCCACGGCGGACAAGCCTACGCCTCCTTCCCCTCGGGCCATACCACGGCCATCACTGCGCTTGCGGGCTCGCTCTGGTGCCTCTGCCCGAAGCTGCGCTGGCTTGGCATCGTGCTGACACTTTGCGTCGTCATCGGCCTCCTCGGCGCGGACTATCACTGGCTCTCCGACATTGTCGCCGGTGGCATCCTTGGCGTCACGACCGGGGTGGCGGCGGCCAAAATCGGCAGGGAAGGCGAAGCATAAATTCGCGGCAAAACCTGAAAGAACGTGCAGAAATCCAGCGGCAGGAAATGCCTGGCAGCGGCGTTCACCATACCGCCATTAAGTAAATGCCAACCTACGGCGGAGAGGGCTTCCATTCGCCGGCGGATGCCCGTGGAGGAAATCCAGGAACGAAAAAAAAACCGCTGACAGAGCCAGCGGTTTTCCTTGGAGGGGATAGCGGTTCTACTTGAGAGGTGCCGGCGGCAAAGGCTCGAATCCGCTGTTGAGCTTGTAGGCGCCTTGGACGAGAAGACCGTAGCGCTCTGTCGATATGCGGTTAGGATTGCCGGTTGTGGTTACCCAGCTTTCATGTATGGAATCGTATTCCGTGTCTTTGAAGCTGCCATCGCCCCACATCGCCCAATAACGGCCGCCAACACCGAGATTAAATCGGTTGGAGAAATCGTAGGACAGGATCGCTTCAAGCTCCACGCCCTGCCCATTCGCCTTCTGATCGGAATAGGTGGTCTCGGTGCGCAGCAGATGATTGTCACGCCCGTTGAACGATGCAGTTGGAAGCCAAGCGGCATCGGTGGTCAGCCTGAAACCATAGCCCAAGCTGTAGTCCGCGGAAGCACCAAGCCGCAGGGCATTCCATTCGCCGGTCTGTGTTCCCACAAGCACTGACGATGGCTCGGATGGGACGCAGCCCCCGACGGCAATTTGCACGCAGCCGCGCGAGTCAAATCTTTGGGTTAAATAGCTGTAACCAACGAACGGGCCAACCCTGTAGTCCACTCCCCGCAGGTAGGTGAAGCCCACATCCGCAGTGGCGTAGCCGAGCGTCCCGTTTCCTTCGTTCGACACAGTATTCGAATAGGGGATGTACGGATCTGAAAGGGTTCCGGAACCGATACCCCAATCCTCGTCGTTTTCCTTGCCACTGTTGATCGCGCCAAGGCCGGCAGTGCCTTTGACGTATACGTAATAAGGCGTGTCCACACGGGCAAAGAGCTCGCCGGAATTCCCGTCTAGGCCGCTATAGGTTAGACGCGATATGTTGGTCTTGTTGCCCTGCTTGACGTCCCATACGAATTTGCCGGTGCTCGCCCAGTAGCGTGCGCCGAACTCGTAATTCCATCCTGGGCGTGCCGGTACTGCATCCTTGAAGGAAGCCGCTCCTCCAAACAGATCGAATGGAGAGGCATATGCGCCGCCCCAATCGGGTCCTACCGCGCCGAAGTGGTAGTTCACGCCAACCTTGAAGAGGTGCTCCTGCTCGTCGATCTTGGTTGTGGCTGCAGCCACAGTCGCAGACGTTGGCGGGATGCCAAGGGTACTCGCCGGATATGCGATCGTGGTATCTCCGAAATCCAGATAGTTGTACTCCGCTTTGACAGACCAGCGAGGGGTCAGGGCATGCTCGACGCCGCCGCCAACCATCCAGCCCCATGCGGTAAAGTTTTTGGTAATCCCGGCTTCCCCGCCGGCAAACAGGTTGTTGTTGACCACGGACACGCTGTTTGAAGTCCAGGCCCCGCCCGCTTTGGCGAAGACCAGCGTGCGGCCTTCCGGGCCGGCGGCGTAGCCAAGACGGCCCGCCAGGGTCCCCAGGGCGTTCGTTCTGACGCGGCAATCGGCCGAGATATAGTCGCCCGAATAGGCGAGGCATGTATTGCGGCCGTCGGCCTCCGCCCAATCGGCATCGGCTTCAACGCCCCACACCCACTTGTTCATTTGACGGTTGTAGCCAATCTGGCCCCCAAATATTGAACTCGGGGAAGTGACATCGTCACCATAGATCGACGGACCGAATGGATCGGAAACGTTGGCCGTTCCGACTACGCCGCCGCTGTTCGTACCGGCGTAGAAGCCGGTCCAGCTGTAAGGAACATATGCTGGCCCGTCTTTGAGGCCTCCGCTATATAAATCCGCGGCATCGGCCGCAGTCAAAGAAAGCGCGCTGACGCCTGCAAGAAACAGTGCATGCAGTCCGCGCGGAGAAAGATTGCGATTCATTATCGCCCCTCCGGATAGTGTCCAGTTTATTGGGGTTAACCAGCAACGCGGACAGCAACTCGCCCGAATCCCCGAGCCAGAAAATCGCACGGAATTCCGCTCGGCACCACCCAAAGGTTGCGTATAGCTCAAATGGCCAATTGCACGTTGCGCGGTTGCAACATGCTTTTATGCTGGAACAGGTACGAGTGGGGCGCATAGATCCACAAATGGAAAAACCGCTGACAGAGCCAGCGGTTTTCCTTGGAGGTACGGTGGTGTTACTTGAGAGGGGCCATCGGCAAAGCTTGGGGCACGAGGTTCAGCTTGTACGAGCCTTGGACGAGAAGACCATAACGCTCTGTCGCTATGCGCTCGGGGTTGGGCGGGGTCGATGTCACGTGCGCAGCATCGCAGCCGGTGCATGTGAAGGTTCCGTCGCCCCACATGGCCCAGTAGCGGCCGCCAAGACCGAGGCTAAAGTGGTTGGAGAAATCGTAGGACAGGATCGCGTCGAACTGTACGCCCTGCCCATTGTCCACCTTCTGATCGAAATAGGTGGTGGTGGGGCGGAGCAGATGGTTGTCGCGCCCGCTGAACGACGCAGCGCCAAGCCAGGCGGCGTCGGTGGTCAGCCTGAAACCGTAGCCCAAGGTGTAGTCCGCGGCGGCACCCAAGCGCAGGGCACTCCATTCGCCGGTCTGCGTTCCAACAAGCACCGACGTTGGCTCGGTTGGGACACAGTCCGAATTGAGATTGGCGATTTGCGCGCAGCCGGTCGTGTCGGTCCTTTGCGTGTAGTAGCTATAACCGATGAAAGGCCCGACCCTGAAGTTTGTTCCGCGCAGGAGATCCAGGCCCACATCCGCAATGGCGTAGCCAAGCGTTCCGTTTCCTTCGTTCGACACGGTGTTCGAATAGGGGACGTACGCATTGAAAAAGGGAGGTTGGAGAGCCCCAATCCTCGTCGTTTTGCTTGCCGCTATCGATGCTGCCGAGACCTGCAACGCCTTTGACGAACAAGAGATAGGGGGTGTCGATACGGGCGAAGAGTTCGCCAGAATTGCCGTCCAGGTTGTTATAGGTCAGACGCGACTGGTTGATCCTGCCTGCAACCTGGTTGTCCCACTGGAAACTGCCGGTGCTGGCCCAATAGCGGGTGCCGAACTCGGTATTCCATCCATAAGGCAACCCGCCCTTGAGGAAGACGGACCCTGTAAACAAATCGAACGGCGAGCCGCCGTCCCAAACGGGTCCCTCGGCGTTGAAGTGGTAGTTCACGCCAACCTTGAAGACGTGCTCCTGCTCGCCGATCCTGGTCGAGCCAGCGCCCACGTTCGGGAACGTTGCCCCATTGTAACGGGTGCTGGCCGGATAGTCGATGCTGGTATCTCCGAAATCGAGATAATTGTACTCAGCTTTCACGGACCAGCGGGGAGTAAGCGCATGCTCGACGCCGGCGCCAACCATCCAGCCCCACGCGGTAAAGTTTGTTGTAATCCCGGTTTCCCCGCCAGCAAACAGAGTGTTGTTGGTCACAGTTACTTTGTTCGAGGTCCAGGCGCCGCCTGCTTTGGCGAAGAGCAGCGTGCGGCCATCCAGGCCGGCTGCGTATCCAATGCGGCCAGCGATCGTGCCCAGGGCGTCCGTCTTTACACGGCAGTCGGCGGAGACGTAGTTGCCCGAATAGGCAAGGCAGGTATTGTCGCCCCGCGCGTCGGTGAAATCGACGTCGGCTTCAGCGCCGAACACCCATCTGCCCATCTGCCTGTTATAGCCGATCTGGCCGCCGAAGAAGTAGCCCGGGGAGGTGACATCGTCACCATAGATCGAGGGGCCTAGAGGATCGGAAACGCTGCCCGTTTCAACGACGGCGCCGCTGTTCGTACCAGCGTAAAACCCGGTCCAATTGAGAGCAACATAAGGCGCTTCGTCTTTGAGGCTGCCTCGTCCGTTTCTGAGGCCGCCATATAAATCCGCGGCGTTGGCCGCAGTGAAAGAAATAGCGCTGACGCCTGCAAGAATGAGTGCATGCAGTCCGCGCGGGGTAAGATTGCGATGCATTATCGCCCCTCCGGAAAGTGTCCAGTCAATCGGGGTTAACTGCAAACGCGGACGGCGACTCGCCCGAACCCCTGAGCGACAATTTTCACGGAATTCCGATTCGCACCATGTACGGTTGAGCAAATTGTTAGTAATGCAACCAAAGGTGGTTTGCGTGCAACATATCGTCCCGGCGGAACGGGGATGGAATTGAATGCCTGCGTGCTGGATTTTACTATTCTGCCGCAGCTAGTTAGACATGGCGCAGGCCTGTCCCGAGCTGCTGCGGAAGCGCTTCTCGATGCCGGTCACGATTGCATCGAAGGCCTGCTTCCGGTCCTGGGGATAAGTCAGGGCGAAGGCGTTGACGATGCGTCCCCCGCAGGCGAAGAGCACTTTTTCATAGTAGATGCTGTTTCCGCGAAGGCCAGAAAGCACGAACCAGGAATTTCCCTTAGGGCCATAACCGATGTTGTCGTGTCCCTTGAATTCTTTGAGCAGCATGCCGCGGTATTCCTCGATGCTCATGTTCTGGGCGTTGTAAGCGGCGAAGACGACAAGCTTCACGGCGCCGTCGCCAGACAAGAATTTCCGCCCATCGCCATTTTCGGATTCTTCCTGCGGTATAAGGAAATCCGGGTAAAGGGCGCGATAGCCGAAGCGCGCGTTCTCATAGAGGTTCCAGCCGCCTTGCTGTGCGATGGCGGGAGCGGAATGAAGGCCGGACATGAGGAAGGCGGCAAGCGCGCAGGCGCACCAGGATCGCATATGATGATCTCCCCGAAAGAGCTGAAACCGGATTGAGAGCACGTTGTATGCGCCGGGCACCGGAATGCAACCCTCGCGGAGATCCCATATGCACTATCGAGCTTTATGTTAGATGGCATATGCGCGGAGGCCGGGGATTGCCGGCTGATGGAGCTGGAACCGGCTCAGGCGGGGCCGCCGCCCAGGCCGAGGCAGCGCCGCAATTCGGCCAGGAGATCGCATAGCCGCAAAGGTTTGGGCAGCACCGGGGAGGCGGCGTAGACGGGCGGACGCTGCTCGTGGGAGTAGGCCGTAACCGTCACGAACGGAATGCCGCGCGACAAGAGTTCCTGCGCCACCGGCTCCGACGTTTGCCCTCTGCCGAGATGAACATCGAGGATCGCGGCATCGCAGCCGGACTGAGCGAGCAGCGAGAGCGCGCGCGCAGCGGACGCCGCCCGCCCGGCCACCAAAAAGCCGGCGCGCTCCAGATGCTGGGCCAGATCAAGCGCCAGCAAGGCGTCATCCTCGACGATCAAAATGCGTGACAATGCGCCATCCCCGCCCGTCAAGCCGGCACCCAGCCTCCGCTGCCTTCGAAGCCATGCTCCAGCACGTTCCGCGCCGGGCAAGACAGGTGCCATTCTACTCCGCCCGGCGGGAACTCGTAGGTAACTTCTGCGTCAAGTTGCGACTGCGGTATTTGAGTGATGACCTTTGTGCCGAAGCCGCAACTGTGCGGCTCCGTCACCGCTGGGCCTCCGCTTTCGATCCAGCTCAGGCGGAACATCGCGCCAGCGCCGCTGCCATCGGCGCCCCACGCGATTTTTACCTTGCCCAGCTCGTTCGAAAGCGCGCCGTACTTGCCCGCATTGGTGGCCAGTTCGTGCAGCGCCATGGCGATCGGCTGCGCCGCCTCGGCTGCGACGGGCAGGACCGGGCCTTCAATCGCGATGCGCTTGCCGATGAAGCCTTCGAAGTGGGCGAGCTGCGTGCGAACCAGGTCTTCGAGGCCGATGTTGTGCCATTGGCTCTTGACCAGCAGGTCCTGATTGGCCGCCAGCGCCTGCAACCGCTCGGAGAAGCGGGCGATGAAGTCTCCCCTGCCGGATGCCGCCGTTTGGGACGCGATGGCCTGGACCACGCTCAGCATGTTTTTGGCGCGGTGATTGACCTCGCGCAAGAGGAGGCGCACCTGCTCCTCGCGCTTCCGGCTTTCGCTGGTGTCGTGCACGATGCCGGTGAAATAGTGCTTGCCGCCGGCCTGCCAGGCGGCGATGGCAAGGCTTGCGGGGAACAGCTTGCCGTCCTTGCGGCGGCAATCGACCTCGCGGCCCCTCCCGATGACGTGCGCCTCTCCAGTACGCAAAAAGGCCTTGATGCTGTTCGTGTGAGTGGTGCTGTAAGGCTCGGGCATGAGCAAGGAGACATTGCGGCCGACGATTTCGTCCAGACTGTAGCCGAAAATGCGCTCCGTGGCGGGATTGGCGGATTGCACGATGCCTTCCTCGCCGATCACGACGATCGCGTCCACCGCCGTATCCACGATGGCACGCAGGCGCTCCTCGCTCTCACTCAGCGCCCGCTCGTGTTGAAGGCGAAGGCGTATTTCGTGCCTCAGGGAAAGCGCCCAGGCCAGCAAGACGAGTGCGATGCCCGATGGGAGCCCCACCCACCAGGCAAGCTTTCCGATTTCGAAAAGCGGCGGCTCAGCGGCCTGTGCCGGAGCGGCAAGGCAGGCCAGCAGCACGGGAAGCAGGACCGGCACGGCCTGGAAACCCAGGCGGCGCGGTTTCAGCCCCGCATGCGATATTGCTCCAGGCCTTTGCCGCCAGCCCGGACCCACACCGTTATTGACACGCACGCGGCCCAGAATGTCCGCCATTGTGCCTCCCATGCACTTTGCCAAGCAAGGTGCTTTCCCGGTTTACATGCGCGCAGGGAACCTTGTCCAACGATTGCGGTATATGCGCCAGTTGAATTTTCCCTGCGGCTGTTTCTGGCGCTGCCATTCCATATGCCCGGACGCAAGCATGACAATAAGGAATGAGGCTGAAACAATTTGTTGCCAGGGGAACGAAAGGCGGAATGAGCCGGACGGCGAGTTCTGTGTTTGGGTGAGCGGGTTTCCGATTGCGCCGCGTTCAAGGGAAAGCGCTCGCAAGCCCGGATCGTCGAAGAATCGACCGCCAGCGACCGCTTTATTCTGCCGGGCGTGGTTACAGACGAGGGGGAAGAGGAGGGGCAAGCCGTTGTATTGGCCGAGGCTCAGGCGTGTGAGCTGCCGGCCGCCGCGACTCGAACCGGCGGCATTCCCGAGAGTATTGAACACATGAAAACCGGGCTGCCGGTTCCGCAGCGCGATGCCAATGCGATCGCTCAGACGGTGCGCCAGCCGTAGGGGAAACCGGCGGTGGCGCGGTTATTGCCGCCCGCCTGACTCCATGTGAACGTTGCCGATCAGGTTTCTGTCAGGCTGCTCTCATAAGTTGTGGCGTTCAGGGCAAAAATGGCGGTGCTCATGGCGAGCGTAAGAAGTGTAAACTCCCGTGCTTGCGGTATATCAAAAAAGAATAGCCCGTCGTAATATTTTGGCATTAGGTTACGTTCGTTTGCTGTATTTGGAGGGTTGTCGATGAAACTGACGCATCTGATCGGGGCTGTGGCCATAACATTCGGATTGTCTGCCGGGGCGGAGGCGGGCTCCGTGCCTAGCTATGGCGATGCAATAGCAGCGCAGCCGAACGGCGTTGCGATGCTAACCAGGGTGCGTGGCGGGCACGGCGGTCATGGCAGCCCTGGGGGCATGCATTTCAGTCCTGGCGGCGGGCATGGGGGTATGCATTTCAGCCCAGGCGGCCACAGGGGGATGCATTTTAGCCCTCGCGGCACGCGCGTCAGCCCCGGCGGCGCGTATATTTATCGTGGCAGCCCGCATATCAACCGCTTTGCCGGTCCGCGCTTTGGCCCGAGGCATTTGGGCGGCGGGCAGTGGAGCGGCCGCCACGGGGGCCGCCATCATCACCGGCATTGGCGGCGGCATGGCTACTGGTGGGGCGGTCCGGACTATTATTGGGGCGGCAGCTGCTACGGTAACTGCCTGGCCGCGGGATACAGCTCCAGCTATTGTGCCGTCCACGCTGACGATTTCTGCTGGTAATCCGCCAGACGCCTGCCGGGGCCGCGAAAGCGGCCCTTGGGTTTGCCTCGCCCGCGCGGGCCGTTCGCGCGGATTTCCTCTCCATCACGATCTGTTGATGTGCACCTCCAGATCGGGGCGCTTGTTGAGCGTCTGGTAAACCACGCAATAGCGCTCCGTCAGCTTGATGAGCTGGGCGACCGCCTCTTCCGTCGCATCGGTTTCAAGGTCGAAGGCCAGGCGGATGGCCTTGAAGCCAACGGGAGCCTCCTTGTCAACGCCAAGCGTGCCGCGGAAGTCGAGATCGCCCTCGGCCCGCACAACGCCTTTAGACAGCGGAATGCCAAGCGCCGTGGCCACCGCTTTCAAGGTCACGCCCGCGCAGGCAACGAGCGCCTCCAGCAGCATGTCGCCGGAACAAAGCTCAAGCCCGCTGCCACCCGTCGCCGGGTGCAGGCCCGCCACAGCCAGCGCGCGGCCGGTCTCCACCTTGCAGGCAATGGCCTGATCGTCGATGGCGCCTTGCGCCTTCAGCGTGATAATTGCGGCGTCGGGCTCGGCCCTGTAGCGCTCCTTGATCGGCGCCTGCAAGGCTTTCAGCGCGTCCTTGTTCATGCGTTTCCTTCTATACCTTCATGCTGCCGCGTCTTTAAGTGGCGGCACTCTCGATGGAAGCATGGAAGTGCAGGGACAGGCAAGCGGCGGCCCCCCACGGCGGCGTGATCGCGTGGCTGCGGCAGGACGGTGCCAGGCGGCCATCTTCCAGAAGCGTTACCAAGCTTCGACCGGACGTTTTTCGATAGGACATCCACCGCTGCCCGGCGCTTTCTGGGAGGAGAGCGCACGGACCGGTTCTCTCGCATCCGCCATTCTTGCCTGCATTCTCATAGGGGCACCGCCTGAGGACTGACGGCACTCCCTGTGCGTCTGGCTGCGGCAAGTGCTTAAAACAGGCTGGCAAAGTGCGGTTTCCGTGCTGATTCACCTATAATGCGTTTGAATCCATTTACCGGCAGCCACACTCCAAGGGCAATTCCGGCAAACTTGGAAAATAAGGCAAATTTGAGCTTGACGGACTCCGCAGCGCCGCCTACTTTGCAATCACTCTAGCGGCAGGCCGTAAGCATATTCCCGCACAACCCGTGCGTCCCAGCTTAAACACTGCAGCAAAGAAACCGGACACAGAACTTGTATGGGGTGGGGGAAGCATGGGCTTCCAGTCATCTCATTTTTTCGTCATTGGACCGGACGGTTTGGCTGGTCCGTGCCGTTCATTTTTGGAAGCGTCGATGCCAACGATACAGCAGTTGATCCGCAAGCCGCGCGTTGCGCCGGTAAAGCGAAACAAAGTGCCGGCGATGACGGAATGCCCGCAGAAGCGCGGCGTTTGCACGCGCGTCTACACGACCACGCCGAAGAAGCCGAACTCGGCGTTGCGGAAGGTCGCACGCGTCCGCCTCACGAACGGCTTCGAGGTCACGAGCTACATCCCTGGCGAAGGCCATAACCTTCAGGAGCACTCTGTCGTGCTCATCCGCGGTGGCCGCGTGAAAGACCTTCCGGGCGTCCGCTACCACATCATCCGCGGCGTCCTCGACACGCAGGGCGTTGCTAAGCGCAAGCAGCGCCGTTCGAAGTACGGCGCGAAGCGGCCGAAGTAGGTTTGAGGAAAGAAGAGCATGTCACGGCGGCATAGAGCTGAGAAGCGTGAGATCATCCCGGACCCGAAGTACGGCGATGTGGTGGTCACGAAATTTATGAATAGCCTGATGTTCGAGGGCAAGAAGTCAGCGGCCGAAAGCATCGTCTACGGCGCGCTGGGGCGCATCGAGCAGAAGGCGAAGCGCGACGGGCTGGAGCTTTTTCACGAAGCGCTGACCAACGTTAAGCCTGCGATCGAGGTGCGTTCCCGCCGCGTTGGCGGTGCGACCTATCAGGTGCCGGTGGAAGTCCGCAACGACCGCCGTCAGGCGCTCGCCATTCGCTGGATCATCAACGCGGCCCGGGCGCGCAACGAGAACACGATGGAAGAGAGGCTTTCGGGTGAGTTGCTCGATGCCGCAAACAACCGCGGGACTGCGGTGAAGAAACGCGAAGATACGCACAAGATGGCCGAGGCCAACCGGGCGTTCTCGCATTACCGTTGGTAGAGTTTAAGAGGACGGCGAGGGCTTAAGTCATGGCGCGTCAGACCCCAATTGAAGACTATCGCAATATCGGCATCATGGCTCACATCGATGCTGGTAAGACGACCACGACTGAGCGGGTCCTGTACTACACCGGGAAGAGTCACAAGATCGGCGAGGTGCACGATGGCGCCGCGACGATGGACTGGATGGAGCAGGAACAGGAGCGCGGCATTACCATTACGTCAGCCGCGACCACCGCGTTCTGGAAGGGCAAGCGGATCAACATCATCGACACGCCTGGCCACGTGGACTTCACCATCGAGGTGGAGCGCAGCTTGCGCGTGCTCGACGGTGCAGTAGCTCTTCTCGACGCCAACCAGGGCGTCGAACCGCAGACCGAAACCGTCTGGCGCCAGGGCGACAAATACAACGTACCGCGCATGATTTTTGTCAACAAGATGGACAAGATCGGCGCTGACTTCTTCGATTGCGTGCGCTCGGTCATCGACCGCCTTGGCGCGAAGCCGCTTGTCATGCAATTGCCGATTGGCGCGGAGAGCGATTTCAAAGGCATCGTCGATCTCGTGCGCATGAAGGGCGTGGTTTGGGACGAGGATACACTTGGCGCGAGCTTCCGCGACATCGACATCCCCGCCGATCTGCTGGACAAGGCCAAGGAATATCGTGACAAGCTCGTCGAGATGGCCGTCGAGGTCGATGACGAGGCTACGGAGGCTTACCTTGAGGGCAACGAGCCCGACGAGGCAAAGCTGAAGCAGCTCGTCCGCAAGGGCACGATCAACAGCAACTTCTATCCGCTGTTCTGCGGCTCCGCCTTTAAGAACAAGGGCGTGCAGCCGCTGCTCGATGGCGTGTCTCGACTATCTGCCGTCACCGGTCGATGTCCGGCCGATCAAGGCATCGACGTGAAGACCGGCGAAGAGACCGTGCGCAAGCCGGCGGATGGCGAGCCGCTCGCGATGCTTGCCTTCAAAATTATGAACGATCCCTTCGTCGGTTCGCTGACCTTCTGCCGGATCTACTCGGGCAGGGTCGAGACGGGCATGCAGCTCATCAACACCGTGAAGGACAAGAAAGAGCGTATCGGCCGCATGCTGCTGATGCATGCGAACAGCCGCGAGGACATCAAAGAGGCATATGCTGGCGACATCGTCGCCATCGCGTCGCTGAAAGACGTCGTCACGGGTGATACGCTGAGCGATCCGGGCAAGCCTGTGATCCTTGAGCGCATGGAGTTCCCCGATCCTGTGATCGAGGTTGCCGTGGAGCCCAAGACCAAGGCCGACCAGGAGAAGATGGGGCTTGCTCTGAACCGGCTTGCGGCCGAGGACCCGTCCTTCAGGGTCACGACCGACTTCGAAAGCGGCCAGACCATCATCAAGGGTATGGGCGAGCTTCACCTCGAAATTATCATCGATCGCATGAAGCGCGAGTTCAAGGTGGAAGCGACCGTGGGCGCGCCGCAGGTTGCCTATCGCGAGACGATCACGCGGAAGCAGGAAGTGGATTACACCCACAAGAAGCAAACCGGCGGTACCGGACAGTTCGCGCGCGTCAAGCTGTTGCTTGAACCGCAGGAACAGGGTGCCGGGTTCTTGTTCGAGAGCAAGGTCGTGGGCGGCTCGGTTCCGAAGGAATATATTCCTGGCGTTGAGAAGGGTGTGAAAAGCGTGCTGGATAACGGCGTGCTCGCAGGCTTCCCGATGCTCGACCTCAAGGTTTCGCTCATCGACGGCGCCTATCACGAGGTTGACTCGAGCGCGCTTGCCTTCGAAATCGCCTCGCGAGCCGCGTTCCGCGAGGCTGCGCAGAAGGCTGGACCGAAGCTGCTTGAGCCGATCATGAAGGTTGAGGTGGTGTCGCCCGAGGACTATGTGGGCGGCGTCATCGGCGACCTAACCAGCCGCCGCGGCCAGATCCTGGGCCAGGAGATGCGCGGCAACGCCACCGTCATCAACTCCATGGTGCCGCTGGCAAATATGTTCGGCTATGTGAATACGCTGAGGTCCATGAGCCAGGGCCGCGCACAGTTCACCATGCAGTTCGACCACTATTCGCAAGTTCCGCAGAACGTGGCGGAAGAGGTTCAGGCGAAATACGCTTGATTTGTGTTTAACCGGAAGCAAGCAGGTGCTTTTACCGGTTCTAGTCTCTAGACCGGCCTAAAGAGGAAGACGGAGAGCCAGATGGCCAAGGAAAAATTTTCGCGCACGAAGCCGCATCTGAATATCGGGACCATCGGTCACGTCGACCACGGTAAAACGTCGTTGACGGCCGCGATTACGAAAGTGCTGGCTGAGACAGGCGGCGCGAAGTACACGGCCTACGACCAGATCGACAAGGCCCCCGAGGAGCGCGCCCGCGGCATCACCATCTCCACCGCTCACGTGGAATACGAGACCGCGAATCGCCACTACGCGCACGTCGACTGCCCCGGCCACGCCGACTATGTCAAAAACATGATCACCGGCGCCGCTCAGATGGACGGCGCGATCCTCGTGGTTTCCGCCGCCGACGGCCCGATGCCGCAGACACGCGAGCATATCCTACTCGCCCGTCAGGTCGGCGTGCCTGCGCTCGTGGTCTACATGAACAAGGTCGACCTCTTGGACGATCCGGAGCTCCTGGAACTCGTCGAACTTGAAATCCGCGAGCTTCTGTCGAAATACGAGTTTCCCGGCGACGATATCCCGATTGTGAAGGGATCGGCGAAGCTGGCGCTCGATGGCGATACCGGCGAGCTTGGCAAGGAGTCGATCCTCAAATTGATGGAAGCCGTCGACGCATACATTCCGCTGCCGGAACGTCCGCGCGACCAGCCCTTCTTGATGCCCATCGAAGACGTGTTCTCCATCTCTGGCCGCGGCACCGTGGTGACCGGCCGTATCGAGCGCGGCGTCATTAAGGTTGGCGAGGAAATCGAGATCATCGGCATCAAGCCGACAGTGAAGGCGGTTGTCACTGGTGTCGAGATGTTCCGCAAGCTGTTGGATCAGGGTGAGGCCGGCGATAACGTGGGCTGCCTGCTTCGCGGCATCGATCGCGAAGCCGTCGAGCGCGGTCAGGTTCTCTGCAAGCCCGGCTCGGTCACGCCGCACACCAATTTCAAGGCAGAAGCCTATATTCTGACCAAGGAAGAGGGCGGCCGTCATACGCCATTCTTTACCAACTACCGCCCGCAATTTTATTTCCGCACGACGGACGTGACGGGCGTGGTTCATCTTCCGGAAGGCACCGAGATGGTGATGCCGGGCGATAACGTCTCCATGGAGGTCGAGCTGATCGTGCCGATCGCGATGGAGGAGAAGCTTCGTTTCGCTATCCGCGAGGGCGGCCGTACGGTGGGCGCCGGTGTCGTGGCGAGCATCATAAAGTAGCAAAGGGAAATGGGGAGATGGCGTCCCTTAGCGGGGCGCCTCTTCTTTGGGGAGTGAGAAATGGCTGGTCAAACGATCCGCATCCGGTTGAAGGCGTTCGATCACCGCGTGCTCGACACCTCCACGAAGGAGATCGTGAACACGGCGAAGCGCACGGGCGCTGATGTCCGGGGGCCGATACCGCTCCCGACACGCATCGAGCGGTACACAGTGAACCGCTCGCCGCACATCGACAAGAAGAGCCGCGAACAGTTTGAGATGCGGACGCATAAGCGCTTGATTGACATCGTCGATCCGACGCCGCAGACGGTGGACGCGCTGATGAAGCTCGATCTGGCAGCCGGCGTGGACGTCGAGATCAAGCTGTAGTTGGGAATTTGGGAAGCCGCGCGGGTTACGCGTGGAATAGGAAACTGAGGCAGACCGATGCGATCGGGATTGTTAGCACAGAAGGTTGGCATGACGCGGATCTTCACCGATGCGGGCGAGCATGTGCCCGTGACGGTGTTGAAGCTCGATAATTGCCAAGTGGTTGCGCATCGGACGCAAGAGGCGAACGGCTATACGGCGCTTCAACTCGGCGCAGGCACGCGCAAGGTTAAGAACGTGACGCGCGCTCAGCGCGGCCATTTCGCCAAGGCTCAGGTTGAGCCGAAGGCCAGGCTGGTTGAGTTCCGGGTTTCGCGCAGAGAACCTGATCGATGTGGGCGCGGAGTTGACGGCGGACCATTTCCTGCCCGGCCAGTTCGTCGACGTGACCGGAACGAGCATCGGTAAGGGCTTCACCGGCGCCATGAAGCGTTGGAATTTCGGCGGCTTGCGTGCAACCCACGGCGTTTCGGTTTCGCACCGGAGCCACGGTTCGACAGGTAACCGCCAAGACCCCGGCAAGACCTTTGCTGGCAAAAAGATGGCCGGCCATTATGGCGACGAACGGATCACGACGCAAAATCTGGAGATCGTGCGCACGGACGTCGAGCGCGGTTTGATCCTGATCCGCGGCGCGGTGCCCGGAGCGAAGGGCGGCTGGGTGATGCTTCGCGATGCGGTGAAAAAGCCGCTGCCCGAGGCGGCGCCGAAGCCGGGTGCGTTCCGCAAGCCAGAGACCAACGGCGCCAGTGCTGGCGCGGAAGCGGAGGCGAAATGAAGGCCGATGTAATGACCCTCGATGCTTCGCCCGCTGGGAGCATAGAGCTTAACGACGCAGTATTCGCGCTGGAACCTCGCGCGGACATCTTGCAGCGCATGGTCCGCTATCAGCTCTCGAAGCGTCAGGCTGGCACGCATAAGGCGAAGGGCCGGAGTGAAGTGAGCGGTCCGAACAAGAAGATTTATAAGCAAAAGGGCACAGGCCAGGCCCGTCATGGCAACGACAAGCCGCCTCAGTTCCGCGGCGGCGGCCGTGCCTTCGGCCCGGTTCCGCGCAGCCATGCGCACGATCTAACGAAGAAGGTTCGCGCGCTTGCTTTGAAGCATGCGCTTTCCTCGAAGGCGAAGTCGAACGCGCTGATCGTACTCGACAAGGCCGAAATCGCCGAGCCCAAGACGGCGGAGCTTCGCGGCAAGTTCAGCGGGCTGGGCCTTGCTAACGCGCTCATTATCGATGGCGCCACGCTGCAGGATAACTTTACGCTTGCTGCGCGCAACATCCCGAATGTGGATGTGCTGCCGGTACAGGGCATCAACGTTTACGACATTCTGCGCCGCGACAAGCTCGTGCTGACGCGCGCGGCGCTCGAAGCGCTGGAGGAGCGGTTCAAATGAGACAGGAAGAGCTCTACGACGTGATCCGCTCGCCGCTCGTTACCGAGAAATCGACCATGGCATCCGAGAACAGCCAAGTCGTTTTCAAGGTCGCAATGAGCGCAACGAAGCCCGAGATCAAGGAGGCCATTGAGCGGCTGTTCAACGTCAAGGTCGTTGCGGTCAACACGCTGATCCGCAAGGGAAAGACCAAGCGGTTCAAGGGCGTCCGCGGTCAGCAGAGCGATTTCAAGAAGGCGATCGTGACCCTCGCTGAGGGCCAGGCGATCGACATCACGGCACGGCTGTAAGATCGAGATTCGGTAAGGGCGCATCCGCCATGGCATTGAGAAAATTTAACCCCATAACGCCCGGCCTCCGGCAGCTCGTGCTGGTAGACCGTTCGCAGCTATGGAAAGGCAAGCCGGTGAAGGCGCTGACCGAGGGCCGCAGCGAGAGCGCGGGCCGGAACGTGCACGGCCATATTACCTCGCGCCGGCGCGGTGGCGGCCATAAGCGGGCCTACCGGGTTATCGACTTCAAGCGGCGCAAGTTCGATATGCCCGCCACAGTCGAACGGCTGGAATACGATCCGAACCGCACGGCCTTCATCGCGCTTATTAAATATGAGGACGGGGAGCTGTCCTACATTCTGGCACCGCAGCGCTTGAACGCGGGCGACATGGTCGTCTCTGGGCATAAAGTCGACGTGAAGCCTGGCAATGCGATGCCCATGGCGAACATGCCCATTGGCACCATCATCCACAATGTGGAGATGAAGCTGGGCAAGGGCGGCCAGATGGCTCGCTCCGCCGGCTGCTACGCTCAGCTTGTCGGCCGCGACCAGGGTATGGCGATCCTACGGCTCAACTCAGGCGAAATGCGCATGGTACAAGCCGAGTGCATGGCCACAGTGGGCGCGGTTTCGAACCCGGACAACTCGAACCAGAATCTGGGCAAGGCTGGACGTAACCGTTGGCTCGGCAAGCGCCCGAGCGTCCGCGGCGTTGCCATGAACCCGGTCGACCACCCGCATGGCGGCGGCGAAGGCCGTACCTCCGGTGGCCGTCATCCCGTTACTCCGTGGGGCAAGGGTACCAAGGGTAACCGCACCCGCAAGAATCCGATGACGGATAAGTATATTGTCCGCGCCCGGCACGTGAAGAAGAAATAGAGGCTGCGATGACACGCTCAGTTTGGAAAGGTCCGTTTGTTGACGGCTATGTGATCGCGAAGGCCGATGCCGCGCGCGATAAGAAGTCGAATGCGCCGATCAAGATTTGGAGCAGGCGCTCGACTATCCTGCCGCAATTCGTGGGGCTCACCTTCGCCGTTCACAATGGCCAGAAGCATATCCCGGTGCTCGTCTCCGAGGATATGGTCGGCCACAAGTTCGGGGAGTTCTCTCCGACCCGCACCTATTACGGCCACGCCGCCGATAAGAAGGCGAAGAGGAAGTAGCCATGTCGAAACCTAAGTTCGAGCGGCGGCTCAAGGAGAATGAGGCTCAGGCGGTGGCGTGCTCATTGCGCGTCAGCCCGCAGAAGCTGAACCTCGTCGCGCAGCTCATCCGCGGCAAGAAGGTGGAGAAGGCGTTGGCCGAACTCACTTTCTCGCACAAGCGGATCGCGAAGGACGTGAAGAAGACGCTGCAGTCGGCGATCGCAAACGCTGAGAACAATCATGGCCTCGATGTGGACCAGCTCGTTGTCGCCGAAGCCTATGTCGGCAAGAATTTGGTGATGAAGCGCTTTCACGCACGCGCACGCGGACGCATGGGCCGGATCGAGAAGCCTTTCTCGCAGATCACCGTCGTTGTGAGAGAAGTTCAGGAGCAAGCCTAATGGGCCAGAAAGTCAACCCGATCGGACTCCGGCTCGGAATCAACCGGACTTGGGATAGCCGCTGGTATGCGGGCAAATCCGAGTACGGCAAGCTTCTGCACGAAGACTTCCGCATGCGGGCATTCATTTTGAAGCAGCGCCGTCAGGCTGGTATCTCCAAGGTCGTGATTGAGCGCCCGCACAAGAAGTGCCGCGTTACGGTGCATACGGCCCGTCCGGGTATCCTGATAGGCAAAAAAGGCGCCGACATCGAGAAGCTGCGCGGCCAGCTTGCGAAGTTCACCTCCTCGGAGGTTTATCTGAATATCGTGGAGGTGCGCAAACCCGAGCTTGACGCAACGCTTGCCGCCGAAGGCATCGCGCAGCAGCTTGAGCGCCGTGTGGCCTTCCGCCGCGCCATGAAGCGTGCGACGCAATCAGCACTCCGGCTGGGCGCCCAGGGCGTGCGCATCTACGTTTCAGGGCGTTTGGGCGGCGCGGAAATCGCCCGCATGGAGTGGTATCTCGATGGCCGCGTGCCGCTGCACACGCTGCGCGCCAATATCGATTACGGCACCGCGGAGGCGGAGACTGCTTATGAAATCATCGGCGTAAAGGTGTGGATTTTCAAAGGCGAAATCCTCGACCACGATCCGATGGCGCAGGAGCGTCTGTCGCTGGAGAGCCAGGAAGGCGGCGGGTCTTCGCGGCCGGAACGGCAGGCACGGCGTGACCGGGGGGACGGCGATAGGCGGGACCGCGGCGGACGTGACCGCGGCTGATCGCGAGAGGGAAAAGGCTTAGCGCCAGGCGCAATTGCGTAGCGCATTGGGACAATGGTGTAAGCGATGCTGCAACCGAAGAAAACGAAGTTCAGAAAGGCTTTCAAAGGCCGGATGAATGGCAATGCCAAAGGCGGCACATCGCTTAACTTTGGCAGCTTTGGCCTGAAGGCACTGGAACCGGAGCGCGTTACCGCTCGCCAGTTAGAGGCTGCGCGGCGTGCGATCACGCGTCAGATGAAGCGCGCGGGCCGCGTCTGGATCAGGGTTTTCCCGGATCTGCCGGTTTCGAAGAAGCCGACCGAAGTTCGTATGGGTAAGGGCAAGGGCTCGCCGGAATTCTGGGCCGCGCGCGTGAAGCCCGGCAAGATTATGTTTGAGATCGATGGCGTCGGCGAGGAGACCGCCCGCGAGGCGCTGAGGCTCGGTGCTGCTAAATTGCCGATCCGCACCCGCGTTGTGGCGCGGCTTGGCGAAATCGCGGCGGCTAAGGAATAAGCGGGGCAGCAATGGATATCGAAGAAGTCCGCCGTTTCACGCTCGATCAGCTTGAGGACGAGCTCATTAAACTCAAGCGTGAGCAATTCAACCTGCGGTTCCAGAAGGCGACCGCGCAGCTCAACAACACAGCGCGCGTTCGCGAGGTGCGCCGCACCATCGCCCGCATCAAGACGGCCAGCCGCGAGAAGCGGGTAGCCGAAGCGCAGAGTTAAGGACGACGAAGATGCCGAAGCGCGTTTTGCAGGGTGTGGTTGTCTCCGACAAGAACGACAAAACGGTCGTCGTTCAGGTGGAGCGCCGTCTTACGCACCCGGTTCTGAAAAAGACCGTGCGCCTGAGCAAGAAATATCATGCGCATGACGAGGGCAATAAGTTCCACACGGGCGATATCGTTCGCATCCAGGAATGTCCGCCGGTCTCGAAGAACAAACGGTGGGTCGTGCTGGACCAGCTGTCCTGAGCCAGGCCGTCCGGATGGATTGAACGCGAGGTGCAAGTGAAGCCTCCTCGCTGGAAAGGTGAAGTAACATGATACAGATGCAAACTCATCTGGATGTCGCCGATAATTCCGGTGCGCGCCGGGTCATGTGCATCAAGGTGCTGGGCGGATCCATGCGCCGCACGGCCACGATTGGGGACGTGATCGTCGTCAGCGTGAAAGAGGCGATACCGAAGGGTCGCGTAAAGAAGGGCCAGGTGATGAAGGCGGTGATCGTTCGTACCTCCTTTCCGGTTCGCCGCCCCGATGGTAGTGCGATCCGCTTCGACAGTAACGCGGCGGTGCTGATCAACAATCAGCGCGAGCCGATCGGTACTCGAATTTTTGGGCCGGTGCCGCGCGAGCTTCGTGCGAAGCAGCACATGAAGATCATCTCCCTTGCGCCTGAGGTGCTGTAATGAGCCGTCCAAAGCTCAAGGTAAAGAAAGGCGACCACGTGGTCGTGATCGCTGGCCGCGATAAAGGCAAGCGCGGCGAGGTGCTGCAGGTGATTCCGGACGAGAACCGGGCACTGGTGCAGGGGGTCAATGTCGTGGTGCGGCATCTGAAGCAGACGCCGCAGCAGGAAGGCGGCAAGGTCTCGAAAGAGGCGCCGATCCACGTTTCGAATATCGCGCTGGAAGATCCGTCAAACGGAGAGCCGACGCGGGTGGGTTACAAAATTTTGGACGATGGACGGAAAGTCCGGATTGCCAAGCGCTCGGGCGAGACGATCGATGACTAAGGCTAAGGCGGAAGCAAGCACCAGCGGGTATGTACCGCGGCTCAAGCAGCACTATGTCGAGGCCGTGCGCCTCGCGCTGCAGAACGAGTTCAATTATACGAACCCGATGCGGGTTCCGGAAATTACGAAGGTCGTGCTCAACATGGGCATTGGCGAGGCCACAGCAGACCGCAAGAAGGTCGAGCAGGCCACGCGCGATATGACGCTCATCGCCGGCCAGAAACCGGTCATGACCAAGGCCCGCAAGTCGATCGCGAACTTCAAGCTGCGCGACGACATGCCGATCGGCTGCAAGGTCACGCTCCGCAAGGCGCGGATGTACGAGTTTCTTGATCGCCTAGTCACGATTGCGCTTCCTCGCATGAAGGACTTCCGCGGCCTCAACCCGAAAAGCTTCGACGGGCGCGGCAATTACGCGATGGGCATCAAGGAGCACATTATTTTTCCTGAGATCGACTACGACAAGGTCGAGCAGATCTGGGGCATGGACATCATCGTGTGCACCACCGCCGAGACGGATGAAGAGGCTCGGGCGCTGTTGAAACAATTCAACTTCCCCTTCCGGCAATAGGGCGAGGCGGAGGAGACAGTATGGCCAAGACAGGCATGATTGAGCGGAATGACAAGCGGCGGCGGTTAGTCGCGCGGGACGCTCAAAAACGCGCGGAACTCAAGGAAATCGCGAACAACAAGGATCTGCCCATGGAGGAGCGCTTTGCGGCGCGGCTAAAGCTTGCGCAGCTTCCTCGCAATGGCTCGCCTACCCGCATACGCAACCGTTGCGAGGTAACGGGCCGTCCGCGCGCCTTTTACCGCAAGTTGAGGATGTCGCGTATCGCGCTGCGCGAACTGGGCAATAAGGGGCTTATCCCCGGTTTGGTGAAATCGAGCTGGTAGGGATCAAGAGGATATGACGGTTTCCGATCCACTGGGCGATATGCTGACACGCATCCGCAATGCGCAGATGCGCGCCCGGACGAAGGTTTCTACACCGGCATCGAAGCTGCGCGCTCGCGTCCTCGATGTCTTGAGGGAAGAGGGCTACATCCGCGGCTATGCCGAGATCTCGTATGGCGGCGGCAAGACGGAGTTCGAGATCGAACTCAAGTACTACGAGGGCACGCCGGTGATCCGCGAGATCAAGCGGGTTTCCACGCCTGGGCGCCGCGTTTATTCGAGCGTAGCCGAGCTGCCTACGGTAGCGAACGGCTTGGGGGTGGCGATCCTGTCCACGCCCAAGGGCGTGATGTCGGATACGCGCGCCCGCGCCGAAAATGTGGGTGGCGAGGTTTTGTGCAGCGTGTTCTAGGCGCGCAAACAGGCTGAATTGCTCTGGATGGCCGGTTTGCTCCGGCCATACTGGGCTCGAGGAAGAAGAAGGTTTTGGACCATGTCCCGGATTGGCAAAAAGCCGGTAGCTGTGCCGAAGAACGTGACGGCAACAGTTGACGGACAGACGGTAACGGTGAAGGGGCCCAAGGGGCAGCTTTCGCTAACGCTTGTCGACGACATCGAGGTGAAGCTGGAGGACGGCTCGATCAGCGTGTTGCCGCGCTCCGACACAAAGCGGGCGCGCTCGATGTGGGGCATGTCGCGTTCGCTGGTCGAGAACCTGGTTCTCGGAACGACCAGCGGTTTCTCCCGCACGCTGGAGATAACCGGCGTTGGCTACCGCGCAGCTATGGATGGTAAGTCGCTCAAGCTGCAGCTCGGCTACAGCCACGACGTATTCTATCCGGTGCCGGACGGTATCACTATTGCCTGCGCGAAGCCTACTGAGATCACCATCTCTGGCATCGAGAAGGACAAGGTGGGACAGGTTGCCGCCGAGATTCGCGCCTACCGCGGACCCGAGCCATACAAGGGCAAGGGTATCCGCTACCAGGGCGAGTTTATTCAACGCAAAGAAGGCAAATCGAAAAAGTAGGACCGGACAATGGCTTCTCCGCTTTCCAGTTTCGATCGCCGCGCCGCGCGGGTCCGCCGGACTTTGCGCCGCGCTCAGGGCAGCAGGCCCAGGCTATCGGTTTTCCGCTCGTCGAAGCATATCTATGCGCAGATCATCGACGACTCCAAGGGCTATACGCTCGCTTCGGCTTCGAGCATCGACAGCGAGCTGAAGGGCAGCCTTCCCAAGGGCACCGATGTCGCGGCAGCGGCCGAAGTCGGCAAGCTTGTCGCGCAGCGTGCTTTGAAGGCTGGCGTCAAGGATGTCGTCTTCGACCGTGGCGGCTACATCTATCATGGGCGCGTCAAGGCCCTTGCCGATGCGGCACGCGAAGCAGGTTTGAATTTCTAGGACGTTTGCTCAGGCTCGGGCTTGAGAAGAAGGAAAGGTTAGGGCCGTGGCTCGGGAACCACACAGCAGAGGCAGAGAACGTGACCGCGAAGAGCGCGACAGCGAATTCGTGGACAAGCTCGTTCACATCAATCGTGTCGCCAAAGTGGTGAAGGGCGGCCGTCGCTTCGGCTTTGCGGCGCTCGTTGTCGTGGGCGATCAGAAGGGCCGCGTCGGTTTCGGCCACGGCAAGGCTCGTGAAGTTCCGGACGCGATCAAGAAGGCCACGGAGGCAGCAAAGCGCAGTCTCATTCGTGTACCGCTGCGCGAAGGCCGCACACTGCATCACGACGTGCACGGCCATCACGGTGCGGGCAAGGTGTTCCTGCGCGCGGCGCCTCCCGGCACCGGCATCATCGCGGGCGGCCCGATGCGCGCCGTCTTCGAGACGCTGGGCGTTCAGGACGTAGTGGCGAAGTCGCTCGGCACCTCGAACCCCTATAACATGGTTCGCGCCACCTTCGACGCGCTGCGGCGCGAGGACAGCCCCAGGGGTGTCGCTGCACGGCGCGGCAAGAAGGTGAGCGAGATCGTCACCCGCAGGCGCGACCACGCCGAGGGCGCTGCCGCGGCTCAGCCCGCAGAGGCGTAAGGGAACGTAAAATGGCTATAGCACCAGCGAAGAAGACGCTAACGATCGAGCAAATCGGAAGCGCGATTCGGAGGCCCTACGATCAGCGCGAGACGCTTATCGGCCTGGGCTTAAACAAAATGCACCGCCGCAAGGTGGTGGCCGACAATCCGGCCATCCGCGGCATGATCAACAAAGTCTCGCATCTCGTGCGCATCGTCGAGGAAAACGGTGTGCCGCTGAATGCGAAAAAGCGTTAGAAGCGGCCCGGCCCGCCGCTTAAGGATCTGAACCATGAAGCTGAACGAGTTGAGAGACAACCCAGGCGCAACGAAGGACCGCATCCGTGTGGGCCGGGGTATCGGTTGCGGCAAGGGCAAGACAGGCGGGCGCGGCGTCAAAGGTCAGAAGGCGCGGTCCGGCGTTGCCATCAAGGGCTTCGAGGGCGGCCAGATGCCGTTGCACATGCGGTTGCCCAAGCGTGGCTTCAACAACCCGCTGCGGCTCGATTTCGTGCACATCAACCTGGACCGCGTCCAGGACGCTATCGACGCGGGCAAGCTTTCCGCGAAGGACGTGATCGACGCCGGGGCGCTGGTCGCTTCCGGGGCGCTGCGGCGGGAGCGGGACGGTGTGCGGCTGCTCGCACGGGGCGCGCTCAAGGCTCCGCTGAAATTCAAGGTGGCAGGAGCTTCCGAAGCCGCGGTGAAGGCCGTCGAGGCCGCGGGTGGCTCTGTCGAGATTACAATCCAGAAGAAGGACCGGCTGGCTGGCGACGGCAAGCGGGCTGTGCGCAGACGCGCTGCGCAAGCCAAGCGCGAAAGCCGCATGCCGAAATCTGCCTAGGTGACGAGGAGTTCCATGCTGCGCCTAAGGCCGCTCCGCCGTCACTTGAAAGGGAACTCTTCTATTGTACGATACTAATCGAGGCCCATCATGCCCAGACATCGCTCCTGATTGCGCGCCGGAGCGGTGCGGCAGACCGGAGTAGCAGTCATGGTTTCCGCAGCGGAACAACTTGCCGCGAACCTGAAATTCGACACGTTCAAGAAAGCGGGAGAGTTGCAACAGCGCCTGCTGTTCACTCTCGGCGCTTTGCTGGTCTACCGGCTTGGAACCTTCATACCAATTCCAGGCATCGATACTGCGATGCTGGCCAAGCTGTTCGAGAACAGCAACAGCGTGTTCGGCTTGCTTAACGTGTTCTCGGGCGGTGCGCTTTCGCGTTCGGCGATTTTCCTCCTGAACATCATGCCGTACATCACGGCGTCGATCATCATACAGCTCTTGACCTCGGTGTTGCCAACGCTTGAAGCGCTCAGGAAAGAGGGCGAGTCCGGTCGCAAGCAGCTAAACCAATATACCCGCTATCTCACGGTGATCATCGCGACGGTTCAAGCGACGCTGACGGCCAAGGGGCTTAACAGCTCGGCGCTGGAGCCGGGCTGGTTCTTCCAACTCACCACGGTAATCTCGCTGGTGGGTGGCACGATGTTCCTTGTCTGGCTCGGCGAGCAGATCACCGCACGGGGCATCGGTAACGGCTCCTCGCTGATCATCTTCGCAGGCATCGTGGCCGAAATGCCGACCGCGCTTGCACGCATCCTTGAGCAAGGTAAGAACGGCATCCTGGCACCAGCGGTTATCATCGTGCTACTCGTGGTGATGGCCGGGGTCATCACCATGGTGGTGTTCTTCGAGCGCGCACAGCGCCGGCTTACAATCCAGTATCCAAAGCGGCAGGTCGGCAACCGCATGTTCCAGGGCGACAGCTCGCATTTGCCGCTGAAGCTCAACGCGTCGGGCGTTATTCCGCCGATCTTCGCGTCCACGCTGCTCTATCTGCCCGCAACGGCCCAGCAATTTATAGGATCGTCGTCAGACGAGATGAGCCGCTTGCTCGCTCTGCTCGGCCCAGGGCAACCCGTACACATTCTGTTCTACATCGCGCTGATCGTCTTCTTCTCGTTCTTCTACACGCCGATTGTTATTCCGCCTCAGGAAACCGCTGACAATCTCAAGAAATATGGCGGTTTCATACCAGGGTACCGGCCCGGCCCGAGGACGGCGCAATATATCGAATATGTGCTGAACAGGATCACTGTGATCGGTGCGGCCTACGTCTCCGTGGTCTGCATCCTGCCGGAAATCCTGTCTTACCAGATGAACGCTCCGTTCTATTTTGGCGGCACCTCGCTTCTGATCGTCGTCAGTGTTACAATGGATACGGTGGCGCAGATCCAGAGCCATTTGCTTGCGCATCAATATGAAGGACTTATCAAGAAGTCCAAACTCAACAAGGGTAGGAGTCGCCGATGAATATCATTCTGCTTGGGCCCCCCGGCGCGGGAAAGGGCACGCAATCCAAGTACCTTGAAGACCACTTTCATCTGAAGCAGCTTTCGACCGGCGACATGCTCCGTCACGCGGTTGCTACTGGCAGTCCGGTAGGTGTCGTTGCCAAGTCCTATATGGAAGGTGGCAAGCTTGTGCCAGACGATGTTGTCGTCGGCGTGATTTCGGAAGCCATAGAAGCTCTGCCGGAAGAGACTGCCGGCTTCATTCTCGACGGTTTTCCGCGCAGCATGCCGCAAGCCGAGATCCTCGACCAGCTTCTGGGCCGCATCGGCAAGAACATCGACGCGGTGATTGTCGTGGACGTGAAGGACGACAGTCTAGTCAAACGCATCTCGGGGCGCTTCACCTGCGGTAGCTGCGGCGAGGTGTTCAACGACTTCTTCCGCCAGCCAAAGACGGAAGGTGTGTGCGACCGCTGCGGAAGCGCTTCTTTCAAGCGCCGTTCGGACGACAATCCGGACACGGTTCGCGAACGTTTGGTGGTCTACCATGAGCAGACCAAGCCGTTGATCGACTACTACAAGACCCACGGGAAGCTGCACGTCATCGACGGCGAAGCGGCCATCGAGGATGTGAAGCAGCGTATCAACGGTATCCTGGGAGGCGCGCGCCAGTAGGCGCACGGCAAGGCTGGGGAACTTTATCCATATTGTAAAGAAGGGCGCTAGACTAATTTGAGAACCGTGATTATATTGCAGCCCTTAGCTCATGATCTGCGGTGGCCTGGAGGGCACAGCTCTCTGGGTGCCGTGGCGCATTCCGATGTGGGCGGACACCCGCTCGAACTTAGCCTAAACACGACGAGGACCACGTGGCACGTATAGCGGGTGTGAACATCCCATCGAATAAGCGCGTTGAAATCGGCCTTCGCTATATCCATGGCATTGGCGCGCGTTTCGCAAAGGAGATTTGCGAGAAGGTCAGCATCCCGGATCAGCGCCGTGTGAACGAGCTGACCGACGCCGAAGTGTTGCAAATCCGCGAGGTGATCGACCGCGACTATGTCGTGGAAGGCGATCTGCGCCGCGAGGTTGCGATGAATATCAAGCGGTTGATGGATTTGGGCTGCTATCGCGGGCTCAGGCATCGCCGCGGGCTCCCCGTGCGGGGGCAGCGCACGCACACTAATGCGCGCACGCGAAAAGGCCCGGCCAAGCCGATTGCTGGTAAGAAGAAGTAGGCGTGGCTCAAGCGGCCAAATTTGGGATATAGACCATGGCGAAGGAAAAGGCGCGCGTTAAGCGCCGCGAGAAGAAGAACATTGCATCCGGCGTCGCGCACGTGAATGCAAGCTTCAACAACACGATGATCACGATCACGGACGCACAAGGAAATACGATTTCTTGGTCGTCATCGGGTGCGATGGGCTTCAAGGGCTCGCGGAAATCGACGCCCTACGCGGCGCAGGTTGCCGCCGAGGACGCGGGCCGCAAGGCGCAGGAGCATGGTATGCGCACCGTCGAAATCGAGGTCAGCGGACCTGGCTCCGGACGCGAGTCCGCGCTGCGCGCGCTGCAAGCCTGCGGCTTCCAGGTGACTTCCATCCGCGACGTGACGCCAATTCCGCACAATGGCTGCCGCCCGCGCAAGCGCCGGCGCGTCTAAATAGAGAGAGGGGCGCCCCTCTCCAGATTGCAAGTGATTGCAGCGCCTAATCCGGATCGGCGCGGCTACATAAGGAAAGAACCGTGCTCAACAAGAATTGGCAGGATCTCATCAAGCCTGGAAAGATCAACGTTATCCCGGGCACGAACCCCAGATACGTTGCCTCCATCGTCGCGGAGCCGCTGGAGCGGGGCTTTGGGCTGACACTCGGCAACGCGCTGCGGCGCGTCCTGCTCTCCTCCCTTCAAGGAGGTTCCGTCACGAGCGTGCATATCGACGGCGTTCTTCATGAGTTCTCGTCGATCCCTGGCGTGCGCGAGGATGTGACCGACATCGTGCTCAACATCAAGGACATCGCGCTCCGCATCCATTCGGATGGCGTGAAGCGCATGGTGCTCCGCAAGGAAGGCCCTGGCGTGGCGCGCGCCCGCGACATCGAGGCCGGCGCCGATGTGGAAATCCTGAACCCGGACTTGGTGATCTGCACGCTCGACGAAGGCGCCAATGTGCGCATGGAGCTGACCGCGACTATCGGCAAGGGCTACGTTCCCGCCGAGCGCAACCGGCCGGACGATGCGCCCATTGGCCTGATTCCAGTGGACAGCCTTTACAGCCCGGTGAGGAAGGTCTCCTACAAGATCGCCAACACCCGCGAAGGGCAAATTCTCGACTACGACAAGCTCACGCTCGATGTCGAGACCAACGGTGCGGTGTCGCCGGAAGATGCAATTGCGCTGGCCGCCCGCATCATCCAGGACCAGCTCTCGATCTTTGTGAACTTCGAAGAACCGCGTAAAGAGGTTTCCGAGGAGCGCGTGCCGCAGCTTGAGTTCAATGCGGCGCTGCTCAAGAAGGTCGACGAGCTTGAGCTTTCGGTGCGCTCGGCGAACTGCCTCAAGAACGACAACATCGTCTACATCGGCGATCTTATCCAGAAGACCGAGGCGGAGATGTTGCGCACCCCGAACTTCGGGCGTAAATCTCTGAATGAAATTAAAGAGGTGCTGGCCGGTATGGGGCTACATCTCGGCATGGAAGTCCCGAACTGGCCGCCCGAGAACATCGAGGAACTGGCGAAGCGGTTCGAGGATCATTATTGATTGTGCAATAGACCTGCAGGCGCTGTCTCGGCACCTGCGGATTTCGAGGGCGAGACGATGCGTCACCATAATTCCGGCCGTAAATTTAATCGAACGGCTAGCCACCGCCAAGCCATGTTTGCGAATATGGCCGCAGCGCTCATTAAGCATGAGCAGATCGTGACAACGCTTCCCAAGGCCAAAGACCTTCGTGGCGTTGTCGAGGCTCTTATCACGCTCAGCAAGCGGGGCGACCTGCATGCACGCCGCGTCGCCGCCTCCCGGCTTCGCGATGAGAAGATGGTGAAGAAGCTGTTCGAAACCATCGGCCCCCGCTATCAGGGACGTCCAGGCGGCTATACCCGCGTGCTCAAGGCCGGTTTTCGCTATGGCGATAACGCGCCGCTCGCGGTAATCGAGCTTGTGGACCGGGATGAGACTGCGAAGGGGCAGGATTCCGGACCCGTACATACCCAGGACGAGGAGGAGGCAGCCGCGTAAGGCGGCTGTCCCTCAAATTTATTGTCTGCTTGACCGTTATGGCTCCAAGCGTTACATCAACAGAGATTGGCGAATACCGCCGAACTTCCACTCAGCTTAGGTCCGATCATGTCGCGCCAGTGCGAACTCACAGGCAAGGGTGGCCTTGTAGGTCATCTCGTAAGCCACTCGAATATCAAGACGAAGCGGCGCTATCTGCCGAACCTTTGCAATGTGACGCTGCTGAGCGACGTGCTGGGGCGGGGTGTGCGCTTGCGGATCAGTGCCAACGCGCTGCGCTCTGTGGAGCACCGCGGTGGCCTCGACGCCTTCCTGATGAAGGCCAGGGACGAGGGGCTTTCGCTGAAGGCACGCCGCCTGAAGCGCGAGATCGTCAAGGCCCGAGCTAGCACCGAGGGCGGCAACGCCTAGCTTTCAAGCAAGCTAGCAGGCAAGCTCGGCACGCGAAATATTTTTGCCCCGGTTGCTACCGCAGCCGGGGTTTTGGCGTTTGAGCGCGAGACGGGGGTCAGCCGGGAAGCATATGCTTGGCGAGCACCTTGTCGATGCGGCGCCCGTCGAGATCCACCACTTCAAAGCGCCAGTTCTTCCACTGAAAGGTTTCGCCAACAGTGGGGATATGCCCGAGCTGAAAGAGTACGAAGCCTGCCAGTGTCGTGTAGTCGGCGTCGTCGGCCGCCAGTCCCTCGAGGTCAAGCACGCGCTCGACCTCGAACACTGGCATTTGCGCATCGATCAGCCAGGAGCCGTCCTCGCGCTGCGTCGCGCCCGGCTCGTCTGCATCGGCTTGTGGCAGCTCGCCCGCGATGCCGGTCAGAATATCCGTTGGCGTGGCAATGCCTTGCACGCTGCCGTGCTCGTCCAGTACGATGGCCATGTGCACCTTGGATGACTTAAACATCTCCAGGAGCTTCAGGACATTTGTGCTTTCATGCACATAAAGCGGTGCCATGATGGCGGCTTCGAGGTTAAACCTGCCGGTGGTATGAAGCTGTTCAAGCAGCGTCTTCGCATGCACGATGCCGATTGTTTCATCCACGTCGCCGCGTGCCACCGGAAAGCGGGAGTGTCCGCTTTTCTTGACGTCCTCAAAAATTCGCTCCGGGGTCTCGGTGGTGTCCAGCCACACGATCTCGGGTCTGGGCTGCATGATGGAGCGAACCGAGCGGTCGGCGACCCGGAGCAGCCTCTCGATGATCTCCTGCTCCGCCTTCTCGAACACGCCGGCCTCGGTGCCCTCGGCGATCATGGTCTTGACCTCCTCTTCCGTCACCTCGGGCGGGCGTTTGGAGTGCGACAGGATGAGCCGGAGCATGCCGTCAGTGGACCAGCGGAGGAACACATCGATTGGTGAAGTGACGACCATAAGCACGTTCATCGCTGGCGCGACGAGACATGCAACGCCTTCACGGTTTTCGAGCGCTAGCCTTTTGGGAACGAGTTCTCCGAAGACAAGCGACACGTAAACGATACACGCGACAACGATTGCCGATGCCACGGTTGGGGCATGTTCCTTAAGGAGCGGCACCGCCGACAAAGCTTCGGCGAGTGGAGGCGAAAAGACGCTTTGGCCATAGGCGCCGGATAAGATAGCTACGAGCGTGATGCCTACCTGGACAGAGGACAGGAACCGTGTCGAATCCGAGTACAGGGCAAGCGCTGTCCGGGCACCATCGTTCCCGTCATCCATGAGTTTGTGCAATCTCGCCGGACGGGAAGACACGATGGCGAATTCCGCCATCACGAGGAAGCCGTTTAGTGCGATAAAGAGCGCCAGAACGAGAGTGTGCGTCAGCAGCATGGGCCACGAAGATGTTGTTCGCAGCTCTTATAGCGGCTATTCGCGCCAAAGGTGATAGCTCAACGTCGCGCAAGCGCAAATTTAGACAACGTTTTGCCCTGGAAACACATTTGACTGCGTTTGCGGCTGCTACTGCCCTCGCAACGGGCGCCGAAAACGAAAGAAACCGGGCTTAGCGCCCGGTTCCTTGCCTTCATGGGTGAGACCGTTGTCAGCTTCAAGGCAATTCACGAGTCACCAGCGCATGCCTCAAAAAACGCGATACCCCGGGCCGCACCCGCCCGTGCATTCCTAACCCCTCCAACTTGGAGGGTAGAGATGTTGCGGCATAAGGAGATGATCGCTCCCGGGTACAGTCCAGCTTTCGCCGCGACACCTACTCTGAACAATTTGTCGCGAACGGCGCCCTACCAGACCTTCGAGAGCTGACTTTAGCATCGGTCCTCCGCTCTTCTTCTAAGCCGTGGCTTCGTATTTAAGAGGAGAAAGCCCCGGTTTCGGTAAAACCCTCCTCACGGCCTCGTTTCCGCGGGCCGCTGGAAGCTTTGCAGAAGGGACTGCGGGCGACGAAGATTAGGCTTGCCGTCCTCGATGCCTCGATCCCAGGGCAATGCCCAGCGGATTACGGCACAACCGGCTGCAAATGCCGCCGGTGACGCTACTAACAAGCGATATAGACCCAGGAAGCTCACGGCATCTGCGTGGTTGACGGTTGCCGCAGGCACCCAAATAGAACATATCGCGATTCCGATGGTGGCGTTCTATGATTAACAATTGGTTAATGTGAAAATATATTTTTAACGCATTTTTAATGTTGCACTCACAAGGGCCGCCGGAGCCGGCCAGTAGCCAATCGAGACATAGCTGTTGTTGAGCAGGAAATAGGGGCCGAAGGCCCCCATCTCTTATCGCGCGCCATGGGCGAAATTCACGATGTTAAGCAGGCCGAAGATGACGGCGAGGCCGGAGGCTCAGCATGGCGTAGAGGGAGCCGTCGATGAGGCCCAGGAGGAGCTGGCCGAACGCCGCTTGCGGCGGTACGCCCAGCACGCTCACCATACAGGATGAAAAATCGGCGCAACTCATGCCTGCCTAGCTCCAAACGTCAAAACGCTGCGATGCGGGTGTTCGGGGAAGTGCTTGTCGAGGGGGGCGCGGGCAATTCCGAAGCATATTACTCACGCTGTCCCTCTCCCAACGGGAGAGGGAACGTTCTCTCAACGGGCACGGCGGGAACTCCCTCTCCCTGTGGGAGAGGGCTGGGGTGAGGGGCAATATGTTTCGGAATTGCCAGCAGCCCAGTCCCATACACACCGTCCAGCCGCTATTTCCCCGCCACCAGCGGGCAGCCGCCCTCACTCATGGGGCGGAAAGCCTTTTCCGCGGGCGTGGTCGAGATCAGCTTGTAATAGTCCCAAGGCCCCTTCAACTCTTCAGGCTTTTTCACCTCGAAGAGATAGGAGTCGTGGATGACACGGCCGTCCGCGCGCACGGTGCTCTTGCCGAAAGCCTCATCCTCGGCCGGCATCTCCTTCATCTTGGCAACAACCGCAAGCGCATCCTTGGCGCTGCCCACCGCTTGAACCGCTTTCAGATAGTGCAGCACCGCCGAATAGACGCCGGCTTGAACCATGGTTGGCCGCCGGTTCGTCTCCTTCAGGAAGCGATCCGCGAAGGCGCGGGTGTTGCCGTTGAGGTCCCAATAGAAAGGCGCGGTCAAGACGATGCCCTGCGCTGTCTTCAGGCCAAGCGAGTGTACGTCCGAGAGGAATAGGAGCAAGCCCGCGAGCTTCTGTCCGCCCTGGACGATGCCGAACTCGGAAGCCTGTTTGATGGAGTTGATGGTGTCGCCGCTGGCATTGGCAAGGCCAATTACATTGGCGCCCGACGATTGCGCTTGCAGCAGGAAGGAGGAGAAATCCTGCGTATTGAGAGGATACTTCACGCTACCCAGGACCTTGCCGCCCTCGGCTTTGACAACCGCGGCGGTATCGCGCTCCAGAGCCTGCCCGAAGGCGTAGCCGGCAATGAGGAAAAACCAGGTCGAGCCGCCGGCTTTCACTATCGCCGAACCGGTGCCGTGCGCAAGCTCCCAGGTGTCGTATGTCCAGTGCAGGGTGTTCGGCGAGCATTTGCTCCCAGTCAGATCCGAGGATGCGGCGCCCAAGTCGATGAAGATTTTGTTCTTCTCCTGCGTGAGCGCGGAGATGGCCAGCGCCACCTCGGAATTCGGCACGTCGAAAATCGCATCGACGCCGTCTTGATCGTACCACTCGCGGGCCTTGTTCACCGCGACATCGGACTTGTTTTGATGGCCGGCGGAAACGACCTCCACCTTGAGGCCCTTCTCGGCTGCCTTGAACTCTTCAATGGCCATCTTGGCGGCAACGACGGAGCCTTCGCCGCCAATGCCGGCATAAAGGCCGGAACTGTCGTTGAGAATGCCGATCTTGACCGGCGTTTCGGCTGACGAGGCCACGGCAGAAGCCAGCAGCAATGCTGCTGCTACGAATAAGGTTCCGATGCGCACGTTAATCTCCTCTTAGTAGCAATTCCCCTGGCTATACACTCAGATAGGTGTGCAGCTTCTCCTTATTGGCTTCAAGCCCGCCGTTTGGGATCATGCCGATCACCCGCCCCTGCCCGGCAACATAGTGCCTGTCCGTGACGGTCGCAGCGAAATGAAAGTTTTGCCCGGCGAGGACGATGTTGAAACCTTCCTTTTTCAGCTCGCCGGTCATGCGGCCGATTTGCTGAACGATCACGGGAGCAAGGCCTTCGGTGGGCTCGTCAAGCCGCAGCGTGCGCGCGTGTTCATCTCATTGAGCACCGATTGCGGACGCCAGAAATAGAAGCCGCCGCCGTGGCGGCGCTGCAACGCGATGCGGACGTTCTCAAACGAGGTAAGCCGTGGGAAAACGGCGGAAATCTGGAACGGGCGCACAAGCCCTCTGCGCGCTACATCGGCGGGCGGACGGTGCGGAGCCCGCGAGCCTGTGCCATCCACGGCGAAAGTCGGCCTGCGGTTGCTTGTGCAATGGCCAGTACCGCGGGCGCTACGCGTTTATCAAGCGAGCCAGCGGAACACCCGCTCCAAATAGGCTCCGCCATTCTCCCGCTGCCACTCGCCGTGCGCCATCACCACCTGCCGGGCCTGCCAGCCGAGCATCTTGCGCAAGGCGGCCCGGGCGGGACGCCGGTTGAAAAACGACAGGCGCCATTCCAGCGGCGCAAACCCCTGTCCCTCGGTGATACCATCCAACCGTGCCAGCAAACGCTTCCACCAACTCCAATGGCGGTGCAGAAAGCCGGCGCTGAAGTTTTCCGAAAGGTCGGCCAGGATCGCGGTAGAGGAGGGGGCGTGAAAGAATACAATCTCGTCCATGGCCGGGGAACCTTGGAACCATGCCTGATCGATGGCGCCGCCCCATTCCGCTGGAGCTTCGTTTTGCAGCGGAGGCCGAAATTGCAGGTCTTTCCGCTTCTTTATGGTCGAGCTGGGTCCCCACAGCATGGCCTCCGGGTAAGCGTCTTTCCAATCCTTCAAATAGAGGTGATGCAGCTTGTTGGGGCTGACGAGGTGGGCCACCGTGCCCAGCGCTTCGATTTCAGCCCGCAATGGCGCTGTCAAGGCGATGGGCGACCACACCCAGAGTTGCCCGCCGCCGAGCTTCACGATGACAGAGCGGGTGGGATAGGGAAAACCGTAGAAACTGACGATTTCACCGTCCGCGAGCCAGATGGATTCGCCGATTGTCTCAAGTATCATGGTATCTTCGTCCTCGCGCGAGCCTCTAGTGCGGCGTCTCTCAATTGCCTACCGCGGCTTAGCTCTAACAAGAAACGCCGCCACACGGCGCTGGATTTCTCAGTCATGGGGGCCTGCCGCCGGGCAGCTATGAAACACATAGGCAATTGCGAGACGCCACACAAGTAACCCTGCCGGCTGCACTAGTACAACCCGAGGCAAGATCGCAGCCCATTAGCCGCGAGTTCGCAAGCGAACTTGCCTCGGATAAGCTGTACTAAATTCAAAAAGTTGCTAGTACGCCTTCTGTAACGGGAAATCCTGTCAGCGCCAGCCGCAAATGGGTCAGGATTTCCCGCAGGGCGTACTAGTCCTGTATGCACCCCTATGCTAAAGCTGCGCCAATTCCACGGCGATGGATGGACCATGAGCAGCACTAGTCCTTCAACTCACCAATCCCATGGCGCCCGTGCCATGCCCAAAGGCAGCGTTCCAGCGATGGCGCTTGCGGCGCTGGGCGTCGTCTTCGGCGATATCGGCACGAGCCCGCTCTATACGCTCAAGATCGTCCTGGCCCTTGATGACGGCGGGCCGGCGGCGGCCCGCGTCACGGCACTGGGCTCGCTCTCGCTCATCGTCTGGGCGCTCGTCGTCATCACAACCGTCAAATATGTGTCCGTGGCGATGCGCATGGACAACCACGGCGAAGGCGGCATCATGGCGCTGATGGCGCTGCTCGGCGGCAGCAAGAAAAAGCGCGGTGTCATCATCGCCTTCGGCCTGTTCGGCGCTGCCCTGATCTACGGCGACGGAGCGGTCACGCCAGCGATCTCGGTACTGTCGGCGCTTGAAGGGCTCTCGATCCTGACGCCCAAGCTCGACCCATATATCGTGCCGCTGACGGTTGCGATCCTGGTAGTATTATTCCTGGTGCAGCCGCGAGGCACCGCCGCCATCGGCAAGTTGTTCGGGCCAATCATGCTCGTGTGGTTCCTGGTCATGGGCGTGCTGGGCATCTGGAGTATTGCGCAACACCCGTCCGTGCTTGCCGCGCTGAACCCGCTTCTAGGGCTCGGCTACCTAATTTCAGGAGGCGCAGGCGCGTTCCTCGTGCTCGGCGCGGTCTTTCTTTGCGTCACCGGCGCAGAGGCGCTTTACGCCGATATGGGCCATTTCGGCCGCCTTCCGATCCAGGCCGCCTGGCTTGCCATCGTCTTTCCATGCCTTGTGCTGAACTATGCGGGGCAGGCCGCGCTGGTGCTGAACGGCACGCCTGCCAGCGCAAACACCTTTTACGAGCTTTGCCCCAGCCCCTTGCTCATACCCTATGTATTGCTGGCAACGGTGGCGACCATCATCGCCAGCCAGGCGATCATCACCGGCGCGTTCTCGATGACCCGGCAGGCGATCCAGCTCGGCTGGCTGCCGCGCCTGCGCATCGCGCAGACCTCGGCGCTGGGCTACGGCCAGATTTACGTCGGCGCCGTGAACTGGCTGCTCATGGCCGTCACCATCGTGCTGACGCTCTTGTTCAAGAAGTCCGATAACCTCGCCGCGGCTTACGGCATCGCGGTTTCGGCGACCATGCTCATGACCTCGGTGCTGCTTTTCATCGCCATGCGCGAGCATTTGCGCTGGAGCCTTTGGGTGAGTGCGGCCATATCGGGCTGCTTCATTCTGGTGGACAGCGCGTTCTTTCTCGCCAACTCAGCAAAAATCGCAGAGGGAGGCTATGTACCCCTCGCCATCGCAGGCGCGATTTACGGCCTGATGTGGGTCTGGCACACGGGCCGCGGTGCCGTCATGCACACGATAGTTTCGAAATACGTTCCGGTCGCCGAATTCATGGCCGGGCTTGAGAAAAAGGGCGTGCCGAGGGTGCCGGGCACGGCGGTGTTCCTGACCCGCTCCAAGCGCGGCGTGCCCCCGGTGATGGCCTGGCATGTCAAACATAACCGCGCCTTGCATCAGAAGCTCTTCGTCATCAACGTCTGCGTCAAGTCCGAGCCCCGGGTCGAACCTCAGGACCGGCTGCATTTCTTTCCGGAGGCGCCGGGCTTCTGGCGGGCTACGGCCAATTTCGGCTTCATGGAGCGGCCCGATATCCCGGTGGTGTTGCAGGAGGCGAAGGAACGCAACTGCGATATTTCGCTGGAGGATGTCACGTATTATGTCGGCCACGAGACGGTGGTTTCCCGCGAGGACGGCACCGGCCTGCCCGAATGGGCGGAGGTCCTGTTCGCCGCCATGGAGCGCAACGCCGCGCATGTGACCGACTTCTTCAAGCTGCCGGCCGACCAAGTCGTCGAGATCGGCCGGCAGGTCGCGATCTGAAGGCTGTCCGGCGTTTTTAGGCACCCTCATCCAGTCTGCTTCCCTGCGCAGGGGGAGGACGCGAGAGCTATACGGAGCGGAAATTCCAATCCTTGGGCTTGGCGTCCTCTTCAAATAGCCGGGGGCGCCGCAAAATCCGCTGGCTGCGGCTCAGCGGATTTTGCAACAGGCCCAAGCTCGATTTAGCAGTGCGTGTCGCAGGCGACTTCCTCGCTCTTCTCGATAGCCCCCTTCATCGGCGAGACGGTTTCCCGGTGGCATTTGCCGCCATCCTTAATGACGCGAACGATTT
This sequence comes from uncultured Alphaproteobacteria bacterium, assembly GCA_963740975.1. Lineage (GTDB taxonomy): Bacteria > Pseudomonadota > Alphaproteobacteria > Rhizobiales > Rhodomicrobiaceae > Rhodomicrobium. Next base: position 117,385 of record CAVUGF010000023.1, on the reverse strand, counting down.
TGTCGCCATGTCTTGCCTGGCACAAGACCTCCATACCGCTGTCTTGCGCCAGCCGGGCCGCGCCGGTTCCTGCCAAGCTCTTAAGCTGCCCCAAGCCGCCGGCGTTTGCCGCCGGAACCAGGAACTCCAGGATCGACGCGGTTTGAGTGCCCGGCTTCTGGAGCTGGTCGAACGCGATCCATTCATAGGCGCTGCGCCCAGCGTCGCCGGTGATCTTGATGGCGATGTCGCCGGTCTTGTGGCATGCGCCAACCTGAACCTTGCTGTTGTTGGCGGTCATCAAAGACCGGTATTCGATCTTGCATTCGAGGTTCTTCATCCAGAGACCGTACTGCGCGAGCCGGTGAGGCACCTCACGGAACGGGATGCCGTTGGCCCAGGAATAATAGAGGTTCTGCGCGGTCGGGACCGCCGCCGCGATCGACACGATCAGCACGGCCGCCTTGATGGCCGGCAGCACCCTGTTCACGGCATGCCCCACGCGTTCATGCGCTGCAACTCCAACTGATTGTCCGTTCATGACATCCCCTTCTTCGAATGGCTTGCGGCCCGTTGGCCGGTCCAGGACATTGCGGCCAGAAGGGGAAATATCCGTCTGTTTGTGTGCTAAACGTGGCGGTGTCTCGCCAAACTCTTGAGGTATTTTTACCACATTGTTCAATTTAAGCTGATTGCACCGAGGAAGGGACAGAAAAGGCGAAGGAAATACTTATGAAGAAGACATTGGGCGCAATATTTGCGCTTGGCATACTCGCGGCGTTGCCTGCCAGCGCTCAGGCCGGGGCCGTAAAGCCGGCGCTGGCCACGGAAGCAGCCAGCGCGATCGTAAAAGTTGACTGGGACGATTACCACGGACGCTGGCGCAGCCACAACCGCTACGGCTCGGGCGGATTTGGTTATGGCCACCGTTCCGAACATTACCGCTGGCGCAGCCATCGCCGCTACGGCTCAGGTGGGTTCGGCTACGGCGACCGCGACCGCGACGGCAGGGGATCGGGTGGGCATGACCGCCACCGCAGCCACCACCGCCATGGCTCGGGTGGGTTCGGCAACTATTGACGATCCCAAAGTTGAAGCGGCCTTCCGGGGCCGCTTCCTACGTTTGGCGGCAGGCTTTCAGGGCAATTTCTCAGGCGCCTCAAACGGCTCGGACGCCCGCTCTATCCACTGCAGCAACCGCCGGGATCGGAAAGCGCTACGCCTCTTGGGAGGACCATGGCCTCAATGATCCGGTTGGCCGCGTGTTGGGGCGAGGACAAAGCATCCTACTTGGAGGGCACCGAGGGACGCACTGCGGTGACTTCTCAGCCGTGAGGGGCCGTGGTCTGTGGCGCCGTGGCCCTCTCGCGCACCCTCCTGAAATCCAACGCAGCCGCAGCGAAATCGACGTTCCAGATACGGCGCCAGCGGCTTAAAGTCCCGTCCGTCGTGCCCGTGCCCGTGCCCGTGCTGCTGCTGCTGGATGTGCACATTGGCCCCGATTGTGTTGAATACGTCCTTCAGGCTCGCCCCTGCTTTGGCAACGCCGCTAACGATCATGACAGCGATCAGAGCTGCCAGAAGGGCATACTCGATCCCGGTTACGCCACGCTTCGACCCGAGCTTGAGCCAGCCGCCCCCCAATATTAATAGTTCGATTGTACGGCCCATAAACAACTCCATCCGTGAGGTAACGCAGAAGTTACCGTCTATGACCGCCACACGCAAGGGTTGTGCGCATGTAAGGTTACCGGGCCGCGCGACTTCGATCCAAATTGCCGGCCGGCGCGAGATGCATGCCCCCAGGAGGCGCACCACGGTTCGAGTGCATCCCTGGAATGGCGCGCGGACATGAGCGGCTGCGTTGCGAAGCAAGGCAAGGCGTCCGGCGGCCTCTACTTCTTCTGCACACAGCAGAGGCCCGGCAGCTTGGCCATGCGGCGGCGCCCCATCTCCCCTCCCCGCCCATCGAACCGGCTTGCCGATTTCCAGCTTCCCGGCTGGCTTTGCCTGACGCACGTGATTTGATTGACAGTTATCAGCAAGGCCATTACTTCGGGCAAAATAGAGGGTCCGCCCCCCCCCGCTCGGAAGCGTCTCGCTTGGCGCAAATGACGCGGGCAGGTTGCAGCTAACGGTGGTGCGTAAGGCATGACTACCTACCGGCCAGACATTGATGGGTTGCGTGCCATTGCTATCGCGCTCGTTCTTATGTTCCACCTGAATGTTGGCTTTACGAAAGGCGGATACGTCGGCGTCGATGTTTTCTTTGTTATTTCCGGTTTCCTGATCACCGGGATTATACTAAAAGGCATAGAGGCAGGCCGGTTTAGTTTCCTTCATTTTTATGAGCGCCGAGTTCGCCGCTTTTCCCGGCATTGGTTGCGGCGTTTGCCGCCTCTTCAGTGGCGGGGCTTATCGTTCTTTACCCGGCGGAACTCGAAGCGTATGGGAAATCTCTTGCCGGGGCAGCCCTCTTTACCGCGAATATATTTTTCTACAGTGGACGAGGGTATTTTGCAGATGGCACCGACGTCCTTCCATTGCATCATACCTGGTCGCTGGCAGTAGAAGAGCAATTCTACCTATTTTTTCCCCTTCTGCTGATTTTGCTTTCGCGCCTTCGGCGTCCTGCGTTGAATTTGCTTATTTCGTTTATCGCTGTACTATCGTTCAGTCTCAGCCTGTATTACATGAGTACAAACAGGGAAGCAGCCTTTTATTTACTCCTTCCGCGTGCTTGGGAGCTTGCAATTGGTGCACTCCTGGCAGCAGGTGCAGTGCCCTTGATAGCCTCCGAGCGTATGCGCCAGTTCGCGGCTGCGTTAGGTTTGATCGCTATACTGATAGCGGGTGGCGCGTTAAACAAAAGGGTTCCATTTCCAGGCTGGAGCGCGCTGTTGCCTTGTATAGGAGCTGCGCTAATCATCCATTCAGGCAGGGAGCGCGACACCGTTGTCTATCGCCTCCTCTCGCATCCCCGGGTGGTCTTGCTTGGGCTTGCCTCTTACTCGATTTATGTTTGGCATATGCCGATTATCGTTTATTACAGATTGGCATTCGGCAATTATCTGGATAACGCCGATAAAGTTATTCTAGCGGTCATTTGTTCTCGCTGCCGGCTTCCTATCGTGGCGCTTTATCGAGCGGCCTTTCCGCTATGGCGGGTGGCTTCCCGAGCGGCGCCGCCTATTTCAAGCTGCGGGTGCAGCTACGGCCGCGGTCTTGGCTGTGTCCGCGATTTTTGTTGCAGGAAAAGGACTTGAGACGCGCTTTCCTCCTGAAGCACGGCAGCTTGCCGCATTTCGGGCCCCCGCCGATGCAGAACAAGAGGAAGGATCCTGCTTCATCTCAAGTGCGCTTGCAAATGCGCCAGGGGTTGCCGCGCACTGCCTTGCGCCGGACCCTGGCAAAAAGAATTATCTTCTTATGGGAGACAGCTTCGCGATTTATTACCGCCGCGGCTTTGAGGATGCGTTTCCGCAACTGCATATGCTTGTTGCCACGGCGTCGGGCTGCAAGCCTCTTCTGAAAGATACCGGCGCGCCTCGTTGCAGGAGGGTGATGAACGACGCATTTTACAGCTTTTTGCCGCACCACCAACTCGATGGAGTCGTCATTTCGGGCTTGTGGACGCCGGCGGACTTACCGGACGTTTTGCCAACTATTCAATACCTTCAGCAATTTACCAGCAACGTCATCGTTATGGGGCCGACGCCGATCTACCATGACAAACTACCGCGTTTGCTGGCTAGAAGCATCTTACGCAACGACCCCGATATTGTGAACAGGGAGCGCGACGCAAGCCGCGTAGTTTTAGATGGGAAATTTGCAACGGCCTTGGCCGGTGGGCCTGCCAAATACGTTTCCGTCATAAGTGCCCTTTGCGATGGGCAGGGTTGTGTTACACGCGATGAGAAGGGCGATCCCATCCAATCCGATTATGGACATTTCACCCGTTCAGGCGCGCGCCTGCTGGCGCACACGCTTTTTTCCTCCAGCGCTTTTGCAAGCCTGGCTTCTCTCTCGGAAAAGTAGAGAATTGCCTGCGCATTCCGGAACGAGGTATACACCTCGGTTTTCCGGGAAGCGGCCATGAGCGGGGCCGCTATTCCGCAGCCTCGCACGCATCGCATGGATCGCGCTCCACGAGCGGGTCCGAGGACTTGTGGTTCTCGAACAGGAAGCCGCCCGACTGCCGCGCCCAAAGGCTGGCGTAAAGCCCGCCCTGCCGCAGCAACTCCTCGTGGCTGCCATCCTCCACGATGTGGCCCTTGTCCATGATGATCAGCCGGTCCATGGCCGAGATCGTGGAGAGCCGGTGCGCGATGGCGATCACGGTTTTGTTCGCCATCAGATTATAGAACTGCTCCTGGATCGCGGCTTCCACCTCGGAGTCGAGCGCCGACGTGGCCTCGTCCAGGATCAGGACCGGCGCGTCCTTCAAGAGCACGCGCGCGATCGCGATGCGCTGGCGCTGGCCGCCCGACAGCTTCACGCCGCGCTCGCCAACCTGCGCCTGGTAGCCGCGACGCCCCTTGTAGTCCTGCAGCTCCAGGATGAACTCATGGGCGTGCGCCTTCTTGGCCGCGGCAATGACCTCCGCTTCGCTCGCGGACGGCTTGCCGTAGCGGATGTTGTCCAGCACCGGGCGGTGCAAGAGCGAGGTGTCCTGCGTCACCAGCCCAATCTGCGCCCGCAGGCTATCCTGGGTGACCTGAGCGATGTCCTGCCCGTCCACCAGGATGCGCCCGCCTTCGAGGTCGTGGAAGCGCAAGAGGATGCCGATCAGCGTCGACTTGCCCGCGCCCGACGGCCCGACCAGGCCAACCTTTTCGCCCGGCTGGATGGCCAGCGACAGGTTCTCGATCAGGCCGCTGTCCCGCCCGTAGTGGAAGCGGATGTTCTCGAAGCGGATCTCGCCTTTCGAGACGCGCAGTTCCTTAGCGGCTGGCGCATCGACCACGGACCACGGCCTGGAGATGGCTTCCATGCCTTCCTGCACGGTGCCTGCATTCTCGAAAATCGAGGTGAGAACCCACATGGCCCATCCGGCCAGATTGTTGATGCGGATCGCTAGCCCCGAGGTGACCGCGATGGCGCCAAGCGAGATCGTGCCCCGGCTCCAGAGCCAGAGTGCAACGCCGGTTGTGCCCACAATCAGCATGCCGGTCAAAATCCACTGCGTCATCTCGAACCGGGTGATCATCCTGAGCTGCGCCCGGTGCTTCAGCAGATGATCGGAGATCGCCTCCTTGGCGTAGGCGTCCTCGCCATCCGTATGAGCGAACAGCTTCACGGTCAGGATGTTGGTGTAGCTGTCGACGATCCGCCCGGTCAGCAGCGAGCGCGCCTCCGAGACCGCCGTCGCCTGCGCGACGAGCTTCGGCACGAAATACCAGATCATGGCAACGAAGCCCGCGAGCCAGCCCAAAAGCGGCAAAAGCAGGCGCGCGTCGAGGTCGAGGAAGATTACCGCCGCGCTCGTCCAGTAAATCCCGATGTACCAGAGCGCGTCCACGGTCTCGACCACGCTTTGCCGCATCGCGCCGCCGGTCTGCAGGAGTTTGTTGGCGATCCGGCCCGCGAAATCGTTCTGGAAGAACGAGAGGCTCTGCCGGAGGATGTAGCGGTGCTGCTGCCAGCGCACCATGTTCATCACGTTGCTGTTGGCGGTCTGGTTGATGAGCAGCGCATGCAAGCCGAAGGCCACGGGCCGCGCCACCATCGCCACGAACGCCATCCAAAGCAGCATGCGGCCGTGCAGTTCGAAGAACCCGGCCGGGTCCGGCGCGGCCTTGGCCAAATCCACGATCTTGCCGACGAAAGCGTAGAGGGCGACCTCGATCAGCGAGCCTGCCAAGCCGACCAGCATGATGAGCGCATACACCCACCATATCGGGCGCAAATAATGCCGGTAGAACGCGCTGAGCTTGTCCGGCGGCTGAGTTATTGGAACGTCTTTATAGGGGTCTATAAGTCTTTCGAACCAGGAAAGCATGGCTTCGCTCGCGTCTTCGAGGGTTGGAATCGCGCGGCGAAGCGAAGCGGATGACTTCGCGGATTTTGCTCGCGCCGTTAGCTGTTAGATACGGTGATTGTCATCTTTGTTGAAAATCCTGCTTCCAAACCGGAGGGCGCTTATACTATAGTTATGCGCGTACCGGAAGAGGCAATTTGAAGGCGGCCAGAATGCGGCCTTCGCTTGAGGGCAATGGCGAGCGGCGTTGGGCTCTTGGAGAGTAAAGGTAAGGTGCCTGTCATAGTTTCGTTATATCAATGGCTTACACATTCTCATGGCTGTAACTGAGCTTTGCTTTAATCGTTTGGCAACAACAGGTAGGATCGGCCCCCTATGCTAGGCCGCAGTGTAGTTTGCGTGGGGCTAAGTGGCGTCTGTCTGGCGCTTTTGCTTGTGGGCAGCTCTACAAAATCCAAGGCGGGGGCGTGTGAGCCTTCGATTGCGGTGGAGCCCATGAGCGCCGGTTTAGCCCATTTGAGCGTGTCCGCTCCGTGCATGCCGCAGCGAAAGGTGCACCTCCACTACGATGTGCTGGACCTTGTGCGCAGCCTGGACGAGCACGGGCGCCTCGACATCAATTTCGACTGCTTTCTGGGCGACAAGGTTGCCTTGACGCTCGACTTTCAAGAAGGCCCATTGCTCCCAATCCAGCTCCGGACGCTCGATCTCGACCGGATCACGATGGTTGCCGTGCTCTGGAAGGGTGGCGTGAACCTGGATCTCCACGCTTTCGAGTACGCCGCCAAACTGTCCGACGAGAACCACGTCTGGGCAGGCGCTCCGTCGAGCCGCTGGCAGGCCGAGGAGCGCAAGAGGCGCGACAGCCGCGGCCACGGCTTCATCAGCTTTGCAAGCAACGGCAGCAGCGAGGGCGACCAGATCGAGGTCTACACCTTCGTTCATGAGCCCAATCAGAACTCGGGCGCCATAACCCTCGCACTCGATTACGAAAGCCGGTCCAGCCATCCGGGCGACGCAGACATCTGCGGCACCGGCCTCTACGCCGACCTCGAATACAAAGCATTCGTCTGGCATCCGGACAGCAAGGTTTCGCGCTCGCGCGGCGCATTCGCGCCGTCCCAATGCAATCAGCCCGTGGGTGAGATCGCCCGCTACAACTCAAAAGCCCTTCCACAACTCTTCTTCACGCGCTGAAGGCCCCTGCGCCTGACGCCTTCGAACTTGTGAAATGCACGCTCATATGGGGGACACCATGCCGCTCCGGCCGGTCTTGAACATTGCAGTCTGCCTCGCGCTTGGCACCGCTTTCGCCACCAGTGCCGGGGCGGCCGGTGCCGGCCAAGTCACGCTGGTGTTGCGCACCGGGGGGCTCACCATGATGGGCGAGCTTCTTCAGTCCAACAAGGGCTCCTACGTCATCAAGTCGGACAAGTTCGGCGTCGTTTCCGTCGAAGCCGCAAAGTTCGAATGCTCCGGTGCCGCTTGCCCCAAGGTGCCCGTGAGCACAGTCGGCATTCACGGCTCGAACACCATCGGCGCCCAGCTCATGCCGAACACAATCGAGCGCTTTGCGGACAAGGAGGGATACACGGTCGAAAAGATCGTCGGCGCCGATCCAGAGGCGGTCCAGTACAAGCTTTACACAAACGACGGCAAGACGGCCGGCCTGATCGATCTGCAATCGCATGGCAGCAACACCGCGCCCCCGGACCTGCAAAAAGGCAAAGCGCAGGCCGGCATGATGTCGAGGCCGATCAAGCCGGATGAGGTCAAGGCCATCGAAGGCAGCGGCACCAAGCTCACCACCCACGTCTTTGCCCTGGACGGCATCGTCGTTCTGGTCTCGCCGCGGAACCCGGTAAAGGCGCTCGACCTCGATCAAATCGCGAAGATATTCGCAGGCATGGTCAAGGATTGGAGCGAGGTTGGCGGAAACCCAGGCAAGATCAAGATCTACGCGAGAGATGCCAAATCGGGGACCTTCGATACCTTCGACAATCTCGTGCTCAAACCGAGAAACCTGAAGCTCTCCGCGGAAGCCCAGCGTTTCGAATCGAACCCCGAGCTTTCCGACGAAACCGCGCGCGATACCAACGGAATCGGCTTTGCGGGGTTCGCCTATATCCGCAATGCAAAGCCGCTCGCTATTTCGTCGCAATGCGGGATTGTCACGCCGCCACAGGTTTTTTCGGTGAAAACCGAGGAATATCCGCTGTCCCGCCGGCTGTTCCTGCAAACCACCTCGCCGCTGTCCGGACTGGGCGCCAAGCTCGTCGCTTTCGCGCTTTCCGACAACGCCCAGGAGACGGTCTCAAGCGCGGGCTTCGTCGACCAGCATATCGAGATGCAATCCTTCGGCCAGCAATCGAACCGGCTGGCGCCCGCGCTCACGGTTCCTGACAAGGAGTTCAATTTCGCGTCCATGCGCGACCTGGTGAACGGCCTCAAGAACGCGCAGCGCTTGTCCATCACCTTTCGCTTTGCCAAGAATTCGGCCGTGCTCGACGACAAGGCACGCGCCGACATTCCGCGCCTGGCCGAGTTCCTGAAAGTCAATGCCGGCAGGTTCACGGAAGTTGTGCTGGCCGGTTTCACCGACAGCACCGGAACCTTCGAGGCAAACCGCACCACGGCGCTGGCCCGGGCGACGGGGTTCAAGCACGCTTTGGTGGCCGAAGGCGTCCCTGAAGCCCAGATCGCAGTCAAATCCTATGGCAGCCTCCTGCCTGCCGGTTGCAACGCCACCGAGGCCGGAAAGGACAAGAACCGGCGGGTCGAAGTCTGGATCAAAGAGTAGCGCCCGCGCATTTTGCAGTTGCGAACGCTATTAACCCATCATTTAGATTGTGCTGAAAATTGCGACGTTTATTCAACATGTTGCCGAAAAGCTAGAACGGCGGTGCAGAAAATGTGTTACAAGGTCAGCTTCCGTTAGGCATAGCAGTGGCGTTCGTGTTGAAAAGCCAGTAAGCTAGACGTTTCCTTCAATCTGTTGCCGAAAAAGCGCAGATTGTGCAACCGTCACCTGTTAAGCTTTACGGCGAGTCGATTGAATAACAACAACCGCGTATTGGCATAGGCGAAAGTCCGATGCTGGCAAGAACCGTCATACCCCTTGAGCAAAGCCCGGTCCTCCGGGTTCCTGAAGCAGGATGCAACGTCGAGCTGCGCCGGTCGTCACGAGCGAAACGATTTTCCCTCAAGGTCAGCCACACGGAGCGCTCCGCGATCCTGACCTTGCCAAACCGCGGCCGGCTTGAGGACGCCAATGCGTTTCTTGCCCGGCACGCAGACTGGCTCAAACGGCAGCTTGAGCGCCTTCCAGAGCCCATCCCCTTCGCCGACGGTGCGGTGATCCCCCTTCGAGGCGCACTCCATTGTCTCAAATTCGCCGGCGCCCAACGCAACTGCGGCGTCGTATCGGTCCAGCAAGACGGTTTCCAACTAACAGATATTCCAGGATTTGCGGCAGCGCCAGGTTTTCCGGCTACTTACTATACAAGCCCAAGCGCGGCACTTCCCCAAATCCTGGTTAGCGGCGATATGGAACACGCGCCCCGGCGATTCTCGGACTGGCTTCGCGCCGAGATGCGCAGGGACATCGCAGCCAGCGTGGAGAAACACGCCAAAGTACTCGACTGTAACCCCAAACGGATCGCAGTACGCGATCAAGCTACGCGATGGGGTTCCTGCTCGACAAGCGGTACACTTTCTTTCTCATGGCGGCTCATATTTGCGCCGCCATTTGTTTTGGACTACGTCGCAGCCCATGAAGTCGCTCATATGCGCGAAATGAACCATGGCCCGCGCTTCTGGCGTCTCGTAAAGGACGCCGCCCCCTCGACCCAGAAGGCCCGGTTCTGGCTGAAGGCTCACGGAGCGGAACTCCACCGCTTCGGCAGCGAATACTGAAGTTTCAATCCAGCGCTGTTCTCATCAGCCGCCCCCCCCACTCCCGCAAGAAAAGTTGACGGCTGCGTCCCCCATTAGTTTTGGTGACGCGTGATTGCGCTCTCGCACAACGCGAGATTTTTTGGCAAACTGATACTGTCTGGTGTGCCATCTCATGGATCGCTGTGGATCAAAAAAGACGCTTTCCTGAATTCTATGTGACTTCGCCACAGCCCTGCCCGTACCTGCCGGGCCGGCAAGAGCGAAAGATTTTCACGCACCTGTCGCCCGACAGGCCGCCCGCGCTTGTCGACAACCTCTTGAAGGGTGGCTTCCGGCGTAGCCAGAACATCGCCTACATGCCATATTGCGACCACTGCGCGGCCTGCGTGCCGGTGCGAATTGTGGTTGCCGAGTTCGAGCCCCGGCGGAGCCTCGCAAAGATATGGAAGATGAATGCGGAGCTAGAGGCGCGGCGTGTTCCATGCAAGCCCACGATCGAGCAATATTCGTTGTTCCGGGCCTATATCGAGGCGCGGCACGCCGAAGGCGGCATGGCGGACATGTCGCTGCTCGATTACTCGATGATGATTCAGGACAGCACGGTCGATACGCACCTGACGGAATACCGTCTGCCGGCGGAGGGCGGCGATCCCGATGGCCAACTCGTGGCCGCCGTGCTCTGCGACCGGCTGAGCGACGGCATCTCGCTCGTCTACAGCTTCTATGAGCCTGAGATGCCGGGCGGAGGGCTGGGCAGCTACATGATCATGGAGCAGGTAGCTTTTGCCCGGTCGCGCGGCTTGCCTTACGTCTATCTCGGCTACTGGATCGCGGGCTCGCGCAAGATGGCCTACAAGGCGCGTTTTGGACCGCAAGAGCACCTGACATCGGCCGGCTGGGTGCGGCGCGGGCGCTGATGCCACCCTGGAGAGCCGCAAGCGGCTTCCGGGATGACCGGGGCGAAGCAACCGGTTGAATTTGTAAGTTCGCGTGTTACCGGGTGAAACCGGCCTGGATGGGGCGGTTCGAAGCGCGGTTGACCTTTTCGAGCATATGCTCCCACTTGGCCGTGGTGTTCGACACGACCTTTTCCATGGTGGACTTCAGTTCAGCCAGCATGGCGCAACGGCCCGATTCGGTCGTGGCTTCTGCTGCGTCGAGCGACTGCACCTTGGTTAACAGCGCCTGATTCGCGGCATCCAGGGACACGGTGGTTTCGTCCTTCACGAAGGGAGCCGCGTTGGCGAGGTATTCTGCTTCCTGCCAATTATTCACGGCACGCAGCTTTTGCAGTTGTTCCCGAAAAACCGGCCCATTCTTCTCGTGAAGCACCGTGATTCTTGCGCTGGCCTGCGCGACGGCCCCCCGGAAAGCAGCCGGATCGCATTGTCCCTGCTGGGCGTAAGCTGCCGGACATGCGGCAACCGAAATGACGATGGCAAGCGTTCTCAGCAGCATATTTAGCTGGAATCTCCATGCGAAAATTAACGAGAGTTAATATGACGGCGCTGGTGCAAAATTATGGCAACCCAAGCGAAAGCGCGGAGGTCTCTTCAACTAACGTTACCGGAGGGCGGCCTATCCACCCTACAGGCCGCCGGAAGTTCTGACTCGTGTAAGTGTTTCATGCCCTCATTGCGAGCGGAGCGAAGCAATCCAAACAACAGTCTTCGCGCTTTGCGCCTGGATCGCCACGGCCGCCAAGGCGGCCTCGCGATGACGGCGATGTGCGTCAGGACTTCCCGCACCCTGCGCTAGGTTCCGCAATTGGGGCTGGGGCAACGCTCCACCTCGACGGTTACATGGCTGAGCCTGGGCAGGCCGCTGAGCTTGTCCTTATAGGCTTGCGGCGGCATGGGGTTGCCGGACAGGATCGAGACCATCGCCGCATAATGGCCGGGGCCGAGGCGCCACAGATGCAGGTCGGAGACAGCGTCGCCGTTGGCTTCGAGCCGCTTGCGCATCTCCACGGCAAGCGCCCGGTCGGGCACCGCGTCGATCAGAATGCCGCCCGACTGCCTGGCGAGGCCGATGGACCAACTCACGATCACCGCCGAGCCCACGAGCCCGACAAGGGGGTCCATGAACGGCCAGTCTCCAAGCTTTGCCGTTAGCAAGCCGCCAATGGCAAGCACCGAGACCAGCGCATCGGCCAGCACGTGGACATAGGCCGCGCGCAAGTTCAGGTCGCGGTCGTGCTGGCGATGGTCATTGTGGTGATCGTGGCCGCTATCGTGACTGTGGGCGTGATGATGATGACCGTGCGCGTGATCCTCACGCAGGAGCCATCCACTCACGAGGTTCACGGCAAGCCCCAGCACCGCGATGGCAATCGCCTCGTCATAGGCGATGGCAAGCGGATGGACGAGGTGATCGAAGGCTTCGAAGGTGATGAGCAGGGCAATCATGCCCAGGATGATGGCGCTGGCGAAGCTAGCAAGATCGCCGGCCTTGCCCGTGCCGAAGGCGAAGCGCTCGTCGTGGGCATGGCGGCGGGCGAAGTAATAGGCAAGCGCCGAGATTGTGAGCGCGGCGGCGTGCGTGGACATATGCCAGCCGTCCGCGAGCAGCGCCAGCGAGCCGAAAACCGTGCCGCCCACGATCTCGGCAACCATCATGACCGTGGTTAGAATGACAACGATCCAGACCCGCCGCTCATTCTCGCCATGGCGGGCGCCCAGGAACACATGCTCGTGCCGGTAGTCCTCAACGGGATGGATGTGGTTCAGGCTCATCGCTCCTTTAAATTGCGCGGCGGTGCCATGATCGACGGGTTCAACCCCTCACCCTAGCCCTCTCCCTATGGCAGAGGGAGTCCGGCCGTGCCCGTTGAACGGGCGTCCCCTCTCCCATCCATATCCGCTTGCGGAGATGGATACTTTTGAGTGGCAAGCTCGCCTTGGCGAGCTTGCGTGGGAGAGGGCAGGGGGGAGGGGAGATTTGCTTCGTTCATCGCCGCGACGCAGGCGCATTTACACCGCCTCCAATTCAGCCCAAAGATCGTAGTCGTCCGAATCGGTAACCGTGGCGCGGACGAGATCGCCGGGCTTCAACTCCTGGCCGTCGCCGATGAACACGGAGCCGTCGATCTCCGGCGCATCCCAGGCGCTGCGGCCCATGGCGCCGTCCTCGTCCACCTCGTCGATCAGCACCTCGACGGTTTTTCCCACCTGCGAGGCCAAAACCCCAGCGCTCACCTCGCGTTGCACGGCCATGAAGCGCTCGTGACGCTCCGCCTTCACTTCCTCGGGGACATGGCCCTCAAGCGCCCGGCTCGCGGCGCCTTCCACATTCTCGTATTTGAAGCAGCCCACGCGCGTCAGCCGCGCCTCGCGCAGCCAATCGAGCAGGAAGGCGAAATCCTCCTCGGTCTCGCCGGGGAAACCCACAATGAATGTGGAACGCAGCCCAAGCCCGGGGCACACCGAGCGCCAGCGCCCGATGGTTTCCAGGGTCTTCTCCTGGTTGGCGGGCCGGCGCATCGCCTTGAGCACCTGGGGCGAGGCGTGCTGGAATGGAATGTCTAGATAGGGCAGGATCTTGCCCTCAGCCATCAGCGGCAGAACCTCGTCCACATGCGGATAAGGGTAGACGTAGTGCAGGCGTATCCAAACACCAAGGCTTGACAGCGCCTCGCTAAGCTCGGTGAGCCTTGCCTTGACCGGCGCACCGCGCCAAGGGCTTTCCGCATATTTGAGGTCCACGCCATAGGCGCTCGTGTCCTGGCTGATGACCAGCAGTTCCTTGACGCCCTGGGCCGCGAGCGCCTCGGCTTCCCCCAGCACATCGCCCGCATGGCGGCTTGCCAGCGCCCCGCGCAGGGCCGGAATGATGCAGAAGGTGCAGCTATTGTTGCAGCCTTCGGAGATTTTCAAATAGGCGTAATGCGGCGGCGTCAGGCGCAGGCCCGCGCGCGGCACAAGCTCCAGGTATGGTGCGTGCGGGGCAGGGGCCGCGGCGTGGATCGCGCTCACGACGGCATCGTATTCATGCGGGCCGGTCACGGCGAGCACGTCCGGAAAGGCCTCGCGGATGCGCTTGTCCTCGACGCCGAAGCAGCCTGTCACGATCACGCGGCCGTTCTCCGCCATGGCCTCGCCGATGGCTTCGAGGCTTTCGGCCTTGGCGCTGTCGAGAAATCCGCAGGTGTTCACGACCACAACGTCGGCGCCATCGTAGCTTGGCGCAATCGCATAGCCTTCGGAGCGAAGCCGCGTCAGAATCCGCTCGGAATCGACGAGCGCCTTCGCGCAGCCGAGGCTGACGAAGCCGATTTTCGGCACGGACTGGGAGTTTTTCTTAGGTGTTCGCATCGCTCGGCAGGTTCAGATGAAAAGAGCGCCTCTTGGCGCTCTGCTGATGTAATACATCGCGGCCGCTTTATAAAGCGCGGGCAGGCGCTCCCGCGTGGGGATCCGGCGCTTGGCCTCCTTGCCCGGTGGATTAGGCGCTTCCATGCCATGGCTCCCTGTTAAGATTTGGTTATTCCCATAAGGGCCGCAAGAATGGTTAATGCCGGCATGGTAAATCTCGCGGTGCCGGACTTCTTTCTCGTGGATTTTCTGCGATTTTTTCTTGATTTCAGCCATTTTCTACGGCTCGAAAATCCCGTTAAATATAATCGAATATTGCAGATTAACCATGGCTCTGGCCGGGCAATACCGCCCCCGGCGACAATCGCATTAAATTCGTATAAATATATCAATGATATAGCGGCTACCAAGCACTTAACGCCAACTCAATATATTTCTGATAAAATACTTCAAGATCGAAAGTCATCCCTGTTTCGGGCTAACCGGGCATTTGGGAGGGTTAACATGGCGTTACACCACGGCTCGCAACTGTCACTCAGGAGCCGCGCTTGGAACTCAGCACCAAACCTCGATGGATTGAGAAACCGTCTTCGGCGCGGCTCCAGACAACTGCCGCGGCAAAGTTGCAGCGCCGTTGCAACAAACCAGCGCTGCGCGTGTTGCACGAAATGACAAGCGGCTTAAGGCAATAGAGCGATTGTCCAGGCCACCGGCGAGCCAAGGCAGAGGATTGGATATTATGGTAGCATCCGGCGAGAGCGAGGAGAAGGTGCTCCTCCCGTCTCAAGAAACCGCGCAAGCAAGGATCGCCCGGGAGAAGGCCCCGCAAGGGCTGGCGGCACGCGCCTGCTCGCTGCCCGGTGAATTGTTCGATGGGGGAAGCGCCAAGCTCAGGGCAAAGCCGCCCGCCAGCAAGGCTGCCTTGGACGAGGCGCGCTTTACCGCCGGCATCGTCCAGTTTTACGAGGCCGTTCTCCATGAGCCGGTCCCCGAAAAGATGCTCCGGCTCGTCGAGGAGATCGCCAAGCGGGAGCGGGAGCGATGAGCGATCACGCAAGGTTGCGTGACGAGCTGGTAAGCTGGATCCCTAATCTGCGTGCTTTCGCACTGTCGCTGACGCAAAGCGCGCAGCATTCCGACGATCTTGTCCAGGACACCCTCGTCAAGGCCCTGTCCAACTTCGACAAGTTCCAGCCAGGCACAAACCTGCGCGCCTGGCTGTTCACCATCCTGCGCAATAGCTTTTATAACGGCGTCCGCTACCGGAAATATCACCAGAGCGCAGCCCTGGACGAGGTCGATCCGGCCTATCTGGAGCAGCGGGCGACGCAGGAGAAATATATCGAGTTCCAGGATGTGCTTAAGGGCATGAGCCGGCTCGCTCCCGAGCAGCGCGAAGCGATCGTGCTGATCGCCGCCGAGGGGCTGTCCTATGAGGAGGCCGCGGCGGTTTGCAACTGCCCGGTGGGCACGGTCAAGAGCCGGTTGAGCCGCGCGCGTCAGCGTCTCGAAGAATACGCCAATGGGAAACGTGCAAAAGCGGAGCCCGTACCATGACCCCGTGCCAGAAATAGCAAGGCGCTAACGCAACATTGCGCCTATATTCCTATTGTTAACCTAGGTTATATAGCATGACTATTTTGGCGAAATGCACAACGCCCTGTTCGCTGCCGGATTGCATTGGCAGCAACGGGTCCATCCGCGAATTGATACTCAAAACGAACAGAAAAATAGAAGGAGCGGCATTCTCACCTGCAATTGCCAGTTCAACGCGCCGGCCAGGGAGCGCGGCACATAGCCGGGCGTCACTCCGACTTCGAGCCGCGCCAATGCCTCCAGCATCGCGTCCGGGATCGGCTCGTCCAGTATATCGGCGCCGAGCGCGGTGAGCTGCCTGCCGATGCGCCGCATCCCGGCAACCTCGCGGGACAGTGCTTCGTCGTTCCGCAAAAGCGCCTCGAACTCAGCGAGTTCTTCTCCCTTAAGCTCGCCGTCGAGATATGCCGATACCGCCGAGGCGAACCTTTCGTCCTGCGCGACCCGTGCACTTGCCGGTTCTGCGCTCACGGGACAGCCAGGTTTGTTTTGGTCGGTCATCGGCATGAGTAATCTATCTGGCAGAAGCCTGGGAACTGCAGTGCATAGAGCGCAACAACGGCCACGCAAAACTGTTCCCTGGCAAAAAGCGCAAACGCCACAGCGACTCCTGCACCGGGGGCAAAACATGGCCCCGTGCGCAAGTAGTCTGCTTCAGGCGCGCGCTCTGCGCAAGATAGTTTCCTGCGAATGCACCTCGGATTTCCACCAAAGATCGGGTGGCGGGTGCAAACGCAAAGGCAACAAGCGGCTATTGCCGGTTGTCGCGAAGGCGCTTGTCCCTAGCCGGATCTTTGACCCTGCCCTGGCCGGTAGGCCCAGGCCGGTTTTCGGACAGCCGCCGGTCATGCTTGGGGTCTTTGACCCTGCCCTGACCGGTGGGGCCTTCCCGGTTAGCGGACAGCCGCCTGTCTTCCTTCGGGTTCTTCACCCGGCCTTGGCCAGTCGGCCCTGGCCGGTTCTGGGCAAGCCGCTTATCGTTGGACCTGTCTTTTACACGTCCTTGGCCAGTAGGGCCTCCCCGGTTCCTGGCCAAACGTTTATCGTGCGACGGGTCCTTCACGCGGCCTTGCCCCCCCGTTTTCACGTCGGAGGCAATGGCTGCTGTGGTCATTGGTGTGGCTTTGGTCCTCATGCGCTTGGCGTCCCTACGGCCATCCTCATTTTTTCCAACTGACATAGCCGGTTTCACATCCTACTTGGCGATCGAACTGAGCAACTACAATATGAAGCCCAACGATTTGCGTTTATGTGATTTCTTAGATCTCAAAAAAATCCATATCCGCAATTCGTCTTTCGAAGGAGATCATATCGGAGCAGCCATGCAACCCCACGTGTTCGAGTGTAAGTTTACAGATTTTCGCTCACATGCAAACAACAATTTCACAGGAGGCGCATAATCTTTTTTAATTTAATCAACGAAGATTAAGTCGATAAGCAAACATGCAACAGTTGCCGGGAATAAGTCATTAGCTATCTTTATATTAACGCATCGGAATAGTACGAACTCTGATATCGGGGTCGTTACAATTAAACTCGACTAACGCTTATCTATCGCAGGGGGAATGTCTTTTTCTGAGATAACGGAGGTAACATTTGGGTGTGCAGGACACACGCTGAGCGATACTTTGGATGCGCAAGCGCATACCGCAGCAACGCAACATTCCTGCCCACACCGCACACCAAACCTTATAATAATTACGCCGGAAAAAACGGAATTCAATTCTAATTTTTGTAAACCAACTTATCTGACTTGGCTTCTCCAAGCATTCAAATGTGCACTGAGCCCTGCGGAGCACAGTTTGCCAACGGGAAGAAGCTGTCATCGCAATACGGCAAAGCAGCCCTGGCGATCCGAGGAGAAATGCTCAACCTGCCGCGAGAATATCCCGCAGAGTTTCCCCCAAGCCAGTGCCCCAGGGTAATGGCAATCCTAAAACACAGCCCGCTGCTACTGGCTGCCGTTCTTTCATGCCTGGGGGGAGAGAGTGCTTATTGTTAGATAAGGCGGGGGGCGTGCAAGCGGCCCGGGCGCGTCCTATCATGGGTTCGCGCGGCCCAAAGCGTGAGCATCCGCTCACGAGGAAAAGCGCCCGGAGGCGGCAGTAGCTCAATCATGGAATGATAAAACTCGGCGGAGCGACGCTTCGGGTTCGCTCCGCCTTGTCGAGCTGGCTCGGCCCCCCTACGCCAGCTCGTATTTATCCCGCCAATCTGGGGTGACGTAATTGATGATGATGTGCTTGCGGATGGCGCCGTTAAGCGGGCGTTTGCCGACGGCATGCCAGGTATTCGGCCCCGGAATAAAGATCACCCCAAGGTTTTTTCCGTAAGGCGCCGAGCAGATGTAGGGATAGTCCGGCGGGCCGCCATGTACGTCCGTGCCGGCGAGCTTGAGGCGGGGATCGTCCGAAAGATAGACCAGCATCGTGAACTTCTTCACGAAGATGTCCGTGTGCGGCTCCAGCCAGAAGCCTTCGGTATCCTGGCAGTACTCGATCCGCAGTTGCGCGTCCGAAAGATCGGCTTTCGTCGCCTTCTCGATGGCGCTGCGCACGCGAGGGTCCTGGAACCCGGCCACGACGCGGCGGCAAACTTCGAACCTGGCTTGGTTTTCCGGATTGAAATAGACGCGCGTAGAGTTGTTGGTCTCGCGCCTGCCGTTGAAAACCAGATCGGATGGAGGTGCGAAGGGCAGCTCTGCGATCGCCGCCGCATCCTCGTCTGGCAGCGGTTTTTCCAAAAGCCAGAAATCGAAAGGTGAGGTGTTGTGCTTCGAACGCTCCAGGCACGCGAGGAAACTCTCCGCGACGGGGTTGGTCCCTGCGGCCGTTACTGTACCGGTCATGTTACTTTCCGCTGTAGAAGAATGGAATGAGCCGTTTCACCTTGGCCGACAGCTTGTGGCGGCCGTACTGACGCGAGCGGGCAGCGTCCGAGCGCATCCAGTTCATCATGATGTAGCGGCGCTCGCCGGCGAAAGGTTTGTGGCCATGCCACGATTTATCCGAAACCTTGAACGCGACGAAAGTGCCTCCACTTGGCGGAACCTCGGCGATGTAGTCTTCGAGATCGTGGCCGCTACGCAAAACGCGCAGCCGCCCGCCGCTCTCGTCCCACGCGCCATTGAGGTACAGCAGGCAGGTGGCGACCTTATCCTTCGTGTCGGTATGCATGCGTCCGTCCTTAGACTGGGCGTGGCCCCGGACGGTGATCATGGTGGGCAGCCCCGTAAGGTCGATATCGAGCTGCTTGCCCACGGCCGCGGTGAACTCCGGCGACCGCATCTCCTCAATGACTGCGGCAAAGGCCGGGCCGTATTTCAGATCTTCCAGCGGAAAAATGCCCGGCTTTTGAATGCCAGGGAAATCCGCGCGGATATTGTCCAGATCGCCCTGATCGAGAACTTGCGTCACAAAAAAGCAGAATGGCTCTCGTGCCGCTTTGGCCGAGGCGATGGCATCGACGTTCAACATTCTTGCAGCTCCTGCTCCGTAAACCTTACGCCCCCGAGGGAGACTGGGAGAGTTGCCTAAGCAGTTGCCACGGCTTTTTTACGGCCTACTTGATCCAAATCAAACTCTGACTGGACGTATTGCCACAGCGGCGAGAACCGGATGTTCTCACAGGCGCTGGGAGCGTTCCGGCACGCAGCGTTCCGCTAGCTCGCCGTCGCCCAGGCTCCCCCGATCTCCCCTTTCCACGGCATAGCGCTTGGCGCAGAGGCCGATCTTCGGCGGCGTGCGGGAGTCCTCGAAAAGATCGTAGGCCGGCTTCAAATCGCGCCAAAAACCATTCCACGGGCCGTCACCGAGCAGGGCAAATTGTGCCTCCGTCATCCGGAACGGAAAGATGTGCATGCCGAAACGCTTCTGGCTCCCCTCAAGGGCCGCGGTGATAAGCTCCCAGATTTCGTCGATCACCGGATCGGTCATGGCGTAGCAGCCCACCGACATGCAGGCACCGTGCACCATGAGAAACGAGCCGGTGCGGCCATTGGCCTTGTCGTAGAGATTGGGGAAGCCGAGGTTGAACGAGCGGCGATAGGCGCTATTTGGATTGAGCTGCGCGGGACCGACGGTGTAGAAGCCCTCGGGCGCCTGGAAATCGCCTTCCTGGCGCTTCGGCCCAAGCTCGCCCGAATAGCGGCAGACGGGGTAGGTGGCGAACAGCACGAAGCCGCCGCCCTTTTTCATCCATAGCTCAAGCTCCTGCTCCCGCTTGAAGATCCGGATGAACACAGGCGATCCGCGCGCCAGGCCCTTTTCAGCCAGACGCTCGTTGAGGCGGCTAAGGTCCGGCGTGCCAGGAAGCGGCCAGCCGTGCGCATAGAGGAGGCGCTGGGCGTCGCGAAGGGCGAGCCGGATGCGGGTGGCGCCTTCGCCGTCACGCCCGGTCAGGCCAAGCCACAGAAGCGCGATAACGGCAAGACCCATGACGCCAGCAAGCGCCACGCGGAGGACGCCCCGGAGGATTGCAACAAGTGTCCGCATCGGTGTTTTGTCCGTCCCTTACGCTGCTGGAGGTAAAAGAAGAAGGATGTGTCCGATCAGGGATGCAGGGAAAGCTGAACAGGCAAATTCGATCGGAAGCCTGGCCTAATCGTGACATTACCTTCCGCAGCCCGCCGCAGTGGCGAGGCTAAAGCGTTGGTTACCCTATTCCTTAGAATTTTTCGCACCGCTGAAAACTCTGGTATTATGGGGGCCGGCGAAGAAAACAAGCACTTCCAGCGAGATGGCAGACGAAGAAACGTTCGAGCGATGGGAGCCCATCGGCGGCTTGACGCCCAAGATGTTTCTTGACGCCATGCTCGACGACCGGGAGGGCTTCCGGCTGATTTTGACCTCGCCGGACCCCAAGTTCCGCGAGCTTCGGATCTTCTTCGAGGCGCCGCTCTGCTACCGCGCCACCCAGGAGAAATACCTGCTGCGTACCATCTACGAAGGCAGCAGTATCTATCCCTGGCCGATCTTCATCGTAGGCAACTCGCGCTATGCGAGGTGGTTCTTCGCTCAGGCCAACGATGCGGTGGACCAAGAGGGACACCATTATCACATCGCTGCGGTGGATCAGATGGTGGACGTGCTGTCGGCGCGCCCGCCCATCGTGAGCTGGCTTAACGATGTTTGATCCGGAAGCCAATGCGACGCTATTCGGCCTACAGCGCGAAACGGTGCGGCTCAGCAGCCCTTTTCGTCCGCCTCAATGACGTTGCCCGCCTCGGCGGAAAGCAGCCAAACCAAACCGGAGGGCGCGAACTGCAAAATGACTTTCGCGCCGAGCGCTCGTTTGGCCAATCTCACAAGCACGGTGCGGCCGAAACCGGTGCGCTGCGGCTCTTTCACCTCTGGGCCGCCTTCCTCTGCCCATCTCATTCTGAAATACCGCCCTTCCTCGCACTGCGCGATGGCCCATGCGATGCGGACCCTGCCTTCCGTGCCGGACAGGGCGCCGTATTTTGCGGCATTGGTCGCTAGCTCGTGCAACGCCATGCCGAGCGATTGCGCGGCGGCGGGGGTAAGCTGCGCGGGCGGGCCTTCGACGAAAACGCGGGCGCCGATCAGGTCCTTGAAATGCCCGAGCTGCGAAAGGACCAAATCCCGCATGTCCACGCCGTGCCACTCGCTCTTCACCAGGAGATCGTAGCTCTGGGAGAGTGCTGCGAGCCGCTCGCCAAGGCGGCGTGCGAAAATCCTCGCCTCCTCGCCGGTGCCCATTTGCCGGGTTACAGCCTGTACCACCGCGAACAGGTTCTTGGAGCGGTGGTTGACCTCGTGCATGAGCAGCCTGATTTGCTCCTCGGCCTCCTTGGCTTCGGTGATGTCGCGCGCGGTGGCAACGAGCTTGCGGATGCGGCCCTCGTTGTCGCGAACGGGAGCGACGAACACGTCCAGGCATTTCGGCGTGCCGTTGGCTGCCGGAAGGCGCGCGGAGAAACGGCTGGTTTTCCCAGCATTGGCCTTGGCGACGGCAGCCTCCACCGCCGGCCGCGCGTTCTCGGGCCACATATCCGCCCAGCGCCCGCCTTTAGCAGCTGCCGCGCCGCCGTTTTCTAGAAGACGCAAGCCTTGGCCGTTGACGTATTCGACCCGCCCGGTGCAATCCAGAACCTCGATGCAATCGGCGCTCGATTCCAGTACCGTGCGCGAAAACTCCTCGCTCGCCCTGAGCGCTGCCTCCGCGCTCACCCGCTCCGTTATGTCGCGCACGATGCCGACGAACCGGTGCTTGCCGTCGAAGCAGACGTCGCTCACACCGCAGTCCATCGGGAAGACGGAGCCATCCTTGCGGCGGCCTTCCACCTGCCGCCGGCGGCTGCCCGTGTGCGCTTCACCAGAACTCCAAATGCGCCGCGATGTAGCGGCCGTGCGCATCGCGGCAGAACTCCGGCATGAGCATATTGACGCTTTGGCCCACCACTTCCTCTGGCTCATATCCGAAAATCGCCGTTGCAGAGGAATTGATGGATATGATTGTACCCTGCTCGTCGATGGTGACGATGCCATCGGCCACCCCGCCGAGCACGGCGTTGAGCCATGCCTCGCGCTCGGCAAGCGCACTGGCCATGCGCCGCGATTCGACACTTTCAAAGGCCGCGGCGAAAGCTTGCCTGCGCACGCGATGCAGCGTCTCGGCCAAAAAAATCACGGCCGCATATGCAGCGAGGAACGGAATCGCTCCCACCAGGCCCGCCACGCCGTGAACAGGCGCGGCCCAGATGCCGACGGCCAGTATCGAGAGCGCCGCAGCGAGCATTCCTCCCGCCAAGCGCCCAAAGAGCGCTGCTATGAGCACTGCTGGGAAGAACATAAAAAAGGCGAGGCCGCGGTCCATCCCGTTCATGAACGGCAGGGCCAGCGCCGCAGCGGTGCCAGTGGCGGCAGCGCCTGCCAGGAGTTGATAAGCGATGGGGCGTTCAGGCCAAAGCAGCCGGTCCAGCCAGAGCTGGGGCACGAGCCGCATGCTGAAACGCTCTACCCGTCCGCTGTTACGCGGCACAACGATGGGTACAAGCTGCGTCGTCTGGCTCATGACCTGAATTGGCTCACTGGCTTATTCCAGTTCATTAAAACTGAATCGGATAAATGTGCCATTTTTATGAAGTTTGGCGCGGTTGAATGGGTTCCCTGGCAACAACCGCAATGAATTCCTGGAGTTTCATTTCAGAAACCAACGAACGAATTCGCAAATACGAAACTTCATTTGCCCCATGCGGTTAAGAGGCCAGCGTAGGGGGAACCCCCTGCGCGTTCAAGAATACTGCCGCCGCGCGGGGCAATTTTACCTTTCTGCCTGATTGGATTCGGCCCCGTCATGAAATCGCCGTAAGAATTATGGCGGCTAGCCAGCCAAAGCCTATATTCCAGGCTGCGCTTCACTTTGGACGGTAAATTCCTAAATGCTTCAGCCAAACGCTTCGCAAACTGCGCTCTGTTCAAGTCCGCCGCGATTGGGCAGAATTCTTACAATTCCAGTTCTGGGTGCCCTGCTTATGACACTTGCACTAATTCCAGCCAGCGCGGCTCAGCCGTCCCCGGCCTCGAACCTCGCCTTCCACGGCAAGCTTGACAATGGCCTCGAAGTGGTCGTGGTGCCGGACACGCGCGCGCCCGTGGTCACCCATATGGTGTGGTACCGGGCCGGTGCCGCGGACGAGCCGCAGGGCAAATCGGGCATCGCGCACTTCCTTGAGCACCTCATGTTCAAGGGCACGGAGAAGGTTCCGCCGGGAGAGTTCTCCAAGATCGTCGCGCGGCTGGGCGGCCAGGACAATGCGTTTACCTCGCAGGACATCACATCTTATTTCCAGCGGGTCGCGAAGGAGAAGCTTCCGGAGATAATGGAGATGGAGGCGGACCGGATGGCGAACCTCCGGCTCGACGAAAAGGATGTGCTGACCGAGCGCAAGGTGATCCTTGAGGAGCGCCGCAGCCGCGTCGACAACGATCCAGGCGCGCTCCTGCAGGAACAGCTCATGGCCGCGCTTTACCTCGTGCACCCTTACCACTCGCCAGTCATCGGCTGGGAAAACGAGATGCGTGGGCTGGATCGCGGCGATGCGCTGGCCTTCTACAAGAAATTCTACGCGCCCAATAATGCCATTCTTGTCGTCACCGGCGACGTCCAGCCGGAAGAGGTCATGGCTCTCGCCAAGGAGACCTATGGCAAGATCCCGGCCAACCCAGAGGTTGGCGCCCCGCGTGTGCGCCCGGCCGAGCCCGAGCCTTTGGCCGAGCGGCGCGTGATACTCCGCGACGGCCGCGTAGGCAAGGCAACCTTCGAACGCTATTACCTGGTGCCCAGCGCCACCACCGCCCCCCAAGGCGAGGCGGAGGCCCTGCAGGTTCTTGCGCGCATCATCGGCAGCAGCTCCACGAGCCGCATCTATAACGCGCTGGTCCGCGACGAGAAGAAGGCTTCGAACGCGACGGCCTTTTACAGCAGCATCGCGCTCGACGCAGGCCGGTTCGGCTTTTACGCCATTGCGGCAGGCGACACGAAGCTTGAGGATATCGAAGGCACGGTCGACCGCGTGATCGGCGAGGTGATCGGCAATGGCGTGACGCCGGAAGAGCTGGAGCGCGCAAAAACGGGCGAGGTCGCTAATCTGATCTACGCTTCCGACAGTCAGCAGAGCCTGGCCCACACCTATGGCTGGAACCTGGCGACCGGGCGCACCATCGCCGATGTCGAAGCCAAGCGGGACCGGCTCAAGGCGGTGACGCGCGAGCAGGTTCAGGCGGTAGCCTCGAAATACCTGGAACGCAAGCGCTCCGTGACCGGCTACCTCATCCCCGTTGTGTCGCAGCTCGCCAAGGTACAGCCGCACGGGCCGAACGGTGGCTCGACCGGAACTTTCCACTGAGAACCGGGGAACGCACCATGATGTACACTATCCTTGGAGGCAGGTTCCTCCGGCTCGCAGCCGCGGCACCGCTTGCGGTTCTTTCCTTACTCCTTTTGACGGCATATTCAGCGAACGCGATGAAAATACAAAAAGTCACCAGCAATAAGGGCATCGAGGCTTGGCTTGTAGAGGATCACTCAAGGCCTATCCTGAGCATGCAATTCGCCTTTACCGGCGGCGCCACCCAGGACCCTGACGGCAAGCCAGGGGTCGCGCACTTCGTATCGGGCATGCTCGACGAGGGTTCCGGCGATCTCGAATTCCGAGGCCTTCCAGAAAAGGCTCGAAGACCTCGCCGCCAAGTTTGGTGTGACCTCCTCCCACGACCACATGACGGTGACGTTCCAGTCGCTGACCGAGAACCGTGCGGAATCGGTCAAGCTTCTGCAAAAGGCGATCACCTCGCCGCATTTCGCGCCGGCCGACGTGGAGCGCATCCGCGAGCAGATCGTCGCCAACCTGCGCGTTGAGGAGAAAGACCCCAGCAAGACCGCGATGATCGAATGGTTCAAGGTGGCTTTCGGCCCGCACGCTTACGGCCGGCCTGTCAACGGCACGCTGGCAAGCGTTGCAGCCATAACGCCCGCCGATCTCCACGCCTATGTGGAGAAGAACTTCGCCCGCGATAATCTCAAGGTTGCCGTAGTCGGCGACATCGATGCGGCGCAGCTTGGCGAGACGCTCGACTTCATTTTCGGCAGCTTGCCGGAAAAGGCGGTGCTGACTCCCGTGCAGGACGTTCCTTGGGGCAAGACGTCCAAGCAGCGCGTTGTGCAAATGCCCAATCCGCAATCCGTGGTGCAGTTCGGCTTCGAGGGGCTGAAGCGCGCCGATCCGGATTTCATCCCGGCCTATATCCTGAACTATGTCGTGGGCGGCGGCGGATTTTCCTCCAAGCTCATGCAGGAGGTGCGCGAGAAGCGCGGGCTTGCCTATTCGGTCTACACCTACCTGTTCCCGCTCGACCACGCGGGCATTTTCCTGGGCGGGGTTGCCACCGAGAACAAGTCAGTCAGCCAGTCGATGGAGCTTATCAAGACAGAGCTTGAGCGCGTGACGAAAGATGGGCTTAGCGCGAACGAGCTGCGCACCGCCAAGGACTACCTGATCGGCTCTTTCGCGCTCCGCTTCGACACCAGCGCGAAAATCGCCCAGCAGCTCCTCGCGATCCAGCAGGACAATCTCGGCATCGACTACATCGACCGGCGCAATGGCGAGATCGAAGCCATCACGGTTGACGATATCAAGCGCGTCGCCAAGCGGCTCCTGGAGCCGAAGAACCTGATCGTCACGGTCGCCGGCGCGCCCGAAGGCATCCACGACGCCGGGCTTTAGCAAAAGACCCCCTCACTCTGTCTCTCTCCCCAAGGGGAGAGAGGACGCCAGAATTGCCCTTCAGCCTACAGAGGGGCCGCAGCCTGCTCCCTCTCTCCTTGGGGAGAGGGCTGGGGTGAGGGGAGGCTTTTTACCCGCAATACCAGGACGTAAATGAGCGCTTCTTCCTTTTGCGTATTCCTCTGTTGAAAGCAGGGACCGGGACTTGCCCCCCGGCCTGGCAAGCGCCACTGAGGTTTGGACTTAAGCGAAAAGGATTCGCACCATGACATATCGCCAATCGGTTGAGGGCGCTCTTTCCGCCCAGATCGGGGATGCGGGCCTGGCAGAGGACCGGCTCGTGCAGTGGCTCTCCCTCGTCAAACCGCGCTTCCACTCTTTGAAAAACGAAGCTGGGGCCGGCACTTTCGCCCATTTTCGTATTTTGGCCGAGAAGGACGACATCGAGGAGGCCAAGGCTGCCTACACCAAGCTTTCCGAGGGCGCCGGAACCATTGTCATGCTTGGAACAGGCGGATCGAGCCTTGGCGGACAGGCGCTGGCCCAGCTTGGGGGCTGGTCCATACCGGGCGGCGGCGGCCCGGCCGGGGCCGCGCGCCCGCACCTGCGCTTCTGCGACAACCTCGATGGGCGTTCCTTCATGGAGGGCTTGCGCAGCCTCGATATCCTGGGCACCCGCTTTATCGCGATCTCCAAATCGGGGACGACCGGAGAGACGCTGGCGCAGGTGCTGACGGCGTTCAAATATATTGAGGATTCTGGGCCACGCGAACCTGATCCCAAAGTTGTTCCTTGGCGTGACGGAGCCGGAAAAACCCGGCGTCGCCAACGGCCTGCGCAGCCTGTTCGCAGCGCGCGGAATTCCGATGCTCCGGCACAACACCGAGATCGGCGGCCGCTATTCGGCCTTCACCAATGTGGGGCTTTTGCCGGCACTCGCATGCGGCCTCGACGTTGCCGCCTTCCGCGCCGGAGGGCTCGAAGTAGCACAGGAGTTCATGAGCGCGGGCCTGCCGGAGGAGTGTCTCGCGGCGGTGGGCGCGGCCACGGCCATCGGGCTTGCGAAGGATTTGGGCGTCACGAACTCCGTCATCATGCCATACTCGGACCGGCTGGAGCGCTTTGGCGCCTGGTATGTGCAGCTCTGGGCCGAAAGCTTGGGCAAGAACGGGCAAGGCACGACGCCAATCGCGACGCTTTGCCCCGTGGACCAGCATAGCCAGCTTCAGCTGTTCATGGATGGGCCGCGGGTGCATTTCATGACCGTGCTGCGCATCACCGGCGCGCCCGCCGAGAATGGCGGCATCCCGATCCCGCCCGCTCTCGCGGCGGAAGCCGGCGCGCCGTACCTTGCCGATCGCACCATTGGCGATCTCGTCCAGGCGCAGCAGAAGGCCATCGTGGATGCCTTTGCCGAGGCGAAGCGCCCGGTACGCACCATGGACATGGAGCGGCTGGACGAGCGCACGATGGGCGCGCTGATGATGCACTTCTTCATCGAGACCATCCTTGCCGCCGATCTTTTGGGCGTCGATCCTTTCGACCAGCCTGCCGTGGAACTGGGCAAGCGGATCACGCGCCAATATCTCGCGAGCTGAATCGGTGCCGGTCCGCCAGCTAAGCCAGGTCGAGATCAACCGGATCGCCGCGGGTGAGGTCATCGAGCGGCCCGCGAGCGCCGTCAAGGAACTGGTCGAGAACGCCATCGACGCGGGCGCCACCTCCATCGAGGTGATCGCGCAGGAAGGCGGGCTCTCCCTGCTGCGCGTGAGCGACGACGGTTGCGGCATGGACGAGGCGGATCTGGGGCTGTGCGTGGACCGCCACGCCACCTCGAAGTTGGCGGCGGGCAATCTGCAGGACATCCGCACGCTGGGCTTCCGGGGCGAGGCGCTGCCATCGCTTGGCGCGGTGGGGCGCCTGCGCATTGTCACCAAGCAGCGGGGTGCCGCAAGCGGGCTCGAAGTCTCAGTCGAGGCGGGCCAAAAATCCGCGGTGAAGCCGGCGGCGGCGCGCACCGGCACAATGGTCGAGGTCCACGGCCTGTTCCAGTCCACGCCGGCGCGGCTCAAGTTCATGAAGTCCGAGCGCGCCGAAAACACGGCCATCGCCGATGTGGTGAAGCGGCTCGCGCTGGCCTGCCCGCAAGTGGGCTTTTCGTTGACCGTTGGCGAGCGCGCCTCGCTTTCGCTTTCCCGCGCGGGGCTCGACGACGAAAACGGCGTCCGCCAGCGGCTCTCGCGCATCATGGGCCGCGAGTTCGCCGAGGAAGCCGAGCCGGTGCGCCTGGAGCGCGATGGCTTTTCGATCGCGGGCTTTGCCGGCCTGCCCATGCTCAACCGCCCCGACGCCTCGCTGCAATATCTGTTCGTGAACGGCCGTCCGGTGAAAGACCGGCTGCTGCTCTCGGCCATTCGCGGCGCGTACCAGGATTTCATGCCGCGCGGGCGCTATCCGCTGGCGGCGCTGTTCCTGACCGTGCCGGTGGAGGCCGTGGACGTGAACGTGCATCCCGCCAAAGCGGAGGTGCGCTTCCGCGAGGCAAGCCTTGTGCGCAGCCTCTTGGTTTCGGCCTTGCACGAAGCGCTACGGCGCGGCGCTTCGGTTCCGGCTGGCCCGCCGGCCGCGCAGCCCGCACCGGTTGACGAAGCGCGGCCGGCGGCTTTCCAGTACCGCGCGCCGCTGTACACGCCGCAGCGATCCTTCATCCCTGCGCCCCCTTCAGCAAACGGCTTCGCCGAGCGCCCTCAAGCCGCGTACGAGGAAACCGCCGCGCCCGCATCCGAGCAGCCGGCCGAAGAACCGCTCGGCACCGCGCGCGCCCAACTCCACAAAACCTATATCGTCTCCGAAACCGCGGACGGCATCGTGCTCGTGGACCAGCACGCCGCCCATGAGCGCATCGTTTACGAGAAGCTGAAGGCGGCGCTGGCCGGGGGGCGGATCGCGCGCCAGCTCCTGCTCATCCCGGAAGTCGTGGAGATGGCGGAGGAGGATGCGGCGCTGTTGGCCGAATACCAGGACAAGCTGGCCGATAGCGGGCTTGTGGTGGAGAGCTTCGGCATCGGCGCGGTGGTGGTGCGCGAGGCGCCGGCGCTGCTCGGCCAGTGCGATCTGCAATCGCTGGTGCGCGATCTCGCCCACGAGTTGGCTGAGAGCGGCGGCAATAGCGTCGAGGCGCGGCTGCATGCGATCTGCGCGACGATGGCCTGCCACGGCAGCGTGCGCGCGGGCCGGGCGATGCGGCTGGACGAGATGAACGCGCTGCTGCGGGAGATGGAGGCGACGCCGGGGGCCGCGCAGTGCAATCACGGGCGGCCGACCTATGTCGAGCTGTCGCGCGCGGAGCTGGAGAAGCTGTTCGAGCGGCGTTAGAGCGCTATGGGAGCG
The DNA here is from genome assembly GCA_963740975.1 of uncultured Alphaproteobacteria bacterium. Classification (GTDB taxonomy): domain Bacteria; phylum Pseudomonadota; class Alphaproteobacteria; order Rhizobiales; family Rhodomicrobiaceae; genus Rhodomicrobium. The sequence continues at coordinate 87,984 of CAVUGF010000023.1, read as the reverse complement.
GGTATGAACTCAGTTTAAAATCGCAGCCGCTTTGCCCCAAGCAGCGGAATGCGCAAGACCAGAAGCCCAGGATCACTTCAAGGTTAGAGAATCTAGCCCGATTACTTCGGTCCATTCGTCTACACCCAGTGCCTTAGTCAAAATTCCCATCACAGTATTCTTATTGAGGATCGAGCTAGTGCTAACTGAGGTGGCTCACTCCTGGCGACAGCCACGGGCGGAGGGCTGCCGCGCACCCGCAAGAGTGCGCCCATGCTGCGCCTACCAAAAAAAGGGCCGCTGAGATGCGGCCCTCCTTGCAATTTTTGCGATCTTCCAGCCCGGCGCTAGCCTTGTGCGGGGGCAATGTTCGCGGCGTGGATCATACCGTCGCCCACCGTCTCTATGCCAGTTTCGATCGCCCGGACCGCGGCCCCATACAGCATCATCTCCTCCTCGAACTTCGCGTATGCCGCGGGATCGGTGCTGCCTGAGGGAACCTGGGGGATTTGGGGAAAGTTGCTAGCAATCCCGCCGATACCATTGCTCATTTTTACCTCCTGATTAGCCAAACCACACTTAATTTCGGGCCCTAGGATGAGCCTGCGTCTGCACTACCGCTATCGCTTAAAGATCCCGATCACCTCCCAATCTGCAAATCGAACCAGCGCTCTTAAGACACGGGCATGCAAACGTTCGTCTAAATGGACCCAGCATCGTTTTCACGCTGTTCCTTAAGCGCGTTCGCAAGCCTGTCGCTCAGGGATTCATTGTTGCTTATGGCATTCGTAGCTGAATTGATTGTCATCTTGAGGATGAGTGATTGCCAGTCAGACGCGGATGCGGATCCGCTATTGGCCGCCTGAGTCTGACCTGTGGAAGCGGGAGCGCCTACCACAGCATTTGCACCACCTACGGCCATGACACCTCCTTATAGCTTGGATGCTGTTTAGAAGGAGTATAGTGCGCAATCCTGACCGAAACCTGTCCTGTGCTATTTTTTCGCTTATAGGAGAATTTTGCCGGTTGCGGCAATGGAGTCGGCATATACTACAGATAGTTAGCGGAAGGGGTAGCCTTGGACGCGTTAGACAGGTGCCGATGAACGTGCAAGACTAAATTGTAGAATTGCGGACTCTTCGCGCGCGGTTATCTCGATCTAAGACAGCGGAACGAGAGACGCTGGCATTTTCCGGGGGGGCTTGATTAACTGCGCGGCTCGCCCGGCGGGACGGCGTCCCGGCTCGCAACGTAATCGTCCAACTGGCGGATAATTGGCTCGCTCTGGCTGCGGAAAGAGCGCCAGCTTGCGGTCAGATCCTTCAAAAGGGAATCCTTGACCGCTGTCGGCAATAAGGGATTTTGTAGCTGTTCCGAAACGGCCAGAAAGCGGACCCATGCGTCGTCCGCAGCGGTTAACGTATTGGTATCGATAGTTAAATTCGTGGAGGAGCCGCCTTGCCCGCCGGCGCCGGGCTGAGGTGGGCTAAGGGCCGCCGTGGAGTTGGATGGAGCCTGGGCAAGTGCGTTCTCGAACCTCGCGGCCTGGACAGCTTCCGCGCTGGCATCCGGCCGCGCAGCCACAGCCGCGCCGATGGGCGATAGACTACCTGGGCCTACACCAGTCACGAACCTAACCCCTTCCGCTCCTTAATTTCTAACCTTGCCACAGATCGCGATAAAACGCAAGCGGCAAATAAAGATGACCGAAGTTATTCAGGACAACATACCGCGTTACGCAAGAATAGAGAACTGCCAAGACTAACGTACAGCTACAACTCAAGCTACATGCCGTTTCCAGGGGTGGCGCCATCGCGCATTTGCAGGCGATAGCCGAGCCCCCGCACCGTCTTTATCTCCACACAGGCATTTGCCTGGGCGAGCAGGCGGCGAAGCCTGCTTATTCGAACCTCGATGGAATTGGGACAGATATCGCCCGCGACACCGTAAACGCTGGCCTCCAAATACTCCCTCGTTACCGTGCGGCCGAAGGACAGTAATAGCATTTCCAGAATATCCAGCTCTCTTCTTGGAATTGTAATCGCCGCGCCTCCAGCAAGGACCTCCCGTGAAGCAAGGTCGAAGCGCAAGTTTCCTTTCTCTATGAAGTCCGGTTGAATGACGGGATGACGGCGCAGCAGCGCCCTTAGACGTGCCACAAGCTCCCTTGCATCGAGCGTGTCGGGGACCGCGTCGTCCGCCCCGGCGTCGAGCGCCCTGATCCTGTTCTCCACATCATGGGCCGGGGTTATCAGCACCAAGGGCGTGTTGAGGTCCGACCGGCGGCGATTCCTGAGCCAATCGATCCCGTCTCCATCCGGAAGCTCCCAGTTGACCAGCAGCATCGCATATCTGAGCTGCTGCAAAGCTTCCTCCCCCTCCGAGAATAGCCTGAAGAGATCGAGCCGAAAGCCGTTGGACTGAAGTGCGGAAATCCAGGGGTGCCGGGCGTCAGTGCGCGCTTCCAGCATCATGAGCCGCATTCTTTACTCCCAATACGGCACTGCATGGCGTCAGCATGTGTGGCCCAAGGCTTGCGGCCCATCGGTTCCCAGCGCTCCCTGATGCTTGGCATAGTTTGCAATGGTGGCGTCCATACACAACGGTCCGGAGTCCAGGACAAGAATCCGGCCGCCAAACTCCAGATTAAACCATCATAAGGTTACACGGTTGTCTTAGGCCTATCAATAATCAAAACCGGCTCATGCAATCTACGAACGAAATGCCAGCCATAAGCAACCGGTATTGCGAGCGTTTTCGATGGGCAAAAATACTATTACTTGCAGTGTGAACCAAGTGTCATTTAAAGTTGAAGTCAATATGACGCATATAGCGTGGCAGGTATGTATCGCATCGTTTTCTCTATAATTAGGGCCGCCACATCCTCGCCCTAGTTCTCATCCAATTACAATATACCGCATTACAATTGGCTGTTCGCTAGTTCAGGCTTGCGGGTAAATTCTCTACTGTGCAATCAAGACGGTGGGTGCATGCAGTTCCGGAGTGCTTTTGCCTGCTATATGGGCGTCTTTTACGTGTTTTGCCAAGGCATACCGGAGGTTTTCGCAGCAGATAATCCGCCAGCGCTGGCCAGCCAGGCAGAGTCGGCCCGCGAGGTGAAGCTCTACGTTTCCGATGGCGAGCTTATCCAATTAAGCGCGCCTGCCGCGAAAATGTTCGTCGCGGACCCCAACATAGCCGATATCCAGGTGCCATCGGCTGACCGGGTGTTCATCTTTGGAAAGAAGCCTGGCCGGACGGCGTTTTTCGCCTTGCGCGCGGATGGCAGCAAGTCCGACGTCTTCAACGTCAAAGTGACCTACAATAACGCGGATCTGAATCGCTTTCTTAGCCAGGAAGCGGGGAATCTGCATGTGTCGATTCAAGAGGTTCCGCAAGGCGTCCTTTTGACGGGCGTGGTGCCAACGCCGGAAATCGCCGAGCGTGTCAGGGCTATCGCGGTCCGCCTTGCGGGCGACGGAAATCCGGTGGTCAACAATTTGCGGCTGAGCGGGGCAACCCAGGTTGCCATCAAGGTCCGGATTGCCGAGATCTCGCGCAACGTCATGAAAGACATCGGTATCCGCTGGGGAGCGGTTGGCAATGCGGGTATATTTTCCTTCGGGCTGGCCACCGGAGCCCCCACTTCGGGAGCCAAGACAAACATCACCGCGCTGGTCGATGCATTGGCCAATGCAGGTCTTGCATCCGTGCTCGCGGAACCGACGCTGACCGCGGTCTCTGGCGAGAAGGCGAGCTTTTTACGCCGGCGGCGAGTTCCCGGTGCCGGTAACGCAGAATGCGGCGGCCAACTCAGCGGTAGCTGTGGATTTCCGGAAGTATGGCGTAAGCCTTGAATTCACGCCGACCGTTCTGTCGGAGAAGCTGATCAGCCTCTATGTGAAGCCGGAAGTGAGCGACATCTCCAATACCGGTGCGGTGGTCATGAACAATATTCAAATTCCCGCACTCACGACCCGGCGCACCGAGACCACCGTTCAATTGGGAAGCGGCGAAAGCCTCGTCATCGGCGGATTGATCCAGCAGAAGTTCAACACCGAGATCGATAAGATTCCCGGCGCTGGCGATATCCCGGTGTTGGGCGCTCTCTTCCGCTCGACCCAGTTCCGGACGAACGAGACCGAACTCGTCATTATCGTCACACCTTATGTCGTGCGCCCGATCGCCGATCCTGACAGCATTCCGCTCCCGACAGACGGCGTTGCACCGTCCAACGATTGGGAGCGCGTTCTGGAAGGCAAGATTGCGCACCCGCGTGCAAGCGCCGGGCCTGCCGGGAAACTCAGGAGCGATGCCGGTTTCATTATCAAGTAAGTTCAACGGCGCATCGTGCTTTCGGAGGCGTATTGAAAAACAAAGGAGCCAAAATGCAAAGGCGTTTATCCCTGATCGCTGTTTCGGCTGCCAGGCCTCCTCGCGTCCTGGAACGTGGCATTCGCTGACGGCATGGACACGAATAGGAGACACCCCGCCCAGCCCGCCGGAAATTGCAATATCGAAAGGTCCTTCGATACGGTTGGGTTCGACGGCGATAACGGGTTCGACGAGGCAACAGGGTGCAGCGTGCAAACGGGCATCGCCTTGATGGCAGCCAATAAGAGGGATCTCGCCAAAGGCCGGGGCACGCGCTACTCGGATGGCGAGCGCGCGGCTAACATCGTTACCGATTACCGCGCCTGGAAATATCGCCCCCCGGCACCCCACGGTCAGGAGAACCACTGACCATGATCCCGGCCGGCTACTCGCCGGGGCCGGTTTGCGTATGAGCCCATTGGGAGGCGGTGGCCGAGTCTCCGCGCATCGCGTACAAGCGGGCCATATTCTGCTTCGCTTTCTTGCCGGCTTCGTCGTCCGCCTGGGCGAGCGGCGACAACTCCGCCATGGCCCGCTCGTAGCTGCCGCTTAAACCGAGCGATAAGCCGTAGTTGTTCCGGACGGACCGGTTTCCCGGCTCAAAACGAAGCGCCTTTTCGTAGTGCTTTTGCGCCTGTTCGTGCTTTTTCTGGGCGTCGAGCGCTACGCCGATCCCATTCAGCGCGCGGATATTGGCGGGTTCCTTCTTTAGAGCTGCCGCAAACTCCTTCTGTGCCAGATGCGGTTCTTGAAGTGCCATGCGTGCCTGGCCGGCGCCGATCATACTGTCCACGTTGCCGGGATCGAGCTTGCGGGCGCCGTCGAAATACCGAAGAGCGAGGGCAGGGTCGCCGCTTTCAAGGAGTGCCTGCCCCAGTGGCGTTTGTGCCTTCGCCATCTCGGGGTGCTCCTCGATGGCTTTTCGATAAACGGCGTCAGCATCGCCGCTGCCGTTGCTGGCCCCGGCCGATCCGGCGGCGCCGGGCAGCGCAGCCGCTCTTGGGCTATACGCATCCTCCAAATTGAGGGCGCCATTGGAGAAACCGCCGGTCTGAGCCGCACACGCTGCGAGCATCGACGCGCCCACCGCGGCCAGCAAGCCCCGCCGCGCAACACGCTCATTCGTTGCGGCGATGGAACTCGCCCTCACCACCCCAAATTTTGCCATAGGTCCCCCCCGGACTTTAGAATGCTATGCTGCTTGAGGCCGCCCGGCCTCGCTTCGGCGAATCCCGTTCCTACGCTGGAGATTGCCGCGAGTAGGTTTCCGCCCTGTCGGGCGGAGCACCGATTGTCGCCAAAGGGCGCACTGTGAAGTCTGGCGCGATCTCCTGGAATGACAGGACGGGGTATCGCAGCCCCGATTTCCTTAGCATCGTCCATACGGTGCGCCGCAACTCCGCGGAGACCAGCACGATTGCATTCGCCGGGACGCCGCCGGCCACGCTGCCCAATGCCGTACGGAACGCCTCGCTGAAATTCGCTGCGAACTCCGCATCGGGTAATTGCTGGTTTTGGCCAGCCACTTTGCGCAGGGCTTCCTCGGCCTGGCGCTCAACGATGAAGGCGGGGATGACGTTCTCCCCGCGGGCCACGCGGAAGCAAATCTGGCGCTTCAAGGCCAGTCGAACCTGGCCGGCGAGCGCGATATTGTCCTGTTCGCGCGGAGCCTGCTCCAGGATCGCCTCAAGTATCAGGCGCATATTCCGGATGGGCACGTCTTCTTCGAGCAGCTTTCTTAAGATCTCGGCGATCCGCTGCGTTGGAGCGGCGCGCTGCACCTCGCGCAGCAAGTCTTTGTACTCGGACTCCATTGCGGCAAGCAGGCGCTTGGTTTCCTGCAAGCCGAGGAAGTGAGCCGCGTGCTTGCGAAGGAGGTTCTGGACATCCGTTTCCATCAATTGCGCGGCGCGCATGAACTCGATCGAAGCGCTGGCGAGAGCTTCGGCGCCGGTTGAGCCGATCTCGATGAGAGGCGGCCCGGCGTCTGGTATGGTCCTGCCGGTGCCAAGCCCCAATCCGCCCGCCCTCTCCGCTTCGGAGGCAGGCAGATAAATGCTATCGAAACTCACCTCCCGGTTCACCTCAGGCACCATGTCCAGCTCGATGACGTACCTCACACCGGAAAGACGCCCGTCGGCGCCGTAGCCGATAGAGGGCGTCGCAAAGCCAAGGTCGGACGAAACCTCGTAGGCGATGCCTTTCAATCTCTGCGGAAGGTTTTCATTCTGTGCGGCGCGCGCAAATTCCGGGCTCACCAAAACGTTCAACGGCGCCGGCATTGGCGCTGGAAGCAGCGAGGAGACCTCTGCCGGGATCGCTGCTTGCACGTGCCTCCCGAACACCATTGCGCGCTTCTCCTCCTGTCTGACCAGGAGGGTACCGGAACCAACCAATCCAACGGCCAGCACAGCGAAAATTCCCGAGGGAAAGCCCGGCACCAGAGCGAGTCCAGCCAGCACCGCACCTGCAAGGCGGAGAGCCTCGGGGCGCAGCGCAATCTGAGAGAGGATATCCGCTCCAAGACTTTGGTTCGCGCCGGTATTGACCCTTGTGACCACGGTGCCAGCCGTCAGCGATATGAATAGCGCCGGAATCTGCGCAATCAGGCCTTCGCCAACGGTGAGCAAGGAGAAGACGTGCGTGGAGTCGGAAAAGGATAAATGGCGCTGCACGGTGCCCACAACGATCCCGCCGAAGAGGTTCACCGCGATGATCACGATCCCGGCGATCGCATCGCCCTTCACAAACTTCATGGCGCCGTCCATGGCACCATAAAGCTGGCTTTCCTTTTCGAGATTTTGACGCCTGCGGCGGGCCTCCGCCTGATCGATATCGCCGTTCCGAAGGTCGCTATCGATGCTCATCTGCTTGCCAGGCAAGCCGTCGAGGCTAAATCGGGCGGCGACCTCTGCGACGCGCTCCGAGCCCTTGGTAATGACCAGGAACTGCACGATGGTGATAATGACAAAGATTACGAGGCCAACCAGCACGTTGCCGGAAATCACGAAATCGCCGAACGTCTGAACGATCCGGCCGCCGTCGGCTTCGATAAGGATCAGGCGGGTGACGGCAATCGAGATGGACAAGCGGAAGACCGTCGTTATGAGGATGATCGCCGGAAGCGCCGAGAATTCGACTGGCGAATGAACATAGAAGGCAACCATCAAAAGAACGATGGAAATGCTTATGTTGGCTGTGATCAGCATATCGGCGACTATGGGCGCGATCGGTAGAATCATTGCGCTGATGGCCGTCACCAGCAGCACCACGATAATCAGATCCCGCCGCGAGGAGGCGGCATTAAGCAAACTCTGGATGAACGCCTGAGATTTCATATCACCACCAAATGGAAGTCATCACTTTCGCGCCTTCGTAAAAAACGAAATAACGAGCGTCGTAAACTACGATTTTTGCAAGTGTATTAAAACATTTTGTTTGCGCGTCAGAAATATCGGCATTTTTCTAATATTTCATCATCAATGCTTGCTTACCCTTCCGGATCAGCGTGCCGCCTTCTTCAATCTTTTCGACAACCCAGCCATTGGCTATCTTCGATCCCTCGAAAAGCTTATTCCCCTCGGCGTCGATTATGTAAGGGAACTTTCCAGCCCATACCGCTTGCAATGAGATCGGCGCCGTGGCCCGGTTCTCCGGGCTTGCGGAGACCGTGGATTGAAGAACGAGGTTTTGGCCGTAGTTTTCGTCGAACCAAACTTCCAGGGAATGCCAATCGTCTTTACGCTGAGCGTCGATGGTGCCCTTCGCGCCGACGGTCCCATCGCCGGGCGTAACGCTAACGCTGTCCATGTTTAGGGAAAGCAGGCGTTCGCGCAGCGCTTCCGTAGCGGCTTTGGCCAGCTCGCCGTCCGGCGCAGCCTGCTTTGAAGGAGCGGCTACGAGGGATGCCTGCTCCGGTATGACCGGAAGGCTACCGTTACCGCTGCCCGGCATGCTCAAGTAAATTAGCGCCGCGGAAATAGCGCCAACGGCGCCTAGAGCGCCGATTTTAGCAGCCGGCAGCATGGCGCTTTTCCCCTTCTCAACGATTTCCAGTTCCGCCTCTCCAAGAGCGATGCGGAAAGGATAACGGGCCTGAGTTTTCCCTCCCGGCTGAATGCTGCGGCCTTCGAACAAGGCCTCGCCGTCCAGGGTTTCCAGCCCGGCCGCGTTTGCGCCCGGCGTTAGCCGCAGGTGCCTCGCAAGTACCGAGCCGTCGGTCAGGATAATGTCCGCTTCGAGCGAGCTTCCGATGACAAGCGGCGTCAGGCGAAGGTCTTGCACGGCGCCCGCATGCTTCCCCTTCGTCACACGCAACAGGAGACTGGAACTCATATTAAACCCAATTGCCATTCACCCTCGCGGGGACTCTCCGCTTTTGCCTTCAAAAGCACTGTGACTCAGGCTGCATTTATTGGCCGGCTTCTGAGCCGAATTTCTCGATGGATACGCTTCCGCCCCGGTAGATGATCGTTTGTTTTGGCACGCCACCTTGCATGAGCAACGTTTGCTCGACGAGAGCGGTGTAGACAGGCGGACCTGTAACAATGACCGACGCTTTGCCGGCGTCTGCGCGGATGGGATAGCGTTCGTCGTAGAATGAAAGCCGTTTGAGACTCTCGATCAGCGCGGGAAGCGATAAAGCCCGATGCAGCGGGAGAAACCGGGTTGTTTCCTCGGAAACCGCGGAAACATGTAATGCCGCCCCATCGTAGTACCACTCCAGGCCGTACATCTGGCAAACGTGATTGAGAAACTCCAGCGCCTGTAACCGGGGCAGCTTGCCCTTCACAGTGCCGCTTACTTTCGTGCTGAGCTTTACCCTCAATCCCAGGTTCTGCCCGAATTCACGCAGCACTGCGGTTACGTCCTGATTGAGCACGCTGTAGGGATATATACCTTCTGGGAGCTGCAGGGGGGCGGCTAGCGCGGACGGGAACAACGATAGCGGGAGCCCCCAGATCCAACCGGCAACCACGAAGGCGGTTGCTAGCTTTCGAGCGAGAGCCGGCGGGGATACTGATCTGGACACGTTCATAATCCGGGACGTCACCTAACTTGCCAACGCCTAGACTTGTAACGCGGACCCGTCAGCTTAGGCAACCACTAATTAACATAAGATGACAACGCGTCGCAGTCTACGTGAGACGCAGCCACAATTTCACCATTGTTATCTAATTCATATACACCGTGATTGCTTAGTAGTGCGAATGAACGCACACATCAATTTTGCATGCTTAAGTTGCATTGCTGTTATACCTATAATAGGTAGCTTTAATACTGTCAATAGTATCAACTATACACGCAAATAATGCTTGCAATCCTTAAAATTGATAAGTTTAATATCCGGTTATAGATGGAAGCAGGGGTGGCGGCATGAGTTATGAAACTGGAGTAGTTGCCCTGGAGGCAGTCCAAGACGGGATAACGCAGGATCCTCTTGCCCAGCCAGAAATGTTGACTAATCAGGAACTTATGGCGCAACGGTTCGACGTCGATCTTAATCGCGCGGCCGAGATTTCGACCACAGAGAACCAGACGGGCGAAGCCTCCCGGCGCCAATCGATCGAACCCCGCAATGAAAGTTTCAAGACGGCCGATATTCCCGAGGTGGAAGCGCGGAGCGCGGTGTTCTCGCATACCGTTGCTAGCGGTGTGGTCACGTATTTGAACGGATTTAGTCAGAAGGCGAGCGGCCTCGTTTCCGATCTGCATCAGATGGCAGGGCGGACAGAGGAAATAGCGCCTGTGCAGGGAGCGGCGGTGCAAGCGCCATCGCAGGAAAATGGGCAGGTTTTCGACACAGCGGCCACGCTTCGCTTCCTGGTGCGCACCTTCGAGGTCTCAGTGGAGACGCATTTCGTAGTAAATGCCGCTCGGGAAAGTACGAGCACATTCAACTCGCTGATTAAGGGCCAATAGAGAACACCAGTTTTTTTGCAACACAACCCGTAGCGGACCCATGTTGAGATTTTCCGCTGCCCTTAAGCTGGCAGCAGTCCTAGCGATCCCTGTTTTGCTCCTGGCTGGCTGCCAAGCAGACCTTTACACCAAGCTGACTGAAACCGAAGCCAATGAGATTGTGGCCGTGCTGGTCCGAAAGGGTATCCCGGCAAGCCGCACGGCTGCCAAGGACGGCACGAGCACCGTGCACGTGGAGGAAGGCTCCTTCGCGGATGCGGTTGCGCTATTGAATAGCGCCGGCCTGCCCCACCCCAAGTTCGCGACAATGGGCGACGTCTTTGCGGATACGAAGCTTGTATCGTCACCGGTCGAGGAGCGGGCGCGCTTCATTTACGCACTCAGTCAGGAACTCTCAAGGACGCTCTCCGAGATCGACGGTGTTATCACTGCGCGGGTTCATCTCGTCTTGCCCAAGAACGACCCGCTCCGCGAGGACGCCAAACCGTCCTCGGCATCGATATTCATAAAGCATGACCGCAATGCTGCCGTTACCTCTCTGTTACCGCAGATCAAGACTTTCGTAACGAATAGCATAGAGGGGCTGACATACGAGAAAGTGTCGGTGGTATTCGTTCCGGGCGACAGAAACGCCAAGCTCGTTGCTGCCAGCGCTGCTCAAATGGGTGGCAGCATTCCCCTGCTTCCGGTGAGGTATAACACTGCGGAACTTTTCGTGATAACCGCCGTAGGTATCCTTCTGCTGGCGCTTGCGTCCATGTACTACTTCTTCCGCCGGGAAAAGGCACCCCCACCCGGTGAAATGTTCCATCAGGCGGTGAACAGGAATCCAGGGGCGCGGCCACCCAGCAAAACAGAAGACGCCACCAAAGAAGAGAACTCTTGAGTAAGCGGTATATGCCCAAATCTGGAAATGGCGCATGCAAGCAGAGAAGCACGAAGCCGCAACGGCGGCGCTCTTCGAGCGATTGCCCGGACTGTACGTCCATCCCGATCGCACGCGGGAGTGGCTGCCCGATCTTCCTGCGGAAATTGGCTTGTCTCTGCTGAGATGCGGGCGCCTTGTGCCGCGTCTCTCCGCCATCATCACGCAGCATTATAAGCTTACTGCATTGGAGGCGGATGGCGGGCTCGATCTATCCATTGCGATGCTCAGCTTCAACTCGCTTGTACAAGTATCCCGGCTGGCAGGCGCCATTTTTCACGCGCGCCAAATCCGGATGCTGATATCGAAGCCCGCGATTGCCGCGTTGTTTGCTGGTGCGGGCGGCTGGGCCCACGGCTATGCCATGGCGCAAGCGGAGTTGGTTCCGCCGGCTTCCGGAGATGCCAACGAAAGCACACCTCCCACCGATGAAGCCATAGTCCAGGATGGCTGGTTATGTTTCCGGGCCTGGCTTGCCAAGCTTTCCGCACCGGCTGCCCAGCGCATCGCTTTGAAGTTTCCGAAGGATTTCGAAACCGGCCCCTTGCCATCCGGGTTCGAGGCTTATGGGCCGGACATTGTGAGAGCGGCAGGGAAGGGGGTACTCGATCATGCCCGCTGACGCTACCGCTACCGTCAAACCCGCCGGGGCTTGGGAGGGCCCAGCGAAAGCAAGCCCCCTAGGCCCTGTCGTGCGCTCGGAAGAATTGCGCCTTTGGACCGAGGGCGAGGGCTACCTCGCGGCAACCAAGCGCGCGCTCGATCAGGCGCACCAGGAAATCGAGAGCGCCACTGAAGCCGGGCGGGCGAAGGGCTACGCAGAAGGGTGGGCAGTTGGCTCCAAGGACTTGTTCGAGTTCCTGGCACAAACCAAGGCCCAGGCCGATGCTTACCATGCGCAATTGGAGGCGAACCTCAGGGATTTGGCCGTTGAGGTCATAAAGGAGGTCATAGACAATCTTGACGTAGGCGACGCCGTCGCGGCAGCCGCGTCGAGAGCGCTGAAGACGCAGGATTTGGGGGCCGAGGTAGCCTTGCACATTGCGCCGGAGATCTATCGCGATGTTCGCGTGAAATTGGAAAAGAGACTCAGCGGTGTCACCACTTCGGTCATCACCTTGCTGGAGGACCCGAAGCTCTCTCCCAAAGGCTGCAAGCTAGTGACAAGCTTCTGTACCGTCGACGTTTCCATCGACAATCAACTGGCCTTGCTCGCCGAAAGCCTGCGGGCGTCGAACATAGGTGCTTCCGGATGAGCCGCAGTTCCCGCCCCTTGATATCGTCATTCGCTCCGCGGTTGATCGAGGCGGCAAAGACCGCGCAGACACGGCCCGTCAAGGGAAAGATAACGCGCGCCGTTGGCAATTTGATTTATGCCACCGTGCCGGATGCGAAGCTCGGCGACGTTTGCAGCCTTCACGACTCGGATCGCGGCACGGCCTCTTATGCGGAAATTGTCGGCTTCGACGGCACGGTCGCCATGCTGAGCCCGCTCGGATTTATCGGCGGGCTCTCGACCGCCACGGAGGTCCGTACGACCGGGCGCGTTCTCGATGTGCCGGTGGGCCGGCCGCTTCTTGGCCGCGTGCTGGACGGCTTTGGCAATCCCCTCGACGCAGATACGCGAGGGGAATTGCCTCCAATGCCCACGAGGCCGCTTTACAACGCCGCTCCGCCGGTGCTTTCACGCACAGCGATCTCACGGCCCCTGGCCTTCGGACTGCGCGTCATCGACGGCCTTCTCACCTGCGGAGAAGGGCAGCGGATCGGGATTTATGGCCCGCCTGGCAGCGGCAAATCCCTGCTGCTCGCCCAAATCATAAAAATGGCTGCCGCCGATGTCCGGGTTATTGCGCTGGTCGGCGAAAGAGGCCGCGAGGTTAAGGAGTTTCTGGAAAAGTATCTGTCCGGCGAGGCCGGGGCCAACTCCGTCATTATCGCGGCGACCTCGGACCGGTCCCCTGTCGAGCGCGTGAAAGCGGCGCATGCGGCCATGACGATTGCGGAGCACTTCCGCGACGAAGGCTGCCGCGTGCTGCTTGCCGTCGATAGCGTTACGCGCCTGGCACGCGCCCTGCGCGAAATCGGATTGGCCGCGGGAGAACCGCCAACCCGCCGCGGCTTTCCTCCTTCGGTATTCTCTGTGCTTCCGGCATTGTTCGAACGCGCGGGCACCTCGGAGCGGGGGTCGATCACCGGTGTGTTCAGCGTGCTGACCGAAGGCGACGGCACCGCGGACCCGGTCACCGAGGAGACGCGCGGCCTGCTCGATGGCCACATCGTCTTGTCGCCGAAACTGGCGCAAGCTGGCCACTTTCCCGCTATCGACGTCACTGCGAGCCTCAGCCGCGTAATGCTGGACGTCGTAACGCCGGCCCATATGGCGGCAGCGCAGAAAGTGCGCCAGTTGCTATCGAAATATTCTGAAATCGAGTTCCTGCTTCATGTCGGCGAATACAAAGCAGGCAGCGATCCACTAATCGATGAAGCGATCGGCAAACGGCCTATGATCGAGAAGTTTTCCAGGCAGCCCTTCATGGAATTGGCTCCTTTTGAGCAAACCGTCGATCTCGTAAAGAGGTTGGCGCTATGATGCAGAACCTTAAGACCATCGAAATGCTGCGTGTGTACCGGGAGCGTTCAGCGCTGCTTGCACTTCGCAATGCGAACATATCCAGAGAGGATGCAGCCAAGACGGCTTCTCTCTTTAAAGAATATTTGGAAACGCAAAGGGAAGCTCAACTCGCCAGCGAACAGCGGATCTACAAGGAAACGCTGGGAAAAACGCTTTCTCTTCCCGAGCTGGAAGCTGTTCAAGCGCGGGTTCACCGGGAAAACGCCGAGATCGGCGCTCTTGCGCGGCAGGCGTCGAACTTGGACGCCTCAGCCTCCCAGGCGGCCTCTGCGGTGGAGGAGGCCCGGCATCGGCACACACACCTGCTCAAAGCGCAGAAGAAATGGGAGCGGGTGCGGGAACATCACGCGGAGAAAATTGCCGTCGAGGAGATCTATCGCGAGGAACTCATTTACGACAGCGTTGAAGCGCGCAAACCTGGCATTTAGCGGGGGCAAATGCACGAGCACGTCCAATCCACTCCGGCCGGCAGCGGCAAGTCCGCGTCCACGGCGGTACCGGAGGCAGGCTTGCCACATTTTCCGGAACTATCGGCCCCGGAAGTGACGGCAGCGAACCTCTGGTATAGAAGCCGGCCCGCCGTAACGTTCGAGGCGGCGAGCCTGACGCTGAAGATTGACTCCGCCCTATGCCCCCCCGCTGTCCGGCAGGAGCCGCTCCAGCATATCCGTTTGACTGCTGGCAGCAAGGACGCATATTTAGCGGTGCCCGCAAGATTAGTCGCTATAATTCTCCAATCTTATGGGTTACCTCCGGGCCAGGTGCTTCCGGAGCATGTGATCTTGCTTTTGCTGGAGCATCGCTTCGCCGAGGCTATGGAGGCGTTGGAGAAGCGTCTCAACCTGCCGGTCACGCTGATGGATCTGGGCGGGGAGGGCGATGCGCCCAAAGGGTCGCTGGTGCCCCTCGATGCCAAATTCAGCCTATGGGGCGAGGATTGCTGGATCGGGCTGCACCTGCCGCCAGATTTGGCGATTGCCCTGGGCAAGCTGCTGGACGCTGCACAAGGCAGGCAAAAAATCCTCTGGCCAGTTCCGGTTACCTTGGCGAGCCGGGTGGCTTTCACCCAACTGGCCTTGGGCGCCCTAAAGAACGTGCGCCTGGGAGATGTCATCCTTGCCGATGCGACGGCCGGGCCAGGCAGGGTTTTCGTTGTTGCGGGCGAGCGGCTTGCCGCGAGCGGGGTTTGGCGGGATCGCACCGTCACTCTGCAAGAGCGCCCGAAGAAAATCGCGAGTATCGATGGAGGGGCTTGGAGTATGTCCAGCGCAGGAAATTTGGATGGAACGCCGGCTGCCGCCGACGCTGAGCTTGACGATATTCAGATAAAGGTGTTTTTCGAGCTTGGACGGAAGGAGGTTCCGCTTGGCGAATTGCGCAGCCTTATCCCAGGCTACGTGTTCGACCTCAACCGCGATCAGCGCACCGCTATCGATATTTACGCTGGAACGCAGCGTGTAGGGTCCGGGGAAATCGTCCAGATTAACGGCGTCCTTGGCGTGCGCGTTACGCGGCTGTTCAACAATGAGTAGCCTTCAGCCGAATATACTCTCCATTGTCATAGTGATGACGGGGCTTAGCCTCGCTACTTTTGTCGTTGTGACGATGACATCCTTTATCAAGATCTCAGTCGTCATGTTTTTGCTCAGGAATGCGCTTGGCATACAGCAAACACCACCGAATATCGTTCTGTATAGCGTTGCACTCGTCCTGACGCTTTTCATAAGCGCTCCTGTGGCCAGACAGGTCTATACACAGCTTCAAGATCCAGCGCTAAAATTCGAGACAATGCAAGATTGGGTTGCGGCAAGCGTACGCGCCCGCGAACCGATCCGGGACTATCTGTCCAAATTTACCCGGTTATCGGAACGTGAATTTTTCATATCCGCCACCAAGCGGATCTGGCCTGAGGAAATGAGGCAGGACGTATCGAACACCGATCTCGAAATCCTCGTACCGTCTTTCGTTATTTCCGAACTGCGCCGGGCATTCGAGATCGGCTTCCTCATCTATCTGCCATTCATTGCAATCGATCTCATCGTATCGACAATATTGATGGCGCTTGGCATGGTGATGGTGCCGCCGATAACGATATCGGTTCCGTTCAAGCTATTCCTTTTCGTGACAATCGAAGGATGGAGCAGGCTATTTCACAGCCTTGTACTTAGCTACGGGTGAACTGCTGGCTTCCGAAAATGAGGGTACCGCATGGATGAAGCGTCAATTGTCAATCATTTCCAGACAGCCATGTCCATGGTGGCGATTGTCGCGTTGCCGCCGCTCATTGTGGCCATGACGGTTGGCCTGGTTACAGCGCTCCTTCAGGCCGCGACACAAATCCAGGACCAGACGCTGCCGCTGACCATCAAGTTGATATCCGTCGGCTTCGTTTTGGCGATCTTCGGCGCCCTTCTTACGCGCCCGCTGGTCGACTACGCAGCCCGGATATTCGATGAGTTTCCATATATAGCGCGCTAAACCACCAGAAGAAAAACTCCCGGCGATGAATGATGCCCTATATTCAGTAGACGTCATTTATTCGTATTTGACGGCCTTGGCTGTCGCAATCCCGCGTATGTTCGCGCTTTTTTCGATCCTGCCAATCATGACGCGGCTCGGTTTGCCGAGGGTTCTGCAATTCATTATCATAACCGCGCTCTGCATGCCGATTGTCGCCCCCTTGTCGGCGCAGATCAGATCCTCGCCTCCAGCTTCAGCGCTTTTTGTGGCTGTGCTCTGCCTCAAGGAAGCCTTCCTCGGCCTGCTCATCGGTCTTGCCCTAGGGGTTCCCTTTTGGATCATGGAGGTGGCTGGAAATATCGCCGATTTTATCAGGCAGGCCCCGGATGCTTTGGTGCAGGACCCTCAAAGCCAGACCGAAGCAACGATCACCGGCACACTCTTTTCGATATTCGTAACGCTTTACTTCATAGCGATGGGCGGGCTTAGCATAATCATCGATATCGTCTACAAAAGTTACGAGTTATGGCCTGCGTTAAGCGGTTGGCCGCCTATCAGCCAGAATGCGCCGGCCATCGTCCTCCAATTCCTGGATCGAATATTCCATGCCGGCTTCATAATCGCCGGTCCGCTTTTGATTGTTACGTTGACTGCATTTCTTATCGTGGCAATCCTTTCACGCTTTACACCTCAAATGAACTTCTTCGATCTATCCCTGTCGTCACGCAACATAGCATTCGTAATAGCGATACAAATCTATACAATATATATAGTAAGCTATTTCAATAGCCAGTCCGCTCATATCAAGGAGACGCTGGATATCGTGAAAGGTATTCTGAATGAGCCGTGACGATACCTCCGAGGAGCGATCGCTTCCCCCATCCCGGAGAAAGCTTAGGGAGCTTCGCAAGAAAGCCGACATCGCCCGAAGCAGCGACATGGTTGCCGGCGCAGCCACTTCGGCGGCACTTGTATTTCTTTGGCTACAGGGGCGGCCATTCATAACCAAGTTCAAGGCCGCAGTCTTGTCTATATTGAACCTGGACAAGCAGGATTTCAATGCACGCGCACATGACGCCGTCGCAATATTATTCACAAGCGCCGCTCAATTTGTAGGCACGCTGATTGCGGTGGTAATATTTACGGCGATTGCCGCAAATATCCTGGTGAACCGCGGGTTTCTTTTTTCCCTGGAGCCGATCCGGCTCGACCTGGGACGGGTGAATCCCGTCGAAGGTTTTAAGCGGATGTTTTCAATTAAGACGGCCATAGAGGTTCTGAAAAGTCTTATTAAGATTGTGCCTTTCCTTGTATTGTCGGTCATTCTATTCGCAGGAAACCTGAACGCGGTATTCTACGTCCCATATTGCAACGTGGACTGTCTTGCGAGCGTTTTGGGCGGTATAATCAAACCCATCATGATCCTCGCAATCGCTATTCTTCTGCTTGCCGGGGTGTTCGACATCGGTATTCAACAATGGCTGTTCCTGCGCCGGCATAAAATGACGAAGTCGGAGGCAAAGCGCGACTTTAAGGAAACGGAGGGATCGCCCGAACTCCGGCAAGCTCACCGGCGGCTGCGCGGCGATATCATGGAACGGGCGCGCCGGTATGAACTGGAGGACGCGACGATTTTCATCGCTGGCACAGATACGATTGTGGGCGTGCGCTTCATTCGCGGGGAAACGCCTGTCCCCCTTATTGTGACCAAGGCGAGGGGGCAGAAAGCTCAGGATATGAGGGAACTCGCTTTGGACAGCAGGATCCCCATCTATGCGGATGACGAGCTTTCCGGCAGGCTATTTCAGAAACTTGAGATTGGCCAATCGATCACTGAGGAGTTCTTCCAGCCATTCATTAAGGCACTGATAACGTTCAAGCTTCTTTAGGTAAGTCGTAAGCGCCGGTAGGCCGCTGCGCAACATTTGCGGGCAGCGGCATCCATCCGCTCCGAGTTCGGCGCCCGTTCCAGCTGTACCACAGCGCCGGGCACTTTCAAGGTTTGCAAGCGCTTTGTTATCGCCTATCTGAAAGGATGAGACCTTGAGGCCGGCTGGATTGGGAGGCGGCAGCACATGAATGAAATGCCGGACCGCGTTGCGCCCGCGAGAGCGCCCTCTGCTATGCCGCGTGAGCATCCTGCCGTGAAGCACGGCCGCATCGGCGTGCTGCTCGTCAACCTCGGCACGCCGGACGGCACCGGCTATTGGGCGATGCGCCGCTATCTGAAGGAGTTCCTGTCCGACGCCCGCGTGATCGAGGTGAACCGGGCCGTCTGGTGGTTCGTGCTGAACGCAATTGTGCTGACGAGGCGGCCCTTCAAATCCGGCGAGGCCTATAGGCTGATCTGGAACAAGGAGCGCGATGAATCGCCGCTGCGCACGATCACGCGGGCTCAGGCGGAGAAGATCGCGGCGCAGTTCGCGAAAGACCCCCGCATCCACGTCGATTGGGCCATGCGCTACGGCAATCCCAGCATCGAGACCCGCCTCGAAGCGCTCCAGCGCGAAGGCTGCGAGCGCATCCTCCTGTTCCCGCTCTATCCGCAATATTCGGCGGCCACCACCGCAACCGTCTGCGACAAGGCTTTCGACGCGCTAAAGGCGATGCGCTGGCAGCCGTCCATCCGCGTGGTGCCGCCTTATTACGACGATCCCGCCTATATCGAAGCGCTTGCAGCCTCCATGCGCGAGGGGCTTGCCCGCCTCGATTTCGAGCCGGAGCTTGTCATCGCCTCCTTCCATGGCCTGCCGCAGGCCTATTTCGAAAAGGGCGATCCCTATTACTGCCATTGCGTCAAGACCACGCGGCTCTTGCGCGAGGCGCTGGGGTGGCCGGAAGAGCGGCTGCGGCTGACCTTCCAGTCGCGCTTCGGCCGCGCCGAATGGCTCAAGCCGTACACCGCCGGAACCATCGCGGAGCTTGGACAGCGCGGCGTCAAGCGGCTGGCCGTGATAACGCCGGGCTTCGCCGCCGATTGCATCGAGACGCTGGAGGAGATGGCGATCCGCGGGGGCGAAACCTTCCGCGAGCATGGCGGCGAGCGCTACGCCACGCTGCCCTGCCTCAACGATAGCGCGCCCGGCATCGCCGGCCTTTCCGCGATCGTCGCCCGCGAACTCGGCGGCTGGGCGGATTTCTCCCGCGACGGCGGCTGACGGTCGAACCCGCCGCCCTGGGCTTTGGGCCGGATTGGGTCAAAAGGAGGCGCTCGCGGTGTCTGTGATGCCGGTCCCGTGTGGGGCGGTAAGCATAACATCGCGGGGCGAACATTGAACTGGGCCGGAATTTAAGTAGAGAGCCCAGAGGGTTCAGCACATGGGTTTCCACGATGTGCAGGAATGCAGCTGCAAACTTGCCTTCTGGTGTTCAAGAGGCAAACAGACTGACTTTACGGGGACGAAAAGAGCAGACCGGAGATCTCTGCCCCGTCCAGGGAGCGCTGGACATCCTCCTGGGATTTGCTCAGCCGTTTGCGGACAGGCCCTGCGCGGAGTTATGCAAGGTCATTTCCGCCAGGATGGCCTGCCCCTCGGGCGTTAATGAATAGGGGGCGCCAAGCTCTTGAACCGGCTGCCTGACCAGGTGCTTTCGCTTGAGATACTGCACAAGCGCGTTCACCGTTTGGAGGGGCAGTTCCAAAGTGCTCGTCAAATCTCTAATGCGCAATGGCCCAGCAGCCTGAATAGTCGAAAGGACTTGGCGAACTCGATCCGATCTCAGAACCGGCCGCGTGGCTGGGGAAGGCGCCACGGGGGAAGGCGGGGCGGTTTGAACACGCTGGGGGTGGCTCGCGCCCGCCTCGGTCAAGCGATATGCGGGCTTTCCCTGCGGGCCGCCGGCGGCTTCGGCGAACTCCTCCTCAATCAAATTTTCGTAATTGCTCACGACCAGCGGCAGTAATTGCTCACGTCTTGCCGTAGCGTCCGGCGGTGGATGGCGTTGACCGCGCGAGAGATTTGCGTTGCACGCGGGCTCCGAACATGAGTCAACCTATGGATGATTGCCGCTCCCGATTTGTCCACCCTCGGCCACGCTGCGAAAGACGCGCTCATCATGGCGCTGATCGAGCGTCTGAACGTGCTTGAATACGACAACATAGCAGCTGGCGGCACTTAACGCTTACTCAAGAATTTTCTGCTGCATTACTTCGAAATCGAAATGCACCCCATCACCCCTCGAAAACAGGCAGGCGGAACGGCTGGAAGGGTTAATATGACGTTGCATCTCAGTCCGCAGGTGTCATCCCGGCACAGCGGCACAGGCAGGGTGTCCTGGAGTTCCTCCAACGATCGCACGGGCATGGAGAGAAAGTGCATTTGCAGGTCATTCTCGCGTTCGATGCTCAGGCTGAGAGCGCGGGCCGCATGGGGGGCTCCAATCACGCAAGCTTGCTTAGGAGCGCTTCAAGGGTTTCCTGCGTAGAGCGGTCCGCGCGGCCATCCACGAGGGCGGGGCGGAAATGGCGCTGGAAGGCAGCCACCACAATTTCGGTATCCTCGCAATATTCGCCGGTGCGAGGGATGCCGTAGCCATAGGCGGCCAGGGCTTCCTGAAGGCGCAGCACCTCATCGCCACGCGCGCCGCGTTCAAGCGCCGGGCCGGCCGCAACCGGAACGGGCTCCGTCCAATGCCCGATGCCCGCGCGTGCCAGCCGTGCCCAGCCAAACTTCTCGCCGGGATCTCGCTTGCGGCGGGGCGCCACGTCGGAATGGGCGAGCACGTTTCGCGGCTCGATGCCATGCCGGCCGGCGATATCGAGGCAAAGCGCTTCCACCGCCGCCATTTGCACCTCGGGAAAATCGGGATAGCCGCCATCGTGCCCTGGATTGTGGATCTCGATGCCGATGGAGCGGGAGTTGATGTCGCTGGCGCCCTGCCAATGCGACACGCCTGCGTGCCAGGCCCGGAAGGTCTCGGCCACCATCTGGGCTATCGCGCCGTCCCCGGCCACCACATAGTGGCACGACACTTTCAACTCCGGCGCGGCCAGCCAATGGATCGCCGCCTTCGCCGAAGACATGCCGGTATAATGCAGCATCAGAATGCTGGGCTTGAGCCCGCCTTCGCGCAGGTTGTAGTTTGGGCTCGGATGTATCCGGGTTGCAAGCTTCGAATCCGGTCCGGGAGTTTTCCGTTCAGACATGGGCCCGCCGCGCCGCCTTGATTTCCTCGTAGGCCGTGTTGATCGCCGCTAGCTTTTTGGTGGCGATGCCGATGGCCTCGGCCGGCACGCCGCGGGCCATCAGCATGTCGGGATGGTTCTCGGCGACAAGCCTGTGATATTGCGCCCTGATCTCGGCGTCGGAAGCCTTGGGCGAGGCGCTGAGGATGTTGTAGGGGTCGTACAAATTGCATCTGAAATACCGGCCCTTGATCGCCAGATATTCCTGCTCGTTGAAGCCGAACTCCCCGGCGACATTGAACAGGAAGCGATCCTCGCTGGGGTGCAGCTTCCCATCAGCGACGGCGATGTGAAAGAGCCCGTCCATGACGTCGCTCAAAAGCTCGTGATCGTTGCGGAAGAGCCGGCCGAGCTGGCGCGCATAGGATTCATAGCCTGCCACGTCCTGCTTGGCGAGGTTGAACAGGCGCGCAACATTATGCTCCTCGCCGCGCGGAACCCTGAACACCTCCTTGAATGCCTGGACCTCGTCCTTGGTCACGACACCGTCGGCCTTCGCCATCTTGGCGCCAAGCGCAATCACGCCAACGGTGAAGGCAACCTGCTTATCGTGCGCCGGGCCATCCATGGCAAGATGGCCCAAACGGGTAAGCATTGCACCAATTGGCCCTCCGATGCTTGCCGCAGCGCCCGCCAGCTCGTCCCAAATCGACATTACGCCCGAACCTCAAAATGAGCCCAAAAAAGAATCCGCGCGCAATTTTAGGGAAGAGCAGCAGCCAAAGAAAGCACTAAATCCACAGCCAATGCACAGGCCGCTGCCGCGTATCGTGCAGGGAACATCTTTATCTGCGGCACGCAATTTGAACGCCAATCGCCGGGCGATGCCGCCTTCGAATGGTTCTGAGACGGACTTGAGCCTGTTACCTCCGATTGCGCTGGGAGACGCCAGCGCGATCATGAGCCGCCTATATGAAGCGCCCGTTTCTCAATCCTCTGGGGCAGCCGGAGGCCGCCTCGTGTCCTACCTCTGTATGAGTACCTATAAGGCTTAGGATATGAAAGTTATCACAAAGTACAGAAATATCTATTTGTTTATTGAAAATTTGAGGGCGGAGCCTAAGGCCACATTCAACCGGTATACTCTATCGTCGAGGCGCTCAGCCGCCAGCACTTGCAGGAGGGCGTGAGTGCTTTCATTTGCCGGGCAGCATCGGAGACAAGTAATGCGCACTACGATCAAGCTAAGACTGGCGCCGCACATAGAGGCTGCTGTGCGCGATGGTGTCTTGCGCGAGCCTGACGGCATTCGTGGGCACGAGGGAGAGGCCAGGCGACATTGAGCGCGGAACACCTTGCGACGACGCCGATTTTCGCCGCCGCCGGCGTAAAACGCCTTTCCGGGATGAAGTCTTATACCATCCCCGCTTCCTCAAGCTTCGGCATTTAGTCCACGATTTCAGAGTAAACGGAAAGGACCAGCCATGAAAATATCGGCCGCCACGAAGATCGCGGGAGTTGCCGTCATCGGCGGTATCGCCGCGATGATCGCTGTCAACGCGGTGGGATCTTACAAACTGTTCGTTGGCGGCGAAGTCTACGAGCGGATCATCAAGGGAAAGGACTTGGTCGGCGATATCCTGCCGCCACCCGCCTACATCATAGAGCCGTATCTTGAGGCCACCTTGGCGGAAAACGATCCCCAAAATGTCAGTGTCCACCGCGCCCGGCTGGTGCAACTGCACAAGAGCTACGAGGAGCGCTTGGCTTACTGGCGGCAGCAGGACATCGATCCCGCCGTCCGCGATTTGCTGGTCAAGGACTCGGCGGCACCGGCGGCGAAGTTCTGGTCCATCACGGAAGATGCGCTATTGCCGGCCCTTGAGAAGGGCAACGCCGAAGCTGCCCGCCAGGCCTATGGAGCGCTGACGGAAGCATATAATGCACACCGGGCGAAAATCGATGAAACGGTCGCCGCGGTCAACCGGATGAATAAGACCATCGAGACGGATGCGGCTTCGCTGGCGCGCACGACCAATTGGGTGATCTGGAGCGTGGCGGCTACGGTGCTCCTCATCGCTGCCGGCAGCGTTTACGGCATGTTGTTTGGCCTTGTACGCCCGCTCAACCGGCTGAAGGAATCCATTCTTGAACTGGCGACAGGGAATTACGGCGTTGAGCTTGCAGTAGGCAAACGTTCCGACGAGCTGGGAGATATGGGCCGGGCTCTCGAGAGCATGACTGCCAACCTGCGTGCCACCGCGGCAGTCGCCGACACCATCGCGCAAGGCGATCTTGGCGTCGAAGCCAAGCCGCTTTCGGACAAGGACACGCTGGGGTTCGCCATGCAGCACATGACAGCCAATCTGCGCGCCACGGCGGCAGTCGCCGACACCATCGCGCAAGGCGATCTGAGCGTCGAGGTCAAGCCGCTCTCGGACAAGGATGCGCTGGGCCTCGCAATGCAGCGCATGTCTAAGAATCTTCGCGACACGGCCAAGGTTGCCGGCGCTATCGCTGAAGGCGATCTTGACACCGATGTGAAGCCGCAGTCGGACAAGGATGTGCTGGGCCATGCCATGCAGCGCATGACGGTCAATCTGCGGGCAACCGCGAAAGTGGCCGATGCCATTGCCGGCGGCGACCTGACTGTGGAAGCCAAGCCGCTTTCGGACAAGGACCGGCTGGGCTTGGCGCTCAAGGGCATGGTGGAGAAGCTGCGCGTTGTGGTGCAGGAGGCGCTTGCTGCGTCCGGTGGCGTTTCCTCGGGCAGCCAGCAGTTGGCGGCCAGCGCGGACAACATGTCGTCCGGTGCCTCGCAGCAGGCAGCGGCGGCCGAGGAAACTTCGGCCTCCATGGAGCAGATGGCTGCCAACATCAAGCAGAACGCCGACAATGCGAGCCAGACCGAAAAGATCGCTCGCCAGTCGTCCGCTGACGCTGAAACGAGCGGAGAGGCTGTGACCCGCGCCGTCGCCGCGATGAGGACGATTGCGGAGAAGATCACCATCGTACAGGAGATCGCGCGGCAGACCGACCTTCTGGCTTTGAACGCGGCGGTGGAGGCCGCACGCGCGGGCGAACACGGCAGGGGCTTTGCGGTGGTAGCCTCCGAGGTCCGAAAGCTCGCCGAGCGCAGCCAGACCGCGGCACAGGAAATCGGTGCGCTCTCCGGCCAGACCGTTTCCGTGGCCCAGCAGGCTGGCGAGATGCTGACCAGACTCGTGCCGGATATAAAGAAGACCGCGCAGCTCGTGGAGGAGATCAGCGCCGCTTGCCGTGAGCAGGATATCGGTGCCACTCAGGTGAACCAGGCGCTTCAACAGCTCGACACGGTCATTCAGCATAATGCCAGCACCGCCGAAGAGTTGAACGCCACGTCGGAGGAGCTGGCGGGGCAGGCCGAGAAGCTGCAGGAGAACATCTCCTTCTTCAATATTGGCAGGGCGGCTGGTGGCGGCCAGAGAGGCGCGGCGGATTTCGCTCAGGTCATGCGCACGGCACCCGCCTTCCAAGGCGTCCAACTGAGGAAGGTCAAGGCTTTGCCAGCCAAGCGCGCGGCAGTCCCAGCGAAGCTGGGGCAAGCGATGCCGGAAGAGCGCGGTGCAGGCGCCGCTGCCGCCGCGGCGGCTCTCAAGAAAGGCATCGCGATAGACCTTAATGAAAACCGGGATGGCGACGATGCCGCCTTCGAGGAATTTTGAGACAGGCTTGAGCCCGGTCTCCGCGATTGCGCCGGGGTGTCCCGAAGCAATCGCGGGCCGCCGCTGCGAACGAAGCCGGATTGCTGCTTAAGCCGATCTCAGATGGAAAGGCGCAGCCCGGCCTCCTCGAGGCGAATCCCGGTCAGCCCGGCCGTCCACTGCCGAATTCTGGGCTATTCGCGCCCGGCCAGCCTCTGCCCGGCGATGTTCAGGAGCGCTTCCCGGTTCGCGTTGAAACCGTCCGCCGCCCAGCGCTCTTCCAGCTCCTTGAGAAGCGCGCCCATCGCCGGTCCCGGCTCGATGCCCAGTGCCATCAAATCCGCGCCGCCGAGCGGGAAACGGGGCGGCTGCCACGTGTCCGCCAGGTCCACGGCCGCACGCCAATCGCGGCCATCCACCGGCGCGGTGCTGGCTGCCCAGGCAAGCAGGATGCGCCCGGAATAAAGCCGCGCGCCGAGCCTATAGAGCAAGACCTGTAGCGCGGACTTGCCCAAAGCGGGCGAGACTGGCGGGAAAGTGGCGGAAAGCCCCTCCAGCTCTTTCGCCTCCTGCGAGGAAAGGCGGAGTTTTTCTGTGAGCCTGCCGGCATCTTCCTGCACGAAAAGCCCCAGCGCCGCGAGCCGGCGCACCGCATCGGGCGCAAGTTCGAGCGCAGCCTCGATCCGGCAGAACCGCTGGAAGCGCATCCGGCGTGAGACACCGCCCAAAAGCAGGAGCAGCAGCCCGGTTTCGTCCATGAGTTCAAGGGCATCGACCGCGCGGCGCGTCACCAGGATACGCAGCAGCTCCGACCGCACGCGCTCGCGCGACAACCCCAAAAGGCCCATTCTTTCGCGGATAGCGGCGGCGATGCCGTCCGCGTCGAAAGCGCCCGGCGCATATTCCGCGCTAAACCTGAAAAAGCGCAGGGTCCGCAAATAGTCCTCGCGGATGCGCTTTCCCGGATCCCCCACGAAGCGCACGCGGCCCGCGCGCAGATCGGCCAGTCCGCCCAGCGGATCGCACACATCGCCCCGCGCATCGGCGTAGAGCGCATTCATGGTGAAATCGCGCCGGCGGGCGTCCTCCGCCCAGTCCGTACCGAAGGCGACGGTCGCATGGCGGCCATCGGTATCGACATCGCGGCGCAGCGTCGTCACCTCAAAAGGGACCCCGCAGGCGATGAGCGTCTGGGTACCGTGCGAGAGCCCCGTGGGCACGGTTTTGATGCCTGCCGCAGCCGCAAGCCGGACGACATCTCCGGGCTTCGCGGTTGTCGCAAAATCCACCTCCGTTACTGGCCGGCCGAGCAGCGAATTCCGCACCGAGCCGCCAACCGCGCGTGCCTCGAAGCCCTCGCGGTTCAGACACGCGAATATCGCCTGCGTGCCGGGCCACAGGAACCAATCCGCCGTCGCAACGCTGGCTGCGGGCTGGGTCATGGGACGATGCACCGTGGTGCGGAATGACGAAGGGCGTCACCCCTCACCCTCTCCCTTAGGGAGAGGGACCGGTGTTGCACGCTCCGAGCACTATTCAGGCGCCCCCTCTCCCTGCGGGAGAGGGACAGGGTGAGGGGTAATGCCCTCATGTCAGGCTCCGCCGTCATCGCGCCGCCTCCCGGGCATAGAGGCGCTCATACAGGTTGCGGACGATAGCGGCGGTGGCGCCCCAGATGAAACGGTTCTCAAACTCCATGGCGTAGAACTGGACGGTGCCGCCCTTCCATTCGTGGAGATGACTCCTGTGGTTCTCCTTCTCCATCAGGAAAGAGAGCGGCACCTCGAAGATTTCCGCCACCTCTCCCGGATGCGGAACCGGCTCGAAACCGGGGTCGACCAGCGCAAGCACCGGGACGATGCGGAAGCCCGTTCCGGTATTGTGCAAATCGAGCAGGCTCAGCGGCGTCACGGCCGCGGGCGGAATGCCAACCTCCTCTTCCGCCTCGCGGAGCGCCGTCTCGACTGGCGTTGCGTCGCCCTCCTCGATCTTGCCGCCTGGAAAGGAGATTTGGCCGCTATGGGCGGCAAGGTGCGCGGTACGCAGCGTGAAAAGGACGGTCGCCTCAGGTTCGCGCGCGATCACTGGCACAAGCACCGCCGCCGTGCGCCAAGCCTCGGGCGGGACGAGATGCTCAAGCTTTGCACTTTCGTTAGGTATTCCCTGGTTGTCCACCGTGCGCCCGGCATCGATTCCATAGGAAGCAGGCTGCGCCGCCATCCAGGATGCCTCGCTCAGCCCGATGCCGAATGCCCGTGCCTTCTTGGCGAAAACCGTTGCAGAAAAGGGGCTTAACGCAGCGGCTGCCTCAAGTCCGTCAAGTCCGCGCATCGGCGGGGCTCCTTAATGCTGACAAAATATTGCTGCGGATCGCTGCCAGGGCCGTTGCGCCCAGCGGTCCAGTGGCACGATGCTTGCTCCTACCAAGCGTTGTATCCCCGCTTTGCAACAGCATATACTCTGGCTTAGAGACGGCGCAGCCAAACCGCAACTGTCATAACGCAGGTTCAACATTCCATGTACCACCCCACAGAACACAGCATCGTGGCCCGCGCCGACGACATCCGGTCGAAGGTTACACGGGCGCGGGAGGCGATCGGGCGCGTTATTTTCGGGCAGGATACAGTCATCGAGCTTGTCCTCGTTAATATTCTCTCCGGCGGCCATGCCCTCTTGATCGGCGTTCC
The DNA here is from genome assembly GCA_963740975.1 of uncultured Alphaproteobacteria bacterium. Taxonomy (GTDB): domain Bacteria; phylum Pseudomonadota; class Alphaproteobacteria; order Rhizobiales; family Rhodomicrobiaceae; genus Rhodomicrobium. The sequence goes on along the minus strand of CAVUGF010000023.1, from coordinate 60,194 downwards.
GGGCCTCGCCAAGACCTCCCTCGTCGAGGCGCTGGGTTCGGCGCTTGGGCTTAACGCTAAACGCATTCAGTTCACGCCCGACCTTATGCCCTCTGATATTGTGGGCACCGAGGTGCTTGAAGAAAAGGCGGGAACGCGCACGTTCCGCTTTATCGAAGGCCCGGTTTTTACACAGCTTTTGATGGCGGACGAGATCAATCGCGCCAGCCCCAAGACGCAATCGGCGCTTTTGCAGGCGATGCAGGAGCGGCAGGTGACCTATGCCGGCCAGACTTACTCACTGCCCATGCCGTTTTTCGTGCTGGCGACCCAGAATCCGCTTGAGCAGGAGGGCACCTACCCGCTGCCGGAGGCGCAACTCGACCGCTTTCTCATGCAGATCGACGTGACTTACCCCGACGCCGCCGCCGAGCGCCGGATGCTATTTTCGACGACAGGCGTGGAGGACCGCAAGGTGCATCAGGCGATGAGCGCCGAGGATGTCCTGGCCGCGCAGCGCTTCGTGCGCCAGATGCCGGCGGGCGACAGTGTCGCCGACGCGATTTTGAAGCTCGTCCGGTCGGCGCGCCCGCAGACCGAAGGTGCGGCGCCGCGCGTGAACGATCTGGTCGCCTGGGGGCCGGGGCCGCGCGCGAGCCAGGCGCTGATGATGACGGTACGCGCGCGCGCGCTGGTCGAAGGCCGTCTGGCACCTTCGGCCGACGACGTGATCGCGATGGCCAAGCCCGTACTTAGGCACCGGATGGCGCTCACCTTCACCGCCCGCACCGAAAACATCACCGTCGATCAGGTCATCGACGGCCTCATCGCAACGCTCTAGCGGAGAAGCCGCCCCTCGATGTCAGTGGACCTCAAAGCACGCACGCCCACCATTGCGCTCGAAGAAGCCGCCCAGGATCTTGCGGCCAAGCTTCCGGCGCTCCTGGTAGAGGCGCGGCGCGTGGCCACGACCGTGGCTCAGGGTACGCATGGCAGGCGGCGGCCGGGCCCTGGCGAAACCTTCTGGCAATACAGGAGCTTCGAGCAGGGCGATTCCGCGACACTCATCGATTGGCGCCGCTCGGCCGGGTCGAGCCACCTCTTCGTGCGCGAGCGCGAATGGGAGGCCGCGCACACGGTCTGGATTTGGCTAGACCTGTCGCCCTCGATGTATTTCCGCTCGCATCTATCCAAGACGTCGAAGGCGGAGCGCGCGATCGTGCTAGCGCTGGCGCTTGCGTCGCTCCTTGCCGATGCGGGCGAACGCGTGGGACTTCCGGGGCTCATGCCGGCCAGGGCGGGCCACAGCATCGCCTCGCTCATGATCGACACGCTGGCGCGGGCACTTTCCGGCCCCGCCCTCAAATGCCTGCCCGATGCGGCGTGCCGTTTGGGCCGGCATTCGGAGCTGGTAATCTTAAGCGACTTCCTTGAGGCTCCGGAACAGCTCGCTACGGGCTTCAGCGCCATCGCCCGCCAAGGCGTACGCGGCCATGTGGTGCAAATTCTCGATCCTGCCGAGGAAAGTCTGCCTTACGAGGGACGCGTCGAGTTCTTCGACCAGGAGACGCAGGTTCGCTTCGTGGCCGAGCGGGCCGAAGCCTTGCGCGAAAGCTACCAGAAGAAGCTAGCAGCCCATAAGGCGGCCATCGCATTCCACGCGAGCGGCCTGGGCTGGGCTCCCTTCCTCCACCACACCAACCGCCCGGCGGTCGAGGCGCTCCTGCCGCTGCATATGCACCTGTCCGGCCTTGAAAAAGCGTACCGGGCCAAGGGCACGCTCAGGGGTGAGCTTGCTGGGGAGGGCAATCCGTCATGATGGGCGGCTTCCTCGGCACGTTGAGTTTCACCTATCCCTGGATGCTAACCGGGCTCCTGGCCTTGCCAGCGATCTGGCTGCTCCTCCGGCTGACGCCGCCGCGCCCGCAGACGGTTCCGTTCCCGCCGGTCTCGCTTCTGCTTGGACTGCGGGTCAACGAAAAAACCCCGGTTCGCAGCCCTTGGTGGCTGACCTTGCTGAGGGTGCTGGTCGCTGCAGGCGTTATCGCCGCTCTAGCAGGCCCGGTCATCAAGCCGCAATCCGCCGCGAATACGGCCATCACGCAACCGCTCGTCGTGGTGGTGGACAATAGCTGGGCTGCGGCGAGCCGCTGGGCCAGGCGGCAGTCTTTCGCCGAGCATCTTGCTTCTGCCGCCGAGGAAAGCGGACAAACGCTCTACCTCATTGCAACCGCAAAGCCGGCAATACCGCTATCGCCTCTTACACCTGAGGACTTCCGGCAGCGTTTCGCGTCGCTGGCGCCAGAGCCGTTTGCCGCCGGCCGTGCCGCGGCGGCCAAGCAAATCGAGAAGGAGTTGCCAGCGCAGCGCGGCAAGGCTCCGGTGGCGTGGCTCTCGGACGGCATCGAGGATGCCTGCGCAGCCGCCTTGCGACCGCACTGAGTGCGCTAGCCTTGGACGGGGCCATAGACATCTATAGCGACCTCCCAGGCGCCGGCGCACTGGCGATCGCCCGGATAGGCGGAGCGGCCGGTACCATCCAGGCGAAAGTCCTGACTGCTGGGCCGGGTGCGCGGCGGGGCCAGGTTGCTGCCGTGACCGCGCGCGGCGAGATCCTGGCAGCGGCGCCTTTCGATACCGGCGCGGCCTCCCAAGGCGAAGCCGTGCTCGATCTTCCTCTCGACCTTCGCAACCAGGTGGCCCGTCTTGAAATTCCAGGCGAAGACTTGGCGGGCGCCGTTTATCTGCTCGACAGCCGGTCGCAGAGGAGGCGTGTTGGCCTTGTCGCAAGCGAGGGTAGCGAGGAAGCGCAGCCGCTCTTGTCCCCCGCCTATTACCTCGAACGGGCGCTTACGCCCTTCGCCGAGGTCAAGCGTGCGCGCACTGCCAATCTCGACCATGCCACGGCGGACCTTGTCGCGGCCAGCCCGTCGATCATCATTTTGAGCGACGTCGGGCGCCTTGCCGGCCATACGCGCGAGAGACTGAAGGCCTTTGTGCAGAAGGGCGGGATGCTCATCCGTTTTGCCGGCCCTCGGCTCGAACAGGGAGGCGATTTACTGTTGCCGGCTCCCTTGCGCGAGGGCGGGCGCTCGCTTGGGGGCACGATGACATGGACATCGCCGCAAAAGCCCGCGCCCTTCGAGCAGGACTCGCCTTTCAGCGGGCTTGCCATCCCAGACGACGTGACCGTATCGCAGCAGGTTCTCTCCGACCCTTCCGCCATGCCGCGCCAGGCCAAGGTCTGGGCACGGTTGATGGATGGCACGCCGCTTGTAACCGCCGCGAAGCGTGGGGCTGGCGCACTCATATTTTTCCACATTACAGCCAATCCGGATTGGTCTAATCTGCCCATTTCGGGCTTATTCGTTGAGATGATGCAAAAGATTTTAAGCTTTCGCCCTTGCAGTTCAACCAGCCCGCCGGCGACGCCGCGAAGAGCGCGGATGCTGCGGCAGCCGCCGGGCAAGACGATGTGCTGAAGCCTTGGCGCATCCTGGACGGCTTCGGCAAGCTGGCCGAGCCATCGGATCGCGCGAAGGCAATTCCGCGCACTGGAATTGAACGGGTGCGCAGCAGCGGCGCGAACCCGGCCGGGCTTTATGGGCCGCAAAACGCGCTGCACGCAATCAACGTCATCGGGGAGGGTGACACGCTTCAGCCGCTCAAGCTGCCTGCCAATGCGCATGTCCGCCTGTTGGCGGACGCCAAGACGATCGCGCTGGCGCCCTGGCTCTATTTGATCGCTCTCTTGCTTTTCCTGGCCGACGGCGCGATTTGCACGCTGTTCCTCGGCAGCGGGGCCGTCCGCTGGCGCCGCAGGGCCGCCGCCACCGCTGCCGCCTTGGGGCTGGCGCTTTTTGCTGGGTTCCCGGTTCCGGACGCGCACGCCGAAGCGGCCAAGGACGCAGCAGCCGCAACGGATTTCGCGCTCCAGGCCTCGCTCGAAACACGCCTCGCCTATGTGCTGACGGGAAACGGCGAAACTGACAGGATTAGCAAAGCCGGGCTTTCAGGCCTTTCCAAGATTTTGAACGCGCGCACCGCCGTCGAACCAGGTGAGCCGATGGGCATCGACCCCGCGCGTGACGAGCTTGTGTTCTTTCCGCTGATCTACTGGCCTGTGCTGCCGGATGCGCAGCCTCTACCGGACCGTGTCGTCGCGAGAGTGGATGCTTATATGAAGCAGGGCGGCCTCATCATCTTCGACACAAAGAACGACGGCCTCTTCGGTGGAAGCCTGGCCGGTGCCACCACGACGCCATTAGGCCAGCTCCTGGGCAAGCTCGATCTGCCGCCCTTGCAGCGTGTGCCTGAAGGGCATGTGCTGACCAAGGCGTTCTATCTCTTGCAATCCTTCCCTGGACGCTGGGACAATGGCGACCCCTGGGTAGAGGCTCAGGCAGAAGCGGCCGATTTGCGCGGCGCAGCGTCAAGTCGGACGGCGTCGGCTCGATCATCGTGACTTCGAACGATCTCGCCGCCGCCTGGGCGCTGGACGAGGGCGACCGGCCGATGTTCGCGGCGGTGCCCGGCGGCGAGGATCAGCGCGAGCTTTCCTATCGCGCCGGCATCAACATCGTCATGTACGCGCTGACCGGCAACTACAAGGCCGATCAGGTGCACATCCCGGCCATACTCGAACGGCTGGGGCACTGACCCAAATGGCCATGCGGTGTAAAGCGCAATGAACTGGTCTGTAGAGTTCTTTCCCTTCTTCTCGCGCGAGCTGCTAGCCGGCTTGGCGGTGCTGTGCGTTTTGGCGATAGCCTTGTTCGCGTGGCGGGGAAGGCGCGGCTTCCTGCTGCGGACCTTGAGCATCGTGTGCTTTCTCATAGCGCTGGCCAATCCGAACCTCAAAAGCGAGGACCGGCAGCCCCTGTCCAACATCGCGGTCGTGGCCATCGACGGCAGTTCAAGCATGGACCTCGCTGGGCGGGCGGACCGCGCGCGCCAGATCGAGGCCGGGCTTAGGGACCAGCTCGCCCAAATCCCCAATCTCGAAGCGCGCTTCATACAAGTGCCCGGCAGCGAGCAATCCGGCAGCGAGACGACGAACCTGTTTGCTGCACTCGGCAAGGCGATGGCGGATGTTCCGCCGAACCGCATGGCCGGGGCGCTGCTCGTCACAGACGGCCAAGTCCACGATGCACCGCAGGGCAAGGCCCGGCTTGGTTTCGACGCGCCGGTTCATGCGCTTCTCATTGGGACACGCGGGGAAAAGGATACACGCATCGAGGTTCTGTCCGCGCCGCGCTTTGGGCTTGCCGGAACCGACGAGGTTGCCGAGATCAGGGCAGAGCGCAGCGGCCCCGGCGACGGCGAACTCGCGACCTTCGATATCCGCCGCGAAACAGGCCCGGTTGAAACCATCCGGGCTCCTTACGGCAAGACCGTTCCGATTCGCCTGCGCTTCGAGCATGCCGGGCCGAACATCGTCGAGGTCGACCTGAAACCGGAGCCCGGCGAGCTGACCGCATCAACAACAAGACTGTGATTCAGGCGCAAGGCGTGCGCGAGAACCTGCGCGTGCTGCTGGTTTCGGGCGAGCCCCATGCGGGCGAGCGTTCCTGGCGCAACATCCTGAGCTCCGACGCCGCGGTCGATCTGGTGCATTTCACCATTTTGCGGCCGCCGGACAAGCGCGACGACACGCCGATCACGAGCTCTCGCTGATCTCCTTTCCGGTGCGCGAGCTGTTCGCCGAGAAGCTCCACCAGTTCGATCTCATCATTTTCGACCGCTATCGCCGCCGGGCGTGATCCCATGCTCTATCCGACAACGTGGCGCGTATGTGGAGCAAGGCGGGGCGGTACTGGTCGCGGCGGGCCGAGTTTTGCCGGGCCGCTCAGCCTCTTCCACGCCGCTTGGCAAGGTCCTGCCGGCACGGCCACGGGCAAGTTTATGAGGAGCCGTTCCGCCCGACAACACCAGCGGGCGAGCGCATCCCGTGACCGCACTTCCCGGCGCGCCCGCGAAAGAGGGGGTAGGCCGCCTGGGGCCACTGGTTCCGCGTGTCGGCGCGCGGCCGCCGCCGGCGATGCGTCTGCTGTCGGGCCGCGGAAAGGCCGCTGATGGTCCTGGACCGGGTCGGCAAGGGCCGCGTGGCGCAGCTCCTGTCGGATCAGGCCTGGCTGTGGGCGCGCGGCTATGAAGGCGGCGGCCCGCAGGCCGATGCTGCGCCGGTTCGCGCACTGGCTGATGAAGGAGCCCGACTCGAAGAGGAGGCGCTGTCTGCCAAAGCCGGCAAGCGGCACGTCACCATCGAGCGGCGCACCGTCCAGGAGGAGCCCGGCGAGGCGACGGTCACCACGCCCTTGGCAAGGAGATCGTGGTGCGCTCACAAGAAATCGCCAGGCCGGTTCTCCAAGACCATCGGCACCGACGAGCCGGGCGTTCACCGTATCACCATGGACGGGCTGACCGCGCTAACGGTTGCAGGCGAGATGAATTCGCCGGAGTTCCAAAAGGTAGTGACAACCGATCAACCGCTGCGGCCCGTACTGGAAAACACGGGCGGTGGTGCGTTCTTCCTGGGCGGGGACTGCGACGCGGCGCCAGCGCCCATGCCGGCAATCTCCGTGGTACGCTCGGGCCATCGCTTTTCGGGCAACAATTGGCTAGGGCTCAAGGCCCGCGACGCCTATGAGGTGAAGGCGATCACATACACGCCGCTCCTCTCGGGCTTGGCCGCTCTAGGCATCGCGCTGGGGCTTCTGTCGCTGACTTGGTATCGCGAGGGACGGTAACCGCTCCGCCCGGCGCGGGCCGCCTCCCGGACATATTCCCGCGAACTTTCCGCCTCACATTCGCCCGCCCGGCCTGCGCCGATGCGTGAGCTTGTTCGAGGGGGCACAATGACCGTGAGAAAAGACATCAGGCGCGGAGCAATTTTCGCATGTGCCGTTCTGGCCGTGCTCTTTGTTGGCAAACTAATAAGCGGTGAAGATAGGGTCCCCTCCCAGAACAATAGCAACCTGGAGAGTGGCTATGGAAGCTTCAGCATGGCCCGCAAGAACTATGCGAGCCAGAAAAAACAGGCCGGCGGCAACATTTCGGCTGCGGATGCGCAGAAATATGAGAAGGTTGCGACTATCGGGCAATCGACCCAGGATTTCGATGCCGACCGCGCCAAAATCGAGAGCCTCATTTCGTCTGCTAGTGCGCTGACACAATATGAACAGCAGCAGGGGCTTTCCGGTCATCGCAGCCTGCAATTAGGCATCGGTGTGCCGCCCTCGCAATTCGATACCTTCATCGCGGACGCCCGCAAGATCGCCAAGGTCACTTACCTCGCGATCGTTAAGACCGACAAAACCAACGAATACCGGCAACTGCGGGCCAAGAAGGAAACGCTGGAGAAAACCCGGAAGGCTTTCGCCGACATGGCGGCCTCTGGCGGCTCGGTCGACGAGCGGCTGAAGGTCCAGGCTCAATTGACGGAAGTTGAGGAGAAACTTCAGGACCTCGGCGTAACGCTGGGCGACTTCAATTCCGAAAACGAGTTCTGCACCGTCAAGCTGACCCTGTCCGAGGCCTGGCACGCCGAAGGGTCGTTCGCTGCTGTCGCGCGGCTTCCATGCCCTCACCTGGACCATCGAGTATTTCCTGTTTTTGGCCTTCGGCTTCGTGCTGGGCGCACTGGGGCTGTGGCTCGCGACGCTGGCCGTGGGCGGCTTGGCGAAGGCCTGGACGCGGATCGCGAGCGAGTGAGTGCGCGGCGATCCTAACTTCCTCAGCAGCGTGGAACTGGAGCGAATTGTGCGCCAACCTCGCTCGAAAACGGGCTTGGCACGGCGGGCTGCCTCGGCACGCTTGCCGCGCTCCTGTTTTTGCTCCCGGCGGTGTTCGCCAGCCTCTTCAAACCCGCGTTCGCTGGGTTCGTACTTGTTGCGGTGGCCGCATTTTGGGGGCTTCATTTGGCTGGCTTGCCGAAGCAGGCATACCGCGAAGAACTGGCCTGGCGGCGCGGCCTGGCTTCGTTCTCCCGCTATGTGGAAGAGGCACGAGCGGAACTCGCCCGGAGTGGCGCAGACTGGATCGTGCTTTTCACCATGGCGGTCCTCCCGCATGGGGGCTCCTGGTGGTTGCGCATTGCATTGACCGAAGTGCCGCAGGTGAGCGCGCAGGCCCGTTTCCTGGTTTCGGGGCCGGATCTGCCTTACAGCCAGCTTGAGCGGCGCCTGCCGGACGCAACTCTCAAAGAAATGCTGGCAATGCTGAACGGGCTGGATTTGGCGGCGCTCATGGATATCCCGGCCACGGTACTGGATGGTACTCCCTGCCGGCTGGCGATTCTGCGCCGCGAACCGGAAGCGCTGGCGGTGGGGAGCTGCAATCTGGGAGGCTTGGATGACGGCCGGCGGCAACTTCCCACTGTGGCCACTTGCTTGAAACTCGCCGGCATAATCCAGAGCCTATTGCCCGCGTGGCAGGATCAGGCTGGGGCCTCTTGATTGCACTGGCGGGTTTGCCGCGCGTCTCGTATCACATCCGGCTCCAGAGTTTTTCCGGCTCAAGCTGGCGCACCATCCAGCGCATGAAGCGGTCCTGCAAGAAGTAGTGCCATGCCCGCCGCGCTGCCCTTCGCTTGACGTAGGCGCCGATCTTGCGGCACAGGTCCGCGGCATCGAAGCCGGCCCACTCGCCGATTACCGGCCAGAGCAAATATCCGAGATTGACCCCAGCGACCGGCGCGACCTCATAAAGGAGGATTTTCTCGGCCTCCTCCCGCTCCAGGCCCATTTCCCTCAGGCCTTCGGCGGTTCTTTGGTAATCCCGTTCATCCGGTTCGGTGTCCAGGAAGAACAGTTCGGCCAGAAGCAGCCACGCTTTCTCGCGGTTTTCCTGCGTTAGTTCCATCACGGCCGCCTCCCCGGGCTCAGACGGTTTCCGCGCCAGAATCGGGGTCGCGGACATCGACGAGCGCGCGCAGCACCGACCTTGCCCGCGACAGGCGCGATTTGACGGTGCCAACTGAAATATTGAGCACTTCCGCCGCCTCCTCGTAGCGCAAGCCCTCCACTGCGATCAGCATCAAGACCTCGCGGTGATCGTCCGTGAGGTGCAGGAATGCTTCCTGCACCTCCGTCAGGACGAGATGGTGGTGCTGGGCCGCCGCACTATATGCCGGCGCGTCCTGTTCGAGCCGGTTGCGGTAAGCGATGTCGTGCTGGGCGCGGCGCTTGTCGTTGCGGAACACGTTCTTGAGAATGACGAAAAGCCATGCCCTGAGATTGGTGCCGGGCTGCCAGGAGGCGATATTGGCGATGGCGCGGGTCAGGCATTCCTGGACGAGGTTGTCCGCATAATCCGCATCGCGCGCCATATAGCGCGCAAATCTCCTCAAACGCGGGATTTCTGCCTTCATGGCAGAAATTGTTTCGCGACGGTCCTGCGGCATACTCGTTACACCCACTGCCTCAGTCCAAAATATATGGGCCGCGCATCTACAAAGGAAGAGCAGCAAAATGCACTATCGTGGCTAATGAATGGATATTTGCACTTTATCTGCGCAACCTTCGCGCGGCGGTTGCGAGAGAGGTGTTGTATGGGTTGCGTTTGAGTTTCTACGGGATCTTCGTGCGAGCTAAGGGCTCGATGCGCAATAAACGCGTCAGATGGCGCTCTTATTGCGCATTGAGCCCTTAGCGGCGGGGAACTTGAATTCGCCCAATCTCGTTTCCATTCCGAGGATCGATGGAGAGCACAACATCGTTTCCCTCCCCCTTCCAATGGAGAATAACGAGATTGCCGCCGGCCGCGACCGTTTCAAGCTTGCCCGGCCCCAGGTCCAGAACGCGCGCGTAAGGCACAGGCCCCGCGGGCGCCGCCACTGCCACGGCCGGTACCGCCGTTGTAGTGGGTGCCGTGGGCTCCGAGCCTTCGCCGAGCTTTGACAGTTGCAGCGTCACGCCATAGAAAAGCGCGCCGATTCCAACGATCAAAAGTACCGTCATGACGGCCACGGCGATCTTGAGGATGCGGACGCCGCGCGGTGTGAAGACGGTGCCCGGCAGCGGGGTTGAATCTTTAGTCATGGAAACCGCGTATTCAAAGCTATACTGGACCCAATCGTGACAAGCGGAATTTCATCTTCGGCCGGCAGGCATACCGTTCAGGAAGCCGATGCAGGCATCCGGCTCGACCGTTTTCTTGCGGGCCGCATTGAGACACTAAGCCGGGCAAGGTTGCAAGATTCTCATTCGCGCCGGGCGGGTCGTGGCCAGCGGCCTGCGGCAACGGACCCGAGCGCGAAGGTGCGGGCCGGCGAGAGCTTCGAGGTCGAGGTGCCTCCCGCCGAGCCCTATGCGGTGGCGGGTGAACCGATCGCCCTCAACGTGGTTTATGAGGATGACAGCCTCATCGTGATCGACAAGCCGGCCGGGCTGGTCGTCCACCCAGGCGCCGGAAATATGAACGGAACTCTTGTGAACGCGCTCATCGCTCATTGCGGGGAAAGCCTCTCGGGCATCGGCGGCGTTGCCCGGCCCGGCATCGTCCACCGGCTGGACAAGGACACGAGCGGGCTCATGGTCGCAGCCAAGACCGATGCCGCACACCAGGGGCTGGCCAAGCAGTTCGCAGACCACGGGCGTACGGGCGATCTGCGCCGGCAATATATCGCGCTGGTATGGGGCGAGCCGCAGCCCCGGGGCGGGCGCATCGAGACGCGGATCGCGCGCCACCCAGCGTCGCGCACCAAGATGGCCGTTGTCAAAACCGGCGGCCGCATCGCCATCACCAACTACGAGACGCTGCATACCTACCGCGTCCCGCCCAGCCCGGCGAAAGGCCGGGGAAGTAAACTGCCTGTACTGAGTGTTGTGCGCTGCAGCCTTGAGACCGGGCGCACGCATCAGGTTCGTGTGCATATGGCTCATTTGGGTACGCCGATTGCGGGCGACAGCGTTTATGGCGCGGGATTTGCATCCAAGGCGCAGGCGCTTCCGCCGGAGGCTGCCGGGGCGCTTAAACTACTGGAAAGGCAAGCACTTCATGCGGTAACGCTGAGGTTCCGCCATCCCGTGACTGGCAAAGTTCTCGCTTTTGAGAGCAATTTGCCCGGAGATATCGCGAATTTGTGTGAAACGTTTGAAACATTGGTTACGAAACTGTCCAAGAATTAAGATGCAGAGTTTTGTCAGCAGAGGTATGGTAGGAGCAATCGTTCCAAAAATGCGAACGAGTTCTCCAAATGCGGCGGGCGTTTCGCCGGGGAGGGTAGGAGCATGAGTTCATTGCCATCGGTTGCTGCAAGCGGCGGTCTCGCACGGTATCTCGAAGAGATCCGGCGTTTCCCTATGCTCGAGCCACAGCAGGAATACATGCTTGCCAAACGCTGGCAGGAGCATGAGGATGCCGCCGCCGCGCAAAAGCTCGTAACTTCCCACCTCCGTCTCGTGGCACGTATCGCCATGGGATACCGCGGCTATGGCCTCCCCATCGGAGAAGTCGTCTCCGAAGGCAATGTCGGCCTCATGCAGGCTGTGAAGCGGTTCGATCCCGATAAGGGCTTCCGCCTTGCTACCTACGCTATGTGGTGGATCAGGGCTGCAATTCAAGAATACATTCTGCGCTCCTGGAGCCTCGTGAAGATGGGCACCACCGCGAGCCAGAAGAAGCTGTTCTTCAACCTGCGCAAGGCCAAAAGCCAGTTGCAGGCGCTGGAGGAAGGCGACATGCGCCCCGACCAGGTGGCACAGATCGCAACCAAGCTGGGCGTGCCGGAGGAGGACGTTATCTCCATGAACCGGCGGCTGGGCGGCGACGCCTCGCTGAACGCGCCGCTGCGCGCCAACTCCGAAAGCGGTGAGTGGCAGGACTGGCTCGTGGACGACAGCCCGGACCAGGAAACCAGGCTCGCCGAGAGCGAGGAGCTGGTCCGGCGCCGCGAATATCTTGAAACGGCGATGGAAAGCCTCAACGACCGCGAGCGCCGCATTTTCACCGCTCGCCGGCTTGTGGACGATCCCTTGACGCTGGAGGAGCTTTCGTCCGAGTTCGGCGTCAGCCGCGAGCGTATCCGCCAGATCGAGGTGCGTGCATTTGAGAAGGTGCAGAAAGCCGTGCAGCGCGCAGCCATCAAGGCGGAAACGCCGCGTGCGGGCGCGGGCGCGGGTGCCCCGGCGCTTGCCGCCCGGTAGGCCGCGCATAGGCTTGCTACTCGCATAATAATCCGCGAGCTTGTGGAGCAGCGGCCAGCCGCTGCTCCACGTTCGTTCATCTTATACATGAGACAACGGATTGCGGCGGTTGCCACCTTTTGTGGCGATCCTTGACAACGCGTCTGGTATTGCGGTCTGGGCACTGGCAAGTGCCGTTCCATGACGGTACCGCCGGCGCTTCGATGCAACGCCAAATCCACTATCCCAACCGCTCCACCTTCAGCGGGCCAGCGTTGCCGGGCCGGCAGCGGCATCCTCCAGCAGGGCGCGCAAGCCTTCGCGGTAGGTCGGATATTTGAGCGCGATACCCAGCTCGCGCTTGATCTTATCGTTGCGCAGGCGCTTGTTGCCCACGTAGAAGCTGCGCGCCATAGGCGAGAGTGCGGCCTGTTCGAACGGGATTTCCGGCGGCGGAGGGGCGCCAATCAGCTCCGCCGCGTAGAGGATCACATCCTGAGGCGGGGCGGGCTCGTCGTCGGCGAGGTTAAAAAGGCGCGTTCCGGGCAGCGTGCGCTCCTGGAGCACGGCCGCCGCCACGGTTTGCGCAATGTCGTCCACATGGATGCGGTTGAAGACTTGGCCCGGTTTGACGATGCGGTGCGCCTCGCCCCGGCGGATGCGCTCCAGCGGGTTGCGGCCCGGCCCATAGATGCCCGCCAGGCGGAAGATGTCGAGGGGCAGGCCGCGGCGTGCGCAAAAGGCCGTCCACGCCCCTTCCGCCTCGATACGCGCGGCGCCGCGCTTAGTGTCCGGCTCGGCGGGCGTATCTTCATCGGCCCAGGCACCGCCAAGATCGCCGTAGACGCCGATGGTCGAGAGATAGCCCGCCCAGCGCAGCCCGTGTGCTATCCGCAGTGCCTCGCGGTAAGCGTCCAGCACCGGGTCGCCCGCCTCGCCGGGCGGCACTGAAACGAGGCAGTGCGTAGCGCTGTCCAGTGCCCGCCGCACGCCTTCCGCATCGCCAAAGAGTAGCGGCGCAAAGCCCTGGCGCAAAAGCGCGTCGCATTTCGCAGGCGAACACACCGTTCCCGAAACCTGCCAGCCGCTCCGCCTGAGCAGCGCGGCGATGGCCGAGGCGGAGAAACCGAGCCCGAAAACGAAAAGATGCTTCATAATGGGCCATCCCATTCCGCGAGCACACTCGCGTCGCGTTCGTCCGCACAATGCCGCGCTTTCAGCACTTCAGCCAGCTCCTTATTTGCGAGCCCGCGCACTGCCCACACCGCCATACCGCGAACCAGCGGCGAGGCATCGCCGAGCAGCGCTATCACGGATGGCAACAGCGCTGGCTCCCCCGAGTTGCCAGCCGCCACCAGCACGTTGCGGACGAACCGGTCGCGGCCACTGCGCTTGACCGGCGAGCCCCTGAAGCGGGCGCGGAAGGCTGCTTCATCGAGGGTGAGCAGTTCCTCAAGCGGCGGATTGGCGGCACCTGGCAGCGGTGCGAACTTAGCCTCGCGTGCAGCCTGCGCGAACTTGTTCCAGGGGCAGACACCCAAGCAATCGTCGCAGCCATAGATGCGGTTGCCCATGGCACGGCGGAATTCGAGGGGGATCTGCTCCTTGTGCTCGATTGTGAGGTAGGAGATGCAGCGGCGCGCGTCGATCCGGTAAGGCGCCGGAAAGGCACGGGTTGGGCAGATATCGATGCAGCGGCGGCAGGAGCCGCAACGGTTATTCTCCGGCGTATCCGGCTTCAGCGCGGCCGTGGTGAAAATCGCGCCCAGGAACAGCCAGGAGCCGAAACCGCGCGACACGAGGTTCGTATGCTTGCCCTGCCAGCCCAACCCCGCGGCTTGCGCAAGCGGCTTCTCCATCACCGGCGCGGTATCGACGAACACCTTCACATCCGCGCCGCTCGCCTTCACGAAATCCCGTGCCACTGCCTTCAGCTTGCGCTTGACCACATCGTGATAGTCGAGCCCCTGCGCATAGACCGAAATGGCGGCGCGGCTGCGCGCTTTCGTGGCCGCCAGCGGGTCGCCGGCCCGCCCATAGCTCATGCCCAGCATGACAATGGAGCGGACCTCGGGCCAAAGTGCTGCCGGGCCGGCCCTGCGGTCCGCCTTCTCGACGAGCCAAGCCATGCTGCCATGGAAGCCGGCTTCGAGGAACGCGTGAAGCTGCGCGCCGGCCTCGCCGATCGCGCCGGGCGCGGCAATCCCGACCGCGTCGAAACCTTCGGCCAGCGCGCGCGCCTTGAGCCAAGATTCGCGTCCCCCGTCATCCTGTCCTTCTCTCCGAGGGGAGAAGGGACGCCCGGATTGGCCGCTCATCTTAGTAAAAGGACCGCAGCCAGCTCCCTCGCCCACCTGCATCCGCTCGCGGATGCAGGAACTCTCTGAGCGGCAGGCTCGCCAAAGCGAGCTTGCCGCGAGAGGGTTGGGGCGATGGGGGCTTGTGTCGTGCTGGCTACCATCTCCGTACAAATAGGAAGGACCGGCGATCCCATTCAGGCTTGCACTCAGAAATCGAGGTTGGCGTAGCTGTCCGGCGGATTGATGCCGGGCACGCGGTCGAGCAACAGCGGGCGGAAGGATGGCCGCGACTTGAGCCGGGCGTACCAGGCCTTTGCCTCCGGAAAATCGTTCCACGGGATCTCGCCCAAATAGTCCAGCGAAGAAAACTGCGCGGCGGCGGCGAGGTCGGCGAAGCCCGGATGATCGCCGCCCAGCCATTTGCGGTGCTCGCTCAAAAAGCTCACGTAAGACAAGTGGTAGCGGAGATGGCGGCGTCCGGCCCTGATCGCGTCGAGATCGGGTGCGCCGCCCCGCGACAGCGGCTTGTAAAGCTTCTCCTCAAGCAGGTACTGGCTCACCTCGGCGTCGAATTTGCGCAGGAACCACTCCGCCACACGGCGTGCCTCGGCCCGCTCCAAGGCGTTACCCGGCCAGTAGCCCGAGCGCACCGCGGCGGGGCCTTCGCGCACCACCGTCTCGGCCAGATACTCGACTATGGGAAAGACCCCGCAAACCGCCTTCGCCTCGATGAGGAGCACCGGCAGCGTGCCGGCCGGGTTCACGTCGAGAAACTCGCGCGTGATGGTCCAGGGCTTTACCTCCTTGGGCTCAACGTCGATGCCAGCCTCGTTGAGCGCGAGCCTTACGGCGCGCGAGGCAGGGCAAAGAGGGTAATGCAGCAGGGTCCACATCGCACGCAACTTAACACGGGGGGTTGCCGTTTAGGAAACGCTGACGCGATCCGTGGAGAACTCGCCAGCCGGCCGGTAGCGCTGGAGATAGGAGGGCACGATCAGCTCCACGCCGCGCGGCTCGGCGATGCCGAGGCCTTCCAGCGTCCGGTGCGCGTTCACCGCATCGGCGCTGACCACGTTGTCCTGCTGAAGCAGCCGGATTTGGTCCACGGTGATGGGCGCGCCGGGGAGGATTTGCAGGAAGAATGCCGGGATCTTCACCATCCAGGCAGGGACAGGCATGAGCGGGCGGGGATGCCCGGTCCACTCGCAAACCTTCTTCAGAGAATCTCGCGGAAGGTATAGGTGACAGGGCCGCCCAGTTCGTAGACGGCGCCTTCGGCGGCCCGGCCTGCGAGCGCGGCCTTCACGGCTTGGGCAACGTCGCCGGCATAAACCGGCTGCATGCGCGTCTTGCCACAGATCACCGGCATCACCGGCGCGATGCGCGAGATCCAGCCGAACCGGTTGAAGAAATTGTCCTCCGGCCCGAAAAGCAGGCCCGGCCGCAGAATCACTGCCTCGGGGAAGGCCGCAAGCACGCGCTCCTCGCCCTCGGCTTTGGTACGTGCGTAGACCGAGGAAGCAAGCCTGCTGGCGCCAATGGCCGAGACATGAACCAGGGTTTGCACACCCTCTGCCCGCGCTGCCTTGGCAACCCGCTCCGCCGCCTCCACGTGAACGGCACGGAACCGCTGCCGGCCGGACTGCTCCAGAATGCCAACCAAATTTACGGCCGCGTCCGCGCCGCGCAGCGCCCGGGCTACCGACTGCTCGTCGCGCACATTCGCCTGAATCAGCGCGATCTGGCCCACCGAGCCCAGGGGCTGCAAGTGCAGCGCCAGATCGGGCAGGCGGACCGCGACCTTAATCCTGCATCCTGTCCGCGCCAGCGCCTGCACGACGTAGCGGCCTAGAAACCCCGAGCCGCCGAAGACTGTGACAACGGACGTATTTCCCAATGTGATCGCCATGGCGGACCTGTCTATCTGAAACATCGCGAAAGCATCGAATAGCTAACGCATAACCCGCCTTTTGGCGAATGGAAAGCAGCGGGGTGCCCCGGAGGTGCGAAATTTGCGTTTGGAGGCACCAATTCCGGTTCTCTCGCTGAGGAGCCAAAATCCCCGGCGGCAGGTACGATGCGGCGATCCCGCTCCCAGGCACGGCGCGACACCGGTACGGAACCATCCGTTGCGAGCGCGGCCAAGCCGGAAACCTCGTCAAGCAGCACGGGATGCCTTCCGCGTTCATTGCCCGTTAACGCCGTTCCGTCGCGTTTTTCGCTCCTGTCATGCCACTCGAACCGCAGCTTTCATGACGCCACTATAGGAGATGGCTCCTTGCAAAACCGTAAACTTAAGATAACATAGTGATAGTATTGAATAAATTGTGATGCGTGCACCGCAATCCAAGGCGGAAACGCGCCGTGGCATGGTTAATTCGCAAGTTGCTTTCATATTTAACGGCGTTTTTGAAGCGTAGAAATTGACCTAAATCGCGAAAAATTTCGCAGAAATGCGGCGGTAGAGTATGTGGCGATCTCGCGTTTACCATGCTCGCATTAACTATAACATGTCACGCCTGCGCATCGCCGGGAGCGCTGGCCAAAAGGCCATTCCCCGTTCTATGACCGTCCCATGCACGCCGTTCCAATCCCTTACCGCGAGCCTGAGGCAGCGTTTGCGGTCTTCGCAAGCGATCCTTACGCGGCCCTGCTCGATTACGATACGGCCGGCCGGAGCATCAGCCTCGTTGCCGCCGAACCGGTTGAGATCGTTACAGCAACCGGAGAGGGAGGATTTGCCGATGGCGTGTGGCACTCCCCCGATCCTTTCGTGACAATCGAGGAGGTTTGGCGCCGGCGCGCCCGCCGCCGGAGCCGGGCGGGAGGCTTCGCGGGAGCGCTCATTGGCTATCTTGGCTATGAGCTTGGCGGCTTCCTCGAAAAGTTGCCCGCGCCCAAAACGGATATCCAGAAACTCCCGGCCATGTCCTTCGGCGCCTACGATACGGCTGCCTTCTTCGACCGGCGCCGGCGCCGCGCCTGGGTCAGTGGCGCGGACGCTTCAAAGGCCGCGGCACTTGCCGCACGGCTTGCCGCCGCACCACGGGAGTTGCCGCCGCCTCGAACGCCGGCCTTAAGCTGGGAGGCGGAGCAGAGCCGGGCCGAAGCCGAAGCGAACATCCGCCGGATTATCGATTACATCGGGGCCGGCGATATATTTCAGGCGAACTACACTCAGCGCTTCCTGGCAAAGCGGCCGGCAGGATTGGACGATTTCGCCCTTTACCGGCGCCTGAGATCCATCAGCCCCGCGCCTTTTTCGGCCTTTCTGCGCTGCGGGGACATCTCGATTGCAAGCGCTTCGCCGGAGCGGTTTCTTTCACTGGACGGCAAGGGGCTCGTCACCGCCGAGCCGATCAAGGGCACGCGGCCCCGAGGCAGCGGCGCGGCGCGGGATGCCGCACTTGCAAGCGCATTGCTGGAGAGCGCAAAGGACAAGGCCGAGAACCTGATGATCGTCGATTTAATGCGCAACGATCTGTCGCGCGTTTGCGAGATTGGCAGCGTCACGGTCCCTCATCTCTGCCGGCTGGAAAGCTTCGCGCAAGTTCACCATCTGGTTTCGACGGTGACAGGGCGCCTTCGCGGCTCCGTGACCCCCATCGATGTACTGCGCGCAACCTTCCCCGGCGGCTCGGTTACCGGTGCACCGAAAATCCGGGCGATGCAGATTATCCGGGAATTGGAGCCCTCGCCGCGCGGCGCCTATTGCGGCGCCTATGGCTGGATCGGCTTCGACGGCAGCGCCGATCTCGCGATGACCATACGCACGCTGACGCTGACGCCCGATTCGATCCTCGCGCAGGCTGGCGGCGGTATCGTTGCGGATTCCGATCCAGCTGCGGAATATGAGGAAAGCATGGTCAAGATTGCGCCCTTGCTGCAGGCGGGGCTTGGGGAGGGAGAATGATACTCTGGCTCAACGGCACGCTTCTGCCTGACGGTGAGGCGCGGATCGACCCCGCGGACCGCGGTTTCACCCTCGGCGACGGCTTGTTTGAAACCTTAGCCGTCAGGGATGGAAAAATCTTACGGTTTGAAAAGCATTTGCAGCGCCTTGGCCACGGCTGCGCGGTGTTGCGGCTTCCCCCGCCGCCGGACGGGCTCGCTGATGCAATCGGCGCCGTGCTCTTGGCGAACGGGCTCAAGGACGCGGCGGTGCGGGTGACTTACACGCGCGGACCTGGTGCGCGCGGCCTCCCGCTGCCCGCCACATGCGAGCCCACGCTGCTCGTAACGGCGGCGCCGCTGCCGCCGCCAAGGCCGCCCGCATCCTGTATCGTTGCCACGGTCACGCGCCGGAACGAGCACTCGCCGCTGTCGCGCATCAAGTCCACGAACTATCTCGACAATATATTGGCGCGCGAAGAAGCCCGGCAGCGCAATGCCGCCGATGCTTTGCTTCTGAACGGGGCAGGCAATCTCGCCGAGGCGACGGCCGCCAATGTCTTTGTCGTGAAGGACGGGCAGGCGATGACGCCTCCGCTCAAGGACGGCGCGCTCGAAGGCATCATGCGCGCGGAAATCATCGCGAAGACCGGTGCGGCCGAGCGCAGCCTGAGCCTTGCCGATGCCGCCGGCGCGGACGAGATTTTCTTGTCGAACAGCCTCGGCTTGCAAGCTGTCGTTCAACTGGACGGAGCCCCGATTGGAAACGGAATGCCCGGCCCGCAATACCTGGCGCTGATCTCCCACCCGGACTGAAAGGCGGAAGGCCAGTATTACCCCCAAACTTTCGGGGCTCAAGGCTTCGCTTTCGGAGGCTCGCGTAGTTGCTGGATCAGCGACCGCGCCATACCGGCAAGGATCAGCAGGCCGCCCGCCAGCACCGCCCATAAGACCCATTTGGTGGACGGGGATGACGCTTCCGGCCCCGCCTTGCCGGCCGGTGCCGCGGGCCTGCCTTGAACGATGCCCGATAGCGGCAGGCTGGCCGGCGCCGCTTTTAGTGAAGCCGCGCCATCGTAGCCAGGCACCAGGGTTGATAACGGCAGGCTGGCAGGCTCAACGCCGCTGGCACCCCAGGCAAGGACGAAGGGGCCATTACCGCGCGCCAGGAACACCAGCACATGCGGCACAAAACCGATCTGCACGGTTGGCGGGGTGTTGCCGATGCCGCCGCTGCGGGTATCCACCATCAGGCGCAGGCGATTCGCCTCCGTGCCATACAGCGCGATATCGGCGGATTTCACTTCGCCCTGCGGCGCTTGCAGCCGGTAAACCACCGTTTGCGTAAGGTCCTGCCAGCGCGGCTCATCACGGCGGCGATGCCAGCCAAGCCGGTGCGCGCGGTGCTGCGGTGCGGGGAGATATTGAAGGGTTACAGGAGCTAGCGTGTTGATCTGCGGCAGATTGATCCGCACTTTCTCCAGCGGCAATTGCCCCGCCCAGGCGTATTCGTAAATGCCGGGCTGGGTAACGGATGGCGCCATTTCCGCCGACCAGATGCGGACCGGAGGATTGACGCTGGTTTCCCAGGCGCCAAGGAACACCGACTTGATTTCAAGCGCCTGCTTGGGATCGTCCCAGAGCAGCCGCAAATACCGGCCGGCAGCGCTGTCCCATTCAACGCGGTCGCTATCGACACGATGACCGGCATGCTCCAGATGCACCAGCTGGGCGTCGCGTTTGAGCATTTGCCAGTGCTGGAGGTCCTGGCTGCTTTCAAGCGTGAAGGAATGGAAAGGCACAGTGCTTGCCCCGGTAACGAGGCGAAGCGAGCGGATGCTGCCCTTCAACGCGCTGGCGTCGATAACCACGCCTCCGGCTATCCCCGCCGGCTCCGCCTTGCCCGCCGCCTGCCGTACCGAAACAAGGCTGCCATCCGCGGACTGGCGTACAGTCACCGATATATCGCCTGCTCCTGAAGAACCCTTGCGCGGCGGGGACAGCGGGAAAAACGGCGCCGCACTCTCTGTCTGGTGCGATACGCTTTGCGTTTCACTGCGCAGCAGAGCGTAGGGCAGCAACTCGCCTTGCCCGTTGAACACCCGCAAGTCGTCCAGACCGGCACTGGCGGCACCCTCATAGACCGCCAGCGGCAAGGCTAGCTGATGGAACGGGCCGGTGCCACCGATATCGATGACACCCCGGGAGGCAAAGCTCTCCGGCCGGAGGGGGGCCTCCGCCGCAGCCGGTGTGGCAAGCAGCGCGGCCAGGATTGAAGCAATTAGCGTTTTCATTGCGCCTCACTGGCGATTTGTTGATCCGGCGCTTCGCCGGCTTCCTCTGGCTGCCGGGGCGGCAGGGGGGCAAAGTAGCCGACCAGAAGCAGCAGCAAACCGACCCCGATGAACGATACGATGCGTGCGACACTGCCGTGCGCCGCCAGCTCGACGAGGAACAGCTTGCCGATGACCAGCGCAATCAGAGCTGCTCCGGTGAGCCACACCCAGCGCACGCCGCCGCGATTGGCAAATATCATCAGGCCGATGGCAATAGTGCCCCAGACGATGGACAGCGACGATTGCACCAGCATCGAGTTCTGCAAGGCGGCCGGCTCCCAGGCGACGCCGCCCCACAGGTGACAGGTGCGCGCCACCATGCCGCTAATCGCCGCAAGGGCCGTTGCGCCCAGAATAGCGGCCAGGATGGCGCCGCTCTGCCGGAACGCACGGTGTTCATGCAGCGAGCGCCACCAAAGCGCAATCCCGAGCAAGACGGCAATCTGACCGGTTTCCAGCGGGTTGAGCAAAGGCACATGAGGCAGCGGCGCCGCTCCATCGCCCATAAAAGTGCTTTCCCAGGTCCAGCCAAGGAGGAAAACCACAACCGGCAAGGCCCCAGCCACGGCATAGGCGTTACGAAAATCGCGAAGCGGCCATAGTCCGCGCAAGCTCCCGCTGCTTATGGCCCACAGATACGCCAGCGGCGCAAGCAGCCAGCCGAGCATCGCCCAGGCACTGTCCGCACCGCCCCAGCCCGCCAGATGCCAGTGTACCTCCATGGCCGCGATTACCACGAAGAGCCACACACCCCCGGCATGCACCACTCCTTGCAGCTCCGGCGGCAGCCAGTTCTTCTGGCCGCGCAGCAAGAGGCCATGCATGAGCAGAGCCGCCGGCCAGAGCAAAGCCTCCCAGCCGGCCAGCGGATGCGCGGCGCCCGTCTCCATCTCGTAGGCAAGCAGCATGGCCAGCACCGGCAGATAAGCGGCAGTCGCCTGCCCCAATTGCCGCCAGCTGCTAAACTTGGCCAGCATCCCCCACAGTCCGGCGGTGATCACCGCAAGCCCAATGAGGCAAGGCGCAACCGTTTCCGGGGGTAGCAGCCGGCCAAGCTCGGCTTCCCAGGCGAAGGCCCACCAGACGGTAGACCAGGACAGCGCGCCCCAGCCAAGCGCAACGGCCAGTTGGCTGGCCTCCCGGCGATGCAGCAGCCGGGCAGCAATGAAGGCCGCCACGCCGATCAGCAGCGGGACTCCAGAAGCCGCTGTGCATGAAAGGCTTGGCATCGGTCAGGCCGGGCACGCCATCGAACAAGGTCAGGTGGCTGCCCAGGCTGACAGCCCCGGCTATTAGCTGTAGTCCCAGGGCGAAGGCGAGCGCTACCGGCTGCCGGCTGCGTATCGCCCACCACAGCGTGGCAACGCCGGTCGCGGGCCAGACCATCGCCGCGAAGCGCCAGGGCAGGACGAAAAGCGGCGCCAGGTTGATGAATGCCAGGCCGCCGAGCAGAACCAGGGCGGCCAGCCCGCGCGGTCCTTCTGTCTGGCCGTCCTGTCCGTCTCGCTGACGCAAGGCCCCCCAGGCCGCGGCCAGCAGGGCAGCACCGATAACGCCGGCGGCGAGCAGGCCATTCCAGCCGCTGGCCAGTGCCGTGCCGCCGTCCGCCGGTTGCAGGGTGTCCAGATACAGCCCGCCGGCCAGCAGCTGGTAAGCGCATCCCCAGCCAATCAGGTGGCGCTCGGCCACGGGCCGGGCGGCGATGACAGCCAATGCGCCGAGGACGGCCAGCGCCGTGCTGGCCCAATTCATCTGGAGCAGCAGGAATGGCATCAGCGCGGTGAAAAGGCAGCCGCCAGCCACCAGCAAGGGGCGCAGATACTGCTCGAAGCCGTGCAGGTAGCCCGCCGGTGCCCGGCGTATGAGGCCATAGCACCACCATATCGACAGGGCCAGCATCAGGCTGCCGAGCCAGGAGCCGCTGAGCACGCTGGTTTCCCCGCCCCAATTCAGATCGCGGAGGAAATATGCCGCCGAACCGGATAGCAGGAGCAAAGCAAACAGCCGCGCATGGACCTTTTGCTGGCGTATGCCAACCCAATAGACGCCCGCCGCCTCGATCGCCCAGCCGGCGGCGGTCCATTTGTCTTCCATCCCGAGCGGGATGGACAAGCTGCCGAATATGACCGCCAGCGCAACCATCGTCTCGCTCAGCAGCGCATAGCGCATGCCGGTACGGCGGAACAGCACGTAGGCCAGGAAGATGTAAGCCAGCCCGAAACCGAGCGCGCTGAAAGCGGGGCCATTCTCGAAGCTGCGCACCATCTGGTACTGCATGCCGAACACCGACATCGGCACGCCGAACACCAGCGAGGCATCGACATAGCTGACCTGCGGCGCGGCCTGCTGGACATGCTCCTCGAAGGAGACGCCCGAAGCTTCCGACGCATCCGCCAGCGTGCGCCGCGCGAAGAGAAACGCGATCAGCACATAGAGCACGAACAGCGAAAGCAGGAAGGGCTCGGCGATCTTGAACAACGCCGGCTGATAATATTTTGCGCCCCAGGAGCCAACCAGAGCGGTGGTGCAGAAGAAACCGATCAGGTTTAAGAGCCGCCACGCCTTGAACCACGCAATGGCGGCGATGCCGAGGTTGAGGACGGTCAGATAGGCGAAAAACCCTAGATGATGCTCGCTGCCGGTGGATGCCAGAACCGGCGCGGCGAAACCGCCGAGAGAAGCCGCCACCGCCAGCGTCAGCGCGTCTTGCAGGATGGCGAGCAGCACAGCGAAGACCGCAACGCCGGTCAGTATCGCGAAACCGGCCTCGGGAGGGATCAGCGGATGCAGCTTCATGCCGGCCAGCGTCGTCAAATAGAGGACGCCGATGCCTCCGCCCTGAAGAATCAGCCCGTAATTGTCTTCTCTGTTGCGCCAGCGCCAGCCGGCTAGCAGTAAGGCGACGCCGGCTGCCGCCACTCCGGCGAAACGCAGCTCGACCGGCACGGTGGTGTGCTCGGCGACAAAGCGCAGCAGGAAGGCCAGGCCGAGGAAAAGGATCAACACCCCGATCTTGACGAGGGGATTGCCGCCGGTGATCCAGCGGGCGGTGAATTCGGAGAGCCACGCCGGTATAGCGGGCGCAGGCGGCTCGGCGCTCCGGCCGGCATAGCTGTCCCAGGCTGGCCGGTGGCCTACCCCCGATTCGGGAGGAGTTTGGCTGTCCGCTTCGGCGCTTTCAGCTGCCTCCGGTGCAGAATATACAATCGGAATGCCTGTTGCTCCGAGCGCTATGGCTCCAGTAGCGGGCAACGGCTCCGGTTCGTCAGGCAGACTGGGAGCTGTCTCCGCGGCGGCTGCCGGCGATTGCCAGGAGAGTTCGTCATCTTCCGCCAGAAGCGCTTCAGGTGGCTGTCCTCCGGGCGCGGCTTGTGCCGGCGTCATGGCATCCGGAGCTGCTTGCTGCCGGGCGGCAGCCTCGGGAATGATCCCCGCCTCCCGCAGCTGCATCTCAAGCAGATCGATGCGCCGGTTCGCCCGGCGCATTTGCTCCTGCAACACCTCCAGCTCGCTCTTTGCTTTCGCTGGCCTTGCACTGTCGCCGGCAGCATCTTTTGCGAGCGATTGAGACACCGCCCGGCCAACCGCGCCGCCGATGATCGCCATAATCAACGCGCCTGGAAGTGAAGCGGAGGCCGCCCCTACCAACAACCCCAAAAGGATACCGACCCACATCCCACGCCCCAAATTTTCTTTGCCTGAGCGATCTGCCCGGCTTCCAGCCGCCCCTCGCGGCAGGACTGCACTTCGACCGCGGATCCTGACACGCGGTGCAAGGACCGTACGATTAGAAATCCGGCACATCTGGGACGAAGCAGCGGCAGAAAATGGCGCCAAACCTGCAACGGACAAGATTCACGATGTGCCCAGTTTTGTAAGATGTACGGGCTGAGTTCCGTCCAGCCTGCCGCTTATCGCTTGCCGGCGAGCAGAATCCAAGCGCCGGCGTAAGTTACGGCCATGGCCCCGGCGATCATGTACATGCCGGGCGAGAGCGCCTCGCCGCCCGTTCCGGCGCTGCCCGCGAAAACAAGAAGTAGCGCCGCCGCGGCCATGCGCCAGATCCACAGGGCCACATCGCGCAGGATCATGGCGGGGTAGAAGTCGCTGGCGGTGTGGGCCATGCCGTCCATGGTCTTGAGGTCGATGACGTGCTGCGACACGCGCATGACCGGCTGCATGATGCTCGTGCCGATGGTGTAGACGATGAGCGTGCCGAGCGTCAACGAGTAGCCAAGCATGAGGTTAAGCGCGGCGAGCGCGATAGTGCTGAGTCCCAGAATGGCCAAACGGTTTTCCGGCCGCCGGCGGGAGCCCACCGCGAGCAGGGCCAGCGCTCCGGCGATGGCGAACACCGTGTTGAAGCCGCCCACGTTCAGCGCGGTGCCGAGTACGATGATCGACGCGAGCGGGATCAGGGTGTTCAGCAGGATGTGCATCGCCGCCCCGCCCATGAGGTAGACCTGCGCCGCCCGATTGCGCCGGTCTGACACGAAATGCACGAGGTCGTGCCGCGCAATCGGCTCCGGCCGGTAGTCCTTGAGCGCGCCGAGCGAGGGCAGCCCGAGCAGGAAAATCGGCGGCGTCGCCAGGAACAGGAGCGTGAATTCGCCCAGGCCCAGATAGTGCGAGAACCAAATAAGGAAGGTCGCGAAAGCCGGGGCCGCGAAGCTGAGGATCTGGTCTCCCGCGGACAAGAAGGTCGAATAGATGTCGCGCTCGTGGTCGCGGCTTTCCATCAGTTCATAAGTGTGTATCGTGAGCCAGAAGAAGCCCGAGCCGATGCCCCTTACGGTCACGGCGGCGCAAGCCTGCGGAACATCGCTTGCGAACGGCAGAAGGATGAGGCCCAGGGCCGTAAAGACGAAACTGAGCGGGAAGCCGTATTTCGCGTTCAGCCGGGCTTGCGCGGCGATCCAGCCATAGACGCAGAAGCCGATCATGACGCCGGTAAAGCTCGCCATCGCGGCAACGACGTTGAGCTGCACGCTGCCGAACAGCTTATAGATGTAAATCGCCGAGAACGCGCCGACGGTCCGGCTGACGAAGCTGTAGCCCCAGAACAGGAAGACCAGCGAGCGCAGCCGGCTTCGCATGGACCAGAACTGTGCCAAGGAAAGCATCGCGAAGCTTCAGCTCTTTGGCCGCTGCGAGCCCGCTTGCCACAAGATCCAGCTCATAGGCTGATTTTCTTGGCCGCGCGCAGTCCAAGCACGAGTGAAGCCACGGTGACGGCCGGCAGCGCTCCGCTCATGGCAAGCTCCAAAACCTCGCGATAGGGCATGCGCTCCACTTCGACCACCTCGGTTGGGTCGTGGCGCGGGGCAGCGATCGCCGACACGTTTTCCGCGAGCACTGTGTGGCAGAAATTGGTGTGACTTGCCGCGTTGGCCGAAAGGCTTGCAACGAGCGTGAGCCGCCCCGTGCTCCGGTAGCCTGTCTCTTCCAGAAGTTCGCGAGCCGCCGCTTCGAGCACTGGCTCGCCTTCTTCTATGCCGCCCGCGGGCAGCCCCAGCGAGATGCGCCTGAGCCCGTGCCGGTACTGGCGCACGAGGATTAAATGATCCTCGGTATCGAGGGCAACGATGTGCACCCAATCGGGGTATTCCAGCACGTAAAAGGGAGATATTTCAAAACCTTCCGCCGTAACGCAATCGTCGGCGCGCACAGAAATCCATGGGCTGCGGAGCACATGCTTCGAACCCCTCACCGTCCATGGCTTAAGCTTGCTACTCACCGTTTTCTCCCCCCGCTCCCTGCCTCAGTCCGGCCCCATCTCCGCCGCCCCCGGGCTGCCGGACTGGCAGCCTGAGTGCCGGCCTGGAATTTCGCCCAAAAACGCACGCAATAGGGCACTGCGCGATTGCGCGCCAAGCACCGGCACCGCCGATAATGCGGCCATCGCGCGAGAGGATCAAGATATCGGCTTCGATGCCTGGATGGTTCAGCACCTTCACCAGAGCGTGAGCCGGATTCGGATTGTGAAGGTTTGCCGCCATCGCTCATAGGCGTTATGTAGAGCGATGTTTCCAGTTCACAGCAAGCCGCATGGCATTATGATTGCCGCGCCCAGCTCCGGCTCCGGCAAAACCATGGTGACGCTCGGGCTCCTGCGCGCGCTCAAGCGGCGAGGCCTTACCGTCCAGCCGTTCAAGTGCGGGCCGGATTACATCGATCCCGCCTTCCATGAGGCCGCCTGCGGGCGTCCAAGCTATAATCTCGATAGCTGGGCCATGCGCAAGGAAACCGCGCTCGCGCTTTTGAGCGAGGCCGATGGCGCGGACTTCGCCGCCGTCGAAGCGCTGATGGGTCTTTTCGACGGCGCTGCCACGCCGGGCCAATGGGGCAATGGCGCGAGCGCCGATATCGCTGCACTCGCAGGGCTGCCGGTTGTCCTGGTGCTCGATATTTCGGCACAGGCCCAGACAGCAGCGGCCGTTGCGCGCGGATTTGCCCGCTTGCGGCCGGGCGTCGAAATCGCGGGCGTCATCCTGAACTGCGCAGGCAGCCCCGCGCACGAAAAAATGGCACGCGCAGGCTTCGATGAAATCGGCATGCGGGTCTTCGGCGCGATCCCCCGCAATGAGGCAATCGGCCTGCCTGAACGGCACCTCGGTCTCGTCCAGGCCGGGGAAATCGCCGGGCTTCAGACCTGCCTCGATGCACTCGCGGATGTCGCCGAGACGTATCTCGATCTCAGCGCGCTGATTAAGGCCTCCTCACCCCGACCCTCTTCCCAAGGGGAGAGGGAGCAAGCCGCGGAGCTTCAATTAGCGGAAGAGGACTGTTCTGACGACTCTTCTCCCCTCGGGGAGAAGGACAGGATGAGGGGCGCCTTGCCTCCCCCAGGCCAGCGCATTGCGCTTGCGCAGGATGCGGCATTTTCGTTCATGTATCCGCATATTCTCAAAGACTGGCGGGACGCGGGCGCTGAAATTCTGCCCTTCTCCCCGCTGGCAGACGAAGCGCCGCCCGCTTCAGCGCATGCAGTTTGGCTGCCCGGCGGCTATCCAGAGCTTCATGCCGGGCGGCTTGCCTCCAACGCGGTTTTCATCGCGGGCATGCGCTCTTTCGCGGAAACGAAGCCCATTCACGGCGAGTGCGGGGGGTACATGGTGCTGGGTGACGGACTGCTCGATGCGAAAGGCGAACGGCATGCCATGCTAGGGCTTTTGCGGCTCGAAACAAGTTTCGCGGCCCGCAAGCTCCACCTCGGATACCGGCGCGCTGAACTCTTGACACCATGCGTTCTTGGCGAGCGCGGCAGCATGGTTTCCGGCCACGATTTCCATTATTCCACCATCCTCACCGAGGAAGGCGAAAAGCTCCTAAGCCCAGCAAATGCCGATAGAGAGCCAGTCCCTGCATACGGCCTGCGCCGCGGCTATGTCACCGGCTCCTTTTTCCACGTCATCGACCGGTGGAGCCCCAGCCTTGCATCCAGTCCTTAAGCGGACTGGAAGAGGTTGGGGGCTTCGAGAGCCGGCTCGTCGCGCTTCTGCGGCGCCTGGGAGGACCCCACGCCAAGGAAGGAGAAAAACCGCCGCCGCCGGTGCTCCTTCTGGTCGCGCTCCTGCTTCTTGAGGTGCTGCGCAAGCGCGAGATAAGGATTGGCAAGCTCGCGGTCATCGGCCGCGCCCTTGGCTATGCGGTGCCAGATTACGCCAAGCGGGCGCCGGGTTTTGACCTCGATGGCGCCGATAACCATAACGGCGACATAGGGCAGGATGATTTGCAACGCTCCGGCCTCGATGGGCAGAACCTTGCTCCGGTTCTCGATGATCTTCTTCACCCGGGCATCGCGCACAAAAAGGTATTCGAGCACCCGCTCGCCTTCCTTCTGTACTTCGCTGTGTCCGAAGATGCGCGGATCGTCGAGGAAGCGGTCGTAACGGCGCGAGCCTAGGAACTCCAGAACCGACAACAGCCCTTCATGCGTCTGTGCCCGCTTCTCGATGGCCTTGGCCATCGGCGGGATGAAGTACCGGACAGCTTGTGCCATCAGCTCATCCGTAAAGCCGAAAGCCTGCCCCATGTTCGAAAATGCGCGGCTACCCTGCGCGCTTGCGATAATTTGAAAGAGCTTCATAGCTCGCCTCGTTCCGCCTGATTGGCTCGCGAGGCGAACGTGCGCCTCTTAAGCCGGGCCCCCTGGGAAACTCGCTTTACGCACCCACGCCATCCTTCTCGGCTTTTGAAATTGCAGCCAAATCACTCAGCACTAATAAAGTGTAAACAGTTTCGGCCCCGTGCGAACGGCTGTTGCGCCGGTTCGCCTCAAATTCATCACACCCGTTGCAAGACTGCACCACAACCGGCAAGTGAGAGCAAAGCATGCTTCGGTGGATCGAAGCTTGCGCCGTCACAAGTGTTCAATATCTGGCTCAGTGGCTCACGGCACCGTGGGGGGAAGCGAGCGCGGTTCCGATACGGCTCGGACTGGCGGGCTCGCCGATCGGCCCGGCCCCGATCCGCATAACTTTACTCGAATCCAGCTAAGCCAAGTCCCGCCGCTTTAACCTGTGCCTGCTAGGGTTGCACCTAAGTGGAGCGCCGTTGAGATGTACGCGGGCAGTCATGCGAAGTGCCGCTAGTTCAGGAATTGCCGCAGCAAACGAACATTCCGGACATTTTGTGGCTGCGCTTGCCCCAGCCCGGCTCCAGCTCGCAAAGCAAAGACCAGCCTGGCGGCACACCCAGGCCCGCCGCTGCGGCTCGCGGGCTTCCAGATCGCCAACACAAGCCAAGGCGGCGAATGGCAGCGCCGCCGTCAAC
This sequence comes from uncultured Alphaproteobacteria bacterium, assembly GCA_963740975.1. Lineage (GTDB taxonomy): Bacteria > Pseudomonadota > Alphaproteobacteria > Rhizobiales > Rhodomicrobiaceae > Rhodomicrobium. The sequence goes on along the minus strand of CAVUGF010000023.1, from coordinate 30,788 downwards.
TCCGCCGGTGCATATGGAGCAGGTGCGTCATGATTCTGTTCGAAGAAACAAGACCCGCCACCCACGAAGAAATTCGCTGGCTTAGAAACAACCTGCGCAGGCGGCTTGAAAATTCTTGCGTGCGCGGCACGGATCAGGGGATCGGCGGCGGCTGCCTCACCCTGCCCCTGATCGACAGCATCCTCATTGCCATCACGGGCATCGCCAATACGGTCGTGCAGTACGCGTCGCCAAAGCCGACCTTCATGTCCCTTGAGGTCAGCCTCGTCAGCTTCTCGCTCCGCATCGAGTTCAGCCATGACGGCGGCAGCATCGAGGATTTCTTCAAGAGCCTGGACAATGTGGACCCAGCCCACCCGGCCGCCGCTTTCGCGGGCCGCGGCCCCGCGATCGTGTCGCAAAGCCTGCGCGATATCGAATACCTGCCAGGAAATCCGAACCGCCTCATAGGCTGGGCCAAATTGCGCAAAGCCCAGCCGCATGTCCTTATCATCTGCGAGGATGACGAGGATCGCAACAGCCTCGCCACCATGCTCACCCAGAACTACGACACGAGCAGCGTCAAAACGGTGGCCGAGGCCCAGCCTGTCGTCGCCAAGAAAAGGGTCGACGCCATCCTCGCCGACTACGACCCGAGCTTTCATCGCGAGGGCATATTCCACGCCGAGTTCGACCAGGCCCCCATCCCAGTCGTGCTCATGGCTTGGCCGGACGAATTCGAGGAGTTCCGGCGCTATCCGTTCTATATCGACCAGTGCCTGCCGAAGCCGATCACGACCTTCGCGCTGATCACAGCGCTGGAGGTGGCGATTGCGAGCTACACGAGGCGGCTGATCCACCTTGCCAACTATTTCGGCCGCAGCGCCGGCGTGCTGCTCGCAAACGAGCTAAGTCACGAACTTCCGGGCTTCAAGCTGGAGGTGCTTTCCGGCACGGCCTCCTATGGCGGCGGCGACTTCGCGCTGGCGCTCGAAGGCACGGACTTCACCCGCCTGGTGCTCGCCGACATCATGGGTCACGGCATCAAGGCCAAGGCCGGCGCCATCGCCCTTTCCGCGATCGTCAGGACCATCCATTGCCAGCATGCCTTTGGCGCCGGCACGCTTCTGCAGAAGGTCTCGCAGGTGATCACCACCGAGCCGGCCTTCACAGACATCATAAGCACGATAATCGCCGTGGACATCTTCACCGACGGACACGTCGAGGCGGCGAGCGCGGGGCACCCGCCCGTTGCAATCATCTCGCACGAAAACAGCTACGTTCTGCAGGTGAGCGGCCCCATTCCCGGCCTTTTGGCCGAACCCTTGTACAAGACCGCGAAGTGCCAGCTCCGGCGGGGCGACAAGGTCGCCATCATCACGGACGGAATCGACGCCCAATCCTCGGCCACCGCGGAGTTTCCGGTCCGGCTGCTCAAGCAGCTTGCGAGACATCAATACCTGCCAGTGGCGCAGCTCAAAACCGAGATGGAAAAGTGGCTCACCCGCCGGCTGGGCAGGCTCCCAAGGACGATTGGACGCTGATGATCGCGGAGTATTCTGGAACGGGCGCCAGCACCTCCGGCAAACGCCAGGATGCCCCGGAGGAGATGCGCACGCCGTCAGCGAGCCCGCTATCCATTGGCTCGTAAACGCCTCCACTACGTGCCTCGGAGCCCGTCCACTTTGTGCCGGTGGCGCTGAGAGACAAGTTGCGAACCAGCCGGTTCGATGCCGGGGGCGCAACGGATGGTTTCAGGCAATCACCAGCTTCGATTTTCTCGCGCATGGCCTCGACGCGCGATGGAGCCGACGGCCGGCTCTGGTAAGACCGCCGCGCCTGGCCAATTCGACTGGGCGGGCGCCGATGCCATGACCGGCGAACAGACCCATGCCGCAGCACTCGCCGATCTCGCGCAGCGCCCCTTCCAACGCGCGCTTTTCACCCGGGCGCCGGCCCGGCGCGCTAGGCCGCGTCCCGTGGCGTGGTGTAACAGCAGAAGCATTTCCGATAACGGATACATCCCCCGCCACTACTCGCGCCCGTCATCGAACTGGGCCAAATGCTCCAAAAGCACGGCCAAACGCGCACGCGGCGTCTCTTCGCCTGTAATAAAGCAGGATCTATGCTGCGCGTTCGCGCTCCGGTTCGAATCGGTGCGCGCAACGAATCGCCGCCGCTGCGCCAACGCAAAAACTTCGTTAACCTGACTTCCGGGCCGCGATGGTGGCCAAGATTGCGTTTTACGCCGGGGCCGGGGCTAGTTATATGACCGTCAACGGTCTTTCCCGATCTCATCCTTTCCGGTGGAACCATGCCAATCGTGCGGGGCAAGAAAATAGAGGTGCTGTTCCCGGCGGAGGCTATCGCCCGCCGGAATCAGGAGCTTGCCGGCGAAATCGCCGCCCGCGAATACCAGGGCTTCCTCGTTGTGTCGGTGCTCAAAGGCTCCTTCATCTTCGCGGCCGATCTGATCCGCGCCATGCACGGGGCTGGGCTCGCCCCCGAAATCGAGTTTATCCTCGTTTCGAGCTACGGCGCGGGCACCACCAGCGGCAAGGTGAATGTCCTCCGCGACATCGATGCCCGGGTAAAGGGCCGCGACGTGCTGCTGATCGACGACATCCTCGAATCGGGCAAGACGCTGAAATTCACCCGCGACCTGCTGCTTGGCCGGGGCGCGCGGAGCGTGGCAATTGCGGTGCTGCTCGACAAACGCGGGCATCGCCAGACGGAGCTTGAGGCGGATTTCGCCGGCTTCGAGTGCCCCGACCGCTTCGTCGTGGGGTATGGGATGGACGCAGGCCACTACTTTCGCGAGCTGCCCTTTGTTGGGGCAATAGAGGAGGATGCGGCATAGAGGAGCACCTGCGGGTGCCGGGCGCGCGGCCCTGTGGAAGGCGGAAGCTGAAGCCGGCGAAGTCCATCTTTTGGGACAAGGGCGGGGTGAAAGACCTCGCCGGCCAAACGGCAACGGGCCGGCTGTGCATCAAGCAGCCAGCTGGTACGGTTTTACTTCCCGCATGTCCTCCGGGCGGCGGGATCCAGCTTGGAAGGGAGGTAGCGTGTGACTTCAAAGCTTGCTTCGACGGCTGACGCCGCTGGTTTCGTCCATGTTTTCACTTCATTTCCTCCTGTGATTTGCGAGGCTTAGGCGCTGCCTTTTGGCCTCGGTTGAAATTCTAGCCAAACGGTCCCTGAAGACTATTCAGCAATTCTAATGCGGGGCGCGGCGGAATCTTATCGGCCGCCGCGCCCCCTGTGACCGATTACTTCGCGGCTTTTAAGCTGCGGGGCCGCCTCGATCGAGATGACCATCCGCTAGGCCACATCGCGCAGTTGTTTCTAGCGATGCCCAAGCGCGGCTGCGCTTTAGACGGCCTCGAAAACCTTTCCGCAGCGATCAGGCGAGGCCGAAGCGATCAAGGTCCATCACTTTGGTCCACGCCGCCACAAAGTCTTTCACAAACTTCTCCTTCGAGTCCGCGGACGCATAGACTTCCGCGATGGCCCGGAGCTGGGAGTTCGAGCCGAAGATCAGGTCGGCACGGGTCCCAGTCCACTTGACCGCGTTCGTCTTCCGGTCGCGTCCCTCGTACACGCCCTCAGAGCTGGCGGACGGCTGCCATTGCGTGCCCATGTCGAGCAGGTTGACGAAGAAGCCGTTCGTCAGAGTCTCAGGCTGTTTGGTGAAGACGCCGTGCGTGGACTTGCCCGTGTTTGCGCCGAGGACCCGCAGGCCACCGAGGAGAACCGTCATCTCAGGCGCTGTCAGCGTCAGCAGTTGAGCCCGGTCCACCAGCAGTTCCTCGGCCGGCAAGCGCTGCTTGCCGCGGGAGTAGTTGCGGAACCCGTCAGCCACAGGTTCGAGCGGCGCGAAGGAGGCCGCGTCGGTTTGCTCTTGCGACGCGTCCATGCGCCCCGGCCTGAAGGGGACTTTTACATCGTGCCCGGCGTCCTTCGCGGCTTTCTCGACGCCTGCGCAGCCGCCAAGAACGATCAGGTCGGCAAGCGACACCTTTTTCCCGCCAGGCTGCGAAGCGTTGAACTTCTTTTGGATCGCTTCGAGAGTCTTCAAGGACCTTCGCTAGTCCGGCGGGCTGGTTGACTTCCCAATCCTTTTGCGGCGCGAGGCGAATACGCGCGCCGTTCGCTCCACCGCGCTTGTCGGAGCCGCGGAACGTCGACGCCGACGCCCAAGCCGTCGAGACCAGCTGGGAAACGGACAGGCCGGAGGCGAGGATTTGAGCCTTGAGAGCAGCAATGTCTTCCTCGCCGATCAGCGGATGATTCACGGCGGGGATCGGATCTTGCCACGGCAGCGGCTCCTTCGGAACGAGCGGGCCGAGATAACGCGCGATCGGACCCATGTCGCGGTGCGTCAGCTTGAACCACGCCCGGGCGAATGCGTCCGCGAACTGATCCGGGTTCTCATAGAAGCGCCGTGAGATCTTTTCGTATGCCGGATCGAACCGCAGCGAGAGGTCCGTGGTCAGCATGGTTGGCTCGTGCCGCTTCGACGGGTCGTAGGCGTCCGGAATCGTGGCCGCGCCGCCTTTCGCCTTCCACTGATAGGCGCCGGCCGGACTCTTGGTGAGTTCCCATTCGTTATTAAACAGGTTCTCGAAGAAGTGGTTGCTCCACTTCGTGGGCGTCTGCGTCCAGGTGACTTCCGGGCCGCCCGTGATCGTGTCGCCGCCTTTGCCGGAGCCATAGCGGCTGATCCAGCCCAAGCCCTGCGCCTCCATGGGGGCCGCTTCGGGCTCTGGCCCCACCAGCGACACATCGCCAGCGCCGTGGGTCTTGCCGAAGGTGTGACCGCCAGCAATCAGCGCGACGGTCTCCTCGTCGTCCATCGCCATACGGGCGAACGTTTCGCGAATATCCTTGGCCGCCGCGACTGGGTCCGGATTGCCGTTCGGCCCTTCGGGATTGACGTAGATCAGGCCCATCTGCACGGCGGCTAGAGGATTATCGAGATCGCGTTCGCCGCTGTAGCGCTCGTCCGCCAGCCACTTGCCTTCAGGACCCCAGAAGATATCCTGTTCGGGCTCCCAGGTATCCTCACGCCCGCCCCCGAAACCGAACGTTTTGAAGCCCATCGACTCCAGAGCGGTGTTGCCCGCGAGAATAATGAGGTCGGCCCAGGAGATTTTCCGGCCGTATTTCTGCTTGATCGGCCACAGCAGCCGGCGCGCCTTGTCTAGGTTCGCGTTGTCCGGCCAGCTGTTGAGCGGCGCGAAGCGCTGCTGGCCGCCTCCTGCACCGCCCCGGCCGTCGCCAATGCGGTAGGTGCCTGCGCTGTGCCAGGCCATGCGGATGAACAGCCCTCCGTAGTGGCCAAAGTCCGCCGGCCACCACTCTTGCGAGTTTGTCATCAGGGCATGAAGGTCCTTGATCACGGCATTCAGGTCGAGGCTTTTGAATTCCTTGGCGTAGTCGAACGCCTCGCCCATCGGATTGGACAGGGTGGAGTGCTGGTGGAGAGCCTGAAGATTCAGCTGCTCCGGCCACCAGTCACGGTTTGTGCGCGCGTGGGTTCCGCCCGTAAACGGGCACTTGCTTTCACTGGCCATATTCTCTCCGTTCAGGTTCTAGTTTTACTAATAGGAGAAGCACCTTTTTCGTAGTGGCGGCAATCCGTTTTTCACGGCCGGCGCAATAACAATGAGCGGGTCATGCGGAATGTTCCGGCCACCGGGAAGCGCTCCGGCCATCACCGTTAAGGAGCCAAGTCATCCGTAGTCTCCATTGAGGTTTCCCAGAAAAACCGTAGGCTGGAGCACCGATAAGATCTATTCGCATATTCTGAACTTGTGATAAGATGAGTTGATGATAAACGTCTCACTGCGGCAGCTCCGCTATTTCGATGCGCTTGCGCGCTTGCTTCACTTTGGCCGGGCGGCGGACGAATGCGCTGTCACGCAGCCAGCCTTGTCCATGCAAATCCAGGAGCTTGAGAAGGAACTGGGCGTGGTGCTCATCGAGCGCACGCGAGCCGGCGCGAAGCTCACGCCAGCGGGCCAGGAGGTTGCGCGCCGGGCCAGGCAAATCCTTGCCAGCGTCCGGGATCTGGCCGATTACACGCGCCATAGCGGGCGCGTGCTTTCGGGGCAACTCTAAGCTTGGCGTCATTCCAACCATTGCGCCCTATGTTTTGCCGAAGCTGTTGCCCGTGCTGCGCACCGCCTATCCCAATCTCGACCTGCACCTGCGCGAGGCGCAAACGCAATATTTGCTTGCGGATCTGGCGGGCGGCAGGCTCGACGTGGTGCTTTTGGCGTTGCCCATTGGTGAGCCGGATATCGAGACGCTGGAGCTGTTCAAGGACGCCTTCGTGCTGGCCATGCCCGCCGGCAAGCCGGTTGCGGCCGAGGCGCTGGCCACGCCGGAGCTGTTCGAGAACGAACGGCTGCTTCTGCTGGAGGAGGGCCATTGCCTGCGCGATCAGGCCCTTGAGTTTTGCAGCCTCAAGCAGGTGCAGAACCTCGACACCTTCGGCACCACGAGCCTTTCGACGCTCGTGCAAATGGTCGCCAACGGCTTCGGCGTGACGCTCCTGCCCAGGATGAGCCTCGAAACCGAGGCGCAACGCAGCGATATCCAGCTTTTGCCGTTTGCGCCGCCCGAGCCCGCGCGCAAGATCGGGCTCGCCTGGCGAAGCTCCTCGCCCCGCCGCCTGGATTTTACGGAGCTTGGCGCCATGATCTCTGGCCTCGCCAATAGCTTGGGTGCAGGCGGCGGCCCGGCCGGCTAAAAGCAGAATATCGCTAAAAATCCGTGCCCCATTTTGCCCAGCTTTCTATATGAAAAGGCATGCCTGGAACGCGGGCGGGTACAGGGGGGTGGAATGCTGGTCGAGATTGCAATAGGCGACGCCTATGGGGCGGGTTTCGAATATGCCAAGCCATCGGCGGACCGGCCCAACGACTTGAGCCGCTACTTGAAGCATCCGCGGCACGCCATCGCGCCAGGAGCTTACACCGACGACACGCAGATGAGCCTCGCTGTCGCGGAGGCGCTCATCGATCATGGCGCGGACGCCACCGCGCTGCAATTTACCGAGAAGTTCGTATTGGCCTTCAAACGCGACCCGCGCGAGGGCTACGCCGGGCGGTTCTGGGAATTCTTGCAATCCGTAAGCGATGCGGCAGAGTTCACCTCCCGCATCCGCCCGGATTCGGAAAAATCGGGGGCGGCGATGCGCGCCTGCCCCATCGGCGCATTGCCTGAGGTTTCCTCCGTGCTGCAAGTGGCGGAGCGGCAGGCGCAGATCACGCACGCCACCGATGGCGGCGTCCGCTCGGCGCAGGCTGCGGCGCTCGCAACGCACTATTTTCTCTATAAGCTTGGCGGCAAGACGGGCCTTCCCGCTTTCCTCGATGCGCATATCGCAGGCGATTGGTCGCGGTCCCATGCTGGCAAGGTCGGCGCGGAAGGGATGACAGCCGTGCGGGCCGCAATCACCGCGATCATGGCGGAAACCTCGCTTAGCGCGCTGTTGCGCCGCTGCGTGGACTTCACGGGGGATGTCGATACCGTGGCTGCCGTGGCGCTGGGCGCCGCCTCTTGCAGCAGCGAATTTGCCGCGGATTTGCCCGAGGTGCTGATCGCGGGCCTTGAGCGTGGGCCATGGGGCATGGACTATCTGCGCGCGCAGGATGCCCGGTTGATGGCGCTGGCCAGCCCCAAAGGAGATCCAACGATATGAAGCTCGAACCGCGTCTCAACATCGTGACACTCGGCGTGGCCGACGTGGAAAAAGCGCGCCATTTTTACGAAACAGGGCTGGGCTGCAAAGCCTCGCCCGCCAGCCAGGGCGATATCGTGTTCTTCCAGCTCGGCGGGATGGTTCTGGCGCTCTATCCGCGCGAGGCGCTGGCTGAGGATGCCAATGTCGAGGCTCAAGGAAGCGGCTTCGCGGGTATTACGCTTGCCTGCAATGTCCGCGCCAAGGAGGAGGTTGCAGCTTTCTTAAGCGTGGCGGAAGCGGCTGGCGGCAAGATGGTGAAGCCGGCGCAGGATGTTTTCTGGGGCGGTCACAGCGGCTATTTCGCGGATCTGGATGGCCACCTATGGGAGGTCGCATGGAACCCGCATTTTGCGTTGAATGAGCGCGGCGAGGTGGTACTTCCTTAAACTTGGCCTGTGCAAGCCCCCTGCCATTACCTGGAAAGGCGGCCGCCAGCCCTGGACTTTGTGCACCAACCTACTTACATCCTACGGCCTACGGTAGTTTGCCGAATGGGGTTCGCCATGCTTAGAGCTGCCTTGATCGCAATCGTTCTGGCGGCTTCTTCCGCCGCGGCCCAGTCAGGATGCATTGTCACAGACCCAACCGGAACGCCTCTCAATATCCGGTCGTCTCCAAATGGCGAAATTGTAGGAACGCTTCGTAACGGAACATCCGTATCCATTCAGAGTATAGCCCAGGACGGCCAGGGACGGCCTTGGGCCTATATCGGGGTTGGCTGGGTATTCCGGGAGTTCATCAGTTGCTACTGACAGCCGGAAAAACAGGGCGCGCGCTTGCGGTGGGGTGCGCTCTGTTTGCGCCAGTATATCCCTGCGTAGCCGGTGCCAAAGCGGAGGGGCTGCCCGAAGGCTTCGTCTACCTTCGCGATGTGGCGCCTTCCATCGGGCAGGACATGCGCTATGCGGAGCCGCACAACTTCACAGGCAAGCCGGTTCCCGGCTATGGCGCGGCCGAATGCGTATTGCGGCGGAGCGCGGCGGAGGCGCTGGCCCGGGCGCAGAATAAAGCCCAGAGCCTCGGTTATTCGCTGAAGGTCTACGATTGCTACCGGCCCGTCCGCGCGGTGCGGGCCTTCGTTGCGTGGGCGGGGGCTCCCGAGGATGGACGCACGAAGCGCCATTATCCCCACCTCAAAAAGTCGCAGCTCGTGCCGGAATACATTGCGTCCCAATCGCAACACTCGACAGGATTCGCGATTGATCTGACGATCGTTCCGGCCACCGCGGCGGCGGGCAAGACGCCGGACGAAGAGAGGGATTGCACCGCGCCCGGCACCGCCGGCGGAAGCCTCGGCATGGGCACATCCTTCGATTGTTTCGACCCCAAGGCCAACACGGCCTCGCCCCAAATAACGCTCGCCGAGCGCAAGAACCGCCGGCTTTTGCTGAGCATCGCCGGGGACGCCGGTTTCAAGAACTACGCCGCGGAATGGTGGCACTTTCTCTACCCCGGCGGCGGCGGGCGGAGATACGATTTCGCCATCGCACCGCGGCCGGCTCCTTAGCTCCGGCCCGCCGGTTTACTCAAATTTTTGCAAAAGCGCCTCCTCGATGCACGCGCGCGATTAAGCAGGCTGTGCCTGGAGCATAGGCCAGTGGTTCCCGGCAGCGGCCGAGTACCACTTTGGCGGTGCTTCTACATGCCACGATATTAGGTGCCAAGCTCAGGCTATGAAACTGGGCCGGCCCTCACGGAATTGTCACGCGTCGTCCCGGACCCGGCCTAGCCCGCGTCCGGGATCGTCATTTCCACTCACGCCATTCCATCATGGCATTTGAGCCCGCCTTCGCGCATATGCGCCAACCTTAGAGGCTGGGATTGGGGGACGCTGCGCATGGCCCCAATCCATCCAACCGGAGCTAAGCCGCGCCCGCCTCTCCAGCCATGAGCCCAAGATAGAAAGCAAGCTCGCACTCCAGGCAGGTGCGGATCGTATCCGCCCGCCGGAAGCCATGCCCCTCGCCCGCGAATTCGTGATATTCGACGGGCACGCCCTTGGCCCGCAGCGCCTCCGCGATGGCAATCGATTGGCTTTTGGGAACCACATTATCCTCGGCCCCCTGAAACAGGATCAGCGGTGTTACGATGCGCTCGACATGCTGGATCGGCGAGCGCTCGCGGTAGACCGCCTCGTTCTCTTCCAGCGAAGCGCCGAGCAGCGTTTGCTGATAGCCATGCTCGAATTTGTGCGTGGTCTTCTGGAGGGCGATGAGGTCGGAAATCCCGTAATGGCTCGCCGCGCCCCGGAACACGTCCGCTGTGGCGATGGCCATAAGCACCGTGTAGCCGCCGGCGCTGCCTCCCGTTACAAATGTCGCGCCCGGATCGGCGATCCCGGCCTGCGCCGCGAACCGCGCCGCAGCAATCGTGTCCGCGACATCCGCCACACCCCAATTGCCGGTGAGCCGCTCGCGATAGGCGCGGCCGTAGCCCGTGCTGCCAGCATAATCGAGGTCGAGCCAGGCGAAGCCCCGCGAGGTGAAAAACTGCGTTCGCGGCTTGAGCCCGCGTGACGCGGCGCTCGTGGGGCCGCCATGCAGGCTCACGATAAGCGGCGGCAGCGCGCTGGCTGGGCCGTGGGCTGCCGGGTTTTGCGGCGGGTAAAGCAGGCCGTGGATTGTGCCCGCGTCGCTTGGGATTTCGAGGCGGCGCGGACGGGAAATGTAGCCCGCGTCCATAGCCACCGCACTGCTGCGGCGCAGGATGGCCGGGGAAGCCGCCGCACTCGCGGGATTGTCCAGCGCGATGCAAAGCGCCTCGACGTCCTTCAAGCCTTCCAGAACAACGCCAGCCCCACTTGCGGATATGGCATGGATGGCGCTGAAACCGGTTTCGCGCGGCGTCAGACTGGCCGCGCCCAAGTCCGCAATGGCAGCGCCCGCCTCGCCATTTCTGACGAACGTGCAATAGGCTTTGCCTTGGGGCAGCAGAGCGTAGCTCGCGGTATTGAAGCTCCATTGCGGCATGGAAAGATCGCCGCCGGTGTCGAGGATTTTCTGCGGCCCGGAACCTCCGCGCCAGGCGTAAAGCTGACCGGAGCCTTCAGCATCCCAGATGAAGAAAAGCGTGCCGTCCGCTCCCCACTCAGGCTGAAAACAGGCGCTCCCATCCCCACCCGCAACAGCGATGGGCGCGCCGGCGTGCCCATCCTCTGCCAGCTCCGCAACGAAAAGACGGGCAGCGTCCCAGGGCATGGCAGGCAGATCCCAGGCGAGAAACGCGAGGTGGCGTCCGTCTGGGCCGATCCGGGGACTGGCGTAGAAATCGTGCCCCTCCAGTAGCGGCGAAGGCGCTGCGCCGGTCCCACCTAGCGGGATCGTCCAAAGCGCGTTGCGCGGCAGTGCCCCGCGGCCAGCGCCGTGCGTCTCTCCAACCGCCATCAACCTATGGCGCGAATTGTCCGAAGCGAAGTCTGCAAAGCGTGTCTCCGGTAAGTTCGTGAGGCGCCGGACGCTGCCCGCGCCTGCCGCCAAATCCATCGCATACACATCCTGATCGGCGTCATTCACGAAAAACAGCCGCCCGCCCGCCACCAGAAACTCGCCGCCGCCATATTCATGCACGCGTGAGCGCGCCGAGTAAGGCTGCGGCAGAAGCTCGCTCACACCGCCCGCCTTACTCCAGCGCATCACCGGCGTGCGGCCCTTCTCCAACGGCCGGCCTTCGCTCCAATAGATGGCATCGCCTTCGGCCTGCACGCGCCCGAACCGCAGCGCCCCTTCCGCTACAGAAGCAGCCGTAACCGGAGAAGGCCAATGGCCAAAGGCAAATTGTTTGCTTTCCATGATTGCATCCATTTCCACTTCGCGGCAAAGGTTGGCGCTTGGCTGGGTTTGTAGGGGGATAGTGGGCCGATGGTTGCTTTGCAAGAGTTCGAGCCGCTCAAACCGGCGGAACGGAAACTATTGGACGCCGCACTTAAGGGTGAGCAATGCTCGTTCAGCGGGGCAAGGCTGGCTACGCCCACGGAAGAGAACGAGGTCAGGGCGGACTTTCTTCGCTACCTCGCGCTTGGAGGCGAGAACCGCAGTGCCGTCCATGACAGCGGCATCCGCATCCAGGGCGCGTACATAAGCGGCGCGGTCAACCTCGCCGGCGCGACGAAGGTCCGGCCACTCTGGATCGAGAACTGCACAATCGGCGGCGAGTTCCACTTCTCCGACGCGAAAACCAAGGTCGTGAGCCTTGAGGGAACCTCCGTTGCCTGCATACGGGGGGATGGCGTCAGGGTGGACGGCGCCCTGCTCTTGCGCCATGCCGTCATCGAGGGCAGCCTCCAGCTTTTCGGCGCCGAAATCAGCGGCACGCTGGCCTGCACCGGCTGCATAATCGAAGGCCGGCCCTGGAGGGCGCAGCGCCTGTCCGCCGACCTGGAGACGGTAACCATCGGCGGCAATCTCGAACTCCGCGACGGCTTCCGGGCGAATGGCCTTGTGCTGCTCGACAACGCCGAAATCGGCGGCACGCTCGACTGCACCAAGGGCGAGTTTTTCGCGGGCTCCGACGATACGCGCGCAGCGGATGGCGCCCGCGTTGAACCCGCGATACGCCGCTCGATGAAGTGCCACCGGCTGCACCTCAAGGGCAGCCTCTATCTCAGGGGCTGCGCCTGCGACGGCGAGGCTTCCTTCACCGGCGCGCAAATCGGCGGCGATCTCGACTGCCGCAGCGGCCAGTTCCAAGCCGCGGGCATTGGCGGCACAGCGCTGCGCCTGACCCGCATCGAGCTGGCCGGCAACCTTTACCTTTCCAACGGCTTCGACGCGAAGGGCAAGGTGCAGCTCGACGGCGCCATCATCCGGGGCAACATCGATTGCCGGGCTGGCACCTTCTCGGTGCCGCACTCGGCCTCCCACGACGCCGCCGCATTCGGCGAAACCTTCTCGCAGGATGCCGTCTCGCTGGTGAGTGCCAAGGTCGCCGGCGCGCTCATCATCGCCCCTATTGAAGGAAAGAAGGAGCTTCCGGCCGTCTTCCACGGCTCGCTGGATCTCAAAAGCGCGCACATTCACGTGCTCGTCGACAGCCCGGAAGCCTGGCCGGAACGCAAGCACTCGAACGGCCTATGCAACGTGATCCACCTCGACGGCTTCACCTACGAGCGCTTCGGCGGCGGCGCGCCGATTGGGGCGCACACCCGGAAGAAATGGCTCAAGCGCCAGCCGCCCGCGCATATCGGCCGCGACTTCAAGCCCCAGCCCTTCGCGCAGCTCATCAAGGTCTTACGCGACATGGGCCATCCGGAGGAAGCGCAGCGGCTGGCCATGAAACGGGAGGACTTTCTCATCCGGCGGCGGCTTGCCCGCTGGCGGTCGGGACCGCGCGGGGCCATCGATGCCCTCATGGCGCTACTTTGGGCGGCGACCGGCGGCCTGCTCATCGGCCATGGCTACCGGCCCATGCGTGTGCTGTTCATCATGGCCGCGGTGGCAGTCGTCTGCGGCTCTTATTTCAAAATCGCCGCCGGGCAGGGAGCTTTCGCCCCACGCGATTCGCAGGTCTTCCTTTCCGCGGACTTGGCGAAGTGCCGGCCGGAGGCGGGCGGCAACTGGACCAAATGCGCGGACATTGCCGGGCAGAAGTTCGCCGAATATCCCCAGTTCAACCCCTGGGTCTACTCGTTCAACGTGCTGTTGCCGGTGATCGACCTGCATCAGGAAAAGGCCTGGGTGCCGATGCAGAAAGAGGTGAGCATTGGGCTTGGCGGCCGGTCCGTCACTGTCCCTGGCTGGTGCACGAATGCGTTTGTACTCGCCGAGCTGGCGTTCGGCTGGGTGGCAAGCCTGCTCGCCGTCGCCGCCTTCTCCGGTTTCGTGAAGACGGAGTGAACTGGTTACTTCGCGTCAGGCCCTAAATAAATGGCGGAGGAGGATGTGAGTCGAACCCACCTAAGACCGTCTGACAGTCCCACCCGGAATTGAAGTCTGAGGTGGCCCGTTTGAACGGACGCTTCTTCCCAGACGGCAAATCAGGTATTAGCATCGCCCAACAAATCCAAGGGGGGGCCATGAGCGCCACCGGCAACACGCTGCAGCTTCCGGCATCCGCCAAATTCTACCCGCTCTTGCTTGTTTTCTTCGCCGGCAGCGGTGCCGCGGCACTCGTCTACGAGATCGTCTGGTTTCAGCTTCTCGAATTCGTCATCGGCTCTACCGCGGCTTCGATGGCGGTGCTCCTGGGCACCTTCATGGGCGGCATGTGCATTGGCAGCCTCGGCTTCGCCCGCCTCATTCCGGCCTCGTTCCATCCGCTCAAGGTCTATGCGGCCATCGAGGGCGGCATAGGCCTGATCGCCATCCTGGTTTTATTCGTGCTCCCGCCCGCCGCAGATCTTTACTCGCTCATCGGCGGCAGCCACGGATTCACCGGCATCCTGGCGCGGGCGCTCTTGTGCGTGCTGTTCCTGCTGCCGCCGACGATCCTGATGGGGGCGACGCTGCCCTGTGCCGCCCGCTTCGTCGAGAGCACGCCCAAGGGCGTGTCCTGGCTCGGAATTCTTTACACGGGCAATCTCGCAGGCGCGGTGATTGGCTGCCTGCTCGCCGGCTTCTACCTGCTGCGGCTCTACGACATGGCCACCGCGACCTTTGCCGCCGCCGCGATCAATGCGATTTTAGCCACCTTTGCGTTTCTGCTGGCGAGCGCGGCGCCCTACGAAGCACCGGCCCCAGCTCCCGCCGCGAGTCCCGAAGAGCCGCGCCTCGATTCCACGGCCGTCTACATCATGATTGCGCTCTCGGGATTGACGGCGCTCGGCGCTCAGGTCGTGTGGACAAGGCTTTTGTCCCTGCTTCTGGGAGCGTCCGTCTACACCTTCTCCATCGTTCTAGCGGTGTTTCTCCTCGGGCTGGGCCTTGGCAGCAGCGTTGGATCGATGGCCGGCCGGAGCGGAAGAAACCCTCTGGCGCTGCTCGGCTGGTGCCAGGCTCTTTTGATCGTGGCCATCGCTTGGGCTGCGTTCAGCGTCAATCTCTGGCTGCCGTTCTGGCCGGTCGATCCGAGGCTCAGCCTCAGCCCGTGGCTGACGTTCCAGCTCGATCTGGCGCGCTGCCTCTGGGCCATACTGCCGGCCGCCTGCCTTTGGGGTGCGAGCTTTCCGCTGGCGCTTGCAGCCGCCGCGCCGCAGCACCGGGACCCGGGCCGCATGGTTGGCGCCGTCTATGCCGCGAATACGATTGGCGCGATCGTTGGCGCGGTGGCCTTCAGCGTGATCCTGATCCCGGCTGCCGGCACGCTGTGGGCGCAGCGCATTTTGATTATCGCCGCTGCGCTTGCCGTCTTGCCGGCGCTAATCGCGACGCCCGGCAGCGGATGGCGCCTGCCCCGCATCGCGGAGCTGGGTGCAGGCGCTGCCGTGGCAGCCGTGGCCGCGATGCTTGTCTACGCCCTGCCACCCGTTGCCGCCGGGCTCTACGCTTTCGGCCGCACAATCATGAACCAGGATTACCCGCTTACAGTGGTTTACACGGGCGAGGGCATCAATTCCTCGATTGCGGTCTCAAAGGACGAGGAGGGCAGCCGCTATTTTCATGTCGCGGGCAAAACCGAGGCTGGGAGCGACCCCAATCGACATGCGGCTCCAGCGCATGCTCGGCCACTTGCCAGCCTTGTTCATCCGAAGCCGCGTTCCGTGCTGGTGGTCGGTTGCGGCGCGGGCGTCACGGCGGGCTCTTTCCTGGTTTATCCCGAGCGTCGAGCGCATCGTCATCTGCGAAATCGAGCCGCTCATCCCCAGAAAGATCGCGCCCTATTTCAGCAAGGAAAATTACAACGTCGTCAACGACCCGCGCGTGAGATCGTCTACGACGACGCGCGCCATTTCGTTCTGACCACGAAGGAAAAATTCGACGTCATCACATCCGACCCGATTCATCCCTGGGTCAAGGGCGCCGCGACTCGCTTTACACGCAAGCGATTATTTCGAGCTGGTGAAACAGCATCTGAATCCCGGCGGAGTCGTGACGCAATGGGTTCCGCTTTATGAGAGCAACACTGGCGTGGTCAAGAGCGAGGTGGCGACGTTTTTCTCGGTGTTTCCGGACGGCACCACCTGGATCAACGACCGCCAGGGCGGAGGTTACGACATGTCATGCTGGGCAGCGCCGAACCGATGCACGATCGACATGCCGATGCAGTTGTGGCGCGGTCTGCCGGGAACCCCCGCGCTCGCACATTCGCTTCACGATTTGGGATTCCACTCTCGCGACCTGTCTTTCCACCTACGCGGGCAATGCCGCCCGATCTCGCGGCATGGCTGCAGGAAGCGGCCAATCAACACGGACCGCAACCTGCGTCTGCAATATCTGGCCGGGATGAGCGCGAACATCTATGCGCAGGAGCCGATCCGGGCCGCGCTGTTGAACGCCCGCCAAATTCCCCCGGCCTCTTCGCAGGCTCCGCGGAAACCCTCGCCAAACTGCGCGCGGCGATCGAAAGCAACAAGATCGCCGGCTACGAGCCTGCCGCCCCCTACCGCAGCCTCGCTCCGGCAGTAGCGCCGGGCAGCGGCGGCACAGGCGAGTGATACCAACGGCCAAAGATTCCGGCCGCTCCATCCCGCTGGGAGAATGCTTCCAACAGGCCGTTTGCGGACGAAGCGGGTCTCGGAAAATGCTCGCCGGGCTATGCGTGCTTTCGGAACCGATAGCTGGCGAGCCGCAGGACAGCGAAGGTAGACAGCCCTGGGCCAATTCTGGTCGCTTGCGCTCCATGAACTCCGACCGGATAGCGGCCGCTCCCTCAGAGATTGTCCCTGCCCCGAACTCCCTGGCGCAATCCCACTGGAGCTGACCGCCCGCCACGTTGAGATCGCAACTGATGCGCGTCCTGCCGTCGATGGCGATGCAAGCTAGGTCGAGGCCCGGATATTTGTCCGCTCCGATGGTTGCGGGTCTCGCACTGGGCGGTGCGCTCCGCCGCGACGGTGAAGCTCGCCACGCCGGTGCCACTCAGCCCGCGATGCAATCACGTCGCCGAAATCACATCTATTATTCAATCTGGTCAAATTTTGCCGCGCCTGAACGGACACCCTTTACGTACGAGTTGTAATATCGCCTGAGCCGTTTGCTGGATGAGCGTTGGTTCGTTTTTTTACTTTTTGCTCCTACCGGCGCGAATGCCACCACCCACGCACGCCCGCAATCCGAGACTTTGTAACCGCAACTCGAAAGGAAGCTTATGTGTAGACAAATCTTACACGCTGTCGCGGCGCTGGCGTTCGCGCTGTGCACGGCGTCGCCCGCGCCTGCACAGACGCAGGCAAAGTACACACCTGACCAAGCCAAGGCTTTGGAGGACTGGACCTACGCCTTGGCCCTCGACGCCGCTACCTGGGGTTCTCCGGCGGTCATCATGTACAATCTCCGCGCCAACGATGCTGTAGGACCAAATCTCAAGGCGGCGCCGAACTCCATTTGGCGCATGGAGGACATCTCCACTCCGAAACTCTCGGTCGAGGCGGGCTACGTCACCCCGAACGTAAACGTCATCTACGGTTTCGGCTTCCTGGACCTTGGCCCCGAGCCGGTCATCCTAACGGTGCCCGATTCCAACCGGCGCTACTACATGGTGGAAATCGTGGACATGTACTCCAACGCCTTTGCCTACGCTGGGGGCACAGCGACTGGTTACAAGGGAGGCAAATTCGCTCTTGTAGGCCCCGGATTCAAGGGCACACTTCCCGCAGGTGTCCAGCGTATCGATTGCCCCACGCGCTGGACGCTAATTCAACCTCGCGTCCATGTTATCAATCCAGCGGATCTGCCAGAGGCCAAGAAGGTCATGCAAGAGATCACAGTGCAGGGCCTCGCCAAGTTCACCGGCCAGCCCGCGCCGGCAGCGGCTGTCTATAACTATGCGGTGCCCAAGGTCACTGATGCCAAGCAGCCTGCCAGCGCCATGAACTTCACGGACCCGTTGCAGTTCTGGGAAATTTTCTCCGACGTGATCAACGAGAACCCGCCGGCCCAGGACCAGGTCACGGCCGTGTTGCCGAATTTCGAACCCCTGGGGATCAAATTGGGTAAACGCTGGGATCGCGCGAGTTTAGATCCCATCGTGGTCAAGGCCATGGAGCGAGCCGCCAAGGACATCGGGCCGATGTTGAGCAACCTGCCGTTCGGTCAGGTCGTCAACGGTTGGTTCATGCCAGGACCGTCGATTGGCAATTCGCAAACGGACTACCGAACCCGCGCAATCATCGCCCGGATCGGTCTGACAGCCAACACACCCGAGGAGGCAGTCTATTACCAGGGCACGCTGGACAGTAATGGCCAGCAGCTAACGGGCACCAAGAAGTATACGATCACTTTCAAGGACACGCCCCCCTTCATCGCTCCGGGTTTCTGGTCCTTGACCATGTACGATGCCAGCAACTACTACACCGTTCCCAATCCGATCGACCGCTACTTTTTGGGGAGCGATACTCCAATGAAAGTGAACAACGACGGGTCGCTCACCATCTACATCCAAAAGGACAGTCCCGGTGCGGACAAGGAGTCCAACTGGTTGCCCGCACCCGCGGGGACCGTTCTACTTGATCCCGCGAGCCTATGCACCTGGTGCAGCCATGGTAGAATCCCTGTCCAATGCAAAGGCCTACACGCCGCCGCCTGTGGTGGAAATGAAATAGGCAGGAACACCGAACCAGCCTTTGCGGCAGACTGGCCCGCATAACGGCTCCCGAGGGGTGAAATCACCGCAGCCGCCCCGCTGTTGAACTTCGCTAGCCTGAGGAGGTACCGTGGCGGGCGGCCCGAAAGGGCCGCCAGCCACGCTCTGCAATAACGCCCTCAGATTGCCGGGCAGAATTTGCGAAAAACAGTCGAGGAAGCGATGGTGATCATCCTCGCCGTTTACCTCGTGCTGGTTTGGCTTCTGTTGTTCAAGCCCGGCTGGCGAGCACTTCACCCCTGTGTGGCGCTACCGTAGGCTGCCGCTTCAAGTACGCGACCGGTTTCAGAGCGGCCGCGAAGGATGAATTCGGGGCAAAGGGCGGGATTGTTTTGGCCCTTTCAGAGAAGACCGCATTGGGATCCATGAACTGCCTTGGCGCACATCGGATCGCGAACAACCCGGCATAGCCGCTATCGACCCATTGCAACGCTTCGGATTGGCGCGGCGTGCTTCCCGGCTCAGCGAGAGTCCTCAAAGCTCGCAAAGGTTCCACGGAGGGGTGCGGGCGGTTTCACCAGCTCCCCGAGGTCCGGCTCGCCGCATCCTGCGAGCACAACCTTGCGCACCTCGTCACGCAACTGGAGCACCGCCGCGAAGTCCTTCCCCGCCGGTATGATCGGGGCGCCGATGGTGACGCTCAGCGGCGTCCACCGCGGAAACCACTGATCGCTGCGCAGCATGGACCGCGTTCCGCGAATGATGCCCGGCACCACGGGCAGGCCCGCTTCCGCCGCCACCTTGAACGCGCCAAGATAGAACTCGGAAAGCCCAGGCCGCCGCGTGAATGCGCCCTCCGGAAAGATCACGATGTTCCGTCCTTGCCGGGCGGCGGCGATGGCATTTTCCGTGTCGGCAAGGCTCGCGCTGGTGTCGAAACGCTCGACGAACAGCGTGCCCAGGCGGCGCAAGAAATTCCCGGCAAAAAGCTTGTGCGCGAACTCGCGCTTGGCCACGCAAGCAGGTTCGCCGGGCAGGACCGCGCAAAGAGCCACAACATCCATGTAGCTTGAATGGTTGAACACGAGCACGGCGTTTCCGCGTGGCAGCCGCTCCAGGCCCTCGGCGGTAACAGGAGCGCCAATCGCCGCCATCGCGGCGCGGGCGATCCCGCGCAGTACACGCCAGCGCCAGCTAAGCCGGGGTAGCAGCATCACGGCAAACCACGCCGTCACCAGGGCCAGCGGCATCACGGCCCACCACCGGGCCGCGTAGAGCGTCTCGCGGACGGCAGCCATGAGCCGGGAGAGCTTGGCACGCACGCCGGCAAGCCAGAGGCGCAGGATCTGCCACCGTGGCGCAGGCCCTGGCGCGCCGATGCGCCCCGTCTCGTAAAGCTCCTTGGCGGCGCTGCGGCGGATTTTTCCGCTGGATGTCTTCGGCACCGTGCGCGGCGGGGCGAGGACGATCTCGTCCGGCGGCGTACCGGCGATGCTGGCCGCTACCTCTTGCGCGCGCGCCAGGAGTGCCGCACGGGCAGCGGGATCGCGCTCGCGCGTCTCAGCCACAACGACCACCCGCTCGGTGCCGGAGGCGCGGTCGGCCGTTCCGAACACCGCGGCGCATCCCTTGCGGAAGCCGGGGATCGCGGCAACGGCTTCCTCGATCTCTTGAGGATAGATGTGCCGGCCGGCGCGGATGATGATGTCCTTGATCCGGCCGGTGATGTAGACCTCGCCGCCAGCCATGTAGGCGCGGTCGCCGCTGTCGAGCCAGCCGCCGTGGATAAGCTCGCGGGTCTTGGCCTCGTTGCGGAAATAGCCGGAGGTGGCGCAAGGCCCCCGGAACTCCAGCCGCCCTTCGCGCCGTTCGCCAAGCTCGTAGCCCAGTTCGTCCACGATGCGGATTTCGTTGCCCGGTATCGGCAGACCGCAGCTTGGGAACTCCAGGGGATGCGGGTCGCCCTCCTTGGCGGGCTCTGCGAGCCCTCGCGTGCTCAATGCCTCCCGGTCCACGGGATCGATCACGGGCGTCCTGCCCAATGGCGGAAAGGCAAGGCCGACGGAGTTTTCGGCAAGGCCGTAAACCGGCGCCATTGCTTCGGGCCAAAAGCCGTAGCGGCCGAAGCGTTCGGTAAACCGGCGCAGCGTTGGCACGCTGACCGGTTCGGCGCCATTGAGGGTCATGCGCAGCGATGAAAGGTCGAGGCCTTCCAGGCTCGCGTCATCGATCTTGTTCAAGCAAAGTTCGTACGCGAAATTTGGCGCGGCAGACAGCGTTGCGCGGTATCTGTGGATCGCCCAGAGCCAGCTTTCCGGGTGCATCAGGAAGTCCAGCGGCGACATGACATAGAGCGGCGCCGCGAAATAAAGGCAGCCGAGCCATGCGCCGATCAGCCCCATGTCATGATAGAGCGGCAACCAGCTGACGAGGGTGTCGGCGGAGCTTGCTTCCATCGCTTGGCCAATGGCGCGGATGTTGGCGAGCAGGTTCGCGTTGCTCAAGACCACGCCCTTCGGATCGCCGGTGCTGCCCGATGTGTATTGAATGAGCGCGGTGTCTGCTTCACGCGGGGCAGGCAAGCCGCCCACGGCTCCGCGAGGGGAAAGGCCAGCCACGCTCTCAACCGCGGACAGGCTTTCCACCTGGGCCTGCAGCAGGGCAGCGGCCCCGCGCGCTTCAGGAACCGTTATCAGAATGCGGGCACCGGCGTTGCGCAGGATGGCCGCCTGGCGGCGCAGGTGCTCCTCAAGCTGGGACATCCGCATTGGCGGATAGATGGGCACAGGCACCGCGCCGGCATAAAGGATGGCAAAGAAGGCAACGAAGAAGTCGCGGCCGGTGGGCAGCATCAGGGCGACCCTGTCGCCCGGCATAACATCGCGCTCGATCAGGCCCTGTGCGGCCTCTCGCGCAGCTTCGGCCAGTTCCCGGTAGGTCAGGGCTGCAAGCGGCCCAGGACCGTCATCCAGTATAGTCAAATGCCGCCGGTCAGGATGGCGCGCAGCGTGCCACTCCAGCACTTCCACCAGCGTCCGCGCTTCCGTGGCAGCCGCCACAACGGGTAGAGGCTCGGCAGCCGCAATCCCCTCGGAAACCTGCCCGCCGGTATGCGCCTGATTCAGCGCACGAAGGAGGTCGCCAACCGTCTCTGCTGCCCCGGCGGCCGAGGTGGGAAGCCGCGCATCGAAGGACCGTTCGATCCGTAAGACAAGTTCGGTGCGGCCCAGGCTATCGATGCCAAGATCCCGCTCCAGGCGGCTCGATGCGGCTACCTCGATGGCCTTGGCCCGTTGCGGATGAAGCTCATGCAGGAGCTGCCGAATAACGGCAATGAGGTCCTGCTCGCGCACGCCATTGGCCGTGGGTACACCGGGTCCGTCCTGTTTTGCATCCTGTTCCACACCCGCCCCCTGGTCCAGTCATGCGAAATAGCAGCGATAGATAGCATAGACTAACCGGCGGGGAGGGACGCAAATAAAAAAACTATTTGCGCCCGGCTGGAGTAAAGGCCTTGGCGCGTCTATCGTTAAGCTGCCGCATGCCGCTCACCCATCGAGCCGCTGCCGCTTCGCGTCATGGAATTGCCTGGCAAAGGCCTCTGCTCGCGGGCTCTGGAACATCGTCAGCTCCCACTCCGCCCGCTTTTCATCGAAACGTAAGATATAGACGTTGCCGTCGCCACCTCTGACCTTGACGTAGCGATAGCTAGGCCCATGCCATGCATCGATATTTTCATCGATTTCGACTTCGCGTCCGCTTAGCCGGAACCGCTTCGGCATTGCTTCCGGATGACCGGCCTCGCGTTCAACCTGGACCTCCAACGCTAGTTTGGCTCTCATAGGAAACTCAGCACGTTACGTGAAAAAGCCCCACCTTCCGTGCCCCCGGCCCGTTAAACAAGCCGCTGGCCTCCGGCGTGGGCCGCAGTAGCACCTCGCAGCCCATTTTCGCGAAATAGGCGGCGGCCTCCGGCGATGGCTCCACTTTTCCCATCTGCCTGGAGCCGATTACGGCCTGCTCGCATCCTTTCTCATAGACAAACTTTGCTTCCTCTTCCGGGATGACATGCGAGGTGCCGTAGTGCTTCCTCGATAGAACCTTGTCCCGTTCTATCGCCTCGCCTGAAAGGCTTACGATCACGCCGTGTCCGTAGGCCTTCCCATCGACCGCGATGCTGACGAATGCGGCACTCTCGATTGTCATAGCCCAGTCCCCGGTTCCAGCCTCAGCGGCGTCCTCCCGCCAAATTGGGGATATCCCAGATGCTGACCAGGATCGCGCATACTCGCATTGATAAGCGTCAAGACGGCTTGTACAACTTTGGGTAATCTCACCCCAATCTGGAAGGATCGCCGCCATGCCCATAATAGGCATAGATCTTGGCACGTCGAACTCGGCCGCAGCAGTTTTGCGCGGCGGACGTCCAGTCATCGTACCCAGTGCCGAGGGCGTCACGGTTGGAGGAAAGGCTTTTCCGAGCTATGTGGCGCTCAGCGCGGACGGACAGATCCTGATCGGCGAACAGGCCCGGCGCCAGGCCACGGTGAACCCCGAGGGTACCGCCACAGCGTTCAAGCGGCTGATGGGCCTGCGCGAAAAGGTGCGTTTGCACGATCGGGAGTTCTCACCGGAAGAATTGTCCAGCTTCCTTTTGCAAAAAATCAAGCGCGATGCTGAAGCCTTTCTGGGCGAGCCTGTCAGCCAGGCCGTGCTGACGGTTCCGGCCTATTTCAATGACAACCAGCGCAACGCCACCAAGGATGCTGCCCGCATCGCCGGGCTCGAAGTCATGCGGCTGGTCAATGAGCCGGCGGCGGCGGCGCTGGCCTACGGGCTGGACCGGCTTTCGGAGGAGATGCGCATCGCCGTGGTCGATTTCGGCGGCGGCACGCTCGACGTCACGATCATGGAGTTCGGCAAGGGTGTGTTCGAGGTGAAGGCCACCAGCGGCAATACGCAGCTCGGCGGCTCTGACATGGACACGCTCATCTTCGAGCATCTCGCCGGGCTTTCCCGCGCCCGGTTGGGCGCCGGCGTGACCGGCGGCCGGATGACCGCGGCCCGGCTGCGCGAGGCGGGCGAAATCGCCAAGATCGAGCTGTCAACCGCAACGACGGCCCGCATCACGCTCCCGTTCCTCGCCGCCGGGCCGTCCGGCGCTGACCATTTCGAATTTGAGCTGACGCGCTCCGAGCTTGAGCGCCTTGTCCGGCCGGTGGTCGAGCGCTGCCGCGAGCCGGTGTTGCAGGCGTTCCAAGACGCGAAAATCGAGCCCAGCCAGATCGACAGGCTCGTGTTCGCCGGCGGGCCTACGCGCATGCCGATGGTGCGTGCCTTCTTCGAGGAAATCGCTGGACGCAAGGGTGAAACCGGTATCGACTCGATGGAATGCGTGGCGCACGGAGCCGCGATCCAGGGCGGGGAGCTTGCCGGCGAAACCGGCGCAATTCTGCTGGTGGACGTGACGCCGCTCACGCTTGGGATCGAAACAGTGGGCGGTGTGGCAACGCCGCTGTTTACGCGGAATACGCAGATCCCGGCCAAGCATTCCGAGATCTTTACGGCCGCAGCCGGCATGCAGACGAGCGTCGCCGTCCATGTCTATCAGGGCGAGGGGCCCATGGCGCCCGGCAATACGAGCCTCGGCCAGTTCAGCCTCGAAGGGCTACCGCCCGCGCCCCGCAGCGTGCCGGAGACCGAGGTGACGTTCGACATCGACGCCGATGGCATTCTCGACGTTACCGCGCAGGACATGGCGAGCCAAAAAAAGCAGTCGATCCGCATCACCGGCTCGACTCGACTGCCGGAGGCGGACAAGCAGCGGCGCGACGATGCGGATAAGCTCAACAGCGCGGACTCGATTTGCTACCAGGCGGAGCGGACGCTTGCGGAGTATGTAGCCACGCTTTCGGCGGAGCTGTGCACGCGGGTCGAGACTGCCCTGAAGGAGACGTGCGAAGCGCTCAGCAAGCGCGATGCATCCCTCGCCTCGCAGAAGGCCGATGCGTTGAAGGCGGTGCTGCAGGAGGCCGGGCAGGCGCTCTACGGCCAGGCGCCCCAGCCGGAACCTCAGCCATGGCCCGAAACCGGAACGTGGGCAGGCGAGGCCCGGCCAACCAGCTCCGGTCCCAGCGGCCGCGCCGTCGACGCCGAATACCGCGAAGCCGGCGGCGGGGGCAGATGAGGCCGTTGCTTCCCCGCTATTCATAAATTGGGCGCGATTTCCGGCCGCCCACCAGCATAAGCGCGATGAACAGCGAAGCGGCAGCGACGGCCATCACATACCAAAGCCCGGCATAGGTGTTTCCGGTTGAAACCACCAGGGTTGCGGCAATGACGGGAACGAGCCCGCCGGCCCAGCCATTGCCGATTTGGTAGACCAGCGAGACCGATAGGTAGCGCACGCGCGGATGGAAGTATTCCGACAGGAATGCCGCCGCCGGCGCGTAAACGAGCGCCGCCATCAGGATGATGAGCTGAAACGCGAAGGTCGCGGAAACGTAGTCCACTTTCGCCAGATCCGCGCCGGTTCGATCCAATACAGGCTCGCCGTTTCGGGTAACGAGAGGCTCGCCATCCGCATACTTCCAGACAATCCCCGGATAGCCGGCGCCGAACAGCGCCTTTTCCACTTGCCCCCGGACCTGGGCCTCGTTCTTGCCGGTAATTCCCGCGGAATGATTGCCAATGGACAGTGTGACGGACTGCTGGCCGGGAGAATGCTCCAAGGTGAAGGACAGGCCGTAATTGGCCAGCATGCCGCGAACCTCGTCGCAAAGCGTGATCTTGGACCACGGCCCCGCAAACAGGTGTATGCCGCATTGCTCGCTATCCGTTTCAATCGTCACGGGATTCTCTGCTCTAAAGGCGGCAAGACCGGGATTCACCGCCTGCGAAAGCAGCTGGAAGGCGGGTACCAGGCCAATTGCGGCAAACAGAAAGCCGGCCAGGATGATTCTTAAGCGCCCCGTCTTGTCGGACAGCCAGGCCAGTAAAGGAATGAGGAAAAGCGCTGTCAGGCTATTCGCCAGGCCGAGCCTGGAAGCGGCGTCGAAACTGAGCTGCAGCGTGTTGGTCAGGAAAAACGCCAAATAGCCCTGGGCGGCATAGGCGACGGCGCCTTGCCCGGCGGTCACGCCAAACAGGCAAAGCAGAAGCGCATTCCTGTTTGCAGGGTTCCCCAGCGCCTCGCGCACTGGCGCTTCAGAGACGTTGCGCGTGGAGCGGAGCCACTGGAAAATGGGCGTTTCGGGCAGCCGCGCGCATAAGAGCATGGTCAGCGCCAACAGGATCAGCGAGGACAGGAACGGCAGGCGCCAGCCCCACTCCAGAAACTCCTGCTCCGTCAATCTCTCCCGGATCGCGGTGAAGGTCGCAATCGCCAGGATCAGGCCGATGGCCGGCGTGATCTGGATCCACCCGGTCGTGATACCGCGCCGGCTGGCGGGCACGAACTCCGCCATATAGACCGCAGCGCCCGCATACTCGCCGCCCACGGCAAGCCCCTGCACGATGCGCAAGGTAACGAGCATGGCGGGCGAAATCCAGCCAACCTCGCCGAAAGTTGGGATCAGGCCGATGGTGAACGTGGCAAATCCCATGAATACGATGGTGATAAGGAAGGTGAGCTTGCGTCCGATCGTATCGCCGAGCCGGCCGAACAGGAGGCCGCCGATGGGACGCACGATGAAGCCGATGGCGTAAGCCGTGAACGCGGACAGGAAGCTCGCGGTCCCGTACTCGGCGGGAAAAAATATCTTGGGAAGGTACGGGGCGAGAACGATGCAAAGATAGAAATCGTACCACTCGAAAACGGCACCGGCCGCGGTTGCGGCAAGAATGCCGCGTGTACCGCGCACTGCCTGCACGGTTGCGGTGTCCATCGAAATTTATCCTTTTTCCGTCCTGCCCTGTTTGAGGCTTATAGACCGGTTATCGCTAATTCAAGCGCGAACGGAACTGGCGCCGGCCATTTTTCTCTCTGTCGCATAGACGTTTATGGTGTCTTTCCGTAACGGAGGCAAAAGCGCGGGCAGTCACGCTGCCACCGGCGGACGGACGAGAGCAGCCAGCCGGGCCACTGTGGCTGCGTCCGGCACTCCAAGGCGGTGGCCGGGGTAATAGCAGAAGCTGATGGCCAGCTTGGCACAGGTTTTCATGAGCCCAAGGAAGGCGTCGCGGCTATCGCGGCCTGCGTCCGAACGGGTGCAGGCTGAGATCTTGCGGCGCGTGACCTGGCGGCGGATATCGTTTTCAGGACCGTTGGTATGCGGCGGGCTCCCGGGGGGGCAGGACGGCGGCCAGATCTTCTTTCTGTGCGCCAAGCCGCGCCAGCTGCCTGTCGAGGGTGGCAAAGCCCGTTTCCGTGGCGAAGATGGCATCGAAGCGGCGCTTGAGCCCGGCCTGCAGGACGTGGAGATGGCGCCTGGCGGTAGGTCTTGAGATCTTGGCGCGCTGATTGACCGTGCGGAGACCGGCGACCGTGAGGCCGGCAGCTGCGGCTAGACCGCGAACTGCGCGAGCGCGGCCACAAAATCAGCCATACCGTTTTGGGCGAATTGCTGAAGCGATTGAATTTCAGCCTGCAAGGCAACAGCAAGACCCGTGAAGCAGCAATTCTAAAAGTAGCCGTCTTGTAGGATTAACAAGGGAGGCCATGATTTTTAAGGAGGTTGGGAGGGATTTCGAAGGTGGCGAGGGCTTTGAGGAAGACTTCCCATGAGGGGAAGATGATATAGGTGGTCAAGGAGACAACGGTTGAAAAGCACCGGGTTCGCTTGGCCGCCACCTCGCGAGCGGCTTGCCAGGGAGGTTCCAGCAAATCCAGAACCGAATGCCAGGCGAAGGCCAGCAAATTCAAAGCCGCCAGCATCATCGCCAGAAACTTTTTGCCGTGGCCGAAATTGTGTTCGAGTTCATAGCCGTGATTTTTCATCGCGTTGAAACTCTCGTTTTCGATCTTCCACCTGGCGCGACCGCAGGCGACGATTTCCGCCACGTTGGCCCTTGAAACCGGCAAGCTTGTGATCCACGCCATCGTGTAGGTGACCTTGCCTTTGGCGTCCAAAATCTGAAAGCCGATCCAGTTGACATTCAGCGCGTCTTTGCCATCGCGGATCGGGACATTTTCGATCCAGCGGTAACGAAACGTCTCGAACGTCGCGCGCTTGCGGACTTTTTCTTCATGCCGTTCCAGCCCGGCGCCGGAGATAAAATCAACCAATGCCTTGTGCGATGTTTCCTTGCAGGTGAAGATGAAATCGCCGCCGCCACGCACGGCCATCTCGGCCACGCTCTGACAGGCGAACAAATCGCCGCCCATATAAACCGGCCGCAAAGCCCTCAGGTTTTCCGCGTGTTTTTGATACCAGCGCTTGACTGCCTCGCGCTCGCAATCCTGCTTCTCGTGGCCGTCTTGCGGCGAAATGAACTCCGGCATCAGCGGCACAACACGGCTGTGCCCGGGCGCAACGGCCGTGGCCGGCAACATCGTGTGATAGCATTCCGTCTTGCCGTTGCTGCGTTTGCGCGTCAGGCAATGCGGGCAGTGGATTTTGCACGAGTTGAAATACTCGGTCCCGTCCCACGGAATGAGGACGCGTCCGCCGAGACGTTGAAAGGCGGTCTTCATTGCCGGCCGGTCCAGAAGCGGCGATTTCAAAAAACAATGGCCGCGAATGGCGGCCCAAGGGATGCCCCGAAGAGGTACGGGTCCACGATTTTCTTATAAAGGAACTTGGACGCGCGGTGCCTTACGGCGTCTACGATTTGGCGGCTAATACCGGCTGGGTCAGCGTGGGCATGGATCATGACACGGCAGCTTTCGCGGTGCAGACGATCCGCCGCTGGTGGCAGGAAGTTGGGCGCATCCGCTATCCGCAGGCAAGCAGGCTCGTGATCGCCGCTGATGGGGGCGGCTCGAACGGTTCGCGCGTACGCTTGTGGAAACGCGAATTGCAAAGGTTAGCCAACGAGCTTGGCATCGCCATCGAGGTCCATCATTTCCCGCCTGGCACCAGCAAATGGAATAGCATCGAACACCGGCTCTTCTCGTTCATCAGCCAGAACTGGCGCGCCGAACCCCTGGTCAGCTACCGGGTAATCATCGAACCGATCGGTGCAACAACGACTGAAACTGGCTTGAAAGTGCTTTGTGAACTGGACAGCAGCCACTATCCGAAAGGCATAGCCGTCTCCGATGCGGAAATGGCCTCGCTCAACATCCAGCGCGTGGACTTTCACGGAGAATGGAACTACACGATCCTACTGCACACCCAGCCCCATGAAGCGCTTATTTGCTGACAGGCACTAAGCGATGATGTGGTGGATGGCTCCCTTCCACGGCATCGATGTGCCAAAGGGTGTCTGGTAGGACACGGACGAAGGGAGCCACCCATGAGCGAGATTAGCATAATCGGTTTGGATTTGGCCAAGCAGGTTTTTCAGGTTCACGGCGCCGATGAGAGAGGGCAGTGCATGTTGCGCAAGCAGCTCAAGCGCTGCGATGTTCTGCGGTTCTTCGCCAAGCTTGCCCCTTGCGTGGTGGCGATGGAGGCCTGCGGCACGGCGCATTACTGGGCGCGCGAGATCGCCAAGCTTGGCCACGAGGTGCGCCTGATCCCGCCGGCCTACGTCAAAGCGTATGTGAAGCGCGGCAAGAGCGACAGGATCGATGCGGAAGCGATCTGCGAGGCGGGCAGCCGGCCCACGATGCGCTTCGTGCCAGTGAAGTCCATGGAGAACCAGGCGCTGGCCACGCTGCACCGCTCCCGCGATCTTCTCATCAAGAACCGCACCATGCAGGTGAATGCGCTCAGAGCCCATCTGGCCGAGTTCGGTTTCGTGGCGGCCAAGGGCATCGGCAAGCTGCCGGACCTGATCAAGATTGTGAGCGAGGCCCCGGCGGAGGCGCTGCCGGATATGGTGCGCGCGGCGCTTTCGGGCTTCCTCGATACGATCGCGCAGATCAATACGCAGGTTGCCGCCATCGAAAAGCGGCTGGTGGCCTGGCATAAAACCAGCGCGGACAGCAAGCACCTCAAGACCGCTCCGGGCATCGGGCTCATGGTTGCCACGGCGTGCTGCGCCCTGGTTCCCGATCCTTTGCTGTTCAAGAACGGCCGCCATTTCGCGGCCTGGATCGGGATTGTGCCAAAGCTCGACGGCACCGGCGGCAAGATGCGGCTTGGGCGTATCTCCAAAGCCGGCAACCGCTATCTGCGCCGGCTGTTCGTGCTGGGCGCCACCTCGCTCTTGCGCTCGCTCGCCAATAAAACCACCCCGCTTGCGCTTTGGGTGCAACGGCTTTCGGCCCGGCTCTCCAAGCGCGCCGTGACGGTGGCGCTCGCCAACAAGCTCGCGCGTATCGCCTGGGCCATCATGGCCAGGGGCGAGGACTATAAGCCGCATGCGGCAGCAGGGCTCGCAAGCGTTGGAGCAAGCGCATGAGCGGCCCGGCTACCCCAATCCCAGCACCGTGCTCGCGGCCGTCAACACCGCTTGCGCGCCGCGTGCCGCGGTGGCCTCCGGCCAGTGTTGACCGCCACTGCGCGCGGCGCTTTTGCGGTGTCAGGCCGGGACGGAGAAACGCCGCCAAGCCGAACAGAGAAACTGCCCAACCGCGCCAGCCCCGCCGGGCACGGCACTAAACGTCAAGGTTCAGAAGGTTCGAAGCGTTCGCAAGGGTGAAAGAGGAGTGATGCTCAAGGCTCGGCCAGACCAGGAAAAACCCGTTACCGTCATCGGACACAATTTCCGCCGCAATGATCGGGAGCCGGTCCGTGGATCGCATCAGGGCAGCGGTCAGATGTACCGCAAACGCCGTACACATGACCACACCCGCAGATGAACATCACAACATCAAAAAAACCCTTGCAACAGGGGAGCCATCCACACATGACATGAGGCTGCGCCGTAGCCGAGATTTCTCGGTGCGCATGCCAACCTTGAAGTTACCCTTCAGGTTTCGCGTGCAGTACAGCGTGAACCCCAGAAAATAGATGGTCTCTGGGCGCTTCCTGCCGCGTTTGGCAGCATGCCGTTGCGCGAACCGTCCGAATTCGACGAGCTTGGTCTTGGACGGTTCCAAGGTTAGGCCGAACTTTCCCAGCCGTTTGCACAAAGCCTCCTGGACGCGCAGGGCATCCTCACGGTATTGGAAACACAGCACAAAGTCGTCGATATATCTGACCAGGCGGGCCTCGCCCCGCAGCCGGGGCTTGACCGCCCGCTCGAACCAGAGGTCGAGCACGTAGTGCAGATATATGTTGCTCAGCATGACGCTGATCGAGCCGCCTTGTGGAGTCCCCTCCTCGTTCGGATGAACCTTGCCATCCTCCAAGATGCCTGCCTTCAACCAGCGCCGGATCAGACTGATCATGCGCGGATCGCCGACGCGGTGCTCCAAGAAACGGAGCACCCATTCGTGACTGAGACTCCC
>CAVUGF010000022.1:0-162335 GCA_963740975.1 uncultured Alphaproteobacteria bacterium | reverse complement strand
CCTGCATGATCGCCTTGTTGGCGGCGCCGCCGTGGTCGGCATTGAAGGCCTTGGCGCGCGGATGGGCGCGCCGAAAGCCTATCCGCAGCCGCCACGGTTACCGCGTCCCGCTTTCAGCCTGCCCAGCGTCCAGCTTGTAATTTTGACTTGGGGCAATTTCTGCTTCAGGGCCAGGGCAAACTCGGCTGCGCCTGAAGCATCAAATTCCATGTGCAATTCTTTGAGATTTTTTTTGCCAAGTGCTCGAATAAAGCCGCAAAACCTTCTGCAAAGCCGCCACCGATCCAGCGTATAACCTCGGTACCATCGAAGAAGCCTGACTTGAGAATGAGCGGGAGTTCTTCAATGAAATCGAGACCGGGATCAATGGTGCACACTTCGCCGGCGCCATACGCGAGTATATCTTCAAGCTCTACGGCAAACTGGAAGGGCGTTCGGCGGCGCGGGTCTGAAACCGCAGCTTTCCAGTTTCGTATCGCCAAGAAGGTTACACGCCCATCTGCTTGCAGTGCGATCCCAAAAGCAGTGCCAGGAGCATCGTTTGGAGAAATGCGGCACTCCTTCCATGCACCGTTCTCATACCACTGAAGCACCTCGCGGATCGGACCATAGCAAAGAGCATGAACCAGAGTACCGTCTTCAGCCCAAAAGAGTTGCAGAATCCTCGTGCCCGGCCACGTACATCCGCGCTTCCCACTCGCCTCCGCTTTGCTCATAGACGATGCCGTTCAACGGGCCGCCGTCATCGAGCGCGGCATCGGAATTCTGCGCTTCGTCCGGAAATGAGTCCAAAGTGAACAACCGCAAGGGCATACTTTTCCTCAAGGCTGCCCGGTTTGAACTTCCCCCCAGCCTTGCCGTTGCTGTAGCTCTTCCAGCCAGCGATGGCCTTGCAGGCGATCGTGCCGCTCAAGAAGTGAACATCGATCAGACCGCAGGCCTCGTCTGTTTCAAACGCCAATCCCGTAAATGGCGCGGAATCGAGCAGAGCGACGCCATCGTCGAAGTCAAAATCACTTTGCAATGCCCGTAGCAAAATCTAACCTTCCTGTTAGCATCCATACGTCTTTTGGAACTATGCTACCGCAGTTCGTGCAAGCCGGAAAGGGATCGCCAAGCGCTGGACCATATCTGGAGTACTTGAATGCTTCCGCTCAGCGTTCGAAATGTTACCTGCTTCGCCTGCTACCAGCCTTTCACCTTGGTCTATAGCGTAGGTCCTGCCTCTGACCACGGCGATCCTCAGTTGCTCAAGATCTAAGCTGACCCCCTCTTTTAGGGCGATGTCCTCAAAGTAGTTTAGCGTTCGCACCTCTGCATGCGTTCCAGGTATGCCGTTGACTACCTCGAACGGCCTTCCAATATTGTCGGTTATATACTGTTCTATCCGTGTCCTAACATTCTGAGTTAGAGGTTGCCCAACCCCTCGAATAGTGCCTCCACCTATTCCACAACTCTTTTGACATCTGTGATGGTGAAGGATTTCCGATCAGCGGACAAGCTTATTCCTTTGAATTTAGTGACGTCGTGTTCGAAATCCTGATTTGGTGAATTAACTTCTCCAAACTGACGGCTGTAACCGGAAAGAGTGCAGGTCCATCCTTTTTGGTTAGCTTCTTTGCATTACCCGAAAGCTCTTTTAGGACATTGGCGCCCATTTCTTCGGGAAATCCGCCAACAGCCGCTATCCCTTTGGAATCTACGTAAATTGTGTCCTTGGGTATGTTGTCATAGACCTTACCATCCGGACCCCTGAATTTTATATCACCCGTTTCCTTGTCCACAACGCGGCTGATCCGCAGGCAAATCGTCCGAGACAGCATCGGCGCTTAACCCGCGCAGCGGCCGATAGCGGTCCCCAACCTCCCCTCCGCCCCCGGCGCACCTGAGATATCGGCAGGTTTCGTCTCGACTTCCACGGCAGGCTTCCGTCCGCCGGCGCCTTCGATATCCCGCGCAAGCTGCTGCCCGGCTGCCTCGGCGTCTTTCGCCACCGAATCGAGGGCGGAGCCGTTGAGTTTGGGCGCCCCCTTTGCCGCATCACCGGTCAGCGCCGCCTCTGGAGAGCTTGCCCCGGTGCGGCCTGCCGCAGTAGTTGCCCGGCTGGCTACAAGCTCGGCATCCGTGCCGGCTGGTCTGCGGCCGCGGTCTTGATCCGCGACATGGTTTCGCTTAATGCGCGCGCTTCGGCATTTTGAGCCGCTTTGAGCACATCGCTGCCTGCGGAGGCTCCACTTGCATTAAGGTCGGCTCGTGTCGCCGCACCGCTGGCCCGGCTGGTAAGCAACTCTGCGTCACGAACCGCCTGCTCGGCGGCCGCGGCATCGGCCTGTGCTATTGCTTCATTGCCAAGGCCGGTCCCTGTTCTGGATATCGCCCCTTGCTGCGAGGCTGGGTCCACATCCGGCCGTGCGTCAGTAGCAATTTCGGTGCGAGGAGCCTCACCCTTCGATGGCAACTCTGCCCGTGTGGCACCGCCAGTCTCCACCGGCGGCTCCGGCCTTATTTTCGGTGCGTGGAGTTTCCGTGACCGGTGCAAGACCCGGGATTCCGCGTTGGCAAGAGGTTCTCTTAAACTGGAGCCGGCTCCGCTTTCCGCATCTTTGATCGCCGCATCCGCTGCAGCCGTTCTCAAGGTGCTCCCTGCATCCGCAGCAGCCGGCTTAGTGAACATCTTTGTGATGTCCTTGGCCGCTCCACCGGGATTTAGCCCCTCGGCCATGGGACCGGCAGCAGCGAATAGAAGGTTTACGGTATCGTCCGTAGTCCAAATTCGCTGACCGTCTTTGTAATAGTTCTTTTGACCATCGCTATCGATCCAGATTTGAACGCCGTCAACCGTTGGGCAGTTTTGCGACGAACAAGAGCCTGTGGCGTTAATCGACTGGCCATCAAGTGTAAGTGTAAAAACCTTAGGAGCATTTGTCGTACCATCCATTAACGGTACTTGCTGGTCCTTTCCATAATTTCTATCTATAGTCGCGCGCCCGAACGCCTGAAGAGGCTGCCAAAAACCTTCCCACGCGCCCAACCCGATGTTGTAAAGTATCGCATTTCCAATCCCGTTATTCCTGAATTCCATCAAATCTGCAGGAGAAAGTGTCGTATAAATCTCGTCCCGAACATATTGGTTAGCATCAACCTTATATAACTGTTGCTGATTCTGCAGAGCGTCCTTATAATTACGCTGTGCAAAATTCTGATAAGCGTTCCAGGCACCTTCCTTCAGGAACCCTGGAGAAAGCAAATCTACGGCAACCCTGAATGCTTGCGACTTGTCGGCGCCGTTTAGTGTATTGGCCCCCTGAGCTAGGATAATTCCATCGATCTGGGCCTGGGTTATGTCCTTGAAGTCGTGGTTGACAAGCTGGTTATAAATGGCGGGGTATTTCGCCCGCAAAGTTGCAACGGTATCTGGATCGATTTGGCCGGTGAGGCCAAATTTTTGTACCAGTTGTACTGCGCTAAGTTGGGCGGCCTCTGCTACTTTCTTGAAGGACGCATATTCGGGCAGTTGCAGAAATGCAGCATTTTTCGATTGTAAGAACGTATTCCATGCATCATCAGTTGAGCACAACCGCACAAGGTCAAGTTTAGTCTGAAGTGTAGTATACAAATCTTCATAGGCCGGGTCACCCGAATAACTATTAGGATACCTTGCTTTGTAAGCATTGATGGTTGCTATTAAGTCCTGGATGCCTCCAACGGTCTTGTCCGCTGCGTCCTGCGCCAATTGCTGCACGGCGGCATCTGACAGGACAACCTTATCGGTGCCGAGCAGCGCGTTCGCGCCGTACACAATGACCACGCACTCCCTAGCTGAATTAGCAGCATAGGCCGGGGTGAACAGCAGCTTGAACAAGAAGGTCGAACTGCCCGAGGTGCCGCTGCTCGTCCCGCTTAGGCAGCCATGGATCGACTGCATGTCAGCGATAACCTCGGTTTTCTTGATATTCTGGCGTTCCTGGTCTGTCAAAACGCGCCCATATTGGACAATCTCCAGTATGCGCTGACCGATCGCCGCACTTACATCATGGATCGTCTTGATGGCATCGGATGAAATATAGGCGTTGAACGCATCGACTCTGTTGATTGTGATGATCTGCGTCTTGATGACGTTGCGATTGAGGTTGCCTAGTAGTACGGTTTTTCCTTCTTTTTCCAATGCGTTTTGCTTGGACAAATCGCTGACGTTGATGTTCCCCTGGCCCACGGTTGCAAAGGTGACGCCTTCCTTGTCGGTTGCCTTATAGCCTAGCTGCAGCTTGCTGGGGTTCTGAGCGAGCGTCTGACCGATTTGGGCTAGCGATAACCCTGCCGATTGGCTCTGGTTGTTGCCAGGCTGGGTGGCGGCCAAACCAGGTAATGCGTTCCAGGCCCCGCTTAAGGCATCGGCGTAGCGGCCTGGCAGACTCTGTAGAGTGTCAATCACGCCACCCTGGGATTGATCGCCGCCGCTGTTGTTATCCCAAGTGCCATTTTTCTGGCCACCCAGGCTGAAGCTGAGGTTCACGCTGGCGTTGGTGCTGGACGACTTGTCGTAGTCGTGGATGTTCTCGTAGGTGAACGTACCGGTGTTGATGTTGAGGCCGGCACTTTTCGCATCGATCACGGCGCCCTTCACATTGGTATTGCCGGTGACATTGAGCGTGACGGTGTTGGTGCCGTCGATCGTGGTCGGCTGGTTGGTCCAGGCCTTGTCCTCCGAGCCGCGCACGTAGGTGAAGCCGATGCTGCCGGTGTTGCCCTGTGTCTTGCCGGCCCCGGGATTGGCGAGCATGTTGCCGGTCTGGCTCAGGATGTTGGTGTTGGGAGTGAAGCCGTCCGGCAGCAAACGCGCTGGTCTGCCCCAGGATGCTGGGGTCCCGGTGCTCGTTGGACACCGCTGCCAAGCCCGATGCCGATGCCGAGGCTGAACCCGGTCTGGCTGTTGCGCGAGGTGAGCGTATCCTGCCGGCTTTCGACCGACAGGTTGCCGCCCACATCGGCGGTGACGGTGCCGCCGGTGACGGTGGCGCCGGCGACGGTGGTGTCGCGTCCCGACTTCAGCGACACCGTGCCGCCCGAGAGCTGCGACATGACATTGGTGGCCTGGTGCAGGGAGCTGTTGCCGGTCTGGAAGCCAACGCTCGCGTTCCCCGCCAGCGAGAACCCGGTCAGGCCCACGCCGAAGGAGACCCCGACGCTCGCACTTTCCGATTGGAAGGACGTCTTCTGGTCGATGGTCGAGAGCGCGGACTGGATGGTGAGGTTGTTCGTGGCCGCGACCGAAAGGCAGCGCCCGGCCTGGCTCACCGTGCCCTCGATGTTCACATTGTTGCCGGCGGCGATCGAGACATCGTTGCCCGCCACCCAGTAGCCCGCATGCACCAGGTGCTCGCTCAGGCTCGACTTCGAGGTGCTATGCGAGAAGCCGATGCTGGCGCTGACCGAGACGAGCTGCCCGAAGATCAGGTTGGCGGTGGTTTCGACGAGCTTGAGCGCCTCGGAGGCGCGGGTGATATTCTTGGCGGCATCGCTGCCTTGCCCTGCGTTCCAGTCCTTGCCCGCGTTCGCGTAAGTGTCGATGGCGCTGGAGATATTCTCGTTCGCCGACAGCGTGAGGCCGATCTGCGTGGAGCTCTTGCTGCTGGTCGCGGTGTAGGTGTCGTAGGCGCTCGTCAGGTTGATGTCGCCGCCCGCGTTCGCCGTGACGCTGCCCGAGGCGGCCACGATGGCGCCTTCTGAGTTGATGTCGCCCTTGGCGTTGATGCTGACGTTGCCATCCGCCTCGATGGTGGTCACCTGGGCGAGGCCTTCCAGGGTGGAGCTTGTGGTCTTTTCATCCTTCCAGCCCACCGAGACGCTGGCGCTGCCCTGCTGCGAGCCCGCCGAGGCGTAGAAGCCCCAGTTCTCGTCCATCTGGTAGTGGTATACGGTGTTCTGCAGCGCGATGAAGTTGATCGTCTGGGCGCTGATATCGATGCCGCCGCCGGCCTTGACGGTTGCCGCCTTGAGCGTCAGGTCCGCATGCGCGATGAGCTGCACGTCGTTCACGGCCGAGACCCAGGTGGGCTCGATGGTGGTGGAGCTGTCGATGCTGTTATGCGCCGAGCCGGTGAGGCCCCACCACTGGCTCTTCTTCGTATAGGACTGGTTGTAGGTCGAGTTCTCCCCGGCGTCGGCCAGGATATTGCCCTGGTCCGAGAGCAGCTTGATGCTGCCCTGGGCGTTGGCGTTGGTGGCGGTGGCGTGGATATCCCCGGTCTTGGCCTCGATCTCGATCCAGCCGCCCGAGGTGAAGGTGCTGGCGACCGCCGTCTTGTCGTCGGTGCTGTGCACTGAGGTTTTGCAGCTGAAGCCCAGCCAGTCGCAGCTCTTGGACGAGGAGTAGGTCTTGCTCTCGTCCTGGGCGGCGGAGAGCGTCACCGCGCCGCCCGCGGTGACGGTGGTGTTCTTGCCCGACTTGACGTCCGTGGCCTGGATGGTGGCATCGCCGCCCGAGTTGATGACGATGTTGCCGCCAGCCGTGAGCGCGGACTTCACGTGGGTGGTAGTGAGGTTATTGGCGTCCCGGACGGTGGAGACCTCCTGCGCCTGGATATTGGTGCTTCCGCCCGCGTTGACGGTCAGGTCGCCGCCCGTGGCGGTAACCGTGCCGCCCACATTGTTGATGTCCTTGGACGCGTTGAGCGTGACGCCGTTCGCGGCGGTGATGCTGGCCTGCTGGGCCGCCACATCGGTATGGGCGCCGGAGGCTGGAAGCCCGTCCGGCCCGGCCACGAGAAAGCCCGTGACTTGGCCGCTGCTGCTGCCGCTGCCGCCGCCAGTACTGGCAAGGCCCCACCAATTGCTCACGCCCAGGACCTTGACCGTTTGGCTCTGGCTTTGAGCCTGGCTCGCATCCGCCACCCCGAGCAGGGCGGCAACAGCCTGCGGCAGGACGAGCTGGCCATCGCGCGCGACGAGCGTGACATTCTCGATGGTCTGGGCGTTGATGGCGATGTCCTGGCCCTTTACCACGCCCGACAGGTTCTCGAAATTGCCCGCCGCATTGACGGTGACGGCGCCGCCTGCCGTAATCGTGCCCTCGAGGTTCACCACCGCGCCGGTCTTGGACGTGATCGAAATCCAGCCGCCCGCATCGATGCTGGCGGCGGCCTGGGTCACGCTGGTGGACGTGGTGCTCGTGGTCTTGCAGGCGAAGCCCAGCCAATCGCAGCTGCTCGTAGCAGTCTGCGTCTTGGTCTCCGTCTCAAGCGCCGAGACCGTCACCTGGCCCTGGGCATTGAGCGCCACGTTCTGGCCCGCCTTCACATCCGTGGCCTGCAGCGTGGCGTTGCCACCCGCATTGAGCGCGAGATCGCTGCCGGCCTTGAACGTGCCGCCCGTACTGTTGATGTCCTTGCCGGCGTTCACGGTCAGATTGCGCCCAGCCTCAATCACGCCGCCCGCCGTGCTGGCCGTGCCGGTGCTGGGAGCCTGGGGCGCCGGATAGAAGCCAAGCCAGCCAATGTTCTGGGTAGTAGGCGCCTGCGCCGCGAGCCCATTGGTCAGATCGCCCGACACCGCGATGTTCACATCTTGGGTGGCCTTGAGCGTGCCGGCGTTGGTCAGGTTCGCCGCATAGAGGTTCAGCGCGCCGTTCCCCGTGAACTTGCCCTGATCGTCGAGGCCTGCTCCGATCACCGCGCCGGAGCTTAGAGAAATGCCCTGAGCATCGACGCTGACATTGCCGAGCGCGCCCGCCGAGGCCTGGCTCAGCACCGCGATGTTGCCGCCCGCCCGAAGCTCAAGGTTGGCCTGCGACCAGACCTGGCCCGTGATCTGAATATCGGCCGAAAGCGACTTGGCCCGGATCGCCCCTTGCGAGTGCGCCTTGGCGATCACGAGCTTGCCGTCGGTGGTCAGCATCATGCCGCCCGCACCCGCCTGCATCTCCGCCGCGGTGCGCGCGGTAACACCCTTCTCTGTGCTGGTGACGCCGATCCGGCCCGCGCGGATCTTGCCTGCCGCGTTCGTATCGATGGCGTAGCCGGGCTTCTTGGAGCCGTCGTCCGCCAGCCCCGTCACGGTGCGCGAGGCGTAGTCGAAGCTGTTGCGCCCGGCGAACAGGCCCACATCGGCCGCAAGCGTGCTGTCGTCGATGGCCCCGCCCATGAAGATCGAGCGCGAGACCACATCGAAGGTCTCCACACCCTCGATGTGCGCCCCCGTCCCTTCGAAGCGGATCGAGCCGCTGCCCGAGACGTTGAAGCCCTTGAACGCGCCGTCCGCGCCGAAGTCCGGCGTGCCGGTGGTCAGCGTCACGCGCGGCGTGTTGATGAAGCCGCAGCCGTTGCAGGTCACCCCCGCCGGGTTGGCCAGGATGAAATCCGCGTTGTGGCCGAAAACCTCGGTGTAGCCCAGGAGCTGGGAGATGTTGCCGCCGGTCACCTCGTTGAGGATCAGCCTGGCGTAGTTGTCATTCGTGAGGTTCGGGTTGGCGCCGAGCTGGCCCAGGAGCTGCGACTGGCCCGCCTGGGTGGCGTTGTTGAAGACGATGCCTTCCTTGCCAACATTGTAGTCTTTCCAGACATTGTGCGACACCCCGCCCTTGCCGGGTGTCGTGATGTTCACCACCGGCGCCTTGCCGCTGGCGGGGGTGGTGACCGTAGGCTGGTTCGCCTTGGCCGCGTTGGGGTCCGCCTGCAGCGGCAGCTTCTGTTGCGCATGCGTTTCCGCCGCCAGCAAAAGGCCGGCAGACGCCGAAACCGCCGCCACAAGCCTCAGCCCAAACGTCCTCGCAAAGCCGCTGGTCCCAGCCATCGCTCTCACCAAATCCTTGTTTCAGTTAGATTCGCCGGCACCCGCCATGGGGCACCGCATGCCATCGCTCATGCGTGGCGCTAAGCACCGCGCGGTATCGCTTGTCAGGTTAGGCTAGCTCGGCCTGTGCGCGAGGACGCTGTACAGCCAGCATGCTGGAAAGACAGAAACGGCCGCTTGCTGCACGCCTCGCCAAAGCGCAGCCCTCCGCGCCGCTGCGGGTGTGCCGCGGCCATGGTCCGAAGAAATTCGACGGCATATGCGTGTCCTCAATTGTATTGTCCGCAAGGCTCGCGCATCGATAAAGGACCGGCGGGCGGCCTTCTTCGCCGCTCAGCCCGCAACAAGCTATGTTTTCTTAATTAACCGTAGAAAGATCGAATTGGCAATTGTGTACATAAAATTGCAACAGATCGCCCTCGCAACTGCGCGGTGTGCGCTCTTAAAGTTTATCACGGCAGAACAAGGTGTTATGGAGGCGGCAGCCCCAGCCGTACCATCCAGCTGACCGGGCAAAAAGTTCTGCTTGCCAGGAAGATTGGAATTGCCGCAGGGCGCCGCTTGCAAAGCCGTGAACAAGGCATGTGGCTTTCAAAGCGGACTTGCGTTGCCCGTCAGGCACAGAGTCGCCTTTGGGTCAAGGAACGAACCCGCTCGCGGGAGAGTTTGCTGCTGCCCGCCCGGTGCCCCAGAACGGCGCGCGGTAACCATTTTAAGCTAAATTACTTAACTTAGGCAGGCTCCTGTCTTGAGGATCGGCTGGTCAAGAACCTCCACCTCAAAGAACAGGAGCCCTCCGATGAACGATCGGCCCATCAGCGATCTAATCTCCCGCATGCTGCAAGATATGACTGTCCGGCAGTTTAGCGAGAAGACGCAGCACGACTATATCCGCCATGTCGAGGTCTTTGCCAAGTTCCTCGGCCGCTCGCCCGCCACGGCAACAGGCGACGATCTACGGCGGTTCCAGTTCCAGCAGACCCAAGACGGTGCTCAGCCGCCGAAGATGAACACCCAAGCTTCGGCGCTGCGGTTCTTGTTTGGGATCACACTCGGCCGCGCCGATCTCGCCCACCAGCTTGCCCGCACACATTACCCGAAGAAGCTCCCGCGCATACTCTCGCCGGACGATGTGGCCCTGCTGCTTGAAGCGGCGCCCGGACCTGGCCTCAAGTACAAGGCCGCGCTCAGCGTGGCTTACGGCGCGGGTTTGCGCGGCTGCGAGGTTGTGATGCTGCGCGTCAGCGACATCGATTCCAAGCGCATGCTCATCCGGGTCGAAATGGGCAAGGGACGCAAGGATCGGTATGCGATGCTCTCCCCGCAGCTTCTCGAACTTTTGCGGGCCTGGTGGCTGCAATGCCCCTCGAAGGGATGGCTATTTACCGGCCACGACCCGCT
This sequence comes from uncultured Alphaproteobacteria bacterium, assembly GCA_963740975.1. GTDB lineage: Bacteria > Pseudomonadota > Alphaproteobacteria > Rhizobiales > Rhodomicrobiaceae > Rhodomicrobium. The sequence goes on along the minus strand of CAVUGF010000022.1, from coordinate 152,147 downwards.
GCTGCCGCTTACGGTGCGCCAGCTCAACCGTGCCTGCCACGCGGCGGCCGAAGCGGCGGGGCTCGGCTCGTGGGTGACGCCGCATACACTTAGGCACAGCTTTGCAACGCATCTGCTTGAGAACCAGATCGATGTGCGCGTTATCCAGGTCTTGTTGGGCCACGCGAAGCTGGATACGACCGCGCGCTATACTCAGGTCGCAGTGAACGTGCTGCGCACCGTTATGAGCCCGCTCGAGCGTCTGATCCTGGCGAAGGAGAGGAAAGCGGGATAACGGCCGGCGCCCATGTCCCGCCCGTCTCTGGAGGTTGCGGATATCTTCCGCAGCCACGGGGCCGCATGGCGCAAAGCCAATCGCGGCCATGTGAGCCTCGGCCAGCTCAAAGTCATGAGCGCCATCGAGAACTGCCGCACGGCGGCTCTCGGCGGTCATGTCGAACGCTGCGAGAATGGCGCCTGCGGGCTTACGGCCATCTCCTATAATAGCTGTGCGAATCGCCACTGCCCGAAGTGTCAGGGCGCGGCGGCGCGGGAGTGGCTTGCCGCCCGCGAGGCCGAACTGTTGCCGGTGCAGTACTTCCATCAGGTCTTCACCTTGCCCGGGGCAATCGCGGATATCGCCTACCAGAACAAGGCCGTTGTCTACGATCTGCTGTTCAAGGCATCCGCGAAGACCATGCTAACGATAGGAGCCGATCCAGAGCATCTTGGCGCGAGGACCGGCTTCATCTCCGTGCTGCACACATGGGGTTCGGCCATGACGCATCACCCGCATGTGCATATGATCGCACCGGGCGGCGGGCTATCGCGGGATGGCACGCGCTGGATCGCTTGCAGGCGCCGCTTCTTCCTGCCGGTGCGGGTGCTCTCCAAGCTGTTCCGGCGGCTTATGCTGGAGAAGCTCGCCGCCGCGCACAAGGCTGGGAAGCTGCGCTTCTTTGGAGAGCACGCACATCTTGCCAGCGCGGATGCCTTCGCCGCTTTCCTGGCGCCGCTCAGAAAAACCAAGTGGTTCGTCTACTCCAAGCGGCCGTTCTCCAGCCCCAAAACCGTGCTGGCCTACCTCTCGCGCTACACGCACCGGGTTGCCATCTCGAACCGGCGCCTGGTTGCCGCTGATAAGACCGGCGTCACCTTCAAATACAAGGACTACCGCGTCGAGGGACCGGGCCGCTACAAGACCATGACGCTTGAGACGGGCGAGTTCATCCGCCGCTTCCTGACGCATGTGCTGCCCAAGGGCTTCCATCGCATCCGCCATTACGGGCTTCTGGCCAGCGGCACCCGCGCGGAAAATCTCGCCACGATCCGCATCCTGCTCGCCATGGACGCACCGGCATCCAAAGGAAACAAAGGAAAAGAAGACGGCAAGACCGATGCCGCCGCCGCGCCGGTGCGTCTGTGTCCCTGCTGTGGCGGCCGCATGCTCGTCATCGAGACCTTCGAGGGATATTGCCGGCGGCGCGGCCGGCACCGGCTCCCGCTGGGATCGACACGTCATGAGCAGATTCCCAAGCACTTCCACCCCGATTGCCGCCAGTCTTCGCCGCCGTTCCCGGGCAGGCTACGGTGGCGCTTGCCCGGTTACGCCCCCGAACACGCGTTCCAGGAACCGCAATGCTGGGGCGCGCGGATGCCAGCACCGCCAAATAGCTTTAGCTATGCTTCTCCGCTCATTGTCTCACGCTCTCAAATGCGTGCCGCTACCTGCTAGCACGCCGATGGCGCCGCCGAAATCCTCATAGCGTTGCGCAAGTTCCGGGTGCCCTGCTCCCCGCGCGTTCGTTCCCTGAGGGTTTTCGGACGCCTGCCCTCGCGGCTGTGGTGAGGTCAGGCATGGGCCGGCATCCGAAAACCTCCACAATGCCTGAAACGATGCAATCGGGGAAGGCGGGTTCGAGATCCGGAAGCTGTCATTCGTAACGCCGGACGATTTCCAAACCGAGACGCTATGCTTTTTCTTTCTGCTTCGCTCGTGGTGGCGGTGTGTAATCGGGATGCCGGCTGCGCCAATCGCGATAGGCGGTGAGACCTTTTTCGAGGCCTTGCGGTACGATCTCGCCGTTGTCATCGATAAAACCGGCTTCGATTTGCGCCGCGACGCAGTGCCAGTACCGGCCGGCATCGGCGGCAAGTTCAGTTTCGGGAATTCCCACGCGGCGAAAATCACGCTCGCAGATGAAGCGCGCCATGGCTTCGATGTTGTCAGTCGAGGATGGCATGGAAAGGTTTTACTACATATGAGACGTGTTTTGTAGTGTGAAGGTAGTCTGGGGCGGCTCAGCCCAACCGCTGACCGCCTAGATGCGAGCGATCACGATTCCTGCAAGCGTTCCGCAGATTGGTGCGCGCCGCGTGCATCCGGTCCTGGGCTGCGCGAATGGCTTGCGCTTTCTGGCTTACCAGATTGCGGACCAGTGCCGCGGCCTCATGAGGCCGCAAGGTGGCGCGCGCCGCGGCGATCAGCCCGGCATAGTAACCGCCAATGGCAGAAATCTCCCCACCGCCGCCATCATGCGCGGCCTGGCTGGAGTCTAGATTTCGGTTGGTTTGAACTTGTTGCAGCTCGCGATGTTCGCCAGCACCGGCTCGCGATCCACCAGGCACATCATGACTGTCGCGCCCTTGGTGGTCGTGCGCACGAACCCGCCCTGACACTTCATGCAATGCGTCGCGCAAAAATTGCTGGGCGCTGGCGAGTGATGCTGTGTGTGATCCATGGTGAGCTTTCTGCGGGATTCGAAGCGAGGAAGGTTTCTTTTTATCTTCATCCAGCCAGCGTTGCAAGTCGCTGAGCGGATCGCGGCAAAGGGCGAGATAGTCCTCGACGATCCAGTCCGTGCTGAAACGCCGCGCGTCTCCCTCACCGCGCTTCTTTGTCTTTTTGGGAGCCGGCTTCGGCGCGGGGACCGCGACAGCCCGTGCTGCCGCCTTGAAATCGGCGCGAGATGGCGGGGGCCTGCGCGGTGCTGGCGTCTGCGCGCGATCTGCAGGCGCCGTGGCAAAAGACGGAACGTCAGCAGCTTGGGGACTGCGCGGTCTGCGATCATATCCGGCATGGGAAAGTGGGGGAGACTGCGCCTGGCGCTGTGGCGGTATTGGAACGGGCGCCGGGTTTTTGAAAAAGGGGAGAGTGCCGGCGGCGCGAGGTCTGCGCCGTCTGGTATCTTCCCCTATGAAATATGAGACGCGCGGCTTGGATGGGCTGCGCTGCGCGTCTTCTATCGGCCCCGGCCACCTCCCGTGCGGCCACCCCTGCCCCGTTCCTGGCGCATGGCTGTCCTGTCCCGCAATACCGCACGTTGCGCTGCCCGGCGGTCCTGCCGCGCGATAATTTCGCGAAGCTCAGGCGAAGCGCTTGCACGATCGGCGCCGCTGGCAATGCCGGACATGATGGCTTGGCGCACCTGGCTTTGCTGGTTTTCCTGCCGGGCGCGCATCTGGTCCGCCGTGCTTTCGCGAGCCGCCGCGCGGCCAGCTGCGGTGGATAGCATGCGATTGCTTTGGCGCTGACCGCTAAGCCTGGACCGGATGGCCGCGCGGCAGTGGCGTTCGACCGCGGCGATTTGTTGAAGCGCGCCTTCGTAATCGCGGCCCCGTGGAGAGGTCACCTTCTCCGCCAGCAATTCTAAAACTGCCTAATTTTCCTAAAACTGGCGGATTTTAAGGATTCCCAAGGGAAGCGAACAGTGATTTAAGATAGGGATGAGCCTGCTTATATCCCTTTTGGAGGAACTTAAGGATGCGTGCCGGACATTTCCGGACACACGGGAAGGGCGTTCCGGCAACATTGGAGTAGAAGATTTCGGGTTGTCTGCATTTTCGATGTTTTTTATGCAGAGCGAGTCCTTTTTGTCGTACCAGCGGGCGCTGGAGAATGGACAGAAGCGGTCGAATTGCCAGACGCTGTTTGGGATCGGCAAGATCCCTTCTGACAATTACATCCGGTCCATGCTCGACCAAGCCGATCCCGCACTTTTGCAGCCTTGTTTCGACCGGCTGACCGCCTGCCTCGGCAAACCGGAGATGCGGAAAGCCTTTCAACGGCTCGGCGGCCGGACGCCAATCGCGTGGGACGGAACGGAGTATTTCAACTCATATAAAATAGGCTGCTCTCAGTGCCTGACGCGCAAACGCAGCAACGGGAAGACCGAAAACTATCACACGATGCTATCGGCAACGGTTGTGGCTCCGGGGCATAGCAAAGTTGTGCCGCTCATGCCGGAATTCATAGCGCCGCAAGACGGGCATGATAAGCAAGACTGCGAGCGCGCCGCGGTCAAGCGCTGGTTTGAAAAACACGCCGATCGCGTCAAATCTCTGCGCCCCGTTTATCTTGGAGACGACCTGTTCGCCTGCGATCCCGTGGCGCGGATGGTTACGGAAAACGGTGACGATTTCATTTTTACCTGCAAGGAAGCCTCGCACAAAGCCTTGATGGACTTCATCGGCGGCGCGACGTGCGAGGTGCGCGAGGACAAGGTCCGCAAAGGCCGCGTGAACGAAACATTCCGCTACAAGTGGATCGAGGACGTGCCTTTACGCGATGGGAAAGATACGATCAAGGTCAATTGGATCGGCTTTCAAATCATCGATGCGAAAGGCGGCGTAAAATATTCGATGTCATGGGTCACGAGTTTGCCCGTTACATCGGACACCGTTGCCGAAATCGCCGCCTGCGGCCGGGCGCGCTGGAAGATTGAAAATGAAAGCTTCAACGTGATGAAAAATCACGGCTACGAACTGGAGCACAATTTCGGCCACGGCAAAAAGTTTCTGGCGATGACCTTGGCCGCATTCAATCTGCTGGCCTATCCTCGCTGTCCAAATAGTCGCTTGTCGCGGCCAGAACCTTTTCTGGCGGGTTGAGGCCGTCACGCTGCCATTCAAGGCATCCCTCAATCATCCACGTCAGAATGCCGCCGTACTCAGCCTTGAGCTTGTTGGGGAGGTCAGCGTCCTTCTCCTCCGGCGAGATTTTCACATTGAAGGGGATGAGGTTGAAGCGCCGCCGGATTGCGTCATCCACCGCGCGGAGCTGAGGCTTGTGGTTGCCAACGATGCAGAGCTTGAATTTGGGATCGAACTCGAAGAAGTCGCCGCGCATGAAGCGGGCGGCGATCTTATCGCCGCCGGTCAGCGATTTGATGCGAGCCTCGGCCCAATATTGTCCCTGCTCGGTCTCCTGGCTGATGACAAGGCGGGCGCCGTTGAGGCGGGCCAGTTCTGTTTCGTGCCGTTGGTTCTTCTGCTCCGCGAAGGTCTGCGCCGGGCTCACGATATGGTACCGGCCAAGGATAGCGGAGACGGTGTTGAGGAAGACCCCCTTCCCGTTGCCGCCAGGCCCGTAGATGAAGAATAGCGCGTGTTCGCGAATAGAGCCGGTCAACCAGTATCCGCAAACGCGTTTTAGGTAGGCCTGAAGCTCTTTGTCGCCATCAGTGACGCGGTTGAGGAATTGCTTCCATAGTTTGCAATCGCCGCCCGCCTCGTGATCGGTGATTTTCGTGCAAAACTTGTTAGGATCGCGACCAACATTCCTTCCGGTCCTTAGGTCGATCACGCCGGCGGGCGTATTGATCGACCAATCGTCAGCGTCCCATTGCTCGACCTTGCCAGCCAGCCGCCTATCAGACCGAGCCAGCTTCTCGACAGCGCTCCTGACACTCGCGCGGGAGAGAGCGTCAACCGCTTCGGACCCGGACCTCTTTGCCTTGGCAGCGGCTATCCGGCATTCTTCGCGCACCAGATCGAAAGTATGAAGAGTGTCCTCTTGCTCCCACCTTTTCCCCGTCCATTCGAGCCAGGTCCGCCACTTTTGGACATATACCCAGACTCTGTGAATTGCCGAAAATTTCCTTGCGCGGAACGGCGGCACGGATTCCTATCGAAGAATGATTCGCGCTGGATTTCTCAATGCTGAAGCAAAACGCGACCTGACCGAGCTTGCTCGGGACGGAACGGCGGAGCATCGGCTTGCGCGCAGGGCGAACGCGCTTGTTCTTCTCGACGAAGGATGGAATTGCCAGCGTGTCGCAGAGGCGCTTTTGCTCGACGACGATACGATCCGCACCTGGCACCGTCTGTATGAAGAAGACGGGATCGAAGGGCTGGCTGGATTTGGCTACGAAGGCAGCGCCTGCCGTTTGAGCATCGAACAACAAGACAAGCTGAAAGCCTGGATCGCTGAGACGCTGCCGCGTTCGACGCGGCAGATCGGCGCGTGGATCGAGAAAGAGTTCGGGATCGCCTATGAGGGGCGCTCGGGCCTGATCGCGTTGCTTCATCGTTTGGGCATGGTCCATCGAAAACCGCTAGCCATCCCGCGCAAGCTGGATGAAGACAAGCAAAAGGCTTTCATCAAAGATTACAATGCCTTGCTGAACGGCCTGCCGGAAGACGAAGCCGTAATGTTTGCCGATGCCGTTCACCCTACCCACGCGGTGCGGCAAAAGCGAACGTTTACCGTGAGCGGCAAGCGCTCACTTCCGGGATGCTGGGCGCCCAAGGATGCCAAAATCGCGGTCGAACAGAACAGCGGACGCGACCGGCTCAACATCCATGGCGCCATTGACCTGGAGACCGGAAAGACGCGCATGATCGAGGTGCTGACCGTCAATGCACAGAGCACGATCATGCTTTTCATCGCGATTATGGCGATGTACCCGGCCAAAAGGCTCATTCACGTCTTTCTGGATAACGCCAAATATCACCACGCCAAAATGGTACAGGACTGGCTAGCCCGGCCGGAGTGCCGCATCAGACTTCACTTCATACCCGCATACTGCCCGCACCTGAACCCCATTGAGCGGCTATGGGGGCTGATGCACAAAAACGTCACCCACAACCGATGTTACGCGAAGTTTAACGGCTTCTGCGGCGCAATGCTGACATTCCTGCGCGAGGATGTTCCCAAAAATTGGACTTCTTACTGCGATGCCGTCACGGATAACTTTCGCGTCAAATCCCCTAAGGATTTTCGGGTTTTGGCGTGAACTGAGTATAGCGTAGCTGATCGCTGTGCCTTTTCGCAAATTGCAGGGCTAGCCACTCTTCGCTGAACGCAGGCGTGTGGCCTTGAGTTTCCTGTCTCTTTCGTTTCGGTTCGTTGCTTTGGGGTTCGTCGCCAGAGAATTCAGGCTCGACAACGCAAGACTTTTGAAGCATTTGGCCGCCGATTTGAGATCGGGGCACGGAATAAATGCTTGAAATATCCGGGTGCGATAGCTATTATACGGTGGCTTCCGCAATGCAGGTGAGATTTCAATCGTCCGTGCCTCAGGTTGAAGTTTCGCTTCTCAGGTTCCGAGGCCTGATAAGCTCATAGCCGCTCCCAATTTTATCTGCGAAAGCCTTGCAAACCCCGCCCTTCGTGGCGGGGTTTTTCGTTGGCTCGCGCTAAACTGCGGGCAGCAAAGGAGAATATAGCAAGTTCGCCGATTGTTCGCAACCTCCGATAGACGCGGATCTCTATACGCATCCATGAGTTGCGTATACATACGCAGCCAATAGCACGAAAAATCCCGGTTTTAAAGGAACGGCGAAGCGTCTACCTGGGACTTATTTTGCGTTTTCATACGCTTATCGCACCGCACTGTTCTCAATCTTCCGTTAATCTTTTCATCGACGAGCAACGCGGCTTATTTCTTCGCATGGTCATGTATCAGATAGATGTTGTCCATTCATGTCTGCACGTTTCGCGCGATCTGGCAGCGTCCTCCAAGTCTCTACGCGTAAACAGGCTCGGGTAGACGCCTGAAAAACGAGAAAGATGCTTCAAACGGTGCATTTTTTCGCGGCAATGCGCCAGGAGTACTTTCATCCAAACGGAGAATATGCTATATTCCTTCGGTAATCAGCACTTCGCGGCGTGACAGCGCCCGCCGCCAAACGGAGAGACGACATGGATTGCACGACCTGCGCGAATTATCGCCATGCAACGCCGGATGAATTGAAGGCGGTCCGCCTCGCAGAAGTTTCCCGAAAGAACGCCGAGTACGAGGCCGCCCATGGCGGCCCAGAAGCGCGCGCCCTCCGGGTGGCTGAGCGCAAGGCTCGGGAAGCGGAAGAGGACCGCCAGGCGGCCGAGGCGAAAGCCCAGCGCGAAGCCGAGCGCTCCAGGGGCTTTTTTGGAATTTCGAGCTTCTAGCTATCGCGGCCGTCCGGGGCGCTCCCACCCCATAATGGCCCAGCGAGAGGCCCCGCGCCATAAACGCGGGGCCTTCAACACCCACCCACCAGAGGATCGAATGGCGATCACGTATACCCGACTTACTGCCGCAGAACTCAGGGCCGTGAAGGAACGCGCCGCCGCGGAAGGCCGCATCGCAGCGCGGAAACGCGTGGCGGCGATCTTGGGGCATCCTTTGGCCGATGCGTGCGCCGATGTGGCGGATTTTTATACTTTTGAAACCGATTTGCCTGCCGCGGAAGTGATTGGCCGCCTGCGCCGCGCGGTTGTGCCCGTGCAGGAATTTTTACTCTGAAAGGACAGCCCGTGTCGGCTCTCATCAACCTGTCGGGGCGGATATTCAACACGCCCATCTTGATCCATCCGGGCAAAGCGGAGGCCATCCTCTATGGCATCAAAGAGCGCCTCGACATCGACATTCCAAAGCCGGAGAACTCGCGTTTCCTCGGCTCAAGCCGCGGTGCTGACGGCCAGGCCAAGCCATACCGCGTCCAGGATCGTGTTGCGCTAATCGACGTTTACGGCACCCTTGTCAATAAGGGGGCGTATGTCGGCGCATCGAGCGGGCTCACCTCCTACGAGGGCCTGCGGTTCCAGCTTGCGAAGGCTTCGCAAGACCGCGACGTGGGCGCGATATGCCTCATAATCGATAGCCCTGGCGGCGAGGCTGGCGGCATGCAAGCCGTCGCGGATGCCGTCCGGGCCGCGCGGGAGACGAAGCCTGTTCACGCCGTTGTCGATGATATGTGCTGCTCGGCGGCATACGGCATTGCATCTGGCGCAAATGCCATCTGGACCTCGCAAACATCGATTGTTGGCTCCATTGGCGTCGTCCTTGTCCACATGGACCATTCCGGCGAGCTTCAGATGGCTGGCATCCGTCCGACCATCATCAAGGCGGGCGCCAAGAAGGCGTCGGGCAACTCGCTCCAGCCTCTCGATCCGGCTGCAAAGGCGGAGCTGAAGCAACTTGTCGCTGCCCATTATGCCGCCTTCCTTCAAACCGTTTCGGCCGGCCGTTGGGCTAAGCTCTCCGCGAAGGCCGCACGGGAAACTGAGGCGGCGGTTTTCGTCGGCGCGGACGCGATTGCTCGCGGTCTTGCCGACCGTATCGGGACGGTCGAGCAGGCCGTTGAGTTTTTGGCGAAACGCGCCGGGGCCGTCTCAAAGCCCGGCCGCGCGGTCCCAGCCCGCGCACAAGGCGGGACGGCACTTCCAGCAACAGAAGCGTCCACATGGACAAGAAAGGCACTCACTATGAACGAAGATGAAGAAATCGTTATGAATTCCGCACAGCTTGCACAGCTTAAGGCGGAGGTACGCGGCGATACTATGGCTCGGATAGCGCTCATTTTGCGCTCACCCGAAGCTAAGGGCCGCATGAACATGGCTCTGGGTGTCGCGCTCGATACGAATTTGGAGCCGACCGAGGCCGTCTCCCTCCTGCGGACGGCTCCGGCGGAGACGAACCCGGCCTCCCTGGCCGCGCGCATGGCCGAGCAGCCGACGTTTGGCGGGCCTGACGTGCCCGTCATCCGGAAAAGCGCCGGCGCTGTTTGGGATGAGGTGCACACCCAGACCGCGAAACAGATGGGCGTGTCCCGCTAAACCTCACGCAACGGCCCGGCATAACCGGGCCGCCCCTTCCCGCCTCACATTCCAGACTCCCATTCCCGCACAGATTACCCAAGCAACACGTGCATTCGCGCGTGTCTTATCTCGCGACTAAAAGTCATGACTTGCACAATACGGTAGCGATCCGCTCACAATCGCAGTAGAGCCGCGATATTTCTCCGTGGTAAGCTACGAAACGTCCGGCGGAGTTGCTGAAGTCACGCGAAAATCACCACATGGCGTTGTATTTCCATTCAAAAGCGCGCGAAAGTCCTGTATAATCACACGCATAAGCCGCATTGGGCAGCATAATCGCGGGGTGGACAATGCAGGAAACGTTCTCAGCGTCGGAAGTGCAGGCGTTGCTCGGCATGAGCGGCCGGGAATTGGGCCAGCATCGTAGGCGCAAGCGGCTTCCGGGGCGTACCGGGCGCAAGTGGAGCCTCGACGAAGTGATCGCGCTCGGGGTGTGGGCCGAGGTCAACCGCCTCCGTTCCCTCCAGGGGAATTGGTCCATTCGCTGCTTCGAGATGGCCGAAGAACGGGCCGCTGCCTTGCTTGCCAGCCCGGATTTCTGGCTATTCGTTTTCGTACTCGACGCCGAGCATGCCGCCGACTTCCGATTTCCTTGCAACCACAAGCGATTTGGCGCTCGCCTGCGACGAGTACAGCGGGCTGAGGGCGGTGGTGATAAGCTCCCCTGGGCGTCGTCCTGTCTCGCCTTCGTGAGCGCCTCGATCCGCCGGCCGAACAGCCGCTCAGGCTGGCGGCATAGGGGCGACGATGGCTAAGACCGCCAGCCGGCGCACCACGCCCGCACCCAAGCGGGCCGTCCCGACGAAACCGCGCGCTTCCAAGAAAGTCGCGGTCCTCGAACAGCTTCTCTGGCAATCGTTCGCAGACCTCCCGGCGCCGCTGCTCAAGAGCTGATCCGCATGGCCGCCGAATTTTCCACCAGGGCCGAGGCGCTGGCCGCCTAACCCTTCACCCCGCCGGAGACATCCATGCCAGAATCCCTTGCCGACACCCTCTACAGCCTACCGTGCTGCGCCGCCGCCCAGGCCTTCCGTGAGCTGCGCCAAACTGCTGGGGCTGCCACCGACGCCTATCGCGATCTATGCGAACCGGCCACCGCCGCCGTCGCAGCCTTCCGCGAGTGCCAGGCCGCCGCCGCCAATCTCATCAACGCCCACCGGGCCGGACTAGAGGACTAAGCTATGACCACGATCACCCTCGAATACCCCATCGAACACGGTGGCAAAACCGTCACCGAAATCGAGCTGTGTCGCCCCAAGGCCGGGCACATGGTGCGGCTGGAAACCGCATTGAAGGCGCGCGGCCTTAGCATTGATGGCGACAAGACGGCATCGTCCGTCGCACTTAGGCGACACCCAAAAATAACCGCTTCAAGTTGGAGGTTTTGGGCACCTGGGCGCGATGGTGTAATTCCACTCTGGGTGGAACTCGGCGGGGGTGATGTTTAATCCAGCCATTTGCGCGTCGCTGACCTTGACGCCCTTGGTGTAAGCCCTTTCATCGAGTTCACACCGGACCTTCAGTCCAGTTTCCGTGGTGGTTGCCGCGATCAGTTCGACGATGGCCATCCGGCTCGTCAATGGTTTCCCGCGCCAGTTCTGACTGATGTGACTAAACAGGCGATGCTCTATTTTATTCCACTTCGATGTTCCGGGTGGATAGTGGCAAACCGAGATGCTCAATCCATGCCTATCCGGTTAAGACCCACACCCACTACATTTAGGGTGCAGCCACTCACCTGAGTATAACGCGGCATATGTCGGCGCGGTAGCATCGCCAGCGATGCCGAGCAGGGATCGGAAGGTGTTGAATGGGTAGAAGCGCCTGTTGAAGCGGAACGTGTATTCATTGAGGTAGGCTTGCAAGTGCTTTTCGCTCACGCCGTGATGGATGCCACTGAGCCAAGCCTTCAGGTTGCTGAAGACGAGGTGAGAGACCGGCAGGAACTGCTCGGCCACCTCGGGATCGCCGCATTCAGCAATGGCGTGGTGGTCGTAGCCGCGTGTTCGCAGGCTGCCATAGCCGCTCCAGTCGCCGGTGACGATCAGCGAGCCTGGCATCACGGCGCTCTCGACGAAGCCACACAGCGATTTGCGCTCCGGTCAGCGGCGATGGCCAGCCGGATGCGCCCGGCGTAGCGGCCATCCTTCCGCTTGTCCTGTGCGGTGCCCGGCTCCCGATGGCGGACTTCGACGGCTCCAACCACCAGCGCCTTATGGTGGACGCCCCGGCCTTCGCCGCGCGTTCGTCCGCCCACATAGGTTTCGTCCACCTCGACATGGTTCTCCGGCTGTCCGCCGATCCGGTCCCGGCCAGGGCGCACCATGCTGGCGCGGAGCTTGTGAAGGATGCCGAAGGCGGTTTCGTAGCGCGACAGGCCAAGCTGCCGTTGGAACTGCACTGCAGACATGCCGGGCGTCTGGCTGGTAACGAGGTAGGCCGCCCAGAACCATACGCTCAACGGCGTGTGGCTGCGCTCCATGACGGTGCCGACGGTCAATCCGGTGTTCTTGCGGCATTTGCGGCAACGCAGGACGCCAGGGCGGTTATCGAAACGGAACGGCTCTGCGCTGATTTGACAATGCGGGCAAATGAAACCGCCGTTCCAGCGGGCCTTCTCCAGATAGGCAGCGCAAGCCGCGTCGCCGGGAAAAAGCCGCTGGAACTCAGGAAGCGAGTGCGCGAAGGGCAGACCGGCGTGGTCGAGAACATCCAAGGCGAACGCTCCATTATCCGCTTTACACCCACACTGTGCCGCCCGTCCTTGGGCGTCAAGCGGATAAACCAATGTGTCACCGGAAACAACATGTAGTGGGTGTGGGTCTTAACCGGATAGGCATGGCTCAATCCAGTCTCATCGGCCAGCTCTTGCAGCTTAAGCTTCCATAGCCTGACCCGTGAGCCGTTGGAGCCACCGCCATCGGCGGTGATCATCAGCTGGCTTGCCTCGGGATAACGCTCGCGGCCCATCGAGGCATACCAGCTGCGGACAGCGTTGACCGCGAACTCAGCCGTATCGTGATCGACGCCAACGCTCACCCAGCCGGTGTTGCTGGCGATATCGTAGACGCCATACGGGATGGCCTTACCGAGTTCTTTGTTAGCGGCGCGCTACCGCACGGCGCGCTACTTGAGCGCAGTGTCAACGAAATCATGGACCTTGACCTCGTCCGGGCAGCCCTGTGGACGGTAATCGCTGCCAGTGTTTTTGTAATCTCCAACCAGCTCCTTCTTTTTCGTGCCGACGGAGATCACCGGTTGGTTGGCAGCCTGAAAGCCGATCGCCTGCCCGTTTATGTGTTCGAATTGAGCGTTGCGGTCAGGATGGTTGCTTCCTTCCATGGTCTTGCGGTTGACCTGACGTCTATACCTAAGCTGAACGAGAAGCTTTGGGATACTACTAGCGCTGACTTTGTGTCCCATCTTGCGCAGCGCCGCCGCAAGCTTTGCATGGCTCTTCGACACCCAAAGAAGCGGCCGCATTGGATCGCCCATCGTTGCCGGCGCTAGCAGGCGCAGCAGGTTGTCCAGAAGCGTTGCGTCAGTTGCCGTCAAGGCTCGCCGGCCGCCCCCAGCCCGCCGCATGTGGCTGCTGCTGGAAGGCACCGGTTTGACAAGATCTTTCACACCCCGGTTGATCGTGCTCCGCGCGATCTTGGTGGCCCGGCAAACCGCGGAAACCCCGCCATAGCCGCCAGCACGTGCTTCCGCCGCCGCAAACAAGCGCCGCCCCGCCTCATCCAGGCAGTCCCGCACAGCTTCGTAACGTGAACGAATCGCTTTTTCATCGATCATCCACCGACGCTAGCCGCCTAGCTGGCCCGGCGGAATCCTGCGATCCACAACTTATCCAAGTTGATTTACTTATTTATCGGCGTCGCCTAAGCGGTGCGCTCAAGCAGCGCGCCGTGCGGTAGCGCGTCGCTGAAGTCAGCCAGTCGAGCCCAGCAGGAGTGAGGTTTTCCTTGATCCTTGCTTCGGTGATCATGCCGCGATCGCCCACCAGCACCACGCGGGACAGGCCGAAGCGTTCTTTCAGTTTCACAACCTGCGCCGCCAAGGCCGACGGATCGCCCGTGTTGCCTTCGAACACCTCCACCGCGACCGGACAGCCATCGGCGGCGCAGAGCAGGCCGAAGACGATCTGCAGCTTGTCCTTTTTTCCGTCGCGGCTATAGCCGAAGCGCGCAAGCTCGCAGTGCCGGCCTTCGAGATAGCTTGAGGTCAGATCGTAAAGAACCAGGCAGCCATCGCGCAAATGGGGCTTGGCCAGCACTGTCTCGATTTTGGGTTGCGCCTCGCCAAGCCAGTCGAGCGCGGCGTAAAGCTCGTCCTCGTCCACAGCCCCCAGCTCCAGCACCGCCCCCAGCGAATGGGCGGCGGTCTCCTCACTCAACTGGCGCGCCGTTGCCAGCTTCGCCGCCGGCTCGACGGCACGCGCCACGATCATGGCCAGCACGAGCTTCGCATGCCGCTTGGGCAAGCCCCGCAACAGCTTGTGGAGGCCAAGCTTCCTCGCCATGCCCAAAACGGCCGCCACGTGGCCATGCGGCAGCGAGCGCTCGATCAGAAGCTCCTCCTGGGACACGATGGCCGTCTCGCCCTTCAGCACCCGGCGGAGCGCGTCGACCTTGGCGTCCGGCCAACCCGTGAGATTGGCGAGCGTGCGCGTCTTCACCTTGCCGCCGTCGCGATAGCTCTCGCGCAGCAAAACGGCAGGCGGGGAGGAGCGGTTGGGCACCCGTGTCACGTACATGAGAGATACATGCCATGATTTGCGCTGGGCTGCAAGGGAAAATTAGCCTGTTACATGCCTACAATAATCGGCCAGAAACGCCGTTCCTTACGCAAAATCAAATGCTTGCCCAAAAATCATGCCGGAAGTTCGGTCTAGTCACATCAGTCAGAACTGGCGCGGGAAACCATTGACGAGCCGGATGGCCATCGTCGAACTCATCGCGGCAACCACCACGGAAACTGGACTGAAGGTTCAGTGTGAACTCGATGAAAGGGCTTACACCAAGGGCGTCAAGGTCAGCGACGCGCAAATGGCTGGATTAAACATCACCCCCGCCGAGTTCCACCCAGAGTGGAATTACACCATCGCGCCCAGGTGCCCAAAACCTCCAACTTGAAGCGGTTATTTTTGGGTGTCGCCTAAGCTGGCCCATGGCCCGGTCGAGAACCTCGGCGTCGCATTCTCCATTGGTACACCACCCCTGGCTCTCCGCATATTTGCGCGCAAGTTTCCGGATAAGTATCCCCATCCTCCTTGGTCATCTGCCGGTTGTTGATATCCACGGCGGCGGCGGTGAGCGCGGCCGTGTTGCCGAACGAGGAGGCAATGCCGGTCACGGCAAGCTCGGCGACGAGACTGGCGAGCGGACCCGGCTTGTTTTCCGGGCCGTTGTCGAGGCCGGCACCGTTAAGAAGCTTCTGCGCCTGATTGGCGATCCGGGTGCCGAGCCATGAGGAGAGGGTTGCCCCAGCCGCGCCGCGCAAGCCCGCGTCGAGCGAGTAGCCGCCGCCAATATAGGCCAGCACGCCCTGCGTTGCGCCGTGCAACAGCGCGCGTCCCGTTCCACCTTCCTTGAAAAGATCGTATTGGGCCTGGGCCGCGTCGTACTGTTCCTGCTGCGCGGGCTTGAGGCTGCCGTCCGGCTGGCGCTGACCGTCCAGCCTTTGCATGGTCTGGATCGCGGAGTCCCGCAACATAGTAGAGAGCACTTCTAAAAACCGGCGGCCTCATTTTGTTTGCCAAGGATAGGCGGTTCAGATTCAAAGAGTCGATATCCCTCGGGAAGGTGGACAATGAAGCAGCCCGGACTCTTCGATTTCGACAGACGGCACAAGAAGCTGGTGAAGACGCGGGGCTTTCTGGAGAATTTGAACCGGTTCGTGGATTGGGAAATCGTTCCGTGCGTTGCTGGCAGAGGCGTTGAAACGGTCTTCCGGCGAGAAGGGCGGACGGCCTGCGCATAACGCAGTGCTGATGTTCAAAGTATTGGTTTTGCAAGCTCTATATAATTTATCGGACGAGCAGACCGAATACCAAATCCTGGACCGGCTGAGCTTCATGAAATTTCTGGGGCTTGAGCTGTGCGACGATGTACCCGATGCCCGCACGATCTGGTTATTTCGCGAGACTTTGCGCAAAGCCGGAGCCGTGGAGAAGCTGTTTGCTCAATTCGATGCGACGCTGGACGCGCACGGTTTTGCAGCGAGCGGGGGACAAATCGTGGATGCGACATTTGTGGAGGCGCCGCGGCAAAGAAACAACCGGGACGATAACACGAAGATCAAGGAAGGCGAGGTTCCAGAAGACTGGAGCGAGAAGAAGAAGGCGCACAAAGACATCGATGCGCGCTGGACGAAGAAAGGCGGCGTGGCCTTTTACGGTTACAAGAACCACGTCAACGTGGATCGCAAGCACAAATTGATCCGCAAATACAAGGTTACGGATGCCAGCGTGCACGACAGTCAAGAATTGGATAACGTACTCGATCCGAAGAATGACAGCCAGGATACATGGGCCGACAGCGCCTATCGCTCGGAAGAACAGGAGGTGCGCCTAAAAAAGCAAGGCAAGACCTCGCATATTCACGAGCGCGCCTATCGCAATAAGCCATTGACGCCGGAGCAGGAGGCCGCGAATACTGAGCGCTCCCGCGTCCGTGTCCGCATCGAGCATGTATTCGGGCACATCGAAACTGCCATGCACGGCTGCTACGTCCGCACCATCGGCATCGCCCGTGCCAAAGCTAAAATCGGCCTCGAAGTTCTTGCCTACAACATGTCGCGCTTCGCGTTCCTGATGGGATCTCGCGGGAGAACTGCGTCCGCTTGACGCAAAACGGCTGCAAAGAAGCAAATCTAACCCAGAAATCTGCCCTCCCAACCCCAAACACGGGTGTCACAACCCCGCGTCACCCTCTTTGGCTCCTGGCAAATGCCAGTAAATGCGGTTGTTAGAAGTGCCCTAGAGACATCGCCCACGAGCTTGGCCGTGGACTGACGCCGCCATCATGGCGTTGCTGCGGTCGGACTGGTTCTGGAGCGTCTGCGCGAGGCCGCCGGGCAGTGTATCCGCCGCCTTGTTCTGTGCCGCCGAGGCCCGGTTGAGCGCGGCGATCACCTGCTCCGGCGTCTTGCCGGTGAGCGACTTCTGCAGCGCCGCGTTGACGATGGAGATATTGCCCGGCGCGATGGTAGCCTGCGCCAGCCCGGACGAACTGCCGCCCGTCTTCTGGCTGAGCCCCGGCTGGAGGCCGCCGATGCCGCCAACGGTGTAGCTGACGCTTATGCCCGAGCTTGCGGCCTTCCAGCTCATCGAGTTGGCGAGGTCCTTGGTGACGAGCGCGCCGGTGGTGAGCGTGTTCTTCGACGCATCCGCCGTGCTGGCAAGCGCCCCGCCGGTGAGCGTCGTGGTGCCGCCCACGCGTCACCGCATAGCCGCCCGCCCCCGCGAACAGCCCCGAGGTTGCGGTCACCGAGGCGTAGCTGCCCGAGGCATCGCCCTTGGCGTAGCTCGCGTTGAACGACGACGGCATGCCGGTGAGGCCAACCGTGCCGCCCAAGCTCCACGAGGTCTGCGAGGCCGTCTGCCGCTCCGTGTCCTGGTCGCTGACGATGTTCAGGTTGCGCCCAGCCGCACCGCGATGCCGCCAGCCGAGACCGCCGCGCCCTAAGAGATCGATGTCGCGCCCGGCGCTGAGCGAGACGAACCCGCCGGTCACCGTGGTCTGTGCGTGGGTGACCGAGACCGTCTGGCTCGTCGCGGCGAAGTCCGTGACGCTGGCCGTCAGCCCAAAGCCCGTCTGGGCCAGGGCGCCGTCCTTGAGCCCCACGCCGAAGTCCACCCCGGCGAAGGCCGAGAAGCTCGTGCTCTTGGACGAGGCGGTGTTGTTGAGCGCCAGGCTCTGCTGCACGATGTCCCGCGAGGCAGACAGCGTCACGCTGGGCGCGTACACCGTGGCGCCGGTGAGCGTCAGATCGCCGCCGGTCGCGTTCAGCACCGCGCTTTTCCCCGCCAGCACCATGCCGCCGCTGGCCTGCTCGGCATGGTAGGTCGACTCCGAGCTGGACACCGCCACGCCGATGCCCACCTTGATGTCGAAGGAGGCGAACGCCTGGGCAGGCTGCCGGCGCTCTCCGCCTTGTAGAGGTTGAGCAGCCCCTGCGCGCCTTGCGCGCCGGCCGCGGCCTCGTAGAGGAGCTTGGCCTGCGGGTCCTGGGTCTTGTCCGCCGCCGAGAGGTAGCCCGCGCCCTTCTGCACCCCGCTCAGCGGATTGGCGGCGCCTGCCTCGACGGAGACGTTCAGCCCAACGAACTTGTCCGTGTGCAGCGCATAGGCGGTGAAGCTGTCCGCGTTCGCGCTGACGCTGACGCTGGGGGCGTTCAGGATCGTGCTATCGGCCTGGAGCGAGCCGATGACGCCGCCCCGCACAGTAATGCTCTCGCTCGCGTCGATGAGGACGGCGCCGCCCGTCGAGCCGATCAGCCCGCCAACGCTCGCCACCGTGGTCTCGACGCCCGTGTCGCTCACCTCGCGCGCGCCGATGGCGAAGCCGAGCCCGTTGTTCATCGCGGGCATGAGGCCGATGGTGCCGGTGGTGGTGTTGGACTGGGTGGTGATCGTCTCCTGCGCCGCGGTCACGTTGACCCGCGCCGCCGTTAGCGACAGGGTGCTGTCGGCAACCAACAGCAAAAGCCACAAGACCAGATGCAAAGCTGCCCCGCTGCAAAGGCTACCGGAGGGAAACGCTTTCTTGTTTCCCCTGTAGCCTAGCACACGGTCTTCGTGTCCTGCCAGCCGGGCAATACGCTCGCCGTAGCGGCTTACTTCATTCCTTAGCCTCCTGCTGCATTCAATTCCCGTTAACCCCGATCTTTGGCAATTCCGGGCTTTTCGGTGCCTCCGGGACCGCTACTCTCAGGACGCCACTATAAGGGATCGGGTGTTGAGAAAGCGTAAACTTAAGTCAACATCATAATATTGTTGAATAAAAGTGCAGCCATGACCGCCCGCCTCCGACAAAAATGCACCGTAGCGCCGTTAACCTGTGAGTTGTCTTTATATTTAGCAGGGGGTTTGAGACGTAGAAATCGGCCTGAATCGAGGAAAAATTCACAGAAATGCGCGCAAAAAGCGTATCGGCGCGGCGCGTTTACCATACGCGCATTAAGCATTGTAGCCGCCTGGGCGAAGTCAACAGTTTTTGAGGGGATTGTATTGGCGCCGTTTTGCGCCGTCCCGTTTCCGCCACCGCTCCAGCGGGTAGGCCAGCGGCCCGGTGGAGAACGGCGCCGGCTCGACAAACTTGCCAGTACCGGCCGGCTATTTCGTGTCAGGCTCGACTCTACTGGGATATATTCCTACGCCAATCCAGTTGTCACAACCAAACGCTGCTAGTTGCCATCCAATAAAATGTCAACATCAACCTCTCCTGTAGCTCGATTTACCTTCGCACACGTCAATATCTTCGCCTCCTGTGGGCGCTCTGCCGTCAGAATCAGCTTGAAGACGCCGTACTCGTCATCAATTATAGAAATCAACGATAATTTCTCGTCGTGAAGGCGAGGGTCTGACCTATAATCACTTAATGCCTTTTTAGTCGCCGCGCGGGCAAGCGGCTCCATTTGTCTCAAATTAAGCAACTTACTCTTCATGGCATCCACCCTCTAAGGCTAACGCCAGATGGTGTAAAAAGGATCCTTTCACCGAAAGAATTCAATATCGCGCTTTGGTTCTGGCCCATTGCTTGTAACACAGCTTGGTCAGCGGTCGATGGAAGTATGGCTGTCATATCGCCTGGGTGAGTATGAGCTGACCACTTCCACCCCTGGTTCGCCAAAGCTTTTGCATCATTGGGGGTTATGGGAACACCGATGTCATCTCCACGGATAACTCATCCTGCGTCCACCTGTCGTAAACATTGCAAATTCATCGCCCCCCTCTGCTGTGAGCGCGGATAGGTCACTTAATCCGAATGACTTGCCTACAATGGTACGCGATCCGAATTCGAGGCACATCGAGCTGGATGAGCGAACCTAATCTCTGTCGCGTAGGGCGGGGATGCCTCGCGAACGTCAAACCCCCTCCTCTTGCAAGCACTCGTGAAACGCGAGAATTACCTTGCCTATTGGTTTTACGTAAATATCGCCGCGCGTACACAGGCTATTAAATTCATCTGATTTAAATTGAACAAGGTCAAAAGGCTCCACTTTCGTCCCCGTTATACGTGACACGGTGCATTCAGTCGCAATGGCCTGCCCCTCTCGCATAAGCTTGATTGAGTACACTCCATCTCTCCGCAATGAGACTTCTTGCAGCTTAAATAACATTCTTCGAGCACTTGACTGGTTTTCCATATTTGTATTGTCTCCTACTAAGGCTGTGCGACTACCTTCGCAACCCATTTGTTGATCCAGGCTTCGCCGACAGTATACGACGCCACCACCCCGGTATCGAGCACTAAGTACTGCCCTGACGAGCCAGCAACGGGCTCGATCGTAACCATATGGCCTGGCAACCCTGCGGCCTGCAGGTCACCCCTATCCTTCCTGAGTTGGCAAGCCTGAGTACATTCGCTTCGGAGACCATGCCGCCAATCCAACCTCCGCCCATCACGTTGTCCGAGTTTAGCGCCGCAGCAAGTTTCTCGGGGTTGGCCCACTCGTTAATCTTGGCGAGCATTTGCGCCTCTGTCACCGCACCATTTGTAAGGTTTTGTCCGGCTGCTGAGACGCAAGAACCCTCAAGGCACTGCAAGAATGTTCCCCCCGGGGCGTAATTGGAGACCTCGCCTGTGCTTAGCCATGGTGCATTCGCTCTGTAGGCGCCAGAGACCCCGTCAGCGGCATTAAGCCCGTTCCGTGCGCCGTTCGCTAGCGCCCCGCCCTCTCTTGCAAGGACTTCACCGATGCCAACGCCAAGCGCGATAGCGCCATACCCAAGGCCGGCCGCCGTATCGGCTGTGCCTGGAGAGAGTTTGACGACGTTGTTAGCGAAGAGATCGGATTGCAAGCCCGCCGACATGAGCTGCTGCCCGAGGGGCTCGACAAACTTGCCAGTGGCGCCCATGCCTAAGCCGGATACGATGAAGTCGGCCGGCTATTTCGTGTCAGGCTCGACTTTACTGGAATATGTTCCTACGCCAATCCAGTTGTCACAACCAAACGCTGCTAGTTGCCATCCAAGAAAATGTCAACATCAACCTCTCCTGTAGCTAGATTTACCTTCGTACACGTCAATATCTTCGCATCCTGTGAGCGCTCTGCCGTCAAAATCAGCTTGAAGACGCCGTACTCGTCATCAATCATAGAAATCAACGACAATTTCTTGTCATGAAGGCGAGGGTCTGACCTGTAATCACTTAATGCCTTTTTTGTCGCCTCGCGAACAAGCGGCTCCATTTGTCTCAAATTAAGCAACGTACTCTTCATGGCATCCACCCTCGAAGGCTAACGCCAGATAATGTAAAGCGAATCCTTTCACCGAAAGAATTCAATATCGCGCCTTGGTTCTGACCCATTGCTTGTAACACAGCTTGGTCAGCGGTCGATGGAAGTATGGCTGTCATATCGCCTGGGTGAGTATGAGCTGACCACTTCCAGAACGGCGTTCACCTTGATCAAATTTACCATAGTTGGGCACCTGCGCTGATAAAGCTGGTGTCAACCTTTGAATGAGCGCCACCCCGTTCGGACTTCCCTCTCCTGTGGCCCAATTATCCGCGGCCTGCACATACAACTCCGTAGGCCGAATTATACATCCTTATGCAGAGCTTTGATATATGCCAAAATGATCTTCTGCGCATATTCAAAGAACGTGGCGTGATCGCAGAAAAACACCGGATGGCCTATAGGGACCTCCCGCGGGTCGACAGAAGCGCAAACAGTGGCGCCTTCTGGCCAACTTTCGTAGCCCCTAAAATCTGTTAATTCACGGCGCTCAATCTCCCATCCCGGCTCTCCAGCTATAGCGTGGGCTCTGATTTTTGGTGCCATGAGATTTAGCATATCCCCAATGTGACCATCTTCCACCATCGTATCAAGCGCGTATTTTAGTGCGGCATCTTTATCTTTCTTTAGGTCTAGGCCTCCAAATGCCTCTTGAAGGTAGTTATGAGCAGGTCTAGTTATCACCTTACCCCCTATTTTATCGGGTGAACGTTTCCAACATACGGCATCGTGGTTGTGGGATTCCAAGGAATAGGCGCTTGATTTATGTACGCCTTGAAATTTACGCCCCCCACAGTGACATCAACAGCATTTTTTGGATAACTGGCCGGGTTGGCAAGGTATTTCTGGAACGCCTCGGTTCCTGCAATCTGAGACATTTCAGTCATGGTCTGGTCGCTCCACACAGCGGAATCATATACAGTTTTTGTGGAAACCCCAACAACGCCAGACGGTTTTATAAAGGCGTAGTCCATTTCATAAATGCCATTCGCTCCAGTTGGCGTCAAAGTATAGGTTCCGCCTGAGTTAGTAACTGCGTTTATTGCGTTATCCATGTTATGCGTACCATACAAGCTTCCGTTCTTATTAAACCCGTCATCAACAAGATGATCTGGAAGATCCATTCGATAGGATAGGCCGGGAACGATTTGAGTATCGGCTGCAGCTGCTTCTGCCCGTGCAAGCGCCGAACCACCCGTTTGGGCTACATTAAGCCCGTCTGCTGCGAGCGGAGGAAACTTTAATTATAAGACCAGCGTCGCCTACTTCGGCGCCGGTTGCCGTTCTGACGCTCGCAAAAACGCCCCCGCCTTGCGGTTGGTACAGATTGCCATACGCTCCAACGATATTGCCGTTGGGAAGCTCCTTTCCGCCATTCGCAAGCAAAGCATCGCCGAAGCAGATCAAGGCATTATGAACCCATGCCTTTTCGAGCCCGACGAAATAGGTGTGGGTGCCGGGAACTTCGAAGTTGTAAACGGCGGTGGGCGCGTGCTCGACGCTGAGCGCCTTTACCCGCAAGAAGCCGGAAACGTCGTTTTCCTTCGACGCCGCAAGCAACAGCGGCGCCTGCGCCATCTGGCTTCCGCTGGTGATTAGATCGCCTAGCTGCAAATCCCTGGCTTCGACAAAGCCGCGGCCTGGAACATGGAATGGGTGGTCGAGCGTTGCGCCAATGCTTTCGTGCTTGCCATTTGGACTTTCCAGTGTCAGGTGCAGGATTTTCGCTACGGTATGTTTGACGACCTTTGTCACTGGCTTCACGAGCGTCCGGTGAGTCTGTTCGTCACGGCTAACGACAAGGTCTCCAATCCGGATCTCTTCGATCGGCTTGCTTCCATCTGGTGTCCAGATAGGTGTGCCCGCAACGAAGCAACCGTTGGAATCGACCGCCACTTGGAGGTCTGCGCCGATGCTTCGCGTCGATGTGCCAGTGTTTATTTCCGTGATGTTGGGGGCATCGGCCGCCAGCTTCTGTCCCGAGTTCAGGGCCTCAAGCTTTGCGCCGGCGGAGATGTCCTGGATACTGGCTGATGAGAGGTCGCTCGCGAGAGCCCCTCCGCCTCCCGAAAGCCTTTGAAGGGCTGCTGGAGCAAGGTCCACCCCAAGCGCGATAGCGCCATACCCAAGGCCGGCAACTGTATTGGCGGTGTCTGGAGAGAGTTTGACAATGTTGTTAGCGAAGAAATCGGATTGCAAGCCCGCCGACATGAGCTGCTGCCCGAGGGGCTCGACAAACTTGCCAGTGGCGCCCATGCCTAAGCCGGATACGAAGAAGTCGGCTGCGATAGGCACACCAACGCAGCCGATCCCCGTCTCCGGACAGGCGGCCGCACTGGCCAAACCTGCCGGGATGGCGAGCGCTGCTTGCGTTACGCCAAGCGCGCGCACGCAGTAAGCGGTGGAGGTGCAAATATCGACGCCCTTCAGCATCGGGCCGTATTCGAAGGCGGGAATAGAATTCGTATAGGTCTCGCAGGCTCCATACTGGACGCAGCCCTGCGGGTTTATGAGTTCCTCCCTGGGGAAGGTTTGCTGCTTCAATTGCTCGATTTTGTCCGTAAAGTTTGCGCCCCCGTATTGAAGCATCAAAGCCTTGTTATATAGTGCCGGATCGGCCTCGGGCTGCAGCCCCTCGGAGCAGCGAAGAAGATAACAGGACGCGGCAAGATATTTTTGATATTCAGGATCCGAGTCGCACGTTTCTTCACTGCATCCGGCAAGTTTCCGGAGGATGGCCAGCTGCTTGGAATGCGGCATGTAATTATTCAAATACACGCTGGCCGCGGTGACCGAACTCATATTGCCGAACGCGGCAGACACCGAGGTCAAGGCAAGTTCGCCGATAAACTTAGCGACGGGACTGGGATCCTTGAGGCTGCCGTTGTCAAGGCCGGCCTCGTTAAGCAGCCGCTGCGCCTCTTTCGCGACGATAGGGGCGAAGTACGAGCTGGCGATGGCTCCGCCCGCGCCGAGCAGAGCCGCGTTGGTTGAGTAGCCGCCGCCAAAATAGGCCAGAACGCCCTGGGTAACGCCGTGCAGCAGCGCGCGCCCCTCTCCGCCTTCGTCCCATAGCTTCGCAAATGCCAGGAGGTCCTTCGCGCTCTGCGGGTCCTTGGCGTCCGCTGCGGCCTTCAGGGCGGACTGCGCGATCAGGCCGGCCACGTCGCCCACAAGCTTGGCCGTGGAACTCGACGCCGCCATCATGGCGTTGCTGCGGTCGGCCTGGTTCTGGAGCGTTTGCGCGAGGCCGCCCGGCAGCGTGTCCGCCGCCTTGTTCTGGGCCGCCGAAGCCCGGTTGAGCGCGGCGATCACCTGCTCCGGCGTCTTGCCGGTCAGCGACTTTTGCAGCGCCGCATTCACGATGGAGATCGTGCCCGGCGCAATCGTAGCCTGCGCCAGCCCGGACGAGCCGCCGCCCGTCTTCTGGCTGAGCCCCGGCTGGAGCCCGCCTATGCCGCCAACGGTGTAGCTGGCGCTCATGCCCGAGCTTGCGGCCTTCCAGCTCATCGAGTTGGCGAGGTCCTTGGTGACCAGCGCGCCGGTGCTGAGCGAGTTCTTCGACGCATCCGCCGTGCTGGCCAGCGCCCCGCCGGTCAGCGTCGTGGTGCCGCCAACCGTCACGGCATAGCCGCCCGCCCCCGCGAACAGCCCCGAGGTTGCGGTCACCGAGGCGTAGCTGCCCGAGGCATCGCCCTTGGCGTAGCTCGCGTTGAACGACGACGGCATGCCGGTGAGGCCAACCGTGCCGCCCAAGCTCCACGAGGTCTGCGAGGCGGTTTGCCGCTCCGTGTCCTGGTCGCTGACGATGTTCAGGTTGCGCCCGGCCTGTACCGCGAGGCCGCCGCCCGAGACCTGCGCGCCCAAGAGATCGATGTCACGCCCGGCGCTGAGCGAGACGAACCCGCCGGTGACCGTGGTCTGTGCGTGGGTGACCGACACGGTCTGGCTCGTCGCGCTGAAGTCCGAGACGCTGGCCGTCAGCCCCAGGCCCTGCTGGCCGAAGACGCCCTCTTTGTTCAGCCCCATATTGAAGTCGAGCCCGGCGAAGGCCGAGAAGCTCGAACTCTTGGACGAGGCGGTGTTGTTGAGCGCCAGGCTCTGCTGCACGATATCGCGCGAGGCGGAGAGCGTGACGCTGGGCGCGTACACCGTGGCGCCGGTGAGCGTCAGGTCGCCGCCGGTCGCGGTCAGCACCGCGCTTTTCCCCGCCAGCACCATGCCGCCGCTGGCCTGCTCGGCATGGTATGTCGACTTCGAGCTGGACACCGCCACGCCGATGCCAACCTTGATGTCGAAGGAAGCGAACGCCTGGGCGAGGCTGCCGGCGCTCTCCGCCTTATAGAGGTTGAGCAGGCCCTGCGCGCCTTGCGCACCGGCCGCGGCCTCGTAGAGGAGCTTGGCCTGCGGGTCCTGGGTTTTATCCGCCGCCGAGAGGTAGCCCGCGCCCTTCTGCACCCCGCTCAGCGGATTGGCGGCGCCTGCCTCGACGGAGACGTTCAGCCCAACGAACTTGTCCGTGTGCAGCGCATAGGCGGTGAAGCTGTCCGCGTTCGCGCTGACGCTGACGCTGGGCGCGTTCAGGATGGTGCTATCGGCCTGGAGCGAGCCGATGACGCCGCCCCGCACGGTAATGCTCTCGCTGGCGTCGATGAGGACGGCGCCGCCCGTCGAGCCGATCAGTCCGCCAACGCTTGCCACCGTGGTCTGGGCGTCCGTGTCGCTCACCTCGCGCGCGCCGATGGCGAAGCCCAGCCCGTTGTTCATCGCGGGCATGAGGCCGATGGTGCCGGTGGTGGTGTTGGACTGGGTGGTGACCGTCTCCTGCGCCGCGGTCACGTTGACCCGCGCCGCATTCACCGTGATGCCCTCCGCCGCCGTCACCTGGAGGATGCCGCTGACAAGCGCGCGGCAAAAGCCACAAGACCAAGTGCAAGGCCGCCCCGCTTCGAAGGCCGCCGGACGAAGCGCTTCCTGGCGCTCAAAATCCCGCCGGCATGCGTAGTTCTCAGCGCATGCTAGCACACGGTCTTCGTGTCCGGCCAGCCGGGCGATATGTCCGCCGTGGCGGCTTACTCTGTTATCTGGCCTCCTTCCGGATTCATGATCCGTTAATCCCGATCCTTTGCAATTTCTGGCTTTTCGATGCCTCCGGGACCGCCGCTCTCATGACGCCACTATAGGACAGGACTTCTTGCGAAAGTGTAAACTTGAGACAACGTCATGATATAATTGCATAAAATGCGGTGCACGCACAGCGCGTCCCGGCGAAAATGCACTGTTGGGGCGTTAACCTGTGAGTTGTTTTTATATTTAACGGGATCTTTGGGACGTGGAAATCGGCCTGAATCGCGGAAAAATTCGCAGAAATGCACGCAAAAAACGCATCGGCGCGGCGCGTTTACCATGCGCGCATTAACTATGATGCGTTCCTACTCAAATCCGTTGACAAGCGACGGCATAGTCCCGCGAGGCCCGGTGCAAAACCGGCTCGCTCCAAGGCCATCAGAGACAACGCCCTATAGCGCTCAGCGGAAACCTGTCTCAGACGACCTTGCCGGTTTCCGCATAGCGCTTTTTTAATTCAGGTAAAGCTCCCATGATTTTATCTAGGTCGGGAGTATTTTTAGGGACGACGGTCTTGAATTCATTGCTACAATAACGCTCAACGAAATCGAAATCCCCAAGCAGAATATGTGCGAGGCATTGCTTTACCCCTTCTCCACGCTCCAGACCGCCACCTATACCTATTTTTTCCGATGTGGGCAGGTTGCGTAGCAGATTTTCCTCAGAACTTAAATCGTAATATTGATTTAGGAACCAGATCCCGTCTCTTAGCACTTTCCATAAAAAAGCGTGCGCTTCGCTCAAATCGATCCAGCTAGTCGGCCATTCCTTAACTGTACCATGTGCCCCCATGATACTCTTTTGTTTCTCGCGCCAGATGGAAAAAACCGCATCTTTGCCACGGTATTCTTCGGATTGACGTTGGAACAGAATTACCGAGAGATATTCAAAATCACGACCCAATAATTGTTTTGCTAATTTTGCAGCCTTTTTGTTTACAATGCCGACCGTTGGCTCAATCCTGCACATACCGCCCTCGAAATGCGAGAATGGGTGAACGAGTAGATCGGTATGCTTCAGAGTTTTGTTCTTGAAGGCTTCAGATACGAGAGTTCCAGCCCGAAAATTCGACGGCAACTTTCGCACAAATCCTTTGGATGTCGGGCTTAATTGAGAGGCTCATTTCTACCTCGGCCGGAGAGTAGTAACGGTGGTTTGGGGGAGCGGTCCGTCTACGTTGGCTCGCTTCGCATTTCCGCCAAAAGCTTCTGCCGTGCCTGCCTCACAGCAAGGGTAAACGGCAGCCTGGTTATTGCTGTAATCTCCTCCGCCGGTTTTGACCTCGATAACAGCAGTACCCTGAGCGTTCAACGGAATCGAGTTTACCGGATTTCCATTGAAATCGAAAGCAGCGTATCCTTGCGGGACGTTTAGCGTCCCGTTCGGAGCGCCTGTGACGGTCACCACTGCATCTGCCACGGCAGGAGCCGTCCCAGGTCCCCTCATAGAAATATTGGTTTGAACCCGTGCCCCCTGGTTCTGCAGGTCTAGTGTTATATCAGTTGCTGCATCCGCATGAACCTGCTGATTCAGCTGTACCTGGTTGGAACTAGGCGGGTTATTCCAGGTGACGCCACTATTGCTATCGCCTCTAAGGACCGTTTGCTGGTTTCCTTGGCTGTCTAGCGTGAAATAGTTGCTTGTGCCGTCTCCACTCGCGTTGAGCCTTTGAAAGACGGGATTTCCGCCCTGGGTACTCCCTGCCATTGTTAATGGCCCCCGCCTGGCCCCGTGATGGTACCATCCGCTGCGTAGCTATAGCCAGCGGGCAGCACAACCGTTGGTAACGGGGCCGCAGTATTATTTTGTCCCGTTGTGACGTCGTTCTCCTGATCCCGCCGCCCCATATAGCGGTTGCCCTCCTCCGCCAGTCGCTTTTTGATAATCGGCTTCGTTGGTGTAGTATTTTCCGTCGGCCCCCATCCAAGTCGTCACGCCCGGCACGAATTGGTCATAGGACTTCACGCCATCATTGTCCGTATGAACCGGAACGGGCGCGGGTTGAAGCTGCTGGTTTTGCTGCTCCGATGGCTGCTGAGCCGGTGAGGGTTGAGGCTGCTCTGGGAATCCAACAATCGAGTAATACAGCGCAAAAAAAGGCGACAAAGGATCCAGGCTGCCTCCACCGCCGCCGCCTCCACCGCTTGCTCCGATTTCCCACCCGTGGTTCTTACATAGCGGATCGGTTTTGGCGCAGGGGTGCTCCTGAAAGTTATTGATATGCACGCTGGCCGCTGTTACCGCGCCAACGTTACCGAAGGCCGAGCCAATCCCGGTGACGGCAAGCTCGGAGATGAGGTTTGCCAGCGGCCCAATCGCTCTCGGATCGTCGATCCCCGCGTCCTTGAGAAGCTGTTCCGCCTGGCTTTTAAGGATTGGCGCCAGCGCGGACGCAAGCATCGCCCCGCCCGCGCCGCGCAGGCCCGCGTCGAGCGAGTAGCCGCCGCCGATCCAGGCCAGCACGCCTTGCGTGGCGCCGTGCACGAGAATGCGCGCAGCGCCATCCTCGCCCCAAAGCGATGCTTGCAGTTTTGCCGCGTCGAGTTCGTCTTGCTGCGCCTGCGATTGCGGCGGGGTTTTGGTGTACTTGGCGATGGTCTGGATGGCGGAGTCCCGGAGCATGCCGGCGACATCGCCCACGAGCTTGGCCGTGGAACTCGACGCCGCCATCATGGCGTTGCTGCGGTCGGCCTGGTTCTGGAGCGTCTGCGCGAGCCCGCCGGGCAGCGTGTCCGCCGCCTTGTTCTGAGCGGCCGCGGCCCGGTTGAGCGCGGCGATCACCTGCTCCGGCGTCTTGCCGGTCAGCGACTTTTGCAGCGCCGCGTTGACAATGGAGATATTGCCCGGCGCGATGGTGGCCTGCGCGAGCCCGGCCGAGCCGCCGCCCGTCTTCTGGCTGAGCCCCGGCTGGAGCCCGCCGATGCCGCCGACGGTGTAGCTGGCGCTCATGCCCGAGCTTGCGGCCTTCCAGCTCGACGAATTGGCGAGGTCCTTGGTGACGAGCGCGCCGGTGGTGAGCGAGTTCTTCGACGCATCCGCCGTGCTGGCAATCGCCCCGCCGGTGAGCGTCGTGGTGCCGCCCACGCTCACCGCATAGCCGCCGCCCCCGCGAACAGCCCCGAGGTTGCGGTCACCGAGGCGTAGCTGCCCGAGGCATCGCCCTTGGCGTAGCTCGCGTTGAACGACGACGGCATGCCGGTGAGGCCAACCGTGCCGCCCAGGCTCCACGAGGTCTGCGAGGCGGTTTGCCGCTCCGTGTCCTGGTCGCTGACGATGTTCAGGTTGCGCCCGGCCTGTACCGCGAGGCCGCCGCCCGAGACCTGCGCGCCCAAGAGATCGATGTCGCGCCCCGCGCTGAGCGAGACGAACCCGCCGCTCACCGTGGTCTGCGCGTGGGTGACCGAGACGGTCTGGCTCGTCGCGGCGAAGTCCGAGACGCTGGCCGTCAGCCCAAAGCCCGTCTGGGCCAGGGCGCCATCCTTCAGGCCCACGCCGAAGTCCACCCCGGCGAAGGCCGAGAAGCTCGTGCTCTTGGACGAGGCGGTGTTGTTGAGCGCGAGGCTCTGCTGCACGATATCGCGCGAGGCAGACAGCGTCACGCTGGGCGCGTACACCGTGGCGCCCGTGAGCGTCAGGTCGCCGCCGGTCGCGGTCAGCACCGCGCTTTTCGCCGCAAGCACCATGCCGCCGCTGGCCTGCTCGGCATGGTAGGTCGACTTCGAGCTGGACACCGCCACGCCGATGCCCACCTTGATGTCGAAGGAGGCGAACGCCTGGGCGAGGCTGCCGGCGCTCTCCGCCTTGTAGAGGTTGAGCAGGCCCTGCGCCCCTTGCGCGCCGGCCGCGGCCTCGTAGAGGAGCTTGGCCTGCGGGTCCTGGGTCTTGTCCGCCGCCGAGAGGTAGCCCGCGCCCTTCTGCACCCCGCTCAGCGGATTGGCGGCGCCTGCCTCGACGGAGACGTTCAGCCCAATGAACTTGTCCGTATGCAGCGCGTAGGCGGTGAAGCTGTCCGCGTTCGCGCTGACGCTGACGCTGGGGGCGTTCAGGATGGTGCTATCGGCCTGGAGCGAGCCGATGACGCCGCCCCGCACAGTAATGCTCTCGCTCGCGTTGATGAGGACAGCGCCGCCCGTCGAGCCGATCAGCCCGCCAACGCTCGCCACCGTGGTCTCGACGCCCGTGTCGCTCACCTCGCGCGCGCCGATGGCGAAGCCCAGCCCGTTGTTCATCGCGGGCATGAGGCCGATGGTGTCCGTGGTGGTGTTCGACTGGGTGGTGATCGTCTCCTGCGCCGCGGTCACGTTGACCCGCGCCGCGTTCACCGTGATGCCCTCCGCCGCCGTGACCGTGGAGCCGAAGACGTTCACGTCGCCGCTGGCGTTGATGACCATCCTGCCGCCCGCCTGCAGGCTCGACGCCGCCCACAGGGACTGCAACACGCTGCTGGTGGTCTTCGTGTCCTGCCAGCCCGCCGATACGCCAGCCGTGCCGTTGCCCGCGCTCGCCGAGGCGTAGAGGCCCCAGTTCTCGCTCATCTTGCTCTGGGAGATAAGCTGCTCCACCGCCGTGACATTGACATTCGTCGCGGTGACGTAGGTGGTGCCGCCCGACTGCCCGCCCGAGCCCATGATCGTGAGATCGCCGTGCGCGTAGTAGGTGAGGTCGCCCTTGGCCGAGACGAAGGAGGGCGCCACGGTGGTGGAGCTGCTGGTGCTGCCGCTCGATGAGCCGAACAGATCGAAGAAGTAGCCGCTCGTGCTATAGGATTGCGAGTAGTTGCTGCCCAGGCCCGCCACCTCGGAGACACTGCCGAGGTCAGCGATCAGCGCGATGTTGCCCTGCGCGTTCACGGTGGTGGCGGTGGCCACCACGTCCTTGGTCTTGGCTCTCGCCTCGACCCAGCCGCCCGCGTTGATGGTGGTGGGCACCGGGGTCAGGTTGTCGATGTTGACCACGTCGGTGTGGGAGCCGATGACGCAGAGGATGTCGCAGCTCGTGTGGGAGGAGTGCTCGTGGTACTCGTCCTGGGCGGCGCCGAACGTCACCCCGCCCTGCGCGATGACCTGGCCATTCCGGCCTATATTAATGTCCGCGGCCACGATGGCGGCATCGCCGCCCGCGTTGACGATGAAATCGCGGCCAGCGGAAATCGAGGACTTCACGTGGCTGACGGTCGTAACGCTACCCTGGGCGCTGGTCAGCTCCTGGGCGCCGATGGCGATGTTGCCGCCCGCGTTGAGCTTGAAATCCGTGCCGGCGCTGAACTTGGCACC
Source organism: uncultured Alphaproteobacteria bacterium (assembly GCA_963740975.1). Classification (GTDB taxonomy): domain Bacteria; phylum Pseudomonadota; class Alphaproteobacteria; order Rhizobiales; family Rhodomicrobiaceae; genus Rhodomicrobium. Next base: position 120,443 of record CAVUGF010000022.1, on the reverse strand, counting down.
CGCGCCGTTGATGTCCTTGACCGCGTTGAGCGTGAGCCCGTTCGTGGCGCCGATTTCAGCCTGCTGGACCGCTACATCGGTGTGGCCGCCCTGGTTTGCAGCGAAGATGCCGAAGAGGCTGGTCTTTTGCGGCGTGGAGGCAGCCGCTGCCGCCCCGCCAAGCTGCAAGCCAAGCCCGTTGAGGAAGGCGCCGTTCTGCGTCCCGAACAGGGCCTGCAGGCTCGCCAGCGTTCCGCCCGCGCCCGTCGCCGCTCCGCTGCCGCCATCCAGCGGCAGCAGCAGCGAACCATTGCGGCTCACCAGTGTCACGCTGTCGATGGTCTGGACGTTGATGGCGGTCTCCTGCCCCTGGATTACGCCCGACAGGTTCTCAAGATTGCCCGCCGCCGTAACCGAAAGGGTGCCGCCCGCCTCGATCGTGCCGAGCACGTTCAGCACCTGGCCGGACGAATTGATGGAAAGGCTCTGGCTCGCCAGCAGCTTGCCCGCATTGGCGATATCGCCCGCATTTAGGACGAGCATCTGGCCCGAGATCTCGCCGCGCGGGCCATTGATGTCCGCGCTGCCGTAGTTCTCAAGCGAGCCGGCATTGACCGCGAGCTTGCCGTCCGCGTGGATGGTGCCGCTGGCCGCGTTCGAGAGCGTGCCGCTGACGTTGAGCGCGGCGTTCTGCTTGGCGGTCATGCTGCCCGCGTTCGTGACCTGCGCGGCGTTTACCGACAGTTTCCGCCCGGCCTCGATCTGGCCCGCGGGCTGGCTCTGCGTGGTGACGGATTTCGTGAAAAAGCCCAGCCAGGCAGTGGTTGTGGTGGAACTTGCGGGCTGGTTGTTCAACTCGCCCGACAGCGCGAAGCCGATGTCCTGCGTGGCCTTCAGCGTACCCGCATTCGTCACGTCCACCGCATAGAGGTTGAGCGAACCCGAGCCGGTAAAATTGCCCTGATCGTCGAGGCCTGCGCCCAGCACCGCGCCCGAACTCAGGCTGATCCCTTGCGCGGTGACGCTGACATCGCCGAGCGCGCCGGCCGAAGCCTGGCTCAAGACCGCGATATTGCCGCCCGCCCGAAGCTCAAGGCTGGCCTGCGACCAGGCCTGGCCCGTGATCTCGATATCGGCGGAGAGCGACTTGGCCCGGATCGTCCCCTGCGCGTGCGCCTTGGCGATCACGAGCTTGCCGTCGGCGGTCAGCATCATGCCGCCGGCAGTCTGCATGTCCGCCGCCGTGCGCGCGGTAACACCCTTCTCGGTGCTGGTCACGCCGATCCGCCCCGCGCGGATCTTGCCCGCCGCGTTCGTGTCGATGGCGTAGCCGGGCTTCTTCGAGCCGTCGTCCGCGAGGGATGTCACGGTGCGCGAGGCGTAGTCGAAGCTGTTGCGCCCAACGAACTGGCCGGCCTCCGCCTTGAGCGCGCTGTCGTCGATGGCGCCCCCCATGAAGATCGAGCGCGAGACCACGTCGAAGGTCTCCACACCCTTGATATCCGCGCCCGTTCCCTCGAAGCGGATCGAGCCGCTGCCGGAGACGTTGAAGCTCTTGAGCGTGCCGTCGTTGTTGAAGTCCGGCGTGCCGGTGGTGAGCGTCGCGCGCGGGGTGTTGATGAAGCCGCAGCCGTTGCAGGTCACCCCCGCCGGATTGGCCAGGATGAAATCCGCGCTGTGGCCGAAAATCTCGATATAGCCCTTGAGCTGGGAGATGTTGCCGCCCGTCACCTCGTTCAGGATCAGGTTGGCGTAGTTTCCGTTCGCGAGATTGGGGTTGGCGCCGAGCTGGCCGTTCAAGAGCGTCGACTGGCCCGCCTGCGTCGCGTTGTTCATGACCAGGCCGGGTGTGCCGACGTTGAAGTCCTTCCAGGTGTTGTGCGACACGCCGCCTGCGTTCGGCTTCACGATGTTGACCACCGGCGCCTTGCCGGGCGCGGGGGTGGTGACGGTAGGCTTATTGGCCGGGTTCGCCTTCGGATCGGCTTGCAGCTTCTGCGCCTGCGCCTCAGGAGCCAGTAGCAATGCCGCCAAACCCGCTGCCAGAACGGGCATAAGCCTCGAAGCGACTACCTTCGAATAACCACGCGCCTTCGCCATCGCTCTCACCAAATCCTTATAACGGTCAATCCGGGCGCTCCCGCCCAGAGCGCTGCATGCAATCGCTCACGCGCGGCGCCGTGCACCGGGCGTTATCAGTTGTTAGGCCGGCCCGCCTGTGCGCCCGGCGCTGTTCTGCTGGGATAAGCCGGAGAAGCAGCCCCGGCCAGGAGGCCCCGCCAAACGGCAGCCTCCCATTCAACCGCCTGCAAGGTGCGGCGTTGACGCCTGTCCGAAGTCATTCGATGGCATATGCGTGCCCCACATTTGCATTGCCCAATAGGCTGGCGCATCGATGCGGGGTGGAAGGCGGCCTATGGTGCCAACCCCGGCCCGCAACGAGCTATGTTTTTCTAATTAATCGCATAAGGATATGATTGGCAATCGTGTACGGTAAATTGTAGCAGCCAGCCTCCGCTACCGCGCAGCGCAAGCCCGGCGAGTTTGGAGACCGGAGTTCCTGCTATACCGCCCGGCGGGATGCCAAGGTCCCCACGTCCGCGGGCATGCGGGAATGCTGGGAGGGCACCCCTGCGAAGCCATGAGAAAGTGCGAGGCTTTCAAAGCAGACCCGCGTTGCCCGATGGCCACAGGGGCAGCTATGGGTCAGAATTCACCGTGAGCGCTATTGAGAATGCCGCACCTGTGCAGGTTTTCGGATGCCCGCATGACGAAGCCATCCACGCGCGCTGACGGCGGGCGTTCGAAAACCTGCACAGGTGCGGACGTGGCGGCCGCCCCAGTGCGATGGTTGCCCGGCGGTAGGTTTCTGAATAAGATAGCGGACTATCTTGAGGGGCCGCTTCAGCCTTCACATTTGCGGAAAAGAGCGTGTGGGTAGATGGCGGCTACTCGCGCTCTGTGAGCTTTCGGCTTGCTACCTTGTTTTCTATTAACCCTGCTCAGGGAAGCTATTCCGCATGGCATCGATACTTGTGGCGCTACCAGTGGTTGTTGCAGGAACATCCGTTGTCATTCTAATCTCATGGCTGGCCGGGCGTGGCGTGTGGCGCGCCTGGACGTTTCTAGCCCGTTACCATCACGACGGCGGCTTCTCCGGCTACATTAAGACGCGTCCCTTGCTGCGCGAGGCCCTTCGAAGTGCCCGTAAGCCCGTTACAACCTTCGAGGCAGCACTTATCCAAACCGAGATCGATATCTTAATTCCTCCCGAGGACAAGCCGCGCCGCTTCGATTATGCGGAAGGGGATTACAAAAAACGGCTGGGGGAGTGGGTGGAGAGCGAGTTTAAGCGGCACCTCCACCGGAAAGACATCTTTGACAATCTCATCAAGTGGAAAGGTCTTGAAAAAGAACGCCTGCTCGCGTCGCGGGCAAAACGGCGCACGCTGGCAATGGGGACGCCGGAACGTGAGCGGCCAATTATCGAGGTCAACAATCCGGCTGTTATCGACAACAATCGCAACAAGATAACCCGCTACTTCGTCGTGGCCAAGTCGCTTCCCGGGTTCCAGCACGATTTCCAGTCCTTTGTGAAGATGAGTGACGGTTTTTTCGCGCCTTTGTTTCTTGTGGCTGGATTGATGTCTCGCTTCGATGAAGACTGGTCCCCGGTGATCAATAACTATCGCGGTCAGCTCAAGGATGCCACCAAGCATACTTCACGCGAGTTGGTGGAGCTGCAATCCTTTGAGTTTAACTGCTGGCTGCTCTGGGGGCCGAGTATCCCGCTTTGCAATTGCGCATACTGGCGCACGGACGCAGGCGCCACTAATCCAAGTATCGACAGCCTGTTTTACCAATATGGGTTTGGGGACGAGAATAATTCGATCGACGTGCTGGTGGAAAACGGGCGTTCCGCGCACTTTCGGAATTTCGTCGAGGAATGGCTGATCCAGCCACATGCCGTTGACGGTGATGCCAGCAGCGAGGCGCCCCGGATTGTCGCGGCCACCCCCCGCTCTCTGCTTGGCAAAATCAACTACGGGCCGGTAATTGATGAAGCTAGGGTTTGTAGAGCTCAAAGCGCCATTCGAGATGAAAAGGCATCCAGACTTTATCTGGACCTCGACGAGAACCAGATTCGCCCTGGCCCCGCTGGCTCACAGTATTATTCAGCGTACATCTGGGTTATGTTCGTCGTATGCGGCCGGGACGGCGAGCCGATTTATAACGGCGCGAAAGAGCGTTGGCGAAATCTGCTTCCGTTCTTTGAACACGGCAATATAGCCGATGCCGCAACCATGCAAAGCCTGAAAGAAAACCTCGCCGCCAAGACTGTTAGTGCTTTGAAAGAGATCTTTACCCGGCCAAGTGATAGCGAACGCGGTATCCGCATTCGCTACGCGTGTGCATTCGATGATTCGAATTGTAGCGACCGCGAAGGAGTCCTGTTCCCGCATGGCGAGAAGACGCCTGCCAGCACCCGAACGCCCCCTCCTTTGAATGCGGAGAGGAAGCCGCGCCCGGCACGTATCATCAGCCTGCTTGAGGAGATGGCGAACTGGGACCTAATACTGGGCCGGGCAATTACGGACGGGCGGCTAATACTATCAGACGGGCATTTGAGTTCCGGAGCGTCTTGGCTCCGCGACGCTTACTCGTCGTGCCACCTGCCCGAGGTAATCGATGCTTTCTTTAAAGCTGTGGAGAGCAGTGAAGCCACCGAGGATAACCAGGCGCCTCAACTCGAAGGGAACTAGAATCTGAAGTGGTACGATAGGGACCGCCGACCGGCTTTCGAGATCGGCCTTCTGCCGAATCCATTGCGCGTTGCGCTTCATGTCGATCTCGAATTTTCCTACGCCGACAAAAAAGAAACGCCGCAAATGCTCCAGTAGCGCGCTGGCAGGTAGCGCCGGTGTGGAGGAAGATCGGGCCTTGGGAAAGCGAACGAAGTAATCGATATATGAGCACGGCTTATGGTCCGGGCTGAGCGGCGGTTGTTCATACTCGAACTCAAGCTTACGGTAACCGCGCTTAGCCCACCATCTCATTCGCTCTAAAGGGTCTATCAGAGCGGCGGCAGCATCTTCCTCAATCTGGCCGGACGTCATGCGAGCGGGATTATTTTGCTCGATGGTGAAAAAGAGGTCTGGCTCAGCCACGCCGGTTGCTTCGGCGACAACGCGGCGAACCTCCAAATCGAGTTGGTCGAGCAGGCGCTGGGCAAATCCCATCCCACGGAGTTCCGCATCGACGCAAAGGAAATTGAGCTGACACGACCCGTCAAAGCCGAAGTAAGGTCTTTGCGGTCCAGGATACATCATGATCATGTAATTGGCGGCGGCAACGACCACATCGGAGCCGGGCGCTCTCAGGGCCATTACCACTTCGCGAGTTGGCCCGAATAGCCCCTGCACCTGCTGATTTGTGTTAAAGGCAAGAACCGACGTGAAACCGGACAGCGGTTCGCGCTCCTCGGCAAGGGGGAATGACCGCTCGTACAGGGCATAGAACGGCTTGAGGAGGTCTGGAGACGGCTCCTCGATCATTTCCGTGACCATGCTGCCAAGATAGCCGGCAATTGACCCATAGGCCGAAACGATCTGCTGGCGCACGTCCTCCTGGCGGGCGCGTTGAGCATCGATCAGCGCACGGGTCTCGGTGGATAGTGGAAAGGCGAGCATAGGGGGTCCGATTTACGCAAAGCTTGTGGGAGCAAGTTCGGCCGGTGGCCCTGACCTGCCGAAGCAGAGTGGGGCCTGAAGCGTGCGAAAAAGTGCCAGCATCCTGGGGAGATGTCCAGTAGAGGAGCTACAGTCACCTTCTTTCCCGTGGATCACACGAGCAACGGGAGGTCGCGAGCGACCCGGAAGCCTATATGATTGTAACGTTCTAGCGCGTGGCCAACAGCGCGCGCCGCGCATCTGAGATCGAGCGGCGCGTCGCGCCAGGCGCCCCCGCGGACGGCACGGTGATCGTCCGGGCCGCCAAGGCGCCGTCTGTCGGTAACAGCACGGCCATCCTGTGGCACTTCCGTCCGGCTCTCATGCCAACTGTCTTCACACCATTCGCCGACGTTCCCGTGTATATCGAGCAGGCCCCAGGCATTTCTCGGGAACTTCCCTACAGCCGTCGTTCCGCGCCGGTAGTCCCATGTTCTTGCCTGCCCCGCATAAGGCACGCGGCTGTCGAAGTTTGCTTGATGCGATGTAATCGTTGACCCAAAGCAAAAGGCCGTTTTCCCGCGCGCCCGGGCCGCGTACTCCCATTCGCTCTCAGACAATAGACGGTATCGTTCTCCCGTAATCTCCGACAGCCAGCCGGCGTAAGCTTTGGCTTCGTACCAGGAAACGCATGTGACGGGGTGGTCTCCCGTTTGGTGGAAACCAGGATTGCGCCAAGAGGCCTCCGCCCAGATTGCTATGCGATCATTTATGCACACGCGAGCGCCGCGGGGAGGTTCCAGCTTGTTTGTGGCCGTAACGAAGCCTTCGAACTCTCTGACGGTGATGGGATGGCAAGAAACGGCAAAAGGAGTGTCGAAAAAAATCCTGCGCGGTTCCTGCCAACCAGAATTTATTGGCGGCAACGCTTGCTCTGGCTCGTTTTCGTGCGGATCCGGTTCGAAATGTCCGTCCGGCACGGACACCATTGATGGGACCGGAAGCCTGCACGGGTCCTGGAATATTTCGCAATGCCCTGGGTTGTAGTGCTTCGACAATACCTCGTCTATTTGCTTTGCCTTCGCGGCGTCGAGAACAAGCTCGCGGCCAAGCGCCTTGCCCAGCTTGGTTATTAATGAAGCAAATTCGCGGCTCTGCTGGCTGGCACGGCGGCTCCAGTTAACGAGTTTGACAGTATGAAATGGCTCATACTTTTCTGGAATTTTGCAGTGCTTAATCATCACGGGGAGCAACTTTTCGTTGCGGAGCGCGTAGGGCGCCTCCTCGCGATAGACATAACTTTTCTCGTTGACGGACAATGGGCACCAGAGCACGATGATGGCCTTGGCGGCATCCATTTCGTTTTTCAGTCTTGCTGCGAAGTCATCTCCGGCTTCGAACTCGTGTCATACCATGCATCGACGTTGTAGCAAGACAGCGCCTGCGCGAGCTTCCTTGCCTCGGCGCGCTCCTCGCGCTTGTATGAGATGAACACGTCAGACTGCCGCCCCATTGGCACATCCCTCCATGATTACGCCAGCAACGACTTGAGCGCCTGCCCTGCCCCCGCGATCACAGCGTGCGCCCGCTGCCCAGCCATCGAAAGTAGCCGATTACGGGCACTTCTAACAACCGCATTTACTGGCGTTTGCCAGGAGCCCAAAGAGGGTGACGCGGGGTTGTGACACCCGTGTTTGAGGTTTGGAGGGCAGATTTCTGCGTTAGATTTGCTTCTTTGCAGCCGTTTTGCGTCAAGCGGACGCAGTTCTCCCGCGAGATCCCATCAGGAACGCGAAGCGCGACATGTTGTAGGCAAGAACTTCGAGGCCGATTTTAGCTTTGGCACGGGCGATGCCGATGGTGCGGACGTAGCAGCCGTGCATGGCAGTTTCGATGTGCCCGAATACATGCTCGATGCGGACACGGACGCGGGAGCGCTCAGTATTCGCGGCCTCCTGCTCCGGCGTCAATGGCTTATTGCGATAGGCGCGCTCGTGAATATGCGAGGTCTTGCCTTGCTTTTTTAGGCGCGCCTCCTGTTCTTCCGAGCGATAGGCGCTGTCGGCCCATGTATCCTGGCTGTCATTCTTCGGATCGAGTACGTTATCCAATTCTTGACTGTCGTGCACGCTGGCATCCGTAACCTTGTATTTGCGGATCAATTTGTGCTTGCGATCCACGTTGACGTGGTTCTTGTAACCGTAAAAGGCCACGCCGCCTTTCTTCGTCCAGCGCGCATCGATGTCTTTGTGCGCCTTCTTCTTCTCGCTCCAGTCTTCTGGAACCTCGCCTTCCTTGATCTTCGTGTTATCGTCCCGGTTGTTTCTTTGCCGCGGCGCCTCCACAAACGTCGCATCCACGATTTGTCCCCCGCTTGCCGCAAAACCGTGCGCGTCCAGCGTCGCATCGAATTGGGCAAACAGCTTCTCCACGGCTCCAGCTTTGCGCAAAGTCTCGCGAAATAACCAGATCGTGCGGGCATCGGGGACATCGTCGCACAGATCAAGCCCCAGAAATTTCATGAAGCTCAGCCGGTCCAGTATTTGGTATTCAGTCTGCTCGTCCGATAAGTTATATAGAGCTTGCAAAACCAATACTTTGAACATCAGCACTGCGTTATGCGCAGGCCGTCCGCCCTTCTCGCCCGAAGACCGTTTCAACGCCTCTGCCAGCAACGCACGGAACGATTCCCAATCCACGAACCGGTTCAAATTCTCCAGAAAGCCCCGCGTCTTCACCAGCTTCTTGTGCCGTCTGTCGAGATCGAAGAGTCCGGGCTGCTTCATTGTCCACCTTCCCGAGGGATAGGAGTTTGCCGACAGGCTGGAGTTGGCACTTCGGGCAGGAGGGCTAGGACCGCTCATCGATCGAAGTGAGATTTACGCGTTCGAGGATTGGTGGAAGCGCATCCAAGGCCTTATCAGCCAGGCCGATACCATCATTTTTGTCTTGAGCCCGGACGCTGTTGCATCTGATGTGTGCCGACGAGAGGTTGCGTTTGCTGCCTCCCTCAATAAACGTTTCGCACCCATAGTATGGCGGCCCGTCGACTTCGCATCGGTTCCTAGTGAGTTGTCGCGGCTGAATTACATCCTCTTCGACACTCCATCGCATTTCGAGCAGTGCCTGGGTCGGCTTGTCGAGGCGCTGGTTACCGACTTCGATTGGGTGCGGCGCCACACCGAGTTCGGACAAATGGCGGCTCAGTGGGAAGGGGCGAAACGGGCTGGTGGTTTCTACTTGCGCTCGCCCCTTTTGGAGGAAGCAGAACGTTGGATCGCGTCTCGGCCAAATGATGCGCCTGAGCCTACCGCCATTACGCGGAATTTTATCGCCGCGAGCCGAAAGGCGACGACTCTCAGACGAAACATTCTGACTGGCGGTCTCGCTGTTGGCTTAGTTTTAGCTCTCGCACTTGCGGGCATTGCATACTGGCAGCGAGGATTGGCGCTACAGAGCGATCAGCGAGCGAGAGAACAACGAGATGAAGCGTTGCTAACCCGAAGTTCCCAGGGCTAAGATGAAAAAGCCCCTTACGTTTCAATTGCTTGCGATTGAAACTGGCGGCGCGGTGGTGTCTACACCGCGATGGCTTCGGCAAGATCGATGGCTTGCCGCTGCTTTGGGTTTGGCCGTGTGGTGAGGGTGAAGGTTCCCTCGCCGGGCCCGGCATTAACGCGGCGCATGGTATTGCGCACGATTGTTTCCAGATGCTTGAGCAGGCCGCCGAAGCTGAGCGCGGGTGTGCCATCGGCGAGGCGGCGGCTGTGCACCTTGGCGAGCGCGGATTCCGAACGCTTGGCGGGCGCCACCGGATCGCGCGCCTCGTTTGACGGCGCCTCATCCGCGAACAAGAGCGGCTTCCAGGCTTCGGTCAGGTGCCATTGCACGTAATAGGCCAGCATGCTGAGGAAGATGTGGGCCTTGACGCGGGTCTCCAGCCGGTGGCGGATCGGGCGGACCTGAAGGTCCACGCCTTTGAGCGTGCGGAAGGCGCGTTCCACCCCGGCCAGGCGCTTGTAGTTCAACACGGCGGCTTCGGCGCTCATGTCAGCTTCGGCGGCGGAGGTGCGGATCACATAGAGGCCGTCGAGTGCCGCCTCGGCCGTAACGCGCTCTTCGTTGACGCTGAAGGTTAGGCCCGCGTCCTGGATATCGATGTCGAAGTGCTTGGCAACCTTGTATTTTCCGATGACCTTGCCAACGCGGACGCCGATCTTGTCCCGCCCGGCGAGCTTGCCGCCGGCAACCATGCCTGCGATCTTTTGAAGCTCGCGCTCCGTGGCCGCGATCAGATCCTTGCGTTTGGCCGCACGCAACTTGGCAAGCTCCGGGTTCCGGCAGGCCACCAGCCGCTCGCCGGGATAGTCTTCGCTGGTAAGACTGATGAGATTGCGCTCATCGAACAGGTCAAGCTGCAATTGCCCAGCATCGGCGAGCCTGGCGATGGCGCCGTTTTTCAAGGCCGTGATCCAGCCTGTGCCTTCGAGCTTGCGCATGGCCTCGATCTGTACGTTCGAGATCATGCCGCGGTCCCCAACCATGATCAGCGAGGCGATGCCGAAGCTATTGCGCACCTTCTCCACCTGCGGCAGAAGCGTTTTGGGATCGGCGGTATTGCCCTCGAATACCGAGACCGCGACCGGGCAGCCGCGGCTGTCCGCGAGCAGGCCGTAATTCACTTGGAGCGTGCCGGGCTTGCCGTCGCGGCTATAGCCGATCTTCGCCAGCGGGCAGGTAACGCCCTCGAAGCCCGATGAGGTAAGGTCGAACAGCACAAGCCCGCCCTCCTTCAGATGACGCTTGGCCAGCCGCTTTTCGATCTTGTCCTGGCGTTCGATCAGCCAGTCCATCGCGGCGTAAAGCTCGTCCTCATGGGTATCGGCGACGCCAAACTCCTCCGCCAGCGTTGTGTGCCCCCAGGCATGTGTCATCGCCAATTTGCTGGCTTCCGGCGCGACGATGCGGCCCGCCGCCATCGCCACCACGAGATCGCGCTCGCGTGAGGGCCTGCCATCGATCAGCTTGTCGAAGCCCAGCCGCCGCATGGCGGTGCGCACCGCCTCCACAGGACCGTGCGGCAGCGAGCGGATGCATTCGAGGCTGCCGTCCACGGGCACAAGCTGCCCGCCCTTGAGCACCAGCCGGATGGACTCCGCCTGCTCAAGCGTCAGGGCCGAGAGGTTGGCAATGGTGCGCTTCTTGATGCGCTTGCCCTCCCGGATGCTCTCGCGCAGCAGGATGGCGGGTTTGGAGCCTCGATTGGGCACAAAGTCGATATACATGTGCGGAATGTAGCTGATTTGCGCGGCCGAAGCCTGAGTCATACCGTCGCACTACATGGGTACATTTGACGGCGCCAACCCGCCGCCGCCGGGTATTTCGCATTGCAATTCAATGCTATCCGCTATTCCGGGCTCCAGAACTTCGGGCTAACGCAATCAAAATATCTGGCGGATAGATCCAGGCAGGTGCTGGAGGAAGACAAAGACCCCGGCACAGCAATGTTGCTGGCCGTGGAGGTGCTGCCGGATGCGGCGAGCGAGGACGAGGTCGCCCGTACGCGCCCCTATTGGGGCCCGGCTGAGGTGAGCCTGGAGGCGGCGCGTCGTTTGCTGCGGGAGCGCAGCGTGCTGAAGGGTCACATCCGCGCGGTCAGGAGCGTGGCGGTCAGTCCGGACGGGACCCGCATATCCGGGACTCTTACGGGCGCAGCATCTCAGGCCTGCTCGATTGCGCAGCCCTCGTGCAACGCGGCCTGAATGTCCAGCTTTCTGATCTTCTCCCACAAATTCTTGCGGCTGATGCCAAGTGCTAGCGCCGTGTCTCCCATCCGCCAGCCATGGCGGTTGAGAGCGTTGACGATGTAGCGGCGCTCGCAATTTTGCAGATAGTGCGATAGATCGGCGTCCGGCGCGGGGACAGCCGGCGCTGGCAGTCCATCCTCAAAGAGCACGTCCGCCCCGAGCACATCGCCGGGCACAAGGATGCAAGCGCGTTCGATTACGTGCTTTAGTTCCCGTACATTGCCGGGCCAGGGATAGTCGAGCAGCGCAAGCTCAGCGGCGGGATGAACCGTCTTTCGCCTCATGCCCTGCTGCGCCGCGAATTGCTCCAGGAACAGGCCGGCGAACCACAGGATATCTTCCTTGCGTTCCCGAAGCGGCGGGATTTTGAGTTGGATCGCGTTGACGCGATAAAACAAGTCCTCGCGGAAAGTCCCTTGCTCAACCATCTGCTTGAGGTCGCGATGCGTCGCGCAGATCAGGCGCAATTTCACCGCGATGGGCGTCTCACCGCCAACGCGCACGATCTTGCGCTCCTGAATGGCACGCAGGAGCTTGACCTGCATGGCGAGCGGCATCTCTCCGATCTCATCGAGGAAGAGCGTGCCGCCATGCGCCTGTTCGAAGACGCCCTTCTTGGTGCGCAACGCCCCGGTGAAGGCTCCTTTCTCATAGCCGAACAGCTCCGCTTCGAGAAGGCTCTCGGTCAGCGCGCCGCAATTGACGGCGACGAAGGGATCGCAGCCGCTTCCGGCCGCGCCCCGGTGCAGTTCCAGTGCCACCATCTCCTTACCGGCTCCCGATTCGCCGGTGATCAGCACGGTGCTGGCGTGGCGCGCGAGCCTGGGCAGCATGCCCGCAATCCGGCGCATGGCTGGGGACTGTCCAAGCCCTTGCGCTTCCATTAGCCCTGCTGGCGTTATTGCCGCCTGGGCGCGGATTTTTTCCATCAGCGCGTCGAGGTCGAAAGGCTTGGTGACGTAGTCCGCTGCGCCCTGCTTCATAAGCCGGACCGCAGTGTCGATGGCACCGAAGGCGGTGATGAAAATGAACGGCGGCAGCGGCGTTTTGACCGCGATCAGCCGCGCGAACATCTCGTCTCCTGTCAGATCCGGCAAGCGCACATCGCTGACGACGGCTGCGTAGTGAGTCCGTTCCAAGCTCGCCATGGCGCTGGACGCCGTCTTGTGCCAGTCGCAGGCGAACCCGTCGAGATCGAAGCGGTCGCAAAGCGACTCGCCCATGATTTCATCGTCCTCGACGAGGCACAGGCGGGGCTGGGCTACGGTCATGCTCTTTCCTCCGCGATAGGCAGTGTCACCTTGAAGCGGGTATCGCCGGGCTCGCTCTCAACCGCGATATTGCCGTTAAGCTGCTGTGTAATTTGGTAGATAACCCACAAGCCGAGACCGCAGCCCCCCTCGCGTGTGGTGGTGAAGGGCTCGAACAAATAGGTCATCTGATCCGGCGCGATGTGCTTTCCGCCGTTCTGTACCAGCAGAACCAGATTGGCGCTGTCCCGGTATATATGACAGCGGACGTGCGCGAGGTGCTCCGCAGCCTGGATGGCATTGAGCAGAAGATTGATCAGGACTTGCCGCACCAGCGTTGAAGGCAGGGGAAGCGTTTCGATAATGTCGTTCTCCCACTGAAGCTCGGCCTGCTTGCTATGCGCGCCGGACAAGACCAGGGTGCGTGTGTCCTCGATGTCTTGCACTGTTAGCGGATGGCTTTCGAGCTTGGCCTCCACCAGAAGTGCCGCAATGGTATTCTTGATCTGGAGCAGGCCACGCTCCAGCAGGGAGATGGTCTTAACGGACTGCGGATCATTGCCGCCGTGCTTCTTGAAGGTGCTGATGGCGTTCAGCATGCCGCCCAGGGGATTGTTGATTTCGTGGGCGATGCCGCCCGTCAGCCGCCCAACCGCAGCCAGGCGCTCAGAATGAAGCATTTGCTTTTCAAGCGCTTCCTTCTCTTTCAGTTCGCCTAGCATGCGCCTCAAGGCCATGCCGACCTGCCCGATCTCGTCCTTGGACTCGTAAAGCTGGCACTCTGCCGCCTTCTCAAGCGAAGTCCCGACTAGGCCCATGCACTTCGCGAGGCGGGTAAGAGGATCGGCCATGCGCCAGCCCCAGTACGACGCCACCGGCAGGACCGCTGCCAGCGCCAGCAGCGTGATCATGCCCGCGCGCCAGGCAAGGTCAAAGAAACGCGGCAGAAACATGGATTTGGAATAGACCATCACCAGCGCGCCCAAGGGGACGCCGTCCGAGACGATGCCTGTGATTATGTAGAATTTGTTCGATCCTGGCGGTTCCACCGCCTGCGGTTCGGCACCGCTATATTGGACAACTGCTTTATGCAGTGAAGTAAGATCGGGATTGCCCTTCGCCGGATCGGACAGCATGGGATAGCGCTTGGGGTGAGTGGAGATGTAGACTTGGCGTCCTGGCGTCAGGATAAGGATTTCCTCGGGCTGGTTGACGTTGTGCTTGGGTGAAGCACGAAGGGGCGAACCGATGATTTCATAGGTACGCCATACGTCATCGTGCAGCATTGCGGCCGTGACCGTGTGCGCCATTACCCGGGCCATAGTCGCGGCGTTGAGTTCGACGTCGCGCTTCAGGTCCCCGTAAACGCGAAACATGATCGAGCCGGTAATCACAATGGCCGTGACCACCATCAGCATGCTGCCACGGAGGGGAATTTTGTAGCGGAAGCTCAGATCCCGGAACAATTTATCTCTCCTGGGCAGCAGGCATCATCGCCGCGATCGTTTCGAACATCCGATCGTCCCCCGCTACGAATCCGTCCAGGTGCAACTGGCGCAGAAGCTTGGTGCCATCGGCATCGGCGCTCATGCCAATGAGGGTCCGGCGCATGGCCTCGATATCTTCGGGGGCGACGGTTTTTGCGGCCACGAAGGGTGGAAAGCCGTATTCCCGCGATTTTCGCACGACGCGGGTCTCATCCGTCAGTTCCGGGTGCTGGAGCGCCATGATGTCCCATACGTAACCATCCACCGCACCGCCGTGCGCCAGCCCGTCGGCGACAGCCTGCACCACGGCGCGATGCGAGCTGGTGAAAAAGGTTCGCGCGAAGAAGGCGTTGGGCGTCTCTTTCAGTTGAGCAAGTTCGTAAACCGGCGACAGATAGCCTGAATTTGAATCCCGGTCGGAGAAAGCGAATATTTTGCCGCGCAAATCGGCAATTGAACCGGTAGTCCGATCCGCTGCCGGGACAATCAAATAGGAACGGTAGGTAGGTTTGCCCCTGTAGACGGGGACAGCCAGTAAAGTCAGGACATCGCGGTTCTTGCGCATAGGGGTAGCCGCAGACCCAGGCGAAATCCAGCTTGCTCGCGCGTAGAAGGTCGACAATTTCCCGGTAGCGGGCGCGCTGCACGAATACGACCGGCCGCCCGAGCTGGCGCTCCAGATAGATGCGCCAGGCATTAACGAAGGCGGTCTGGTCATCGAGAAAAACCGGCGTTAGGCCGACGCGCATTGGCGCAACTTCGGCAGCCGCTGGGAATCGCACAAAGACGGCGAACGCGCAGCAGCACCCCAGCACCATGAACCAACGGCCCAAGCCTTGGTCCTCCCTATATTCTTTTTGTGGGGGATTGTAACGCGAAACCGGTCCAACAAACAATCGCGAACGAAACGAAATGCGGCGGTAGAACTGAATGTTACCGCCCAGTTACATCAAGTCCATTTGCAAGCGGAAGGCTATTACCGAACGGTAACGCCTTGCGCCCCAAAAGAAGCGCCGGGCAAAACCTAAGGTATTGATAACACGTAGCAACTGGCAATTGGTATGACCCTTGCACTGTATCATGCCAGCATACTGTGAATAGTATCGCTCAAATAAAACAACGAGCACAACGCTCGCGGCGTGCCAGCAAGGGAGGGATAGCCGGCATGACAGAATTACGCACGTCATCCATAGAGACCAGGGGCAAAGCGGGCGTCAAGCGCTATGCCATGGTGATCGATCTGCGCCGCTGCATCGGCTGCGACGCCTGCATGGTGGCTTGCAAGGCCGAATACGACGTGCCCTTGGGCGTGTTCCGCACCTGGGTGCCGTACAGGGTTACAGGCACCTACCCCAAGGTCAAAAAGCACTTCCTGCCAAGGCTTTGCAATCACTGCGACGATCCGCCGTGCGTGCGCGCCTGCCCAGTCGAAGCAACCTACAAAGAGGAAGACGGCGGCTTCGTCCTCCAGCGTTATGAGCGCTGCATCGGCTGCAAGGCATGCATGGCGTCATGCCCCTACAATGCGCGCTTCATGCTGCCGTCCGACCGCACCTATACCGCGATCACCAACGTCGTGGACAAATGCACCTTCTGTTACCATCGGGTAACGGCGGGGCTGGCTCCGGCCTGCGTGCAGACCTGCATCGGCCGCGCCCGCATCTTCGGCGACCTCAACGACCCGGATAGCGAGGTCGCGCAGCTTGTCGCCACACTGCCGACACAGGTCCTGCGTCCCGAGGAAGGCACCAAGCCGAATGTGTTCTACATCGGCGCCGACCGCAACCTCACCGAGTATGGCCGCGCGGTCTATGACACCCCCGAGGTGCTTGAAGAAAACCGCGACGCCTTTAACCGCAATCACGTGTAAGGGAGGGCGCCATGGGCGATTTCAACATATTCCATCACATACCGTGGTCTTCGGCTTACTCGATCTACTTTTTCGTAATCGGTATCTCGGCGGCCTTGTTCTTCCTCTCCACGCTTTCGTGGTTCAGTGAAAACTTCATGCCGCTGCGCTCAAGCGCTTTCTATGTATCGTTCGTGCTTCTTGTAGGCGGCGGTATGCTGCTTATCCACGACCTGTCGCAGCCCTTCAGGTTTCTCAACATCCTGAATCCGCTTTACTTGAACTTTACCTCGCCATTGGCCTGGGGCGGCCTCAATCTGATGTCGTTCGGGCTGGTATCGGCGCTCTACTTCCTCGCACTGCGTACCGGTAGCGGCTATGGCAAGGTGCTGGGTGTGGCGGGCTCTCTCCTGGCGCTCGGCCTGCCGGTCTACACAGGCTTCGATCTGACCGTGCACCAGAACCGCCCGGTCTGGAACACGCCGCTGATGCCGGTGCTGTTTGTGGCCATGTCGGTTGCTTCTGGTGCGGCGGTAGCGTCGTTTCTGGCGCTGGGGCACGAACGCCTGCTCAACTGGCTGCGTACGATCATGCTGTGGTCGGCGGGCGCGGTGGCCGTGATGCTGATCTCACTCCTCGGCACTACCGCTTATGGCGGCGTTGGCCAGGAGCTGACCTTCATGATGCTAACCACCGGCAGTCTTGGTTCCGTCTTCCTGGGGCTGGGTATCGTTATCGGCCTGGCGTTGCCCATGGTGCTACTGCTCGTGCCGTTTGGACGCAGCAACACAGGCATCATGGCCGCATCGGTGCTGCTGCTGGTTGGGGGAATGGCGCTTCGCTACTCCATCCTGATCGGCGGCCAGCTCGTGCAGACCTATTACTAAGGGAGAGCGCATTATGAAGAAGTTAGATTTGTCGAGGCGCGGCTTCCTCAAGGTCAGCGCTGCGACGGCAACGGTGGCGGCGGCGGCTCCGAGCGTGCTGAAGGCAATGGAAACCGAGCCAGGCGGCATGGACCTGAGCCCGGTCACGCTCGCGGACCGCAAAGCCATCCCGATCACCTGCCACGTCTGCAACATTCAAGACGGCGCGCTGGCGTTCGTCGAAAACGGGCGCGTGGTCAAACTGGAGGGCAACCCGGAACACGTCTCGACGCGCGGACGCCTCTGCGCCAAGGGCAATGCCGGCATGTGGTATTCCTACGATCCCGACCGCATCCTCTATCCGCTGAAGCGCGTTGGTAACCGCGGCGAGGGCAAATGGAAGCGCATCACCTGGGACGAGGCGCTTGCCGAAATCACCCAAAAGCTGGACGCGGCACTGAAGGAAGACCCCAACACCATCATGCTGAAATTCGGGCGCGACCGCTCAGGCGGCGCCCTCTCCCGCTTCATGCAGACGCTCGGCTCGGCGACGGTCGTCAACCACACCTCGGTGTGCGAGTCGTCCAAGAAGATCGGCATGGAGCCGACCTGGGGGCCGGATATCGAGACGCCGGATTTCGCCAACACGAAATACATTCTCAATTTCGGCTCCAACGTGATGGAAGCGGCCTACTTCCATAATCCGTATTCGCAGCGGCTCGCCGAAGGCATGGCTGACAACTAGGGCCAAGCTGGTCACCTTCGACGTGCGCTTGTCCAACACTGCGGGGCGCTCCGATGAGTGGATACCCGTTTTCCCGGCACAGACGGCGCCGTGGCGCTCGCGATTGGCCATGTCATCCTGCGCGAAGACCTTCAGGACAGCGATTTCATCGAGACGTGGACCAATGTCACGGAGGCTGAGCTGAAGGAACATTATAAGCAGTTCACGCCGGAATGGGCGTCGAAACTGTCGGGTGTGCCGGCCGGGACCATCGAGCGGATCGCCCGGGAGTTTGCCCGCACCAAGCCTGCGACCACCTATACCTATCGTGGCCCCGCCAAGCATCTTTACGGCTCCTACAACGAGAAAGCCTGCATGATGCTGCCGATCATGACCGGCAACATCGAAGTGCGGGGCGGCTACTGCCTGCCGCGCGGCATGAGCTGGCCGCCAACCGCAGCCGCAGCCGGCAAAGCCCTCCAAAGGCTCCTATCTCGCCCATCCTGACGAGTATCCGCTGGCCGCGCACAAGGTGAGCCATCTGGTGCCGTTCTGGATCGCCGAGGGCAAGCAGAAGATCAACGTATACTTCACCTACCAGGACAACCCCGTCTACACCAATCCAGGTTCGGATGCAGTGTGGGGCAAGCTGTTCCGCGACGAAAAGCTGATACCCTTCCTACGTGTCCATGAGTCCATTCATGGGCGAGGAAACTGCGCTGGCGGATATTATCCTACCCGACTGCCCTTATCTCGAACGGTGGGAGCCAGAATCCATGCCGAACTCTCTCTGGCCATGGCTCGGTATCCGCCAGCCGGTTATCAAGCCTCTCGGTGAGGCCCGCGAGAACCGCATCATCTTGCGCGACATTATCCACGCGCTCGATCAGGACGGAAGCCGCGGCATGAAGAAGTTCTGGGAGTTCAAGGATGGCGAGGACTACATGCGCCATCACTTCGACGACGTCCCCGGCCTGAAAGAGGCGGGCGGCCTGGACTACCTGAAGAAGCACGGCGTCTATCCGGTCTACGGCAAGCTCGACCCCAAGACCGGCAAGATCGTGGACAAGACCGGACGCGAAATCGAACCCGAATTCGGCCTCCATAAGAAGGAACTGACCGTCGAGCAGATGACCGGCGCCACCGTCGACGACAAGGGCGTCGTCCACAAGAACGGCAAGGCCATCGGCATTCAGCGGAAGGGCAAGAACTATACCGGCTTCCCAACCGGCAACCGCGTCATCAATGTGCGTATAGACGAATGGGCCGAGTATGGCTTCAACCCCATGCCGGCCTTCAAGCAAATCCCCTGGCACAAGGAGATGAAGGACGACGAACTGATCCTCACGACCTACAAGATCAACATTCACAAGCAGTCGCGGACCTCCGCGGTGAAGTGGCTGGCCGAGATCATGCACTCCAACCCGGTGTGGATAAACGCCGTCACCGGCAAAAAAATCGGAGTGAAGACCGGCGATCTGGTGAGGGTCGAGAGCCAGGTCGGTTATCTCGTCACCAAGGCCTATGTGTTCGAGGGAATTCATCCCAAGGTCGTGGCCATTTCCACCGCTTTCGGCCACTGGGCATACGGGCGCCTGGCTTCGGGCGCGCGGGCTAAGGTCCGCGGTGAAAAGGGCGGCGCTTGGGGCGCTGCGGATGACGCAGACCTCAATAACGTCTGGTGGGAGGACAAGGGTGTTCATCCCAACAACATCATCCCTGTCGTCGCCGATCCCATCGGCGGTTCGCAAGGCTGGTTCGACACCGTCGTCAAAGTGACCAAAGCCGGACCGGGCGACAAGTATGGCGACAGCGTCGGCTATTGGGAGAAGCACGTCGCCGCTTTCAAGGAAACCATGCGCTACGCCTACACCGGCGACAAGCACCGGGAAATGCATCCGGAGATGGCGTCCTGGGGCGGCCCGGCGAGCGTTAAGCCCAAATCCAATTCCGGGCACTGATAGCCCTTTATAGGGGGAACCAACCCCGGCCTTTGCCTTTAACCAGGCTTTGGCCGGGAAGGAATTGCAAAGGTAGGGGCTATGACCAGTCAGGCTTCGGTTACGATCGATCATGCAGGCCAAGCGCCAAGCGAACTGCGCGCGCGCGCCACTTTCTATCGTTTACTCGCAGGTGCGTTCATTGAAGAACCCGGAGCAGGCTACTTGGCGGCCTTGCGTGAGCCGGAGGTCATCGCCGATCTGGCAAGCCTTGGCGTCCGGTTCGACGCGGATTTCACCGATGCGGATTTGAGCGAGCTGAAGGAAACCTTGGCTTGCGAATACACAACACTGTTCACGTCGCCGGGAGGCTGCCCTCCGGTCGAGTCGGCGCGCCTTACGGGGCGTCTACAGCAGGAGCCTTTCCACGCTGTTCAAACCATTTACCGCCGCCGCGGCTTCGAGTTGCGGAACGGGCGCTTCCCCCTGTTCGAGGATCAGTTGGGCGTTGAGCTGAGCTTCGTAGCCGCGCTCTTGGAGCGCCAGGCTTCGGCCGTCGAAAGCGGCGATGCGGGTATGGCGAAAAACCTGGACAAGGAGATCAAGCGCTTCTGGGCGCTGCATCTGGGACTGTGGGTGCGCGGTTATGCTGCCCTTCTGGAGCGTGTCACGGTGCATTCATTCTACCGTGAGGTAGCGCGTCTGCTGCAGGTCTTCGCCACAGAGGAACTGGCGCTTCTGGGGGTGCGGGTTGATGACTTGGATGGCGGGCGCGAGACTGTGCCGAAGAGCGAAATCGCCCTGCTGTTCAATCCGGAAGATCCCGTGTGCGGCGCGTGCGATAACCAAGCCGGAAAGGCCGTTGCATGAGCGTCACGGCCCTCTGTCCCGAGAACGCGCGCAGTCTCTATGCCTCGGATGAGCTGGCCTCGTTGTGGAACGCAGGCGAATTCGGTGGCGTCCACGACTGGCTCGGTTTGCGCTGGAACCAGCTCATTCAAACTCGCGCCGGCGGTGTGACGGATAAGGACGCCCGGTTTTTGCAGGGGCTCGCCTTCGCGGCGCTTGCCTTTCATTTCACGCAAAACCGCAATCAGGACGGAGCGAGGCTGCTTGCCGATGATGCGCTTGCGGTGCTGCAGGAATACAGGCCCGCACATCTGGGCGTCGAGGTTGGCTCGGTTCTCAAGAGCTTGATGGTGCTGCGGCCTATGCTGGAAAACCTCGATACCGAGGCCGATTGCCCGATGCGGCCGCTCGTGCCCGGCAAATTGATCTATCGCCCGGAGGCTGGATGACAGACGTAACTTCAGCTCTATTGATACGCCGCTGGGCAAAGAGCGGCGAAGGCCTCTCCTCTGAGCCTGCCTTTATGCTCGACGGCGTTCTGCCCGGCGACTTACGCAACGTCACAGTCGCCGTGCCCGCCAGCGGCGCCGAGCGAGCCCGCGAGCTTGTGGCCTGCGGCGCCAATTGCGTGCTGCTAGGCGACGCGGCTATGCGCGATAGTACGCTGGTGTCATCGTTAAGGGCTGAGCTGGGCGAGGGCAAAGTGGGCATTTGGGTCCCCGCCCGCCGTATGAGTGTAAGCTGGGCGCTGGATTTCGAGTGCAACGCCGATTTCAGATGCCTGGCGCCTTCGCGCGTAACACCAGCCTGGGAAATACTGAGCAGCACAGGCCAAGGCACCGGCACGGATGCGAGCTGGTGGATCGCGCGGATGCTTGAGCGCGGTGCGGCGATGGCGCTGGTGGCGGTGGATATCGACGATGCCGGGCTCAACATCTGCGCCGGACTTACGGAGCAGTTTGCTTCGCGGCTTTGGTTCACGCCACTGCACGGCCTGGAGGCCGATTTGGGGCCGTGGGTAGAGTACGGGCACGCTACCAACCTCGTGCTGCCAGCCATTGAGCGTTATGACGAAGCCGCCGTAGCCGCGCTGCGTGAGCGCTTTGCGCCCGCCATGGGTGCAGCCGCATGAGAGTGAGACTTGGTAACTTGGTGCGTTCGTTCTCGTCCAGTGCCTGTTGACCAGCTTTGCATGGGCAGGTGCCGCGCTGCTCGATGGAGCCCAGCTCGCCGAGACCATGAAAGCGGGCGAGTTTTGCTGCGTCGTCGATGCCCGCGAGGAAGGCCGCCGCAAACAGCGTCCCATTCCCTTCGCCGTCACCTATCAGGATGGCGTGAAGCTCGCCCCCGGCGGCTTCGCGGTGGTGGTGGCGGACGATGACACCAAAGCCTTGATAATTGCGGAGGCGCTCGCGGCTCAGGCTGGCAAACCGGTTTATGCCGTGAAAGGCGGCTACGACGTGTGGCGCCAAACGCCGGAGGGGCTCGCCAGGGCCGGCACGGCGCAAATTTCCACCCCGCGGAATTTCGTCATCCCTAGCAACACCTGCACGCAGGGCCAGCCTTTGCAGGAATTCAAATGAGCCCGCCGGAATTCCGCGCCGCGCACTGCACCCGCTACCGCTACCGTTACAGCGAATGCCGGCGTTGCGCCGATGCGTGCCCTCATGAGGCAATCGAACTGTCCGATGAGGGCGTGACGATCAGCAATGCAGCCTGCAGGCACTGCGCGCTTTGTACTGCCGCGTGCCCAACGGAGGCGCTCACGGCCCTGGATGCGGCGCCTGTCGAATTGTTGCGGGCAGCGGTCAAGCTTGGCTCAGTGAGAATAGCCTGCGCACCCTCGGGCCAGAAGGGCGATGAGGTCCTGCCATGCCTGGGTGCGCTCGGCGCCGCCACCCTGGGGCTTCTAGCATCTCGCGGCATCCCAGTGGTTTTGGCTGGCGCTAGCTATTGCGCCAAGTGTTCCCATGGCTCAACGGGTGCGCCGGCGCTCGCTCTCAATCTGGATGCCGCCAGAATCCTGCGCGATGCCATCGGCAATGAAGGATGGGCTGCCGTGACGCTGGCTGATGACAACGATGCATCCGCAAGCGCGACCGGGCACGATGACCAGCGGCGCCAGCTTTTCCGCCGGTTTTTGAGCCCCGCCGGCCGGCCCATTCCACCGGCCGGCGTTCAGTCCGCGCCCTTGAAGGCGGTAAGATTTGCACGGCCGGTCTCCACGGCAGGGCACGAACTCCTGCAAATGCTGTTCGAACAAAGGACAGCGGCTACCCCTGACCCGGCGAAGCCTGCGCTCTCCACATTGGCTCATCACCCCGCCCTGTTCGCGGCCCGCATTGAGATGCTGCCAGGCTGCACCGCTTGCGAAGTCTGCGCACGGGCCTGTCCCACCGCAGCGATTGAAGTCAAGGAGTTCGGTATCGCCTGGGAACTCACATTCCAGCAATGGTGCTGCGTAGGGTGCGGTCTGTGTGTGGAAGCCTGCCAGCCGCGTGTCTTGCGTTATGCTGATAACCTGGGCGGCGATCCCGGCGGAAAAGATGCCCGCGCGTTGCACGCGCTTTCCAAACAGCGTTGCAGCCACTGCGATCGCTTCTTCATCTCCTCGGCACCCGCTGAGACTTGCCCGATCTGTGAAGGTGACGATGCGGATTTCACCGCTCTTTTCGGCTGACGTCCGCAAACTGACCGCCACGGTAGTTGCCACCTACAATTGGTAAGACGTCCCATGATCGTCCCGATCCACGCCCAAATACGCGAAGCCCTAGCCACGGACGCGATGGCCGATGCTTTTGGCCGGCACATCGACTATTTGCGCGTCTCGGTGACAGACCGTTGCGATTTCCGCTGCGTCTATTGCATGGCTGAGGGCACAAGATTTCCTGCCGAGAACCGATCTACTAACGCTGGAGGAGTTGGGCCGCTTTGTTCGGCATTTATCTCCAAGGGAGTGCGAAAGCTGCGGCTGACGGGCGGCGAGCCATTGGTGCGCAAGAACATCACGTGCCTCGTTCACGCGCTGTCCCGGCATCTTCAGAGCGGCGCACTCCACGAGCTAACCCTCACCACCAACGGGAGCCAGCTTTCGAGGTATGCCGATGAGCTTGCATCCGCCGGAGTCTCCCGCATCAATGTTTCGCTCGACACGCTAGATCCGGCAAAGTTCCGCGTCATCACGCGCATGGGCGATTTCAGCAAGGTCGTGGCCGGGATCGAGGCCGCATGGAAAGCAGGTCTTAAGATCAAGATCAACATGGTCGCCTTGCGCGGTGTGAATGAGGATGAGATCGGGGACATGGTTCGCTGGTGCCACGGCGAGGGCATGGACCTGACGCTGATCGAGGCCATGCCGCTGGGCGAAACCGGGGGCGGCGGCACAAGCAGATATTTGCCTCTCACGGTGGTGCGGGCGCGGCTGATGGATCGATTCACGCTCGATGACATCCCCTATCGCACAGGTGGCCCCGCGCGTTATGTGCGCGTACGCGAGACTGGCGGACGGCTGGGCTTCATCACGCCGCTAACCCACAATTTTTGCGAAAGCTGCAACCGCGTGCGCATTACCTGCACGGGAAAGCTGTATATGTGTCTTGGCCAGGAAGACGCTGCCGATTTGGCCAGCCCGCTACGGATGAGCAAGTCCGGGGAGTTGCTGCAAGCGGCAATCGGCGAGGCCATCGCACGCAAGCCCAAAGGGCATGACTTCGGTTCGTGCGCACAAAAACCCAGGCTGACACGGCAAATGAGCCTCACCGGCGGTTGATCTTCTTCGACGCGTCGAATCGCCCGGCATTGACCATCCACCATGAAGTATTTCAACGTATTATCGCCGTAGGTCGAAGCAGCTGCAGCTTGCATTGCGGTCAAATCAGCCAACACGGCAATATATGGTTACTATTACTGAAAATAACAACTGCTTGATGGTAGACTTCGTCACTATAAAGTCACTGTCAGCAGCTTGCGTTCGATAAGCGCAGCCCTCGCCGTTGACCAGCCCTGTAGCCTCCAATTAAAATACAGGGCTCCGGATTGCCGTGCGAGCGTGCGGCAATCGGGGAGGCAATCCGCAGCCGGGACACTAATGTGCCTGCTGTTCCTGACGCACGAATTGCTTAAGAGAGCGTTATGCTTTCCGCTCTGTCGATCCGCGATATTGTTTTGATCGATAAGCTCGACTTGAGCTTTACCGCCGGGCTGACCGCGTTCACCGGCGAGACCGGGGCGGGCAAATCCATCATCCTCGATGCCTTGAGCTTGGCGCTGGGCGCGCGCGGCGATGGCGGCCTTGTGCGGACAGGAGCGCGATCCGCGAGCGTCACGGCGTGTTTCGACCTGCCCTCCGGGCATCCTGCCGCGGGCATGCTCGCCGCGCAGGACCTGGACGAAGGCAGACTCCCTCATTCTGCGCCGGGTCCAATTCGCCGACGGCAAGACCAAGGCGTTCATCAACGACCGGCCGGTTTCAACCGCGCTCCTGCGCGAGCTTGGCAAGAAACTCGTGGAAATCCACGGCCAGCACGACGAGCGCGCTCTGCTCGATCCGTCGACCCACCGCTATCTTCTCGACCAGTTCGGGGGGCTTCTGCCAGAGGCGCGCGAGGCCGGGCAATTGTGGGAGCGCTGGCGCGAGGCGGAGGGCAAAGCCAAGGATCTGGCCCAGGCGCTGGAACTGGCCGAGCGCGAGCGCGACTATCTCACGGCGGCCTGCATAGAGCTGAACCATCTTGCGCCGCAGCCAGGGGAGGAGGACGCGCTGGCTGGCAGGCGCGCGGCCATCCTGGCATCGGCCAAGGTGCGCGAGGATCTTGAAGCCGCCGCCGATGCCTTATCGGCTCCCAGCTTTCCCGTGAACAAAATTGCCGGCGTCTTGCGCAGGCTTGAGCGTCAGCCGAACCTTCCCGAGAGTTTCAGACCGATCCTTGGGGCGCTTGAGCGGGTTATGATCGAGGCGTATGAGGCGCGGGTGCTGGTCGATGCGAAGCTTCGCGCGGGCGCTGGCGGCAATCCCGAGGATATCGAGGAGCGGCTGTTCAAGCTCCGCGCCATCGCCCGCAAGTACCGCGTGCCGGTGAGCGAGCTGCCCAGGGTGCACCAGCGGTTTCTCGAAGACCTGTCCCGGCTTGAGACCGGCGAGGAGGAGCTGGCCGCCGCGCGGAAGGAAGCCGCCGCTGCCGCATCGGCTTACGGAAAAGCGGCGGATGCGCTCAGCCGGAAGAGGCGGGCCGCGGCGAGCCAGCTCGACAGCGCGGTGCAACAGGAGCTGAAGCCGCTCAAGCTCGAAAAGGCGCGCTTCGTTACACATACTGAACCGCTGCCGGTGGGCAAGGATGGCGTGGCCGGGGGGCCTTCGGGGCGCGAAACGATCATGTTTACTGTTCAGACGAACCCAGGTTCCGCGGCTGGCGCGCTGATGAAGGTAGCCTCGGGCGGCGAGCTTGCCCGCTTCCTGCTCGCGCTGAAAGTGGTGCTGGCGGAGAAGAACACCGCCCCCGTTCTGGTGTTCGACGAAATCGACACGGGCGTTGGCGGCGCGACCGCTTCGGCCATCGGCGAGCGGCTGATGCGGCTCGGCCGCAGGGCGCAGGTACTGGCGGTGACACACTCGCCGCAGGTGGCCGCGCACGCGGATGGGCATTACCGGCTTTACAAAACCGCGCGCGGCGACGGTGAAGATGGCCGGATGGAAACCGGCGCGGAAGCGCTCGACGCCGGCGGCCGGCGCGAGGAAATCGCCCGTATGCTGGCCGGCAAGAAGATCACCGAAGCCGCCCGCGCCGCCGCGGAGCAATTGATCGGAGCCAAGCATGAGGCCGGGTGAGATGGCGTTTCCTGTAACTAAGGGCACAACCCCTCACCCTGTCCCTCTCCCCCTGGGAGAGGGGACGCTAGTTCAGGGGTCCCTTCTCCCATTGGGAGAAGGACAGGGTGAGGGGTTGTGCCCCCAGCATTTTCCCCGGCAGGTGGCGTAATGGACCGCGCAGAATCGAAACCGGTGGAGGAACTGACCGCCGCCAAGACCGAACACGAAACCCTCATCCGCGAGCTGGAGCGGCACGACCGGCTCTATTACCAGGAGGATCAGCCGGAAATCTCCGACGCGGAATACGACCAGCTGCGGCAGCGCATCGAGGCGCTGGAGCGGCGTTTTCCGGACCTCGTCACCGAGGCGCAGCCCAACCCAGAAGGTCGGCGCCGCGCCCGCCGGGAAATTCGCCAAGGTCCGCCATTCGGTGCGGATGCTGTCGCTGGGCAACGTCTTCACGGACGAGGAGGCGCACGACTTCGTGGGCCGCGTCCGCCGCTTCCTGAAGCTTGGCGAAGGCACCCCGCTCGATGTCACCGCCGAGATGAAGATCGACGGTCTCTCGGTTTCCTTGCGCTACGAGCGGGGCCAGCTCGCCGTTGCCGCCACGCGCGGCGATGGCAGCGAGGGCGAGGACGTCACCGCCAATGTGCGCACCATCGCGGACATTCCGGCCGCACTGAAGGGCCGCCATGTGCCCGAGGTCTTCGAGGTGCGCGGCGAGGTCTATATGCGCCACGCCGATTTCGCCGCGCTCAACGAGCGGCAGGCGGAGAAGGGCGGCAAGACCTTCGCCAACCCGCGCAACGCCGCCGCCGGCTCGCTGCGCCAGCTCGATCCCTCGATCACCGCCTCGCGGCCGTTGCGCTTCTTCACCTAGGGCTGGGGCGAGGCCAGCGCGCTTCCCGCCGCCACGCAGCCACGGCGTGCTGGAGGCAATCGCGGGCTGGGGCTTTCCCGTGCCACCGCTGACGGCTGCTGCGAGAGCGAGGACGAAATGCTCGCCGCTTATCGCGAAATCGAGCTGAACCGCGCCAGCGCTCGGCTTCGACATCGACGGCGTAGTCTACAAGGTGGACCGGCTCGATCTGCAGGAGCGGCTAGGCTTCGTCTCGCGCACGCCGCGCTGGGCCATGGCGCATAAGTTCTCGGCCGAAAAGGCCACCGCGATCCTTAAGGACATCGAGATCCAGGTGGGCCGCACGGGCGCGATGACGCCGGTGGCGAAGCTGGAGCCGGTCACGGTCGGCGGCGTGGTGGTGCAGAACGCGACGCTGCACAACGAGGACGAGATCGCGCGCAAGGACATCCGCATCGGCGACACGGTGATCGTGCAGCGCGCGGGCGACGTTATCCCGCAAATCCTGGGTGCGGTGCTGGAGAAGCGTCCGGCGGACGCCAAGCCCTACGAATTTCCATCGGTCTGCCCGGTCTGCCAAAGCCATGCCGTCCGCGACATTAATGAGAAGACCGGCAAGATCGACGCCGTGCGCCGCTGCACGGGCGGCCTGATCTGCGCGGCGCAGGCCGTTGAGCGCCTCCGGCATTTCGTTTCGCGCCACGCCTTCGATATCGAAGGGCTCGGCGAAAAGCACATCCAGGCTTTCTTCGACGAGGGCCGCATCCGCGCGCCCGCCGATATTTTCACGCTCAAGGCGCGCGACGGCATCTCTCTGCCCCCGCTCGCGGAAAAGGAGGGCTGGGGCCAGCAATCCGCGGCAAACCTGTTCGCGGCCATCGAGGAGCGGCGCACCATCCCGCTGCAACGCTTCATCTTCGCGCTGGGCATCCGGCATGTGGGCGAGACCACCGCGCGGCTCCTGGCCAAGACCTTCGGATCGCTCGCGGAATTCGAGCGCGCGATGGAGGAGCCGGGCGCGATGGAGCGGCTCAACGACATCGAAGGTATTGGCGATGTGGTCGCGCAATCCATCGTCGATTTCTTCGGAGAGCCGCACAACCAGGAGGTGGTGGCCGGGCTCAGGCGCGAGCTGACCGTAGAGGATTACAAATCCGATGTGGTGGCCTCAAAGCTAGCGGGTGCGACGGTGGTTTTCACCGGCAAGCTCGAACGGTTTACGCGCGAGGAGGCCAAGGCGCAGGCCGAACGGCTCGGCGCGAAAGTGGCGGGCTCGGTCTCCAAAAGCACGCTCTACCTCGTGGCCGGGCCGGGTGCCGGCTCGAAGCTCAAAAAGGCCGAGGAGCTTGGCGTGAAAGTTCTCTCCGAGGACGATTGGTTCGAGCTTGTGAGCGCTGCGTAATACCAGCCGCTGCGTCACTTCGCGGGCGAGAAGTGCCCCACCTTCGGTTGCGGCTCGGCTTTGAGCTTGGCCAGCGCGGCTTCGAGGGCGGCCATTCCCTCTTCCGCCTGCGCGGCGGCCACGAGCGCGTTCACACTGTTTGCGGAAACGGAAAACCGGTTGCTCTGCACGTATTCGCGGATCGCCTCGTATTTCCTGAAGCCGCGCTCAAGGGTTTCGCCGTAGCCGCGGAGCAGGCGCTGCGCGCGGGCCAGGCTTATGGCGAGCCGGAGGTCGCGTTTGGCCGCAGCCCAAACCGTATCGAGCCATTCCTCAAGCCGCTCCGTCTCCCGGGCGAAGCGGAGCGAGCCGCGCCGCAGCGGTTTGAGCGAGGCCAGCGAGTAAAGGAGCAAAAAGCCCTTGAGCGACGTGGTATGGACGAGGCGGCCTTCCGCGGTGAACCTGCGCAGGACGGCCCGGCCCATGGCGCTGTTGAACAGCCGCCGCCCGAGGCCCGCCGGCATCGTGTCCAGAACCTCCTCGGCGCGCGGGTGCATGAATTCGGCGATCTCCAGGATTTCCCGGTCCGACAGCCCAAGATCGGCGCAAATCCTCGCAAAGCGCGAAGCCTGCAGCTTGAGTTCGGCCACCCGGATCACATCCGGATAAGTCATCGCCAAAGCCAGCTGGCGGGCGGCCACGGCAAGCAGCTCGCATTCGGCATCGCCGCCGCCGGCCGCCAGCGTGACGAACGGCAGGAGACGCCGCCAGTAAAGCGCCGCGTAGGCGGAGTCCTGGTAGCCGGCGGCTCGCTCCAGTCCCGCAAGAATCAACATCCGGGCGTCGCCGCAAGCGTGCCGGTCCACCTCTTCCAAAAGTTCGGGAGGCAGATGCACTCCATACAGGGGAGGCGCTTGCGGCGCAGGCGGCACGCAATCCTTTGCCGCCGCCAATCCCGCAGCGAACCCCGCAAGTCCGGAATCGCCGTTCGCACTCGCATCGCGGATGGCTTCCTCGAAGAGCGCGGCGGGTATGGGAAGCACTCCCGAAGCGGCAACCGCGCCGAGCAGCACCGCATTTACCGTGCTTTTCGCATTTTCCGCCAACGCGGCCATGTCGAAACCCGCGAAGCTCCGGGCAGCGCTCCTGCACGCCGCTGCAAGCGCCCGTAAATCGGCGCGTTCATCTCTCAGGGCGGTCTTCTCCGCAACCGTATAGACGCGGTGGGTGGAGGTTATAAGCGCCGTCCGGTCCGGAGTCACGAAGCCGCGCTCGACCGCCCTGCCCGCCTCCATCAGCTCAGTGGCGATTACAAGATCCACCTCTCCCGGCAGCGGCGTCAGGCCCAGAACGGGCGCCTCGCCCCGCCTGGCCGCCTCGGCCTTTGGGAAAAGCTCGGCGTAGTACATTGCCGCGCCGCCGCGCTCCGCAACCCCGCATTCCTGAGCGGTTTGCGCGATGAAGCCGGCGCGTTCCGCGGCATCGGCAAGCCAGCCCGCAAGTGCTGCCGCGCCTTCGCCGCCCAGGCCCAGAATGACAATCTTCACTGGCTTCAGCTCGCTCATCCGTCCGCTCCGGCCAAAGAAGCAGCCGGCCTCATGAGGCGGCGCTGGAAATAGGAGATGATCCGGAAGCGGAGCCAAACGCCGAGCCGGTCCCGGAGGGTCGGGTTATGAATGACGGTCGTGCGGAAATAGGTGGGGCAGAGGATCGCCGCATGCGCGATCTCCCCGCACAAGCCGCAGCCATTGCAGGAGCTGCTCACACAGGTGACGGGTTCGGGATTGAGCGGATCGGGATTGGGCGCAATGGTGAGCGACGGGCAGCCCGAAAGCCGGATGCAGGTGTGATCGCCCGTACAAACGCCGGGATCGGTGCCATACCTCTGGCGGATGACGCGCTTGCCCTCTTTAAGCCGCGCCGCGGCGGCCGGCCCCTCGCGGCGCTCCCGGACGAGCGTGCATTCCGAGCGGGCAACGATGACCTTCGGTCCGCTCTCCGGCGTCGCGAGCGCCTCCTTCAAGGCCTCCCGCATCCGCTTGATGTCGTAGGTTTCGGGCACGGCCCAAATCCAGCGAACGCCCAGCGCCCGCAGGGTATCCTCAATCCGGCCCCTTGGCTGGCGCCAGGGTGTATCCACAGCGTAAGGCTGCGATGCACTTTCAGCCGACGTGCCGTTGTCCACGACGATGTGGACGCCGCCGCCATCGTTAAAGACAGCATTGCCGATAGAGGAGACAAGGCCGCTGTGCCAGAAACTTGTGGCCGCCAGGATCGAAATCGCACGCTTGCCATCCTTGGCTGGCAGCGCCGCAGCACTGGCACCGCCGAGGCCTGGCCCCATCGCCGTGTTGCCGATGCTGAGCGGCGGCTGCACCGAAAACAGGTGACAACCGGAGTCGCAACTGACGTGAAGACCGCCCAGCTCGCGCGCGGCGAGCTTGATCGCTGACAGAACGGGCCGCTCCGGACAGCCGCTGCAAAAGCTTGGCGGGCGCGGGCGCAAATGGGGCGCCACCGCCTGCGCTGCGTGCTGCGCCAAAGCTTGCGCCGGCCGCTCCAGCTCCCAGGGCAGGAGTTCCGGGCGATAAGCTTTGAGGAAGCGCACCACGCCCGCCTTTATGACGGCGCCAGTATATTCGCCAGCGCGCGGCAGCATGCCCTTCCCTTCCAGGCGCACGCCAGCACCCGCCCGGGAAAGGATCGTGTGCAGCCCCTGCTCGATGAATTCGGGCTGGCCCTCCTCGACCGTCAGCACCGCGGCCTTGCCCTCGCAGAAGCGCAGCACCTCGCTTTCGATCAGCGGATAGACGGCGTTGAGAACGTAGATTGGGATCTTGCTTGCGCCGAACGCATCGGCAAGCCCCAACGCTTGCAGCGCTTGAATAAGCGCATTGTAGAGTCCGCCCTGGACGATAAAGCCGATGCCGCTTTCCCCGCCCTCAAAGACCTCATTCAACCGGTGCTTCTCGATAAACCGCACAGCAGCGGGCAAGCGCTTTTCGATCTTTTCCTTCTCTTGGAAGCTGGCGGCAGGCGGAAATGGGATGCGGCAGGCATCGCGGCGGGGTGCGTCCATCGCGTCTTCCGGCCTGTAGGCAGCCCGCACATTGTCCTTCGCTTTGAACGTGCCATAGAGATGGCAGGTCCGGTTTTTCAGCTCCATCATGACCGGAGTGCTGGAAGCCTCGGAAAGCTCGAAACCTTTCTCCACCGCAGACACGATGGACGGCAGATTGGGCCTTGGATCGAGCAGCCAGATTTGCGACTTCATCGCCAGGGCGTGGCTGCGCTCCTGCGCGCCGCAAGCTCCTTCGCCGTATTCTTCCGCCACAACGGCCAGCGTGCCCCCGGTGACTCCGCCCGAGGCGAGATTGGCAAGCGCGCCTGCTGCGAAAGCGGTTCCAGCTGGGCCGTTAAAGATCGCCGCCCCGCGCATAGGATAATTCACCGAAGCGGCAAGCGCTGCCGCCGCGGCAGCCTCGTTGGTGCACAGGATGGAATTGACGCCGAGTTCCTCAAAAATTGCCTCGGCCGCCTTGAGCTTGCTGGTAAGGTGGGCCGAAGGCGCACCGTAACAAGCGCTGATGTAGCTGACGCCGGATTGAAACAGCGCCTTCACGGCGGCAAGGATGGCCTCGCCGCGGAACTCCTGGCCCGCGCCCAGGCGCAGCGCATCGCCCTCCGTCATGAAGGACCGCTCACCCATTGCCGTCACCTCGAATGCGGCAGCTCGAATAGTTAAGTAATATTATGAGCTTACCGCATGCGTTCAAACGCTTTTTCCCGATCAAAACCATCGTACGTATCAAAACGGCTGTCAACGAAGCCGCAAAATTTGCGGCCCGCTGGCCCCAGCTAAGGTTCACGAACCGGCCACTGCATCCCAGCAGCCTGCTACTTCAGACTGCATAATAAAGGAAACTATCCCGATCATGACAGGAGGGGGCGGTGAAAGGACGCGCCCCCAGAATGCCGCAGGCAGGCCCGCGCCTGCCATCCCTGTGGACAGATTGGGTGCTTTTTGCTGCGGTACACGAACGGCGTTTGGCTGCGGAGGGGAATCGCTGCGTTACAGGTCTTGGGGGGTGCCACGCTCACTTGCACGCCTGGGCCGCATAAATAGATAAGCTCCGAGGCGCGCATGGACGCTCGGAAAAAATGGAGTCAATTTGTATGCGCAGGAACAGGACGCTTTCAATTTCGCTGATTGGCTTGGCCTCAATGTGCGGGTTCGGGCACGCGACAGGTGCGGAGGTTTGCCCGGCCAAATCTCAAGCCCTCCGCTCCGTAACGGTCTTCGATGGGCCGCCATCGGAACAGGCGTCGCTGGTTCCGGACCGGGCAGGAACAAGCCATAGCTCCTGGGATCTGGGCTACGTCTATGATGCGGGCCGGACCGTCTGGGTTCGATGCGAGTATGCGGACGGAACGAGCTTCGACGCGCAGCTCACCGCAAAGGTGGGCAAATGCGTGTATAAGGCGGTCAAAAAGAATGGAATCAAACTGTCTTGCCAATAGCCCCGGCCGGAAACGGCGCCGGGTGCGAGCCCAGAGCACCCAGATGAACAAGCCAAACTGGAATACCTTCGACGATCTGCCCGAGGCCGTCCAGGAGGCCCTACGCAATGCGGAGCACGATTGGCCGGCAGAAATCGTCAAGGCATATATGAGACAAGGCTACGATACCGCCGACCTCATTGAGCTAATTAAGGCGTTGGACCGGAGGGAACGGCCCTGTCTATCCTCCACCTGAGGCTGCACTTGCCCGCTCCACGCCGCGCCCGGCAAATTCCGGCCGAGAAAGAACGCCCTTTAGGACGAGACGGGCCAAACCGCCGAACAGGGTATCCCCTTCCCTAGCCTAGCCCGAGGGTTCGTTGCAAACCGCTCAGCCAAAACTGCAACATCCCCGGGAATTCAACGTCCTTTTTGAAATGATATGAGTGGCTGTGCATGCCAGCAGCCCGATATTCTTGCCAAGGTCAGCGAAGGGGATACCCAATACCGCCGATTATCGCAAAGGCGTGCTGGTTTCCTCGGAAAGCGGCTGCCACGCTTCAAGGGCGTCGAGTTGCCCGGCCTCTTACTGCGTTTGCTTGGACTGCGCCGCGCTGCCGCTATGGGGCTGATCGGCCTTCTGCTGCATGTCCTGAAGCGCCTTCTCGCGCTCCGCAGTCGTCATGGTTCCCGACAAATCGGTAATCCTGCCGACACTTGGCCAGCTAGGATCTTCGGCACAAGCCCCCAGTGCCAGCGCAAAGAAGGCCGCCACAGGGCCTGCCATCCGCCGCCTGGCGTTCCGTACTCTCATTTTACGCAACCCGCCCCAAGGTTGGTTTGCCATTGCAGCCCCCGAATCATGTGTCTCTCTGTTATTTAGCGCAGCATCTAAGAAGTTTCCAGTAGTTGCGCGGAGGAGTTTGTAACAAGATGGCACTGCGCTGCTTGAACTGGAATGCGGCCCAACCGCGCAACATTTTCAATATACCGGCCGCGTTACATGGCTTTCCAGCGATAGGGACAAAATTAGCTGCCAGACAGCGTCTGGTTGTCACAACCAATGGATGGTAACACCACCCGCTACAACGCCAGAAAATGGCGGGGAAGGCAGCCAGCAGCGCTCTGCCCACGGGCCGGTATTCAGACCTGCTTTCTAAAACTTCCTCACAAACAATAGGATGGCCTGGTTGCGTCCGAAATTCGCGAGCCCCGGGCCACGCGGCGTTTCTTCCGCAATCTCTCCCGACCACGCCACCTTGACGGACGCGGTCTTGGACAATTGCACAAAGAGGCTGGGTCCGGCGAACAGTCCGCGCGATAGCGTGGAATCCTGCACCTCCGAGGCGATGTAGCGCAGTTCCCCGCCTACGAATACGCCGGGCGTAATAGCATAGGACATAGCGCCGGAAACCTCGATCTCAGTGCTATGCTCCCACTTGCCTTGAGCGCGGGCGATCTCCGGCGCGTAGGCGAAGTTGAACGCAGCGTAGAGCTTGTCCGGGATCAGTGCGGTGTCGGCCGCCACCACCACCGGCAGCGCGTAGCTCTCCACCCAGGCGCCGGAAAGCCCGTCGATCCAGCGCAACTCCGGCACGAGCGCGATCGAAAAGCCGATTGGCAGCTTACTGCGGTCCGAGAGCTGCCAGCGAAGCTCGCTCGCGGCCCCGCTAAGCGCCACGCTGTTCCGGTCCGCGAGGTGCGGCATGCCGTGAATGCTATGGTAGTCAGGCAAGGCCATGAATGAGAGCCGGAAGCCGTCCAAAAGCACATTGCGGTAAGCGGATTCGTTGCCGATGGCAGTGTAGCGGCCGGCGCTGCCGAAGTAGCCCACCGTAGTGCTTTCGGCCTCCTGCTCGCCTTTCTCGCCGATGTCGGAACCCTCGGTGAACCCGAAAATGTGCTCGGTATCGATTGCTTCCTTCCCAGCCTCGCGCCCTTGCGCATAGGCTGCCACTGGCCAGAGACATGCGGCCGCCAGCAGCAAACCCGGTCCAATATTCGCAAGCGGCCGGCCAAGGAAGCCGGTCCGTATCGCGGGCTTTGCCATCGTGGCTCCCTCCAGTCCGTACCGGAAAAGATAGCGTCGAACCCGGCCGTTCGCCTTTCCCGCCTCCGTCATCCCGTGTGCCGCTGACGGCGCCCGAGGCGGCCAGGAGCTGCTCCCGGATGGCGGCTAAAAAGCTTGGAGTAACGCTAAGTTAACACTCCTGGCTGCTCTGGCGCCCCCATTGCGGCACTCAAGAGGGTGCTTTCCATTTTGAAGTAATCTAGCAGAGATGCCTTGAATAAGCGTTAAGCTCACAACTATTTGAAACATATTGAATATTTGCGGCACGGCCGCCAGCGGGAGAGGCCGCTCGCTCTGCATCTTGGTTAATTGCAAATATTCGTGTATATTTAACGGTGCTTTTGAAACGTACAAATCAAGCATAAACAAGAAAAAAATCGCCCAAAGAGGGTGAAAAAGAATGCTCGCCCCGCGCGTTTACCATGCCTAAATTAACCATGGCAGCCCCTTACCGCAATTAAACGATCTGTTAAGGCGAACAGCGTTGCCGCCTGAGCCTGGCCGGGGCCGCCTGCCGAAAAAAAATGCGTCTAATTCCGGACGCCGCCCCGGAGCGTCAATCCGGTCACCCGAACACCGGCAGGCTGCGATAACCTCAACACCCATGTGTCCGAGGGGTGGTCCGCCTTGTGATCCGGCTGAGTGGCGTCAACGAAGACCTTGGCGAGAAAGGATAATCCGGACATCTCAAGAGCAAAGCCACACGGGAAGCGTTCCTGCGCGATGGCGCTCACCGCATCGTTATCCACTTCACCGCGAAACATGCTTCCTGGCTCAACCAGATCCAAATCTGGTTCTCCATCCTGGCCCGCAAGCTCCTGCGCCGGGGCAGTTTCAAATCCACCGCCGAACTCAAGGAGCGTATCGAGGCATTCATCGCCTACTTCAACGAGACCATGGCTAAGCCCTTCCGCTGGACCTTCACCGGCAAACCGCTCGCTACGTAGCACTGCGATCATAGGGGCCGGAACTTCCGGCGGGGTGTGCTAGTGAACGTTACTCTCTATTTGAGTAGGTGTTACAATTCAATGTTAGTAATGTTGAGCTAGCTTGCTGGTTAAATACCGGGGCTAGTACAGCCGTAGGCAAGTTCTGGTCTCAGCTTTTTGCAGGTGCGGCCGGCGTTCCTAAATTTATCCTGAGCGATTACGGGAAGCGCATGGCGCCCGCGTCCTAAGACTAAGTTTCGGTTAAAGGAAATATTGCATGTCTAAAGCATCGCCACCCCAAAGAACATATAAATCGTTGTCGCGGTATCTTTCATATTATTCTCTAGACGCACTATTGGCTCTCAAGAAAGAGATCGACAGCGAAGTGGAGTCGCGCAAGTCCAGGGAGATCGGCGTGCTGCGCGCGGAAGCAAATGCAAGTGCACCAGCGCCCGGCATATCGATGCATGACTCGTTCGGCTTACAAGAGCCGGCTAGCCCGGCTTCTCCAACTCGCGGCGGTTTTCGGCGATTTCGGGCGGTGTTGGCGGCGCAAGTAATTGATTCTGCGTCCATGATGGGCATTTCACCACCTCTGGCTGGATCGGCGTTTGCACCGCAGTTCCTTAACCCAAGCAAAATGGATAGTTGATTTTATCGTCCTTGCAATAGTCCGTGTCCGCGAGACTGTCAGGGCCGGCAATGGCAGCTTCGAAGAAGTCCCTGCGCTGCATGTTCAACGTGCCCCTGAAATCCATCAATAAGGGCAACGTAGCCCCCCCTGCCGATTATGCGGCCTGCTCCCAAAGCTTGTGGGTATAGGCCGGTATTAAGCACTCGCCGGAATGCCTTGCGAAGGATTGAAGCCCGGCGAGGGAAAGCTTGCCAAACTCGGTTTTCAGAGGTTCGTATTTCCCATCGGGCTCATTGGGAGCGTTCCTGCGCGCCAGATCGATAAGCGCACAGAATTCATCCTGCGTCATGCGGCCCCGCTCCTTACAATCCCATCTCTCGAACCCAAATCGCATACGGCAAGTAGCATCTTCTACGCGAGTGGTTTTTCATCCGCTTTTTTCTCCCTTTTTTTTACGTTACGGCCTATTTGAGCCGGTGTGGCAATTCAATGTTAATAATGTTAAGTTAGCTTGCCTGTCTAATGCCGGGGCTTGGATAAAGGCAAGTTCCGGTCTCAGGTTCCTGCCAACGCCACCTGCGTTCCCTCATTAACATGAATGGCTATTGGGAATGCATGGCGCCGGCATTTTGAAACTAGGCTTCGGCTGAAGGAAAAATTTCATGGCTAAAGCGCCGCAATCCCAGAAAACAGCTGAAGCGTCTTCGCTGGAACTTTCTGATTATTCTTTTGACGCACTATTGGCTCTCAAGAAAGAGATCGATAGCGAAGTAGAGTCGCGCAAAGCCAGGGAGATCCAAGTGCTGCGCGCCAAAGTAGCTGAAAGCGCACAAGCACTCGGTGTGTCGGTGCATGAGCTGTTCGGCCTGTCTCAGGAGCCGGCCAAACGCGAGACCAAACATCCGCGAGGCAAGCAGCCCGCCAGATACCGGGGGCCTAATGGCGAGGAGTGGAGCGGCCGGGGGCCTTCACCGCGCTGGATGAAGCCGTTCCTAGCCAAGGGCAAGACCAAGGCGGATTTCCTGATCAAATAGCTAGTACAGCCCGAGGCGAGTTCGCACCCCATTGGCCGCACGCGCCGCCACGCGACCTTGCCTCGGATAAGCCGTAGAATCAATAAGTTGCTGGTACGCCTAATCTGCAGGAAATCCTGACCCGTATGCGTGTTTCATTCCGGCATTGCGAGCGGAGCGAAGCAATCCAGACTGCGGTCCTCGCGCTTTGCGCCTGGATCGCCACGGCCGCCTCGCGATGACGCCGATATGCGTCAAGACTTCCAGCACCCTGTACTAGCGTCCACTTCGAGCCGGCGGCGATCCGATCTCACTGCACCAAGGCCGGACATGAACGGCAAGGTTTGCGTACCATAATTTCGGCTTTGTTGTCTGCAACCTCCCCGTCATGATGAGGAATTTCACACGGCGCGCTGCGCTTGGCATGACGGCCGGCGCGCTCGCAAGCTTTACGCTGGGCGGCGGTGCGGCGGCGCAACCGGCGCGCATGCCTTTCGCAAGCTGGGTCGAGGCGTTCCGCTCTCGTGCCCGCGCAAAGGGCATATCGGACGCCACCTACAACCGCGTCATGGGCTCGCTCAAGCCCGACACCTCCGTTTACGAGCTTGACCGCTATCAGCCCGAATTCCAGGAAGAGGTCTGGCAATACCTCAACCGGCGCGTTTCGGACTGGCGGATCATCGCTGGCAAGGAGCGCGCGCGCGAAAACGCAGGTGTTCTGGAGCGCGTCGAGCGCGAATATGGCGTGGACCGCTACATCATGGCGGGCCTTTGGGGCATGGAGTCGGCCTACGGCGACCTCATCACGAACCCCAAGCATATGCGTCCGATTTTCCCGGCGCTCGCGGCGCTCGCCTGGGGCGAGCCGCGCCGGCGCTCCTATTGGGAGGCGGAATTGCTGAACGCGCTCATTATCGTGCAGCGCGGCTGGGGTACGCCGGAGGAGATGATTGGCTCCTGGGCAGGCGCCATGGGCCACACGCAGTGGATGCCGGAGGTCTGGCTCAATATGGGCGTCGATTTCAACCATGATGGCCGCGTCTCGCCATTTGGCCCGCCAGACGACGCGCTTGCCGGCACGGCGCGCTATCTCGTGGAGCGCGGGAACTATCGCAAGGGCGAAGGCTGGGGCTACGAAGTGCGCGCGCATGCGGGCGTTGCTGCCAAAGCCAGGGGCATGCGCACGATCGCAAGCTGGCAAGCGGCCGGCGTCACCCGCGCCAACGGCAAACCCTTCCCGCGCCCGCATGAGCAGGCACGGCTTTGGCAGCCGGTACCGGGCGGGCCGCTTTTCCTGCTCACCCGCAATTTCAACGCGGTCAAATCCTACAACCCCGCGAATACCTACACGCTGGCCGTCTGCCACCTGGGCGATCGCATTGCCGGGGAAGGGCCTTTCGTGCAGGCGTTTCCGGATAGCGAGCCCCTGCCCACGCTTCCGGAGGTACAGGAAATTCAGCGGCGCCTGACCGCGCTCGGCTTCGACTGCGGCGGCACGGACGGCCGCGTGGGCAAAGACACGATGACCGCCATCCGCAAGTTCCAGCTTAAGGTTGGCATGAAGCCCGACGGCTATGCGGGCGTCAAACTTCTCGCCCGCTTGCGCGAGGCTATGTGACCCGCGCCACCCAATCCTTCCAGCCTTGAGAGCACACATGATAGCTTTTGCCCGCCCCCGCAGCGCCTTCGCGGCGCTTATCCTTTCCATCCTGGCTGGACTCGCCTGCCTGCCCACGGCCGCCGATGCGGCGGAACTCGTCGTTTTTGGCAGCGCGCGCTGTCCTTATTGCCTGGCGTGGGAGCGGGAGATCGGGCGCACCTACGCGAGGATGGGAGAGGCTCGGCTGGCTCCCCTGCGCCGCATCGATATCGCGGCGGAGCTGCCTGCCGATCTTGACCGGCTGAGGGACGTGGATGTCACGCCCACCTTCGTTCTGGTCGAGGAAGGCCGCGAGATCGGGCGCATTGTGGGCTATTCCGGCAGCCGGTCATTCTGGCCGGAGCTGCACCGGCTCCTCGCAAAACTGCACCCAAAACAATTGTAGTGGACTTGCAAAACCGCCGCGTTTGCGCTTTGGTCAAAGCTGCCCATTCTCGCGGCAAAGGAGCATTAAATGAAAAAGCCGATGTGGTTTTTCGCGGCTGCGATAGGGGCGTTTATGTTCGCGGCCGGCACAGCCCCGGTGCTGGCTCTCGACGCAGCTTCGGTTCCACCGTCAAACCAGACAAAGGCCAACCTCTACTTGTCCTCCAAGGAAGTGCCGGAGTTCTTAAAGGCAAACAGCGGCCACGTGCTGTTTCTCGACGTGCGCACACCGCCCGAACTGGCCTCCTCCGGCTCGACACCGCTGATGGACGCGAACGTCCCCGTCAAGCGCGTGGCGGCAGGGGAAACGCAGCTTGAGCCCAATCCGGACTTTGTCGCCGGAGCAGGGCAGCGGCTTGCTTCAAAAGGGCTCTCCAAGAGCGATCCGGTCGTCTTGATGTGCAGGAGCGGTCACCGCAGCGCCATGGCTGCCGACCTTCTGACCGAAGCCGGATTTACTCAGGTCTATTCGGTGGCGGACGGCTTCGAGGGCAACGGCACCAGTGGCTGGAAGAACAGCGGATCGCCTTGGGGCTATGAGCTTGATCAGGCGAAATTGCCGGCTGGCGAGTGTCCACTTAAGACCTGCGCCGCAAACCTGCCATAAGAGACACACATCCGGCCGCATTTTCGTAGGATTTACCCGGTACGCCCGAATATACGTTGCGGCTGCCGGGTTTCACCTCCTATGGTGGCCGCGCCCCCTTGACTACCGCTTGGGGCGGGGCGTGATGTTAACGATTGGGGACAGTCAGTGGCGCGCGAAGCGATCATTCAGGAAGACACCGTAATCAAAGGCAAGATCCGTAATTGCCGGCAGATGGAAATCCGCGGCTATTTCGAAGGAGAGCTGACCGCCGAAGAGGTGAACGTCCACAAGGGCGGCACCTTCTATGGGACACTTAAGAGTGATCGCGCCGACGTAGCGGGCTCCGTCCAGGGCGAAGTGTTCGTGAAGAACCTCTTCAACATCCGCGCCTCGGGTTCGGTCAACGGGCAGGTCCGCTACGGGCAGCTTGCGATGGAGATGGGCGCGGACCTGAGTGCGGAGCTGCGCAACGTGCCGCCCAGGCTTTCGGGCGACCTCGACATCACCGTCAGGCGCGGAAAATCCGTGGTCGTTACCACCGAGGACATCACCGCCATCGACCCCGACGACACCCCCGACAACCTGACCTACACGATTTCGAACCTGATCAACGGCTTCGTTTCGCTACTGAATGACAAGGGCACGGCGGTAACGAATTTCACGCAGGCCGATGTCGAGGCGGGGCGCGTTCTTTTCGTCCATAATGGCAGCGCGGGGCAAAGCGCGAACTTCGACGTCATGGTGGCGGACGATAGCGGCGCGACCTCCGGCAGGGCACAGACCGTTACCGTCCACGTTAAGGACTAATATCGAGCACGGCTGACTTCGCGGCCCTCCCTCAAACGCCACGGCGCTTTTCGCGCGTGGCGAGGCCGGAGTGCCGCACGAGTGCCGGCAAGACCCTTGGCGGCGGGCATTGGGCGCATCGCGAGCATCGACCGCAGCATTTAACCGGATGTGTCCCGATGTAGACGCTGCGGCTGAGATCCCGCCGGGTGTGTCAGGGTAAATAAGCGGTTGCTGCCGGCGCGCAAATATTCCCAAGGTTATTCAGCAAACCTAAAGACGGCGGGTGCAAAATAATTAACTGGCAAACGGAGGGTTCTGGACCGGGTAGAGCGTGACCATGAATGCGTTCGTTAATCTTTATTCGGGCAGCGGCTACGCTTCCCCAAATATCGTCCAAAAATTAGCGGCGCAGGTGGCCTCCACCACGCAGACGGGGACAGCAACCTCCATCCCCCCAAAAACCGTTGGCGAATTCGATCCCGCTGCATACGGCGGGGCCGCGACAGCTTCGGTTTCCGCCATGCAGGCCATTTTGCAACTCACACAAGGCGGGTACGCAAATGCTTCCAGCAGCGGCACAGACCCCGCGTCTGGAGACGCGCGCTGGTATACTTCGCAGGGCATTCCATTCGACGATAGCACTCAAAGCACCACGCTCTCGCTCACCGCGGCCGAACCGGTTGCCGCCGGGGCTTCCAGCGCGGGTGCCAGCGAGACATCGCAGGGCTTGCCGGTGGCGGCAAAAACGCTGACCGGTGCCGACGAAGCCGGCGTGAAAGACGCGCCGCGGCTGGTTACCGGCGGCGATGCAGCGTTTTCCAGCAGGCTCGCGGCTGCCAGCTCGGACAACCATATCGCGTCGATCAAGGCGCTGGCGGGACTGGCCGGAGAACTCCGCACTTCGGCGCGATCTGGATCGGCACACATCGAGGCGGAAAGTTCCGCAACCGTCCGCCTCGAAGCTTCCCCCGACTCCGAGGCAGGGAAAACCTATGCCGTCCTGCAAAAGCTTGCCCAGGACGGCGACCGGTATATCGCCAGCGCGGCGAAATCCTTGCTGTCCAGAATCACCGGGGTTTTCTCCAACGGCGTCATAGAGTTTAAGTCCAACAGTATCTCTCACAGTTTGCTGGCAGTAACCACGGGGAAGGCTGCACAAGCCTTGAGTAGATTTGCCGACGAGCAAATCGTCCGGCTGGCGCACGATATGGCGGATGGGAAGTCTGTCGAGGCCGAACGGCCGCATATTTTGAACGCGCTACGCGCAATAGAAACCGGTACGGCGGTCGTTATCCCGACCGGCTCCTTGCCGTTCTCAAGCAAACCGTACGCTGGCCAGCCAGGCATTTATAAGCTGCTGGCCCCTCCAAATTCGGCCTTCCTTGAGAATGGCGCCTATACCGCGATATTCCCCGATTCCAGCGGCCCGGCGCCTAAATGGACCTGAAGGCCGCAATTGGAGCCAGAGGGGGTGCCTTGAACGGAGGGAATCTCCCCTCACCCTGTCCCTCTGCCAGCAAGCTCGGCTTGGCAAGCTTGCATCCCAAAGTGTCCGCAAGCGAATGCGGATGGAGGGGGAACGCCTATACAACGGCCGCAACACCCTCCCCTCTCCCATAGGGACAGGGTGAGGGGTTGAACGCTTCGATCAAGCCGGAACCTGCCAGCCGGTAGCGCCCCGCGCTAATGCCCTTCGAACTCAATCACCACATGCGAGCTGACGCCGCAATCGCGCTGAAGCCGGGCTGAGCCGCCAAGCTCCGGCAGGTCGATCACGAAGGCCGCGCCGACCACATGCCCGCCCACGCGCCGGATGAGCTTCACCGCGGCCTCCACCGTGCCGCCGGTCGCGATCAGGTCGTCCACGATCAGGATGCGCTCACCGGGCTGGACCGCGTCCTCGTGCATCTCGATAATGTCGGTGCCGTATTCGAGCTGGTAATCCTGGCCGACCGCGCGCCAGGGCAGCTTGCCCTTCTTGCGGATCGGGATGAAGCCCGTGCCGAGCCTGTCAGCCACGGCGCCGCCAAGGATGAAGCCGCGCGCCTCGATGCCGGCCACCGCGTCGATCCGCTCGTTGTGATAGGGCGCGGCGAGCTTGCGGATGGCAGCCGCGAAGCCTTCGGCGTGACCGATGAGCGTGGTGATGTCGCGGAACATGATGCCGGCCTTGGGATAGTCCGGAATCGAGCGCACCAGCGCCTTCAAATCGATATCGCCGTTTTTCGCCATGGGTCTTCCTCCGCGCGCGCAAGCTTGATGTGGGCAGCAGCTACAAAAGCGCAGCGGCACCCGCTTAGCAAATCCCAAGAGCCAAGTTCAACAGCTTTGTGCGCAAAATGGCCCGGCTCTTGCTAAGCGGAGGAAGCGGACGCGGGGCCATTCTGGAGGTTAGGCATACTATGGGCTGGCATCGCCGCTGCGTGCAAAAACGCTCGTGATTGCGGCAGGCAGTCTTAAAAGACGGCCAGACATGGAAAGCAGAACGCATTGCGCTTCGAGGCGGAAGATGGGCACGCCGCCACGCACGATCTCCTGCTTTAAAACGAGGCTAGCCTTTGTCACCGCGCCTGTGCCCGTATGCACTTCCAGAATTTCGTCGATCCTGGCAGGCTTCAGGTAATCGGCGGCGATTTGCCTTACCGCGAAAGCGCTGGGCTCGCCCGCGAAGGCGCCGGCGGCTAGCTCGTTATGCCTGATGCCAAGCAGGCGCAAATAATCTGAGCGGCCCCGCTCGCACCAGCGCAAGTAAGACGTGTGGTAGACGAGGCCAGAAAAGTCCGTGTCCTCGAAGTAAACCCGGACTGCCAGCACATGGCCCACCCCGGACAAGCGCCCTGAAAGACCATCCCAAGGTTGCGTTTGGACTTCCCTATTCACCTAGTGTTCCCGGTCAAAAACCATGAAATAGCCTCTTGTCTGCCCCAGTGTAAAGCCTGGCCGTCACAAATCTTCCATCCAACAAAGATACCTTTCAGGGCGATGGGCCTGTTTCCGCTTCCGGGGCATAAGCGCGAAATCTGCCTGCGTTTCAGGGGGATATGAAACATGCAGCCAAACCATTTATTCCTATTGGGATAAAATGTTTGACCTATATGGAACGGCTGGCTTAGATTGGAGCCACCGTTGGCCGGTGC
The DNA here is from genome assembly GCA_963740975.1 of uncultured Alphaproteobacteria bacterium. Taxonomy (GTDB): domain Bacteria; phylum Pseudomonadota; class Alphaproteobacteria; order Rhizobiales; family Rhodomicrobiaceae; genus Rhodomicrobium. The sequence goes on along the minus strand of CAVUGF010000022.1, from coordinate 76,226 downwards.
AAATAGCAGCATGGCTTGGTCGAACGGGCTCGTACCCTCTGTTGTTAGGCCTACTTCCTGACACCGCTCCAGGCTCTTGGGCCAACGGATGTCACGGGGTTTTGGGTCAACTGCCCGGTGAGCGTTCCGCGCTTGCCGTGGCCGGTTCGATTGGCAGCTTAAGGAGGAACTTGATTGGTACCGCGATCGCAAGCCGCTGCAAACCGCTTGGCTGAGACGCCTTCCAGTACCCAGGATAGGCTCGCAGCACTGAGAACTTTTTTCGTGAAGATGGAGCCAAGCCTACCGGTCATCGTTGCCCTCACCTACGATAAAATGTTTGCCGTAGAACCGGAAATCGCACTCCTGTTCAAAGGCCACATCCCAGAGCAGCAGATAAGCTTTCTCAACAATCTGAAACGCATCGTTCAGCTTACACGATCAAGCCAGCTCTGGCCTGTTGGCGCCTCGACTGGACCAATACTTATTCCGCAAATAGCAGCGTTTGGGAGAAGTCACGCGAGGATTGGGGTAACTCCAGAGAATTTTGCCCTAATGAAGGAGATGATGGCGCGAGCTTGCAAGGAGACTGCGCCTGCGAATTTCACGCAGCTGGTTGAAGAAGGACTTCGCTTCATCTTCGATGTGCTTGCGCAGTCCCTGACTGCTGGCGACGGCTCGGCCGGCGCGTTGTCGAAGCTGCGTTTGTGCCGGAATGGCGCAGTTCTCTACGATCCGGCGGCCTATTTCGACGGGGAGATGCCGGTGCCGGCCACCTAAGAGGTCCGCAAATCCACTAGGTTAAGTTGTCCACTAGGTAAGTTGTTAGCGAGGTAAATGATATGAGCGAGTATTCTTTTGACAGCCAGGGTATGGAGAGCGTTCCCGAATTTCCGTCTGGTAGCTTAGCACTTGCGGAGGGGTCGGCAGCGCACCCCGTACTGGTGCCGTTTGAAACGGATAGTCAGGAAGCAGAAGCACTGAGGGGGGCGGTAAGCTTCCTTTTCTCGCTAATCACTTCGTACGACGAATTGATCGCGGCGGCTTCTGCCGAGACAGATGCTGTAGCGGGCGTTGAGACCACCCCGAATTAGGCCTGCCATACGCCGATCACCCAGCTTATGGATATTTTCGCTACCGCCGTGCTTGAGCACGGGTAGCGCCGGGGCCGGTGAGAAAAGCGGAACTGTGACAATTATGCAACCTACGCGAGCACGCGTGTCATTTTGGACCAATTTAAGTTGCAAGACAAACAATACAGGCATATTGTGATATTTACGGTAAAGGTATAATTGATTGTTATGGTGGCTCTGCTTTGGCGAGCCGCGGGTGGTGTGCGCGTATCCTTACCCCGTCGCAAGTGGCTCCGCCAACGGTGCTGCGGCAGGAAATGGGAATTCGCCCGCGCCGGCTCGATATTGTAAGGGGAATTCGCGGGCCATGATTTGGGGCTTATCCATCACAGCGGGCAGCAACAAACTCAAATGGCTGCGCCGCAGGATCCGCGGAAAAATTCTGGCTCGCAATCTAAGGAAGATCGCTTGCCGGTTTAGGCCAGCGAGCGGGATACACATCATTGGCAACACCGGCGTAACCAACGGGCTGGGCCGCGCATACCGGTACGAAACGGCTAGGCTCGCTTCGTACGGCGATGATGCACAGTCCTGCCCAGCGGAGGCGGAACAAAATTTCCTTATACTAGGCCAGCCGAAGGACTATCATAGGCTGCTGGCGGAACCGCCACTGGGGTTCCGCACCGGTTACCGCATAGGCTTCCTGGTAACGGAGTTCGAGACGCTACCCCAGGGCTGGGATTTCATTTTCGATATCGTTCATGAAATATGGACGCCATCGATCTTCAGCGCCAATGCGATCCGGAAGGCAACCAGCGTTCCGGTCAAAGTCGTACCGCATGCGGTCTCGGTGCCCGATGTGCCGCCAATGCCTCGCCAGCGCTTTGGTTTCGAGACGGACCAATTCCTCGGAATGGCCATCATGGACCTTTCGAGCTGTCCAGAGCGCAAAAATCCGCTGGGACACATCAAGGCCTGGCAGCTCGCCTTCGGCAGCGACCCTGCTGCTCACCTTATCTTGAAGGTGAAATTTTCCAGCCGCACCCGGTTTGCGCGAAGGGAAATGCTGAACGCTATGGGCGGAGCAAGAAATATCTGCCTGATCGAGGACGTTTTCAGCGATGCCGAAGTTTGCGCGTTCCAGAGGATGGCCGATGTGTACCTCTCGCTGCACCGCGCGGAAGGGTACGGCCTGAATATTCACGAAATGCTGGAGATCGGCACGCCCGTTATCGCAACGGGATGGTCCGGGAACATGGATTTTATGCCGCGCTATCCCAATGCGATCACCGCGCCCTTCAAGCTCGTTCCATACAGCGACCGGACCTCCCATTTTCAAGGCGATGGACTTTATTGGGCGGAGCCGGACATAGAAGCTGCCGCTTCTGCGTTGAAGAGCGTCAAGAAGTGCTGGGATGCGGCCAGAGGCAGCACTGGGTGGCACATGGTGCCTGTCCCAACGGCAGCCCCGGATTCTGCTCGCGTCGCAGCCGCTTAATGGCCGCGCGGACCGGCACACCGGGTAGCAAACCCAGATTTGCCTGCCCGGAAATGTGCATGTGCATCTTCTGCTAGCCGTCAAATGCGGGGCCGCCCTGCACCACCCCTGCGGCAGCAGGCGGCTTGCCGGCAAGAAGCTCCGGTCCGAGGCGCCCAAACACAGAACCAACCGGCCGTGAGATTACCGGCTGCTGCTCATTTTCCCGCCGCTGCACTGGAAAGATTCGCGGATGGCGGCCAGCGCCACGACTGAGAACGGTTCGCTGTCCCGCTCGGGATGCGCCTTGGTGTAGGAAGCAAAAAGCTGAATCAACTGAACAAGCGTAACGTCCCCAGGCACGCAGGCTTGGAACATCGGGCTTTTTGCACCATCCGCTTTCAAGGTTACGAATTGCTGGATGCTCAGAAAGGCGCCCCAGCAGGCCCCAGTCGAGAACGTGTTCTCAAGTTCAACCGCATCCGGTTCCGCCGTTTCCTTGGCAGACCCAAGCAACGCCCGGCACTCCGAAGCCATCTCCTCCGCCGTATAGGCCTCGGCCAGAGCCCCGCTCGCCAGCAGCGGCTGAAACGCCGCACAGGCTAACAAGAGAGCGGCGATGCGCTGCCACCGATAAAGCATCGTTCCATTTTCCTGAAATTTGAGAACAGCGGAGCCCCGTCCACACCAGAGCCGGGACCGCTTCATCTCTTAATTGGCTAAGCTACGGTCTTGCCGCCGGCAAGTGCTTTCCTGCCGTGCCGCCATCAATTCAATCTAAAGAAGGAATAAAACTACCTCATTAGATTTACCTGCCTGCGCCGCTCAAAACAGGCGTTCGCCTTGCCTGGGGCTTGCTTAGCCTGCAAAAGCAAGTGGCTAAGGTGCTCCAAAAGCCTGGATTCCCCTCCGCCCGCCATTGCGTCGATTCGCCGAAACGCCTATGACACAGCCATGAACGTATTTGCGATTTTTGAAGACCGCATTCGCGGCATCCTGGAGGGGTTGCGCGCTGGGGGCATCCTGCCCGCCGGCGCGGAAGTGTCCGGTTTCGTGGTCGAACCACCGCGCGAAGCCGCGCATGGAGACATAGCCACCAATGCCGCATTAGTGCTGGCCAAACCCGCACGCATGAACCCGAAGGAACTCGCCGCGCGCATCGCGGACAAGCTCGCGCAAGATAAGGATGTGGCCAAAGTCGAAGTCGCGGGGCCAGGTTTTATCAACTTAACGTTAAAGCCCGAATTCTGGCCCGCCGTTTTGCGCGCCGTACTTGAGCAAGGCAACAATTACGGACGTAGCGATACCGGGGCGGGTGAGCCTGTGAATGTTGAGTACGTCTCCGCGAACCCGACCGGACCGATCCATGTCGGCCATACGCGCGGTGCCGTCTTTGGCGATGCGCTCGCAAATCTTCTCGATTTCGCCGGCTACAAGGCCGCGCGCGAATATTATATCAACGATGGCGGCGGGCAGGTGGATGTGCTCGCGCGCTCGGCGTTCCTACGCTATCGCGAGGCGCTGGGCGAGGACATCGGGGACATTCCAGAAGGCCTTTATCCGGGCGGCTATTTGAAGCCTGTGGGCGCGGCACTGGCAAAAGAATACGGCAAGCGGCTCCTGCGCATGAAAGAGGCAACTTGGCTGCCCAAGGTGCGCGCAAAGGCCGTGGCCATGATGATGGACCTCATCCGCGACGATCTGGCCGCGCTTGGCATCACGCACGAAGTGTTTTTCTCGGAACGCTCGCTGTTCAATGGCGAGTCGGATCAAGTGGGCGAGGCTATCGAGGAATTGCGCGCCAAGAACCTGGTCTATGTGGGCCGCCTCCCGCCACCCAAGGGCAAGGCGCCCGACGATCGGGAGGACCGCGAGCAGACCCTGTTCCGCTCCACCGCGTTCGGCGACGACGAGGATCGCCCGCTCCTGAAATCGGACGGCTCCTACGCCTATTTCGCTCCGGACATCGCCTATCACCGCAACAAATATCAGCGCGGCTTCAGGCACATGATCATTGTTCTGGGCGCCGACCATGGCGGCTACGTGAAGCGGCTTTCGGCGGCGGTGAAGGCGCTCTCGGACGGCGAGGCGGACGTCGATGTAAAGCTGTGTCAAATCGTCCGCCTCTTCAAGGGCGGCCAGCCCTACAAGATGTCGAAGCGCGCCGGCTCGTTCATCTCCGCGCGCGATCTTGTGGATGAAGTTGGGGCCGGTCCCGTCCGCTTCATGATGCTGTACCGTAAGAACGACGCGCAGCTCGACTTCGATCTGGAGAAAGTAGTCGAGCAGTCGAGCGACAATCCTGTATTCTATGTACAGTATGCGCATGCGCGGGCTTGTTCGGTGCTTTCGAAAGCACGGGAAGGCTTTCCCGATCTCGATCTTGAGCCTTCTTCTCTCGCCCGCGCCAAGCTAAACTTGCTTTCAGACGAGGCAGAACTTGCGCTTATTAAGAAAATCGCACAGTTTCCACGGGCCGCCGAGGGCGCAGCCCAAGCACATGAGCCCCACAGAATTGCATTCTTTGCACATGACCTTGCCGCTGTATTCCACAGTCTTTGGACGCGAGGCAAAGAGTCGCCACAATTGCGGTTCATGGTCGAGGATCGCTGGGACATAACCGAGGCGCGCCTGGCCCTCATTTCAGCAATGGCTCAGATTTTGCGATCTTGTCTGAATTTGCTTGGTGTAGAAGCAATTTCTGAAATGCGCTAGCTCGCCAAGACCCCATTACGACGCATATGGAGGGAAAGTCTTCGATGTCTACGAATGACGATTTCGGCATCGCGCCGTGGACGCCGCGCCGATCAAGCTGAGCCCGATTGGCGGGCCGCCAGCCGTAGCGGAAACCAGTACCCCGCCCAGAATCCGCGCGATAGCCAGCCACAGAACGCAGCCTATTCGGGTTTCACGAGGCAATCGTACTCGCAGCAGCCCTACTCTCCGCCGCACCAGGAGCCGGCCCCCCCTGCCTTGCCGCAGCAAGGCCGCGCCTACGACGCTCCGCAAGGCTATTACCAGGATCCTGCGCCGCAGGTGCCACAGCAATCCTACTATCAGGACCCGGCACCACGGCTCGACCCGCAACGCGGCTATGTGGACCCTGCGTCGCCATACGCACCGGCCCCGTCTCCTTACGACTCTGGCTCTCAGCAGACGCCGTATGGGGCAGGAGCGTACGGGGCGGCGGGCGGCGAGTTGTTCGGGCGCGATCAGTCTATGCCGCAAAGCTTCGACCAGAACCCCTATGGCGCTGGCACCGGCTACCGTGCGGAAGCTTACGAGCCAGCGCAGCCGTATCCAGCGCTGGCGCAGCCGCCTTACGCCCCCCGCGCTCCGCAGGAAAGCAGCGCTCCACAATATTATTTGCCCGAGGAGCAGCCCCAGCGGAGTGCTCCGCCGTTGGCTGCGCAGCCCCCGCTTGATCGCGGCTATCAGCAACAGCAGGCGCTTTATAGCCCGGCCTCCTACGATCAGCCGCTTGTGCCGCATGAGAGCTATCAGCGGGGCAACCCTGACCCGCATTTTCCTGGCGACGTCCTCCCCTTCGACGATGAGATGAGGACCGGCCGCCCGCCGATGGCCGGGCATTCGGACGATTTCGACGAGGAATTCCCGGACGAGGATTTCGACCACGAGGATTACGGTGTCCCGCAGAAGCATGGACGCAAGAAGCTCTTCGCCGCATTGTTGTTGAGCGCAGCTGCGGTGGTCGTCGGCGGCACTTACGGCTACAAGGCGTATTTTGGCGGCAAGGGCGGCGGCGTGCCCCCGCTGATCAAGGCTGAAATGAACCCGTCGAAGGAAGTGCCAGCCAATCCAGGCGGCAAGCAGTTTCCCCATGGTGAAAAGTCCATCTACGAGCGCCTGACACCAGACGGGCGCACTCAGGTTGCATCTGCCGCCACTGCGGCGATGCCGGCGTTCACCACCTCGGCGACCGCAAACACCGGCGGCGGCAGTTCGCTTGAAGATCGCATCGACGAGGCTTTGAAGAGGGCGCAGAACACCGGCGACACGCCTTCCGGCGGCCCCGTGCGTAGCGGATCGGAACAGCCAACCGTGGTGCGCAGCGAGAGCTATGGACCGGATGGAAGGCGGCTCGAACTCGCGGCCTGTCATCACGCCGAACATTGTCAATGTGGACAGCGGCAACCTGCCCTATCCCTTCGGCAATGGCGCCGCAGCCGCACCGGCGCAAGCGGCAGGCACTCCCTTCACGCAGGCACCTGCCGGCGCTTCGGGCCAGCCGCAATTCGCGACCCAGACGGCAACAGCACCTGCCTCCAGGGCTCAAATCCGGACCGCAGCCCATACACCAGCTCCTGCACTAGCCGAGCCATCGGCTGCGGTGGCGGTGCCGGCTCCGCCTGGCAGTTTCTATGTGTCCTTGAAATCCGCTCCGGACGAAAAGGGCATCCAGAGGGATTTGCCCGCGCTTTCAGAGAAGTATAAGGGTGTGCTCGGCGACGTTCAGCTTACGACGAAGGTTGCCGACCTTGGTTCGAGGGGGGTCACTTACCGCGCCGTTGCCGGTCCGCTTGGCACCAAGCAGGAGGCGATGGAACTCTGCACGAAGATCAAGGGTGTAGGTGGCGACAAGGCTTGCTTCGTCACCAACTGAGCGCCCGGCGCGGCGCAACCTGAGAAGCTTCCACTCTAATCCCGGGGACGTCAGCGGCGTTGTCCGGGATTTTTATATCTTGGGAAGCCCCGCTCCCAGCACCTCACATAGATCTGCGGATCTGCCATGGTTGGGCGGCAGGACTAGGCTCTTCCCCCCCTCGCCCTGTCTCTCTCGCGCAAGATCGCTTTGGGCGGGCTTGCGTCTAACAAGAAACTAGCAGCCAGAGGGTGCGCCGCTGGCACTGCGCAACCGGTCTCAGCCATGGGGGCCGGCCGCCCCGGCCGGTGCGGAACTCAAAAGGACCGCAAGCGGATGCCGCGGGGAGAGGCTGGGGTGTGGCGTAATGCAACGCGGTATGGCCAGCCAGCTTCCGATGCCAGCCTAATACCCAATCGCAGCGGCATCCGCATCGCGGGTATCGGCAGCGCCCAGCAAGTAGCCATTCACCTTCATGATAGAATTCGCGCGGCCCAGTACGCGGTGCTGAAAGCCGCCATCGTTATTCCTTGGAATGACAAACCCTCTAAATTCGAGGATGCGCAGCGTGTCGTCTGAAACTCCACGCTCGGAAATGACGGTATCCGGCTGCCATTGATGGTGGATGCGAGCGGCGGCCGTGGCTTCCGCAACGTTCATGCCGTAGGTGAGCACATTCAAAATCTCTTGCACCACCACGGTGATAATGGTGCTGCCGCCGGGGCTGCCGGTGACGAGATAGGGTGCGCCATTCTTGAGCACAATGGTGGGCGCCATCGACGAGAGCGGGCGCTTGCCAGGGACGATTGCATTCGCCTCCCCGCCAAGCAGGCCGAAAGCGTTCGGCGCACCAGGCTTAGCCGAGAAATCGTCCATCTCGTTGTTGAGCAGGAATCCCGCACCGTCGACCGAATATCCACTGCCAAAGGCCAGATTGAGCGTATAGGTGTTCGAAACTGCGTTGCCATCCTTATCGATAATAGAGAAATGGGTGGTCTGCTCGCTTTCGGCGCCGGGCGGCTTGCCTGCGGAGATGTCCTCCGATTTGGCCGCGTGGCTGAGGCTGATGCCAGAGCGGAGCTGCGCGGCATATTGCTTGCCGATCAGGCCAGCCACAGGCACTTTCACGAAGCCAGGGTCGCCCAGATATTTGGCCCGGTCGGCATAAGCCCGCCGCATAGCCTCCACCAGCCTGTGTATGCTATCGGCGGTATTGTGCCCGAGCTTGGCGAGATCGTAGCCTTCAAGAATGTTCAGGATCTGAATGACGTGAACACCGCCGGAGGAGGGAGGCGGCATCGAAACGATATCGTAGCCGCGGTAGCTTCCGCGCACCGGTTCGCGTTCGACGGGCTTGTAATTCTTGAGATCCTCCATGGCGATGAGCCCGCCGTTGTGCTTCATCTCGTCTTCGATCAACTTGGCGACCGGCCCCTCGTAAAACCCGCGCGCCCCCGCGGCGGCAATCGCGTGGAGCGTTTTGGCGAGGTCCGGCTGCCGGAGAATTTCGCCCTCCTTGTACGGCTTGCCGTCCAGATGTTCGAAATAGGCCTTGCTCGACGGGTCGGCCGCGAAGCGCTCGTGGCTCTTCTCCAGCGCATAGGCCAGCCCATAGGAGACTGGAAAGCCTTCCTCCGCCAGCTTGATCGCGGGCGCCAGCACCTTCTCGCGCGGCAGCGTTCCGTAATGCTCAAGCGCGTAGAGGAGGCCCGCAACCGTGCCGGGCACACCTGACGAAGCGCGGCTGTAACGGGCGCGGTCACGGTCCACATTGCCGGTTTCCTCCAGGAACATGGTCTTCGAGGCGGCGGCCGGCGCGGTCTCGCGGTAGTCGATGGCGGTGAGCTTTTTGGTGCCAGAAACCGAGATCAGCATGAAGCCGCCCCCGCCGATATTGCCCGCCTGCGGATGTGTCACGGCAAGCGCGAAGCCGGTCGCCACAGCGGCGTCCACCGCGTTGCCCCCAGCCTTCAAAATGTCCGCGCCCACCTGCGCCGCAATCTTCTCCTGCGCCGCAACCATCCCATGCTCGGCGATGACCGGATGAAACCGCGCATCGTTTCCAAACACGGCTGCGGCCGCCTGATCGTTCGCCCGCTGCGCATGAGCGGGAACGGTAGCGGCCAGAGCCGCCATCAGTGCGGCCAGCGCCAGAAACAGTGGGACTCTCTTAAACATCGTGTGCATCTTTAGAGGGTGTCAGCGGTTTGCATAGGGGGAGGTAGGGGCCGGATAACGGCACAAAGCCTGGGGATTGTGCATCCTTTGCAGCGGAATGGCGGAGTTCTTGAGGCATAACAGGCCGGGCAAAAAAGTGCGGAGACCAGTATGAAATACCGGAGGCTTGGCGAGAGCAATCTCCTTGTTTCGGAGATTGCGCTTGGATCGTGGCTGACCTATTCGGGGGGCGTCGATGCGGCCACGTCGCGAGCCTGCGTTCACAAGGCGCTCGACTTGGGCATCAATTTCATCGATACGGCGAACATCTACGGCCGGGGTGCGGCTGAGACCCTTCTCGGCGAGGCGCTGGCCGGCGTGCCGCGCGATAAGTACATCCTTGCGACCAAGCTCTACTTCCCCATGACGGATAGCGACCGCGGCCTGTCGCGCGCGCAGGTTCATAAGCAGCTCGACGCTTCGCTCGCCCGGCTCAAGACCGATTACATCGATCTTTATCAATGCCACCGCTTCGACCCCGAGACGCCGCTTGAGGAGACCATGCGGGCCTTGACCGAGGTGGTCGAGGCAGGCAAGGCGCATTTCGTGGGTTTCTCGGAATGGCCGGCGGAAGGCATCCGGGCCGCGCTGGACATGCCGGGTGTGGTCCGCTTCATTTCGAGCCAGCCGCAATATTCGCTCCTCTGGCGCAAGCCCGAGGCGGAGATCGTCCCGCTTTGCAAAACGGAGGGGATTTCGCAGATCGTGTGGTCGCCGCTGGCGCAAGGGGTGCTCACAGGCAAGTACAAGCCGGGTGAGGCCGCCGCAGCGGGAACCCGCGCGGCAAGTTCTACCATGGGCACCTTCTTCCGTGATGCCTGGCTGGAGCCGCCGGTGCTCGAAGCGGTGCAGCGCCTGGAGCCGCTCGCCGCCCAGGCAGGCCTCACCATGGCGCAGTTCGCGCTCGCCTGGGTGCTGCGGCTGGACAATGTCGCCGCCGCAATCATTGGCGCCACATCGCCGGAGCAGGTCGAGGAGAACGCGCGCGCGTCGCTTGCCGAGGTGGACCGCGAACTTTTCCGCGAGGCTGAGCGCATCCTCAGTGCGGTTGCAGCACGGTGAGCACAGGGCACGCCGTGCGAAGACGAAACGATCAGCCGTATTTGATGCGAATGCCCAGTGGCGGCGCGGATACAGAAAGGGAAACGCCATGGTTGACCGGCTGAAGTTCTACATCGATGGGGCGTGGACCGCACCCGTTGCCGCAAAGACCATGCCAGTGGTGAACCCTGCCACGGAAGAAGCGATGTACGAGGTGGCACTCGGCGGCGCGGCCGGCCCAGAATAGGTGGAGCTTTCGCGTGCCGGGCTGGAGCGGCTGTTCGAGCGGTGTTAGGCGGCAGCCTTCACTACCGAACTGCAAAGGACGCGGGCCGCTATTGATCCGCCAGCCCCGCCAGCGTAATGCAAAAGCCACACTACTTGAGGCGCCCGCATGGACGTTGAAGCTCAAATTGCCGATCTCAACTGCCGCATTTCCGCGCTCGAAAAGACCGCGAAAGGGCAGGAGCGCCACAATGCGCGGGTCACCGGGCTTCTGACCGAGCTTAAGGAGGACGTGGCGTTCTTACGGCGGCACGCCATCTCAACCGGCCAGAAGGTTGAGGATATCGACTCGCGGCTGGGGGCGGTCGAGGTGCGGCTGAGCGCGGTCGAAGCCCGGCTGGAAAAAGTTGAAGCTGGCCTGGAAGGTGTCCGGGCCGATATCGCCAGCCTTCGCCGCGACCTTCCTGGCATGATCGCCGAGACCATGCGCGAGGTGCTGCGGGAAGGGAAATAACCACCAGGCTTCATGAAGAAGGGTAATCCGGCCCCGCTAAGCGCGGAGCAGAAAGCGGAGCCTGAGGCCCTGGCGGCCCTGCCGGACAGCGAGATCGACACCACCGGCATTCCGCCCGTAACGGATTGGTCTGGCGCGATCCGGGGGCCGTTCTACCGTCCCATCAAGAGGCCGCTCTCCCTGCGGCTGGATGCCGGCATCGTCGATTGCTTTCAGCGGCAGGGGGTTGGCTGCCAAACCCGGATTATCGCCGTGCCGCGCGAATACGTCGAGCGTCAGCGGAAGGAGCGCCAATGAGAAGGGATGACGGGCCGTGTCCTTTTCACTCCGGCGGCAGAGGCGCCTTGGAGAGTAGGCCGCGGGGATTTCACCCGCAGCCTCTCGCAGAACGGTGCGTGAACCTCTCAGCTCACACCGCTCCCATCAAGCAGACACACCCGCCGTCCTAAGTTTCCAGTGTGCGAAGAGCTTCGGGCATTTCCGGGAGACTTCCTCCATGAAGAGCCTCGCCTGCCTCCAGCTTCCCCGGAACCGCTTGTACTTCCTCTTCGCCCAGGCAATCAGCAACTTGTCGATATGCCTGTATAGCGGATACAAAGCCGAAGGCTGGAACCGCCCATAATACCCAATCCATCCACGCAGGAGTGGATTGAGCTTCAAGGCAATATCCTGAAGGCTGAGATCCGTTCGATTCCGGTAGTTCAAGCGGCGCGCCTTCTGGCGCATCGCCGTAAGAGCCGCCCGGCTGACCGCCGCCGTGAAGCTTGCAAACAGTTTACCTGCCTGGCTGTTCTTCACGTAGCGCTGCCGGAACTCATAGCCAAGGAAGATAAACTTGGTATGATCGTGTGTCCCGGCCCGGTTCGCATCTTTGCAGTAGACAATCTTGGTCTTTGCTGGATGCATCGTAAGGCCGCACGCCGCGAACCGCACTTCCAGCGCAGCCCTAATCGCTTGCGCCTCCTTCATGCTCTCGCAATGCACGAGCCCGTCATCCGCATACCGGCACCATGGAGCATTGGGATAGGTTCGCGTCATCCAGACGTCGAATGTATAGTGCAAGAAGAGATTGGCCAGCAACGGGCTGACGACCCCGCCCTGCGGCGTTCCCCGCGTGCGTTGCACAAGGGTTCCATCCGCAAGCTGCAAGGGAGCCGTTAGCCACCGCTTAATATAGAGCCTCACCCATTTGCAATCCGTGTGCTTATCCAGTGCCTTCAGCAGCAGCCCATGCTCGATGTTGTCGAAGGACACCACCACACACTACCCATCACCGTAAGTTTTCGGGATCGGCGACGATCCTGCGTCCGTCTCATCCGCTGGAAGGGCAGGCATTGTCCATCATGGGCGGCATGCGGCGCGGCGGCGCTCAGCTTCTGCTGCTGATCCTGCCGGATGGCAGCCGTTCACTTATTCCGGCTGAGTGGACCGATTGGCAGGCGGAGGACGCTGGAAGCGTACCCGCTTCGAGCCCTCAAGAAGCATGCTTTGTTCCGCTGACTGGCCTGCTCCGCGTTCGCGCGATGGCTGACGCTCTCCTCAAGCGCGGGCCAATTCCCTGGCCTGGCGCATCAAGCCATGAGGAAAGCCATGCAGCTGACCCTTGCCCTTCCCGAACCTTCCCCGCCGCAGCCTGTGCCAGAGGTGGAGATCGATGCCCAAGCCCGCCGGACAGCGCAGGAGGTTCTCGCGCGCATCCTCGCTCAAGCCGCCGGGGCGGCAAAGCCGGAGGAGCCCAGCAATGAATGACGCCGCTAAAATCACCCCGTCGCATCTGCGGCGTACGGCCTATGTCTATTTGCGGCAATCGAGCCCCACTCAAGTCGAGCACAACCGTGAATCCACCCGGGCGCAATATGCCCTGGCTTCCAGGGTAAGCGAGCTTGGCTGGCAGGCGCAGCAGATCGCCGTCATCGACGAAGACCTCGGGCTTTCGGGCTCCGGCGCCGTCGAGCGCGCGGGCTTTGCGAAACTCACCACCGAGGTGGCGCTTGGACATGCCGGGATCGTGCTCGGCATCGAGGTCTCACGCCTTGCCCGCAATAACGCCGATTGGCACCGCCTCATCGAACTTTGCGGCTTGACGGACACGCTGATCGGCGATGCCGATGGCATCTACCATCCGGCCATGTTCAACGACCGCCTGCTGCTTGGCCTCAAGGGCGCCATGAGCGAAGCCGAACTTCATATTCTCCGTGCCCGCCTCAACGGTGGAATCCGGAACAAGGCAGCTCGCGGCGAACTCCGCCGCGGCCTGCCGGTGGGCCTCGTCTGGGGCGAAGCTGATGGTGAGGTGCGCTTTCACCCTGACGAAGCCGTCTGCGCCGCCATACGCACCGTCTTCAGCCGTTTCGCCGAGCTTGGCTCGGCCCGCCGTGTCTGGCTCTGGCTTCGCTCGGAAGGCCTGAAATTCCCGCTGCAGCGCCATTACGGCGCACCGATCCGCTGGATCGATCCAAGCTACACCGCCGTCTATCATGTGCTGACCAATCCGGTTTATGCGGGTGCCTATGCTTACGGCAAAACGCGCCGCGAACTGACCCTGGATGCGGCGGGCCAGCGCAAAAGACGCACGCGCAAGCTTGCCCCCGAAGAATGGCAGGTGCTCATTCGCGAACACCATCAGGGCTTCATCGGCTGGGATACTTATGAGAGCAACCGCGCAAGGATCGCCGCCAACACCAAACCGCGGCCTCATCAGGCCGGGAGCGGCGCCGTGAGAGAAGGCAGCGCACTTTTGCAGGGCATTGCTGTGTGCGGCCATTGCGGGCGCAAATTGCGCACGCATTATACCGGACGCACAGCGTCCCCTGGCTACCACTGCGCAGGCAGGCAAATCGTTGAAGGCCGGGGCTGCTATTGCCTCAGCATCGGCGCGATGCAGATTGACGGCGCGGTAACGGGCGCCGTGCTTGAAGCGCTCGCTCCTCTGGGCATCGAGGCAGCGCTAGCCGCCGCAGAACGGGCCGAAGCCGGACGCGATGCCGTGCTCGAACAATTCCGCCTGGCCGTCGAGCGGGCGGCCTATGAGGCGCAGCGCGCCGAACGGCGCTATCGTGCAGTCGATGCCGAAAATCGCCTGGTCGCCCGCGGCATCGAGGCCGAATGGGAGCAGCGGCTGCGGGAGATCGAACAGGCCAAGGCCGAACTCTCCCGCCGCGAGCAGCGCCAGCCCAGAACGCTGGATGCCATGGAGCGGCAGCACTTGCTGGCGCTGGGCGCCGATCTGCCGCAAGCCTGGCAGGCGCTAACCACGACGGCGCGCGACAAGAAGGAGCTGTTGCGCGCCATCCTTGAGGAAGTCATCGTCGCCGTCCAGAAGCAGGAAGGCCGCGCCCAGCTCACTTTGCGCTGGCGCGGCGGCGCGATCACCGGCATCGCGCTCGATCTGCCGCACCACCGGCAAGCCGCGGTGCGCACAGAGGAAGACACCATAGACCTTCTGCGGCGGCTGGCTGCCCATTATCCCGACGCCATGATCGCGGGCATCCTCAACCGGCAGGGGCGGCACACGGCCTATGGCCACCGGTTCACCGCCAACCGCGTTTCCAGCCTGCGCAAGAACTGGAAAATACCCTGCTATCAGCGGCCTGCAGTAAAGCCCGAAGGCGAACTTCTGACCGTTCAGAAGGCGGCGCAAGAGCTTGGCCTTGCCGCCTCCACCGTTCACCGCTGGCTCCAAGAGGGCGTCATCCAAGGCGAGCAGCTCACGCCTGGCGCGCCCTGGCGTATCCGTATCAGCGCTGATCTACGCCAGCGCATTGCTGAGGAGGCGCCTGAAGGCTACCTCACGATGTACCAGACCATGCGCTTGCTGGGCGTCTCCCGCCAGACGGTGTTGCAGCGTGTCAAGCGTGGCGAAATCGAAGCGGTGCATGTTCGCTCGGGAAGGCAAAAAGGCTTGCGTCTCAAAGTGATACAGCGTCAGCAAGACCTATTCGAACAACTCTGAAAAAGCTGGGGTGCAGTATGAAGCAGGATCCAACAGAGCCCTGATGTCGAACTCCAGAACCCAGTCATACTTCCAGCAACGCTTGCGCGTTACGCCTACGGCGTCCAGCGCGGATTTCTCCGGCCGGTAGCCATAGGAATCCGGAAGAAAGATAGGCTCCAGAATTGGCTCAAGCACCATCTTGACCACCATCTGAGCTACCCGGTCTGAAACCGTGGGCACGCCAAGCACTCTTTCCCCGCCACTCTTCTTCGGAATGGCAACCGCCTTGACCGGCGGCGGAAAGTAAGTCCCGGACGACATGCGATTCCAGATCTTGTAAAGATTGTCCTTACGCTTCGATTCGAATTGCCTGATCGTCTCCTTATCAATTCCGGCACCCCCCGCGTTGTGCTTGACAGCACGGAAGGCCGCAGCAACCAGTTTCTTTGGGATATCGAATGGTCTTGCCGCACTCATACGCCTCCTCCTGTTTCCAGTTGGACGCAAAATGCAGCCGCTTGACCCAGCCCCTTTGCTCCGACCGCATTACCGGCCTTCATCGCTCGTACGGGCTGGTCCGCCCCAGGTCTCAGCATCGGTACGCTCGCCTCGTGGCTTTCACCATTTGAACTTCTCCCTTGGCATCCGAGCCCTGGTTCCCGTAGTTCCGCACAAGAGCCTGGACCGGGTTCACGCCCCCTATACGCCGGCTGCCGCACGCCCAGTAACCAAGTCCCCGGCGCACTTATCCCGGAAAGTTCGTTCGCCCCCCGGTTCTGGCAGCACTTCACACTATCGGCGCGTCATCGAAGGGTTTGCTTTCGCTCGTCTCCCCGGACCGTACCTGCCCGGAGCTACCGCTCCCGGCTTTGACTCCAACGCTCACCACCACGGCTTTTGACCGCAGCAGCTTGGAGTGGTTTGAAGCCCGCTCTTGGAAGCTGGCTTCGAAGGACCTGCCTTCATCTCTCACGCAGCTTCTGCACGCTCAGTCAGCTTCTCATTCTGAAACCTCCTGGATGCGTGCCGCTACGGCACACAACAAAACGTTGATTTCGCGTAGGCGGCTATCATGCTTAATGCCGTCTATGGTAAACGCGCCGCGCGCATGCGTTCTTACACGTGCATTTCCGCGATTTTTTGCCCTTTTTTGCTTGAATTCTACGTTTCAAAAATCCCGTTAAATACAAACCAATATTAGAGGTAAACGCGGCAACAGGCCGGATGCAGCGATGCGGCGTGACAGGCATCCGGAAATTTTCATGTCATATCCATACGTTACACAGACAGGCCGCGCTTAATGCTTACTCAAGATCTTTGTGCTATATTACTTCAAAATCGAAAAGCCGCTTTTCCGGCCTCCAAAATAGCCCACCGTAGCAGGTAAGAGAGTTAACATGGCGTTACACCGCGATAGAGCCGCCATCCTGGAACGGCGCCTGACGGCCCCGGCTAGCGCTTCGGGCCACCGCGCTGCGGTCAATCGGAATCGATGTGATATGAAGGAGGCCGCGTCACCCCGCGCGCTTTCGTTTGTGGATTATCCGGCCCGGCGCTTTCGCTTGGAGAGGCGGACTTTCTTGCCGCGCGGCGGCGCGGCCTGCGGGCTTGTGTCAAGTTTGTGCCATGCACAGCTACTAAGAAATCCTATAGCTTAGCATGCTCCGGCCTTCCGCCGGAACGCTGCGCCCCGGAGTTTGAGCTTTTCCTAGAGGATTCGATGAAGCAGGACAGCCCTGTCGTAAACAGGCCCCAGCGGCGCGGACTGCTTCGCCCGATCCTGGCACTCGCGCTGATCGCCGGGCTTGCCGCAGCGGGCTGGCGGTTGATGCTGCCGCAGACTGTGACGGTGGTCAAACCGGTGCGCGGCCCCGCCGTGCAGGCCGTCTATGCGACGGGGACGGTGGAGGCGAGCGTCACCATCCGCGTGGCGCCGCAGGTTGCCGGCCGGCTCTTCGAACTGAAGGCCGACGAGGGCCAGGCGGTGAAGGCGGGCGACGTGCTGGCCCGGCTCGACGACAGCGATTTGCGCGCCACGGTCTCCGAGCTTGAAGCGCGGGCGGTTTTTGCCACGCAGCAATTCGGGCGGATCAGCATACTGATGGAAAAGGGCTGGGCGGCAAGGGACCGGTTCGACCAGGCGCGAACCGAAATGGACGCTGCGAAGCAGGCGCACCGCCGGGCGAGCGAGTTGTTGCGGTTCTTGCAGCTCAAGACGCCTGCCGATGGGACGATCATCCGCCGCGACGGCGAGGTGGGCGACTTCATCCCAGTGAACCAGCCGGTGTTCTATCTCGCCAAGGCCGGCGTGCCTTTGCGCATCGCGGCCGATGTGGACGAGGAGGACATTCCGCTGGTGAAAGTTGGACAGAAAGTGCTGATCCGGTCGGACGCTTTTCCTTCGCGCGTATTTACTGGCGAGGTAAACGAGATCACGCCCAAAGGCGACCCGGTGGCGCGCAACTTCCGCGTGCGCATCGAGCTGCCGGCGGATACGGCTTTGCTGATCGGCATGACTGCGGAAACCAACATCGTGACGGCGGAAAAGCAGGACGCGCTGATGATTCCGGCGTCCGCGGTGGCAGGAGGATCGGCGTGGGTGGTGCGCGGCGGAAAGCTTGAGAGCGTGCCGGTGCAGATTGGCATCAAGGGCCGCGAGCGTGTGGAAGCGGTCTCGGGGGTGAACGAGGGCGATATGGTCGTGGCCGAACCTGCGAAGGGATTGCAGGCCGGCGAGGCAGTGCGCGCGCGGCTTGCCGGTATCGCTCCAGCGCAGGAAATCAAGCGATGAATTGGGGTCAGGTGTCTATGTCTACGGGCGTGCCCGTAAACAAGGGAATCTCCCCTCACCCTGTCCCTCTCCCCCTGGGAGAGGGGACGGTGTTGCGCGTTCCAGAGTCCCATTCAGGCGTCCCTTCTCCATCCGCATCCGCTTGCGGATGCGGACACACTGAGATGCGAACTTGCCAAGGCGAGTTTGCGGGGAGAAGGACAGGGTGAGGGGAGATTCGCTCCAGACATGGCGCGACGGAGCATCTTGCCGCCAGCCCACGCATTTCCGGCCTGCGATTCGCTGCTACTGCGGGTGCCAGGATGAAATCTCGCGGTTTCCATAGCGCTGAGCCATCTTTCTTCGCACCGGCGCCAGACGCTGGTCTCGCTCCTGGGCATCACGCTGGGCGTGGCCTTCTTCATGGCCGTCACCTCGCTGATGCAAGGCTCCGACGCGGATTTCATCAAGCGTCTAGTGGACGGCTCGCCGCATATTACCGTCTACGACGAATACCGGGAGCCGCGCCCGCAACCCGTTTTTCATACTTACGCGAACTCAACCGTGGAACTGCGCAGCCTCAAGCCGCGCACCGAGGTTCGCGGCATCCGGCAATATAAGGAAAAGCTTGAATTCATCGCCTCGCTTCCGCATGTGCGCGTGGCTCCCGCGCTCCAGGGGCAGGCGATCGTCACCTTCGCGGGCAAGGACCTCGGTGCGACCATCAACGGCATTGTCCCGGACCTGATGCGGCGTGTGAGCACCATCGACGAGAAATTCGTCGAGGGCTCGCTCGAAGCGCTCTCCACCAATCCGGACGGCATCGTGCTGGGCAGCGGGCTGGCCGAGAAATTCCGCATCGTCATGGGCAAGAACGTCACCGTCGCCTCGCCCATTGGCGTCGTGCGGACCATGAAAGTCGTGGGGCTGTTCAGGACCGGAAACGCCCCCATCGACGAAAACTACGCTTACGTGCTGCTCAAGCGCAGCCAGAATTTGTTGAACCGGCCGAACGCCGCCAACCGGCTTATTCTTCAACTCGACGATCCCTATGAAGCGCCCGAGGTTGCAAAGGTTGTCGAGGCGGCGGTGGGCTACAAGGCCCAGTCCTGGCAGGAGGCAAGCCAGGATTTGATCAGCCTACTGAAAGTGCGTAGGATAATCATGAATTCGGTGGTAGGCGCGATCCTGATCGTCGCTTCCTTCGGCATCTACAACGTGATTTCGACCGTGGTGCTGGAAAAAACCCGCGATATTGCCATCATGAAGTCCGTAGGTTTTCACGCTCGCGACATATTGCTTATCTTTTTAATTGAGGGCGCCATCGTCGGCGCGATTGGCAGCGCTTTTGGAGTGGCACTTGGCCTTTCCATGATGGAGGCGCTCGCCAGTGTGCAGATCAAGACGCCCTTTAACACGGAGCCGACCTACATCCCCCTTGACTGGGGGTGGTCGCCCATTGTTATGGGAATTGGGTTCGCCATGGCTTCGGCGCTGGCGGCCGCCTATCTGCCGGCACGAAAGGGGGCTAGCGTGCATCCGGTCGATATCTTGAGGGGCGCGGCATGAGTGCCGTGCTTAGAACCGAAGGGCTTACTCGCGTGCTGCCGGGAGACGTTCCCGTGACGCTCGTCGAGGACATCACGCTCGAAATCGAAGAGGGCGAGTTCGTCGCGATCATGGGGCCGTCCGGCTCGGGGAAATCGTCGCTGCTCTATCTCCTGGGCCTGCTGGACATGCCAACTGGCGGCAAAATCTGGCTAAACGGCAGGGATACGCTAGGCTTGAGCGAGGACGAGCTTGCCGATGTGCGCCTGCGCCAGCTGGGCTTCGTCTTCCAGTTCCACTTCCTGCTGGCCGAGTTTTCCGCGCTCGACAATGTGCTCCTGCCGGTGCGCAAGCTGGGCCTTTTGCCTGAGAACGAGGCGGTGGACAGGGGGCTGGAGCTGTTGGGCTCGCTTGGGCTTGCCGATCAGGCGAAGAAGCTGCCGGGCCAGATGTCGGGCGGGCAACGGCAGCGCATCGCCGTGGCGCGGGCACTGGCCAACGATCCGTTGATCCTGTTCGCCGACGAGCCGACCGGCGCGCTCGACACCAAATCGAGCGAGAACCTGCGCGGGATTTTCAGGGATTTGTCGCGCAATCAGAAGCGCACCATCGTGACGGTGACGCACGACCCGAGCTTTGCCAAGGCCGCCGACCGCGTGCTGTTCCTGGTGGACGGCAAGCTGCAGCCGCCGGAACGCGCCGCCGATCTCTTCGCCGTCAGCATCCGCGGAGCAGGCGGCCCCGCGTAGATTTTCAATGGCTATCCAGGGCGGCCAGCAGTACGCCCAGCGGGAAATCCTGACCCACATGGCCGTCATCGCGAGGCCGCCTTGGCGGCAGTGGCGATCCAGGCGCGAAGCACGAGGACTGTTGGATTGCTTCGCTCCGCTCGCAATGATGGCATGAAACACGCATACAGGGCAGAGCTTGCCTCGGGCTGTACTAGTGCAGCCGGCTGGACGTTCGCGCCCGTTTGCCGCAAGCTCGCTGGAAGCCAGGCTCGTGGACGCGTTGCGCCGGGATGGCAGCCTCGCCGTTTCCATGGCTGCCGAATGCGCCGGCAGCGTCTGCGGATATGCGGCCTTGTCCCGGTTGCAATCGCCACCATATGCGCTGGCA
The DNA here is from genome assembly GCA_963740975.1 of uncultured Alphaproteobacteria bacterium. GTDB lineage: Bacteria > Pseudomonadota > Alphaproteobacteria > Rhizobiales > Rhodomicrobiaceae > Rhodomicrobium. The sequence continues at coordinate 55,726 of CAVUGF010000022.1, read as the reverse complement.
CTTGCTCCGGTAGCCGTGCGCAAGGCAGTGCAGGGGCCGGGCCTCGGTTCGGCGCTTATCCGCCATGTTATCGGCCGGGCCCAGGCGCTTGGTTATGACAATATTTTTGTCTTGGGCGCGCCTGCATATTATGGGCGGTTCGGCTTCCCGGCGGAGGCGGCGGCAGCGTTTCCATCTCCGTTCGCCGGGCCGCATTTCATGGCGCTGCATCTGGTGCCGCGCCAAGCCGCTCCGGCGGCGGTTGTCTACCCGCGCGCTTTCGATTTGTTTGGATAACTGGCGCGAAATCCGCGCCGGGCAAAATTTTAAAGAGGCGATTTCATGAAGTGCTTTCTGGGTGTCATGTCCATGGCCTGCTGCCTCGCAGCAGCGCCTGCGCTGGGCGGCGATTGCCCCGGCAGCGGGCCAGAAGAGAGAATTGCGGTTATCGCGAAGGCTGGGACTTGCCAGGAGGCCGTCGACCTTTGCAGACGCTGCTCGATCGGAGGGCTGCTCGATGTCAGTCTTGCAAGTTCCGTAAATGAGGTTTGCGAGAAGACAGCACTTTCCAAGCTGACGAAAGAAGAGCGCGAGGCCTATAAGGCTGCAACCGATGCGTGCTATGCTTCGCACATCAAGAAGCGGGGCACATTGCACCGGTCGGCACCCGCACACTGCTGGGTGGATGTCATGGCGGATTACGCCAAGCGCCATTAAGGGGCTTGAACGCGGCCCGGAGCGGACACCAGCCCGGCTGCTTTTGGCTGCGGTGCACCGGGTCCCGCCGGGCAGGATAAATACCTGTGCCACCGTCGTTCTTTTTGGGAACGTGGACGGCTCCTGTGCAATGTTGCTTTACAGGTTGACGCGGAGGAATTTGTGAGACGTACCGGCGAACGCCGCGGCGGCATCGTGAACTTGCGGTAACAACGTGGCAGGCAGCGCTCGCGGCCTGCACAACAAAGTCACAATTTGAAACTCATTTGTGTAATTTGACAGCGTGATATTCAGGCCCGCACCAGCAAGGCCGGCCATAACCGTTAGCACACCGGGAAGAACGCTCGATGTCACTTAACCTGACCATTATTCAACCCTCCTTTTACACCTCCAGATCGAACCCGAAGGTGTTCAAGACGAAGCGCCGCGCGGTGGTCCCGCTGGCGCTGCCCTATCTTGCGGCGCTGACGCCTCCGGAATGGAACGTGACGCTCATCGACGAACAGGTGCAGGAGATCGATTTCGATTGTCCCACCGATCTTGTCGCCATCACCACCTGGACGCTGCATTCGCTGCGCGCCTACGACATCGCCGCCGAGTTCCGCCGCCGTGGCGCGACGGTCATCATGGGCGGGCCGCATGTGTTCTTCTATCCCGAGGAGGCCGCGGAGAACTGCGACGCCATCGGCATCGGCGAGGCCGAGCCGATCTGGGCGCAGATGCTGACCGACGCCGCCGCCGGGCGCCTCAAGAAGGAATACCGCGCGCAGCCGCTGAGCCAGGAGCAACTCTCAGGGCTTCCGAAGCCTCGCTACGACGCCGTCAACATGTCGCTTTACGGCCCCTTCCGCACCTATACGCTGCAATCCTCGCGCGGCTGTCCGCTGGTTTGCGACTTTTGCTCGGAGCGGCTTTATCTCAGCACGCGTTTCCGCTGGCGCCCGCATGAGGAGGTGGTGGAGGATGTGCTGCACACTGGCAGCAAGAACATTCTCTTCGGCGAGAGTAATTTCGGCGGCAAGCGCGGCCGCGCCATGGAGCTGATGCAGGCGCTGATCCCGCTCAAGACGCGCTGGTCGACCTTGTGGACATCCAATTTCTGCAACGATGACGAGTTCCTGGACCTCGCCTGCAAGAGCGGGCTCCTGCACGTCAATATCGGCATCGAGAGCATCGACGCGGAAACCATCGGCAACATGCGCAAGGGCGTGAACAAGACCGACCAATATGCGGAAATGTTCCAGAAGATGCGCAAGCGCGGCATCAGCTTCTCGCTGAACTTCATCTTCGGCTGGGACAACGAAAACCCTACGGTGTTCGACTCTACGCTCAAGTTCCTGGAAAAGCACAAGGTGCCTGCGGCATATTTCAACGTGTTGATGCCGACGCCCGGCACCTCGCTCCATGCCAAGTTCAAGGCCGAAGACCGTATCATCAACGAGGCGGAGATGGGGCGCTGGCCTGGTCATCTCTGCCATGTCAAGCCGGCCTGGTGCACGCCGAAGGAGCTTGAGCAGAACGTGCAGCGGATGTACCGGGAGTTCTATACCTTCCCCTCGATGGCCCGCCGGCTGCCATTGCCAACCTCGAAAGCGGCAATCGCGAACTGGGTGGTCAATGTAGGCGAGCGGCGGATGGCACGCTCCGCCACCGGCAATAACGACTTCGACGCGTATTGACGTGTGCCCGGGCGCCATCGTCAGGCGGCTGGGGTCACGGAATGAACGAAGGGAATCACCCCTCACCCTGCCCTTCTCCCATGGGGAGAAGGGCAGGGTGAGGGGTGATTCGCAAGTTCATCACGCCGTCCCGCGTAATGGCGCGGGCCGCCTTCTCAATGCAGGAGCTTCCATTTTCCGTCGAGCTTTGCGAAGGAGTGGTCGCCGCCCGGCAGCATGACGCATGCCGCGGTAGCTTTGGCCTTCATTCCTCCAAGCCGGTGATGGAAAGTATGGACGGAAAACTCCCGCTCCGCCTCCTCAACCGCTTCTTGCATGAATGAGGCGTGCGCGACCGTTGAGAATGACCACGAATTATTTTCGAAGTAAAGTATAACCTCGAAAAGACTGGACTCTGCTGCTTTCTCTGCTGTTTGCATTACATTTACCCCGCTACTTTTGTTACGCGTGCCACGCAGTATGGCACGCCGTGGTTGTTATTATGTTTACATACAACCTGAAATACCTCCTATTTGGACAAGGACGATGCTTGGCCAGGCGGTTTTGCGTCTGGCCCCCGCTGGCGTTTCTGGTGCGGCGGGAAGTTCGCCAGTTTTCTGCTAGGGGGATTTCGCGGAGGTTGCGGCTGGATGGAAATCCCCGCTATCCCCGGCAATACCCAGGGCTCAGCGGCAGCCGCTTGCAGACATCGCGAGCGTTCGGGGCAGGCCGGGAGACATTGCGGAACCGATCAATGCCGGCCATTGTGTGCCTTCAGAAGAGCGGGAGGGCGGCGTGAACGAGGATCGATCCCGGATTTTTGACACCCCGCTGAGCGTTGCGGCGCTCTTGCGCAAGATCGAGACCGGCTGGCGCCCGAAGTATCTATGTTTTTGGGGGCACAGGGCCAAGTCCGGCCAGACGGCGGGCAAGCACGTGCTGAGCCAGTGGTGGGAAAGCCCGTTTGAAGCCGGCGGCATTCGCTACTCAACCGCCGAGCATTATATGATGGCGGAGAAAGCGCGCCTGTTCGGCGATGGGCGCATGCTCGCGCGCATCCTCGAAGCAGCGAGCCCAGGCGCTGCGAAGGCGCTCGGGCGCAAGGTGGAAAACTTCGCCGAGCCGGAATGGGAAGCCCAGCGTTTCGATATCGTAGTCCGCGGCAATCTCGCGAAGTTCGGCCAGAATAGCGAGTTGCTGACCTATCTCTTGAGCACGGACGGCAAGGTCCTCGTCGAAGCAAGCCCCGTGGACCCGGTCTGGGGCGCAGGCCTTGCCGAAGGAAAGCCCCTCGTGGAAAGCCCGGAGCAGTGGCAGGGGCTCAACCTTCTCGGCTTCGCGCTTATGAAGGTGCGCGCCATCCTTCGCGCGGCAGCTGGCGCGGCTTAGCGGGCGCGGCCGTAGGCGGCCATGAACACCCGCACAGCGCTATCGAGGTTGCGCTCGATTTCCTCGCGCTTGGGCGGCTCGCGATCGCCAAGCAGCAGCCGCAAATGGATGCCGGTCTTGCACAAATCGAGGAATTGCCGCGCCGCAAGCTGCGGTTCGTCCACGCGCAGCACACCCTGCTCCGTCATGCGCTCAAGATAGCGGCCAAGACGGCTCGTGCCATTGCAGGGGCCGGCGTCGAAGAATGCCTTGCCGATGCTGGGGAACTTGCCCGCCGCCCCGATGACGATGCGCAACAGCTCAAGCGAGGCCGGGGCATAGAGCATTTGCACGAAGCTCTCGCCCAGCCGGCGCAGCACAGCCTCAACATCGCGGTCGTTCTCATCGATCGTGAACAGCGCCTCGGCCTGCTTGCGCCGATCCTCGACCATCAACGCCTCGAACAGCTTCTCCTTGCTTGGGAAATAGGCGTAGACCGTGCCCTTGGATACGCCGGCTGCGCGCACGATATCGCCAATGCTGGCGCCGTCGAAGCCGTCATGCAGAAACACCCGGCGCGCGCCCTCCAGGATTTGCTGGCGCTTGGCGCTATCGCAGGAGTGTGCTGCCTCAGGATCCATTTGCTTTTCCAATTTATGCAATTGCACCATCTGAGTTCACAATTTCAGCCGGTTCGCTCCCGGGGTAAAGATTTCTATACCTAGCTATCGCGATTTTTCGCCAAATCCAGCCCTTGACCTGGCCCGCATCTACCCTTATCTCAGATCGAACCGAACGGTTCGGTCCAATGAAATGTCCCTCTCGGGGCGCGCCGTCAAGAGTGAAGCGGATGGAAACGCAGAAGATTGCCTCGCGCAGCCTGGAAAACCCGGACTACTTGGAGGGCGACATCCTGGATTTGGAGGAAGCTCCGCCAACATCGGCGGCCGCCAGCCGTCTTTCAGGAGGCGCCGGGGTGCAGGGCACGGCAGCTCCCAAACGGCGGAAGCGCCGGACGCTGGCGATGGCTGGGCTTGGCGTGGCACTGGCTGGTGCCGCCGCCTATTACGGCAGCTATTGGTGGACCGAGGGCCGGTTCGTGGTCTCGACCGACGATGCCTATGTGAAGGCCAACCTGTCGGTGATTTCTGCGAAGGTAGCGGGAAACATAACCGGCGTTCCCATCGAGGAAAACGCCGCCGTCCAGGCTGGCGACACGCTCGCTCAGATCGACGGCCGCGACTACAAGCTCGCCGTGGAGGCCGCGCGCAACAAGCTTGGCACGCAAGAGGCCACAATCCAGAGGCTCAGGCAGCAGGCGGTCGCGCAAGAGGCGGTGATCGAGCAGGCAAAGGCGCAAGTGCTGTCCGCCAAGGCTAGCTCCGTGCGGGCCGCCGCGGATTTCGAGCGGGCGCAAACGCTGGCCAGGCAGGAATTCGGCAGCATGCAGCGGCTCGATCAGGCGCGCGCAGACCGCGATCAGTCTCAGGCGGCGGTGAAGGCCGCTGAAGCTGCGCAGGCTTCGGCCGAGGCCAACCTTGCAGTGCTGAAGGCGCAGGCGAAGGAGGCAGAGGGCGTGCGCGCCGAGCTGCAAACGAGCCTCGACAAGGCAATGCTCGATTTGAGCTACACCACCGTGAAGGCGGCCTTCAGCGGCATCGTGGGCAACAAGGCGGTGCAGGCCGGGCAGTATGTGCAGCCCGGCACACGCCTGTTATCGCTGGTACCGCTCGATACCGCCTATGTCGAAGCGAATTACAAGGAAACGCAGCTTGAGAACATCCGGCCGGGCCAGCCTGCCGATGTCGCCGTCGATGCCGCGGGCGGTCGCGTATTCCACGGCACCGTCGAGAGCATCGCGCCAGCGTCCGGCTCTCAATATTCGCTGCTGCCGCCGGAAAACGCGACCGGCAATTTCACCAAGATCGTGCAGCGCGTGCCCGTGCGCATCCGCGTCGGCGGCGATGCGATCCGCGAAGGCATCCTGCGGCCGGGCCTTTCGGTCGTGACCTACGTCAACACCAAGAACGCCAGAGATTCGGGCAGCGCGGTTCCCCAACCGGCGAAGCCTGAGTAACCGGCCAGAGCCGCCAATTGCGGGCGGCCCTGCCGGATTGGCCTCCCTCGCTTCCGGTCCCTCCCCCCGGCAAGCGAGGGAGGCCCCTAAGCCCCTGACGCTGAGAAGCTAGGACTAGGTGCCCATGGCCGCATCCGCGCAAACCATACCTGCCCGAACCGGTGCCGCTCCCTTCGCGGAGGCGGAGCCGCAGGTTACGGCGCGGCGCGTCGTGGCGTTCTTTGCCATGGTCTTCGGCATGTTCATGGCGATCCTCGACATTCAGATCGTCTCGGCCTCGCTCTCCGAAATCCAGGCCGGCATCTCCGCCAGCGCCGACGAAATCCCCTGGGTGCAGACGAGCTACCTCATCGCCGAAGTCATCATGATCCCGCTTTCGGGGTTCCTGTCGCGCGCGCTATCGACCCGCTACTTGTTCGTGATTTCCTCGGCGGGCTTCACGCTGATGAGCGTTCTCTGCTCGACCGCAAGCTCCGTCGAGGAAATGATCGTCTGGCGCGCACTTCAGGGCTTCATCGGCGGCGGCATGATCCCGACCGTGTTCGCGTCGGCCTTCTCGATCTTCCCGAAGGACAAGCAAAATGTCATCTCACCCGTTATCGGGCTTGTCGCCACGCTGGCGCCGACCATCGGTCCGACGGTTGGCGGCTATCTCACCGATCTTTATTCCTGGCACTGGCTGTTCCTGGTCAACGTGGTGCCTGGGATCGCGGTCACGGCCGTCACCTGGTTCTTGATCGATTTCGACAAGCCGAATTTCAAGCTGCTCGAACAGTTCGACTGGCCGGGCTTTATTTCCATGGCGGGCTTCCTCGGCGCACTCGAATATATTCTGGAGGAGGGGCCGGCCAAGAGCTGGTTCGACAGCGGCGAGATCGCCGCCGGAACCGCCATCTCCGCGATTTGCGGCGTTCTGTTCTTCGCGCGTGTGCTCACGGCCAAGATGCCGGTCGTCGATCTTTCCACCTTCAAGGACCGGAATTTCTGGACGGGCTCGCTGTTCGCCTTCGTGCTGGGCGTGGGCCTCTACGGGCTCACCTATCTCTATCCCGTGTATCTTGCCCGCGTGCGCGGCTACTCGGCGCTCCAGATCGGCGAGACCATGTTCATCACCGGGCTATGCATGTTCCTCATGGCGCCGGTCTCGGGCCAGCTCATGAAGCGGGGCGCCGATCCGCGCCTCATGCTGGCCATCGGTTTCACGGGCTTCGCCGTGGGTACCTACCAGGTCTCGATGATGACCAAGGACTGGGACTTCAACGAGCTTTTGATTCCGCAGAATCCTGCGCGGCATCTCGCTCATGCTCATCATGATCCCGGTCACGAACAGCGCGCTTGGCACCACCGCGCCGCACAAGCTCAAGAATGCTTCCGGCCTGTTCAATCTGATGCGCAATCTTGGCGGCGCGTTCGGGCTTGCGATCATCAACACGCTGCTCAACAAGCGGCTCGATCTGCACCTGGCCCGCCTGCACGAGCAGGTGGCCTGGGGGCGCGGCGCGGCGGAAGAAACGCTGGCCAAGCTCACCGCGCAGATGGCGCGCTTCGGCTCGGATGCGCCGCTTGCCGCCACCAAGAAGCTTAGCGGTCTCGTGCGGCTTCAGGCCACCGTCATGTCCATCGCCGACGTGTTCACGGCGCTGACGGTGCTGTTCCTGCTCATTGCGCTGCTTGCGCCGCTGATGCGCCGGCCCAACCCAAGTGCGGGCGGAGGCGGCGGGCACTAACGGCTCGATGGGAAATAAACGCGTCCTCTTGCGTGTCTTTTTGTCCGTCCGCTGCGTTGCGGAAAGGGTTACATACCCCGGGTAATGCAGCCCCTTTCCGCGCCTGGCGTACGAACAAAAATCCTGCGCCATCCGACGCGTTTATTTCCCATCGAGCCCTAAGCGCGCCGCACCGTGGCTGGCGCGCCGTCAGAGCGGGCTCTTGCCGTCGTCGCGAGGCCGCCTTGGTGGCCGTGGCGGCCCAGGAATTTGTACCGCGCCCTTTGCCTTCGGATTGTTTCGGGGCTTTGCCCCTCGCAATGACCCAAACAGCCTGCGGCTCCAGCCCGGCTGAATCCGCGTCAGGCGTACTCCGCTTAGAAGAACGCTCTTCGTATTTGCCGCTCGCGCGCCAAAGCAGACCTGCGTTCCGGCTCGAAGATTTCGTCCTGGCCGTAGCCCATCGATACGTCCGCGATGCACCTTCCGTTGAGGACGGCGAATGCACGGAAACTCTGCCCATAGGGCTTTTGCCGCCGCATCCCGGCACTTTCCTGCTGCCGTTGCACGATGCTGCGAATTTTAGTGAAAAGTAGTGACACGCTCATGGAGCACCCCGACAATCACAACCGACGACGCACATTCGCAGATACACGCTATAGTTGGGTTAACAAGATGGCGCAATCGCCTATCGATTCGAGGATTGCTGCTTGCGATGCTGAACGGCCACAGTTGGAAGTTGTAGCCAAAGGCCCGTGTGAACCTGCGCTCGCCGCTTCGTGCAAGCTGAGAGGCTGCGGCGTCTATCCGCGGCTTCACGTTTTCCAAATCATCCCGGGAATGTGTTTCTTCTCCATAAAGAGCAGAATGCCGCGGCCGGCAGGGTGAGCCTTGAGCGGCATCGCGCGCGTTGCCTCGGCACCGCAAACTTGCTACCAGAGCGCGCGACCGGTGGGCGCGGGCATACCGGCCGGAGTTCCGGGCATGGCAAGAGCAGTATTCAAGGGTGCGGATAGCTCCGCGACTCTGGCGCCGCTTGACCCTTCGAACCCGTACCAAAACAGCCTGAAGCGAAGTTGGAGGACGGATGAACGTGCTGCCGGCCCTGGCGCCTATCCTCGCACCGGTCTTTCTGACTGCGGCGGGTGGCTATGTGTGGACGCGCGCCGGCCAGCCGTTCGACCACGCCTTCGTGACGCGGCTGATCACCAGTATCGGGGCGCCGGCGCTCGTTTTTTCGACGCTTGCGAACACGGCGCTGCCGTTCGATACGGGAGCGCGGATGGCGATGGCGGCGGCTGTGTGCCTGCTGGCGATGGCGGCGGTTGCGGCTTTGGTGTTGCGCTTGGCCGGCATGCCGATGAAGGTCTATCTGCCATCGCTGACTTTCCCCAATATCGGCAATGCGGGGCTGCCGGTCTGTCTGTTCGCGTTCGGCCAGCAGGGCATGGCAATGGCGATGGTGTTCTTCGCCGTGACGAGCGCGAGCCAGTTCACCCTGGGGCCGGCCATTGCGGCTGGTGAGCTGGATCTCAGGGCGTTGCTCCGGGTTCCGCTGCTCTACGCCGTGGCCGCCGCAGTGGCGGTGCTGGCGCTCGGCTGGAAGCTGCCGCTATGGCTGTCGAACACGCTCACCTTGGTCTCAGGCCTGACTATCCCGCTTATGCTGCTCTCCCTTGGCGCGGCCCTGGCAGAGCTTCGCGCGCCCAACATGATGCGCGCCACGGCACTCTCGGCTTTGCGGCTGGGGCTGGGCGCTGCTTGCGGCTGGGCCGTCGCGGCGGCGTTCGGGCTCGAAGGCGCGGCGCGCGGCGTTGTGGTGATTGAAAGCTCCATGCCCGCGGCGGTGTTCAACTATCTTTTCGCGCGCATGTACGATAACCGGCCGGACGAGGTGGCAGGCGTGATCCTGGTCTCGACGCTCATGTCGGCCTTCACCCTGCCGCTGGTCCTGATGGCAGTGATGTAAATGGCAAACCGGCTCAATTGCTCCGGCGGCGCACTGAGGTGAGGTGGACCCCGCCGGTTGGACAGGAAATGCGAGCCGGGCGAACGCACTGCTGTTTGGCAAGCCTGTCCCTCGCATCTGAAGCTGCCGCTCGCGATTGGCCTAACTTCTGGAATGTGTGAGGGCGATGTGCTGGCGTTGAAGCGTGACGTATGGGTGGACATCCCAGTTTCGGAGGAGATTCGCGAGGCGCTAGCAGAATAGCGGTCGCATAATGCGATCACCCTTTGCGCAACGTCGCGCGGCACGCCGTGGACAAGTGACGGCTTCCGCGCCTCCTCTAACACGTCCGGCGGCAATCCCTCGTTGAATCGGAACATTGTCCTCCTCCTTAGCCCAGCAACTTGGCTTCGATAGCGTCCAGTGCCTTGCGCACTTCGTTCAAGATCAGTCTATCGGCAACATTTTGATCGATGTCAGGCACGTCCCAATCGAATATTGCGCGATATTTTTCAATCAAAGCCTTTACATCGGCGACGATTTCCTCGCGATGCCCCTCTAATTCGATTTGTTCTATTCTTGCCATTTTGCACGTTCCTTGAGTGGTTTGCCGTGAGGTCAGTGCCTGGAACCGGATGCGGTGGCGGCAGACGAGGACGGCCGCCATTCCAGCTCACATTGTGCCAGCGCCAGGGAACCCAAGTCCGGAAGCTCCGGACTTTCACATTAACAACGTCAACGCCTATCACAGCCGGCTCAAGGAATGGATGCGCCGCTTTCATGGCGTTGCCACCAAAAACCTGCCTAACTACCTTGGCTGGCGCAGAGCCCTCGAAGCGTTGGGGCAGAAGGCCAAGCCTGAGGAATGGATCCTGGGGGCTATAGGATTGGGGCCATACCAACAGCTAACGCGATAAGAGCGTAATGTGCCGTTACTTCAGGCGTCCAAAGTCCTGATCGCCCCAGCGCGGCCCCCATCATCGCAAGGCCGCCCAGGCAGCCGTTCCAGGGTGCTGTATCCCCTGGCAACGATAGAAAGTGCGGCGGCGGCCGCCAAGAAACGGAGGCCTCGCAGGGCATCAAGTCTGTGCCAGCCGCCTCCGCAATGCTCTGCCCAGCGCCATGAGTGGGAAATATTGGCGGTACAAGTCCCAGCGCACCATGAAGGCGCGAGAAAGCTCGGGGCCTTGCATGAGGCGCTTGGAAAGCTCTGTGCCTTGCCGATTGCTCGCCTGACTTGCGCCGGTATGCTCTGGCCCGGCTTGCGCACCAGCCGCCTGCGCCGGCCGCGCGCCCAACGCTCTCCCCAGTGCCATGAGCGGGAAATAATGCCGGTACATCCCGTAGCGCAGCATGAAGGCGCGCGACAGCTCCGGCCCTTGCATGAGGCGCTTGGAGAGCGCCGGATCGCTCAGCTTGATCGTCTGGCCGACGCCGTAGCCCGGAAAGCCCGTGCCAGTATATTCCGGCTCGTCCCAGGTTCCGCCGGCCTGCCGCTCGATCAGGAACAGGCAGCCGCGCTCGATGGCCTCGGCATCTCGCGGCCGGTTGGCGGCGAGCAGCGCCATCAGCGCCCAGGCGGTCTGCGAGGCGGTGGCGGTGCCGCTGACCGGCCGCGCCGATGTCCATATAGGAGGCGCAGCTCTCGCCCCAGCCGCCGTCTGCCTGCTGATGCGCCACCAGCCAGTCGCAGGCGCGCGCCGACATAGGGCGCTTGCGTCATGTCCTCGCCGATGGCCGCCAGCGCCGGCAGCGCCGCGGCAGTGCCGTAGACGTAGTTGACGCCCCAGCGCCCGAACCATGGCGCCGTCCGCCTCCTGCTCGCGCCGGAGCCAATCGAGCGCGCGGACCATCGACGGATGCTCGCGCGAAATGCCCGAGCTTGGCGAACGCCTCGACGACATGCGCGGTCACGTCGACCGAGGGCGGATCGAGCGCCTCGCCGAAATCGCAGAACGGGATCTTGGTCAGGAGCTTCTTGTCGTTGTCCTTGTCGAAGGCGCCCCAGCCGCCGCCCCGGCTTTGCATGGCGATCAGCCAGTCGACGGCGCGGGCTGATCGCCTCGTCGATGCCCTTCGCCTTCGCATTTCGGATCGTTGCGGAAGGGCGCCAGCGCGATGAGCGCGACGGCGGTGTCGTCGATGTCGGGATAGGCGTTGTTGGCGTATTCGAACGGCCAGCCGCCGGGCTCGACATGCGGCAGCTTCACGCACCAATCGCCAGTGACCGCGCACCTGGCGCGACAGCAGCCATTGCGCCGCCTTCTCGATCTCCTTGCGGGTATTCGCCGCGAAAGCCCGGCGTCCTCGAAGGCGAGCAGCGCCAGCATCGTGTCCCAGACCGGGCGAGTTGGTGGCCCGGATGAAGGTCGCCTCGCCCTCGTCCCAGCGCCAGCCGGGATCGTTGAGCGCGTCGAGCCCCTTGGCCATCACGGGATGGTCGAGCGCGTAGCCTTCGACGTGCAGCGCCATCAGGCTGTAGATCCACGGCGGCTGGATGCCGCCCCAGCCGCCGTCGGCGTCCTGATGGCTCGACGATCCATTCGGCGTGTGCCGCGATGGCCGCGCCGGCGCCACAGCGCCAGCGCCGAGCTTGTGCGCCGAGCTCTTGCAGGGCGTGCAGCACCTTGTCGGCGCCGCGGAAGAAACCGTCCCAGCCGCCGGCGTCGGCCTTCTTCGGCAGCTCGTAGTCGAACGCCTCGCGCCCGCCGGGGAACAGCGCGTCGAGCCGGTTTTCGGGCGGCAGCGGGCGGCTCGGGCGGCGCGCGGAAAGCAGGGCGATCGGCATCAGCGTCGCGCGCGCCCATTGCGCGAAATTGTAGATCGAGAACGGGAACCAGAGCGGGAACCAAATCACCTCCGGCGGCAGGTTCGGCGTCTTCTCCCACGGCCATTCGCCGATCAGCGCGAGCCAGTAGCGGGTGAAGACGCGGACATTGCGCAAGCCGCCCTTGGATTCGATCCAGTCGCGCGCGCTTGATCAGCGCCGGCTCGTCGTCGCGGTGGCCGAGCGAGCGCAGCGCCGCATAGGCTTCGACGGTGGTGTTGATGTCGCCGTTCGGCGCGCCGTGATAGATCTGCCAGGCGCCGTCGGGCCGCTGGGTCTTCAACAGCGCCGCTGCCCAGCCGCCGGCGCAAGCGGGTGGTCGTCGAGGCCGAGGAACCACAGCGCGAGGCACCATTGCGCCTCCATGCAGGAGTTGCTTTCCGCGCGCCCGACCCAATGGCCGTCGGGCTTCTGCCGGTCGATGAGCCAGCCCGCGGCGGCCCGCATCGTGGATTGCATCGCCGAGCGGAAATTGTGGGCGCCGGCCGGGCCAGTCACCGTGGCATCCGCCTTGAAACTGTGCGCTGGGGAATAGTCGTTTGCCATTGCTGTCAGATGCCCATGGTCTTGATTCAGTTGCGCGCAAACAAGCAAACCATGCTCGTTAAGGTCAAGGGCTGCCGGAGATATTCCGGCTTTTTCAAGGCACGGTTGTGTCTTCTACCGGCATATGCGCAACAGTTTTCAAACAAATGCTGCACGCGCACCCTCTCCCCTTGCGGGAGAGGGTGGCCGCGAAGCGGCCGGGTGAGGGGTAAGCCGCACACACCAGCGGCCGGGAGATTAAAGGCCGCGCGCCCAGGCGGGACGCAGCCGCGCCGTGTCCGGCGATGCGATGGCCGCGCGCAATTGCTCCAGCAGGCGCGGCTTGTCCGCCCCGAGCGTGCCCCTGAGCACCAGCCAGTTCGAGGCGTGATCGCTGCGGAACACGGTCCGCTTCAGCTCCAGCGCGGAGAGGAACGCCTCCATCTCCTGCATCAAGCCTGGCACGCCGAGCGGCTCCCAGCCGGGAAAACCGCTGCGCAGCCGCTCCTCGCCCTTTGGGAAGCTCACGACCAGCGTGGCCAGAAATTCCGGTTGCGTGGCGTTCATCAGCGCTGCCGAGTTCGCCGCGTGCTGCTGCCACAGCGACTGCCCGCCCAGGCCGTTGAGGATCATCACCGAGCGCTTGATGCCTGCTTCGCCCAGCTTCTGCAGCGCATCGCGCGCGGAGGCGAAGGTCTCGCCTTTGTTCACGCGTGCAAGCACCTCATCATCGCCCAACTCCACGCCTACATAGACGATGGAAAGGCCCAGCGCCGCCAGCTCCTTAAGCTCCTCCACGGACTTATTGCGCACATTGCGCGGCAGGCAATAGCTCGACACGCGCCGCACGGCGGGCAGCTCGCGGCGGATGGCCTCAAGCACGGGCAGGAGGCGGCGCATGGAAAGCGTCATCGCATCGCCATCGGCCAGGAACACGCGCCTGACCTGGCCGGCAAACTCTGCCCCGCAACGCCGGATGCTTTCCAGCACCTCCTCCCCGGCGCGCGGGCGGAAGCGCTTATGCGGCGCGGTGTACATTTCGCAGAAGGTGCAGCGGTTCCACGAGCAGCCGTCCGTCAGCGGCAGGATCAGCAACTCCGCCTCGCTCGGCGGCCGGAAGACGGGTTCGACATAGCGGATGGGGTCCGTGTGCATGGGGGCGATGCTGCTCTCTGGATCAACGTATCAATGTTTCGCAAACGCCGCCCCGCTCCGCAAGATGTGAATTTTTGCCCCGCTATTCGCAAACATTTGCCATTTTGCGGCCAACGAAAGCGAAAAAGCTGAGCTGCCAAGCATATTCCAGGTCCGCAACTCTCGCTGCGGGCTTGGGCGAATTCTTATGGAGCGGCAAATGACTACGTGGATCAAGCGCGGCGCCGTCCTGGCAGCAGCGGCTATATTACTGTCTACAAGCGTGGCGCCGGCACCGGCGCACGATCATGGTGCGGCCTTCGGTGCAGGCGTCGCGGCCGGCATTATCGGGCTCGGCATTATGGGCGCGATGGAGGCCGAACGCGACCGGGACTATTACCGCAGCCAGTACGGCCCAGGCTGCCGTCCGGGGCCGATGGAATGCCGCCTGTACGACGTGCCGTGCTTCCACGACGAATATGGTGCGTACATTTGCCCGCCCCCGGAACGGCATTGCTCCCGCCGGCCAATGTGCGATTAGCGGTAAGAAAACGGTGATCCACTCAGAGCGCATTGCCCCTCATCCTGCCCTTCTCCCAATGGGAGAAGGGACGCCTGAATGACGCTCGGAGCGTGCAACAACGTTCCCTCTCCATCCGCATCCGCTTGCCGATGCGAACGCACCAAGGCGAGTTCGCGGGGAGAGCAAGGGACAGAATGAGGGATAATGCCCTGCAAGCCATGGTGGGGTGGATACACTTTCCACCTCGCCACACCTATGCGGCCGTGCTATGACGCGGCCATGACCTCCCGCGCCAAACATCGCCGCCTTATTATCCTTCGTCACATCGCCGGGACGGACGCGTAACTCTGCACTTTCCTCCGACCGGCTCGTGACGATGGCGAGGCGGTTGGCAGCTTGCGGACATCCTCGAATATTGCACGGGCCACGCATTGGTAATGCCATGGCTCAACATGTCCCGTCCGCCGTCTCCGCCAAGAGGCACAGAGGCGGCTATATCCTTGCCGCGACCGGCGCCATCCTGTTCTCGATGAAGGCGATTCTGGTGAAGCTCGCTTACGGACAGGGGAGCGTTCCGGAAGCCGATGCGATCACGCTGCTGGCGCTGCGCATGGCCTTTTCGCTGCCTTTCTACGCGGTCATCGGCATCATGGGCTTGCGTGCCCACACCGCGCGGGGGCTGCCGCTGCCGTCAGGGCGTCTGGCGATCAAGACCGTGCTCGTGGGCTTTGTGGGCTATTACCTCTCCAGCTATCTGGACTTCGCCGGGCTGCAATATCTCTCGGCGCAGCTTGAGCGGCTGATCCTGATGACCTATCCGGTGTTCGTGGCGCTGCTCGGCGCGGCGTTCTTCGGCGCGCGGCTAAGCTTGTGGGGCCTTGCCGCGCTGTTCGTCACCTATAGCGGCATCGTCTTCATCTTTGCCGAGGGCGCCACGGCCAAGGGCGGCAACGCCGTGCTGGGCGCCGTTCTGGTGTTCTGCGCATCGTTCACTTACGCGCTCTACCAATTGATCGCCAAGCCGCTTGTCGCGGCAATCGGCACGCGCCTCTTCACCAGCATCGCCATGCTCGCGGCCTGCGCCGGCGTGATGCTGCACTACGCGGCCACAAACAGCCTGCTCCAGCTCGTTTCGGCATCGCCGCGCGTGCTCTGGCTGTCGGCGATCATGGCCATCGCTTCGACGGTGCTGCCCTCGTTCATGATTAGCGCGGCGCTGGCGCGGGTGGGCGCGCAGGCTGTTTCCATGATCGGAACCATCAGCCCGGTTGCGACCATCGTCATGGCGATGACATTTCTCGGCGAGCCGTTTACGCTGGCGGATGCCGCCGGCACCGCGCTTGTCATTGCGGGCATCGGGTTATTCACATACCAGGACGCGAGGCGGCATCGGACCGGGCCGCGCGCGGCTGCCGCGCTCAGCCTCGATGTAACGCAAAATTAACTCTCCTGACTGCCCCGCCGGCCCTATTTCGAGGGCTGGAGGGGGGCCTATTGATCGCGTACTTAGTCGATTTCGTCGGCCCAGCCCAATGTCGGATTGATCCAGCGAAAACCACTCCACGGATCGATGATACCGCCGGCGATGCTGCCAACGGTTTGCTTCACTTCCTCGGCAGCCCAGGCTGGGGTGTCGGGACAGATGAAAAGCAGCAGACCATTGCCGTTATTCCCATAGACGGACCGGAACCAAGGTTCAGACTGCTTCATGATTTCGCCCGGTCCCATGGTGCTTTGGCCAAGCTCACAGAAGGAAATCACATAGGTGTTTCCGAGCATTCCGGGCTTGCTGTAAGCGGCGAAATGGCTCCGCCGGCGGCATAATGGGATTGTATCCTCTATTTTCGAGACCACGCATGATGGCATCGACATCGTTTCTGGCAGGCATGGTCTGTCCTCCCCTTGGCATGGCGGCTGCCCATATGCGGGAGGCCGTATTTGAAAAGTACCTAGTCGCCGCCATCTATAATTGCAATAGAGCTTCCCTCCACAGATCGCCGCAGCGGAACCGTTAGACTTCAACTGCGAGGACTGCGGTGCCGCACGCGGCAGCCGCGCTCAGCCGATCTTGATTTTCTGCTCGCCGATGAACTGGTAGGGTGGAATATCCAGGTTGCGCGGCGCCGGCCCCTGCCGGATACGGCCTGCCGTGTCATAGACCGAGCCGTGACAGACGCAGAACCAGCCACCGTACTCGCCTTTCGGATCGCCGGGCGATTGTCCCTTCGGCAGGCAGCCGAGATGGGTGCAAATCCCGATCATGATCAGCCAATTCTCTTTCCCCGGCTTGGTCCTGTTTTCGTCCGTCGCCTGCAGATTGTCCGGCGCACCCAGGACGCGGGCATAAGGGTCCTTAAGATCGGAAAGCGGTGTTGCCTTCGCCTTTCCGATATCGTCAGGCGTCCGGTTGCGGATGTAGATCGGCTTACCCCGCCACAAGATCGTTATGGCCTGGCCACTTCGAACCGGGGAAAGATCCACCTCGACGCTTGCCGCGGCCAGCGTGCTCGCATCCGGATTCCACTGGTCGATAACCGGCCACATTGCCGCCGCTGCTCCAATCGCCGCGAAAGCTCCGGTCGTAATGTAAATGAAATCGCGCCGCGTTGCGCCATCGTCCCGCTGGTCTGCCACCGCTTCCATTCGCTTCCGGCTCCCCAAGTTAATGATTGCCTCAGCAACCGCATCCGCAGCTATCGTGATCCTCTTCCGGTTCCCCAGGCGGAAGTGCCGCGCCCGATAGCACCGCGCTGACGGCTGTCTCCGGGTCGGTTTCGGAGGTCACGACGACGCGGATGCCCCGCGCGGCCAGCTTCCTCTTAAAGCCGTCGCCGCAACCGCCGGTAATCAACACGTCGAGGCCGTCAACCGGGTGCGCCGCATTACGGGAATATTCGTGAATGCTCATCTCTATCGGCAAGTCCAGCATACCCGTCCGCTGGATTTTGCCGTCCGGGAAATCCTCGTAAATCATGAAACGCCGTGCCCTGCCCGCGTGCGCGGTGACGGTGCGGAAGTTCTGGCTTGTAACGCCGATCCTCATGAGCTCTCCTGGTGGAATTTTCCTGGGCGGGGCCATGCGCCGCACAGGTTGACCGCAAAGATGTTACTGTGATTAACTTTGCCGTCATTGCGAATGCGCAATCGGTCCGCCAGATACAGGCTGGCTTGGCGATAATGGCCGCGACCGCGTGAGGCTATCCACTTGAACCCTGTCACATCCGCCGAGGCATGGACGGGCATTGCCGACTGCCTGAATTGCAGCATCCGGCAATCGGCTCTGTTTGCCGGCCTGCAAGAGCCCGGCTTCGCCGGCATCCACCGCCCCATCGATCAGCTTCAATATGCGCCCGGCGCAACGATCTACCAGGCGGGTGATGACGGGACATCGCTTTTCACCGTCCGCACGGGACTCGTGAAGCTCACGCACTATCTGCCCGATGGCAGTCAGCGCATCGTCCGGCTTTTGCGCAAGACCGATGTCCTGGGGCTGGAGTGCCTGCTCTCGGATACGTACCAGCATACCGCCATAGCCTTGCAGCCGGCTGAGGTTTGCCGCCTGCCGGTGAGCGCCGTGAAGAGGCTGCTTCTCGGCAACCAGAGGCTGTTTCACACGCTCATGGCGCAATGGTACCGGGCACTGAGCGACGCGGACCGATGGATCACCGAGCTTTCGACGGGAACGGCCCGCGAGCGCGTCATCCGGCTCCTGCTTTGGCTTTCGGAGCATGAGGCCGGCAATTGCTGCGGCCTGTTCAGCCGGGAAGATTTGGGCGCGGTGCTTGGGCTGACCACGGAAACCGCAAGCCGCGCAATGGCTGAACTCAAGCGTCAGGGCCTGATCCGCGAGCTTAGCCTCAACCGCTTTTCCTGCGATGCTCCGCGCCTCCGCGCCATCGTCGAGGCGTGATGCCAAATCCGGTTACCATCGCCGCAAAGTGCCCCTCACTCTGTCTCTCTCCCCCGAGGGGAGAGAGGACGCTCGAAATACCCCCGGGCGAGAATTCTGCGGTCCCTTCTCCCCTTGGGGAGAAGGACAGAATGAGGGGGGACTGCGCGTCTTGCCGGCGGCTCAACTTCCCGAGCGGGGGCCTTTGCGGATGGTGACGTAGAGGGCGCCGCTGCCGCCGTGCCTTAAGTGGGATTCGGTGAAGCTTACGACATGGGCGCGCATGGCAGGCTCGCTGAGCCAATGCGGCACCAGCCGGCGGAGCACGCCGCGCTGCTCCGAAGTCCAGAAATCGCGGTAGGCGCCGGGTTCAGGGCTTGCGCCTTTGCCGGTGATGATGAGCACATGCCGTAGGCCGTCCGCCTGGCAGCGCGCGAGGAACTGGCTCAGGGCGGCGTGTGCGTCGCTCTGGCGCATGCCGTGGAGGTCGAGCCGCGCGTCGATCTCGCGCTGGCCGCGAGCGATGCGCTTGGCGGCTCTATAGTCGAAGGGCTGGGGCGGAGGCGGCTCGGCAAACCCGTTCAAGGCCTTGCCGCTTGGCTTTACCGCAGGCTGCGCCGGGGCGGCTTTATCCATTGAAGGGCTCTCGATTGGCTTAGCGGGGATTGCAGCCGCGGCGTTCTCATCGGCCGGTTCATGGCGCACGGCAAGCTGCTGCCGCGCCAGCGGTGCATCGTGGCGCGTGACCTTGGCCCATAATTCCAGCTCCTCCCTCGTGGGGAACCGTCCGCGCCTGCGGCCTGCCATATCCTTCTCCGGCGGCCGGACGCCGCCCTAGCGTCTTGGCCGCAATGCAATGAATTCGCAACGGTGCCGCGCGCGGCCCGCGAAACGGCGAGCATCGGCGCCAATTCCGGCGAAGATATCCCCGCGTTGCGGCCCAACGATTGCCGAGCCCGTATCCTGGGCGATGAGCAGCCGCCTGAGCGGTGCCCCCTCGAACTCAAGCTCTGGCGCCATCACCCATATAAGGGATCCGGGCGCGTGGTAAAGCGGGTCGGCCGCCAAACTGCGCCCCGGCTGAAGCCCGGCGCCCGAGGAGCCCCTCGGTGCGGTGGCGTCTTGCCCCAATTCTTTGAAAAATATGTAGGACTTGTTTTCGTTCAAGTAGGGCTGCGGATCGGGCTGAGCCCTGAGCCACGAAAGCATTCCTTCGAGATCGGCCGCCTCCAGGGTCATATGGCCGCGCTGTACAAGCAGCTTCGCAACCGAACTATAGGGATGGCCGTTCTTGCCATCGAAGGTGATGCGGATGGTGGCGCCATCGTCAAGCTCGATCAGCGCGGAACCTTGAACGTGCATGACGAAGGCTTCGAGCCGGTCCGCCACGAAAAGCAGCTCCAGGCCCTTGCCCGCAAGCGCGCCTGCCTCGATTTGCGCGCGCGTGAAATAGGGCTCGAAGCCACGCGGCGTTTCCCGCCCGGCCGTTAGCCCCTTATCGCTCAGCGGATGTCCCGGCAGCAGAGGCAACAAATCCGGCGGCCTGCGGTAAACCGGCACGGGAAAGGCGGCGGATCGCTTGCGCGAGCCCTTGAGCACCGGCTCGAAATAGGATGTCAGCAGACCCGGCGCGGACTGGATGCGGAAAGGGGCGAAGTTTTTCTCAAAAAAGATACGAGCCTTTTGCCGGTCCTTAAGCAGCGCTTGCACTTCGCCTGCATCCGGCACCGGCTGGCCGGTCAGGCTCGCCGACCGCAGATAGCACTCAAGCGCCGCGCAATGGTTGTCCGCCGCCCAGCCTTCTATTGCCTCGAACCCGATAGGCTCCAGATTGGCCGGCGCCGCCGCGGACCTCGAATGCTGCCAGCGCCAGAGTTTGGGCTGCCGGTTCGCCGTCACGGGCCTTTAGCCTTCGACGGTATCGGTTGCGACAAGCCGCCAGTTCGGGTTTCGCGAGCGCACATCGCGCTCAAAGGTCCACACATCGGTGACGCGCCGCACCGACTTCACGTCGCCCTCGACGACATTGCCCAGCCGGTCGCGCACGGCCGTCACCAACTCGCTCACAAACCGGACGGTGACATGCGCCATCTGCCCTGCGAGGCTCGCATCCGTCACATCGGCGGACAGGACACCGACGAAACTGAACTCCGTCGTCTCGTCCCTGGCCTCGCGCTCTGCGATGACCGCGTTGAAGCTGTCGAAAACCTCTGGCGCGAGCAGATTGCGCAGCGCCTCCCGGTCGCCGCGCGCATAGGCCGTAACCACGGTCTCATAGGCGGCCTTGGAGCCCTTCAGGAACGAGGCGATCTCGAAGGAGGGATCGGCAGCCGCGATCTCGCGCAGCGGCTGCAACGCCTCGCTGTTAGCGGGCAGGCTGCTCAGCCGCTCCTCGACGCTGGGACCCGCGGACTTGGGTGCAGGCGTGCGCGCCTCAGCTCTTGGCAGGTTGATGACATTGCTCTCGCGAGGCGTCGCGGTCTCTGGAGTGGAATAGGGGTCGAGGGGCGGCCTTTCGCTTCCCGTTTTCCGGCCGAGCACGCTTCTGAGGCGGAGAAATATCACGACCGCAACCCCTAGAAGTAAAACATTGGTTAGATCGAAGATGTCGCTCGTGTGCAAAGCTGCCCCTCCGGCCCGGAGGCCCCTGTGGTTTGTACGACCGAATGCCTTGATATAAGCCGTTTGAGCCGGGCTGGCTATAGGCCTAAGACCTTTCACCGCATCAGCCTAATTTGCGGCGGGCTTTCGCCCCATTAACGCCTTTCCCAACATATTAGTTCAGCCCCCATATAAAGGGGGCGGATTTCAAGTTCCAAACCGAAGCAGGCGGTCCGATGCCATTTCTCATCTTCTTTCTCGTAATTTCGCTGCCGGTGATCGAGGTCGCTTCGATCGTCGAGGTCAGCCGCTTGGTAGGGCCGCTCGCGACCTTCCTGCTCCTGGCCGCCGGCGTGGCCTTCGGCGCATTCCTGATCCGCACGCAAAGCATGACCATGGGGCGCCGGGCATACGAGGCGATGCAAGCAGGCACACGGCCGGAGCAGACCATGCTCGACGGTACCGCGGTCATCTTCGCGGGCTTGCTGTTCATAATTCCCGGTTTTTTCACCGACCTCCTGGCGCTGTTCCTGCTTTTGCCCAAGGCGCGGCGCGTGATTTGGCGCGGCGTTTCGTTTGGGATGCGAGGCAGAGGAAGCACGATGCGGACCAGAACGCGGGTGTGGACCGAGCCCCCGAAGCCTCACCGCTCGGACGACGTCATCGACGTGGATTTCACCGAGGTGCCGCGGGACAATAACAGCGGAGACGGCACGGGACGTAAGGACACGCCCTGGGGCAAACCGTGACACCGGCTAATCTCCTGTTTCCCAATGAGGAAACCACGCGGCGATGAACGAAACCCGCGCAGGCAAAACCATAAAGGTGAGCACCGCGCACAAGCTTCTGGCTGTGCTGAGCGGCGAAGACGCCGATGGCGGGGAAACGCAGGAACAGGCCGCGCAATAGACGAGCGCTGACCAGGAGTAAGGGCTCAATGCCGGGGATGCGCGGCAGGAAGTTGCGGCCCTCCTTTGGCACATACTGCCAGAACGCGGTGGCCGGGCTTGGGCGTCCACTACGCCTCGACCTGCACGCTGTGCGAGGCGGGCTGCGGCATCAAGGGCCTGGGCAGGGCTCGCCTCTGCTGCGCGAACGCGTCATCGCTCCCGCCGGCTCGCCTGCGCCGCTATAACCAGGGACCTGACCTTAACATCCCTAATCGGGAGTAAGCGGGAGCGTATAAAAGCGCTCCCGCTTGAAATGCGATTCCGCAACGAAGGACCGTGTAAAATCCGCCGTCGCATGGTGGCCGCCGGCCGGCATGGCGATCCGAAGCAGGCGCTGCGTTTCCGGCGCGTGGCTTGTGCCGGGCTGAAGCCATCGCAATGACGGGAGCAGCCAAGTTTCATGGCGGCTGACGTACGGCGCTGAAGTCCAGCGAGTTCGATTGAGCAGATAAATGACCGGTTTGTATTGAGTGAGGGATATATATGCTTGATACTTCTATCGAACCGAACAAGGATGCGCCCGGCGCCGCTTCCTCCATTTCCATCGAAGAGCACGGTTTCAATCTTTTCCTCGTAGGCTTTATCGTCCTGTTCATGGAGCTGGCTTGCATCCGCTGGTTCGCCGCACATGTAATCTTCCTGCAATTCTTCACCAACGTGGTACTGCTGGCGTGTTTTCTCGGCATGTCCTGCGGCTGCCTGGCCGCGCGGAATAAGCGCGATTGGCTGGCGCTTTTTCCTGCCATCGCAGCCAGCACCGTGGCGGCGGCGCTCGTGATCCTCTGGACTTTCAACCACTGGACCGGCCTCGCCGTCGATACAGGCCATCAGGCGTCGCCCCAAGAGGTCTTCTTCGGCACCGAATACCGCAATCCTGACGTGGCTCAGTTCGTCGTTCCCATCGACTATATCGCCGCGGTGTTTTTCGTCTGCATCGCTCTAATGTTCGTTGGCCTGGGCCAAGTGCTGGGACGGGCCTTCGATGCGTACCCCAATCGCGTCCTGGCCTACACGCTCAACATCGGCGGCAGCCTGGCCAGGCATCGCTGCCTTTTCGTTGATTTCCCTGGTTCAGGCGCCGCCTTTCGTATGGTTTCTCATCAGTTGCGCGGGTGCCGCCTACCTGCTGCGCCAGGCGGGTAAGCTGACCTGGATACGCAGCGCCTACCTTTTGACGCTGCTGGCGCTTGTCACCATTCCAGGCATAGGCCGGATCTGGTCGCCCTATTATGCGATAGATTACGATCCCCACTACCGTTTCATCGACGTGAACAATATCGGGCATCAAGCGATGGTGCCCTTCGATAGCGGCGGCTCCGCTTACTCGCTCATTCACTTGCTGCACAAAGCGGCAGGCGAAGCGCCCTTCAAGGACGCGCTCATTATCGGCGCGGGCTCCGGCAACGATGTCGCCCACGCGCTTCGCTTTGGCGCCAGCCACATCGACGCGGTGGAAATCGACCCTGCGATCCAGCGCATCGGCATCAAGGACCATCCGGACCACCCCTATGCCGACCCGAGAGTGTCCCGCGATCTGGACGACGGACGGCATTTCCTCCGCACAACGGACCGCCGCTACGATCTCGTTGTCTATGCCCTGGTGGACTCCCTGATCTTGCATAGCGGCTACGCTAACATCCGGCTGGAAAGCTACCTGTTCACCGAGGAGGCGCTGAAGGACATCAAGCGGGTTCTGAAGCCCGGCGGCATGTTCGTCACGTACAATTACTTCAGGCAGGGCTGGGTGGTGGAACGGATCGCCGCGATGGCGGAGAGCGTTTTCGGCTGCAAACCGGTGGTGATGACCCTGCCTCACCAGGAAACCGTGCCGGCTTCGGCGCGGGCCGGGTTCACCATTATCGTGGCCGGCTGCAATCCCGAGATCGCCAACGCCTTCGCCGGCGGGAAAACCTTCTGGCTGAACAAGCTTCCGCCGCGCAATCTCGCCGTGAACGGGTTCAAGATCGATCCGGCCGGCATGAAGCCGGAAGAAAGCCAGAATTGGCAGAAGATCGCGCCGGCGGTCCTCGTTCACGATGCGCAAAGCCCGCGCTTCGCCACGGACGACTGGCCGTTCCTTTATCTGCGCGGCAGGCTGATACCTGACCTAACCCTTAGGGCGATGCTTATCTTGGGCGTGCTTGGCGCGGGCATGGTCTACCTGTTCATGCCCAAAGGCCGGCGGCGCCTGCGCCTGGATATGCGCATGTTCTTCCTCGGCGCCGGCTTCATGCTGCTGGAGACGAAGGCAGTGGTTCAACTGGCGCTGCTGTTCGGCAGCACCTGGATCGTCAACTCGATGGTGTTTTTTACCGTGCTAGTTCTCATTCTCCTGGCCAATTTCTATGTGCTGAAGGCCCAGCCCTCCCGCCTTGTCTGGTACTATCTTGGGCTGTTCGCGTTGCTCGCATGCGCCATCGCCATCCCCCTCGATCTGTTCCTTGGAGGAGGCACGGTCTGGCGGTACATCGTGCCTTGCGTTCTGGCTTTGGGACCGATGCTATTCGCCGGGGTGATCTTCGCCCTGTCTTTCCGCGGCTCCCGCGATCCCGACCTGTCTTTCGGATCGAATATCGCGGGCTCGGTCGTGGGCGGGCTCGCGGAATCCGTTTCGATGCTAACGGGCTTCCGCTATCTGCTCCTGCTCGCCATCGCGTTTTATCTGCTTTCAGCGTGGCCACGGTCCCAGGTGCAGACGGCGGACTGACGCCCGATCGGATAGGCGGCGCCGCTATAGCAGCCGCAGCTCCATCAGTTCCCGGCGCATGGCGGGCGGCATGGCGGCATGATCGTCCACAGCACCCGAGGCAAGGTCCGCCGGCGCCTCCCCGGCGGCGAGATAGCGCCAGCCCTGGAACGCGCGGCGCGGCACGGGCTCCGTGGGCACAAGCTCCGGGGCCAGCGCCAGCCCGCAGCGCACGATGCCGTCTTCGCCCTCCACCTCGCGCAGCGCCGTTATCCTCTGCCGCGCGCGGATATAGCCGCCGATCACCCAATAGAGCGACGATGTGCCGGGCTCGAAGCCCTCGCGGCGCGGTGTCTGGCGCGTGACGTGCATCAGCTCCGCGCCGGGGCCGGCTTTCCGCAGCGTGGCAAGGTGGCGGCGCTGCCAGGCCGCGAGTTCCTCCACGCTGTCCACGCCCACGCACAATTTCAGGATATGAAGCGTCATGCGCCTGTTTTACCAGCGCGCCGCAGCCATGAACAGGCGGACATTTGGGCCGTGCCCCATTTTTCAGAAGCGGCTTGGCAGGCGCCGGTTTGGGTCGGAAGCGGCTGCGCCGCTCCGATAAGACCGCGTCCGCAGTCCCTTCAGCTGCAGACGTCAAGCGCACCCTCGTAGCGAGGCACGTCGGCTTGCCATCCCCAGGCTCACTCGTGCCCCGAAAGCGATCTTGCCAAGCTTGCAAATCAAAGTGGTTCCGCCGTGATGACCTCCGAGGGCACAGTGGCGGCAACAACGACCTCTCTGCGCGTAAGTCGCCAGTCACGCTCGGAAAGGAAATCAGCGAGTTCCAGCGGGCGGCAACCGCCGACAAGGTAGGGATTCAGACGATGGACAAATGTCCAAAGCCTGCTCGTCGTGCGTGAGAAGGGCCCAATGCCTCTTGTCAGCCCGGCGCTACACAAGAGGCCGCCTGTACGTGTGACGGAGTGCGCTCCTGCCAAGGCGGCTTCGATTTGTGCTGGGCTCATAAGATCAAAAACGTAAGTGCAAACGATCCTATCGAATGGCCCGCCGAGGGAGGAAAAATCAAAGCCGCCGTCACTCTGTTTGACCTCAGCACGCAGCTCCCAGCGGGCTAGGCGTGTGCGCGCAAGCTGAACCATCGTCGCGCTCAGATCAATTCCAACATATTTTGCCGTCGGTGGGAGATACCTCGTCAACAATCGGTCGGCGAATTTGCCCGTCCCACACCCAATTTCAAAGACTGACTGCGCGCCTTCAAAGCCACCGAGTCGCACGAGCGCATCAAGAGCTGCGTCCTCGTAAATCCTTGCGCGTCCTGCTTGGCGCCAAAATGATCGTAAAACTGACGCAGCTTCTCCTGATTTAAGTTTTCCTCCATGGCTGGTATCCCGTTTCGATCTAGATCAGGGCCAGAGCCATCATCGCGAGGCTGGCTACCCCCACCAACCACACGAATGACCGCAGTATGGGGACACCACTCACATAGGCAGGCACGTATACGACGCGCGCGATGAGGAAGATCGATGCCGCATGGGCCACCTTGCTCGTGTCGCCCCCCTTGATCAGCGCCAGTAGCGCCAGGGCGAGGAATATCGGCAAAGCCTCCTGCATATTGTTCTTGGCGCGGTTCAGCCGCCCGGCAACAACAGACATCTCCGGGAGATTGTCGCGGTTGCCCACGATGCCCCACAGGTCGAATCGGAAGCGCGACGTCTCCTGCAGAAAGAGCTGCACTATATAAAATGCCAGCACCAGAAGAATAATCGTCGTCAGGGTCATTGGCTTGGGCTCTTGAGCTTGTCGCTACGCATAACTGGACTACGGAATGGTGGCCTTTGACACTTATTGCCTCTCGGCTTCGTTTCACAAATCGGATACCGGATCAAACCACAATAGCCGCTTTTGGCCCGAAGTGCCAGTGAGCAGCACGCCGCCAGCGCCCCGGCTGGCAGGAGTTCGGCCAACAAAGGCGAGTCCGCTGTACCTACAATTGCGTTCTATGATTCAGCAACTTCGAACTTCGGCTCACGTGATGGGTTTCAGATGGCGGCCGGATGGCTGGGCGCGGGTCTTGCGCGGCCCGGCCGGCGTCTGAAAGCCCCCGGGGAAGGAAACCGCGGGCAACGGGGGATGCGCTATGGGGATTTATGCCTGCGGGTAGCCGGAGCTGTTGCGCACTTCGGCGCCTGTTGGTGTGCTGGGGAGCGGCAGACCGCCGGAGAACGGCTCAAAGCCCAGAGCCTGAGGGCTCGCCGGCCGTTGCAGACAGCTGACCAGAACGCTCCGCAGGCATGGCTCCGCTGGCGCGGCGTTGCGGCCGGCTGTCTGCAACGGCATTGGTGTCCAGGGCAGCATGGCAGACCTCATGACGTGTCGAACCAGATGACAGCGGGTGCTGGCGGCCGGTAGCGGGGCAGCGTGCCGCGCTCGAAGAACTCGATGATGGTCATGCGCCCGCCACAGCAGGGACAGGGCGGCAAGACGGTCTCTTCGGGCTCGTCCGGACTGGGAGCCGCGCTTGCCTCCGCAGACGGCGTTGCGCCGAGTAACTCCCGCAGCCGCGCGATATTGCCGGCACGGCTTGCGGAGGCAAACAGCCCGTAATGCCGGATGCGGTGGAAGCCTTTGGGCAGGATGTGCAGCATGAAGCGGCGAATGAACTCATCCGTTGCCAGCGTCATGACCTTGTACCGGGCCAGTCCGTCCGCGCGGTAATCCTTGTAGCGGAAGGTGACGCCGCGCCCGTCGTGGGCGATGAGCCTTCTGTTTGAGATCGCCACCCGGTGGGTGTAGCGCGAGAGGTAACTAAGCACGCCCTTTGCCCCCGCGAACGGCTCCTTGATGTAGACGAACCAGTTCTTCCAGCGCAGCGGTTTGAGTGCGGCGGCAAAGGCGGCCGGGGCCGCGAACTTGGCGAGGCTGCCCTTTAAGGTCAGAAGCCCCTTGTCATAGGCGGCGGCAAGTTTTTCCAGCATGAGCCGCCGGAACAGCCGCGACAGCACCCGGACCGGCAGGAAGAAGCGGCGGCGACGGCCCCGGCAGGGCACGAAGCGTTCCCCATCAAGCGACAGCCCGCCGCCGGGCACGATCATATGCACATGCGGATGGTGGGTGAGCGCCGAGCCCCAGGTATGGAGCACGGCGGTCATGCCGATACGGGCGCCCAGATGCTTGGGATCGGCGGCGATGGTGAGCATGGTCCCGGACGCCGCCTTGAACAGGAGGCCGTAGACCAGGGCCTTGTTCTGCCAGGCGATGGCGCCAATCGCCGGGGGCAGCGTGAACACCACATGGTAATAAGGCAGCGGCAGAAGATCTGCCTCGCGCTCCGCGAGCCACACCCGAGCCGCGGCCCCCTGGCACTTGGGACAATGCCGGTTACCACATGAGTTGTAGCTGATGACGGTGTGGCCGCAGTCCCCGCAGCGCGCAACATGGCCGCCAAGCTCCGCCGTGCGGCAGGCTTCGATGGCGGCCATTGCTTTGAGCTGGCCGAGGCTTAAATGCCCGGCGTTGGCCTTGCGCCAGGCAGCCCCGTGGCCGCGGAAGATGTCCGCAACCTCAAGCGCGGGACGCGGCATGAGCCAAGACGGCTCAGGCCTTGGGCTCGCCCTTCTTTGCGCTACCGCGCTTGGCGCTATTCGAGCGCTCGCCCTTCTTCGTCTCGATCAGGCTGAGCCGGTCCAAGGGGCTCATGACCTTACGGATCGTGGTGGTGGCCACCCGCGTGTAAAGCGCCGTCGTATTAAGCTTCGCGTGTCCGAGCAAAACTTGAATCACACGAATATCGATATCCTGCTCCAGAAGGTGGGTCGCAAAGCTGTGCCGCAGCGTGTGCAGTGAAACGCGCTTGTTGATCTCCGCCAGCTGCGCCGCTGCATGGCAGGCGCGGTTCAGCTGGCGCGTGGTCAGCGGGTTGACCGGGTTCTGGCCCGGAAACAGCCATGCGGCCGGCCTGCCGATGCAGTACCACTCTCGCAGGATATCGAGCAGCATGGGGGACAGCATCGCCTGACGGTCCTTGCGCCCCTTGCCCTGCTCGACACGCAGCAGCATCCGGCCGCTGTCGATATCGGAGACCTTCAGCGACAGTACCTCGGAGGCCCTGAGCCCAGCACCGTAGGCGACGCTCAGCGCCGCTTTGTACTTGGCCCCCGGAGCCGCATCGAGCAGCCGGGCAACTTCCTCCTGGGTGAGGACGGTAGGCAGCCTTGGGGATTCGTAGACGTGGAACAGGCACTTCAGCAGGTCTGCCCTGTCGAGCGTGATCCCGAAGAAGAACCGCAGCGCCGACATATACGCGTTCACGCTGGAGGCTCCGAGCGGGCTCTCCACCAGGTGAAGGCGGTAAAGTCGCAGGTCTTCCGCCGTCGCTGTGTCCGGAGACCTGCCGATGAACGCCGCAAGGCTCCTGACGCAGCGGATGTAGTTCTTCTGGGCCTTCTCTCCAATACGACGGGAAGTCATGTCGCCAATCATGCGCTGGCGGAGCGGACTGATACTCATACGCAACTCCTCTTGTGAGTGAGACTGACGTCCCATTCTCAATCGGAGCTGCCGCCTTGCCTTAATGATTTAGAAAAAATACTGCCCGTGAGGCAGCAACCTACCGCGAGAGCGGTTTCGTTCTTCGGCCTGAAGCGAATGTATGCGGAGCGGCGGTCAGGACTTTGGCGGCGGCGATTGGAGCCGGCAGGTTCAGATTGAGCGCTTGGCGATTTTCCCCTAACGTGCGCTCCATGCCATCAGAACAAGAACTCCATATCGTGGGCGCCGGGCTTGCCGGCTCCGAGGCGGCCTGGCAGGCAGCGCAAGCCGGCATGCGCGTGGTGCTGCACGAAATGCGGCCCGCCCGCTTAACCGAGGCGCACAAGTCCGGCGGCTGCGCCGAGCTGGTCTGCTCGAACTCCTTCCGCTCCGACGACTTCGAGGCGAACGCCGTGGGCCTGCTCCACGAGGAGATGCGCCGCGCGGGCTCGCTCATCATGCAGGCG
Organism: uncultured Alphaproteobacteria bacterium; assembly: GCA_963740975.1. Lineage (GTDB taxonomy): Bacteria > Pseudomonadota > Alphaproteobacteria > Rhizobiales > Rhodomicrobiaceae > Rhodomicrobium. The sequence goes on along the minus strand of CAVUGF010000022.1, from coordinate 26,138 downwards.
GCGGAGCGGCACAAGCTTCCGGCCGGCGGCGCGCTCGCCGTGGACCGCGAGGGCTTCTCTGCGGACGTTTCGGAAAGGCTGGCGGCTCATCCCAATATCCGCATGGAGACCGGCGAAGCTTGAGGGCCTGCCCCCGGCGGACTGGACCTCCGTCATCATCGCCACCGGCCCGCTGACCACGCCCTCGCTCGGCGCGGCGATCAACGCGCTGACCGGCGAAGGCTCGCTCTCCTTCTTCGACGCCATCGCCCCCATCGTGCTGCACGAGAGCGTCGATATGGATGTGGCCTGGATGCAGTCGCGCTACGGCAAGGAAGGCCCGGCCGGCAGCGGCGCGGACTACATCAACTGCCCGCTGTCGAAGGAACAGTACGAGGCCTTCATCGACGCGCTGCTCGCGGGCGAAAAGACGGAGTTCAAGGACTGGGAGAAGGCCACGCCCTATTTCGAGGGCTGCCTGCCCATCGAGGTGATGGCCGAGCGCGGGCGCGAGACCTTGCGCTTCGGCCCGATGAAGCCGGTGGGGCTCGACGATCCGCGCACCGGCCGCTGGCCCTATGCCGTGGTGCAGCTCCGGCAGGACAACACGCTGGGCACACTCTGGAACATGGTGGGCTTCCAGACCAAGCTGAAGCATGGCGAGCAGACGCGCATTTTCCGGACAATACCGGGGCTGGAGCGCGCGGTCTTCGCGCGGCTCGGCGGCCTGCACCGCAACACCTTCCTGAACAGCCCCAAGCTGCTCGACACGCAGTTGCGCCTCAAGGCCGATCCGCGCCTGCGCTTCGCCGGGCAGGTTACGGGCGTCGAGGGCTACGTGGAGTCGGCGGCAATCGGGCTGCTCGCGGGGAAATTCGCCGCTGCGGACTTTGCGGGCCAGCAAGCCGCGCCGCCGCCGCCAACCACCGCGCTTGGTGCGCTGCTTGCGCACATCACCGGCGGGCATTTGATGGATGAAAGCGGCGGCGCGGCCCGCAGCTTCCAGCCCATGAACGTCAATTTCGGCCTATTCCCGCCAATTGCCGAAGCCGCGCCTGAAGGAAAGCGGCTCAAGGGCGCGGCCCGCGGCGTCGCGCGCAAAAAGGGGCTGTCAGCCCGCGCGCTCGCAGACCTCGGGGCGTGGCTGCAAGCGAGCCCGGCGTAGCGAAACAGAGCGTGCCTGCCTCACTAGCAGAGGAGGTCAGCCGTCATAACTGATCCAATGAGAAGCATAACCAATATAACGACTATATAGAGAGTTACACCCACAGCAAAACGCCCTGCAACCTGAGTACGGGCTGCCGCATTGCCTAGATAAATGAACCAGGCGGCTAAAGCCAGACTTATCGCCTCAAACCCAATGGCCAAATCCTTCAGGGCCACGTCTACATTATCGATGCGTTCCGGCGGAATGCCGCGCATGTAGATATATTCATACGCGGCATAAAGCATCAGGGCGACGCAGAGCAAGGCGAAGCCGAAAGGGTAGGCCGGGCGAAGCCTGCTGACGGCCGGCTGGAGCGCCGTATCGCTCATTGTGAACCTCCCGTCGCGTTCATGCAGTCCGTACACACCTGGATAGCCCGCGCTCCAGGCGGCATCGCGGCGGAAAACGGCTAGAGCGCGGCAAGAATCCGCCGCAAACCCGCTACAAAGGTTGAGCAAAGACGCTATGCCGAAGAAAAAACCTGAGCACATCGCACAAGAAGATTGGGATGCGGTCGATTTCCCCGAAATCCCGGAAGATCGTTTGCGCGAAATGAGGCCGCTGCGCGAGAAGCCAGAGCTATTGAAGGCGCTCAAGCGCGCGCAACGAGCGCTGCGTGCTGAAAAAGAGGTGGCGAAGTAGCCATCCCACGTTTCGCCTTCAACCCTTCCCGGCTTAACAAACCGTTCCTTTTGCGCAAGACCGCGTCATGGTTAATAACGGCAAGGTAAACGCCTGCTGCGGCATGTTCCGCGCGCCGCATTTCAGCGAATATTTGCGGATTTCCGGCCATTTTCTGTGGTTTAAAAATCCTGTTAAATATACCAGCAAGATTGGTATTAACCATAAGCGCGCCATCCACCCGCCGTTGCTTGCGCGTATTCTTTCGCGCGATCAAGCACTTGCCGAAAATGCCCTGCGCTTAACACTTCCTCAAGGCGCATCTGCTAAATTAGTTCAACATTGAAGAGCGGCCAAAATCGCCGGAAATGCCGCCAGATACGGTTAATGGAGGCTTTCCAGCGCGGGAACGCCGCCCAAAGCCTGACAGATTCAAGCCTTCGATCCGCCGGCATCCGGCGCACTCAATCGGCGCCAAACCCATCGCGGAGGACAGACCCGTGGCCCAATCCGGATTTTTCGTAAGCCTTTTCCGCTCGCCGTCGTTCAAATTCGTGCTCGTCGGCTTTTTGGTCCTTGTGATCTCGGGGCTAACCAGCGTGGTCTGGCTCTTGAGCTACGAGCGCCAGCACCGGGCTGCCTCGGTGCAGACCGATATTGCCAAGGACTGGGGCGGCCAGCAGCGTATTCTTGGGCCATATCTCATTGTGCCCTACACAGTGAAGTCGCAGAGGCTCGAATACGGCAAGACCGTGGATGTTGAAATAGCGCGGCAAGCCGTATTCCTGCCGGACACGTTGAAGGTGTCCGGCACGGCGCAGACCGAGAAAAGGCATCGCTCGATCTACGATGTGACGGTCTATCAGGCCAAGCTGACGCTGGAGGGCCAATTCAAGGCGCCGGACTTGAGCCTCGTGGAGCCGGAAACGCCGGCCCAGGTTCGCTGGCAGGACGCCTTCATCGCACTCGGCATCCAGGACGTTTCCGGGCTCAAGAACAATGTGCGGCTTGAGACTGGCGGGCAGAAGATCGATTTCGAACCGAGCGCCGGCCTGGCCGATGAGACCGGGAGATTTAATGGCATCCATGCGCGCCTCAAGCCGGTTGCTGCCGCGAGCGGACTCAATGGCGGCGCGCCGCTTCCCTATAAGATCGGCCTCGTGCTGAACGGCTCGTCTTCGCTCACATTCGCCCCCGCCGGCCGGGAAAACACCGTCGCACTGGGATCGAACTGGCCGCATCCAGGCTTCACAGGCTTCCTGCCGGTCTCGCGGACGATCGACAGCAATGGGTTCCAAGCCTCCTGGAGCGTTCCCTATCTTGCGCGCGACGTGCCGCAAGCATGGGCTGGCGCGCCGCAAACGATCCTGCTCGACCGCTTTACGGGCAAAGACCTGGGCGTGAACCTATTCGTGCCGGTGGACTTCTACTCGCTGGTCGAGCGTGCGCTGAAATACGGCTTCCTGTTCGTGACGGCGGCCTTTGCCGGTGTATTCGTGCTGGAGCTGCTTAGCGGGCGGCGCGTGCATCCGATCCAATACATCTTCGTGGGCCTCGCGATCGTGATCTTCTACGTGCTCCTGCTCTCGTTCTCGGAGCATATCGGCTTTGCGCCGGCCTACCTTGCGGCATCGGGGGCGACGGGCGTCATGATCTCGGCCTATGTGGGCATGGCGCTGCAAAACCTTACGCGCGGGCTGATCATGCTGGGCATTTTCGCCCTGCTTTTCGGCCTGCTCTACATGATCCTGCAGCTTGAGGATTATGCACTTCTGGCGGGCTCCATCGCCGCATTCGTCCTGCTCACCGCGACCATGTTCGCTACCTTGCGCGTGAACTGGTCCGGCGAGGGCGGTTAGCCCGCGTTCAACCGGGCCGTTGCCTTTCGAAGGCCAGCGTCCCGGCACCGGCATGAAGCGGCCAAGGAGCCGGCGCGGCGGAGTAGCGCTCCACGACCGCCGGCACAACCCAGATCAACGCCCAGGGAATGTAATTGTTGTGAAAGGTGTTGCCGGTCACGAGCAGCAATGTATTGGCAACGGCGAGCGTCCAGAACAGGTGCGTTTCCCGCCCGGTGAGATAGCGGTACCAGAGGAGTGCTAGGGCGCCAAGCACGATAAGCCGCGCCGCCAGCACGATTTGAGGCGGTGCATAATAGGTCCAGGAGGTCGTGTCCTTGAACATTACAAATGGCCATAGGAAAACGTTGGCGAGCAGCCCGGCCGGGTCCCAGGCGAGCCACGGCAGATAGATCGCCGCAGTGACGGCGGCCGCCACGGCGATGGGCCTAATACCGCCGCAGGCCAGCAGCAGGGGCAGAAAGATGAGGCTCGGAAAGATCTTGCATCCAAGCGCGGCCCCGAGACAGGCGCCCATTGCCAAGGGCCTGCTCCGCTGGAAGGCAAGCACGCTCAAGACACAGAAGGCCAGGACCCAGATATCGGCCATGGCCAGTTCGACGTATTCCCAGCTCAAATGGCGGTCGAGGAGGAGCGCGAGAATTCCAACCGCAGCCAGTTTTTTGTCTTCGAACGCCCCCCAGAAGAGGTACGCCAGCGCCAGCAGCGTTATGGTGTACATCGCTATTTGCAGGCCAACGATGGCGCATGGCTGCCCCAACGCCGCAAACAAAGCCGCAACATCGATCACAAGAGGGCCGTATTTGTAGCCAAGGAGCCGCGTCTCGCTAAGGAGGCCTTTGCTGGCCGTTGCGGTAGGAAGCAACTGTTTGCGCAATTCCGGATCGAGCGTGCGGCCGTAGCGCGCCAAGGCGTCCGCGGTATCCTCGGCAGGAATGCCCACAACAATTCCTTCGGCCCGGCGCTCGCCGGCGCGGCCTTCGTAAGCGCGCAGGTCCACGAGCGCGCCTCGGCCGTAAGGATTTTCTCCCTTCCAGAGCAGCCGGGCCGAAAGCGAGAGCGCCGGCCCTTGATCCAGTTCGATCTCATTCTTCTCCAGGCAGCGCCCAACGGCTTGGACGGCTATGCCGGCATCCAGCATTAGCGCGATAGCCACGGCCAATTTCAGGAAGCCGCTCAGCGCAGCATCGATCCGCGGCGCCGCTGGCTGAATGACCGGGCGCGGACCGAAGCGAAGCAGGATGAGGCCGGATAACAGAACAAGAATAATTGCGCCTCTCGCCAGCCCGTAAGTCCAGTCCAGCGGGAACAAGAGCGCAAGCCACAGCTCGATTGCCGCAATCGCCGCTAGCGCTTTAATGGAGGGTACCACGCGGCCGCTCGCTTCTTATGTTCCTTGCCCAGGCGAAAACCGCACCCAAGGAGCGGCAGCACTAGCCAGCCGCTCCCGGCATGCCAGCCATTCAATCGAACTTAATACGTCTTTCAGGTAAGCTAACGCCTTGGGCTTGCGCGGGCCGTGTTTGTTTGCCAAATTGCAGTGGAATTCCATTTCTCCTGTTACCTGCACATCGCCGGAGTTTCCCATGGTCCAGCTCACGCTGCCGAAAAACTCAAAAGTCCGCAAAGGCAAGGTCTGGAACAAGCCGGAGGGCAAGGCTGGGGCGAAGTGGCGGAGGTTCGAGATCTACCGCTGGAACCCGGAAACGCCGGACAATCCGTCGATCGACACGTTCCATGTCGACCTCGAACGATTGCGGCCCGATGGTGCTCGACGCGCTCCTCAAGATCAAGAACGAGATCGATCCGACGCTCGACCTTCCGCCGCTCCTGCCGCGAGGGCATCTGCGGCTCCTGCGCGATGAACATCAACGGCACCAACACCCTCGCCTGCACCCACCGCGATCAAGGACATCGAGCGGCGACGATCCGCATTTTCCCGCTGCCGCACATGGATGTGATCAAAGACCTGGTGACCGACCTCACGCACTTCTACGCGCAATACGCGTCGATCCAGCCCTGGCTTCAGACCGAGACACCGGCCCCGGGCAAGGAATGGCGGCAGAGCCGCGGCCGACCGCGCCGAAGCTCGACGGCCTCTACGAGTGCATCCTGTGCGCCTGCTGCTCGACCTCCTGTCCGTCCTATTGGTGGAACAGCGACCGGTTCCTCGGGCCGGCCGTGCTCCTGCAGGCCTATCGCTGGCTTGCGGACAGCCGCGACGAGCACACCGGCGAGCGGCTCGACGCGCTCGAGGATCCCTTTCGCCTCTACCGTTGCCACACCATCATGAATTGCGCGCAACGTCTGCCCCAAGGGGCTGAACCCCGCCAAGGCCATCGCGGAGATTAAGAAAATGCTGGTGGAGCGGCAGCTTTAGCCGCCTTCAGCCGCTGCCGCCGGGAGGGGCTTCAAGCCCTGAACCAATTCGAGCGCCGCAAGCGTTCGCTTACTAAGGCGCCGGATGGTGCCTTGAACGAGGGGATGCGAGCTTTGAGAATTGCAAACCCCTCTAGCAACGCCTGCGTCGATGTGCCCGCATATACACGGGCGTGGCGGTTCGCCCCCCGGTCTCAGCCCAAATCGCTGTGGCGATTGCTTCCCGTCCTGCCAGCAGCGTCGCCGGGATATCTGGGATCGAGCAGCCTTCCAGTATCCACGGATAAGCGGCGAAATGGTTATGCAGGGATTTCCGGTTGCGCTCGATGGCGGCATTGGCAATCCGCCTCGGAATATCGCCAAACTCTCCCTGCCGTGCGACAACGTAAAGCCGGCGTGAAGCGCCGGCCCAGGCATTGGCACGAACCTCACTTCGGACCAAAAGACCGCCCTAGGACCGCACAGAGCGGGGTGATGACAGCCCATCCGAGCCCAGCCGTAACCATGGCCAGGACGGCGGTTGCGCTGTCGAATTCCAGCCTGCCCCTGGTATCCACCTTGAGCCGTTCCAGATGCCGTTCCACCTGGCGTCCCATCATCGTACGCGCGCTAACCGGATGAGGCCGTGCTGCGCCGCGAGCGCCTGCAGGTTCACCGGCTCCACGGCAAACTCCTTCGGCAAGGCAATAAAGAATGGCTCCTTCAGGATCTCGTACCGCTCGATATTCGGTGTTCTTCCATGGATCGGGCGTAAGCACAATATCCGCCTCCCGTGCAAGCAGCGCACGGCTATGCTGGCTATGCACCAGCCTGTATGCACCGACCAGAGATCGGCGAACCCTTGAATCTCCCTGGCAAAACCTGGTCCGATGGTGGCGGTGATACTCTCTACCAGGCAAAGATTGAGCTTTGGAAAAGCCGCCGTTTCCGGATTCTTCACGCTCTTGATCGCCTCGCGCGCTGCAAGCAGCAATCCACGGGCTTTCTCCAGAAGTATGACACCTGAAGGCGTCAACGCGATGGGGCGGACCTTGCGGTCGAAGAGGTCCACCTCAAGCGAACGCTCAAGGCTTTGAATGATTTGGCTGACGGCCGACTGGGTAAGCTTCATCCGGCGGCCGCGGAACTCATGCCGCCGCTTTCCGCGATTTGTACGAAGGTGTCGAGAGACCTCAGGTTCAAGTCCAATACGTCGCTTCCCGGCCGCGCGAGAGCTGGCTGGCCCTGCTGCTGTTCCTTCACTCCGCGGCCCCAATGCGCTGCACCAATTTTATCAGCTAAGACATCGCTCAGGAATAACCGCGCCATCTGGCTTGTTCTTTTGCCCGCCTGCTGCGCGGCAAAAAGGGCTACACATCTTGGATATGCGCCCCTTTTTGCAGCTTGCAGCCGGCCAAAATTCCGGCGCCATCCGGCGCACTTATTCCTGAGTGCTGCCTAAGGCTGGCTTTCCGGCATTAAGCCAGAAAATTCCAAACCCGAGCAGCGCAATGTTATTGCATTGTATACAGAGATGTAAACCGCCTGCCCAAATTGCATACAATTTGGGTGCCAAGTGTGTCGTCCAAGCCATGCTGCTTTGATATTGATCAAGAGGTGGGGTTAGAGCACGCCCATCTGCCGCAGCGCAGCGGGAAGCCCGGATAGCGGCACATAATGGAAACCGCTCTTGGTGGCCTCGTGTTCCATATCGATATGATAGAGAAGATTGCGCTTGAAGGAGGCCAGCAGCTTTTCGAGCGCGCGTTCCTCCACCTCCTGCATGATCTGCCGCTGCTCGCCCTCGAACTTGGCCCGGTGTTTCTTGAGCCGCAAAATCCTCGGCGATTTCGTCAACGGGTATACAATCGTCGGGATCTCGATGCACACCGTGGCGCCGCGCGCGATACCTTTCGCGTCGAACCAGCCGCCATAGTCGCGCTTGTCGAGCGGATCGTCACCCGCGATGGTAGCCCGCTCAAGCTCGACGCCCAGCCCCTTCAACTCGGCCTTAAGCGCCCTGTCGTCCTCGAAAAAGCTTCTGGCGAGTTTGGCGGGCGGCTCCACGGCGATGAGCGCCTTCACGGTCGCGGAAACCGTGCGCGTGGACGTGACGGTCTTCTTGCTGAAGCGCGCGGGCCGCTCTTCCTTGAGCAGGAGCCTGCATTCCCTGCCCGCGAAACCGCCCGGCCGGATGAAGCGCCGCACCGCGTTGGTGTAGTAGCTTGCCGCCATCCCCGCGGGCCCCGCCAGATCGATGATGGGCAGGCCTTCGAAATGAGCGGTGAGAATGTTGCCGGCCATCTCGGCCCTGGCGTTGGCGTCGCTCAGGAATGTCTTGAGCCTCCCGAACAGCTCGCCCTGGCTCGCCCCTGGGGCCGCGGGATTGAAATCGGCGCCAAGTTGCAGGCCGCGGATCACGCGCACCGATGAGAAGTAGAACGATGTCTCCTCGTCCTCGGTGACGAAGATGTGCGGAATGCCAAGCGCGTGGATGATGCCGGCTTCGTAGGCCACGCTCGGCCGGCTGCCCGTGAGGTCGAGAACCACGAGATCGGCCTTCTCGATCTCGCTCAAGACAAGCTCGACGATCGCGGGTTCGCTGGGGTTTTCCGGCGTGACCACGCGGAAGGGCTTCGGCCCGCCCTCGCCAAGCGCCTGCGACATCTGGTCTAGAATAACGCCAATGCGCGCGGTGTTGGACTCGCGGAGGATATTGTCGCCGGCGCGATGCTGCATCGGCCCGAGAACAAGCAGGTTGTACGCCATGAAGCCCCCAATCGCTAACGCCTGGTATCAAGTTCGCCCGATCGTCGCGGCCTGTCCAGGTAACGCTACATTAACCCTCTTTGCTGCCTTCCGGCCCGATTTTCAGAGCTGGAATCGGCGCTACTCGATTTTGAAGCAATATAGCAGAAATGCCTTGAATAAATGTTAAGGCACTATGTCGCTGATATGAAACATGAAGTTTTGGTGGCGGCGGCGCTTTGGATAGAAAGGCTGGAGGAAATCGTAGTTAATTTCAAATCTGCGTCTATATTTAACGGGATTTTTCAAACGTAGAAATCGGCCTAAAGCGAGGAAAAATTCGCGGAAATGCGCCTGCGGGACGCATGCGCTTCGGGCGTTTACCATTCCCGAATTAACCATGATACGGCCTTGCACGAACTATACAGTTCTTTAACCCCGAGGCGAGGCTGCAATGCGCCGCCCGGTTCCCTGCGCGGTGAAGGCTAGCGGTTGGAACAGGAAGCTAGGTTGCTGGCTGCTGTGGGTCGTAAGCGGGCCTCGTGGTTTTCCCTCCACCCTCTGGGCGCGGTGGCCCCTTCTGGATCTTAGTGCGGTCGTCTCCGAAAAGGACGAAACAATCCGTTCCCCCCTGAGCACACTTGGACCAAGCAAGACTGCCTGCATCGTCGTGTTTCGCTAATGGCTTGTGGCGATGGGGGGCCAGCAGGAGTTTTTCCACAGTGGCCGCTATCGACGCGATGCACCATGGGGACACCTTCTGGTAATAGAAGCACAAGTAGGTTGGAGCTATGGGAGCCTATCACGTCCAATGCCAGAATTTAAAAACAAACTTTCCGCCCTTGGCTACTTTTGGCCTTCGACTAAACCTGACAACAAATGGGCAGGCAGGGTGTTTATAGACACATTTCCTTCCGCCAGATTGCATTGCGTTGGGGCTGCTCCAGGCGACGGAATTGCACCCGATGGCCGTCTAACGCTCCACGGCCTAACTGAAGATAATCAGTGCGTAACGATGCTGGAAGCGGCAGCCCGCTTTGATGGCCTTGCCCATAACAGCCAAAGTACGACGCAACGAATCGCCGTCACCGCAAACTATATGCTTGTCGGTTCTGAGTACTTCCGCGAGAGCGCCAGCGTTCGAAGACTAAGCTTTGCCTCGTCCGTAGCAGAACATGTCCTGCGCCTTTGGGATAATCTAGACTATAAGGAGGTTCGCCACCGCAAATTCTGCGGCAGCCAGTACGAGAGTCCCATCGTCCATAAGCAAGTCGCGTCCTACGTAGATTTAGGTACGAGAGTGCGTGTTAGAGCCTTCCGTTCAACCGTTCCGGCAACCACGATTGATCCCACGTCGTTCTGGACCATTGATTTCCTCCAATTGGTCACGCCACGGCGCGCCCTTAGCGCGCTCCATGAATTAAGAGCCCTTCTTGCCCTGATATGCGGCGATTTGATCGACCTACAGGAAGTTTGCTTGCTACACAAAATGGGGAAAAAGTATACGCCCTCGGAACTTTACTTTGCCGATCCTGTAGAGCATCCGGCCAACAACTACAGCTTCCCCACGATGCCAATATTAACTATCTGGCACGACCGCGCGTTGTTTCGCAGGGTCATTGCTACGTGGCTTGCCGAGTCTCCGGCCAGAAAGATAGGGCGAGGGGCTTTTGCCGCAATCTTGCAAGACAAGGGCACATTACGCTTTAGCCACCTTCGCGAACTGGTGACAATCATCGAAATGCAAGAACGAAAGGCTGGGACGGTTCCTCTATCGAAAGCTCAATTTCGTGCGCTGCGCTGCGCTTTAAAGGCCGTCGTCAAGGAAGTCGCGGAGAAGCAGCCCGACAGCGCCAAGTGGCGTGAAACCATAGAAGAGCGCATCGGTCACATCAATTCTTACGATGCAAAAACACTACTAACAAATTTCATCTCGCAGCTTCCGCCGGGCTTCGTATCCCTGCCTGCCGGGTTTCCAAATGATGTAATCAAACTCCGAAACGACCTCGTTCACGATATTAGCCGCCTTAAGAGCGATGCGCAAAATAAGCTCGCGTTTTTCGTCGCGAAGCTGATGGCCCTCTACGCGCTGAGCGACACCATCGCACTTGGCGCAAGACCGGACGAAGTTAGGAAAGGTTCGCGCTTTTTTACGCGTGCGGAGTACACGCCTACAAATCTTTTCGCCGATGACTCGTCAGATAGCAGTGATGAGTAGGCTGAAGATGTGTCGCCTTTTGACCCGCGTTCACCGTCTGAAGCTCAATTCATAATAGTCCGCAAGGAGATCCGAAAGCTGGCGTACCGATCCAACAAAGTGTTTTATGCAGACTTGGTCTGCAATCGTGATGGGTATATCGTGATGGGTTTCAGATGGCGGCCGGATGGCTGGGCGCGGGTCTTGCGCGGCCCGGCCGGCGTCTGAAAGCCCCCGGGGAAGGAAACCGCGGGCAACGGGGGATGCGCTATGGGGATTTATGCCCGCGGGTAGCCGGAGCTGTTGCGCACTTCGGCGCCTGTTGGTGTGCTGGGGAGCGGCAGACCGCCGGAGAACGGCTCAAAGCCCAGAGCCTGAGGGCTCGCCGGCCGTTGCAGACAGCTGACCAGAACGCTCCGCAGGCATGGCTCCGCTGGCGCGGCGTTGCGGCCGGCTGTCTGCAACGGCATTGGTGTCCAGGGCAGCATGGCAGACCTCATGACGTGTCGAACCAGATGACAGCGGGTGCTGGCGGCCGGTAGCGGGGCAGCGTGCCGCGCTCGAAGAACTCGATGATGGTCATGCGCCCGCCACAGCAGGGACAGGGCGGCAAGACGGTCTCTTCGGGCTCGTCCGGACTGGGAGCCGCGCTTGCCTCCGCAGACGGCGTTGCGCCGAGTAACTCCCGCAGCCGCGCGATATTGCCGGCACGGCTTGCGGAGGCAAACAGCCCGTAATGCCGGATGCGGTGGAAGCCTTTGGGCAGGATGTGCAGCATGAAGCGGCGAATGAACTCATCCGTTGCCAGCGTCATGACCTTGTACCGGGCCAGTCCGTCCGCGCGGTAATCCTTGTAGCGGAAGGTGACGCCGCGCCCGTCGTGGGCGATGAGCCTTCTGTTTGAGATCGCCACCCGGTGGGTGTAGCGCGAGAGGTAACTAAGCACGCCCTTTGCCCCCGCGAACGGCTCCTTGATGTAGACGAACCAGTTCTTCCAGCGCAGCGGTTTGAGTGCGGCGGCAAAGGCGGCCGGGGCCGCGAACTTGGCGAGGCTGCCCTTTAAGGTCAGAAGCCCCTTGTCATAGGCGGCGGCAAGTTTTTCCAGCATGAGCCGCCGGAACAGCCGCGACAGCACCCGGACCGGCAGGAAGAAGCGGCGGCGACGGCCCCGGCAGGGCACGAAGCGTTCCCCATCAAGCGACAGCCCGCCGCCGGGCACGATCATATGCACATGCGGATGGTGGGTGAGCGCCGAGCCCCAGGTATGGAGCACGGCGGTCATGCCGATACGGGCGCCCAGATGCTTGGGATCGGCGGCGATGGTGAGCATGGTCCCGGACGCCGCCTTGAACAGGAGGCCGTAGACCAGGGCCTTGTTCTGCCAGGCGATGGCGCCAATCGCCGGGGGCAGCGTGAACACCACATGGTAATAAGGCAGCGGCAGAAGATCTGCCTCGCGCTCCGCGAGCCACACCCGAGCCGCGGCCCCCTGGCACTTGGGACAATGCCGGTTACCACATGAGTTGTAGCTGATGACGGTGTGGCCGCAGTCCCCGCAGCGCGCAACATGGCCGCCAAGCTCCGCCGTGCGGCAGGCTTCGATGGCGGCCATTGCTTTGAGCTGGCCGAGGCTTAAATGCCCGGCGTTGGCCTTGCGCCAGGCAGCCCCGTGGCCGCGGAAGATGTCCGCAACCTCAAGCGCGGGACGCGGCATGAGCCAAGACGGCTCAGGCCTTGGGCTCGCCCTTCTTTGCGCTACCGCGCTTGGCGCTATTCGAGCGCTCGCCCTTCTTCGTCTCGATCAGGCTGAGCCGGTCCAAGGGGCTCATGACCTTACGGATCGTGGTGGTGGCCACCCGCGTATAAAGCGCCGTCGTATTAAGCTTCGCGTGTCCGAGCAAAACTTGAATCACGCGAATATCGATATCCTGCTCCAGAAGGTGGGTCGCAAAGCTATGCCGCAGCGTATGCAGCGAAACGCGCTTGCCGATCTCCGCCAGCTGCGCCGCTGCATGGCAGGCGCGGTTGAGCTGGCGCGTGGTCAGCGGGTTGACCGGGTTCTGGCCTGGAAACAGCCAGGCGGCCGGCCTGCCGAAAGGGGGAAAGCATGGCAAGGCGGTCCTTGCGCCCCTTGCCCTGCTCGACACGCAGCAGCATCCGGCCGCTGTCGATATCGGAGACCTTCAGCGACAGGACCTCGGAGGCCCTGAGCCCAGCACCGTAGGCGACGCTCAGCGCAGCCTTGTACTTGGCCCCCGGAGCGGCATCGAGCAGCCGGGCGACTTCCTCTTGGGTAAGGATGGTAGGCAGCCTTGGGGATTCATAGACGTGGAACAGGCACTTCAGCAGGTCTGCTCTGTCTAGCGTGATCCCGAAGAAGAACCGCAGCGCCGACATATACGCGTTCACGCTGGAGGCCCCGAGCGGGCTCTCCACCAGGTGAATGCGGTAAAGTCGCAGGTTTTCCGCCGTCGCGGTGTCCGGAGACCTGCCGATGAACGCCGCAAGGCTCCTGACGCAGCGGATGTAGTTCTTCTGGGCCTTCTCTCCAATACGACGGGAAGTCATGCCGCCAATCATGCGCTGGCGGAGCGGACTGATACTCATACGCAACTCCTCTTGTGAGTGAGACTGACGTCCCATTCTCAATCGAAGCTGCCGGCTTGCATTGATGATTTAGAAAAAAATACTGCCCGTGAGGCAGCAACCTACCGCGAGAGCGGTTTCGTTCATCGGCCTTTAATGAACTCACATCTCAAGCTCGTCGCGCCGAAGCCTTCGATCTTGCAGCGGATACCGTGGCCGCTGCCGGCGCGGCGGTGCCCGTTCCATAAGCTGAATGCGGCTCGCTTACAGCCACGATTGAGGCAGAACGACGCCGCCCGGCGCCCCCAAAAATGCGCATTAACTGCGTACACGTCCCTTGGAACATTCAGGGCAAGAAGGGATATCCATGGTAAGCCGCCTCGGATTGATTATTGTTGGCTTCGGCCTGCTGTTTTATGCTTGGCAGCTGTACACGGTGCCTTTGCCGCTGGGTGCGCCCGAGCGGACCGCGCCCATGTACCAATATCTTGGTCAGGAAGGACAGGCGGCCGTAGCGGCGGGCATAGGCCTGCTTTCGCTGATCCTGGGCGTGATCCTCGTGCGGAACGTGATTGTGAGCATCCGGCAGCAGCGGGCGCGCCTCGCACAGCGAAACGCGGCGCCCTCCCGCAGGCTGTGAGCGAGCGGATCGTTACTCTCTCGAAGACGGCCCTGAACTAAACCTTCTTAACGAATTCGGATTTGAGGCTCATCGCGCCGAAACCTTCGATCTTGCAGTCGATGTCGTGGTCGCTGTCGACGAGGCGGATGTTCTTGACCTTGGTTCCAACCTTGATGGCCTTCGAGGAACCCTTCGGCTTGAGGTCCTTGATGATGGCGACGGTATCGCCGTCTTGTAGAATATTCCCGGCGGAGTCGCGGTAGACCCGGCCGGCCTCTGCGGCGGTGCTCGCGCCCGCCTTCCATTCGTGGGCGCACTCTGGGCAAACAATCAGGCCGTTATCTTCGTAGGCATAGGTACTGCTGCATTTTGGGCATGGCGGAAGCGCGCTCATGTATCATCCTTTTCGTCGATTACGCTGGTGTTCACGCAGCAGCGGTTGAATTCGGCTAGTACGCCCCGTGGGAAATCCTGACCCATTTGCGGCTGGCGCTGACAGGATTTCCCGTTACAGAATCACAGCTTATCCGAGGCAAGTTCGCGGGGCGAGCGTGCGGCCAATGGGGTGCGAACTTGCCTCGGGCTGTACTAGTTTCGTTCCGCAGCGCCGTCCCCGCGAAAAGCGCCCTCCGCTGTCATGGCCCGGCTCGCCCCTGCCATCCAGTGCGACGCTGAATTTGTTGGGCTTTTCATGTACGGCCCGGTCAAGCTGGGCCATAACAACCGTGATCTTGGTAACCGTGCCAAATTTTTCACACGCTCTTTCGCGGGTATGACGGCTAAGGCGTCAAGCCTTTAGGACGGCTGCTCTGACGCTCCGCGCTCCGCCTCTTCCGTCGCCTCGAAAAGCGCCTTTGTCAAGTCTGTGCGCGAGATCATGCCCACAAGCTTATGCCCTGGCTCCAGCACCGGGAAGCTGCGTGCGCGCATGGCGATCATCAGGTCGAGCGCGCGCGTCAAGGGCTCCTCGGGCTCCACATAGGCAACATCCTTGGTCATGATGCTACCCACCGTGCGCGTCATCAGGTCCTGATAATGCGGCACGAGCTGGCTCGTTGTGAACATGAAGGCCTTGAGGAAATCGAACTTGGTCACGATGCCCACGCAAACATCGCCTTCCACCACCGGGAAGCAGTTGTAATCGTGGTGATCGAACAAGGCGACAAGGTCGTGCAGGGTCATGCTGGGCGGGATGGCCTTGACGTTCTTGGTCATGTATTGGCTGACATGCCATTCGAGAAAGCTGTGCATGGGCAAATGCCTCCATCTTGCACTTCGGTTGGCCGGCTTGGCCCTGCCACGCTGAACGTTTCCATCCACACGCGCTTAAATGCGCGGCGTTAGATTTAGAAATGCGGCCTGCAACAATCAACGGAAAACGCCCGCCGGCGCGGTGCTGTCCTTGCTTTCCAGGCTGGCCAGGCGCGCCTCGAAATCGGCAAGGCTGACGCCCTGGCTGCCGCGGCTCCTGAAATAGATGTGCCGCGCAAGCCAGCGGATCGCGGGTGTGCCGAACGCGGCCGAAAGCAGGCTGTTCGGCGGGGCAAGGTTGAGACCCGCTCGCAGAGCATGATCGAGCGTGAAGCGGGGCAGCTCCCTTGCCAGCGCGATCTCTGGAGGCGGCCCGAAATGCAGGAGATGATCGGCCACGATCTGGGCGGAGCGGCGGCCGAAGCGGAGCGCGTAGCGGATGCCGCCGCCTGTCATTGGCGAGGCCATGCCAGCGGCATCGCCGATCAGCGTGACCCCCGGAATGGCCCAGGGCTTGACCAGGCCGCCGCAAGGGATGCGCCCGCGCGTGTGGCCGATGGCTTTTGCCTTGGCGAAGCCGAAAATGGGCTCGGACTTTTTGAGAAACGCCTTGAGATGCGGCCTCCGTCCTGGCGCCGCGGCAAGGCCCGCGTGAAAGGCGGAAAGCCCAGGCACGACCCAGGCGATGTGGCCGGGCGCGATGCTGGAATTGAGGAAGCAATGCAGGAAGCGGGTATCGGCGCCTTCGAGATGATCGAACTGGGCTTCGATGGCGGCCAGGAAGCGCTTGTTGCGCCCCAGCCCGAAATGGCGCGCGACCGCCGATCTTGCGCCGTCCGCGCCGAGGATGTGCCGCGCCGAGATGTTCACTCCCGAAAAAGTGAAGACGCCGCCCTGCCGCCCGGCGCCCGTGAATGGCGTGCGCCAGAGAAGGTGAGCGCCTGCCCGCATCGCCTCCTGCGCCAGCCAATCGAGCAGGCGGCTCGGCTCGGTGGTAAGAAAAAAGCTGCCAGGCGCAAACAGATCGACATGCTTGAGGTTGGGCGCATAAAGCCTGACACCGTGCACGCGCCGGGTGAGGCTATGAGGAATGTCGAATTCCTCGGCGGCCTCCTGGACCAGAATGCCGGTGGTGGCTACGTGGTCCCCGGCGCCGGGCTTGGGGTCGAGGACTGCTACCTTAAGGCCCCGCATCGCGGCTGTTTTCGCGGCGGCAAGCCCGGCGAAACTGGCGCCGATAATGGCAAGATCGTAGGGCTGAGGGGGGTGCGCCATCGCTAAACCTTGAAGTGGTATATCACTCTTACCGATGCGTAGCAAATGTGGCGGTTCTGAAGCGTACCACATAAGCACACTTGCCCGGCTCTGCCAACGTTCGTGCTTCTCTCCGGGCCTTCACGCGATTGCCTTAAGACGGTTTCGCCCCAGGGCCGTCATTTTCCGGCATGGCATTTCCGCCGGCGGCAGAATAATAGCGCGGCAAGATCCCCATACAGCAATTCGCTTGCAATTGACATAAGCATACTGCGACGACTTTTGATGTATTGCTTAAAAATATGTTCCTTTTTGGTGCCTCGCAATTGGCAGGTATAATAATCCCCGAAACCTAGAATACGTCCGCATCGTGCCGGCACAAAAGGAGAACACGATGGACCGGCGTAGCCTTCTTGGTATTTCTATCCTGACAGTATTGGCAATCGCCTTACTGGCAGCAAGCACAGCCGCCCCGCAGAATGCGCTCAAACAGCAGCTCCAAGGCACCTGGACGGCGGTTTCGGCCATGGCAATTCTTCCGGACGGCACCAAAAGCGAACAATACGGTCCCAATCCGAAGGGAATGCTGATCTTCGACCGCGATGGCCGTTTATCCTTTATCCTCCTGTCATCCAACCTGCCGAAGTTCGCCTCCAACAACAGAGAAACGGGAACCGCGGCGGAAAATGCGGCAGTCGTTCAGCGAAGCATTGCATATTTTGGCACGTACTCCGTCAACGAGGCGGATAAGTCCTACACGGCGCGAATTGAAGGCAGCACGTTCCCGAATTGGACCGGCGCCACACAAACGCGGACGGTTGCGATCGCCGGGGATGAACTTACCATCGGGAATCCCGCTGCGTCGGCCGGCGGAAAGATCGCCACAAAATGGAAACGTGTCCCGGCACCGGCCGCAAACTGACTTCCGATTGCCTTTAACGAAGCGAACAAGGGCTCGCGTATGGCCAGCCATGCGCGTGCCGGAACCGGGAGCATTCGCGCAGATGCGGGCCGGCCGCAAAAATGCCCGGCCATTCATTGCGTATCCGAAGCGGCGCAATTTCCCCGCTATCCGCAGTCAGGCCGGCAAGTTAGCGGTGCGTTAACCCTTTTCGCCGCTGTCTCTGCTATGATCCGCGGTAGGTGCAGTTTGTGGACGATGTCATGCGTTTTGGAATTGAAGCGTTCGAGAGTGGCGTAGATTTGGATGCGGGGAACCGCATTATCGAGGGCGATAGCATCGAGGCGCTGAAGAGCCTGCCGTCAGGCTCGGCCGATCTCGTTTTCGCCGACCCTCCCTACAATCTTCAGCTTGGCGGCGAACTGTTGCGCCCCAACAATACCCGCGTCGATGGCGTCAGCCAGGACTGGGACAAGTTCGACAATTTCGCCGCTTACGACCGGTTCAGCCGGGCGTGGCTCACGGAATGCCGCCGGGTGCTGAAGTCCGATGGTGCGATCTGGGTGATCGGCTCCTATCACAATATTTTCCGGCTGGGCTCGGCGCTGCAAGATTTGGGCTTCTGGCTCCTGAATGACGTGATCTGGGTGAAAACCAACCCGATGCCGAACTTCAAGGGCACGCGCTTCACGAACGCGCATGAAACCCTGATATGGGCGTCGCGCAGCCAGGCCTCGAAGCCAACCTTCAATTACGACTTGCTCAAGGCCTTCAACGACGACCTGCAAATGCGCTCGGACTGGCTGATCCCGATCTGCTCGGGGCCAGAGCGGTTGCGCGACGATGGCGGCCGCAAGGCGCATCCGACGCAGAAGCCCGAGGCGCTGCTCCGGCGCGTCATCATGGCGACCACCAAGCCGGGCGATCTGGTGCTCGACCCCTTCTTCGGGACTGGCACCACGGGCGCCGCCGCGAAGTCGCTCGGCCGGCGCTATCTGGGGATCGAGCGCGATCACGATTACGTCGTGGCCGCGCACGAGCGTCTTGCGGCGGTGAAGCCGTTCGACACCAAGACCGCGGACCCTATCGTTTCGAAGCGGGCTGAGCCGCGCGTGCCTTTCGGCATGGTGCTGGAGCTGGGTATGTTGCGCCCCGGCGAGGCGCTGTTCGATGCCAAGGCGCGGATACGGGCGCAGATCATGGCCGATGGCTCGCTGCTGTGGGACGGGATGCGCGGCTCCATTCATTCCATCGGAGCGAAGGCGCAAGGCCGCGCCGCCTGCAACGGCTGGACCTATTGGCATTTCGAGAAGGCAAAGGAAGGCTTGGCGCCTATCGATCTGCTGCGCGCCGAAGTCCGCCGGACAATCCAGCCCGCGCGGCATTAGAGCGCTGAACCATTGGTGGGGCTGATTAAGTTCCCCCTCACTCTGTCTCTCTCTCTCCGAGGGGAGTGAGGCCCCTGGAACTGCGGCTGCGCATAATTCGGCCGTTCCTTCTCCCCTTGGGGAGAAGGACAGGATGAGGGGGTCTTTTCCGCCGGTGCGGGATGAAGCGAATGCTGAACCTAAGCGCGGCCGGAAGTGACAGGGAGTAACGTTTCCCCCGCACCCTTGACCTGCTGGTCCTCGCCTGCGCGCTTGATGTTTACGCTCGTGAACGCGCCGCAGCAGCTGCAGGTAATATAGCGCTGCACGCCCTTATCGTAGCCAAAGCCGTACTCCACATCCTTTACGCTGAGCGAGGTGCTGCCGCAGCAAGGGCAAGCCACGGATTCTGGCGAATGCCGTGCGAATTTCTGGGCTGTCTTAAGCCATTGCTCGAAAGGTGCTGTTGGAGTTCCAGTCATGCAGCATTACCTCCCCTTAAGTTTTTCTTGGGCGTTGCTGAGATCTCCTACCGATATCCAACACCTCGCGTACGATATGCTTCGCACGCGTTGTGCCCAGCTCCACCATAAGGTTATCTAAGCAGTGTTGCAGCAGCACGCCCCGCAAGCAAGAGCTTATTAGCCGCACCCTTACGTTTGATAAACTTTTCCATTTAAACGCGGTATGGTTGCAACAAGATGAGCAATCAAGGGTATTTATAAGTAGTTTGTTCCGCGATTTGCGCACCGCCGTTGCGATGGATGAGCCATGGCCATAGGGCATTACCCACCCCTCTCCCACAGGAAGAGGGAGTTAGGGCGTGCCCGTTGAGAAGACGTTCCCTCTCCCATCCATATCTGCAAGCGGATATGGACACTCTTGAGCGGCAAGCTAGCCAAGGCGAGCTTGCGTGGGAGCGGAACAGGGTAATATGCGTTGTGTGGATCGCACCCTCACCATTGCGCCGCCCGTCAACGCGCGGCGAGGTTGCGCAGTACGTAATGCAGGATGCCGCCGTTCTTGAAGTAGTTTAGTTCGTCGAGCGTATCGATCCGGCAGACGAGCGGCACGTCCTTTGCCGTTCCATCCGCGAAAGCGATATGGGCCGTGATTTTCGCGAGCGGCGACAGATTACCGATGCCCTTTATCGTCACCGTCTCGTTGCCCTTCAGCCCAAGCTCCTGCCAAGACATGCCCTCCTCGAACACCAGCGGCAGCACGCCCATGCCGGCGAGGTTGGAGCGGTGGATGCGCTCGAAGCTCTGCGCGATCACCGCGCGCACGCCGAGCAGGCGAGTGCCCTTCGCGGCCCAGTCGCGGCTCGATCCTGTTCCATATTCGCGGCCCGCGAAGATGGCGAGCGGCACGCCCTCGGTCTTGTAGCGCATGGCGGCGTCGTAGATTGGAAGCTTCACGCCATCGGGATAATGGACGGTCACGCCGCCTTCGACACCCGGCACCATCTGGTTCTTGATGCGGATATTGGCGAAGGTGCCGCGCATCATGACCTCGTGATTTCCGCGCCGCGCGCCGTAGGAGTTGAAGTCCAGGGCGGAGACGTTGCGATCGAGGAGATAGATCCCCGCCGGCCGGTCTTTTCGATGGAGCCGGCCGGGCTGATGTGGTCCGTCGTGATGGAATCGAGGAAGAGCCCGAGCACGCGCGCGTTCTCGATATCGGCGGGCGCCGCGGGCGGCTGGCCGTCAGTCCTTCGAAATAGGGCGGTTTCCGCACATAGGTGGAGTCCGTATCCCAGTCATAGGTTTGGCCGGTTTTCGAGCCGCCTACCGCCTGCCAGCGCTCGCCGCCCCTGAACACGTCCGCATAGCGGGCTTTGAACATGTCCGGAGTGACATAGGCGCGGACGAATTCGGCGATTTCCTTGGAGGAAGGCCAGATGTCCTTGAGGTACACCGGAGCACCATCCTTGCCGGTGCCAATCGGTTCGGCTGCGAGGTTCAGATTTATCGTGCCCGCCAGTGCGTAGGCGACCACAAGCGGCGGCGAAGCCAGATAGTTCGCGCGCACGCCGGGATTGATGCGGCCTTCGAAGTTACGGTTGCCGGATAGAACAGCCGCCACGATAAGGTCGTTCTGCTGGATGGCCTTCGAGATTGCCTCGGGCAGCGGCCCGGAATTGCCGATGCAGGTCGTGCAACCATAGCCGGCGAGGTTGAAGCCAAGCGCGTCGAGATCGGCCTGCAAGCCGGACTTGGTCAGGTAATCTGTAACCACCTGGCTGCCGGGCGCGAGCGAGGTCTTCACCCACGGCTTCGTCTTCAGGCCCTTTTCGTTGGCCTTGCGCGCGAGCAGGCCCGCAGCCATGAGCACGGTCGGGTTCGACGTGTTCGTGCAAGAGGTGATCGCCGCGATGACCACGTGGCCGTCCGCGATGGAATAGGTCTCGCCCTCGACCGGCCCCGATTTTTCAAGGGGCTGAACCATCCCGCCTTCGCTCTCCATGTTTGCGCCGTTGCTGCCGGGCTGCGCGGTTCGCATTTCCGCCAGCGCATCGCCGAAGCCATCCGCGGCGCGGGCAAGCGGAACGCGGTCTTGCGGGCGGCGCGGGCCGGCGAGGCTTGGCTCGACAGTGGAGAGATCGAGTTCGAGCGTGGAGGTGAAGACGGGGGCCACGGAGCCAGTTTCGCGCCACATCCCTTGCGCCTTGGCATAGGCTTCCACCAGCGCGACCCGGTGCGGATCGCGGCCGCTGGCGCGAAGGTAGTCGATCGTATCCTTGTCAGCGGGGAAAAAGCCGCAGGTCGCGCCGTATTCCGGCGCCATGTTCGCCATCGTCGCCCGGTCTTCCAGGGAGAGCGCGTCGAGCCCCGGCCGGAATATTCGACAAATTTGCCGACAACGCCCTTCTTGCGCAGCATTTGCGTTACCGTCAGCACGAGGTCGGTCGCGGTCACGCCTTCGCGCAGGCTCCCACTGAAGCGGAAGCCGATAACCTCGGGGATCAGCATGGAGATCGGCTGGCCCAGCATTGCCGCCTCGGCCTCGATGCCGCCCACGCCCCAGCCGAGCACCGCGAGGCCGTTAATCATGGTCGTGTGGCTGTCGGTCCCGACCAGCGTGTCGGGGAAAGCCTGGACCGCGCCCTCCTCTTCCTTCGTCCAGACGGTCTGCGCGAGATATTCCAGGTTCACCTGATGGCAGATGCCCGTTCCAGGCGGCACGACGCGGAAATTCGCAAAGGCCCGGCTGCCCCAGCGCAGGAACTCGTAGCGCTCCTTGTTGCGCCGATATTCCAAATCGGTGTTGATAGCAAGGGAACGGGGGCTGCCGAAGCTGTCCACCATCACCGAATGGTCGATGACGAGATCGACCGGCACCAGCGGATTGATCTTGGCGGTGTTGCCGTGAAGCGCGTTCATCGCGTCGCGCATCGCGGCCAGATCCACCACGGCCGGCACGCCGGTGAAGTCCTGCATCAGCACGCGGGCGGGCCTGAACGCGATTTCGTGCGTGGAACTCTTGCTCGTGAGCCATTGCGCCATGGCCCTGATGTCATCGGCCGTGACCGTGCTGCCGTCCTCGAAGCGCAGGAGGTTTTCCAGAAGCACCTTCAGTGAGTAAGGCAAGGCGGATATTCCGGGCAAGCCGTTCGCCTCGGCGTCCGGCAGCGAGAAATATTCGTAGGCCTTGCCCTCGACAGTCAGTGTCTTGCGGCAGCGGAAGCTGTCGAGCGAGCGTGAAGTTAAGGATGCCACAGCAGATTCTCCATTGCATGCGAAAAACCGGCTTGTGAGCGCGGGCCTCCCTAACATAAGGATAGGCAGGCGTATTGAAACCGGACGGGTGTGTTCAACCTTGGCAAGGATCGAGCCAATTCCTAGCGCGAACCTGACGTCAAGCCGCGGCTTGGCCGTGGAGGCTGTGGCGGCGGAGGGGCTCGCCTGTCAGCGGGGCGGCAGGACGGTTGTGTCCGGTATTACGTTCAAGGTAACGGCGGGAAGCGCGCTTGCGCTGCGCGGGCCGAACGGGTCCGGCAAGACGACGCTCTTGCGGACCATCGCGGGATATTTACAGCCTGCCGCCGGCAGCATCGAGGTCATGCGGCCTGCCGCTTACGCTTCCAAGCCGGCTGACGAGGGCGTCTACCACTACATCGGTCACGCGAACGGCATAAAGACCCGCCTTTCTGTTGTCGAAAATGTGAGCTTCTGGCAGCGCTTTTATAGCGGCGCGGCGGATATCGAGGCGGCGGAGGATGCGCTTGACGCGTTCGGCCTCTTGAACCTGGCGAGCTTCAGCGCGGGCCATCTATCGCAAGGGCAGGCGCGGCGGCTTGGCCTCGCGCGGCTACTTGCGGCGCGCCGGCCGGTCTGGCTTCTCGACGAGCCGCAGGCTGCGCTCGATGTCGCGTCCACCAGGCTACTCGAAAGCGCCATCGCCGCCCATCTCGCCTCGGGCGGGCTCGCTATTGTCTCAACCCATCTCGATCTGGCGCTGCCAGATGCCAAAATCCTGGAACTCGGCAAGCCGCAATCTGTGCAATGAGCCTAAGTGTGACAATAACTAAGGGTTCAACCCCTCATCCCGTCCTTCTCCCTATGGGAGAAGAGACGCCTGAATGGTGCTTGGAGCGCGCAACACCGTTCCCTCTCCCATGGGGAGAGGGACAGGGTGAGGGGAGATTCGCCCGTTCATCGCGCCAACCTCCCGCCCGGATCTGACATGAACGCCTTCCTCGCACTCATAGGCCGGGATCTCCGTCTAGCCCTTCGCCAGGGCTCGGCGGTAGGTACAGCGCTTGGCTTTTATCTTGTCGCGGTCGCCATCATCCCGCTGGGGCTTGGCCCAGACCTGAACCTTTTAAGCCGGATCGCGCCGGGCATCCTATGGATTTCTTTCCTGCTCTCAGCCGTTCTATCTGTCGACGCCTTGTTTCAGGAGGACCGCGACGATGGATCGCTCGATGCACTTGTACTGGGGCCGCTTCCGGCCGAGCTTATCGCTGCGTCGAAAAGCATTGCGCATTGGGTGACGACATGCGTGCCTTTGATCGTCGTAACGCCGCTGGCTGGGCTCTTGCTCAACATTCAGGCGGAGGCGCTGCCCAAGCTCTTGGCCGCGCTGCTCGCCGGAACCGTGGGCGTCAGCTTCGTTGCAGGGGCGGGAGCCGCGCTCACGCTGGGCCTGCGGAAAGGCGCGTTGCTGCTGCCGCTCCTCATTTTGCCGCTTTTCATCCCTTTCCTGATCTTCGGCGTGGGGGCGATGGCGGCCTCGGCCGGAGCGTTCGAGCAAAGCATCCTCTTGCTTTTTGCTCTATCTCTGTTTTCAGTGGCGGCGATGCCATTTGCCGCTGCCCTTGCCCTTCGCCTGGGGCTAGAGTGACACTATATCAGCGCCAAAAGCTGGGAAGAGCCTGAATGTCCGATGTCTCCGAACTGCAATCGATGAGCCTCTGGCGCATAAGCACGCTGGCCAACCCGTCCACCTTCATGCGGCTTAGCGGTAAGCTTTTGCCATGGCTCATTGGCATTACCGTTGTGCTCTTCGTGGCGGGTCTCGTCATGTCCTTCCGCGCGCCGCCCGATTATCTCCAGGGCGAGACCGCGAAGATCATGTTCATCCATGTGCCGGCCGCCTGGCTTGCCATGGCCTGCTATACGCTTACGGCCATATCCTCGGCGGGCTATCTGATCTGGCGGCATCCGCTGGCCGACGTCTCGGCCAAGGCCGCCGTGCCCATCGGGGCTACCTTCACGCTGCTCGCGCTGATAACCGGCTCGCTTTGGGGCAAGCCGATGTGGGGCGCCTATTGGGTCTGGGATGCGCGGCTGACCTCGGTTTTGATCCTGTTCTTCCTTTATCTGGGCGTGATCGCGCTGCGGCAGGCGATCGACGATCCGGGCCGGGCCGGGCGGGCCGCCGCGATCCTGAGCCTCATCGGCGCTGTCAACATTCCCATTATCAAGTTCTCGGTGAACTGGTGGAACACGCTGCACCAGCCCGCGAGCGTGTTCCGCGCCGATGGCCCGACGATCCATCCGGCTTTGCTGATCCCGCTTCTGGTCATGGCCATCGCCTTCACCGTGCTCTTTATCGCGCTGCACATGAAAGCGATGCGCGCCGAGATTTTGCGGCGGCGCTGCGAGGCGATGATCGCAATCCATGTGCGCGGCGGCGGGGAGACAACCAATGCTTGATCTAGGGCCTCACGCCGGTTTCATCTGGATTTCGTACGGAGCCGCCGCGCTCTTGATCGCTGGCCTCATCGTTTGGGCCTGGGCCGGGGAGCGCGAACAGCGGCAGCGCTTGGCCGATCTGGAGCGCCGGGGCTTGCGGCGCAGGTCTTCGCAGCAGGAGCTATAGGACGGACATGAGTTCAAGCGCTTCACCGGAGGAAACGCCGGGCAACGCAAAGCCCAAGCCAACGCTACTGCTGCCGCTGGTTCTCGCCGGCTTGCTGCTGGTGCTGCTGTTCGTGGCGTTGCGCACGGGCGATCCGTCCAGTTTGCCTTCGGCGCTGATCGGTAAGCCGGTGCCGGAGTTTGCGCTCGCGCCGATCCCCAATGCGCAGGGCGGCGACGGCCTTACGCCGGGGCTTTCCTCGGCCGCGTTCAAGACCGGCAAGGTCAGCGTTTTAAATGTCTGGGCCACTTGGTGCGCACCGTGCGTGGCCGAGCACCCGCTGCTGGTCGAATTGAGCCGGCAGGGCATCCCGCTCTTTAGCATCAATTACAAAGACAAGCCCGAGGCTGCGCGCCGCTTCCTTGCGACCCACGGCAATCCCTATCGCGCCATCGGGGCAGATGAGAACGGCTTCGTCGCCATCGATTTCGGCGTCTACGGCGTGCCGGAGACTTTTGTGATCGACGGCGACGGCAAGATCGCCTTCCGCTATCCTGGGCCGCTCAGCCCGGAAATCATCGCGGACAAGATCATGCCCGCCATCAAGAAGGCTGAGAGGGCAACGGCCGGCCGCTCTTGAGGTTCTGAGCCCAGGCGAGGGCAACTGTCATGAGCAGTTCCGCCTGGCAGAAAATTTGGCAACGCCAGTGGCATGAGGTCCTGGGCGGCTGGCGGAGGGCAAGTTCGCGCTGCCGCTGAAGCCGGTCGAGACGGACGTGCTCTTGCTCAGCCATTGCCACGAGCACGCGGCGGGGGATCGAAGGGGCGGCGGAGGGACGGGGAGATTGAGGCGCTTCGTTTTCGGGGGAAGTAGGCCGAAGA
>CAVUGF010000021.1:0-35162 GCA_963740975.1 uncultured Alphaproteobacteria bacterium | reverse complement strand
AGCCGCGCGCAGCGGTCAGACAGATCGCACCAGCCACGCGCCGCGTGCCCCGGCTCAAACAATCTTCGCAATGAACCAGGACAGCAAAGGAAAGAAGAACCATGGGCTATGTGGTGCCGTTCATGAACAATAAGGGCGGTGTCGGAAAATCGGTGCTGGCGCGCGCTTACGCCGTGGAAGCAGCGCGGGCAGGGGCCTCGGTGTTGATCGCCGATCTGGACGACGTGCAGCGGACCTCGAAGCGCTGGGCGGATCATCGCAAGTTGAACGGCTTGTTGCCGGACATCGCGGTCAAGGTGGTCACGCCGCGCTTTGCGCTCGATCTGACGGACCGCGCGGATGTTCTGGTGATCGACACGCCGGGTTGGACGGATCGCGAGAGCCTCAAGATCGCGCACCGGTCCACGTTCTGCGTCGTCCCCTCGCGGGCCAATCGCATGGACGATCTGTCGGAATGGCTGGGCTAGCAAGTGCAGAAGCGCGCGGCAATCATCGATAGCGCGATGCCCGTTGTGGAAGTAACCGAAATCGTTGAGCAGATAGCCGAGCTTGGTTCCCTCAAAGCCTTCGTCCTTCCATGGGATCTGGGTTAGGGACAGGCCCAATTCAGGCCATGGAAATACGGCCACGTCGCTTCGCACATGGGGCGGTCGAATTTGGCGTTGTGGGCGATGATCAAGGCCGCGCCAGAGACGAAGGCTTTGACGGCGGAAGGATCGATTGTGTGTCCGGCAACCTCGTCGTCAGTGATGCCGGTGATCGCGGTGATGTGCGGGGGGATTGGCCCGCTTGGCTGCTGGAGGCAATTGAAGGTGTCGAGCACGCGGCAGATTTGACCGTCGCGTCCGTACTCGAACTTGATCATGCCAAGCTCGATGACTTCATCGGTGCCCGGCGTCATGCCCGTGGTTTCGGTGTCGAGGATGATCCCGACAAAGGGTTCTGCTGGCGCTGCGTTGCTGAATTGCTCCTGCGGCGTGAGCCGGCGCAGCACGCGGTAATTGCCAGTCGCTTCGAGCGCGGCGGCGAGGGAATTCAGAAGGGTTTGGATAACGCGGCTCATGGTGGCGGCGTTATACGCGATCAGTCTGGGGAATGGAAAGGAGCGTGCCGGAATAAGAGTGGCACCGCGTTCTGAAGGAGGAAGACGCCTGCGGCCCCTCGGAAGCGGAGCCGCAGGGCCTGGCAGCCCGGCAATTGAGCCGCCCAATGGCCGGTGGCCCCCCGCTGTGACAAAACGGCTACCGGCCGGAAATCGTCGCGTTAATTCGCGGGAGGCGTGTTGCCGGCCGTGTCGCGCAAGCTTTCGAGGTGGGCAATTTCCGCCTGCGTGCGCCGGTGAAGATCAGCAAGCCGTGAATGGACGTCGCCATCGTTAAATGGTTTGGCGGTAAGGAGCGCAGCTTGGAGGTAGTTGTGCGCGTTGAGAAGATAGAGCCAAATCGTAGTTAGCTGCGACGCGTTCACGGAAGCCTCGTCCTATATCGGCTATATAGAGCGCCAAGAGCGGTATGCGCTAAAAGCGGCAACATGGTGTTGAGCGGTTGCTTTTTCCTCCATTGCTCGACACAGAAAAGCGATGGAAATCTCACCGGCGCAATGCCGTGGCGCGCGCGGCCTGCTCGATTGGACGCAAGCGGATCTGGCCAAGAAGGTCGGGATCGCGCTGCGAACGGTGAGGGATTTCGAAAGCGGCAAGCGCAAGCCGCTTCAAATTGTGCGCAGTTCCATCAAGCAGGCTCTGGAGGAAGCCGGGATCGAATTTCTCGGCGACGACGGGCTTCGCCTGAAAAAGTGAGCGATACCAAGCTGGATTGCACTGAGGTGCTTGTCAGCAGAAAAATTGCAGCCCGCCAATGTTGACTGTTGGCTAGCCCCAAAAACCTGGTTAGTAGGCGTTCATGGCAACACGAGACAATTTTTCCAAGGCGGTCCAGGAGACGCTCGCAAAACGGGTTGGCACCCGCTGTTCGAATCCGGGTTGCCGGCAATTGACGGCCGGGCCGAGAGATGATCCAGCTAAGAGCGTTAATATTGGGGTGGCAGCGCACATCACGGCTGCGGCGCCGGGAGGGCCAAGATATGCGCGCGCGATGTCTGAGACAGAGCGGCGGTCTGCGGAAAACGGTATCTGGCTTTGCCAGAATTGCGCAAAGCTGATTGATAACGATCCTGCCCGCTATACCGGCGATTTGTTGCGGTCATGGAAGACGGGAGCAGAGGCGGAGGCACGCGCGGAACTCGAGGGAATACCATCGGCTGGACATGGCGAACTTCGCGCGGACGTCATCGTAAACTGGCGAAAGACAGACATACGGTCAGAGCGGCACGAATACCAGCTAGAGGTATCGATTTATAACGTGGGCGCCGCAGTATTGCGGGAGTATCATCTCGACGTTGAGATGCCGACGGAAATTATTATCGACCACAGCCAAGCAGTGCCTGATCGAAGCGGTAAAGACACAACGCTCTTCCGTGCTAGATGGCAAGCGGGCGACGGAGATATCTTTCCCGGCGATCGAAAGCAGGTGCTCACGATAGCGTATTTCATGGACTCTCGCCTGTACCGAAGCAGGGACAATCTGTTTGACCGGTTGATGCGCGCCACACTGTATCTTGGAGGCCGCCGCTTGGTTGTTGTTGAACAACACTTCGGCGAGCTTCAGTGCTTTTGATCGGGCATTTTCCGACGAGATCTATTCTAGATCGGAGCCGGAGCTGCAACAGGAACGTTCCTCATAACAGTTACAGTTCGTGGGGTGTTACGCCCCCATCCAAACTTGCTTGGAATGCTACACTCTCAAGCGAATTCTGCCTGCTTTTCCTGGGTTTTGGCGCTCGTTTGACGAGAAACTTGAAATTCTGACAAATCTGTGTTACAAAATAGCGTGTTTCACCCGTTTTGTAAATTATATGACACGGTCAGCCCTCAGCTCCATTGGACAGATTGTCCGCCAGGCACGGCGTACCAGGCGGCTGTCGCAAGAGCGACTTGCGGAGCTATCGGGTGTCAGCCGCCCGCGCATTGCTGCGCTTGAGACCGACAGGATTACCGATATCACATTCGGCAATCTCTTGAACATTCTCCAGGCGCTTGATCTTGACCTGCGGGTGGTGCCCCTTAGCCGGAGAAGGCCGACGCTAGAGGAACTGCAGGCGGATGAGGGAGAGACGTCGTGATCCGCGTCTGGTCCGATAACAAAACCGCTGGCGTGCTGGACCGTCTCGGCCCCAGGGGATCGACCTTCGCTTACGATCCGCAAGCCCTGCCGGAGCGCGCGGTATCGGTCACGATGCCGGTGCGCGTGCAGTCCTGGAATATGCAATTCGGGCTCGCGCCGGTCTTTGAGATGAACCTGCCTGAAGGAGCGTTGCGCGAGCGGCTGATCCGGCGCTTTGCGAAGGCAACCGGACGCTTCGACGATCTCGATCTCTTAAGCGTTGTCGGCCGCACGCAGATCGGGCGCTTGCGCTTTTCGGCGCTCGATGCGGAACTTGACGAAGAGGTGCCGTTCCAATCGATCGACGAGATACTGCGCGCCCGGCGTGGCGGGGCACTGTTCGATTATTTGCTCGACACCTTCGCCGCCTATTCCGGTCTCTCCGGCGTTCAGCCCAAGGTCATGATCCGGGCCAAGGAGGAGGGACGAAAGAAAGCGAGCGGACGGGAGTTGAGCAGCCTGCGCAGCGCCACCCATATCGTCAAATTGTGGGATGCGGCGGAGTTTCCGGAACTGGCCGCCAATGAATTCTTCTGCCTGTCGGCGGCGCGGGCGGCGGGCCTCGAAGTGCCAAATTTCCAGCTTTCGGAAGATGGCGCCGCGCTCATTCTCGACCGGTTCGATTTGAGCGACGGGGCCTATCTTGGCTTTGAGGATTTCTGCGTCCTCAACGGCTTGCAGACGGCTGACAAATACAGCGGCAGTTATGAATCCAGGCTCTTCAAGCGGCAGGGCGATTATGTGGAACCGCCTGCCCGTGCCAAGGCCGCGCGCGATCTGTTCCGGCTTTTCGTGCTCAATTGCGCGCTTCGCAATGGCGACGCTCACCTCAAGAATTTCGGCATCCTCTACAGCGATGTGAACGGCGAAGCTGAGCTTGCGCCGGTCTATGACCTCGTAACGACCACGGCGTACCTACCGCAAGATGCCATGGCGCTGACGCTGAATGGCACGACCCGCTGGCCGGATGCCCGCAAGCTCATCGAACTGGGGCAGGTGCGAGCGAACCTGTCGAAAAAGGACATCGAGGGCATTCTGGAAGCCACGGCGGATGCGCTGTCGCACACGCTCGGGAGGATGCTGCGCTATTTCCGTGCGAGCGAGTTTCCGGAGATCGGCAAACGGATCGCGGCGGCCTGGGAGGAGGGCATTCGGGAAACCCTGCAACAGACCGCAATTCAGGTCGCGGCAAAGACAACGAAAGAGGCCGTCAGGAAACGGGGCTTAGCAGCAAGCGAGGCGCTGATCATCGAAAGCCTGCGCAAAAGGAACGGACATTTTACCGGGCCGCAGCGAGTGCTGGCCGAGGAGCTGCAAATCCCGCTCAGCACATTGAGCGCGGCTCTGCAGCGGCTCGAAAGGCGCGAGTTCATAAGGAGGGAGAAAAAGACGATTGCTTTGGTGAATGCAAGGAGCAGTGACTGACAGGCTTGACGAGCCCGCTGATCCCGAATTTGTATGACCAAGTCAGCCCATCACCCGCAGGATTGCGTTGAGGCGCTCATTCGCCGTGGTGATTTCGTGAGGGCAACCTGTGGATGAAACTCTCACCTGCGAATGGGTGGCTGAAACGAGCCTATAGTGTTTCTGCCTTGTCGCAGAATACAAGACCATCTAATTAATGTAGCTACATTTCCGGGGGCATTGCATGGCGATTAAGAAGAGCGAGCTCTACAGCTCTCTGTGGGCGAGCTGCGACGAACTGCGCGGCGGCATGGACGCCTCGCAGTACAAAGATTACGTCCTGGTGCTGCTGTTCATCAAGTATGTCAGCGACCGCTACGCCGGCGCGCCTTACGCCCCGATCAAGATTCCTGAAGGCGCAAGCTTCAAGGACATGGTCGCGCTCAAAGGTGCGTCTGACATCGGCGATCAGATCAACAAGCGCATCATCGCCCCGCTGGCCAATGCCAACAAGCTGTCCGACATGCCGGACTTCAACGACGCCAACAAGCTCGGCAGCGGCAAGGACATGGTGGATCGCCTCACCAATCTGGTCGCCATATTCGAGAACAAGGCGCTCGACTTCAGCAAGAACCGAGCCGACGGCGACGACATTCTGGGTGATGCCTACGAATACCTCATGCGCCACTTCGCCACCGAGAGCGGCAAGAGCAAGGGCCAATTCTATACCCCCGCGGAGGTCAGCCGCATCATTGCGCAGATCATCGGCATTAGAGGCGCGAAAACCAGCAACGACACCACGGTTTACGATCCCACCTGCGGGTCGGGCTCGCTGTTGCTGAAAGTGGCCGACGAGGCATCGGCAAAGGTCACCATTTACGGTCAGGAGAAGGACGCCGCCACGTCGGGCCTCGCCCGCATGAACATGATCCTGCACGACAACCCCACGGCGCTGATCGTTCAGGGCAACACACTGGCAGACCCAAAATTCAAGGATGGCGACGCGCTCAAAACCTTCGACTACGTGGTCGCCAATCCGCCATTCAGCGATAAGCGCTGGAGCAACGGCCTCGATCCGCTCAATGATTCATATGAGCGCTTCAAGCATTTCGGCACGCCGCCCGGCAAGCAGGGCGATTACGCCTA
Organism: uncultured Alphaproteobacteria bacterium; assembly: GCA_963740975.1. Classification (GTDB taxonomy): domain Bacteria; phylum Pseudomonadota; class Alphaproteobacteria; order Rhizobiales; family Rhodomicrobiaceae; genus Rhodomicrobium. The sequence goes on along the minus strand of CAVUGF010000021.1, from coordinate 29,391 downwards.
TCTGCTGCACATCGTCCGCTCGCTCAAAAGCATGGGCAAAGGCGCTTGCATCCTGCCGCACGGCGTGCTGTTCCGGGGCAACGCCGAGGCGGACATCCGCCGCAACCTCATCCGCAAGGGCTACATCAAGGGCATCATCGGCCTGCCCGCCAACCTCTTTTACGGCACGGGCATCCCCGCCTGCATCGTCGTCATCGACAAGGAGGACGCCCACGCCCGCAAAGGCGTCTTCATGATCGACGCCAGCGCGGGCTTCATGAAGGACGGGCCCAAGAACCGCCTGCGCAGCATGGACATCCACAAGATCGTCGATGTTTTCACCCGGCGGCTCGAAATTCCGAAATACGCGCGCATGGTGCCGTTCGAGGAGATCGAGCGGAACGAGTTCAACCTCAACATCCCGCGCTACATCGACAGTCAGCAGACCGAAGACATTCAGGACATCGAGGGGCATCTACGTGGCGGCATTCCAACGGCCGACGTGGACGCCCTCGCGCGTTACTGGGAGGTCTGCCCGCAGCTTCGGCGGACGTTGTTCAAGGACAATCGCCCCGGCTATCTCGATCTGGCGGTGCCCAAGGATGCGATCAAGCCCGCTATCTACGAGCACCCGGAGTTCACCGGCTTTATCGGCACCATGAATGCGCTCTTTGCTGACTGGCGCGCCAAAGCTGCGGCGAAGCTCAAAGGCTTGCAGGTGGACAGGCTACGCCGCGCTTGCTGTGCTCGCTGGTGCACAAGTTCGGCCGGAAGGACGTCGACAACTTCGATCAGTTCATCAAGGAGCTGGAAGCCCAGCCGAGCCAGACCGTGGGCGAGATTTTCGTCTTCGTGGACGAGTGTCACCGCACACAGAGCGGCAGGCTGCACCGCGTGATGAAAGCGATGATGCCCAACGCGGTTTTCATCGGCTTCACCGGTACGCCGCTGCTCAAGGAGGACAAAGCCACCAGCCTGGAAGTGTTCGGCGGCTACAAGGGCCAGTTCGGCCAGGAGTTCGCGGAGACGAAAGAATTCCGGCGCACGTTTCTGGAAGCGCTCAAGAAGGCCCATGAGGTCTATCGCGATGCGCGGCTCGACGTGGTCCGGGGCGGGCTCCGGCTTCTGCCGTCACCGCCGCCGTGCCGGAAGGAGCGTACCGTCTTCGCGCTTCCGGCTCCGGCAAAAGCGGTGGAGCCAAAGCCCAAAGCGGCAACGCCGGTAAATTCGAAGGACGAGGGGGCAGGAAAACCGGCCGTGTGTGTAGATGCACTTGTGTCGTCGCGCGCCATGGAGCAGGTGAGCGAGATCGCGCCAGGCTGGGACAAGTATTATCTCGAAGCCGCCTATAAAGACTGGGTGGTCAAGCTGGGCGAAATGCCCCGCAACCCCGATGCGGCTTTTCTTGGCTGGGTGCGTAAGTTCACCAAGGGCAAGGCGCCTTGATGGTTTGCTCTCGCGTCGGATTGGATAGTTGGCCGGGGCAGGGAGGCTGGTGCGCGACAGCGCAGGCATGTGCTGGGGGCGGGTTGGAGGGTGTGAACCGGCACCCTTGGCTTGGCGGTTTGTCCAAGCTGCATGGGGGACATCAGGTTTCAGGAAAAAGACGAGGGAAGAGGATATCCAGGGCATCGACTGGAAAGCGTAGCGACACCGGCCCCTTGGGTGTCTCCGACGACAGAAGTCCGGCGGCGATCACGTCGTTGAAAATGCGGCGTGCGCTTCGCTCAGGCAGGCCCGTAATGCGCGGCGCTTCTCCGCGTTCAAATTCGCCGCGGATCAGGGCTTCCTCCAGCAGACGCGCTGCCTGCGGCTTGAGCCGCTCGTTTCGCTCGACGTAAAGGCGTAAGCGCCGCGCCAGGGTATCGAGTTCGAACAAGCCGGACATGAAGGTGATCTGGTCGAGGCAGACCTCGAGGAACCATTCCGTAAATTCGGTCAGCGCCCGCTGCGAAAGATTGCCCCGGCCATCGAGATCGCCCTGACGGGGCATATCCGCATGATCCATGTGCTGGGGGTACTCCTTTCGGCTCTTAAGGCCGCGCGCGAGTCCGCGGGAGATCGACCACAGCCCGTGCGCGCCGATGCCTGCGGCATGCGCCATGGCATGGCTCATAAGGCGGCTCACCCGGCCATTGCCGTCGGGAAAAGGGTGGATGTAATTCATGCGGTGATGGGCGGCGGGGATGGCCATGATCCGCGACGCTTTTCCCATGTGTTCGAAGCCGTAGCGTTTGGCAAAATAGACCATGAAATCGGCTACGCGATCGCTCGACGGCGGCTGATGCCTGCCAACGGCAACATCTTGCTCGGGCCGCGAGCGCCATTCGCCGGGCTCCATCACGATTTCGCGGGATTCACCGCGCAGACGCAACATCTCCGCCGGGGCGTCACGATAGAATTCGCGGTGAAGCCAGCGGAGGAAATCTGAAGAAGCCGGATCGGGAAGCGCCGCGCTCGCCGCCATGCGATCGACTTCGGCCTGGACGCGCACATGCGCGGCGGCCTCGATTTGCAGATTGCGGCGCTCCGGGTTGGTGTCGAATTGTCCGGCCAGTGCGCGCTCGATGTCCTTTGGACGCGTGTTGTGGCCTTCGATAAGATTGCTGTAATAGGTATTCATGATGCGCACCAGGCCGGCGAGGTTTGCCGCGGTGCGGGGATGCAAGCTGTGGCCGAGTTTTGCCGATGCCGCAGCGATTTCCGCGACAAGATCGGAAATAGCCTCGGGAGCCTCCTCAAGCCGGGCCGGCTCAATTCGCTGAACGCTTTCGATCACAGGAACAGGATTTGGCCGATTTTCGTTTTTCATAACTTCATGAATATAGATATAGAATCGCAAACATGCCAGCCATTTTGGCCGATCATTTGGCCGATCTGCCGTTGAACGGCACGTTTGGCAAGGAAATCCACATTCGCTTGTGAAACCGGCGTCGCTTTAAATAAACAGGAGGCATGAGTGCCTTGGGATGCAGCCAGAGCTGCCGGCGGGTTTTCGTGCAGAAAGCCGGCTGGCGGGGAAAAGCAGGGATTTGGCGGGCAGCCCATGAAAAACGGAGATAATGGGTGAAAAACGATGACTTCGTGCGGGCCGCCGCGAATGGTTCCATGACGTGCGCCGGCATCGAAGGCCAAGCTTAAGCGTTTGAACGCTAGAGCAATCCGCGGCGTTCGAGCGCCTGCTGCAAGGGCATTCCTTCGGGGTGTTCGGCAAAATACTGGTTCAGCCTGGCTACGGCGCGAGCGTTCGATGTCGTCAGCAGGAGCGTCCAGTTGGATGTCGCGAGGCCAAGGCGCGCGATCACGTAACGTTGCAGCAGGCGGCCTTCGGCATAGGTTAAGCGGCACTTCGAACGGCTCGCCGAGCAACGCGTATGTACTGCTTAATCCTTCCGGCGGAGGGAATGTGGGGATCGGGTTGTCCGCTCCGGTGAACACGCTGGATGTGGTGGGCTCTGGCGTGCACATCGGTAGCGGGGTGCCAAGCGCAACAACCTACCAACTCTACAACAGCAGCGGGACGCTGTACTGGAACGGAAGCGCCCTTTCGACGAGCAGCATGACCTATCCCGGTTCCGGCATACCCCAATCGACGGAAGCGCGCGGGGCACATCGATCACGCCCGGAACGGGGGTGGCGACGGCGCTTGGCAACGCGACGAACGCGTCGGGCGGATTGGTGACCTATTCGGGCGCGCTGGGCACGCCGACGAGCGGCACACTGACGAACGCCACGGGATTGCCTTTAACGACGGGCGTGACGGGCATACTGCCCGTGGCAAACGGCGGGACGAATGCGTCTTCTGCCAGCATCACCGCTTTCAACAACATCACGGGATACAGCGCGTCTGGCGCAACCGGCACGACCTCGACCAATCTTGTGTTCTCGACCTCACCAACGATCACGACGCCGACGATTGCCACGTCGATGACGGGGCCGATCCTTTACGGCGGAACGGCGGCTGGATCGACGCTGACGCTGAGCGGTACCTCGAACGGCTCGCCGAGCAATGCCTATGTGCTGCTTAATCCCTCAGGCGGCGGCAACGTCGGGATCGGGTCGTCCACGCCGGTGAACACGCTGGACGTGGTGGGCTCTGACCGGCAAAAGATCGATCAATGGACCGCGTTTACTGGCCGGGAGCCATTGCTCCTGCAGACCGGTGATCTGGCCTCGGTCACCGTTGAAGTTCGCAACTTTGTCATGCCGCCTGCCAAGGCCGCGCGGCGCGGAATTCCGTTTCTTCTGAACTGGAACGCAGGCGGTCCATGGCTCGATGCCTTTGGGCCGATATGCCCTCCTCGCTTTCGCGCGGTTTGAAGCGGCAATGGAAGGTGTTCCAGAACGCCGCTTTCATGAAAAAGCTGCAACAGATGCGTAACGGGTTGTTTCCCTAGACGTATTTCCGGCTCGTGAGGGACAAATTATATACGCCAACGCGTATAAGACGGCAAAATGCGCAATCGCGTATATTTACATTTAATACGCGAAAGCGTATATTTGTGCTGAGGGATTTCCCATGGCCATCATCGCTCGAACGCCCAAACAGCTTGGCGCTGCCGTCCGCCGCTACCGGCGTCAGGAGAAACTGACACAAGGCGAGCTTGGCGCGCGCATGAGCGCCCGGCAGGCTACCGTCTCGAAACTTGAAGCCGGCGAGCCCGCAACGCAGTTGCGTACGCTGATGGACGCCCTGGCGGCGCTCGATCTGGAACTTGTGGTTCAGCCCAGAGACAAGGACGCCGCCTCCCGCATTGAGGAGCTGTTTTAATGGCGCGCCGCCGCGTCCATATACCCCTTCAGGTGTGCCTGAACGGCCGGAAGGTGGGAACGCTGCGGCGGGAGGCAAGCGGAGCCATTGATTTCCGGTACGATGGAGACTGGCTCGGCTGGCCGGAGGCCATTCCGGTGTCGCTGTCGCTTCCGTTGCGGGAAGACCGCTACATCGGCGAGCCGGTGATCGCCGTCTTCGACAACCTGCTTCCCGATAACGACGACATCCGCCGCCGCTTGGCCGAACGGACCAAAGCGGCAGGACGGACGCCTATAGCCTCCTTTCCGCAATCGGCCGCGACTGCGTCGGGGCACTGCAATTCCTGCCAGAGGGCGAGGAGCCAGGTGGAGCAGGGGCCCTGTCTGGGAGGACGGTCAGCGCGGCGGAGATTGCCGGCATTCTCGCCGATTTGCACCAGAGCCCACTTGGCGCGGGCGCGGATCGGGAAATCCGCATTTCGCTGGCGGGCGCGCAGGAGAAAACCGCGCTGCTTTACTGGAAAAAGCGCTGGCACATACCGCACGGTGGCGCAGCGACAACGCATATCCTCAAGCCGCAAGTCGGCGTCCTGCCGAACGGCATCGACATGACGCAGAGCGTCGAGAACGAGCACCTGTGCCTTGAGATTATGAAGGCACTGGGCTTGCCTGCCGCCAACTCAACGATAGCGGAATTCGAGGGGTGGCGCGTGCTTGCCGTCGAGCGCTTTGACCGCCGTTGGACAACGGATGGACGCCTGCTGCGGCTGCCGCAAGAGGATTGCTGCCAGGCGTTGTCCGTGCCGCCATCGCGCAAATACGAGGCCGATGGCGGCCCCGGAATCTGCCGCCATTCTCAACCTGCTTAAAGCAAGCGACGCGCCGGAGGCAGATCAGCGGCTGTTTCTGAAGGCCCAGATTGTGCTCTGGCTTTTGGGCGCTACGGACGGCCATGCCAAAAACTTCAGCCTGCATCTGGGGCAGGGGGGGCGTTTCCGGCTGGCACCGTTCTACGACGTGATGTCCACCCAGCCGGCCGTCGATGCCGGGCAAATCGGCCGCAACCGGATGAAGCTCGCCATGGCGGTGGGACGCAGCCGCCATTACGGCGTGTTCACGATTGCGCCGCGGCATTTCCAGGAGATGGAAAAGCTCTGCGGCGTGGCCCAGGGCATGGCGGAAACCATCTTCGGAGAGTTGTGCGACACCATGCCCAAAGCCATCCAGAAGGTCCTTGGGCGGCTGCCACAGGGCTTTCCTGAGCAACTTGCGCGGTCGATTGCGGGGGGCGTTGAGGCGCGCCTGCGGGAAATTGGGGATGGATCGAACAGTGCTGGATGAAATGATAGCCTATAGGCGCGTTCGCCTGTTGCTTGTCGTTGTTGATAAAACAGACAAGAATAGCAGGTTCTGGTAGTAACGGCGACGCAATTGGCCCAAGGATGCGTCGTGTTTTGCATCGTGCATTTTCCCTCCACATGGATCGACGCAGGACGGTTTGAAACCGCCCTGAGAGATTCATGCGGTCCGCATGATCCGAATACGAGCGAAGTCACTTTCGAGTTTCCGGTCGGCTGCAAGATCATGGTCGACACCGCCATTCGGCTGCTCTCGCTCGCTAATCAGCTCGACTTCTCAACTCGCCGCGTGCGCCTGAATTTCGATGAAGGCGAAACGGGAACGATGGGCTACCTGAACCGGATGGGGTTCTTCGACCACCTGGCCCCCGGGGTCGAAGTTCTGCCCTCAAGGCCGATCTATTCGGGCGCTAAGCTGCACCGCGGCGGTAACAGCATGTTGGTCGAATTCGCCCACATCAACAAAAACGTGCGGGACGACGAGCTGCCTTCGCGGTTGACCGATGCCATTTCCCATGCGTGCCGCAACCGTGCCGACGTAAATGAACTTAAAGGGGCAACGTGGACGATCTTCGCCGAATTGATTGACAACATCTTCGCGCACAGCGCCACGCAGCTCGACGGCTATGCAGCGCTCCAGGTCTATTCCGGAGGTAACCGCTTGTCCGTTGCCGTCTCCGATAGCGGTCTTGGAATCATGCAAACGCTGCGGCCGTCGCTGAGTACCGAATTCCCCAAGCTAGCTAACCTTTCTGATACGGACCTGCTTGTCGAAGTGTTCCGACAGGGATTGTCACGGCACGGCGCGGACAGGGGATGTGGGCTCAAGGGTTGCGCGGCAAAAGCCATAAAGTTCGACGCAAGCCTCGATGTTCGCCTGCCCAACCAACGTGTGCTTCTCAGACCCGCCCGCGGTGCTTACGAGCCGAACCGCGCCTACTGCTATGAGAAGCTGCCCCTCATCTGGGGGACCCATATCACGTTTGTCTTTGGACTGGGCGCTTGACCTTTAGATTAAATCTGGTTAAATGAAGCTGATGAACCAGATGGCCACACCTGTGCTCACGCTTCGCAAATTTATGGACCGCCCGGAAGGGTGGGGCCGCAGTCAGGGGCGGGAGGTGTACCAGCGTCTTCTCAAGTTCGTGGAAGACAACCCTGGCACAATCATTTTTCAGATTTCAATGAAGGACGTGCACCGCGTGGACATCTCGTTTGCATCTGAGACGATCATCGAACTGGCGCGGCGATTTCGTAGGACCAAAGGATTCTGCCTCATCGATCTAACCGATCCGGACATGGTCGAGAATATCGATGCGGCAGGCGAAAAGAAGCAACAGCCGGTGCTGGTGTGGCGAGGGAAGTCCGCAGACCTTATTGGCATGAAACCGACGGAGGGAACGCGCGAAGCATTCCAGTTTGCCATGGGGCGCCTCCAATCACGCGCGTCGGAGTTCGCCGCGCAGAAGAACCTCTCAATCGCGAATGCCAGCATGAAGTTCAAGCAGCTGTGGGAACAAGGGTTTCTTCTGAGACGTGAAAGCAATGCGGACACGGGTGGTGTTGAATTTGTGTATTGCCGCATAGGCTAACTTTTTTTTGATGCTGGTTAAACAGGTTCACTGAACGAGAATGAAGCGAGGGTGAGGCCGATGGGCACTGCAACCAAGCTGCGCGGGGATACCCCAAAGCAGCGCAAAAAACCGCCTGCGAAGGCAGAATAGAGAGGCGAATATGACTGCAAGACTTACTTTCCACCCGCTCGGCAGCGCCGATTGCACGCGGCTCGATCTTGCCGATGGCAAGAAGATGCTCGTGGACTACGCGGATATGCGCAATCCAGACGACCGCTGGGATCGGCGCATTGATTTGCCGGGTGAACTGCTGGCAGACCTACGCTCGGCCAAGCGGGACTATTATGACGTTGTTCTCTATACGCACCTTGACGACGATCATTGTTGCGGGACGAGTGATTTCTTCTGGCTGGAACACGCCGCCAAGTATCAGACTGAAGGCCGAGTTAAGATCCGTGAGCTGTGGGTGCCTGCCGCCGCAATTCTCGAGGACGGCGTCGAGGACTGTGCGCGCGTCATCCGCCAAGAAGCGCGGCACCGCCTTAAAAAGGGCTCGGGAATTCGCGTCTTCTCCCGGCCTGCCAGGCTCAAGGAATGGCTTGAAGAGAACGACCTCACGCTTGAATCACGGGCGCACCTCATCACCGATGCGGGTCAGTTCGTGCCGGACTTCTCCATTAATGGACCTGAGCGGGTGCAATTCTTCATTCATAGCCCCTTCGGATGGCGTCAGAACGAGAACGATGTCATCGACCGCAATCAGGACAGTGTAGTGTTTCAGGCAGCATTTCTGGAAGGAACGCGCGAAACTCACGCCCTATTTATGTCGGACATCGATAATGATTCGATCAATCAGATCGTGCAGACCTCCAAGCGCCATAAAAACGAACACCGGCTGCTTTGGGACATCTTTAAGATTCCGCATCACTGCTCTTACCTGTCCATCGGACCAGACAAAGGTGAGGACGAGACCAAGCCGACCGACGACGTGAAGTGGCTTTGCGAGACACAGGGGCAAAAACGCTGCATCATGATGTCCACCAGCAAGTCGATCCCGGTGAAGGGCAGTGCTGAAGACAAAGACGTGCAGCCTCCGCACCGTCAGGCGGCAGCGTATTACAAACGCGTCGCCAATGCCAAGGACGGGTCCTTCAAGGTCACGATGGATTTGCCTTCGGCGAGCAAGCCCAAGCCTTCGACCATCGAAATCACAGACCGCGGAGCAACGCTGCTATCCGTATCCGCAACCGTGGGCGCCGCCAGTGTAATCTCCACCCCAGCGCGTGCAGGATAGGGGCATCATGGCACTTCACCCGTGGTGGACCTCCTTCGGGGCAGAAATTTCCGAGATTGGTGAGTTGACGCCGGTTTTTGCTCAGGGAACTGGCGTCCCTTGCCGCAACCGGGGAGTTGCCTGGCGTAAGGCTCGTGGGTTTGCGGCAGTCGCCTGAGAGGGGGTACGCCGGCGTTTGCGTGGAGGTGGATACGGAGCGTCCGCAGGATCTGGAGCATGCTATCAACGCCGTCGAACCTATTGCCGTTCTCTTTCCCTTTGATGATGGACAGCCAAGCGTTCTGTCCCTGCGTGAAGATTTTCCAGATACGCTGCACCAAAACGGGTCTGTGCCTGGCGGTCCCTGCGCGCTCTGCATCGATGACCGGCCATGGTCTGAAGCCCGGCTGTCTACAACGGCTAACGACATCGCGCGCAGGATTCAACTTTGGCTTGCCAGGGCGGCACGCGGTGAGCTTCAAGATCCGGCGCAGCCACCGGACCCGTTATTCTTTAATTCGCAGCTCACACTGATCCTGCCTGCGGAAGTGCTAGCCGAGAGCAAGGAGCCGATTGAGCTCGCGGGGTTTGGCCGGCCTGACAATGAAAGCCTTATCATCGCACGTCCAGTGGAACCTACCGATAAGGCGCCACCGATTTTTACCGTGCTGGCATTCCAGGCTCAGCCGCAGGCCATGGCTCGAATGCGGCGCGCGCCCAATACGCTCGCTACGCTTATTGCCGAACTTGATAAGTGCGGCATCCAACTGGTGGACGAACTTAAGACGCGGTTAAAGGATTGGGCAGGTCTCAACTATGCCGATGTACGCCGTCTCTCGACTCGCCTCGCCATCCTGGTTGCGTTCCCGGTTGCCGAAGGTGCGCGCCGTACAGTCAACGATCTGCGTGCGTTCCTGACCCATGATACAGCCGGAGAAATTGGCGTCGCGCTTGGTGTCCTTTGCGCCAACAGCAGCCAGGTCGGAGACAAGCGCGCCTATATGATCGCCATTCCGGAAAGCGCGCCGACGGACCTGGAAGAGCAAGTTGAACCCGCGCAGGTTCATCTTGCCCCTAATCGTGAACTCATGTTTACCGTTGCCGGTCATGCAAATCCCGACGCGCGCCGCGCTGTGCTGGTCGGTGCCGGTTCTCTCGGTTCGCAGCTATCGGTCGATCTTGCCCGTGAGGGTACGTTTACATGGACCGTTGTCGATGACGACTATCTCCTTCCACATAATTTGGTCCGCCATGCGTTGTTCGCCGGGGATATTGGAGCGCCAAAGGCGCCAGCGCTGGCCCACAAACTTACGGGGTTGCTTGGAGAGCCGGTCGCCGCAATTCAGTGCAACGTACTTGCCCCTAACGATGATGCAGCTTCACTCACCGAGGCGCTGGCGCAGGCGGACATCATTATCGACGCGTCGGCATCGGTTGCCGTCTCGCGCCACCTATCAGACTTGCCGGACGTAAATGCGCGGCGGGTTTGTGCGTTCTTCAACCCGTCGGGCACTTCGGTCGTCGTCCTTTCGGAGAATGCAGAGCGGACCCTGACCCTCCGCGATCTTGAGGCCCAATATTACCGGCTTGTTCTAACCGAAGCAAAACTCGCCGGGCATCTGGCTACAGGAGGCCCTGGTGTGCGGTATACTGGCTCGTGCCGTTCACTGACCAATCGAATTCCCGCAGGTAACGCGGCCATCTTGAGCGCCCTTGCCGCCCGTGGAATTGTCGCAGGGCTTGCGACCGACGAGGCTACAATTGCGATTTGGACCTTGAGCCCTGAGGGAGAGGTTCAACTTGTAAAGCGTAGCGGCGCGCTGCCCAAGAGCATGGGGTTGGGCGCGTGGAAGGTTACCTACGACGCCGGTTTGCTGGAAATTCTTGCCGCCATGCGGGGCAGCAAGCTGCCGAACGAAACCGGCGGCGTTCTTCTCGGTGTCGCCGACATGAGCCGAAAGTCCGTACACGTCGCGCACGCCCTCCCTGAGCCGGAAGACAGCTGCGGCTCTCAAGCAGGGTTTGAGCGCGGCGTCGTAAACCTCACCGATCAGGTCAGCTCCGCCATTGCCGCAACCATGCACCAACTGCGCTACGTTGGCGAGTGGCACTCACATCCCAATCTGGTGTCAGCCATGCCAAGCAATGTTGATCTGGCGCAAGTGCTGTGGCTGGGACAGGAACTTCAAAATGAGGGCTTGCCGGCGTTGATGGCAATCGCTGCGCAGGACGGAAATTTCAGTTTCGTGCTTGGTCAAATATTGCCACCGGATGAGGGGAGGGCAGCATGACAGAGAGCGAGACGCATCCTGCTGTAGGGGAAAGGACCGACCTCCAGGGCCTTTTCGAAGCGGAAGCCGAGCGCAATGACTTTCTCACGGCTGGAAAGGTGGAGGACGTTGTGGGCCTTTGCCTGTCTGGAGGCGGCTACCGCGCGATGCTGTATCACGTTGGAGCACTGGTCCGGCTCAATGAACTCGGATTTCTTCCGCGTATTCGCGAGATCGCCAGCGTCTCAGGCGGATCGATCACGGCAGGCGTCTTGGGGCTTGCCTGGTCGAGGCTGCGATTCAACGCAGACGGACATGCTGACAATTTTGCAGAGCTGGTACTTGATCCTGTTACGCGCTTCGCAAAGGTTGCTGTCGACTTGAAAGCAATCCTGTTGGGCCTCGTGCCCGGCTTCTCGGCAGCAAGTGAAGTCGCAAAGGCTTATGATCGGCATCTGTTTGGTGGAGCAACGTTGCAGAACCTTCCTGATGTGCCTCGCTTCACGTTCATGGCCACAAACCTTCAGACGTGCAGCGGATGGCGCTTCGCGAAGGATTATGCGGCTGACCACCGTGTGGGCCGTATCGACCGGCCGAATCTTCACCTTTCCTGGGTGGTTGCAGCATCTTCTGCATTTCCGCCCCTTCTTTCTCCTGTTCGCCTTCGCTTTGAGCCAGGCACAGTCAAGCCAATGCACGGAACAGACCTACATAGGCCGCCATTTACGGAGCAGGCGGTTCTGACAGATGGCGGCGTATACGATAATCTTGGCCTTGAGCGCATCTGGCGACGCTGCCGCACGATTCTTGTTAGCAATGCGGGTGCTACGATACCCGAGATGGGGTCACCCACTGGTCGATGGATCGGCCAAACCTACCGAGTTCTGAACATCGTACAGCAACAGGCCGAGAATTCGCGCAAACGGCTTCTTTTCGGCGTGAACAACCTTAAACAGCGCAAAGTCGCATTCTGGAGCATCGAAACACCCATCAGTGCGTATGGAGTTAGCGACGCGGCACCACTTGCTTCGGAGGCAGTGGTGCGGGCGTCAAAAATCCGGACGCGTCTTAACCCGTTCTCAGCCGAAGAAATCAAGTTGTTGTTGCAGGTGGGTTATGCTGGCGCGGATGCATCGCTGCGCTCGTGCGGTTTCGCGGCGAACGCGGCAGTCGTTAACTTGGGTGCATTTTGAGCGATGCCAGTCAAGGGACGCATGTGGCCGCAAAGCCCTAGCTGGCCTGATGCTAACCCAGGCTCTGACTCCAGCAATCTGGAGTGCTTTACCCTTCGAGCCATGCGTCGGTGACCCCGGTCCGCGTAGAGAGCGCCCAAAGATTGGTCTATAGTGTAAAATTATACCAAAGTCTAAATCTCTAGGGGCTAATTTATATGTCAGTCTGCTTCCCATAAGGATGGGCGAGGGAAGCGGCCGATGCGGTTCCTGGTGATGGTGGTGGGTTTAGGCGCGGCGCTGACGTTTATCGTGGCGTCGGGGCTTATGAACTGGGTCTTTATGACCTCGCTCGGCAAGAGCGAATTCGAACGCCAAATTCTCGGCGCGGTCAGCATCGCAGTTTCCGCCTTCCTCGCGCTGATGCCCACCTTCCTGGTCTGGGCGTTCCGCGACCGGCGCATCGCCTTATATCGTCTCTGGCGTGCCGGTGCTTCCCTGGCATTCGCTGCATTCTCTCTTTCCTCAGCCGTCGGCTTTGCCGCCAAGAACCGGGGCAGCATCGGCGAAGACCGGGCGCTTGCGGGCGAACGCCTTGTCAGCCTGAAACATGAACTCTCTGAAACAGAACCAAACTGAAATCGCTTGGTGCACCAAGACCGGCGGCCGTTGTGGATGGGCTGCTGCGCGGGCATGAGCAGGATCGCCGGTGGGCGTCGTCGAAGGAGTGCCGGGAGGCGACCGCCGATGCCTCGCGCTCTTTCTGCAAGGACTATTTCGATCTGAAGGCGGAGGCAGCGCTCGCGGGCGAAGCCCGGCGCCACGAGGAACGCATCGCCGGACTTGAAGCGTCAAGCCCATGGGCTCGAAGAGCAGGGCGCGGGCCGTCAGGCCGATAGCCAAGCGGCGGTTCTGGCGGGCATTCTCGGCTTACAGACGGCGCGGGTCGAGCGCGGGTTGACGCTCTTTCTCGCGGGGCTGGTCGAGGTTGGTGCGGCCTTGGGGCTGTATTTCGCGACGGGGCATGTGCGTTCCGAATCCGCCGCCGCGGGGCAGGGAGGCCGTCATCGAAGGCGGGGCTTTGACGGTTCTGCCGCAAGGCAAGCCACGGGCGGCCGGCGAGGCAAATCGCGCCGGCCACGCGCCGTGTGCCCCGGCTGAAGCAGATTTAAGCGTGTGCGTCAGGATCGAACAGGAAAGCAGGGAAAGAAGAACCATGGGCTATGTGGTGCCGTTCATGAACGGCAAGGGCGGATCGGGCAAATCGGTGCTGGCGCGCGCCTATGCCGTGGAAGCGGCTAGGGCAGGGGCCTCGGTCCTGATCGCCGATCTCGACGACGTGCAGCGAACCTCGAAGCGCTGGGCCGATCATCGCAAGCTGAACGGCTTGTTGCCGGACATCGCGGTCAAGCTGGTCACGCCGCGCTATGCGCTCGACCTGACCGGCCGGGCGGATGTTCTGGTGATCGACACGCCGGGCTGGACGGACCGGGAAAGCCTCAAGATCGCGCAGCGGTCCACCTTCTGCGTCGTCCCTTCACGCGCCAACCGCATGGACGATCTGTCGGAGACCGTGCGGTTCCTGCATGTGCTGAAGGCGGAAGGGATCGAGGCCTGGCGCTTTGGCGTGGCGCTGAATGCGCTGCGGGCAGCGTCGGCGGAGCAGGACGACCGCGATGCGCGGGCCTATCTCGGCGAAGCGGGCTACGGGGCGCTGCCCGGGTTCGTGCGCGACGAGAAGGGATACGAGATCGCGCTGTTGCAGGGCAAGGCGATCACCGAGACAAGCGACGAGGGCCTGAATAACGAGGCGTTCGTGTTGGTGAATGGCATCGCCGGGGCGGTGCTGGAGGCCAACAGGCGCATCCGTGAGGCTGAGTATGGGGCGTAAGGGTCCCGGACGCGGCCGGGGGAGGACATGGGCGATGACGAAGAACAATTTCGGCAAGCTGTCCGAGGAGGCGATGTTTGCGCACCCGCCGCTCCCCACGGAGCTGAACATTCCCGGTCTGGGGGCGATCCGGGGCAGGGATGGGCGCAGCGCGCGCAGAACCGGCCGGACGGAGCAGTTCGCGACCGTGGTTTCGAAGGAATTCAAGGCGTGGATGAAGGCGCAGTTGAAGAAGGTTGGCAAATCGCAAGCCGCGCTGCTGGACGATATGCAGGCCGCCTACATCGAAATGCACGGGGAATAACCATGTTGTCCATCTGGCGGCGGAAGCCGGAGACGGCGGCGGCGATTGAGCAGGGGCCTTCGGAGCCCGTCCTGCGCAACTGCCAGCAGAACATCAAGGTCAGCGAGGATTGCTCAGCGGCGTTCGCCGCGCTCGCCAGGGCGCTCGGCGTCAGCAAGGCCGCGCTCTTCGAGGACATGGTCGCCGAACGGCTGGCGACGGCCGAGCGGCAAGGATTGAGGTTGAGGATCGAGTAACGGGAGCGGGCCATGCCCTCCAAGGCGTTCATTGCAGGCAGGTTGCCGGTACGCCGGGGCCTCGATGAGAGCGAGGCGGCGGTCTACCTCTCATTCTCGCCGCCATTTTTCAGGAAACTGGTGACGGAAGGCCGCATGCCCCGGCCGAGGCTGGCGGACGGAAGGCGCGTCTGGGATATCGAGGAACTGGACCTGGCATTCAAGGCGCTTCCGCGTGAAGGCGGTGATGACGGGGCGGTCTTTGTGCCGGACGCGGCTAGGGCGGCCGGCAATCCGTGGGACGATTTGCTTCGGTGAGCTGGTAAGCGCCGGGATAGCAGGGCGGGTATTGGAAGATGGCGTATTTGAAGCTGCAGTACATCACCAAGGACCGTGACCGGCACGGCAATGTGCGGTTTTATTTTCGGCGTCCGGGGAAGCCGAAAATCCGGCTGCACGGCTTGCCGGGCTCGGAAGAATTCATGGCTGCCTACAAGGAAGCGCTTTCCGGAACGGGGGGCTCCGAAGCCAAAGCCGAAAAGAGCTTCGAATGGCTTTGCGAACGCTATTTCAAATCGCCCTATTTTGAGTTTCTTGAAAAGGACACGCAGCGGCGCAAGCGATCCATCCTCAACGAGGTTTGCAGCATAACCGGCACCATTGGCAAAACGCTTGGCGCTGCCCCCTACCGTGATATGAAAAAATTCATGTATACCCAGTTCACGCCAAAACCCGAAAATCCTTTGGGTTGATGACGCGGAAATTGTCCGTGACCGAATCGCACAGATCCGGCCAGTTTTGCGGGACCTTCTCGCGTAAGAAGGTGAGCACCGCCCCGGCGAACTCCCGTGACGTGGCGTAGCACTTGTTGTGCGTCACATGCTTGTGCATCGCGCCCCATAATCGCTCGATGGGGTTCAGGTGCGGACAATAGGCAGGGATGAAGTGCAACTTGATCCTGCGGCCTGGCTGGGCCAGCCAAGCTTGCACAAGCTTGGCGTGATGGTAACGCGCATTGTCCAGGTAAATATGGATCATCGCCAGCAGCGGATACAGCGCCTCGATCGCTTCCAGCAGCCTTATTGTCGAGGCGGCATCGATGGTTTCCGCCTCGATCATGCGGGTCTGCCCGGTTTCAAGGTCAATTGCGCCGTGAATATTGATGCGCTGGCGCCCGGTGGTCTGCTCGATTGCCAGCTTTTCTTCCTTGGGCGCCCAGCAGCCAACCGGCCGCGCGGCATGCGTTGGATGCACCGCATCCAGGAACAGCACGGCCTCGTCAGGGCCAAGCGAATTCAGCAGCTTCTCGTAAGCCTCGATGAATGCTTGCTGTTTTTCTGTATCGAGCTTGCGGCCGATGACTTCCGGCTTGTGGTATTCCAGGCCCAGCCGGTGCAGAAGCGCGATCAACCCCGAGCGGCCCTCGTATACGATGCCGAATTCCCGCTCGATAAAAGCGCCGATCTGGCGCGTGCTGCGCGGCAAAGCCTGGGCGACATAAGCCTTCAGCGCCTCTTCCTGGGCCGCGGAAAGGTAACCTGAACTGCCTCCGGCATCGAATTGCTCAAGCCCCCCGATCCCACGTTCGCGGTACAGCCTGTGCCAGCTTCTCACCGTATCGTCATCGAGATAGAGAGCCTCGGCCACCCGCTCGCAGCTCCAGCCGTCATCCAAAAGCAGCATGGCATTCGCCCGGCGCGCGATCCGGTGCTCCGCCAGGCCACCGCGGACCTGCGCAATCAGCCTCTTCCGTTCCTCGGCGCTTAGAAATCCAGGGCGAATCATGCGGGGGATCAGAAATCCGGTTCGCCCAACTTGGCAAATACTTTCTCGCGGGTTCTCAATAAGTTGGGGTATACGTAAGCTGCGGGACATGAAGGCAGCGACTCCCATCGGTGCCAATAACAGGGTGAAGGAGATTTCGGCGCTGTTTGCTTGGGCGGTCAAGAACGATCTCGCAACCATGAACCCCGCGGAGAAGTTTGAAAAGCTGCGCAGCGCCACGAACGGACTCTACACATGGACTGAACAGGACGTAGAACGCTTCGAGGATTTTTGGCCGGTGGGTTCAAGGCCGCGTCTCGCCATGGCAATCATGCTCTATCTCGGCGTGAGGCGGTCGGATGCTGTTCTAATCGGCAGGAAACACGAGAGCAGGGACAGGGAAACCGTCACTTTCCAAGTGTTCAAGGGACGCAAGCGGGGAGCGACGGTCTTGACGCTGCCAGTCCTGCTGCCCTTGCGTACCATCCTGGATGCTAGCGCGCTCGGTCACGACACTTGGCTTGAAACTTCGCTCGGCGTTTCCTACAGCGTTGCGGGCTTCGGAAATGCCTTCAAGGATTGGTGCAGGGAAGCAGACCTGCCGCAATGCAATTGCCATGGCTTGCGCAAGATCGGGGCGGTTCGTGCGGCAGAAGCCGGAGCAAGCGAACATGAGCTGATGGCTATGTTTGGTTGGGAAGATGCGGACATGGCACGCATTTATACCCGCAAGGCTGCACAGAAAAAATTGGCGGCGAGCGGCGCTGCAAAGGTCAGCCACAACAGGATCATTGTCCCACCGTCTGTCCCACCAACACTAAACGTAAGCAAAAACAATGACCTAAACGATGGATGGCGATCCCGGAGGGGCTCGAACCCCCAACCCCCTGCTTAGAAGGCAGGTGCTCTATCCTGTTGAGCTACGGGACCGGCGCAAGCACCCTACCCTTCGCCGCTCCTCATGTAAATCGCGGCGATGGCGGGCCACAGGGTCCGGAAGTCAGGTTAATGAAGTTTTTGCGTTGACGCAGCGTCTGTGATTCGCGGCATGCACTGAATTCGAGTTTTTGGAAAAGGAGCGCGACCATGAGAGCCCGCCGGGTTATACTGTTCGAGGATTACCCTCTCGGATTTCAAAAAGGATTTGACCACACACACCCCAGGTGAGGGCGCGAGCGATGCGATCCACATGGTTTCCGCCTTTGCCGCCCAGCAGCGGCTGATGCTGGGGCATGTGAAGGCGCACGAGAAGTCGAATGAGATCGTTGCTATCCCTAAGCTTTTGGCGATGCGCACCTGTTCGGTATGCCGGACACAAAGGCCGCCACCCTTTCCACTTATCAGAACCTCGCCAAGGCGATGGTAATCGAGTTCCTGCCTGCGATTTCGCTCGTGGCGTCCGAGGTGGTCGGATCGCGCGAAAAGGTGCCAGCGCGGCCGCCGCTAGCCCGGAAGCGGCAGCCAGGAAAGCGGCGGAAAAAGAGGAGGAGGAGGAGAGAACAGAAGCAGCCCCGCTGATCGAAGCGTTGCCCGCCCGAACGACGCCCAAGCCCTTCCCGGCGACGCCCAGGCCACGTCCGATCGCCTCGCAGCCGAAGCCTATCGGCGGTATGGCGCAGGTTATGGCTGACATCCTGGTGTCCGGCTGCGGCAAAGTAGAGATCGCGGCACTGTACGCCGCCTATTCATAAGTGTGCGCGCGCGGCAAGCGGCAAGCGACTTCCCGGCCGCCCTCGCAGCGTTGTGCGACACGCTCAACATCAGGATCGAGGCAACAGATACCGGCGTGTATTTGCTGAAGGCCGAGCTTTTGGCCGTGGCAGCGGGCGCCGGTGTTTGACCTCCCGGCGGCGCGGCAAAAGGCAAGAGGACTTTCGTCAAGGGCAAAGCCAGCAAGCTTTTGCGACTGCCGGAATTCTCGACTCCGCGCTGTCCAGTAAAGTCGAGATGCGGCACGGCGGCTTTAGGCTTGGCATTTCTTACCGGCCCTTTTTGCGCCTTGCAGGCGGCTAAGATTCCGGCTCACCTATTTCTTTAGCGATGCCTAAAGCGCCGACCCCTTGTCCTTCTGCCCCTTATAGTATTTCTTAACCAAGAGGTCGCGCTTGAGGCGCGAGAGGTGATCGATGAACAGAAGGCCGTCGAGGTGGTCGATCTCGTGCTGGACGACGGTAGCAAGCAGATCCTGGAAATCCTCCTCCTGCTGTTTGCCCTCGATGTCCACATAGCGCACGTGCACGAGCGCCGGCCGCTGCACCTCCGCATACATCTCCGGTACCGACAGGCAGCCTTCCTCGTGGACGCGGAACGTGTCGCCCTTTGAGACGATCTCAGGATTGATAAGCATCAGCGGGCGCTTTTCATCGTCCTCGCCCCGCGCGGTGTCGATGACGAGCATGCGCCGGTGTACGCCCACCTGAACGGCGGCAAGCCCGACGCCCGGCGCTGCGTACATGGTTTCGAGCATATCGTTCAGGAACGCACGGACTTCCGCATCGACGGTTTCGACCGGCAGCGACTTTTCCCGCAAGACTGGATCGGGCAGTTTGATAACGCGCAATTTGAGCATGCCCTGCAGATAAGCGAAGGCAGGCCGCCGGTCAACGCCCTGCCGCTGTGGAGGAGCGGCAAATAAGCCTTAGGGATAAAATTCAGTCAAAGCGCCCCACCGCGTGCCTAGGACAGCCGGAGGCAAGTTCGCCCCCCCATTTGCCGCACGCTCGCGAAGGTTTTCGGAGACATAAGGGACACTTGCAAATTCAACGTGCTAGGAAAAACCATGCCTATCCGGTTAGGACCCACACCCACTACATGTTGTTTCCGGTGACACATTGGTTTATCCGCTTGACGCCCAAGGACGGGGGGCACAGTGTGGGTGTAAAGCGGATAATGGAGCGTTCGCCTTGGATGTTCTCGACCACGCCGGTCTGCCCTTCGCGCACTCGCTTCCTGAGTTCCAGCGGCTTTTTCCCGGCGACGCGGCTTGCGCTGCCTATCTGGAGAAGGCCCGCTGGAACGGCGGTTTCATTTGCCCGCATTGTCAAATCAGCGCAGAGCCGTTCCGTTTCGATAACCGCCCTGGCGTCCTGCGTTGCCGCAAATGCCGCAAGAACACCGGATTGACCGTCGGCACCGTCATGGAGCGCAGCCACACGCCGTTGAGCGTATGGTTCTGGGCGGCCTACCTCGTTACCAGCCAGACGCCCGGCATGTCTGCAGTGCAGTTCCAACGGCAGCTTGGCCTGTCGCGCTACGAAACCGCCTTCGGCATCCTTCACAAGCTCCGCGCCAGCATGGTGCGCCCTGGCCGGGACCGGATCGGCGGACAGCCGGAGAACCATGTCGAGGTGGACGAAACCTATGTGGGCGGACGAACGCGCGGCGAAGGCCGGGGCGTCCACCATAAGGCGCTGGTGGTTGGAGCCGTCGAAGTCCGCCATCGGGAGCCGGGCACCGCACAGGACAAGCGGAAGGATGGCCGCTACGCCGGGCGCATCCGGCTGGCCATCGCCGCTGACCGGAGCGCAGAATTGCTGTGTGGCTTCGTCGAGAGCGCCGTGATGCCAGGCTCGCTGATCGTCACCGACGACTGGAGCGGCTATGGCAGCCTGCGAACACGCGGCTACGACCACCACGCCATTGCTGAATGCGGCGATCCCGAGGTGGCCGAGCAGTTCCTGCCGGTCTCTCACCTCGTCTTCAGCAACCTGAAGGCTTGGCTCAGTGGCATCCATCACGGCGTGAGCGAAAAGCACTTGCAAGCCTACCTCAATGAATACACGTTCCGCTTCAACAGGCGCTTCTACCCATTCAACACCTTCCGATCCCTGCTCGGCATCGCTGGCGACGCAACCGCGCCGACATATGCCGCGTTATACTCAGGTGAGTGGCAGCACCCTAAATGTAGTGGGTGTGGGTCTTAACCGGATAGGCATGGGAAAAACAATGGCCCATGGCGGCTTCATGGCACCTTCGATATTCCAGGCGAACGCTGTGGCCACATCGAATTGACCGATGAGACGGGTGGAGAGCGGCTCAACCGCACGTCCATTGCAAAAGGGAATATCCTCATCGCCGATCGGGGATACATGCATCCCGATTCTGCGGCACTCCATCGGTGAACGAGTGTGAAAGCCTAAGCCGCGCCACCTGGGACCGCCGGGCTCCCGCAGTTTGCACCGCGTTAGCACTATCGCTGTTATCCTGTGGCCGATGGTTAGAACGGTCACAACGGCCGATAGGAATATCCGGAGGCGGCGAAGCATGGTTATTCGGCTTCTTGCGATAACGGCGCTTTTGGCAGGGGCTGCGGTGCCGCACACAGTGATGGCCCAGGAAGTGGGCGATGCGGGCAAGGGCCTGGCTTATGCAAACCAGGTTTGCGCCCAGTGTCATGCCCTCCGGCCGGGAGACCTGTACTCGCCCATGCCCAAGGCTCCGGCCTTCGAGGAGATCGCAAACACATCCGGCGTAACTGGCATAAGCCTGGCGGCGATCCTCCATTCCGTGCACGAAAACATGCCGGCCTTCATTCTGAGCCAAGACGAGCGCGATAACATTATTGCCTACATCCTGAGCCTTAAGCGCCGGCGTTAGAATCGGACCGATCCGCGTGGGCTTACTGCGTGGCGGGCAAGAACGGATTCCTTACGTGTACCGGGGGCAGACGCATGGGGGCGAGAGAGTGTTCGCGGTGAGCTTGAAGCGGATCGCTGAAGCGAGGGCTTCCGATGGGGGAAACTGCCTCCACCGCGCTACCCGGCGGAAGTGAGAAAAACCTCAGCCCTGCGGCACCGCGATCCGGTAAAGCGGGGCGGGGCACAGTGTCAGCTCCCGCGCTGTGAGCGGCGAGCAGAAGAACGGTGCTTGCCAGGAAAAGGCACGGGTATTTCACTGAACAACTCAAACGCATAACATCACCCTTGGCTGCGGCGTGCCTCATACGGCACGGAGATGCCAACCGGCAATAGAACATATCCACGGCCGCAACCTGTGGCAATATTAGCGCTGCTGCGCTGGATCGCCAGCACTTATTTCAAAGGCTCCAATTTCGTGCGGAGAGGGTTGGAAAGAGCGAAAAAGCATGGTAGCAACGATGGCAACTGGCGCTTTCACCACCCGCGCCCGGAACATCAACTCACGGCTTGTGCTTCCCGCGGCTCATGTGGCGCGCGGTGGGCACTAAAGGTATCGGCTATGAAGATCAAGAATTCGATCAAGACGCTCCGCACGCGTCATCGCGACAATCAGGTCGTGCGCCGCCGCGGCCGGCTCTATATCATCAACAAGACGGTCCGGCGCTATAAGGCCCGCCAGGGTTAAGCTCGCTGCCGGCGCGTCAGCCGCGCCGGTTATCCTCTCCAAGCGTGAAGACCCGCAGCATGTTCGTTGAGCCCGGCCTCTTGAAAGGGGCGCCGGCGCAAACGATGGCGCGTTCGCCCTCGTTTGCGTAATCGCCAGCCTTTAGTTCGGTCTCCGCAATCTTAACCATCTGCGCCGTATTGGCTGGATCGGCCGTCACGACGCAGTGCAAGCCCCAAACCAGATTGAGCTTCCGTGAGGTGGCTATAACCGGCGTCAGCACAAGGATCGGCTGACGCGGCCGCTGCTGTGCGACCCGAAGGCCCGTGGTGCCTGTCGCCGTGTAACAAACGATTGCCTTCAATTCCAAGGTTTCGGCGATGGACGCCGCTGCGGCACTGATCGCGCCGGCTGTGGTCGGGGCTCCGGCCGATTCCTTGAAATGCAGGATGCTCTCGTAATTCCGGTCCTTTTCGACCTCGCGGGCGACGCGGTCCATGGTGGCCACGGCCTCGGCGGCGTAATCGCCGGTTGCAGATTTGGCGGAAAGCATTACTGCGTCAGAGCCCTCGAATACGGCGGTCGCGACGTCGGAAACCTCGGCGCGCGTCGGCACTGGCGAGCCGATCATGCTCTCAAGCATTTGCGTGGCCACGACTACCGGCTTGCCGAGATGGCGGGCGGCGCGCAGGAGCCGCTTTTGAATGCCTGGAACCTGTTCCAGCGGCAGCTCGACGCCGAGGTCGCCACGGGCAACCATGATGCCATCGGCCACTTCAAGGATATCGTTCATGGCATTGACGGCGGCCCGCCGTTCGATTTTCGCCATGACCCAGGCGCGGTCCTTCACGATGGCCTGGACATCGAGGATGTCCCGCGCACGCTGCACAAAGGAAACCGCGACCCAATCCACGCCGGCAGCCACCGCGGCTTCGCAATCCTCGCGATCCTTGGTGGTCATCGAGGCAAGCGGCAGGATCGCATCGGGCAGATTGACGCCTTTGCGGCTCGATAGAATCCCGCCGGTGACAACCTCCGCGACGAGGCGGCCCGGCGTGACCGTCAAAATACGCAAATTGAGCTTGCCGTCGTCGATCAACAGCGTGTGCCCAGGCTCGGCCGCGGCGTAAATCTCCGGGTGCAGCAGCCCGACGCGCTTGGCATTTCCTGGCGCGTGATTGGCATCGAAGACAACGTGCTGGCCGCGCTCCAGGCGGATCTGTCCCTCGGCCAGCGAGCTGATGCGAAGCTTCGGGCCTTGCAGATCGGCCAGAATCGCGATGGGGCCGTATTTCGCCTCAAGCTCGCGAAGCGAACCGGTATAGCTCCGCATATCGTCGTGGCTTGAGTGGCTCATGTTGATGCGGAACACATCCGCGCCCGCCTGCACGAGCCGCTCCATGGCGGCGGGCTGACAACTCGAAGGGCCAAGCGTCGCAACGATCTTGACCCGGCGTTCACGCTTCATCTCTTTCTCGATCCTGACGGTGACACAGCCACCGCCTGCGCGGGAGACTGGCCGGGCGCTCCGCCAGCGTTGTGCTGAGGAGCGGCTTGAGGCTCGGTCTGATCCGTCAACTTGACCGTCCAGTCCGCTTGCTCCTGCGTGTCGACCTCGAAGAAGCCGCTCTTCTTGTAGCCGCGGTTCTCGCAGCCCTCAATGCCCTTGATCGTGAACTCCACATCCTGGGTGCACATGGGAATGGGGCCGCCCCATTCCCCGCCCTTGTCGTAGTCGAAGGCGTAAACGTAGTAGAAGCGTGCGCGAAGCTTCTCCTGAATCAACAGCGCGCAAGACTGGCTGTCGACGTTCCACCAGCCTTCGCTGGCCCAGCCATCCTTGTCCTTGTAGCCGATGGCGACGCCGATCCGGCTTGACGTGCTGTTGCAAAGCTTAAGCTCGGCATGGGCGGGCGCGGGCGCCATGAGCCCCGCTCCGGCGAAGCCCGCAAGCGCCGCTGTCAAGGACGCCAGCCGGGTGAATCGAGTGAGTTTATTCAAGGTCATCCTGAAACCCGGGAATTGAGTGAGCCGTCCCCGAAACACTAATCTCCGATAGGGCTGCCGGCAAGAAACGCCCCGAATCCATATACATTTGCAGCGGCGTGAGCGCAAACCCAAGAGATTGTCCATCGGCCGGGAACGGCTGGTTGAGCCACTTATTTTCGAGAAATGTGGCTGGAACGAGATTGAAGCTTGCCTGGTGCTTGTATGCCCCGGAAATGGCGGAGGCATGAAAAAAGCCAGCGGCAGGAAACCGCTGGCTTGAAAGCTGGATATTCGGGCGTGCCTACTTCAACGGAGCCTCGGGAGGCATGGCAACCCAGAGCGGCTTGACGAACGTCAGAGAGCCGCGGGTTTCCATACCCCTGTAATTGGATTCGTCGACGTCCCTGGTCAACTTGAATTGAGCCAGAAACATCCCGAAGTCGTATCCCACGAGGCCGCCAACCGCGAACTGGTGCTGCTTGCAGGGGGCGAGCGAAGCGAGGGTGCCGCCTGAAAGGAAGCAAGTCACCTCACCGCTGTTGGTGAGATCCCACGAACCGTAGGCAACGGCGCCTACTTCGGCCTTGCCGAAGT
Organism: uncultured Alphaproteobacteria bacterium; assembly: GCA_963740975.1. Classification (GTDB taxonomy): domain Bacteria; phylum Pseudomonadota; class Alphaproteobacteria; order Rhizobiales; family Rhodomicrobiaceae; genus Rhodomicrobium. The sequence goes on along the minus strand of CAVUGF010000021.1, from coordinate 4,955 downwards.
GCTTTGTGGCTGTAAGGTCCAGGTTGACCCATTCGGCCTGCTGCGCGGTTGCCGTGCCGAAGGGGAGAACAACGGTCTCCTCGCCGCCGCCGGAGCCGTAGATGCCGGTGGCCGAAAGGTTCCAGCCATTTGCCATATAGCTGACCGCCGCGGCCCCCTGGAAGGCGGTATAGTTGCGGCCGAGAAGCGAGGGAAGCGTTTGGGTGCTTGGCAGCCAAGCGCCGGCATGCAGGCTGACGCCCCAACCGCCGCCCAGGTTCCACCCGATGCCGGCTTCGACGAGCGTGTTCAGCCAGCTGTCGAGGCCGATGCCGTCCTGGGAGCCAGCGGTGGCAGAAAGGGCATGGAAAGTGTTACCGGTATTCCACAAATCTCCGACTCCGGTCGTCGTATCGAACTCCACGCGGCCACCGAGGATTTGCCACGGCGTCCACCAGATCAGCCAGACCGGTATCGCGTAGGCCTCGCTCAAACCCATAGGAGCGGTCTTGGGATCCCAGCCGCCATAGCTGCCTACGGAAATGTCGTATACACCTTCCGGCAGCGGCATGCCGACGCTGAGGCCGGTTGTGAGGCCTCTCACCAGTTCCGAGCCTGCAAGCGCCGCCGTTGAGGAACTTGCGAGCGCGCATGCGCCGAGAAACGCAAGCTTGATCGTATTATTCATGTATTCCCCCTAAATCTCGCCCGATTATGGTTTGCCCACGCCCCACCAGGCCCATCCTGCCACGGGATATGCCCTCCGAAGTGCGCGGTAAGCCAGCAGCGGAAACCGCTGGCTTACACATCAAAATAACTTGGATCGTTTACTTCAGCGGAGCCAGCGGAGGTGCGGGATTCCACAGCGGCTTGATGATGTTGATCGTGCCGCGGACCTCTTTGGCGTCGTAGCCGGGGATTTGGTAGATGTTGCCTGCGTCCACATCGGCCGCCAGCTTGGCCTGCATGATGAAGGAGCCGAAGTCATAGCCGACGAGGCCGCCGATAGCGAACTCGCTCGACTTCCCATTGCCGGCCCAGCAGCCACCCGCGCATTCCGTATCCCACGAACCGTAGGCGATCACGCCCATTTCGGCCTTGCCGAACTTCCTGGTCGCGGTCAGGTCGAGGTTAATCCACGGGTTCTGCGTCTTATAAAGGTCGCCGTTACCGCCAGAGCCGTAAAGTGCGGTCGCGGTCAAATTCCAGCCGTTCGCAACATAGCTGATGGAACCGCCGCCCATGAAGGCGGTATAGTCGCGGCCCAGGAACATCGGGAGAGTCTGCGTGCTATTCAGCCACGCACCAGCGCGCAGCGAAGCATTCCAACCGTTGCCGAAGCTCCAGGCGATAGAGCCCTCCATCAGCGTGTTCAGCCAGCTATCCGTTCCGATGCCATCCTGGTAACCAGGAACTATGCCAACAGCGGGATGATAAGTGTTGCCGGGCGTCCAAACATCCGCGACACCGGTCGCAGAGTCGAAACCGATCCGGCCGCCGAAGATTTGCCACGGTGTCGACCAGATCAGCCACACCGGGATGGCGTAAGCGAGGTTGCCGAGGACGTCGTTGCGCGTGCCGTAGCTACCGATGCTGATGTCGTAGATGCCTTCCGGCAAGGGAGCGCCGAGCGCGATACCCGTTGTGACGCCAGCCGGCAGCGTCGGGCCGGCAAGCGCGGAAGTTGTTGAAACGGCGAGCGCAGCAGCGCCGATAGCCGCGAGCTTAATGGTGTCTTTCATAAAACCCCTCCAAAGTGCCAAATCCGGCTCATCCGCGCCATTTTGGGCCGCACGATCTTCCTGCCCAGGAAGGATGCGGTTACGCCGGTGCTTAAGGGTGAGCCGTGTGTGAGTTGAACTTAGCACAACTTATGCGCGTGTTCGCGGGAATTTCGATGAAATAACTACCTCTGGTTGTCCTTTGGCATGGGCTGCGATATTTGCGCCACAGCCATGGCCGGGCTGCTAAGGGCGCGCCGCTCGATGGGCTGCGGGCAACAAAAAAGCCAGCGGCTTTCGCCGCTGGCTCGAAATGCTGGATGTAAGGCAGAGCTTACTTCAGCGCGCCTTCAGGCGCCGGGTTCCAAAGCGGCTTGATGATCGTCAGCCAGCCGCGGGTTTCTTTGTCCATATCGCCAGCGATGTTGTGGTGATAAACGTCGGTTCCAAGCTTTGCCTGAGCAACGAAGGAGCCGAAGTCGTAGCCAACGAGACCACCAAGAGCGAAGTGCTCTTCCTTAGCTCCGTCTACATCCCACGAACCGTACCCGATCGAGCCAAGCTCCATCTTGCCGTACTTCTTGGCTGCGGTCAGGTCAAGGGTATAGGACGCCGACTGCCAATGATTGTCTTGACCGTATGTGCCGCCACCGCCGCTGCCGTAGCCAACCACACTGGTCAGGTTCCAGCCATTGGCGATATAGCTGATCGCGCCGAGGCCCTGGAATGCGGTGTAGTCACGGCCCACCGCGACGGGTACAGTCTGCGTGCTCGGCAGCCATGCACCGGCATGCAGCGCGACGTTGAAGCCGTTGTGTAAGTTCCAAGCGACGCCACCTTCGACAAGTGTATTCAGGAAGCTGTCGGCGCCCGCGTGCCCCGAAGTCCACGCATCCGCTATGCCGGTATAGGTGCTAAGGCTTACCCGGCCACCGGCGACTTGCCAGGGGGTCGACCAGTAAAGCCATATAGGAGCAGCATAAGCTACATTCGAGGTACCAGCGGAGCCGTAGCTGGCAATACTCAGATCGTAAACGCCTTCCGGCAGAGGTGCGCCAAGGGCCAGACCGGTCAACGCGCCGCTCGGAAGCTCGGAGCCGGCAAGAGTGGCGGTCGAAGAAGCGGCAAGCGCGGCAGCGCCGAGAACCGCTAATTTAACTGTATTTTTCATAAACCCCCTCCCAGAGAGTGAAACTGAACTGCGCGCATCCCTGACTTTCAGCCCGTCGTGCCCCGAACGAAGCTGCATGTGCCGCGCGTATGGCTTCCATGCAGGCTTGAGATTAGCAGACCTTTTGCGGATGTGTAGGCGAAAGAGGCCCATAATGGGCCATTGCTCCAGTTTCGCGAAAGTCGATGCGCGCCAGCCACATGTACCCTCCTGGCACCACCTACCGAAAGCTGTGGAGCGGCTTCTATATCTATTTATCAGCCCACGGCTCAACTATTGGCCGGATAGCGAAACGGGCTGATGAAGCGGGAGATTTGCAGGGCTGGAAACGAACGGTCTCAGCGGCGAATTGATGAAGAGGCAACCGCTGTTCCGTGCAAGACCGATTGCCGAAAGTTTCGACCGTTCTGCCGTCATGAGCGAAGCGATCCAGAAAAAACACCCCGGTGCATCGAGCCTCTGGATCGCCACGGCGCGGTAGCGCCTCGCGATGACGGCATTGCGCATCAGAACTTCAGGCCCGGCTCTTGCAACTCCTGCTTTTCCACAAGCTCTCGTGCGAGGAGCTGGTGGCGGGCAGATAAAAAAAGCCAGCGGCTTTCGCCGCTGGCTCTAAATGCAGACCTAAAGCCTGGCTTACTTCAGCGGACCTTCCGCAGCCGGGTTCCAGAGCGGCTTGATGATCGTCAGAGTGCCGCGAACTTCCTTCTCGCCATAAGCGTCGTTCGCGGAGACGTCGCCAGCCAGCTTCGCCTGAGCGATGAAGGAGCCGAAGTCATAGCCAACCAAGCCACCGAGAGCGAACTGCTCTTTCTTCGCGCCATCCTGCTCCCAAGAACCGTAGCCGATAGCGCCGATTTCCATCTTGCCAAGCTTCTTGGTGGCCGTCAGGTCCAAGTTCCAGTAAGCGCTCTGAGCGTTCTGGCCATCGTTGTAGATGGTGGTCGCCGTCAGGTTCCAGCCGTTAGCAACGTAGCTAACCGAACCGATGCCCTGGAAGGACGCGTCCGTGCGGCCATAAACCGATGGGATTAGCTGGGTGCTCGGCAGCCACGCGCCAGCATGCAAGCTAACGTTAAAGCCATTATGCAGGTTCCAAGCGATACCTGCATCAACGAGAGTGTTCATCCAGCTAGTCGTACCAGCGGTTCCGGCATTCCAAACGTCCGCTACCGGCGTAAGGGTATCGAGCATGATACGGCCGCCAGCGATCTGCCAAGGCGTAGACCAGATCAGCCATACCGGCACAGCATAAGCGGCGTTGTTATAGCTATCCCCGCTATTCTTCGAGCCGTAGCTGCCGATGGTGATGTCATAAACGCCCTCTGGCAGAGGCGCACCGAGAGCCAAGCCAGTGGTAACGCCAGCCGGAAGCGGCGAGTCAGCTGTACCAGCTGCGCCACCAGCGAGAGCTGCAGTCGAAGAAACGGCAAGCGCAGCAGCGCCGATAGCCGCAAGTTTAATGGTAGTTTTCATAAAAACCCCCTCCAAAGTGCCTAGTCCGGCCTCTCCGTGCCTCTTTCGGCCCTGCTCCAACCTGCCCAGGTCAGAACCAACTTTGCCGGTGCCCAAAGATCAACCGTGTGAGCTGAACTTAGCAGAACTTTTCACGTTGTGTTGACGAACTGAACCCAGATTGGGTTTACGGGTTTGTTTCACGAAAGCTGGGGATTTTGCGCCACAGATATGCTTTCAAGGCCACAGCCTTAGGTAGATTTGTGTGCACTAAGCACCCGTATAGCGGGTATTTAGTACACAGGCAGCAGGAAGCGCGAAGCGGAAACGTTCTGGCAAGGCATTGCAATGACTACAGAAAGTGCGTAACGGCGCATTCTGGGACTTGCCGGCCCAAGACTGCCTCCGGGACGCCGGCCGCACAGCTAAATACGGGCGCGGCGCCCTTCCGGGTGAGCCGGAAGCTTTTTATGCACACTGTTTTGACTAAGGAATTTGAAGTCCGCACGCCCCACGCGAGGAACCGCGCCGGAGCCGGTGAGGACGGCGCCGGGCGTGCCGGTGCCAGCCAGCGCGTGCTACAGTGGACTGCCGCAATTAGAACGGCGTTTTGCAAATCCGCATCCGCC
>CAVUGF010000020.1:0-7051 GCA_963740975.1 uncultured Alphaproteobacteria bacterium | reverse complement strand
GACCTCCACCATAAGTCACTGTTTTTGCGGGTTTTTCATATTGGTGGGACAATCCGGGGGAATAGCACCCAACGCTCGATTGTCCCTATAAGAGCCAGCGGCTCATGGCGTTTTTCACCGCAGCGGCTCCCATTCAATTCCGGCACACCGGTCGTGAGGCAAAAAGGGTGGATTTATAGCTCGCAAACGCGCGCAGATCATGAGCTATAAACAGACGGTTTATCGCTCATGATATGGAACTGGCAGCAGCCGGACTGGCCGGTCTTCACTGACAGCAAAGCCCGGTTTGATGAACTGGAAGCGCAATTCCTGCGCCAGTCCGGGGTGCTGCTCGGCAGTTACCGCCATGTGCGTGACGATGACAAGGCCGTCCTCGCCATCGAACTCATGAGCGATGAAGCCCTAAAAACCTCGGAGATCGAGGGCGAAATCCTCAACCGCGATAGCGTCCATTCCTCCATCCGCAGGCATTTCGGCCTCGATCCGGGGCCGGGTAAGGTTTCGCCCGCCGAAAAAGGCATCGCGGATATGATGGTCGAACTCTACCGCAACCCGGTTGCGCCCTTAACGCAAGAGGCTCTGTTTTCCTGGCATACGATGATCATGGCCGGCCGACCCATGTCGCCGATATTGGCCGTTACCGCACCCACGGTGAGCCCATGCAAGTTGTCTCCGGACCGGGCTACAAGCGAAAGGTACATTTCGAAGCACCGCCCTCGAAAAGCATCCAGCGCGAAATGACGCGTTTCATACGCTGGTTCAACAACACGGCGCCTGGCAGCGCTGCTCCACTGTCAGCGCTGGTCCGCGCGAGCATCGCTCACCTCTATTTCGTCAGCATCCATCCGTTCGAGGACGGCAACGGCCGTGTCGCGCGCGGCCTCGCCCAGAAAGTCCTGTCGCAATCGCTCGGCCAGCCGGTTCTGATCGCGCTCTCTCAGGTCATCGAGAAGCAGAGGAAGACCTATTATGACTTGCTGGAGCGGAGCAACAAGAGCAACGCCGTTGACGAATGGGTGGAATATTTTGCAGCCGTTATCCTGAACGCCCAGGATTACACTCAGCGTATGGTGGATTTCTTGATCGAAAAGACCCAACTCCATGACAGGGTGCGGGGACAATTGAACCCCCGGCAGGAAAAAGTTCTGGCCCGTATGTTCCGGCAGGGGCTCGAAGGGTTCAAAGGAGGCTTAAGTGCAGAGAACTACATCAGTATCTCCGGCGCATCGCGCGCCACCGCCACGCGCGATCTCGTAGGCCTGACCGCGATGGCGGCCCTTGTCCGCACGGGCGAACGCAAGTCGACACGTTATTGGCTGAACATCAAGAGCACGGATCGGAACCGGCAAGCTACGGAATAATGGAGGCCCGGGGTCGCGTCCCGCTGCGTGGTTCCTGATCGCGCAAACTTGGACCGCCTCTTGTCTCAAGGCAAAGTGAGAACCGGATGAGGTTCGGCATAACCGCCCTGAAACCTGCTCGCGCATACGTTTTGGGTGGGACATTTCAGCAAGAAGCTATGCGTTTCCATGAGAGAAAATTGTCCCACTTTTTCGCTAATCCTCTGATTTCGCTTCGTTATCGGTTCCCTGTCGTGTCCACCATCCAGCTTCCAAGTTGCTGTTTTTGCGCGCCATTCCAGGCAGTGGGACAATGATCGCGCTATACGCAACCTTCACTTCGTGCTGCTGAATAGCCGCACGATCTGCCGTTTGGAGATATCGATGCCCAGTTCCTAAGCTGGGAGCGGAGCGCCAAGCTTGGGCCGCTACCGTCCCTTCTCATAGGTGCCCACAAGCGTGGCTTGCTCAAGTATGTGATCGCGCATGGCTGCTTCGACCGCCGCCTTGTTGGGATGGTTCAGGCCGGTAAGCGTGGTGTCGAGCGCGTAGAGTTTGAAGAAATAGCGGTGGCGGCCGGTTGGCGGGCACGGACCGCCATAGCCGGTCCGATTCCAATCGTTGAGGCCATTCATGGCGCTGCCCGGCTGCGCCTCCGTGCCTTCTGGAAGGCCGGTTGCGTCCGCGGGCATATTGAACAGCACCCAATGCACCCAGGTCATATTCGGCGCCATTGGATCGGGCGCGTCGGGGTTGTCCACGATGAGCGCAAGGCTCTTGGTGCCTGACGGAATCCCCACCCACGACAGCGGCGGCGAAATGTCCTTGCCTTCGCAGGTGTACTTCCGGGGAATGGCCCCGCCCTCCAGAAAGGCGTCGGATTCAAGTCTCAGTGTCACGGAATTTGCCTCCGCTTGGGCCGCGTCCGCGAACAGGATGCTCCCAACTATGAAAAACATAGTTAGCCAGAATGACCGCTTTTGCGTCTTCTTCAACATTGGCTCCCGTCGAATTCCGCCGCCTTGTGGGCTGAACACTCCGCCATTTGCCTCCTCGATCCGGTGTTTTTCAAGCTCCTGGCTATACTGCCTCTAAAGATAGGCCTTGTCGATTTAGCTGGCCGCAAGGCCGCTTTGCGCTGCCGCCACCACCGGATGCACCCCGGTTCAGCCTTCGCAAATAGGGCAAGCGCGGCGTGGATGTTTTCGTCTGACGTCAACCCGCCAGGCGCGGAAGGAGAAAGCCGGGCACCCTGCGCTCGTATTCCTCCGGCGCAAAGCGATGGAAATCGGCATGGGGCGCTTCGGGAACGATCCAAAGTTCCTTCGGCTCGTTCGCATTCGCGTATATGCGCTTCATTTCGGCGAGGCTGGCGTGTTTGTCCTCGGCGCCCGCGATTAGCAGCAATGGCGCATGGACGTTCGCGATACGCTCTGCCGGTTTCAGGATGTCCGGATCGAAACCCAGGCGCGGCTTGACCTGGTATTTGAGCAGCGGCGAAATCAGCCGGCTTAACGGGCCGAAACGCGTCGCAAGCCGGTTGCCGAGCGCTTCATCGAACGAGCCGAAGACTGCTTCGAGCACCAGTGCGTCAGCCTCCAACGGCTTTTCGGCAAGGATCGCCGCCGCCCCGCCCAGGGACATGCCGATGACGCCAATGCGCTCGCCGGGGAGCTTCTGACGCAGGAAATCGAAGGCGGCCCTTGCGTCGCGGGCCTCAAGGTAGCCGAAGGTGAGGTACCGGCCGGGGCTTTCTCCGTGCGCCTGGAAATCGAACAGAAGCACCGCGAAGCCGTGTCCGTGGAGCATTCTCGCGCGGTCCAGCATCTCCAGCCGGTTCGCCCTGATCCCGTGCATGAGCAGAACGCCGCCGCGCCGGGGCTGGCCCTGGATGAACCAGCCTGCAAGCCGGCTTCCCGAGCCGCTCTCGATTGAGATCGCCTCCACGGGCAGATCCGCCTGCGGAGCCCCCACGATCGCGGGAGCCGGTGCCGGCGCGATGCTCCCCGCGGCGAAGATACTGGCAAAGCCCGCCATCGTGCCCGCGATCAGAACCGTTAGAACTGTGTAGGCCGCCCCCATGTTTTGCCACCTGCATCCCGGTCCGTCCGTCATTTCCATGGATTTTGCGGCGGCAATTCGTCCGCCGATCCAACGAATCAGTTAAGTTGCCGTTAACGGAGGGTACGAATGGCGAACTTCAACACGCATCTGGCAGTGGCGGCCGTGGGTAGCGGCCTTTGCGCAACGGTCGCGCTGGCGGGCCATGCCGCGCCGCCGAATTACCTGCTGACGCTCACGCTTGCGGGCACCATCGGCGGCATCCTGCCCGACATCGACCTGGACAAGGCGATCCCGTCACGCATCCTGTTCAACACGCTCGGCGCGATCAGCGCTTTCATCGCCCTGTTCAGCCTTTCGGGGCAATATTCCATCGCGGAGCTTTGGATCGTCTGGCTTGGCGTCTATCTGGCAGTGCGCTATGGCGGGCACAAGCTGTTCCAGGAGCGGACCAAGCATCGCGGCGTCTTCCATTCGGTGCTCGCCGGCGGGTTCTTTATGGCGCTGACGGCGGTCATTTTCGACCGTGTCTTCCACGAGCCGGCGGCACTCGCTTGGCTCACGGGCCTTTTCGTGCTGATCGGCTTCCTCACCCATCTCGCGCTCGACGAAATTTATTCCGTCGACGTCGAAGGCGCGGCCGTCAAGAAGTCGTTCGGCACGGCGCTCAAGCTGTTCGACTATCGTTCCTGGCGCTCGTCCGCGCTCATGGCCATCGCTCTCGTCGCAGTAGCGTTGGCAACCCCGCCCGCCCGCGATTTCTGGGAAACCGTGAAGCCGCCCGTGCTGTTCTCCTTCCTGAAGGAACGCCTGCTGCCGAAGGGCCAGTGGTTCAGCGTGCGCCCCCCCGCAACGACGGCTGCAATCAAAACGGCTGCATCTGGCGGGAAGAAGACGCGCTGACGGGGCGTCTCCGTTACAGAAGGTGTGCTAGTAACGTTTTGAATTTAGTGCATCTTTTCGGCGGCAAGGTCGCTTGAGTGCGTGCAGCAAATGGGGGCCAGCTTGCCTCCGGCTGTACTGGGCGTTGCATGGATGCCGATGCGGTCCGGTGCGATCGCTATTGAGGAGCCTTGAGCAGGGTGGCGCCGGTTGGGCCGATGCTCGTTAGCTGAAGAACCACATCGCCGTCCTTTGCCCAGGCAAAATGGGCCACCTTCGGCGCTTCGGTGAAGAAGGTTCCGGCGGGGAGCGCCTTGAGCTTGCTTTCGTCCCAAACCTCACCCACCGCGTAATAGAGTGTGCCAGATAGAACGGCCACGGTGCGCGGCGAATCCGGGTGATAGTGCGGCATGAGCTTGAGCCCCGCGGGAAACTTAATGCGCTGGACGAACATTTCCGGCTTGGCCGGATCACCAAAAACCGTTGCGATTTGGAGCGCGCCGGGCAGCCCCTTGAATTCGATTTGCTCCGGCAGCTTGAAGACGGGCGTTTCAACGCTTTGCGCTTGGGCCGATAGGACCGACGCGGTCAACAGCAAGGCTGGCAGGATGTGCCACACTGTTTTCGGCACTTTCCTGGCTCTGGTATTGTTCTCCGGGTTCCGCATTCCGCACATGCTCATTGTCTCCCGCTTGCTCTCTCTCAAGTAGAGTTAAAGTTGGCGATTCGCGCAAGTGTCGGGCTGGGCGCTGGGCGATTCAGCCGCCAGTTGTGCCAGCCGCCGCCAATCCGGCCGCGATACGGGGACCGGCTCTTTCCGCTCGGGGCAGGATCGGAGGCATGTGCATGTTTTTGGGAGGCGCCTGTTACCGTTTGGTAGCATTGCATTCCATATAGCCTCTGGTGGCGAAGCGGCTTGGAGGCCGGCATGAAGCTGCAATTGGGCGCGACGGCACTGGATTTCGAGGCTGAGACCACGGCGGGACGCATCCGCTTTCACGAATGGGGTCGCGACGCCAGCGGACTGGAAGCCTGCCGGCGGCGTGCTTATCGCCGGAGGCATGTCCGGCCAGGAGGCGCGGGAGAAATTCCCAGCCGGTTGGAAAGCGCTCAAGCCCTATGTGCGCGCCGTTCCGCAGCCACGCGGCTGATACCTGTTGCCGGCATGTCAACGACTTGCAAGGAACCGGCACAAGTGTAAATGTCTAATAAAAAAGATCGTGCAGGACCGGCCGTAGCTATGCGATAAGGGCTTTGTAATTTTAGGCGCACGTTAAGACTATGGTCCGGATTCCTCTTGCCATTATATGTTCGATCCTGATTTCGAGCGCAGCTATGGCAGCGCCGCTGACGGCCGTTCCCGTAAGGCCGTCCTTGGCGCTCCATGTTGAGCAGCCCTCAGAAGGCTCTTCCGCCAGCCGGCGTGTTCCGGAGAGCTGCCAGGACGGGGACGATAGGCCGGCGTGGTGTGCCCCATACCCGTTTCGAACGGAGGAGCAGAACCGCCATAGGCACGAAAGGCGGCCTGCTCCGCTCGCGAGGACGGCGCCAGGCCCGGCGCAATTGACCGCAGCCGCCAAGCCAGTCCGTGGAGCCCCTGCCGGCCGTCTCTTGAGCGAGCAAGAACGCAATTTTATCGCGCTCCGGCCGCTGACACCTGCCAGGATAGGCGGCGACGGCAAGGCGCCCTCACTGGGAAAAACGCCGGAGGAAAAGCTGCGCCATATGATTGGCCGGCTCATGCTGACCGGTTTTTCGGGCCGGGCAGCCGGGAGACCCGGATGTAGAGCGCATTGCTGACGATTTGCACGGCGGAAAGCTGGCGGGCGCTCTCGTCAGGGACTCGAATATTGCAAATTCCGCGCAGCTGCGCGAGCTGCTGGCAATTCTAAACGATGCGGGGGGCGAGAACACGCCGCTCATCGCCATCGAGCAGCCTGGCGGGGCAGACGCAGTGCTGTCCGAGGACAAGGGCTTTGTCTTCTACAACTCAGCTAACGCCGTCAGCAGCGGCGGGAACCCGCATGAGGCGCAGCGCGAATACCGGGCAATGGCGGATGGGCTGGCAGCGCTTGGCGTAACCCTGAATATCGGCCCGAGCGAGGATGTCTGCCGGCGGCAGGGGGTCGATCTCTCGGCGCATTGTTATGGAACTTCACCCTCCGCCATTGCCGCTTATGCGCATGCATTTAAATTGGGCCACCATGATCGCGGGGTGCTGACGGCTCTCAGGCATGTGCCATTCCGGCCGGGATTGCGGACCACATGGATCAAAGAGCGGCCAAGTACCGCAATGCTGCATTTGCTATTGAGGAGCGAGCCGAGCGATGCGCTTGTCGTTACCGTGAAGGCGATGGAGACGATGCGCTATGTGGACCTGTCGCTCAGCTCGATACGGACGGCGAGGACTCGCGGGGGCCGGACGAGTTTCCATGACGCCTTGATTTTCGAGATGGAGGTGCCACGCGGTGCTCCGGCACTTTACGGCGATACCGTCGTCCGCGCCCTGCAGAGCGGCGCCGATATGATCCTGATCCGCGAACCGTCCAGCCTGCCGGCTGGCATCACGGCTCTGAGCTTTGAGGCGATCCAATCCGCGCTCAAATCGGGGCGGCTGCAAATGGCGCGGATCGAGGATGCCTACCGTCATGCGCAGACGCTCAAGGCGCGCTTGCAGTCTTTGCCAGCGAGAGCCAGGATCGCGGTGCTCCAGGCCGGAGCGGCTCCCCCCTCCGCTGGCGATACGCAATGATACCATGTCCCATCGA